>NZ_JACCDF010000010.1 GCF_013415105.1 Vreelandella salicampi
GCGGCCGCGGCATGGGCAATGAAGAGAACTTCAAGCTACTTAATGGCATTGCCGACAAACTCGGTGCCGCCATCGGCGCCTCGCGCGCTGCGGTGGACGCTGGCTTTGCGCCCAACGACATGCAGGTCGGCCAGACTGGAAAGATTGTTGCTCCCGACCTCTACATCGCAGTGGGCATCAGTGGCGCCATCCAACATCTGGCGGGGATGAAAGACGCCAAGGTGATTGTAGCGATCAACAAAGACGAAGAAGCCCCGATCTTCCAGATCGCCGATTATGGCCTGGTGGCGGACCTGTTCGAGGCGCTGCCTGAGCTTGAGAAAAAGCTGTAACTGATTGAATCGATGAAACTCTTTAAAGCCGGCTTGAGAAATAAGCCGGCTTTTTTATATCCGGCAAATTAGGTAAAGTGTCAATAGTTGACTAAAATGCTTGGGCAAAAGCTGAGAAATCATCGGGTGCTGGTTGAAATCCCGCTACGGTGACCACACCTAGTTAGTAGCGATAGAGATCGTAGCTGAGATAATAGCTAAGATCGTTTAAACGTAACATTAGCCACTCAAGGAGATGATTAATATGGCACATACACTTCCAGAGCTTCCATATGCATACGATGCACTTGAGCCGCACATCGATGCGATGACAATGGAAATTCACCATTCGCGTCACCACAACACTTACGTCAACAACCTAAACGCTGCGCTGGAAGGCACA
Organism: Vreelandella salicampi; assembly: GCF_013415105.1. GTDB lineage: Bacteria > Pseudomonadota > Gammaproteobacteria > Pseudomonadales > Halomonadaceae > Vreelandella > Vreelandella salicampi. The sequence continues at coordinate 715 of NZ_JACCDF010000010.1, forward strand.
GGCCTTGAAGACGTTCCAGTTGAAGAGTTGATTGCGAACCTGGACCGCGTTCCGGAAGAGAAGCGTCAGGCTGTGATCAATAACGGTGGCGGCCATGCTAACCACTCCATGTTTTGGCAGATGATGTCACCCAATGGTGGTGGTCAGCCGCACGGCGATGTGGCTAAAGCGATTGATGCTGAGCTTGGCGGGTTTGATTCGTTCAAGGACGCATTTAAGAAAGCGGCGTTGGGTCGTTTCGGCAGTGGTTGGGCATGGCTCTCCGTCACGCCTGAGAAAAAGCTGGTGGTCGAAAACACTCTCAACCAAAACAGCCCACTGATGGAAGGTAATACACCGGTGCTGGGACTGGACGTTTGGGAGCACGCCTACTATCTGAAGTTCCAAAATAAGCGCCCGGACTACATTGAAGCTTTCTTCAATGTGATCAACTGGGATGACGTTGAGAGCCGCTATCAAGCAGCGAAAGCGTAACCTTTGTGTGATTTCCTCGCGATAATCTTTGCCTAAAAGCAAGGGTTTAGCCAAAAGCCGCCTGCTAACGCAGGCGGCTTTTTTTATGGGTGAATGGTCGTCTAAGCCATTTGGTTATCCATCTTTCCCTGTGCTCGAACGCCTGTTTGCAGGTCATAGCGGATATTAAGGGTTGCTTGCGCTGATGATGAGAAAAACTCATCTCAATACCATATGGTGTGCTATTGAAAATAGTGGGCACTATATATATGGTGTGTTGCGTTGTGAGTCGCAAGTTAATACTACATATTGTGCCTACCCGTCGCCGGGAGTCGGCGTTTTCATGTTTAGGGGGAGTTATGTCTATTACCGTCTATAGCGCGTCAGCGTGTGTTCAGTGTTCTGCCACCTACCGGGCGCTGGATAAGCAGGGAATTATTTATACCGTTATCGATATAGATGAAAAGCCGTCAGCAAGAGAAGAGTTAAAGCAGCTAGGTTACCGCCAACTCCCCGTCGTCGTGGCCGGTGACGACCACTGGTCAGGCTTCCAACCGGACCGCATCAAAGCCTTATGACCCAGATCGTCTACTTCTCCACGAAGTCCGGAAATACCCGGCGCTTGGTCGAGAAGCTCCAACGGGATGCTAAACGCATCCCGTTCGAGTCTGGGGAACCCCTACCGGTAACCACCGAGCCCTATGTGCTGATTTTTCCCACCTACGGCGGTGGTGAGGTCAAGGGTGCGGTACCCAAGCCGGTGATCCATTTCCTCAACGACGAACGTAACCGCCGCCACCTCCGCGGCGTGGTCGGGGCCGGTAATACCAATTTTGGTACCGCCTACTGCCTGGGCGCCCACATCGTGGCCCGCAAATGCCAGGTTCCGCTTCTCCATTGCTTCGAGCTACTTGGCACGCCAGAAGACGTTGCCATCCTTCACCAGGAGCTAGATCGTGTCTGATTACCACTCCCTTAACGCTATGCTTAACCTCTACGATGACGAGGGTAAGCTACAGTTGCACAAGGACAAAGAGGCCGCTCGCCAATACTTCCTGCAGCACGTTAATCAAAACACCGTGTTCTTCCACTCGCTGGAAGAGAAGCTCGATTACCTCGTCGAGAATGACTATTACGAAACCGAGGTGCTCGAGCAGTACGGCTTCGAGTTCATCAAAGAGCTGTTCAAGCAGGCGTATGCCTATAAATTTCGTTTCCCTACGTTCCTCGGTGCCTTTAAGTATTACACCAGCTACACGCTGAAGACCTTCGACGGCCGGCGTTATTTGGAACGCTTCGAGGACCGCGTCTGCATGGTGGCCATGACCTTGGCGAATGGCGACCAGACGCTGGCCAGCGCTCTCGTCGACGAGATGCTAACCGGCCGCTTCCAGCCAGCGACCCCGACGTTCCTCAACTGCGGTAAGAAACAACGCGGCGAGCACGTCTCCTGCTTCCTGCTGCGTATTGAGGACAACATGGAGTCCATTGGTCGCTCGATTAACTCAGCGCTGCAGCTTTCCAAACGCGGCGGTGGTGTGGCCTTTGTGCTCAGTAACATCCGCGAGGTCGGCGCCCCGATCAAGCACATTGAGAACCAATCTTCCGGCATCGTACCGATTATGAAGCTGCTTGAAGACGCCTTCTCTTATGCCAACCAGCTGGGTGCCCGTCAGGGGGCTGGAGCCGTTTACCTCAACGCTCACCACCCCGATATCATGCGCTTTCTTGACACCAAGCGGGAAAACGCTGACGAGAAAATCCGCATCAAGACGCTGTCGTTGGGCGTGACCATCCCCGATGTCACCTTTGAACTAGCTCGCAATAACGACGATATGTACCTGTTCTCGCCGTATGATGTCGAGCGCGTTTACGGCGTGCCATTTGCCGATATCAGCGTCACGGAAAAGTACGCGGAAATGGTCGATGACTCGCGCATTCGCAAGACCAAGATCAATGCTCGCGCCTTCTTTCAGACGGTGGCCGAGCTTCAGTTCGAGTCGGGCTACCCTTATGTGATGTTCGAGGACACGGTCAATCGGGCCAACCCTATCGAGGGGCGGGTCAACATGAGCAATCTCTGCACCGAAATTCTCCAGGTCAACAAGCCAACGACCTACCACCCTGATCTCAGCGTCAAAGAACCCGGTGAGGATATCTCCTGCAACCTGGGCAGTTTGAATATCGCCAACGTGATGGACAGCGGTAACCTTGAGAAAGTGGTTGATACAGCAGTCCAAGGCCTGACTGCTGTCTCTGAGATGAGCCACCTGGAGAGCGTGCCGTCCATTGTCAACGGCAACGACAAGGCGCACGCCATTGGCCTGGGGCAGATGAACCTGCATGGCTACTTGGCCCGCGAGCACATCGAGTACGGCAGTGAAGAAGGCATCGACTTCACCAATATGTACTTCTATTGCATGGCGTACTACACGCTGAAAGCGTCCAACAAACTGGCTAAAGCGCGTGGCCGATCATTTGAAGGGTTCGAGACCTCAAGCTACGCCGATGGCAGTTTCTTTGATAAGTATACCGATCAGATGTGGGAGCCCAAGACAGAGCGCGTTCGCAACCTGTTTGATAAGAGCGGGATTCGCCTACCCACTGCGGATGATTGGCACACTTTGAAGCAATATGTACAGGCTGATGGCCTCTACAACCGCTACCTCCAGGCCGTGCCGCCCACCGGCTCGATCAGCTACATCAACAACGCCACGGCCAGCATCCACCCGGTCGCCGCCAAGATAGAAGTCCGCAAAGAGGGCAAGCTGGGCCGCGTCTATTACCCGGCGCCGTTTCTTGACGACGAAAACGCTGAGTTCTTCAAGGACGCCTACGAGATCGGCCCCGAGAAGATCATCGATACCTACGCTGCGGCCACGCAACACGTCGACCAAGGGCTGTCGCTGACGCTGTTCTTCCCTGATACCGCCACCACGCGTGACATCAATAAGGCGCAGATTTATGCCTGGAGGAAAGGCATCAAGACGCTCTATTACATCCGCTTGCGCCAAAGTGCGCTGGAAGGTACCGAAGTCGAAGGCTGTGTGTCCTGCAGCTTGTAAGGAGGATATACCCAGTGTTATCAAGAGTTAACGCCATTAACTGGAACCGCCTTGAGGATGAAAAAGACCTCGAAGTGTGGAACCGCCTGACCAGCAACTTCTGGCTACCCGAGAAGATTCCCCTGTCTAACGATGTACCGTCGTGGCAGACGCTGACCGCCGCCGAGAAGCAGCTGACAATCCGCGTTTTCACCGGGCTTACCCTGCTCGATACGATCCAGGGCAGCGTCGGCGCCCCGACGCTGATGAAGAGTGCCAGGACGCCTCACGAGGAGGCGGTCTACACTAATATCGCCTTTATGGAGTCGGTACACGCCCGGTCCTACAGCTCGATTTTCTCCACGCTGTGCTCCACCCGGGAGGTCGATGATGCTTTCCGCTGGAGCGAAGAGAACCCGTTGCTGCAGAAGAAGGCTAACCTCATCCTCGAACGTTACGACGCTGATGACGTAATGAAGCAGCAGATTGCCAGCGTGTTCTTGGAGAGCTTCCTGTTTTACTCCGGGTTCTATCTGCCGATGCACTGGTCTAGCCACGCCAAACTCACCAACACCGCTGACCTGATCCGGTTGATCATTCGGGACGAAGCGGTGCATGGCTATTATATCGGGTACAAGTTCCAGCAGCGGTACCAGGAAGCCAGTGCAGAGCGCCAAGAGGAAATCAAAGCGTTCGCCTTCGATCTGATGTTTGAGCTTTACGAGAATGAAGTGCGCTACACGCAGTCACTCTACGATGAAGTTGGCTTGACCGAGGACGTAAAGAAATTCCTGCACTATAACGCCAACAAGGCACTGATGAACCTCGGCTTCGAGCCGCTATTCCCCAAGAGCACCACCGATGTCGACGCCACCATCATGGCCGCGCTGTCACCGGGTGCCGATGAGAACCACGACTTCTTCTCTGGCAGCGGTTCCAGCTACGTGATCGGTAAGGCAGTGGCCACGGAGGACGAAGACTGGGCGTTTTAACGCTGCCCATGGTGCCAATGATAAAGTAGCGCTAATGGTAAATATTGTCATTTATACAGAGAATGGTATTCTGTAGCGATAAACGAAAATCGTTATCGAATCTAAGGCGTTATTATATGGCCGGTAGCTAATGTTAGCTACCGGCCCGCCTTTGATAATTTCTTTACTTTGACATCGGGGCGGAGAGTGGACGTGATCAGTAGGCTTTGCGTAGCGCTATCGAGCACAGCTATTACGTGTAGCGTACTCAGCGCACCCTTAATGGCGAACGAGGATATTGTCCTCGAAGGTGTGAAAGCACAGCAAGTTCAAGCAGCGTTACAAACCCAGATTGATGCAGCCGACGAACAGACTCGCGCTACGTTGGAAGAGCTGCGCCAGCTTGAACGCGAAACGCGTCTGTTGACGCGGGAAAATAGTGCGCTAAGCACGCGTTTGAATACGCAAGCAAGCCGCCAGCAGCGTATGTCGAATGCGCTCGATACGCTGGAAGAAACACGTGCGGCGATACCACAAATAGAAGCCGACATGACGCGTCAGCTAACGCAGTGGATTGATCGCGATTTACCGTTTTTGCAAAACGAGCGGAGGGCGCGTGTCGCTTCAACCGAAAGTGAGGGGCTTGAAAGTGTTGAGCGCATCAGTGAGTTATTGGGCGTGTGGCGTCAAGAACTCGCATATGGGCGCGAGGTGGATACTTGGCGTGGACGTCTGGCTGCCGAGAGTGGCGAGCGTGAAGTTGATTTTCTGCGTATTGGGCGCATTGGCTTCTATTACTTGAGTCCCGATGGGCGAGAGGGCGGTGTTTGGCTGGCCGAGGAGTCGCGCTGGCAGTCATTGGACGAGTCGGCACGGCGTGAAGTTCGCAATGGCCTACGCATGGCCAATGATCAGCGTGCCCCGGCGTTATTGGCATTGCCGCTTTCCGTCACCGTTTCCGGTCAATCCGCTAGCGCCTCAGCGGCTGAAAGCGAATCGGGAGGCGAGCAGTGAACGTGAATAAAACATCTCGTGTAACGAAAATGCTGCTGGTGCTGGTGTTGGGACTCTCGATTAACGCTACCCTTCATGCTCAGCCGGAGAATCGGACATCGCCTCAGGATCAAGTAGACAGTGATGAAGTGATATCACTTCGACAGGCGCGCGAAGCAGCGCAGCTGCGCGATCAGCAGAGGCTCATGCGTCTGTTGGAGAGCGAGGAGGTGCTAGCGCGCGAACTTGAGCAGGCACGCGAAGCGCATAAGGTGGCCGAGCAGAAGCAGCAGGCGCTGCGCGTTCAAGAGAGCGCGCAGGCCATGGTTGAGGCGCGCTTGTACGCCCGCCAGGGCGAGCAAGATGACGCTATAGCGGCTCTCTTAAATGAACTTAAACGCCATGCCAGTGAAGTTCGCAATGCACTGGGAGAAGACAGCTGGCTCGCATTGGGTGATATCCCCTTACCCCCCCGGTTGGAAGAGGCCGATGTATTGGAGCGCCAGCACGTTGAAACCGTGGTGGATAGCCTTGCTGCCCTTGCAGCAGCCAGTGGGCAAGCGCAGAAGATGTCGCTGCCGGTGGCGGATGCCAGTGGTGAGGTGATCGAGCGGGATATCATCCGGCTCGGGGATTTTGCCGCGTTTACCCCTCAAGCGCTACTTCAGCCCGGTAACGATCCGGATCATTTGGCGCTGCAGGCTGATACCCCCGCGGAAGTAAAAAAGTGGCTAGCGCCTTTCTCGGCGGGAGATAACCGCATGATGGCGGTTGATCCGACCCAGGGGAGTGTTTTCGCAGCGCTACAGCAGCGTCCCTCGCTGATAGAGCGTTTTCACCAAGGGGGCTATGTCGGTTATATCGTGGTGGCGTTGGGCGGTCTTGGTTTGCTGGTAGCGCTTGTGCAATATCTCTACCTGCTAGGGGTTAGCATGAAAGTACGCCGCCAACGCCGTCAGCCTGACACCTTAACGGCAGATAACCCCCTCGGCCGCGTGTTGCTACGCTTTGCGGGGCTGGATAAACACTTGGCACCTGAGGCGCTGGAAGCGCGTCTAGATGAGGCCGTGTTGGCAGAGCTCCCGCGTATTGAGCGTGGGCAGCCGCTGGTGAAGCTGCTGGCTGCGATTGCGCCGCTATTGGGTCTTCTAGGTACCGTCACCGGCATGATTGTAACCTTTCAGTCGATCACTGTATTTGGCACTGGTGATCCGCAGCTGATGGCGGGCGGAATTAGCCAAGCGCTGGTGACCACGGTGTTGGGTTTGGTAACGGCGGTGCCGCTGCTGTTTGCACAAACGGCGCTATCAAGTCGTAGCCGAACGCTTACCCAGGTGATCGAAGGGCAGGCCAGTGCCGCCTTGGCGGATCATCTTGATTCAAACGAAACCCTGTTAAATGCGGAGGCTGACCATGCTCGCCCTGCCACCTTGGTTTGAGACCCTTCAACCTGCGCCGGTTGAGAGGTTGATAGACGCTGGCGGCCCAGTCCTGGTGCTGCTTGGGGTGGTGGCGGTGGTGGTGTTTGCGCTGGCTATTGAGCGCTGGTGGTTCTACCGCATCACCTGGCGGATAGCGCGTCGGCGGCTGGTGCGCCGCTGGGCCGCGCGCCGGGATCATCGCAGCTGGAGTGCTCATACGCTGCGCGATGTCTGGGCGCAAGAGCTCGTTGCCCGTCTGCGCCGCCCATTGCCATGGCTCAAATTGCTAGTCGCACTGTGTCCGCTGTTGGGGCTTTTGGGCACCGTAACCGGCATGATCACCGTGTTTGATAGCCTAACGCTTAGCGATACCCATCAGGCGCGTGCGATGGCCGATGGTGTAGCCCGTGCCACGCTACCAACGCTGACTGGCATGGCGATTGCTGTCGTCGGGTTGCTATTTATCAGTCGTCTTGAGCATGTGATTCGGCGCGAAGATCAGCGCCTGCACGACCGTTTGGCAAAAGCGCTGGAGGATGATCATGCGTAGACGCCGTTCCATGGAGTCCACCGCCGAAAGCACCGAGGTTAACCTCACGCCGATGCTGGATGTGGTGTTCATCATGCTGATTTTCTTTATCGTCACGACCAGCTTTATTAAAGAAAGCGGCGTGGAAATTGAACGCCCAGAGTCCAGTGCCGCAAGCCCTCGGCCCGATGCACAAGTGCTAGTGGCGGTCACGCCGGAGGGAGCGGTCTGGGTCGATGGTCGACCGGTTGACCTGCATCGCGTTGGACAGACGGTGGCCGAGATCGTGACCGGTGAGGGATCGGTTGTTATTCAAGCCGATCGCGATGCGACTACCGGCGTGTTGATCGAAGTCATGGACCGACTACAGAGCGCTGGCGTCGATCAGGTGGCGGTGGCGGCTAGCCGAGGCGAGCGATGATCCGTAGTGGACTGTCGCTGCTGTCGGGAATGTTTCTGGCGCTGGGGCTTTTGTGGCTGCTAGCACTGCTGGTTGCGCCCCCGGAGGCCAAGCCCGAGTTGATGCAAGAAATGACCATGACGCTGGTAGAGCCACCCGCGCCCGCCGCGCAGGCGCCAGCCACACAGCCTGAGGCGCCAGTGGCTGAAACGCCACCCCCTCCGGCGCCGTCTCTTTCTCCCATCGCCGAGAGTCAGATCGCCATGCCGGCGCTTGAGGTTCCCGATACCCCCGAGCCCCCTGTTGAACTTAATAGTCGCCTTCCGGAGCTGGATGTGGCACCCGAGCCAACACCTGAACCCGAGCCAACACCCAAGCCCGCTCCAGAGGAGGCGCCCCGTGAGCAAGTGAGTGAGGAGAGCGCTTCGGCATCGCAAGATGTCGGCCAGGGGGAAGCGTCTAGTCAAGAAGTCGCGGCCGAGACCACATCAAATGAGCCGGTGAGCGTAGGCCAAGTCTCACCCGCCAACCGGGTTAATCCGATATATCCCTCTCGGGCGCAGCGGCGTGGTCTTGAAGGATTTGTCGAGGTGCGCTTTATTATTCGCCGCGATGGTGGCGTTAAAGCATCCTCTATCGAAGTCACTCGAGCGCAGCCGCGGCGCGTATTTGACCGCGCCGCCCGCGAGGCAATTGCGCAATGGCAATTTGAGCCTAACGGGCAGCGCAGGCGTGCCACCCAGCGCATCGAGTTTAAGCTGAGGTAATACGCATGATGAACCGAGCGCGCGCCTGTTTGATAGGTATTTTATTGTTATACAGTGTCCCTGTTTGGGCGAGCCCGGCGTTGCCGCGAGATGTGATAACCGATCTCAATGCGGTGGAGGAGCGTTTGGAGGCGCAGCAGTACGACGCGGTGATTGAACGTGCGCTAGCGCAAGCACAGTTTTTTGCAGGCGGCAACACGACGGATCGCTTCGCCAGTGCGCTGTATCGTCAATTGGCGGCGAGCGCGCTATCAAGCGTCGAGCGTTATGCAGCAGCAGCAGACCAGTTAGCGGCAGCGCGTCCAAATATCAATGACGCAGAAACGACAAAGCGCTGGCTTATGCAAGAGGCTAAGCTACGCCGCGCGGCGGGCCAGCGACAAAGAGCGGTTGATTTGCTCTCCCGTTGGGTGAATGCGGACGATGGAAAAAGTGAACCCGATACAAAAGCAGAGCGGTGGCGGCTCGTGCGTTGGCTTGCCCAGGATAAACAGTGGCAAGCCGCCGCCGAGCGACTAGAAGGGATAAGTGAGCCGGTTAGTAGCGACGAACAACGCGAGCTGGCGCTGGTGGTCTATGTTAACGCCGATCAGCCGGAGCGCGCGCTTGACGGGCTCTTAACCACCCTTGGCGAATCACCGGCTCCGGCTCAATGGCGTCGGGCTTCTCGCCTCGCCCAGCGCGCAGGCGAGCTAAAGGTAGCTGCGGCGCTATGGGATACCGCTTGGCAGCTGGAAATTTTCACCACCGCAGACGATTTCTGGCAGCTTGTCTCGCTGCACCGGCTGGCCGGCACGCCCGCTCGCGCGGCCGAGTATCTGGAGGCAGCTCTGGCGTCCGGGCGCGTCGTTTATAGCGAAATGGCGCTGCGCATAGTGGCCCAGAGCTGGCTGCAGGCGCGCGATATCAAGCAGGCACTCGCCAGCCAGCACGCCTTAGCGCAGCTAACACGTGCCGCCGACGAGTGGCGTTTGCTAGGGCAGCATGCCTACGCCTGGGGCCGCAATGATATAGCGGCGACGGCTTTTGAACGTGCCGTGGCGTTAGGCGATGAAAAGGCGCAGCAGTGGCTCGCTAGCCTGCGTTTGCCGCCGTCAGAGTGAGGTCAAAGGTTGACCATGTTGGTGCGTGATCGGAGGGTTTTTCCATCGCGCGCAATTCATAGTCGATATCGGCTTCACGCGTTAGGCGCGCTAACGGCTCGGTGACCAAAATATAATCGATGCGAAGCCCGCGCTTGGGGTCACGGTCAAAGCCTTTTGAGCGGTAATCAAACCAGCTGAAACGGTCATCGCGCGTGGGATGACAAACGCGATAGCTGTCCTTCAGCCCCCAACCTTTAATGCCCGTTAACCACTCGCGCTCAACGGGTTGAAAGCTGGTTTTGCCTTCACGCAACCAGCGCTTGCGGTTCGCCTCGCCGATGCCGATATCCTGGTCTTCCGGCGAGATATTGAAATCACCCATCACGGCGACGAGTTCGTCGGGGCGATGATAGTCGTGCAGAAGCTGAGAAAGTTGGGTGTAAAAGCGCTCCTTGTGCGGGAACTTAGTAGGATGCGTGACGTTTTCTCCCTGGGGGAAGTAGCCGTTCCACACCGTGACTGCTTCACCGTCTTCGCTGCGCAAGCGCGCACCGATCATGCGGCGTTGGGCGTTTTCCTCATCGTCGGGAAATCCGTAGAACACGGTTTCCGGTGCCTGGCGGCAGAGGAGGGCGACACCGTAGTGGCCTTTCTGGCCATAATAAAAAACGTGGTACCCCATCGCTTCCACGGCTTCTAGCGGAAACTCGCTGTCTTGTACCTTGGTTTCCTGCAAACCAATGACATCCGGCTGGTGGTGATCGATCAGCGCTTGTAGCTGATGTAGGCGCGCGCGAATGCCATTGATATTGAACGAGACCAACCGCATTATGAATCCTCTTTCTTAGCCTGCTTATCAGGGTGGATGGAAATCGGTTGACCGCTTTCTTGGCGTGCCATCTTGCGTGTAGCCTGAAGCTTGCGTTGCTGTTGTTTTTTCGCCACAAAGCGACGCGATGGTGCCACCTGTTCAGGGTTGTCATGGCGCCACTTTTTGTAATCTTTACGACGGCCGGTACGGATGGTGACTTTGTCCGCCAATGAGCGGCTCTTTTTTCTACGTGTCATATCGCGATCTCAATACAGTGCGTTTATTGCGTTAAAGCGTATTCTATCAGTCTCGTCTGTTTGACACATGAGAATTGACACATGAGAAGAAAGCAAGGAAGGGCGCCCTAAGCGCGAAGCCCTGGTACAATACGGCCTTTGTCATGATAAACATTCACCGTAACGGACGAATACATAGCCTATGAGCGAGCCGGAACAAACCCCCGCATCGGCCCAGAACCGCAAGCCCAAGCGTCGTCGTCGTAAACCGCGTCGTCGCCAGTCAAACTGGGATCTTCGCCAGTTTCAGGTCCCCGCCGTGGCGGGTAAGTGGCGTTTTCACGATTTCGATCTGCCGCTGCCGCTGATGCGTGCAATTCATGCCCAAGGCTTTGAATACTGCACGCCGATTCAGGCGGAAGCGCTGCGTCATACGCTTCTCGGCGGCGATATCGTGGGTAAGGCGCAGACGGGCACGGGTAAAACTGCGGCGTTTTTGATTTCCATGTTGGCGTACTTTCTCGAAGAGCCCACGCCCGATGGTCAAAAGCAAGGCGCCCCGCGGGCGCTGATTATCGCCCCGACAAGAGAGCTTGCGCTGCAAATTGAGAAAGATGCCAAGGCGCTTGCGCGTTTCAGCAAGCTCAATGTGGCAAGCGTTGTCGGCGGCATGGATTACCAGAAGCAGCGCGATAGTCTGGGTAAGAAGATCGACATCTTGGTGGCCACCCCAGGACGGTTGCTCGACTTTCACCAAAAACGCGATATCGACTTGAACGAAGTGGAAGTATTGGTGCTGGATGAAGCTGATCGCATGCTATCGATGGGTTTTATTCCCGATGTGAAGCGCATTATTCGCTACACGCCGAAAAAAGAGGAACGCCAGACGTTCCTGTTTTCGGCCACGTTTAACGACGATATTCTCAATCTCGCCAGTCAATGGACGCTTGACCCGGCCCATGTCGAGATCGAGGTGACCGTTGAGAACCAAGCGGATATCGATCAGCGCGTCTATTTAGTCTCTGACGACGACAAACAGCGCCTGTTAGTGAAATTGTTGGAGCAGGAGAGCTTTGAACGAGTGATGGTGTTTGGCAACCGCCGAGATCTCGTTCGTAAGCTGGATGATCTGCTTAAGAAAGCTGGTATCAGTGCAGCGATGCTTTCGGGCGACGTACCGCAGAGCCAGCGGATTACCACACTGGAGCGCTTCCGCGAAGGCGAAATCCAAGTGCTGGTGGCTACCGATGTTGCCGGTCGTGGTATCCACATTGATGACGTAAGCCATGTGATCAACTACACGCTACCGGAAGATCCGGAAGATTATGTTCACCGTATTGGTCGTACCGGGCGCGCTGGCGCGAAAGGCGTATCGATCAGCTTCGTCGGCGAAGAAGATGCTTTCTCGCTGCCGGAAATCGAGCGCTATATTGGCGACAAGCTGCCGTGTGAACATCCGCCGGAAGGCTTGCTCTAAGCACCATGCTCGATGATGCGCTAAAAGGTGATATCCAAAACGCCTACCGCCAAGTCGTCGAACGACTCAATCTGACGCCGCGTTATGGTCAGCGTCTGATGATTGCCGAGATTGCCCGAACGCTTGGCGGAATCGTCATGGATGACGAGGGCAAACGACAGAACGACACCCACGTTTGCGTGCTGGAAGCCGGAACGGGTACGGGAAAAACCTTGGCCTATTTGCTTGCCGCCTTGCCGATTGCCAAGGCCCAGGGCAAGCGTTTGGTGGTTTCAACCGCCACCATTGCACTGCAAGAGCAAGTGTTAGGCCACGATCTGCCTACATTGGCGCAGCATAGCGGCATTGCGTTTCGTTATGCGTTAGCGAAGGGGCGTGGTCGCTATGTGTGTGTAGAGCGTCTGGACCAAGCGCTGGAAGGTAGCGAGCCCAATCCCACCATGTCACTTTTCGAGCAGGAGCTGATCGCCACCAGCAGCGATTTCTCTCAGCTTGCTAGCGATATGGCCACGGCTTATGGCCAAGGTGAGTGGGAAGGGGATCGCGATAGCTGGCCAACCACAATCGAGGATGCGACCTGGCGCCGTTTAACCGTGGATCACCGCCAGTGTACGGGCCGGCGCTGCGGTCATTTTGGTGCCTGCGCGTTTTTCCGCTCGCGCCGAGAGCTTGAAGAAGCCGATGTGATCGTGGCAAACCACGACCTGGTGCTGGCTGACCTTGCGCTTGGTGGTGGTGCGATCCTCCCCGATCCCGCCGATTGTATTTTCGTCTTTGACGAAGGCCATCACCTGCCGGATAAGGCGCTTTCGCACTTTGCGCACCGTTTTGCCGTTCATGGTTGTTTGCGTTGGCTTAAAACACTGAAAAACAGCTTGACCGAGCTGCACCAAGCGTTGGCGATACAACCGACGGTCCGTCAGCTACTCACTAAGCTTCCCGAGATGCTTCAGGCGTTAGAACCGACGCTTCAGGAAGTGTTTACTCTCGGGCATCAGCTCGCTGAGCGACCCAATGGGTTAGGTGACGAGGAGGCGTTCAAGCAAACGCGGTTTGCCAAAGGGCAGACACCTGAGGCCTTGCGTGAGCAAGCAGGGCAGCTAATGAAAATGTTTGCTGAGCTATCGCGCAGCCTTGAAAGTATTGCCGATATTCTGCGCGAAAGCCTCGATCCGGATAAGCAGACAGGGTTAGACCGTGAGCAAGCGGAAAGCTGGTTACCGCTGGTGGCACTGCTACACGGGCGCGCACTGGAAGCCTTCGCGCTTTGGGAGGCGGTCAGTGCTGTCGATCCCAGCGATGCGCCGCCTTGCGCGCGCTGGGTTACCTTGAGCCGCGTGGGTGGCGAGCCCGAAGTGGAGTTCTCGGCAAGTCCGGTATCGGCAGCGCATACGCTGGCCAAGCATTTGTGGGGGCGCTGTCACGGAGCAGTCGTTACCTCTGCCACGTTAACCGCGCTAGGGCGTTTTGAGCGCCTGCAAGAGCGTGCCGGGCTCGCTGGGCGCTACCGTTACCAAGCATTGCCTAGCCCGTTTGACTACGCGAATGCAGTGCTCAGCGTGCCTCAAGCGGCGACGGACCCCAGTAACAGAGAGGCCCACGAGCAAGCAATCATTGATTTTGTGATTGAGCTTGCTGATCGTGAGGCGGCATTGGTGCTGTTTTCTTCCCGTGCGCAGCTACGCGCGGTAGAGAAGGCTTTACCCGACGCGGTGAAAGCGCGTGTGCTGGCGCAAGATGCGCTGCCCAAGCGTGAGCTTTTGGAGCGACACAGGGCAGCGGTGGACCGCGGCGAAGGGAGCGTGATATTTGGCTTGGCAAGCTTTGCCGAAGGCATTGATCTGCCAGGGGAGTATCTCACGCATGTGGTGATTACCCGGCTGCCGTTTGCGGTTCCCGATGACCCAGTGGAAGCGACACTAGCGGAATGGATCGAAAGTCAGGGCGGCAATCCGTTTATGCGTATTAGCGTGCCGGATGCTTCCATCAAGCTCGTGCAGGCATGCGGGCGCTTAATTCGCAAGGAGAGCGACAGCGGCCGCATTACGCTACTCGACCGCCGTGTGTTAACGCGCCGCTACGGGAAGGCGTTGCTGGACGCATTGCCGCCTTTTCGGCGCGAAATCGCTGAGAGCTGACTTGTTGTTAGGATTTATTTGGCGATGCGTTTTGCCAATGTATCCGCCAACTTCTCGTTCATGCTGGTAAAGGCCTCGACAGTAGCATCCCAATCGATACAGGCGTCGGTAATGGAAACGCCGTACTTAAGCTGACTGATGTCTTCCGGCACTTTCTGGTTACCCCAGCCGATATTGGACTCGACCATTAAGCCAATAATCGAGCGGTTGCCGTCTAGAATCTGGTTGGTCACGTTTTCCAGTACCAGCGGCTGCAATGCCGGGTCTTTATTGGAATTGGCGTGAGAGCAGTCGATCATAATGTTAGGAGACAGGTCGGCTTTTTTCAGCTCTTGCTCTGCTAGCGCCACGCTGACACTGTCGTAGTTGGGCTTGCCATTGCCGCCACGCAGTACCACGTGGCCATAGCCATTCCCTCGCGTGCGGATGATCGCGACTTGGCCTTCGTGGTTAATGCCCAAGAAATTGTGCGGGCTGGCAACGGATTGCAGTGCGTTAATCGCAACATCCAGGCTGCCATCGGTGCCGTTTTTAAACCCAACCGGGCCAGAAAGCCCTGAGGCCATTTCACGGTGAGTTTGTGACTCGGTGGTGCGTGCACCGACCGCTGACCAGCTAATGCAATCTTGGATGTACTGGGGTGAAATCGGGTCAAGCGCTTCGGTGGCAAGCGGCAACCCGAGTTCGGCGAGATCCACCAGTAGCTTACGCGCGATGTGTAAGCCCTCTTCGATCTCAAATGAGCCATTTAAGTGCGGGTCGTTGATTAAGCCTTTCCACCCAACCGTGGTGCGTGGCTTTTCAAAGTAGACGCGCATCACGATATATAGACTGTCGCTGACGTTATCGGCGAGTTCACGCAGGCGGCGGGCGTAATCCATAGCGGCATCCACATCATGGATGGAGCACGGGCCTACTACCACCAAGAGGCGAGGATCTTTACCATCAAGGATATTTTGGATGGTTTGGCGACCTTCAATCACCGAGTGTTCAGCTTTTTCGGTAAGGGGGACGGTTTTTTTTAGCGCGTCGGGGGTAATAAGAACATCCTGGGCGAGGACGTTAAGGTTGTTCACCTGCTGTTCTGACATCGTGTTTCCTGTGCTTGCGCAGTGGTCGAAAAGTAGCGCCTACTATCGCTCGCTAAGGCAGTAAAAATCAATTGTTACGGAACTACTGGATCACGCAAAATGTCGTTTTCGCAGTTTTTGCTTTGTTTTTGTAGGTGTATAAGCGCTTGATGCCCCGGGCAGAACGCGTAACACTGTTTTTAGACTAACCAAACTCCCAAGGGACGCTATGCTGCTTGCTGTTAATGCCCACACAAAATGGGGACGAAATCGATCTAGGTATGGTCTCTGTCAGACGAGTAGGAGGGGGCGTGTGAATGGGCACCCGTGAAACCGATCAGCAGCTTGTTGAGCGTGCCCAAAAAGGTGATAACAGCGCGTTTGACCTCTTAGTAAAGAAGTATCAGCACAAAATCATAGGCTTAATTGGTCGTTATGTGCACGATCACGCTGAAGTGCAGGATGTTGCGCAAGAGGCTTTCATCAAAGCCTACCGTGCCCTGGCGAATTTTCGCTCGGAGAGCGCGTTTTATACCTGGATGTACCGGATTGCGATTAACACGGCGAAGAATCATCTTGTCTCGCGCGGCAGACGCCCTCCGGGGAGCGATATGGATGTGGCGGATGCTGAGGTTATCGACCAAAGCGGTCGGCTAGCGGATAGCGAGTCGCCAGAGGCAGCCATTGCCAGAGACCAACTTGAGGCGGCCGTGTTCGAAGCCATTGAAAAGCTACCCGATGATTTGCGCACGGCTATTACGCTGCGGGAGTTTGACGGCCTTGCGTATGAAGACATTGCGCAAGTGATGCAGTGCCCTGTGGGTACCGTGCGCTCACGTATTTTTCGCGCAAGGGAAGCTGTCGATGAGTATATTCGTCCGTTAGTGAGTACGGCGCGCAATAGTCGTGACGAATGAACGCATTTTTTTAGCCGGGTTTTGGGTTCGTGTTGAACTGTCTGATAAATACAACGTCATACCGTTCAGACTGCCTTGAAAGGTAGCGACATTTCGACATCATGAGGAAAATGATGTCGATAAGGTCTTGGCCGGAGAGAAGCGGGCCTACTCAACGTTACAAGCTAATGCCGCTAGGGTATGTAGCGGTTAGCAACTAATGTTTCGAGCAAGCTTCTCTGAATCAGTGTGAGGGTGTGAAGTATGAGTCAAAACACGCGGGAGTCGCTTTCAGCCATGATGGATGGAGAAAGCGATGAGCTTGAATTACGCCGAGTGTTAAAGGCACTTCCTAATGATGTCGACGCAGCCGATACCTGGCGGCGTTACCATCTAGCGCGAAGCCTAATGCAACGCGAGCAGGGTGTTGATGTCAGTGTTGACCTCTCCGCTGGGGTCATGGCCCGTTTGCAAGAAGAGCCTGCTCCGCTGGCGGATGCCTCGTTAGAGGGTAAAGCAGACTTACAGGCCAAAGAAAAAGTGCCCACGATCTCTTTCGCGCGTGGCGCCGGTGTTGCCGCCGCTGTGTCGCTGATGGTGATCACCGGCGTGCAATACTTTAATAATGGCTTTGATGATGGTGATAACGGCTCATCTGTTGATCGCTCTGCCAGTGTGGCAAATAATGCACCATCGACCTCGGCTAGCGTTACTCAGCAGGTGCAGCCTGTGAGTTTGGCTTCGTCAGAGCCTTCTCGTGTTGGGGGAGGCGCAAACAACGATATCCCGATGTTTGAGCCTACCCCTTTCCGACTCAATGGTCAGTCGTCTAATAGTGGACTTATGAATGTTAGCGAGGGTGGCTTCTCTGCCGCTCAGTTACCGCCTAATGCGACAAACAGTGTGCAAAATGCGGGACTTGATCTTGAGCAAACACGCTTATTGCGCTCGTATCTTGAGCAGCATGCCCATGGCGCGGCGTATGGCAACAGCGATAGCTGGTTGCCGCTAATGCGTTCGGCTATTTCAACTGAATCGCTTGGGCAGTAGCGAACATAAATAACATGCACGTCATGGTGATGTGTGCCGTTGATGGATATTCAGTACGTAGATAATGCCACAGCCGATGATTCGTAACGTTCGCGCCATCACTTTGACCTTTGCGCTTCACGCTTTGGTGTTGATGGCGTATCCCCTATCAGCATCTGAGCCAGCGCCCAATGCAAAGACGCTGAGCTGCGAAGCGTTGGAGGAACAAACGCCGACCAGTGTTCAACACTGGCTAACCATGAGTTTGTGGGCTAGCCACTGTTACAGTTACCAAGCGCGCGCCGTTGCGATTGACGCAAATGAAGTGCGTACATTAGCCCTTTCACATCGCATTCAAGATGGGGTCCGCCAGCAGGTAGTCCAGTACTTGGATGGCCCTTCTATGAGTATTGAACGCCATGCCCGCGTCGGCCACTGGGGGTGGACAAACGCGCCGGATGTTGAGACTTCCGTCCCGGCCCAGTGGGCAACGCACCTCAGCCGTATCTACACCATCTTGCTTGAAGACGATAAACGGGTCGCCGGGCGAGAAGCGGTAAAAATCACTTTTGAACCACGCGATACAGATCGCTATTCGCATCAGTGGTGGCTGGATGTTGCCAGTGGTCTTGTACTGAAGCATGTAGTGCGAGATACCGGTGGCGATATTTTAGAGACATTTCAAGTAACACAGCTACAAGATCCGGAGCGTTTTAGCGGCGATGTGGAAATCGGTCGCCCAGGTAGAGAACCCAGCGTTGACTGGCAAGTGAATTGGCTGCCCAAAGGTTTTCAGCTGCAGCCCGGTGTATCGCGGGCATTGGCCAATGGGCGCGCCCAGAAGCTTTACAGCGATGGGTTGGCTGCCATCAGCGTGTTTGTTGAGCCTTTGTCTGCGTCATCCCTTTCGCCTGGTGTCCATAAACTAGGTGTTTCGGCGGTGGCGGTTGAACGCCGCCAAAGCTCAGATGCTGATCTTCAGGTGGTAGCGATTGGTGAGGTACCACCTCAGGTCTTGCTTCGCGTTGCCCGCACTGTTGAACTCATTGATAAACCCTCGGAGTAAACATCATGGCGCTAGCATCCTGTGCTTTAAGCACGGCGGATTTGTATCGTGATGCCACGGTGGTGGGGTATAGCGCAACGGGTTTGCGTGTTGAAGTGCAAGCCGATGCTGGTTGTGAGCGTTGTCAAAAAGGTGGCGGTTGTGGGGCGGGGCTTTTAAAGCGCTCCCGGCACTGGCAAGTGGATGTGCCTGTTGTCAATGACCTAGGGGCTAAAAAACGACTCGCACTAGATGTTCTTTTTCCGCTTGGAAGCCATGTGCGTATTCGCATGCCGCGGCGCTCATTAATGCGTTTAGCGCTTTGGGTTTATGCGCTTCCCTTGTTGGCGGCGATGACGTGCGTGGGGCTGCTATCGGCGGTAGAAATGACCTCACGGTGGAATGCACCTGCGCTTTTTTTTGCCACCTTGATAGCCGTCACCGTCGCCCTTAAATTTATGAATCGACGTGATGTGGAACGCTTCCGACCTCGTCTGGTCAATTAATTCTGTCTCTTTATACCCATGACGCTTTGCACCGATGACTCTTGGGTACTGAGTATTCGTTGTCTCATCCACGGCCGGCTTTGGCCTCATCTGATTTTAGGAGCTCTTACATGAAGCGCCTGATTTTCCCCTCGACGTTGTGGCTCTGCTTGGTTGCAGTATTGGTTTTCAGTGGCCATGCCCAAGCGCAGCAGTTGCCTGATTTTACGACACTTGTTGAAGATGCCGCGCCAGGCGTGGTGAATATTTCCACTAGCCGAACGGTACCCAGCCGAGGTGGCTCCTCTTTCCACGGCTTTGGGGAAGAAGACATCCCCGAGATTTTTCGTCACTTCTTTGGTGACCGCTTCCCGGTTCCGCCTGGTGGTGGCCAAGGCCCAGGGCAAGGTCGGAGCGAAGAACGGCAATCGTTGGGCTCCGGTTTTGTAATCAGTGAAGATGGCTATGTATTGACCAACGCGCATGTTGTCGAAGATGCCGACGAGATATTGGTGCGCTTTAATGATCGCCGTGAGTTAGAGGCTGAGATTGTCGGCAGTGATCCGCAAACCGACATCGCGCTGTTAAAAGTTGATGCCAGTGGCCTTCCTACGCTTAACCTCGGTGATTCGGATGAATTGAACGTCGGCGAGTGGGTAGCAGCGATTGGCTCACCATTTGGTTTTGACCACTCCGTTACTGCGGGGATCGTCAGTGCGATTAACCGCACACTGCCACGGGATGCTTACGTTCCCTTTATTCAAACGGATGTGGCAATCAACCCGGGTAACTCTGGGGGGCCGCTTTTCAATTTGGATGGCGAAGTTGTCGGGATTAATTCGCAAATCTTCACCCGTAGTGGTGGGTTTATGGGACTCTCTTTCGCGATTCCTATCAACGTAGCGATGGATGTGGCGGATCAGCTGCGTGATGATGGGCATGTTAACCGTGGCTGGCTAGGTGTGATGATTCAGCCAGTGTCGCGTGACTTGGCGGAATCGTTTGGCATGGAAACCCCGGCTGGCGCGCTGATCGCTGACCTTGATCCGGAAGGCCCTGCGGCACGTGGCGGCCTAGAAGCCGGTGATGTGATTCTTGAGGTTAATGGCGAAGACGTCGAGCGTTCAAGCACGTTGCCGCGTCTGATTGGCCGAGTGGCTCCGGGTGATGAAGTGGATCTGCGTGTGCTACGTGACGGCCGCGAGATCAGTGAGCAGGTCGAGCTGGGTCGCTGGCCCAACAGTGAACAAGCCAGCACTAGCCAGTCCGACAACAGCCAGGTGCGTCTGGGTGTTGCGGTACGTGAAGTTGACGACGCTATACGTGAACAGCTCAATATCCAAGGCGGGGTTGAGGTGACCAACGTTGAGCCGCAGAGCGTCGCGGCGCAGGCGGGTATTCGCCCCGGGGATATCTTGGTCAGTATTGATCAGAAAAGTGTTTCTTCCGCCCAAGAGCTGGTAGATGTCGTTGAGCAGCTGCCGACTGATCGCGCTATTCCGCTGCGGATCTACCGCGATGGGCGCTCGCTTTTCGTAGCGCTGCGTCTGCAGTAGGTTCCGTCTATTCTCAATAAACTCCTCAAGCAGCCCGGCATTTTTGCCGGGCTGCTTGCCGTATGGGCCAACACTTTTGACCCGCCTCTAAGGTGGAGCAAAAGCGTTTTTTGTGAGGCTCAGGCAATTAACGCTTGAATGCGGTCATACAGTACGTTCAATTTATATTTTTCTGTATAATCGCTCACTTTCAGTAAAATGACCTAAATAAAACATAGTTACAGGAAGGAGTGGCTACGTGACGAAACATCCAGAAAACGCCAACGGTAACCTGTGGCGGCGCATTCCTTTGTGGCAAAAAATTCTCGCTGGCCTTTTGCTGGGTATCCTGGCAGGTGCCTTGATGGGCGAAAATGCCAGTATCTTCAAACCTATTGGCGATATCTTCATAAGTGCCATAAAGATGCTGATCGTGCCCTTGGTATTCTCCACCTTGGTGGTAGGCATCACGGCTATGCGCGATCCGCAGAAAATGGGGCGCATCGGTGTTCGCACCATCGGGCTTTATCTCATCACTACCGCTTTTGCTATTTCCATTGGTTTACTCGCCTCGCTAATTTTCCAGCCTGGTGTGGGGCTGGAGATGAGTTTCGAGTCTGATGTGCAAGCCAGTGAAGCGCCGAGTCTCGTTGAAATCCTGGTGGGGCTTGTGCCGCAGAACCCGATTGATGCTCTCGCCAAGGGAAATATTCTCCAAATCATCGTTTTCGCCATTGGTTTAGGCATCTCCTTGACGTTAATCGGGGAGAAGGGCGAACCAGTCATTCGTGTGTTCGAAAGCTTCGCCGAGGCCATGTACAAGCTGACAAGCTTCGTCATGGCGCTCGCGCCATTCGGCGTGTTCGGCCTCATCGCGCATGTTTCCGGTAGTTATGGGCTCGAAGTATTGCTGCCGTTGGCCAAGGTCATCGGGGTGGCTTATTTGGCCAGCGTGTTGCATGTCTTGGTGGTTTATACCGGCTTGCTGTCATTGATTGGCCGGCTTAATCCAGTGCGCTACTTACAAGGGATTCTCGATGCTTTGGTCGTTGCCTATTCGTCGGCTTCATCCTCGGGCACGCTGCCGGTTTCTCTGCGCTGTGCTCAGAAGAATCTGGGTGTATCGGAAGGCGTGGCCGGTTTCGTATTGCCGGTGGGCGCTACCATCAACATGGACGGTACCGCTATCTATCAAGGCGTGGTGGCGGTATTTATTGCCCAGTTGCTTGGCGTTGATCTCAGCCTGATGGATTATGGGATGATTATTCTTACCGGCACCTTGGCGTCCATCGGGACAGCCGGTGTCCCCGGTGCCGGTCTGATCATGCTGTCCATCGTGATGGCCCAGATCGGTTTGCCGTTGGAAGCGATTGCAGTGATTGCCGGTATTGATCGTATCCTGGATATGGCGCGTACCAGTGTGAACGTGGCAGGCGATCTCATGGTCACCACTCTGGTCGGCAAGAGTGAAGGCGAACTCGACGAAACGATTTACAACGCTCGCCACAAGAGCTAAATCCTCGTTAACAGCACCGGAGCACAGCCGGTGCTGTTTTTATTAGGGACTGTTCACGCTTGAGTCATCTACACTTCGACGCGGTTCCTGCCTAAAGATTTTGCCCGATAGAGCGCGTCATCGGCTCGTTGGGCCATAAGTTTTGAATCATCGCGAGGGATAAATTCCGTCACGCCGAAGCTAGCGGTCACGGTGCCGACCTGGTTAAAATGATACGTGGCGATTGCTCTGCGCAACTTCTCGGCGACGTCCCTCGCTGCCTCTAGGCAAGTCTGCGGTAGTATTACCATGAACTCTTCACCACCCCAACGCCCATGGATGTCGATGCTGCGGATGTTGTCATTGACCAGACGGGTAACCGTATTTAAGACATCGTCACCGGCATTATGGCCGAAGCGATCATTGACCTGCTTAAAGTGATCCAAGTCGTACATAATCAGTGAAAATGGCATATGGTAGCGTGAAGAACGTTCGATCTCTTGTTCCAGCAGGCGGTTAAATTCCAGGCGGTTGTTAATGCCAGTGAGACCGTCGGTGATAGCCATCGTTTTCACTCGCTCTTCGGCCATTTTGCGCTGCGTGACATCTAGCAGTATCCCGGTCCATATTGTGGAGCCATCCGGCTCTTTATGGGGCGTAGATCGGCTCTCAATCCAGCGGATTGACCCGTCAGTATGGAGGATACGAAATTCCGAGTAAGCGTATGTCAGGGATCGGGCGGTCTTCTGAATATTGGCCTCGATATTAGCGGCATCCTCGGGAAGTACGTGGGACATGATGTGGTCCGTGCCTGTACCGGACAGCTGTTCCTGTGTCAGGCCGCCCAGTTCGGCGATTCCTTCACTGAAAAAGGGAAAACTGCGCGCGCCGTCCGGTGCCATACGGTACTGGTAAAGCGCTCCGGGCACTTGGGAAGAAATGCGTTGAAGCAGTTCTTCCTTTCGCCGGAGTCGCTCTTCGGTCGACTTGCGTTCCGTAGTATCTCTGACAATGCAGAAAATAAGGTTCTCATTCTTATAAAGTGCCCCATTGTTGCTGAGCTCAGCATCAATAATGGTGCCGTTCTTTCGGCGGTGACGGGTATCAAAATGCTCACTTGAATTATCGACGTTCAGAAGCATTTCCTGCAGCTCTTGCTTGCTGAATAGGGTATCCCAGTCCCACACGTAAAGGTCTTTCATCTCTTCAAGGGTATAGCCGAGCATGTCAGCATAACGCTGATTCGCCCGGTACACGCTGCCATCCTGCCTTAGCACCACCATGGCGTCGCCAGACTGCTCGAACAAGGCGGTCCAGAGAGTCGTTTCGTCTTCAGTCAGTCGTTTCATATCAGCTTCTGAGCGTTATGGGCCAGGCGGGCCTTAAATGGATGCATGCTAACTTTACCATGGGGCCAGCACATGCAGTGCAGATTAGGATTAAGCAAGGCGCTGGCACCTGACGACAGCCAAGCTGGGGCGGTGTACAATGCATCCCAATTTATTTTTTAGCGCTCAATGGGTATGTCTACCTATTTGCACATGGGTGCGTACACATATCGGATTTTAATACATGTCAAATAGTGAAGATGTTAATAAAATCAGCCATATACGTAACTTCTCCATCATCGCACATATCGACCATGGCAAATCCACGCTTTCGGATCGGTTGATTCAAACGTGTGGTGGGCTTACCGAGCGTGAGCTTAAAGAGCAGGTGCTCGACTCGATGGATATCGAGCGCGAGCGTGGTATTACCATCAAAGCGCAGTCGGTAACGCTGGACTATACGGCGCCAGATGGAAAGGTTTACCAGCTTAACTTTATCGATACACCCGGACATGTTGATTTTTCATACGAAGTGTCGCGTTCACTTTATGCCTGTGAAGGGGCGTTGTTGGTCGTAGATGCTGCACAAGGGGTGGAAGCTCAATCGGTGGCCAACTGCTATACAGCCGTCGAGCAAGGGCTTGAAGTGTTACCGGTACTCAATAAGATTGATCTTCCACAAGCTGACCCGGACCGCGTCGCTCAAGAAGTCGAAGAAATTATCGGCATTGACGCGACCGATGCCTGTCAGGTATCGGCTAAAAGCGGGATTGGTATTGATGCGCTCTTAGAGCGTTTAGTGCGTGATATCCCACCGCCCAAAGGCGATCCCGATGCGCCGCTACAAGCGCTGATTATCGACTCCTGGTTCGATAACTACCTAGGCGTGGTATCGCTAATTCGCTTGTTTGATGGCACCTTGCGCAAAGGTGATAAAGTTCAGATTAAATCCACCGGACGCGACTGGGGCGCGACGGAAGTGGGGATTTTTACCCCACTGCGCAAACAAACCAATATTCTGCGCGCTGGCGAAGTAGGCTTTTTGGTCGCCGGCATAAAAGACATTCATGGCGCCCCCGTCGGCGATACCATCACCCATGCCAAAACACCGGATGTCGAGCGCCTGCCGGGGTTCAAAAAGGTAAAGCCGCAGGTTTATGCGGGCATGTTCCCGGTTAGCGCCGATGATTACGAAGACTTCCGTGATGCACTGGAGAAACTGGCCCTAAACGACGCCTCGCTGGAGTACGAGCCGGAAAACTCCGATGCACTCGGCTTTGGTTTCCGCGTCGGCTTTTTGGGCACACTTCACATGGAGATCATCCAGGAGCGCTTAGAGCGCGAATATGATCTCGACTTGCTGACCACAGCCCCTACGGTGGTTTACGAGTTGGCGATGAAAAATGGCGACGTTAAATACGTCTCCAACCCCTCAAAATTGCCGGATTTAGCCGACGTTGAGGAAATGCGCGAACCGGTAGTGCGCGCTAGCATTTTGGTGCCGCAGGAATTTGTCGGCAACGTCATCGCCGAGTGCGAGCAACGCCGCGGTACTCAGCTGGATATGCAGTTTTTGGGTAACCAAATTCAGCTCACCTATGAGCTGCCGATGTCTGAAGTCGTGATGGACTTTTTTGACCGGTTGAAGTCGATCTCTAAGGGTTATGCGTCCTTAGAGTATAATTTTGAGCGCTTTGAAGCGGCCAAACTGGTGCGCCTCGACGTGATGATTAATGGCGATAAAGTGGATGCGCTTGCCGTGATTATTCACCGAGATCACGCCCATTCACGTGGACGTATTCTGGTAGAAAAAATGAAAGAACTGATCCCGCGTCAGATGTTCGATGTGGCGATCCAGGCGGCCATTGGTGGGCAAGTGGTGGCGCGCTCCACTGTCAAAGCACTGCGTAAAAACGTGACAGCGAAGTGTTACGGCGGCGATATCACGCGTAAAAAGAAACTACTTGAAAAGCAAAAAGCCGGTAAAAAACGGATGAAGCAGGTGGGGCGTGTTGAAATTCCCCAGGATGCCTTCCTTGCCGTGCTCAAGGTCAACGACTAGGGACGAGACCCCACCATGGATTTTTCACTACTTCTGGTCATCGCCGTGGCGCTATCCGGCATTGTTTATCTGCTAGATGCGCTTATCTGGCGTCGCCGTCGCCGCGAGCGTGCTGAAAAGGCGGAAGCGGACACGATAGAGGGGCTTGACCCCCAAAGCCGTGAAAAGCTGCTTAAAGAGCCTTGGCCGGTTGACTACGCGCGCTCTTTTTTTCCGGTACTGCTAGTGGTGCTAGTAGTGCGCAGCTTTATCGTTGAGCCCTTTCAAATCCCCTCCGGCTCCATGCGCCCGACATTAGAAGTGGGGGATTTTATTCTGGTCAACAAATTTGCCTACGGCTTGCGGCTGCCGGTAGCGCATACCGAGATACTGGATGTCTCTGAGCCTGAGCGGGGTGATGTGATGGTATTCCGCTTCCCCGAAGAGCCTTCGGTTAACTTTATTAAGCGCGTTGTTGGCTTACCGGGTGATCGCATTCGCTATGAAGGCAAACAGCTTTATATCAATGGCGAAGCGGTACCCAAGGTGCTGCTAGAAGAAGCCCCCGAGGCATCACCTCAACAGCTATTGTTGGCGGAGGAGATGGGGGATGCTGAGCATCGGATTTATAATAATCCGCGCGATCCAGGGCCCCAGCTTCGCACTGTTGTGGTACCCGAAGGTCATTATTTCACCATGGGAGACAACCGCGACCACTCCAACGATAGCCGCTACTGGGGGTTCGTCCCGGAAGAGAATATCGTTGGCCGTGCCTTCGCTGTGTGGATGCACTGGGATGGCGGTTTCCCCAGCTTTACCAGCATGCGGCGCATTGAGTAATACGTGATTGATAATAAAGTGCAAAAATGGCTGTAATCCCCATGTTAATCGTCAATGACGTAGGAGCCCCGTGAGTAATCCCTTGAACGCTTTTTGCCGACGTATCGGCTATGAGTTTAACGATGTTTCGCTGTTAGAGCTGGCCATGACTCACCGCAGCTATGGTGGCCGCAATAATGAGCGCTTGGAATTTTTGGGTGACTCAATTGTCAACTTCGTGATTGCTGAAGCGCTGTTTGAACGCTTTCCTCAAGCCCGAGAAGGGCAGCTCTCGCGCTTGAGAGCCCGTTTGGTGAAGGGGCAGACGCTCGCTGAGTTGGCTCGTGAGATGGCGTTTGGAGAGTGCTTGCGATTAGGGTCTGGCGAGATGAAAAGTGGCGGGCATCGGCGCGAATCTATTCTGGCTGACGCCGTTGAAGCCGTCATTGGTGCTATCTACTTGGATGCGGGAATGGATGCCGTGCGTGAGCGTGTGCTCGCCTGGTATACCCAGCGATTGGCAAACATTTCCCTGCAAGACACGCAAAAAGACCCCAAAACCCGCCTGCAAGAATTTTTGCAATCGCGCCAGGCAGCGCTTCCACGCTATGAAGTGGTAACGGTAAAAGGTGAGGCCCACGCGCAGACCTTTACTGTCGACTGCCATATTGACTTGCTTGATCAGCACACAACCGGCAAAGGGCCAAGTCGACGTCATGCGGAACAGCAGGCGGCTACCCAAGCGCTTAGCTATTTAGAACCCTCATCTGAAGAAAGTGGAGAAACCCAATGAGCCAAACGTGCGGATTCGTGGCGATCGTTGGGCGCCCCAACGTTGGCAAATCGACGTTGATGAACCGTATTTTGGGGCAGAAAGTCTCGATTACTTCCCGGCGTCCGCAGACCACGCGCCATCAGGTGATGGGCATTAAAACCGACGGTGATGCGCAGTTTATCTATGTCGATACCCCGGGCATGCACATCATGTCGAAAGATCGCAATAAAGCGATCAATCACTTTATGAATCAGGCCGCCACGCAAGCGCTGCGTGACGTTGATTGTGTCGTGTTTATCATTGATCGCACTCGCTGGAGCGATGAAGATCAAGCGGTATTAAAGCGTTTAGAGCATGTCAAAGCGCCGGTTATTTTGGCGGTCAATAAAGTTGACCGTTTGCAGGATAAAGCGACGCTGTTGCCGTGGCTGTCAGAGGTGGGCGCGCGCCGCGACTTCGCGGCCATTGTGCCGATTTCCGCCAAGCACGGCACGCAAGTGGATACCCTTGAAGAAGAAGTAGCGAAATACCTGCCCGAGAGTGTGCACTTCTTTCCCGAAGACCAAATCACGGACAAAAGCCTGCGCTTTATGGCGGCAGAACTGGTACGGGAAAAAATCATGCGCCAGCTGGGTGATGAATTGCCGTATCAGGTGACCGTCGAGATTGAAGAGTTCCGTGAAACCGAGCGAGTCACCCATATTAGCGCGCTGATTCTGGTCGAACGCCAGGGGCAGAAAGTCATCTTGATTGGCGACAACGGCGAGCGGATCAAAAACATTGGCCGTGAAGCGCGCCTGGATATCGAGCGCGTACTAGGTACCAAAGTGATGTTGAACCTGTGGGTTAAGGTGAAGCGTGGCTGGTCGGACGATGAGCGCGCCCTGAAAAGCTTAGGCTACGATCTCGACTAAGCGACGTTTCTCATTGAGAGCTTTATGACCCCCGAGCCGGCGTTTTTGCTTCATCGGCGCCCCTACCGCGAAACAAGCGCGCTGGTCGATCTGCTGACGATCAACCATGGCCGCGTGCGTGCCGTTGCCCATGGCGTGCAGCGGCCCGGTTCTAAGTCGCGCCAGCGGCTTCAGCCGTTTACCCCACTGTTTGTTACCTGGCGCGGCGAGCGCGAGCTCAAGCGACTGATGTTGATGGAGTCGCGGGGGCATACGGCTCTGCTCGTGGGTGAGGGGCTGCTGTGCGGCTTGTATGCCAATGAAATTGCTACACGGTTGCTGCCATTAGAAATGCCGGCAGATGAAACCTTTGCGTTCTATACCGCGCTGATGGACGCATTGCCGCTCCCCGCCGAGCGGGCGCTTGCGCTGCGCCGCTACGAGTGGGCACTGCTAGAGGCCCTTGGTGCGACACCGCGTTTTACCACACCCAACGATTTCGCGCTTGACCCACATGCGCGCTATCAATTTGATGCGCTAAACCGCGCTTTCGTTCCCGCTCAACGCGGATGGGAAGGGCGCACCCTACGCTATATTGAGCAGGGTAGTTGGCACCAGCCGGGCCTTGCTAACGCACTAAAAGCGGTGATGCGGGCGGCCTTGGCGCCGATGCTAGGGTCACAAGAGCTACGCTCGCGGCGCTTAATGTTAGATTTAGCTCGGCGGCGTCACGTATCAGCGCCTACTTCAACCGGCTCTTTACCCCCTTCTTAGCCTTTTCTGGCATATTTCATTTTTTGGAGACGTTATGCATCCTCCGCGTATTTTGTTAGGCGTTAATATCGACCACATTGCGACGCTGCGCCAAGCGCGTGGCACACGTCATCCCGACCCGGTTCAAGCAGCCCTCCTGGCTGAAGAGGCCGGCGCTGACGGTATTACCGTGCACCTACGTGAAGATCGCCGCCATATTCAGCCTCGTGATGTGCGCCTGCTTGCCGAGGTGCTCAATACACGTATGAATCTGGAGATGGCCGTCACCGAAGAGATGCTGGCCCTTGCCGAGGAAATTCGCCCGGCGCATGTGTGCTTAGTGCCGGAAAAGCGCGAAGAGCTAACTACCGAAGGCGGCTTGGATGTGGTCGGCGGTTTTGATGCCATTGCAGAGGCTTGCCAGCGTCTGGCCACAGTGGGCTGCGACGTGTCGCTTTTTATTGACCCGGACGAGGAACAAATTGAGGCAGCCGTGCGTGCTAAGGCCCCAACGATTGAGTTGCATACCGGCGCGTTTGCCGAGGCGCGGCCAGGGAGCGATGCTGCCAACGCGGCGTATCACCGCTTGACTCAAGCCGCGACACTGGCCAATGAAGCAGGGCTGGTGGTTAATGCCGGCCACGGCCTGCATTATCACAACGCCGAGGCGATTGCGGCTATCCCCGGCCTGAATGAGCTCAATATTGGCCATGCGATTATCGCCCGCGCGCTGTTTGCCGGCTTGAAAGAGGCCGTGGCCGAGATGAAGCGACTCATTGTCGCCGGGCAAGAGGCGGGGCTAATGGCTGCCCTCGACGCTCACGACCATGATCACGATCATGATGAAGATAGCGGACACCACAACGGCTGCTGTGGGCACGCATGATTGTCGGCATTGGCTCCGATATCGCACGGGTGGCGCGCTTTGAAACGGCGATGACGCGCCACGGCAAACGCTTTGCGGCGCGAATTTTAGGCCCGAATGAGCAGCGCCGCTTTGTTGAGCATCCTCAGCCGGCGGCATTTCTTGCCAAGCGTTTTGCCGCCAAGGAGGCTTTTGTCAAAGCCTTGGGGCTGGGGCTTCGCCAGGGCATACAGTGGGGCGAGATTGAAGTTCTCAACGATACGCTAGGCAAGCCTTTCTTTCAGTTACATGGCGTAGCGGCGCAGCGTGCCGCCGCCGTGGGTGTGGGCAAAAGCCATGTTAGCCTTAGCGATGAAGCCGAATACGCCGTCGCTTTTGTGGTGTTAGAGCAAGCTTAATAGGGGCGAGCTAATCATTCGTTAAGCGCTGACGCTCATCCCGTAGACGTTGCATCGACGCGTATAAGTCGTCCACCAGCGCTTGGGCTTGTGCCATCCCACGCGTGCGCAGGCGTGTCTCTAAGGTTTCCACTAATAAGGCAAGTTCTGGCGCGCCACAGTAGCGGCTGGCGCCGTTAAGGTGATGAACGGCATCAAGCAGTGCCGTTTCATCTTGAGCATTCACCGCTTGGCGAATCTGCGCTTCACTGGCGTCAAGGCTATCGATCAGGGCGATTAACTGAGTATGCGCCCGTGCTAGACTTCCGCCCGCCAGCCGCTCCCCCAGCGTTAAATCTACTATCGCAAGCGTCTCTGGCGTATGAGCGGGTCTGGAGGTGACAGCCTGGGCGGTCGGTGTTTCGATTGTCACGCCTAGAAAACGCTGCAACAGCTGATGCAACTTCGCCTCGTCGATAGGTTTTACGAGTACGTCATCGAGCCCTTCGTTAAGCCACTGTTGGCGTTCGTTGTTAAGCGCATGGGCGGTGACGGCAATCACCGGACAAGATGCCCATCGTCCACCTAACCGGCGCAGCGCTTGGGTTGTTTGTACCCCATCCATCCCGGGCATACGGATATCCATCAACACCATATCAAAGGGTTTAGGGGCGCTTTTGGCAAGCGTTAGTGCCTGCTGCCCGCTTTCAGCAGTGGTGACAGCAATGCTGTCGCGCTCTAACAGCGCCTTGAGGAGCTCTCGGTTGGAGGCCGTATCATCGACCACCAGCATATGAAGATGGTGTGGTTTCTCGTGCGTCTTTGAGGGCGCTGAAAGCGTTGCCTGCGGTGTTTTGAGTAGTTGGCGTTTTAGCGCGCTAGCCAGTGTGGCGCGGGTGGTAGGTTTAGCGATCAGCTCGCCGCCGTGGGGGTAGGTAAGCCGGGGTACATCGAGACTGGCAACGTTAGCTAGCACCAATACCGGGCACGGCGCTGCCTCAATCGTGGCTTGTAGTGTGTTAATGCCAGGCCCGTAAAGTTCTTCGTGAGTGGCGCCAATAATGAGAAGCTGGCTAGCTTCCAGCGCGCTCAAGGGGCGAGACTTTCCGCCCCAGCGTTCGATTAAATGGGTCAGCACAAAGCGTGTTGGCGCATGTGGCTCATGCAGGCAAATGGTAGGATCGGGCAGCGTTAGCTCCACGGGTCTTTCTTTCGCGTTGGGGGCGAGCAGTGGCAGGGTGAAAGCGAACGTAGCGCCTTCCCCCGGCTCGCTTTCGACGCTGATTTCACCACCCATGCGCTGAATAAGCTGCTGGCAAATCGTAAGCCCCAAACCACTGCCGCCAAATTCTCGTGAGTGACTTGGCTCAGCCTGAGTAAACGCCCGAAAGAGCTGCTTTTGTTGCTTATGGCTTAAACCGATACCGGTGTCACTGACGCTGATGCGCAGCATCGCCCGAGCCCTGTTATGCTGAGCGGCAACGTCGCTATCCAGCATCACCCGCACAACGACATCACCGTCATGGGTGAATTTAATCGCGTTGCTAAGCAGGTTGCTCAGTACCTGGTGCAAGCGTAGCGGATCCCCGCGTAGCGGCGTGGGGACATCGTCGTATACCATTGCGATCAGCTGCAACTCTTTGCGTTGCGCTTCCGGCGCGTGGAGGCCTATCACTTCATCGACCAAGGTGACCATGTCGATATCCGCTTCTTCAAGCGTTAGGCGGTTGGCTTCCAGCTTGGAGAAGTCCAACACGTCATTGACCAACATCAACAAGTTGCCACAAGCGCGGTGCACATGCTGCAACCATTCTTGCTGGCGTGGGTCAAGCTTGGAGCGACCGAGCAAACGGCAAAAGCCAATAATCCCGTTAAGCGGGGTACGAATTTCATGGCTCATATTGGCCAAAAATTCCGATTTGACTGCGTTGGCGCGCAATGCATTGCGGTGCGCCATATCGAGCTCAATATTCTGCTCTTCAATGGTCTCCATCGACTCTTGCAACTCGCTCGTGGCATGCTCAATTTGCGACTGCATCTCATGTTGAGCGCGTTGCATGGTCTGAGCCAGCGTATTGATGTTGTCGGCTAACTGTTGATGTTCGCTTGTCGATTCGGGGGCAAGATGAAGGCGGAAATCGCCGCGGGATAGGCGATATAAGGCGAGATTTGCTTCCTCTAGCGGGCGCGTGGCAAAGCGGCTGATAGCAAACGCTAATAAAAACAGCGTAATACCCAGCAGCAGGCCCACCAGGCTTAATATCGCAATCCAGCGATAGTGCCCAAGTGTTAGCGTGCGTGTATCCACCTCAGCCTCAAGCCAGCCGGGACGCGGGGAGTTATCTTCTGCAGGCAATGGCTGGCGGAGTTGCCAAACAGTGGCATCGGTATTTAACTGAAATTCATTAGGGACTTGTGTAGCAGGCGAGGGGGGCATCGTATGACCAAGGGACATCAAACGCTCGCCGTCGGCGTCATAAAGGGCCACGGCGCGTAAATTATTTTGCTCAAGCAGGCGCTGGGTCAGCTGCGTCAATACCTCAGGATTGTCCGCTGCCAGGGCTTGGCTAAGACTTGGGGCGATAAGTTCACTGCTATCTTGTAGGCGCGCTTTGAGCGCTTGGCGTGAGGTTTGGTCGCTGTTCGCCACCAGGAGAACGGCCATTGCCGCGTAGACGCACAGCGGTATGCCCATCAACGCGAAGAGAAGTCGACTATTCAAAGACATGAAAAACGCCCGGTGATTCAAAAAGGTTGCCTATAAAGCCTTGGCTTGCGCCGATATAATGCCGCATAACGGTAATGATAAGGAACGCATGATGAACGATTCCACACGCTATCCCACGCTTGAAGACGTGGTGGGCAATACACCGCTAGTGCGCTTAAAGCGTATCACGGCGGGGCGCAACAATACGCTGTTGGCCAAGCTTGAAGGCAATAACCCCGCCGGCTCGGTGAAAGACCGTCCAGCTCTTTCCATGCTTGTTGAAGCCGAAGCGCGCGGCGATATCGTCCCTGGCGATACGTTGATAGAAGCGACCTCGGGTAATACCGGTATCGCGCTTGCCATGGCGGCGGCGATCAAAGGCTACAACATGGTGCTGGTGATGCCGGAAAACGCCTCAGCCGAGCGCAAACAAGCCATGGCGGCTTACGGCGCGAAGTTGGTGGCGGCGAGTAAAGAGGGCGGCATGGAAGAGGCGCGCGATATCGCCGATGCGATGATCGCCCGCGGAGAAGGCAAACCGCTCGATCAGTTTGCCAACCCCGATAACCCGCTTGCGCATTACCGCACGACCGGCCCAGAAGTTTGGCATCAAACCGGTGGCGAAGTGACCCACTTTGTCAGTTCCATGGGCACGACAGGCACTATTATGGGCGTATCGCGCTATCTCAAAGAGCAGAACCCCGATATTCAGATTGTCGGTCTGCAACCTGCCGATGGTGCGAGCATCCCCGGGATTCGCCGCTGGCCTGAAGAGTACCTTCCGGCCATTTTCGAGTCGCCAAGGGTGGATGTCACGCTGGACATCGGCCAGGAAGAAGCCGAAGCGCACATGCGGCGCCTGGCGCGCGAAGAGGGCATTTTGGCCGGCGTTTCCTCTGGCGGAAGTCTTGCTGGGGCCTTGCGTCTCGCTGAGCAGACCGAGAATGCGACCATCGT
The DNA here is from genome assembly GCF_013415105.1 of Vreelandella salicampi. Taxonomy (GTDB): domain Bacteria; phylum Pseudomonadota; class Gammaproteobacteria; order Pseudomonadales; family Halomonadaceae; genus Vreelandella; species Vreelandella salicampi. Next base: position 34,110 of record NZ_JACCDF010000010.1, read on the forward strand.
GTTTATCGTTTGCGACCGGGGGGATCGTTATCTCTCTACGGGTCTGTTTGCCCCAGAGGTGGAGGAATAGATGGCCATGTTGGGCAAGCGGCGCCCACCACGTCCCGCCTCCAATAAGTCGGGCTTGGCACGCCAAGAGAGTGCCAAACAGGCGCCTAAAGCGGAAACCTCCAGCGAGCAGGTGCTTATTATTGAACGCCTCGCTCACGATGGCCGGGGTGTAGGGCATTTGCCCTCGGGCAAGGCGGTATTTGTTGACCAGGCGTTGCCGGGCGAGCGCATCGAAATCGCCACGCATGTGACGCGCAAACGCTTTGACGAGGCGCACATACGCGAGCGGCTCTCCACTGCCGCCGATAGAGTAACGCCTCCGTGCCCCCACTTTGGCCACTGCGGCGGTTGTGATTTACAGCACCTGAGCGTGCCCGCGCAGCGCGAACACAAGCGTGAGGTGGTGCGTGAGCTTCTCTCTCGCCAAGGGCTTACCTGGCAAGGCGATATCGACACGCTCAAAAGCGACAGTGACGCTTATCGCCGTCGCGCGCGTTTAGGGGTAAACGTGGATCGCGAAGGTCAGGTATTGATGGGCTTTCGCGCTCAGCGCAGCCATCGCCTGGTGGATATCGCGAGTTGCTGCGTGCTGGTGCCCGAGCTGCAAGCGTTAATCGCCCCCCTGCGCGATTTACTGGGCTCGCTCAAGTCGCCCCGCGATATAGGCCACATTGAGCTGCTGGCCACGCCCGACACTTGCGTGGTCGTCGTCAGGCAGCTCAAAGAGCAGCCGCAAGACGCCGAGCGCTGGAAGTCCTTTGCTCAAGAGCAGGGGGTAGCACTAGGAATGCGCTCAGGGCGAGACAACGTTGGGCATGACAGCATTGATCGTGAAAGGATTGATAGTGATAAGCTGGCGAAGGCAAAAAGCCAGGCGGGTGCGCCCGAAGCGCACTGGTTTGGTGCGCCGCCGGTGCTTAACGATACCCTCACGCTGGCTGGGTTTGAGCCACTAACCTTGGAATTTTCCCCGGGCGATTTCCTTCAGGTCAACGCCGACGTGAACCAGCAGATGGTGGCGCAAGTGATACAGTGGCTCGCCCCACAAAAAGGGCAACAGCTGCTGGATCTGTATTCCGGGATTGGTAACTTCAGCCTGCCGATAGCCGCCACCGGTGCCAAGGTGCATGCGGTGGAAGGCAACCCCGCGATGGTGGCTCGACTCGCCGCCAATGCCCACCGCCACCAGCTGCCGGTAAATGGCCAGCAAGCTGACCTGAATTCGCGCGAGAGCGTTAATGCCCTGCTGAAAGTGATACCGGCCGATGCGGTTATTCTCGACCCGCCTCGCGGCGGGGCAGAGAGCGTCTGCCAGGCGTTAGCCAAGCTATCCGCTAAAACCCATCAGCGTCCGCGTATTGCCTATGTTTCCTGTGACCCAGCCACACTAGCGCGCGATGCGGCACACCTTATGCATGGGGGTTACCGTATAACACGCGTTGTCGTGGCGGATATGTTCGTACATACCGCGCACATGGAAACACTGATGCTCTTGGAGCCATCGGTGTAAGCAATGGAAACATACACGTGGTTGAGATGTTCGCCGTTAAGCCGAAAGTCGCGTCCATTTGAGCTATTTTTGTAGGGTGCGTCACTGACAAGACGGCCCGAGAAAGGTGAGTAACTATCATGGTCAAAGTGCGAGAAGACCAGCCGCTCACCCCGAGCGGTTGGGTAGACATTCCGCAGTGGCTAGCGCGTCTGCAAGAGGATGTGCGCCTACGCGACCCTGATCGCATGGCGCAAGCCTGTGAGCTGGCGCAGTCGCTTGAGACTGATGCCGAGCGTGGCCACCGCGCCTGGCTCGACCCCGGCTCGAGCTTTCGTATGGGCCTGGAAATGGCCGATATTCTCGGCGAGCTCAAGTTGGATCAGGCAGCACTGGAAGCGGCAGTGCTCTACCGCGCCGTGCGCGAGGAGCGGCTAAGCTTAGACGCCGTGACCAAACGCTTTGGCGCTGAAGTCGCGGGATTAATTGATGGCGTGCTACAGATGGCCGCGATAAGTCATCCGTATGCGCCCAATCACGCCATGAGTCAGCATAACCAGCAGGAAAACCTGCGCAAAATGCTGGTGAACATGGTCGATGATGTGCGCGTGGCGCTGATCAAGATCGCCGAACGCACCTGCGCGCTACGCCAGGTCAAAGACGCGCCGCTGGAAAAATGCCTGCAGGTCGCGCGGGAAGTCGTTGATATCTATGCGCCACTGGCGCACCGGTTAGGGATTGGTCAAATCAAGTGGGAGCTTGAGGATTTGGCCTTTCGTTACCTGCATGAAGACGATTATAAAACCATCGCTAAGCTCCTCGCGGAGAAGCGTCTTGACCGCGACCGCTACATCCACGACGTGGTGGAAACGCTCAAACAGTTGATGGAAGCGCAGCACATTCATCACTACGACGTGAGCGGTCGTGCCAAGCACATTTACTCCATCTGGCGCAAAATGAAGCGCAAGAAAATCGATTTTTCCCAGGTCCACGATATCCGCGCCGTTCGCGTGCTGGTGCCGGAAGTCACCGATTGCTATACCGTGCTGGGGATTGTGCATTCGCGCTGGCACCACGTGCCTACCGAGTTCGATGATTACATTGCCAACCCCAAGCGTAATGGCTATCAGTCGCTGCACACGGCGGTGATCGGGCCTGAAAACAAGGTGCTGGAAATCCAGATTCGCACCTTTGCCATGCACGATGAAGCCGAGCTTGGGGTGTGTGCCCACTGGCGCTATAAAGGCCACGATACCAACGCCAAAAGCCGCAGTTACGAAGAAAAAATTGCCTGGCTGCGCCAAGTATTGGAGTGGCAGGATGAGGTGGGCGACTTTGGCGACCTACGCGAAGGCCTTTCAAGCGACGTAGCGCCGGATCGTATCTACGTGTTCACCCCGGATGGGCATGTCATTGACCTGCCACGGATCGCCACGCCCATCGACTTTGCCTATCGCGTGCACACCGAAATTGGCCACCGCTGCCGTGGAGCCAAGATCAACGGCCGTATCGTGCCGCTGACCTACAAGCTCAAAACCGGGCAGCAGGTCGAAATTCTCACCGCGAGCAAAGGTGGGCCGAGCCGCGACTGGATCAACCCCAGCCTTGGCTATGTGCGCACGTCCCGCGCGCGGGCCAAGATTCAAGCCTGGTTTAAACACCAAGCGCGGGATCAAAATGTCGAAGAGGGGCAGGCGCTCTTTGAGCGCGAGATGAAGCGCCTGGATGTCGAAGGGCTTGACCGTAAACGCCTAGCGGCGGCAGTCAATTACATTAGCGCGGAGGACATGTACGCCGCACTTGGTGCCGGGGATCTGCGCATCGGTCAGGTGTTGAACCAAGCGCAGCACCTGTTTGGCGAAACCGACGACCAGGAGCAGCTCGACCGCTTGCTGGCCAAGCCCAAGCGCCAGTCGAGCAAGGCAACCAAAAGCGATATTACCGTATTGGGCGTGGGCAACTTGAAAACCAGCATGGCCAACTGCTGCCGCCCAGTCCCCGGAGAGCCCATCGTTGGGTTTATCACCCAAGGGCGTGGGGTGACGGTGCACCGTGAAGACTGCCCCAATATTTTGCAATTGCGCGGCGATGAGCCGCAACGCATTATCGAAGTCGAGTGGGGCGAGCGGGCGCATACCCGCTACCCGGTGACCATCGAAATTCAAGCCTGGGACCGTTCGGGACTCTTGCGCGATGTCACCGGTCTGCTGGGCAATGAGAAAGTCAACGTGCTGGCCGTCAACACGCTTACCGATACCGACGAAGGCATTGCCCGCCTGCGCATCACACTGGAAGTCGATGGGTTGGAAGCACTCGGACGGCTATTCTCGCGGATTCAGCAGCTCCCCAACGTCACCGAAGTGCGTCGGTTACGCAATGCCGATCCGGAAAAAAGTGCTCGCAAAGGAGGCGCATAATGCGTTACCAGCTGGAGGATATGCTCACGCTGATGCAGGTGTTGCGCGACGTTGACCAAGGTTGCCCGTGGGACATCAAGCAAGACTGGGACAGCATCGTGCCGCACACGCTAGAAGAGGCGTATGAAGTCGCTGATGCCATTGAGCGGCGTGCTTTTGATGAGCTTCCCGGCGAGCTAGGGGATTTACTCTTTCAGGTGGTTTATTACGCCCAATTTGGCGCTGAGGAGCGGCGCTTTGACTTTGGCGATATCGTCGATACGCTGGTGCAAAAGATGTTGCGCCGCCACCCGCATGTTTTCCCGGATGGGTCGTTAGCATCGCGGCGCCCGCCCGGCGTTAGTGCCGATGAGGTTCAAACCCAGCAGGTCAAGCACCGTTGGGAAGCGCTAAAAGCCGAGGAGCGTGACGCCAGGACTGCCAATCCGACTTCGGTGTTAGATGACGTGCCGCGCACACTGCCAGCGCTTTCGCGCGCTGCCAAGCTCTCGAAACGCGCCGCGCGTGTCGGGTTTGATTGGCCGGATGCGCGTGGTGTGCTGGCCAAAATTCGTGAAGAGATTGATGAGGTGGAAGCTGCACTTGAAGCCGGCGATCAGCGCCACGCGCAAGACGAAGTGGGCGATTTGTTGTTTGCCGTGACCAATTTAGCCCGCACGCTAAACGCCGACCCCGAGCAGTGCTTGCGTACCACTAATAGCAAGTTTGAGCGTCGCTTTCACCATGTCGAGTGTGGGTTGGCAGCGGAAGGCCGAACACTTTCAGATGCGTCGCTCGATGAGATGGAAGCCCATTGGCAAGCCGCCAAAGCCCAAGAATGTAACGACGCTTAATTTTTTTACTATATAACGAGACCCCTGCAAGGAGGCCACGTCATGAGTCACGATTTACATGAGTCGCTGCGCGATAATGTGCGCATTCTCGGCGATAGCTTAGGCCGAACCATCGCCGATGATTTAGGGCAATCCTTCGTGGATAAAATCGAAGCGATCCGTGCTCACGCCAAGCAGGGGCGCCAGGGGGATTCGCTGCACCAACGCGAGCTGATCGAGTATTTGCGCGAGCTACCCGAGCGCGATCTTTTGCCCGTTACCCGTGCGTTCAATCAGTTTTTGAACCTGGCCAATATTGCCGAGCAGCACTATCGCGCCCGCTTTCGTCACGTAGAGGATTACAAGCCCGGCACCCAACCAGCGCTAGGTGATCTGCTTTCCCGCGCTAAGCAGGCCGGCAATTCGCCGCGCAAACTGGTGGAAACACTCGCCACTATGCGCGTGGAATTAGTGCTTACCGCACACCCGACCGAAGTCATTCGTCGCACGCTGATTCAAAAATACGATGCCATTGATGATTGCTTGACCGCTATCGAAAACTCGGAGGATTACCCCGAGCGCGGCACGCGCGCCGAAGGGCGTTTGGAAGAGCTGATCAGCCAGGCATGGCACACCGATGAAATCCGTCACGAGCGCCCCACGCCGGTGGATGAAGCCAAGTGGGGCTTTGCCGTAATCGAAAACTCGCTATGGCGAGCGGTGCCCGATTTCCATCGTGATCTGGATAACCTGCTGGTGGAAACCGCTGGCGAGCGCCTGCCGCTGGATGCCGCGCCGATTCGCTTTGCTTCATGGATGGGTGGGGATCGCGATGGCAACCCCAACGTTACCGCCAAGGTCACCAGTGAAGTGTTGCTGTTAGGCCGCTGGATGGCGGCGGATCTTTATCTGCGCGACTTGGAGCAGCTTAAAACCGAGCTCTCGATGTGGAAAGCCAATAGCGCACTTAAAGCCGACGTGGGCGACGTGCCCGAGCCTTACCGAGAGCTATTAAAGCGGTTGTTGGCCCGCGTTGAAGCCACCCGCGATTGGGCCAAGGCCCGACTCGAAGGGCGTAGCTTCGAGGGTGGTCCGATTATCGAAACCCGCGATCAACTCTACGCGCCGCTTTTAGCTTGCTATCGCTCGCTGTGCGATGTTGGGCTCGATACCATCGCAAACGGCGCGTTATTGGATACCTTGCGCCGGGTCGCGGTGTTTGGCGTCACCCTCACCAAGCTTGATTTGCGCCAGGAGGCGAGCCGCCACGCGCAGGTGATGGAGGAGCTCACCGAGGCGTTGGGGCTTGGTCACTACCAGCAGTGGGATGAAGCGCAGCGTCAGCGCTTTTTGCTTGATGAGCTTGATTCACAGCGGCCGTTGATTCCGCGTCGCTGGGAATGCTCCGCCGAGTCTCGCGAGGCGTTAGATACGTTCAAGGTCATCGCCCAAGAGCATTGCGAAGCGCTCGGCACCTATATTATTTCCATGGCGGCAGAGCCCTCTGATGTGCTCACTGTTGCCCTGCTGATGAAGGAGGTCGGCGGAAATGTCGCCCTGCCCATTGCACCATTGTTTGAAACCCTCAATGACCTTGACCACGCCAGCGGTGTGATTGACCAGCTACTGTCGCTACCTGGTTATCGAGCGCTCATTAGTGATCGTCAGGAAGTGATGATCGGTTATTCGGACTCAGCCAAAGACGCCGGGCAACTTGCCGCGGCTTGGGCGCAGTATCGTGCTCAAGAAGCGTTGGTCAACGTCTGCGAACAGCATGGCGTGGATTTGACACTCTTTCACGGTCGCGGTGGCACGGTCGGACGCGGTGGCGGCCCAGCACACGCTGCGATTCTTTCTCAGCCACCGGGCTCGGTAAACGGCAGCCTGCGGGTGACCGAGCAGGGCGAGATGATTCGTTTTAAGTTTGGTCAGCCCGATATCGCGCTGCGCTCGATGGAGATTTATGCCTGTGCGGTGCTCGAAGCGACGCTGCTGCCGCCGCCGGCACCCGAGCCACACTGGCGTGAAGAGATGGATCAGCTTGCGGACATCGCCCATGCCGCCTACGTCAAAGTGGTGCGCGAAGACCCCGACTTTGTGCCCTATTTTCGCTCGGTTACGCCGGAAGGCGTGCTGGGGAGGTTGCCCCTGGGCTCGCGGCCGACCAAGCGCCGCCAAGACGGCGGTGTGGAAACCTTAAGGGCCATCCCTTGGATTTTTGCCTGGACGCAGATTCGCCTGATGCTGCCGGCGTGGTTGGGCAGCGGGGAGGCTTTTTCCCGGCGTTTGGAGCAGCCCGGCGGACGCGAAGTACTGCAAGAGATGCGCAATCAGTGGCCTTTCTTTGGCACATATTTGGATATGCTGGAGATGCTGCTGGCCAAGGCGGATGTGGGCATTGCGGCCTATTACGAGCACCGTTTGGTGGATGAGCCGTCACTTAAAGCGCTGGGCAAAAAGCTGCGCGAGCGTTTCGAGAGCCTGGAAGGAGCCGTGTTAGAAGTGTTGCAGCAGGAAGCGCTTTTGGAGAACACCCCGTTGATTCGCCAGGCGATCGATGTACGCAACCCTTATATCGATCCACTGCATGGGTTACAGGCGGAGCTTTTGCAGCGTAATCGCGATGCCGATGGGGCGATCAGTGCCGATCTTTCCCGTGCGCTAATGGTGACCATGGCAGGGATTGCCGCCGGGCTGCGCAATACCGGGTAACGTGTCAGTTAACGCTTAATTTAAAAAGGTAAGTGCAGGGAAGCACTTAGCTGGTTTAAGTGGCTAAGCGTTGGTGCGTCGATGCGTTCATACTCTAGCCGACTGATCAGACGATTCACCCGAACGCTGGCGCCGACCCCATGCAGCATTGACGTGCCGCTGTCATCAACGCCTTTCGGGGAGTGGGTTTCACCGCGCCACTCCGTTAAGCCTGATTTCGCATAAATGCTAAAGGTGCCCATGCGCATGCCTGCGACTAAGGCACCGCCTAGACTCATGGTATTCATAAGCATCGAATCGACGCCCGATGCGATAGGAACTTCGTCGCTTTCTCGATAGGCAATTTCGGCACCGATATCAATCTGGGGTAAGTACCAAGGCGTAAAGCCGGCGGTGATGCGAAACCCCGACGAATACGCATCTAGCCCACTGAGGTCACTGCCTTCGAGAATCACACCGTTTTCCAGTTGGAGCAGCTCGCTGTCGGGGGCGGTGTACGCTAATGGCGACGCTGGGTAGCTGTCGTATTCATCATCGTTTGCATGGCTCGCGCTTAGCGGCAAGAGACAACAAAATAGGCTGGTAGCGATGCGTTTCACGTTGATGGCTCCAAGTGCGTACCGGGTGACGCACAGCGACAATCCAATAAATTAGGACGCTTTATTTGATTACCAGAATATCAGCCTAGCAACTCGCTTCGATTTCGACCACTTTAATTGCCTCATCCGCCAAGTTGGCCACCAGGTTTTTGCCCATGGTGAGAAAGCGCTCGCCAAATACCAGTTGCGGAGAGAGCAGCGCTTGGCGCTGGGTTTGCGTCTCTTTCTCGCGCTGGTGCTTTCGCCAGGCAAGCGCATCTTCGCTCCAATCGTTAAAGTGATTCAGGTAAAACCCTGCCTCGTGCAGCTGTGCTTTGAGCGAGGCGGCACTTTCCAAGTGCGAGTGAGCGGCATCTGAGGCCCAAGGCACCGGATAGCGCATCGCGAGCGCGTTGGGACCGCTGACAACTTCATGCATGACCAAACGGCCTTCGGGACGTAACACTCGACGACACTCACGCAGCACCGCCGGGCCGTCGGGCATGTTGAGAAAACTGTGTTGGAACAGCACCGCGTCCACGCTGGCAGTGGCGAAAGGCAGGTGGGTGGCATCGCCGGTGACGCACTGTGCCCGCTTTTCTAATCCGGAAAGCTCAGAAAGCCCTTGGTTTAAGCGATTAAACCCGTGAGTAATATCCAGCCCCACCAGCACAAACCCTAACTCGGCTGCCTGGCGCATCAGCCCGCCAGCACCGGCGCCGATATCCAGCACGCGTGGGTGGGTTTCGGCATTGAGCAGGCCGATCAGCCGGGCAGACGCCTTAACCCCGCCAATGTGCAGTTGATCAAGCGGGGCAAGCTCAAAAAACGTGGGGCCAGAAGGGAAGTGCTCGGCTACCCGGCCGAGCACTTCCTCCACGCTTAAATGTTGCTGGTAGTGATGAGAAAGCGTTGTCACTTCTCAAGCCCTAGCTCTTCGATAGAGATTTCGCGCATCTTGAACTTCTGAATTTTGCCGGTCACCGTCATCGGGAATTCATCGACAAACTTGAAGTAGCGCGGGATTTTGAAGTGGGTAATCTTGCCTTTGCAGAACTCGCGCAGCTCTTCGTCGGTTACGTCTTGCTTGCCGTTCAGCTTGACCCAGGCAATCAACTCTTCGCCGTATTTCTTGTCCGGCACGCCGGTAACCTGCACTTCCGATACGCCAGGGTGGGTGTAGAGGAACTCCTCAATCTCTTTGGGATAGACGTTCTCGCCGCCGCGAATCACCATGTCTTTGATGCGGCCAACGATTTGCACGTAGCCTTCGTCGTCCATGGTGGCCAAATCGCCGGTGTGCATCCAGCCCGCTTCATCGATGGCTTCCTCGGTCGCCTTTTCGTTGTTCCAGTACTTGAGCATCACGCTATAGCCGCGGGTGCAGAGCTCGCCAATTTCGCCACGCGGAAGAATACCGCCGCTACCCGGGTCGACAATTTTGCTTTCCAAGTGAGGCTGCGTACGCCCCACGGTAGAAACGCGTTTATCGATGCTGTCGTCAGCGCCAGTCTGCGTTGAAACCGGGCTGGTTTCGGTCATGCCGTAGGCAATCTGTACGCCTTTCATGTTCATCTTATCGATGACCTGCCTCATGACCTCCGCCGGGCAAATAGAGCCGGCCATGATGCCGGTGCGCAGGCTAGAAAGATCCAAGCTTGAGAAATCCGGGTGATCGAGCTCGGCGATAAACATGGTCGGCACGCCGTAAAGGGCGGTCGCGCGTTGCGAGTGAACGGCCTTTAGCACCGATTCTGGGTCAAAACCCTCGCCGGGATAAATCATTGCCGCGCCGTGGGTCACACAGCCAAGATTGCCCATCACCATGCCGAAGCAGTGGTAAAGCGGCACCGGAATGACAAGGCGGTCTTCGCTGGTGAAGCCCATGCTTTCGGCGACAAAAAAGCCGTTGTTGAGAATGTTGTGGTGCGAAAGTGTCGCGCCTTTAGGGAAGCCCGTGGTGCCTGAGGTGTACTGAATGTTGATCGGGTCGTCGAACTGCAGCGTGGCTTGCAGGTCGTCCACGTCGGTTTGGCTAATCTGGTTGGCCTGATCGAGCAGGTCCTGCCAGCGCCACATGCCGTCGTACTTCTCGGTGCTTAAGTTGATCACCCCTTCAAGCTCCGGCAGCTTTTTCGATTTCAGCTTACCTTCGGCGCTGGCTTTAAGCTCCGGCGCGAGCTCAACGAGCATGCCGCGGTAGTCAGAGGATTTGAAACTATCGGCGGTGATCAAAAAACGCGCGCCGGATTGATTCAACGCGTACTCAAGCTCATGGGTACGGTAAGCCGGGTTGATGTTGACCAGAATCGCGCCGATCTTGGCGGTAGCGAACTGGGTGAGCGTCCACTCGCTGCAGTTGGGCGCCCAAATAGCCACGCGGTCGCCAGCTTGTACGCCCAGCGCGAGTAGGCCACGCGCCACACGGTTAACCTCTTCCTGTAGCTGCTGATAGGTCCAGTGGATGTCCTGGTGTAGTACGATCAGGGCGTCGTTATCCGGGTATTGGGCGACAATCTCGTCGAACTTATCGCCGATGGTCATACCCAGCAGCGGTTTATCCGCCGTGCTGCTGGTATAGCTGGGTAGAATGGGCGCGTGTGGTTGTGAAGCCATGAGTGTCTCTCCAACGTATTGTTGTCTTCGTAATGCTGTCTTAGAAAGCTGCTGTTGTCCGCCTAACGTTCGTTGCGTCGTTTTTTATTATGGTCGCTGTATCTTCTCGGGCTCTGCCTACTGGCGGCAGCCTATGGCTAACGCGACCTTGGAACTCGGCGTGCGGCCAAGTTCGGCGGTGATCCAGTAGCCGGTATCGATGACGGCTTGTAGGTCGATACCCGTCTCAATGCCTAGCCCTTTGAGCAGATAAAGCACGTCTTCAGTGGCGACGTTGCCCGAGGCGCCTTTGGCGTAAGGGCAGCCGCCAAGACCAGCGGTCGAGGCGTCGATCACGCTTACCCCCTCTTCCAGCACGGCGTAGAGATTGGCCAGCGCCTGCCCGTAAGTATCGTGAAAATGCGCCGCTAAACATTCCATGGGTACCTCGCGGCTTACGGCGTCTATCATGCGCTTGGCGGCCAGTGGCGTCCCTACGCCGATGGTATCGCCCAGGGAGATTTCATAGCAGCCCATGTCATACAGCGCTTTAGCCACGGCTGCGACCTTGGTTGGGGCAATCTCGCCTTCGTAGGGGCAGCCGAGCACGCAGGAAACGTAGCCACGCACACGTAAACCGGCGCCGCGGGCGCGCGCTAGTACCGGTTCAAATCGCTCAAGCGATTCGCTCACCGAGCAGTTGATGTTTTTCTGCGAAAACGCCTCCGAGGCCGCACCGAACACCGCGACTTCATCCGCCTTGGCTTCTAGGGCGTTTTCCAGGCCCTTTAGGTTGGGGGTGAGTGCGGAGTACACCACGCCAGAGTGGCGGCTGATGCCGGTCATGACCTCGCTGGCATCGCCCATTTGCGGCACCCACTTGGGCGAGACAAAACTCGCCGCTTCGATGTGGGACATACCGGCTTTTGCCAGGCGCTCGATCAGCTCGATTTTGGTACGCGTGGGCACCGGCGTGCCGGGCTCGTTTTGCAGCCCGTCACGCGGTGACATTTCAAAAAGCCGTACGGAAGAGGGCAGTGTCATGGTTGATCTCCTTACGCGTCGGCGGCGAAGTCCAAGAGCACATCGCCCTGGCCAACGGTATCGCCAGCGGCGAAGTGGAATGTCTCAACAAAGCCATCTGCAGGCGCGGTCATGGTGTGCTCCATCTTCATCGCTTCCATCACCATCAGCGGCATGCCTTTTTCGACGCGCTGTTCCGGGGCGACCAGAAGCGTTACCACAGTGCCGTGCATTGGCGCGGTGAGCGTGGATTCCGCCTCGTGGTGGCCGTGGTCGATGGCATCGATGCGCCGCCAGAATAGCCGCGTTTCGCCCGCCGGGTCAGACAGCACCACCACGTGGCCGTCGCGGCGCGCCTGCAGGCGACGACGATGGCCGTTGAGCGTGACCGCGACCGCGTCGCCATCGAGCTGCTGAAGCCGGGCGGTCAGGGTCTCTCCATCCACGTTGCCGCCGTGAAGCGTTAAGTTCCACGGGTCGGCGTCACTCTCGCGGGTGCCTTCCACGACGACTACGGCGTCGCTATCGACCTCCTGTACGCGTGCCGGATCGCAAAGGGCAATGCGAATGGTGTGCGGGGCGTTCAGGCGGAAACCGTCGTGACGGTCCCAAGGCGAGTCGCTTTCGCATTCGCGGGCGAGCTGGCCAAGGCCAATCAGCGCCGCGCTGGCATACTCTTCCAGGCGGTACACTTTGGGTGCAAACAGGGTCGCTTCGTTGCGTTCGATAAAACGCGTGTCGAGTTCAAGGTTTTTGAAGCCGGGGTGTGTGGCCAAGCGCTGCAAGAACGCCCGGTTGGTCACCACGCCCTGCACATCCAGCGCGGCCAGCGCGCGGTTGAGGGTAGCGAGCGCCGCATCGCGGTCGACGCCGTGAACAATCAATTTGGCGAGCATGGGGTCGTAGTGCATGGAGACCACATCACCGCTTTCGACCCCGCTATCCAAACGCACTTGGTCGGGCGTTAAGCCAGCGCCGGCCAAATCCAGCGCGAAGCGTTCAAGTGTACCGGTAGCGGGCAGGAAGTCTTGCTCGGGGTCTTCGGCATAAAGACGCGCCTCAAAGCTGTGACCAGTGATGGTAAGCGCTTCCTGGTTCAGCGGAAGCGGCTCGCCCATGGCCACACGCAGCTGCCACTCGACCAGATCTTGCCCGGTGATCATTTCGGTGACCGGGTGTTCGACCTGTAGGCGCGTGTTCATCTCCATAAAGTAGAACGAGCCGTCGGCATCCAACAGGAACTCGACCGTACCCGCGCCCACATAGTGGATCTCTTGGGCAGCGCGAACGGCCGCTTCGCCCATTTCGCGGCGCAGCTCGGGCGTCATGCCCGGCGCGGGTGCTTCTTCGAGGACTTTTTGGTGGCGGCGCTGTACCGAGCAGTCGCGCTCGAAGAGATAAACGCCGTTGCCGTGAGAATCGCAGAAGACTTGCACTTCGACGTGACGCGGCTGAACGAGGTACTTCTCGATCAGCATACGGTCATCGCCAAAGGCCGCTTTGGACTCGCGACGGCAGCCGTCGAGCGCGGCTTGGAAGGCCTCGGTGGATTCGACCACGCGCATGCCTTTACCGCCACCACCGGCGCTGGCTTTGAGCATCACCGGGTAGCCGATTTTATCGGCTTCGGCGCGCAGTAAGTCGTCATCCTGATCGTCGCCGTGGTAGCCCGGTACCAGCGGTACGCCAGCGTTGTGCATCCGCGCTTTGGCAGAGGACTTGTCGCCCATCGCGGCGATTGCCGAGGCGGGCGGGCCGACAAAGGTAATGCCCGCCGCATCAAGGGCGTTGACGAAAGCGCCGTTTTCGGAAAGAAAGCCGTAACCGGGGTGAATCGCGCCGCTGCCGGTACGTTTGGCCGCTTCAATCACGGCATCGACTTTTAGATAGCTCTCCCGCGCGGCGGCCGGCCCCAAGCGCACGGCTTCATCGGCTTCGCGCACGTGGCGGGCGTTGGCGTCGGCGTCCGAATAGACCGCGACAGTTTTCAGCCCCATGCGGCGAGCGGTGCGCATAACGCGGCAAGCGATTTCGCCACGGTTGGCGATCAGTAGGGTGTCGAACTTGTTCACTTTAGTGGTCATGAACGGGGCTCCGTGGCGTTGTTGTTGTGTGCAGCCCAGCCTTGTTCCGTCCAGGCCGGGCGGCGTTTGTCGAAAAAGCTGGCCAAGCCCTCTTGCCCCTCGTCGCTTACCCGCAGGCGCGCAATCACCTGGCAAGTATGCTCACGGGTGGCCTCAGCGTCGGGCGCTTTGGCGACACTGGCCAGCAGTGCCTTGGTGGCGCGTTGGGCCTGCGGGGAGCCTCCCAGTAACGTGGTCAGCATTGCGTCAACCGCAACGTCGAGCTCTTCCGCTGCGACGACTTGGTGCGCGAGGCCAAGCGCCAAGGCAGTGGGGGCGTCCATAACTTCAGCGGTCAGCGAGTAACGGCGCATTTGACGCTCGCCAAGGGCGCGCTGCACGTAAGGACTGATGACGGCAGGGGATAAGCCGATCTTGACCTCTGAGAGGCAGAACTTGGCCTTCTCGGAGGCGACCACGACATCGCAGCATGCCGCCAGCCCTACCGCGCCACCAAAAGCCGCACCCTGGACGCGGCAAACACTGGGGCAGGGCAGGCTGTCGAGCCCGTGCATGAGTTTTGCCAGCTTGCGTGAATCGGCGAGGTTATCATCGAGGTCGTAATCGACCATACGCTTCATCCAGTTAAGGTCCGCCCCCGCTGAGAAGCTTTTGCCTTCCGAGCCCAGTACCACCGCGCGCACCTCGCCCTGGTTTGCCAAGGTGTGCAGCTCATCGAGGTGGGCGTTGAGCTCGGCAATCAAGTGGTCGTCGAAGGCGTTGTGAACGTCCGGGCGGTTGAGCGTCAGCCAAGCAACGCCGTTGGCATCGATGCCAAGAGATGAGAAAGCCATGGTTTGCTCCTTACATCCGGAACACGCCGAAGCGTGTCTCTTCGATTTCGGCATTCATCGCGGCGGCAAGCGAAAGCCCCAACACGTCGCGGGTTTGGGCCGGATCGATCACACCGTCATCCCACAGTCGTGCGCTGGCGTAGTAGGGGTGGCCTTGGTGCTCGTACTGCTCGCGCGTGGGCTGTTTGAAGGCTTCCTCGTCCGCTTGACTCCACTCGCGGCCTTCGCGCTCGATCTGTTCGCGTTTGACCTGAGCGAGGACACCCGCCGCCTGTTCGCCGCCCATTACGGAAATACGCGCGTTGGGCCACATAAATAATAGGTTCGGGTCATAGGCGCGACCGCACATGCCGTAGTTGCCGGCGCCGAAGCTGCCGCCGATCAGCACGGTGAACTTGGGTACCTTGGCGCAGGCCACCGCAGTGACCAGTTTGGCGCCGTGCTTGGCGATGCCTTCGTGCTCGTACTTGGAGCCGACCATAAAGCCGGTGATGTTTTGCAAAAAGATCAGCGGGATTTTGCGCTGAGCGCAAAGCTCAATAAAGTGCGCGCCTTTGACGGCGGATTCGGAAAACAGCACGCCATTGTTGGCAACGATACCCACCGGGTAGCCGTGAATATGGGCAAAGCCGGTGACCAGCGTATCGCCGTAGTAGCGTTTGAATTCGTCAAAGTCGGAGTCATCGACCGTGCGGGCGATGACTTCGCGCACGTCATAGGGCTTTTTCAGATCGGTGCCGACGATGCCGTAAAGCTCACTGGGATCGAGCTTGGGCGGTTTGGGCGCCTGCATGTTGAGCTCGCCGCGCTTTTGCCAATTCAGGCGTGAGACGCACGCGCGTGCCAGTTGCAGGGCGTGGGCATCGTTTTCGGCGTAATGATCGGCCACACCGCTTTTTTTGGCGTGAACGTCGGCGCCACCGAGATCTTCCGCGCTGATGGATTCACCGGTGGCGGCTTTTACCAACGGCGGGCCGCCGAGGAAAATCGTGCCTTGCTCTTTGACGATGATCGACTCGTCCGCCATGGCCGGCACGTAGGCGCCGCCGGCGGTACAGGAGCCCATTACCACGGCGATCTGCGGGATGCCTTCGGCAGACATCGTCGCTTGGTTGTAGAAGATGCGCCCGAAGTGGTCGCGGTCGGGGAAGACTTCATCCTGGCGCGGCAAAAAGGCGCCGCCCGAATCGACCAGGTAAATACACGGCAAGCGGTGCTTGCGGGCGATGTCTTGGGCGCGGATGTGCTTTTTCACCGTCATCGGGAAGTAGGTGCCACCCTTGACGGTGGCGTCATTGGCGACAATCACGCACTCCACGCCGGAGACGCGACCAATGCCCGTGACCACGCCCGCAGCAGGCACGTCAGATTCGTAAACGTTGTGCGCGGCCAGCGCGGAAAACTCCAAGAAAGGCGAGCCTTCGTCGATCAGGTGATCAATGCGGTCGCGGACAAAAAGCTTGCCGCGCGACTCGTGCCGGGTGCGCGCTTTCTCACCGCCGCCCTGGCTGATGGCGGCGGTGAGTTCGCGAAGTTTCATCACTTCGCCGCGCATCGCTTTTTCGTTGGCCTGAAAAACGTCGCTTCTGGGATTCACTTGTGTGGTTAGCGTACTCATCGTGACACCCTTACTTGGACTCATTGAAGAGTTCGCGGCCAATCAGCATACGGCGAATCTCGCTGGTGCCGGCGCCGATTTCGTAAAGTTTGGCGTCGCGCAACAAGCGTCCGGTGGGGTACTCGTTGATATAGCCGTTGCCGCCCAGCAGCTGAATGGCATCGAGCGCCACTTGAGTGGCTTTTTCGGCACAGTAGAGGATGACGCCGGCAGCGTCTTTGCGCGAGGTTTGGCCGCGGTCACAGGCGCCAGCTACCGCGTAGAGGTAAGCGCGGCAGGCGTTCATGGTGGTGTACATATCGGCGATTTTGCCCTGCACCAGCTGGAATTCGCCAATTGACTGGTTGAACTGCTTGCGTTCGTGAATGTAGGGCAATACGACGTCCATGGCGGCCTGCATAATGCCAATGGGACCTGCCGCTAGCACGGTGCGCTCGTAATCCAAGCCACTCATCAAAACGCGCACGCCTTTGCCGACGTCGCCCAACACGTTTTCCGCGGGGACTTCGCAATCCTGGAACACCAGCTCACACGTGTTGGAGCCGCGCATGCCCAGCTTGTCGAGTTTTTGCGCGGTGGAGAAGCCCGGCATGCCTTTTTCAATGATGAACGCGGTAATGCCTTTTGAGCCGGCGTCCGGGTCGGTTTTGGCGTAAACCACCAGAACATCGGCATCCGGGCCGTTGGTGATCCACATTTTGTTGCCGTTGAGGATGTACTTGTCGCCCTCTTTACGCGCTCGCAGCTGCATGGAAACAACGTCCGACCCAGCGCCTGGTTCTGACATCGCCAGCGCACCGACGTGCTCGCCGCTAATTAACTTGGGCAGGTACTTGCTCTTCTGCTCAGGGCTTGCGTTGATCTTTAGCTGATTAACGCAAAGGTTAGAGTGCGCGCCGTAAGACAGCGCGACAGACGCGCTGGCCCGGGAGATCTCTTCCATGGCGATGCAGTGGGCGAGATACCCCATACCGCTGCCGCCATCCTCTTCTGAGACGGTAATGCCCAACAGGCCCATGTCGCCGAATTTCTGCCACAGGTCATTGGGAAATTCGTTTTTTTCGTCGATTTCAGCGGCGCGCGGGGCGATCTCGTCGCGAGCAAAGGCGTTGACCTGCTCACGCAGCATGTTGAGTTCATCGTCCAGGCCGTAGTTGAGTTCTGAGTAGTGGGTAAACATGGTCAATCACCTTTGCGAAGATTGTTGGTTGATAGGCGTGTTAATGCATGGTGGCGGAGCTGGAGGAGCGTTTCGTGCTGGCTGTTTTGGTTTTATCCATTGAGCGCTCTTCCTCTTCTAGTTTTTGGTGAAGCTCCTCGAGTGCTTGGCGGCAACGAATTTCGGCACTCTCTAGTTCTAGCTGCACCATGGTGATGTCTTTCATCTGCTGCTCTAAGGCGGCGCGGCGTTCACCTATTTTGCTCAGCATGAGATGCAGCTGTTTTTCACTACCGCTGCGCGTCTCATCCCATAGCTCAAACAGCTCGCGGATTTCCGCCAGAGAAAAACCCAAGCGCTTGCCACGAAGCGTTAATTTAAGCCGCACGCGGTCCTTGCTGCTGTAGACACGTGTTTGCCCGCGCCGCGAGGGGTGCAGAAGCTCTTGGTCTTCATAAAAGCGAATGCTGCGAGTGGTGACGTCAAATTCGTTGGCCAGTTCGCTAATAGAGTAGGTTTTGCACATAATGATGTTTCTCGCGATAGGGGAGATGTCCCTATGGAACATTGTCAACGAGGCTAAAACAAGTTCACGTTAACGTAAAGTGCTAATCATGTAAGGTTGACTTGCGTTGAAAGTCGGTAACTCTCTGATTTTTAAATCTATAGAGCGACTTATCAATGCGCTTTATCATTTAGATAGACCAAAGTTCTAATTGTCACACCCCCTCAAGCGTTGCTAGTTTGCACCTACACCTTACGTTCAGGTAAGGGCTGAGCGCCGACATGCGAATAACTCTCGGTCGGTGAAAAGTCAGCACAATAACAACAAAGAGGCTTGTTACTTTATGAGTGCAGACGAAGCTCGTGAGACAGACGCTCGTGGAGCCTTTGTCCTCGAAACCCGAGGGCTGACAAAAGAATTCCGTGGCTTCACCGCGGTAGATGACGTCAACCTTCAGGTGCAGGAAGGGCATATCCATGCCCTTATCGGCCCTAACGGTGCCGGTAAAACAACGGTATTCAATCTGCTCACTAAATTTTTGCCGCCGACACGTGGCGAAATTCTTTATCGTGGCAAACCCATCACCAACATGAAATCCAACGAGATTGCACGGATGGGGTTGGTGCGCTCTTTTCAGATCTCGGCGGTGTTTGCTCACATGACGGCGCTCGAAAACGTACGCGTCGCGCTACAACGTGAATTAGGCACGTCGTTTCATTTTTGGAAATCAGAAAAAACCCTCGATCACCTGAATGAGCGAGCGCTTGAGCTTCTAGAGGAAGTTGGGCTGCGCGAGTATGCCGATACGTTAACGGTCGAGATGCCTTATGGGCGTAAGCGGGCGTTAGAGGTGGCGACGACGCTGGCGCTGGACCCGATCATGATGCTGCTCGACGAGCCGACCCAGGGCATGGGCGCGGAAGATGTGGATCGCATTGTGGAATTGATTAAGCGCGTCTCCAAGGGCCGTACGGTACTCATGGTCGAACATAACCTGAGTGTGGTGAGTCGCTTGTGTGATCGCATTACCGTGCTAGCGCGCGGCTCAGTATTGGCAGAAGGCGATTACGACAGTGTCTCGCGCAACCCGCTAGTGCGCGAAGCCTATATGGGCAGCGACGCCGCTGAAGAAGAGGAAGCGCAAGCATGAATACCGCCGAGCAATTAACCCCAGAGCAGCTAGACGCCACGCGGCCGCAAAGTGCAGAGATGTTGCGGGTGCAAGATCTGCACGCCTTTTATGGTGAGTCGCATATCCTGCACGGCGTGGATTTTGATGTGAAGCGCGGCGAGTTGGTGACGTTACTGGGCCGCAACGGCTCGGGGCGTAGCACCACGCTTAAGTCGATCATGAATATGGTCGGGCGTCGTACCGGTTCGATCATGGTCAACGGCAACGAAACCCTCGGCATGAAGCCGCACCATATCCCGCGTTTAGGGATTGGCTACTGCCCCGAAGAACGCGGCATTTTCGCTAGCCTTGATGTCCACGAAAACCTACTACTGCCGCCAACGGTGCGTTCTGACGGAATGTCGTTGGATGAAATTTACGCCATGTTTCCCAACCTCTATGAGCGGCGTAAAAGCCAGGGCACCCGTCTTTCCGGTGGTGAGCAGCAAATGCTGGCCATGGCGCGTATTTTGCGCACCGGCGCGCGTATTTTGTTGCTGGATGAAATCACCGAAGGGTTGGCGCCGGTAATTGTGCAGAAGCTCGGTGAAGTGCTGATGATGCTTAAAGAACGCGGCATGACCATCGTATTGGTGGAGCAGAACTTTCGCTTTGCTGCCCCGCTAGCTGATCGCCATTACGTCATGGATCACGGGCAAATCGTTGAAGAGATTACGGCGGCGCAACTGCCAGCTCGGCGTGAACATCTCAACTCCATGTTAGGGGTTTAGCGCTGTAAGTAAAAAAGCTGCCCACGCAGCTAATTCGTAAGAGCGCAATTCGTAAGAGCGCAGAGGGCGTGCCGATCCGGCAAAACAGCTTAATGCGTCGCAATACAACAACAAATACCCATACGGGTAGGAGACGAGCATGACTTTCATCAAAAAAACACTAACCACCAGCATCGCGCTTGCCGCAGCGTCTACATTCGCCGTTAGCGCGGCTCAGGCACAGATGAGCGATGACGAAGTGCGTATTGGCTACTTGGCCGATATGTCGGGCACGTATCGTGATCTTGCCGGCCCCGGCGGTCTGGAAGCCATGCAAATGGCCATTGAAGATTTCGGTGGCAGCGTTAATGGCGCACCCATCGAAGTATTGAGTGCCGATGATCGCAATAGCGCTGATGTCGGCGCCAATACCGTACGTGCGTGGATCGACCGCGATAACGTCGACATGATCGGCGGCCTAGTGGCGTCGTCGGTATCCATTGCGGTCACCAAGGTGGTTGAGGAAAACGACGGTCTCGCCATCGTGTCGGGGTCGGCAGCCTCTAGCATTACCAACGAGCACTGCACGCCGAACCACATACACTACGTCTATGACACGTATCCGCTGGCTAACGGTACCGCCAAAGCGGTCGTCGAGCAGGGCGGTGATACGTGGTTTATGTTGACCGCCGACTACGCATTTGGCCATGCACTCGAAGGTGATGTGACCAAGGTAGTGGAAGAAAACGGCGGCGAGATTGTGGGCACGATTCGCCACCCATTCCCCACCAATGACTTCTCTTCCTACATTCTGCAGGCGCAAGGGTCTGGCGCGAAGATCGTGGGGCTTGCCAATGCCGGCTCGGATACGGTCAATGCCATCACCACCGCTAGCCAGTTTGGCTTGACGCAATCTGGTCAGCAGTTGGCCGGCCTGTTGATCTTCCTTAACGACGTGCACGCACTGGGGCTGCAGGCGACGCAAAACCTGCTGCTGACCACCGGCTGGTACTGGGACATGGATGACCAGGCGCGCGAATGGTCAGATCGCTACTTCGACCGCGTTGGCGCACGCCCGACCATGGTGCAAGCGGGCATCTACTCCAGCACCATGCACTACCTCAAAGCGGTAGACGCGGCAGGTACCGATGACCCTGAAGTGGTTCGCGCTCAGATGGCGGAAGAGCCGATCAATGACTTCTTCGCCCGTAACGGTCAGATCCGTGAAGACGGTCGTATGATCCACGATATGTACCTAGCGCAGGTGAAAACGCCGGAAGAGTCCACGGGTGAATGGGATCTGTACGAAATCCTGAGCACCATTCCTGCCGAAGAAGCCTACCGTCCGCTGTCTGAAAGCCAGTGCGACCTGGTGCAGAACTAAGCCGGAAAGCCATTCATAAGTCATAAGTAAAAGGGAGGCGGTAAAGGTCTGTTGGCCTTACTGCCCCTGCTTGACGGCGAGGAGAGTCATAACATGACGATGATATTTGGCGTGCCCTTGGCGGTGTTTATGGGCCAGATAACACTGGGCCTGGTAAACGGCGCCTTTTATGCACTGCTCAGCTTGGGCCTGGCGGTTATCTTTGGCCTGCTTAAAATCATTAACTTTGCCCACGGGGCGCAGTACATGCTCGGGGCATTTGCCGCGCTGTTAGGCTTGGAATATCTGGGCATCAACTACTGGCTGGCGTTGCTTTTGGTGCCGCTCGTAGTCGGGGCTTTCGGTATGGTGCTTGAGCGTTACTTACTGCGCCGTATTGCCCATCTTGACCACTTATATGGTCTGCTGCTGACCTTTGGGTTGGCACTCATTCTTGAAGGTACGCTGGTCAATTTCTTTGGGGTGTCAGGCGCACGCTACCCAACTCCTGAGGTGTTTCAGGGCGGTTTGAACTTAGGCTTCATGTTCCTGCCGACCTACCGTGCGTGGGTGCTTGTCGCGGCACTGGCGATGTGTCTGTTTACCTGGTTTATGATCGAGCGCACACGACTGGGGGCTTACCTGCGCGCGGGTACTGAAAACTCTCAGCTGATGCAGGCGTTTGGTGTCAACGTTCCGCTTCTGATTACGCTAACGTACGGTTTTGGTGTGGCGTTAGCCGCGTTTGCCGGTGTGCTAGCCGCGCCGCTTTATCCTGTTTCCCCTACTATGGGGTCAAGCCTTTTGATTGTGGTCTTTGCGGTGGTCGTCATTGGCGGTATGGGGTCAATTTTAGGCGCCATTATTACCGGCTTGTCCATGGGGATTATCGAAGGTCTGACTAAGGTGTATTACCCGGAAGCCTCAAATACCGTGATCTTCTTAGTGATGATTCTGGTGCTCTTGTTACGCCCTGTTGGGCTGTTCGGTAAGGAGGCTTAACCATGGCTGACTCTCAATCTCTTTCGCAAACACCGTCAGAAGCATTTTCTAAAACATCGGCTGTGTTGGAACGCCAGCGTCGTGCCAAGATACGCCGCAACCTGTTTTATCTTGCCTTAGTGGTGGTTGGGCTTGTGGCACCTTTTGTTGCCTACCCGGTATTTTTAATGAAGGTGCTGTGTTTTGCCTTGTTTGCCAGCGCGTTCAACCTGTTATTGGGCTATGCGGGCTTGCTCTCCTTCGGGCATGCGGCATTTCTCGCAACCGGTGGCTACATTACCGGCTACCTGCTGGCAAGCTATCCAGGGCTTACGCCGGAGCTGGGGATTATTGCCGGGACATTAGTGGCTACCGTAGTCGGGGTGGTATTTGGGGTGCTATCGATTCGTCGCCAAGGCATCTACTTCGCGATGGTGACCTTGGCCCTCGCTCAGCTGGTGTACTTTGTCTACATCCAGGCACCTTTTACCGGCGGTGAGGACGGCCTGCACGGCGTGCCTCGCGGTGAGCTTTTTGGCTTCATCAACCTCAGTAATAGCCTCGCGATGTACTATTTTGTGTTTGCCATTTTTATATTTGGCTTCGCAGTGATTCAGCGCACGGTGCATTCGCCTTATGGGCAGGTGATGAAAGCGATTCGTGAAAACGAGCCGCGGGCTGTGTCTCTAGGCTATAACACCGACGCGTACAAGCTGGTGGCTTTTGTGCTGTCCGCCGCGCTAGCAGGGCTTGCGGGTTCTACCAAAACCGTGGTGTTTCAGCTCGCCTCATTGACCGATGCACATTGGCATATGTCCGGCGAAGTGATTTTGATGACGCTACTTGGCGGTGTCGGGACCTTGTTAGGGCCGATCACCGGGGCGGGCATCGTCGTGAGCTTGCAGCACGTGCTCGGGCAGTCGCCCTTGGGTAACTGGGTGAGTGTCATCCTGGGGATCATCTTCGTGGTCTGCGTGTTGAGCTTCCGTAGCGGGATCATCGGTGAGCTGGCGCGTATGTATAACAAAAACTTTAAGTAAATCAGTTGGCTAGTCTGTCCATTGTGTTGGCGCCATTGCGGCGCCTTTTTTTTGTTGGGCACCTAGCCAAAGGTTGTAGATGCAAAGGCGTTGCTTGTAGAAGCGCAAAATAATAAGTTAACGTAAACGTCAATTAGCACGCCAACAACGATAACAGTAACCTGTCAGCCGCTGGCTGATAGAAGCGGAGATACGCATGAATTTTGAGCTAAACGAAGATCAAATCGCCTTTGCCGATATGGCACGCTCTTTCGCCCAGAATGAGTTAGAGCCTCACGCTGCCGAGTGGGATCAGGAAGCCATCTTCCCCGTTGATGTGATCCGTAAGGCCGGTGAGTTGGGGTTTTGCTCATTATACGCGCCGGAGAGCGTGGGCGGTCTGGGCTTATCCCGCTTAGACGCCAGCATTATTTTTGAGCAGCTCTCCATGGGCTGTACCTCTACCACGGCTTATCTCACCATCCATAACATGGTGACGTGGATGCTGGCGGACTTCGGTCAGCCGGAAGTGGTGGAGCAGTGGGGCGAGAAGCTCGCCACTGGTGAGCTTTTAGGCTCTTACTGCCTCACCGAGCCCAACGCCGGCTCAGACGCCGCCTCGTTAAAAACCACGGCCAAGCGTGACGGCGACGACTTTGTGCTCAACGGCAGTAAAATGTTTATTTCGGGCGCGGGCAGCACGGACTTTCTCGTGGTGATGGCGCGCACCGGCGGTGAAGGTGCCAGCGGTGTTTCCGCTTTTGCCGTAGATGCCAAAGCCGAGGGCATTAGTTATGGCCGCAAAGAAGAAAAAATGGGGTGGAACAGCCAACCGACACGCACGATTACCTTTGAAGACGTCCGCGTGCCGGCGATCAATATGTTAGGTAACGAAGGCGACGGCTTTAAAATTGCCATGAAAGGCCTGGATGGCGGCCGCATCAATATTGCCACGTGCTCCATCGGCACGGCGCAGCAAGCGATTAACAAAGCGCGCGAATACATGCGCGAACGTAAGCAGTTTGGTAAAAAACTGGCGGACTTCCAGGCATTACAGTTTCGCCTAGCGGATATGGTGACGGATCTGGTCGCAGCGCGGCAGATGGTGCGCCTGGCAGCGACCAAGCTTGACGCTGGCCACACCGATGCCGGGACCTACTGCGCCATGGCCAAACGCTTCGCGACTGACGTGGGCTTTAACGTTTGCGATGAGGCGCTGCAGCTTTACGGCGGCAATGGCTACATCAAGGAATACCCGATGGAACGCTATGTGCGCGATACCCGCGTTCATCGCATTCTTGAAGGGACGAATGAAATCATGCGCTTAATCATT
Source organism: Vreelandella salicampi (assembly GCF_013415105.1). Lineage (GTDB taxonomy): Bacteria > Pseudomonadota > Gammaproteobacteria > Pseudomonadales > Halomonadaceae > Vreelandella > Vreelandella salicampi. The sequence goes on from NZ_JACCDF010000010.1 coordinate 58,563, forward strand.
TCTCGCCGCGTCTTGGCGGACAGTGCCACCGAGCTATAAGCTCAGGTAGCCCGTAACCCATAAGGAGCGCCGAATGAGTAGTGTGATTTTTACTGAACACCCGACCCAAGATGGTCACGCCATCGCAGAGATTAAGCTCAACGCCGAGCGTTCACTCAACGCGCTAACGCTTGAGATGATCGACGAGATTCTGCCCCGGCTCGAAAGCTGGGAGCAGGACGATAAAATCGTCGCGATTTTGCTCGATAGCGCCGGGGAGAAGGCGTTTTGCGCCGGCGGTGACGTGGTCAATCTCTACAAAGCGATTATTGGCGAAGGCGACCCGGATTTCCCCCAGCAGTTTTTTGATCGTGAATATCGGCTGGATTACCGTTTGCACACTTACGCCAAGCCGGTGGTTTGTTGGGGCAACGGCATTGTGATGGGCGGTGGCATGGGCCTTCTCAGTGGTAGCAGCCATCGCATCGTGACCGAAACCTCGCGCTTAGCGATGCCGGAAGTCACCATCGGCCTTTACCCGGATGTCGGCGCCAGCTGGTTTTTGAACCGTTTACCCAACGGCACCGGTCGCTTTCTAGCGATTACCGGCAGCCAGATCAACGCGCTTGATGCTCATCACCTAGGCCTCGCCGACCGCATGATTGCAAGCGATAAGCGTGGGGTGTTGTTTGAGCATCTTACCAACGCGCGTTGGGGCGACGATGATCAAGCCGATGATGCCCAAGGGGTGGTGAACAAAATACTGCGCGAGCTAGAGCGTGAGTCTCAGCCGGTATTTGAAGAGATGGAAGCGCCGGTCTACAAGTTCAGCCCGTTGATTCGCGAGCTGATGGATCACGACACCATCGATCAAGCCGTGGCGGCCATTCTCGCCGTAGAGAGTGATGACAAGTGGTTCGGTAAAGCGCAGAAAACGCTATCCCACGGTAGCTCTGTTTCCATCAAGCTGATCGATGAGCAGCTCAAGCGAGCCAAATACATGTCGCTGGCACAGGTGTTCCAATCAGAGCTTGCGCTTTCGGTGCAGTGCTGCCGCCACCGCGAGTTCCCGGAGGGCGTGCGTGCGCTACTGGTGGATAAAGACGGTAAGCCTGAATGGACCTACTCGAATGTGGCAGCGGTAGAAGATAGCTTTATCGACGGGCTTTTGACTCAGCCTTGGGCGCAAAACCCGTTGGCGGATCTGGGCGATTAAATCGATCTGACCCATAACGCATGTCATTCCAACTCAGACAACAATAAGGACGCGACACCATGGCAACAATTGCATTTATCGGCCTGGGCAACATGGGCGGCCCCATGGCGGCGAACCTGGCAAAGGCAGGCCACGAAGTGCGTGCCTTTGATCTCTCGTCGAAGGCGCTGGATGAGGCGAAATCGCAAGGCTGCAGCGTAGCCAACTCAGCACAAGAAGCGGCTAAAGGTGCGGATTTCGTCATTTCGATGCTGCCAGCGGGTAAACACGTGCGCGGGCTGTATGTCGATGGCGACACACCGCTATTTGATGTGTTGAGCACCGAGGCGTTGGTCATCGACTGCTCAACCATTGATGCCGATACCGCTCGCGACGTCGCAACTGCAGGCGCCGAAAAAGGAATCGGTTTTGTCGATGCACCGGTTTCCGGCGGGGTAGGCGGGGCTAAAGCGGGCGCGCTCACCTTTATCGTCGGCGGTAGTGAGGCGCAATTTGCCCAAGCCAAGCCGGTACTCGAGCCGATGGCCAAAAACATCTTTCACGCCGGTGACCACGGCGCGGGGCAAATCGCCAAAGTGTGCAACAACATGCTGCTGTCGATTCTGATGGCGGGCACCTGCGAGGCGATCAATATGGGCGTTAAAAACGGCCTGGACCCTGCGGTACTCTCCGAGATCATGAAGCAAAGCTCCGGCGGCAACTGGGCACTCAATGGCTATAACCCATACCCCGGTGTGATGGAGAACGCCCCGGCTTCCAACGGCTATCAGGGCGGCTTCCAGGTGGATTTGATGTTTAAAGACCTGGGCCTTGCGATGGATGTCAGCCAGCTAAGCGCATCACCGGTGCCGATGGGCTCCGCCGCGCGCTCGCTGTTTAACCTGCACAAAGCCAACGGCAACGGCAAGCTGGATTTCTCGAGTCTGATGCAGTTCTATCAGGATAAAGACGCATAAGCCGTTTCTTTCTTGGAAAGCTGCTGATCAAGCGCCACCAGCTCTTCGCAGGGGAGTTGGTGGCGTTTTGCGCTTTCCATTAACGGCCCCAAAATCGCGCCCCGCTCGGTGGGGCGCTTGGCCTCCACGTCCTGCAGCATAGACGCCTTGTTGTTGGCGGTGTTATCCACGACCTGCCACACCAATGCCAACCACGCGTGTTCCCCTTGCTCCCCCTTTGGCGGCTGAATACCCTCAGCCTGCATGATCGCGGCGACTTCTTTCACTACCGCTTCTACACGCGCTGAATACACCTCATGGCGCAGTTCGCCGTTATGCACCTCATGCAGCGCCACCAAGGGGTTTATCGCGGCGTTCACCGCCAGTTTTTGCCATAAGCGCTGGCGGATATCGCCGACTGCCGAGGCGCTAAAGTGTGCCCGTGACAACGTTTCGGCCAGCGCTTCTGCCAGCGCGTGATGCTGATTCGTTAAATCGCCAATAAACGTCGGCCCACGCCCCGCATGCACCACGCCATCATCCCCGGTTAAATACGCACCTTGTGTGGTGGTCGCGCAAAGCACCGGCCCCGGCCACGCCTGCGTTATACGCGGCTGCGCCAAAAAGCCGTTTTGCCACAGCACCAGCGTGGTAGTGGGGGGAATCTGGCTAGCGATGCTTTCAAGCGCCGCCTCAGCGGCCATGGCCTTGGTGGTGATATGCACAAACCCAGGCGCTGGCTGCGCTTCAGAGCCCATTTGTGCAACGGTGAGCGTATTCAACCGCTGCACCCGCTGTTCGCCTTCCGGCGTGGTAAGCCTTTGCTCATTAGATAGTGCCCGCCGCCCAATGAGCGTGACGGCAAACTGAGGTACAAGCGAATGCGCCAACAAGCGGCCAATCGCGCCGGGGCCAAGTATCCAGTGGGATGCCATCATTGATTTTGCGCCATCAGTAAGAGATTTTACCCCCAAGCTTACCGTGTTCAGCACAAGGAAACGAAGGCGCGGCGATTGACCGCTATATGCACGGCTAATGATTAATGACGAGACGAAGTAATATCTGCTAGCGTTAATCCAAAGCGATTTTGGTATAAGCGTCCGAGCCGCGCCAAAGCTGAAAATGGTGATGCGTGTACAGCGCTACACGCCACCTTGGCTTTAGACCCAAAGCGGCTATCCGCAGAAATTGGATATTCATAGGAGCTCTTAGCTCACAATGCGTGTTTTTCTGGTCGGGTCTGTAACGTGATTGCTTGTATTGCTGGGGATCTATCTTGAAAAATAATATAAAACAATGGCTTAAGATTGACCCCTTTATGCTTATGCGCAATTTTCAAAGGCTGGCGATAATGTTAACGCGCATGCGCATTTTTCTAGCGAGTCTTACGAAGAAAAATGGTGTTTTCCCCTTTTTTATCAGTAGATTAGGGGCTTTTGGCAAGGTGGGGCTTCTCAGAAAAACGCGCATGCGCATGAATAAAACTGTTAATGGAATCATGAAATCGACTCACGCAGCTATTGCCGTTCTCGCCTCTCTCGCTGTATCAGTGGGGCTTAATGCCTTTCTTTTTTGGCAGAATACTAAGTGGGAGGAAGCTTTTTTCAAGCAAGTTGGAACAGTCGCACAAGTCGAGATGCTCTTCAAAGCATCAGACGCGGATACATCCTACTCAAATATGCTCACACTTTCGCGGGATCTATTCGGAAGTTCAGTCTCGGAGGCCGAGGCAGATAGCATTCACCTTCAGTTCGGGGCGGACCAGAGTGCTATTCAGCTGGTGGATGCGAAACTCCTTTTCAAAGATGGGGAGTTCTATGGTACGAAAGTCTATCTGCCAGGCCATTAACAAGGCGCAGCACTACGCAGCCTTCGGCTGCCGGACGCTCGCAAGCTCGCGCCGGTGTGCGCGGCGTTAGGGCTTCTAGAAAATTGTATTTCAACCAAAAAGACATATGAGATGCTAAGAGATTTTTTTAAATTAAATGGTTCGTTTGAAGAGTTTGATGAAGAACGAATGTCAAGTCAGATAAAGACAAGCAAGCACATTGTCAATGTTTTGTTTCGGCCAGACGAACTGAAGGAAAAGAAGATCGATAGTATCAAATTTGAAAATGTCTCTCTTTCAAAAACTAAGATTTCAAAATGTACATTTAGGAACTGCTCGTTCGAAGATTGCCTATTCATAGGGTCCCTATTTGATGAAGTTGAGTTCCACAAATGCACGTTTAAGAACTGCAATTTCTTCAAATCTAAGTTTTCGAAAATATATGGTCGCCCTGAACAGTTTAAGAGTTCAGTAACTGACGAAAAATACTCCAATATCGCCGTCCATCTATATCAGCAACTTAGAGAGAATTATCACGCCGAGTCACAGAGAGAATTTAAAAATGAGGCTGAGTATTATTTCTCTAAGTGGAAGCGAAAGCTTGCGGTAGTAGAAGCAAAAAGAGAATGCCTCCCTAAATATAAGTATATCCCGACCTATATTGCCTCTTTGCTGTATGATTTGATTTTAGGGTATGGGTATAGGCTTAGAAATCTGGTTATTTCAACTATCGTTTTGGTTACAGTGGTTGTAACAATAAATCACTGGTTTGCAGAATGCCTTTTTATCGGTGACGAGCGTCCTTCAGTTATAAAATCCATATATTTCACCATAACGACAATGGCTACTTTAGGTGCATCTGGATTCTCCCCTCTAAGTGAGACTGGTTATGCCGTAGTAACCATCAACGTGCTAATCGGAATTAGTCTGCTTACAGCAACTCTTAATTCAATTTTTCGAAAGGTCATAAGATGACCACCGTGATTGAGTTTGGAAGCCGTCGCCATGGATGTCATGATTTGTTCTCCGACAAAGATGTATATCTACTTTGTGGGCCAAATGACGATGTATCTCAAGAAAAAGGCAAGCTAGAAAGACAGGGTTATTCGGTAACCGTATCTTCTAGAGATCGGGCTGAGTATTTGTCCGCCAAAGGAAGCTTATTTATTCACCACGTTTTTTTTGAAGGATTGGTAACCGAAGGAAGCGATGAAGATAGGATAAAAATAAAAAATATGTGGCGTTCAGCACCATGCTATGACCAAGAAATTGAAGAAAATATTGAAATGTTGGGGGTTCTAGAAGCAATCCCTTCAACAATAGAAGCTTTGGCTACAGTTAACGATATAGTAATTTGTAGCCTTCGAAATATACTGATAAGGAAATTGGCAAACAATGGGTTTTTTGTTTTTTCATGGAGGGATGTGCTCGCCCAAAGTAAAAGACATAATTTGATAAATGATGTTGATGAAAAGATAATGCGTCAAGCGAGAATATATAAAAATGGGTACCGATTAGGATTGGCTCCAAAATTAGATTGGAGTTTTTTTGAGCATCTCGAGCAAATTACAAAAAAGATAATGGATAAGAACAGAAAGTTTAGGTTTGGTAGCCACAAGGAGGTTCTAGCAGCCCCCGAGAAAGCGATAGAGGGATCGTATTCTCAGCTACGAACAATAGAGCTACTATGCTCTCATTATCACTTTCACGAAAGCATGAGAAAGTACTCTGTACTTGTAAAAGATCCGGCCTACTTTTCTACTTTTGGCCCTAACAAAGCATTGCAGCGGACAAGCCGCTGAATGCGGCGTTAGAGCTACCAAATGAATATAAGATTAGCCCATAATTCGAAGCATGGGGACCATCTAGCATTACTGGCTTCGTTAATTGAACGGTCTGAAGAATCGATACTTTGCTCGGGTTGGATCAAGCCGAAGGGAATTCAGGCACTTCGTCCTGCGATAGAGGAGGCACTTAGGAGAAAAGCAAAGATTTCGATCATTTCAAACAAATTTCATACTAAAGGTAACTCCGCCAAGACTATTGCCAAATGGCCGAATGTCACTCATCTCATGGCTACCAAAAATCATCGAACTATACATTCGAAGATTTACTATTTTCAAACAGGAGATTCCTATAGCGCGGTCATTGGCTCCGCAAATATTACACAAGGCGGGCTATCGAGCAGTGACGAATTGAGCGTACATATTGCAGGGCACCTAGGCGATGATATTCAAAAAGAAATCAGAGGGTATCTGGATGAAGTGCAAAGCTATCTACGAACGCAGCTCTAACAAGGCCAAGCACGCGACCAGCGCATGCTGCGGGCGTTAGCAGCGGCACTTCTCCTCCCATACCTTGCGAGGTGAGTAAAAAGGGAATAATTTATACTCATGGATGAATTTGAATTCGACGAAGCCAAAAGCCTGGCCAATCTGGACAAGCACGGTATCGACTTCGTGGCTGCCCAGGGGCTGTGGAAAGATCCGTATCTGCTGGAACTCCGCGCAAAATCACAGGATGAGCCGAGGTTCTTGCTGGTAGGCAAGATTGGTGAAAAGCACTGGTCGGCTGTCGTCACATACAGGGAAGGTCGTATTCGTCTGATTTCAGTCAGGCGCTCTCGCAAGAAGGAGGTTGAGCTCTATGAAAGCTAAAGATTTCGATAAAAAATTCGAAGAAGGTCAGGAAGATATCGTTGATGATCTTGATCTTTCTTCCGCTCGCCGCGTCAATCAAGAACAGAAGCGAATCAACGTCGATTTTCCGGCTTGGGTTGTAGAATCGTTGGACCGTGAGGCTGCACGTATTGGCGTTACCCGCCAATCTATCATCAAGGTGTGGTTGGTGGAGCGACTTCAAGCAGAGTCTGCTAACAAGCCGCTCAATGGTGACGCTGCAGGCGGCGCACATTAGCCGAGCGTTAACAGCATTGAGGTTCCACCGCGGCCGTTCTCTACCGTTCGAGAAGTTGTATGAACGTATGCAGCGAGGCTTCACAATCTCCGTTGTGACCCTGTCAGCCCTCCGAGAGTGTGTTTGATCCAGAACCTTGTTTTAATGGAGTAAACGAGTTGGAATGTGAGCTAAAGCAATATCAGCCAAGGCGCTTTGGGAGACGCTACTTTCATAAGTGCGGACAGTTATAGAGATTTATCAAAGCCTCTGGGTGACTTTCTGGCCTTTCCGAGTCACATATCTTAGGTTGTTCGGGGTGGAGCCACCGTCGAGAAGGAAAGAGCCATGCTGAAAGCGTTGGAAGCAGGTTTACAGGCCTGGATGTTTCCGGGCATTTCGGCGTTGCTTGCCGTGATAGCCAGTTACATCCTCTACCGGCTGACGCTAGCGGTGATCCGACACTTTTCGAAACGGCGAACCGTCCCCCGGCTGTTTCTGGACGCGGTTGCCAAAGCGCTGGGCTTGGTCATCAGCCTGCTGGTACTCAGGGCTATGCTCGATGGCGCTCCGGATGACCTGCTGCTCTTGGTGCCGGTGAAACAGATAGCCACATTGCTACTGATTCTGTCACTGACGTGGGCAGCCGTTCGCCTGACCTCGGTCATTGGTGACGTTATCGTGTTACTGAATCCGGTATTGGAAGGACAGTGGAAACGGGCCCGCAAAGTAGAGACACAGACACGCTTTTTGGTCCGTTGCCTGAATGTCCTCGTTATCATCGTGGGCATTGGTGCCGCGCTGATGACCTTCGAGCCGGTACAGAAAGTGGGCGCCAGTCTGCTGGCGTCCGCAGGTGTTGGCGGCATTGTCCTGGGTTTTGCGGCACGGCCGGTACTCAGTAATCTCTTGTCGGGCATTCAGATTGCGCTCACCCAGCCGTTCCGCATTGATGATGTGCTGATCGTGCAGGGCGAGTGGTGCTGGGTCGAGGAAGTGACTGCCACCTACGTCGTTCTGCGGGTGTGGGACCAGCGTCGGCTTATAGTACCGCTGCAGTGGTTTATCGAGAACCCTTTCCAGAACTGGTCGCGGAATACGGCGGATTTGCAGGGAACGGTCTTTATCTGGGTTGATTACACCATGCCCATCGAGCCACTGCGCCAGGAGTTCTCGCGCTTGCTGGATACGATGAAGCAGTGGGATGGCAAGGTGGCGACTGTTCAGGTTACTGACTCCAATGAACAGGCGTTACAGGTCCGCTTCCTTATGAGTGCACCTAATTCCAACCAGAACTGGGATCTGCGATGCGCTATCCGTGAGGGGCTGGTGACATTTATACAGCAGCATTACCCCTCGCAACTGCCCCGCCTTCGGGCGCGATTGGTGGATACTTCTCCGGAGTTTGAAGGCAGCACCCAACAACCTGACGGACCCCCAAAGAGAACCGCCTGAGGTATCTGGGCTCGGACGCCGATTCCAATCTGGCAATCGAAAAAAAGCCGTAGGGCTGTCGCCAGAATTTCCTATTCTGGCTGGGCCTAATACGGGGGCAGGGTGACGAATGTCATCTGTGGGCGTCCCATTGCCTCGCAGATGGCTGCAGCATTGACCCCATCATTCTTGTGGCTCTTCACAAATGAAGACCACGCTAGAATGGCCGTTTACATACCCGGTATCCCTCAAGATATGCGCCGCATGGCACGCGTCACGGCAGCAGGCGGTATCCGCGTCAGGCTGGTGGCGAGACTCAAACTACGGGGCGTCAAACCAGCCAAGCTCATGAGCAAGCGTCGGCTGGGCGACCAGCGGCTTGCGCGATAGAGAAGGCCAGCCCGCCAGATTTGGCGGGCAATATCGCGACGAATATGGCGATGATAATGGCCCGCGTCTAAACCCGCGAGATAATCGCTGGCAGCCACGACTCCGCTATGGAGGGCAATGCCCATTCCATCACCTGAAAACGAAGGAATCACCCCAACCTGATCGCCTAACCGATAGATATTGTCTGCGTCATTGGCAGGCGGGTGATAGACAAAACCATAAGGTACGCGGTAAATGGACAGGGGCTGCGAGAGCAGGGGTGTGGCGTTGGATAAGCGTCGCTGCAAGTGGGGGCAGGTACGCAACAATTCTTCCAGTAAGCCTTCCCAGGTACCACCACAGGCTTTCAGCCAGCTACCTTTAGCCAATAGACAGAGGTTAACCCGGCCATCCTCAACGCGTTGCAGGCCTGCATAGCCATGGGCAAACAAGACCAACTCGACATGGTTGGCGAGCGCATCACACTGCGCGCTATCAACGTCGAAATGCATCTTGAAGCCGACCAGGTCTTCGGGAGGGGTAACGGGATGACGCCGCAATTCGCGCAGGTCGTGCTTGCCGGTGGCCAGAAATAACGTGTTGGTGCTCACTTTTCCGGCGCTTTTAACGTCGAGATCAATATGAGACCCACTGACGTTAGAGACACTGGCACGCTGGCCACGCCAGAGTGACGCACCACTCTCAGATGCATGATTCAGCAAGGCCTCATCCAGACGAAAGCGCGAAAGCCCGAGAGCATGAAACGGCAAGGCTGTTTCCACGATTGTTTTCTCGCGGATGAGACGCAAGTGGGAGATGACGTGACCCCCTAGTGCATCCAGATCCAGACCAAGTCGTCTGAGGTAGCTTTGTGTTTCCGCGCTCAGAAATTCGCCGCAAATTTTGTGGGTGGCAGTGGCCTCACGCTCCAATAGCATCACCTCACGGCCTGCCTTGGCCAACATACAAGCCGCGCCAGCCCCAGCCGGGCCCCCACCGACAACGACCACCTCGGCTGTCGTCGGTGGTATTTTTGTGGAAGCAGTGGTTTGCATGGCGGTTATTTCAGCCTTCCGACACACAGACGAAACGGCACATGCCAGCGGATATCCGCAGAGATATCTGCTTGCGCCAATAAAGCCTGCCAATCGGCACGACGAAAACTACGGGCAACGGAGATTGCCCCGTCATGACGGACGATAGGGTGCCAGTGGGCCAACCCCGCCAATAGTGAATAGCCATAGTAGGCCAGTGGATGACGGTGCAGGTCGGCAATAAACCACCCACGCCGAGCATGCCGCTCCATCCATTGCAGGAAATTCACGACCTGGCTATCACTAAGGTGATGGGTGAACTGCGAGCTTACGATGAAATCGGGAGGCAGTGCCGGTGTAAAGGTAAAGACATCGCCCGTGTAATAGGCAATATCCATGCTCAACGGGGTGGTCTGCCGAGCCGCGATGGCGCTGTTTGGGTTCATGTCGAGGCCTTGCAGTGTGACCTTGATATCACGCTGATCGGCAAAGCAATGAATCGCTCGCAGCAAATCGCCCTGGCCACAGGCGACATCCAGAAGGGTAATGGGGGTGTTGGCAGGTAATCCGCGTATCGCCTGGTCCAGCCAGTGCAGTGTGGCCTGATGAGTCCGGGTCACCCGATTGACAGCGGCCAGGTCGGCCAGGCATTGGTTGTAATCTTCTCTGCTGATGTCGTCATTATCCATCAGCTCGGGTTCGGAACTGCGCTCTTTCAGCAACTTCATGAGATCAGCCCGCCATCTGGAAGCGGAACGTTTCAGCGACCATGCCCGGGCCAAAGGCCATTGCCATGCCTCGCGCTTCGTCGTGATGGTTGTCACGGGTTTGATGCACGCGCAGCATGTCCTGCAACACAAACATGACGGTTGCCGAGGACATATTGCCATAGTCGTGCAGTATGCGACGTGAACTACTGAGGTCGGCAGGCGCGAGCCCAAGTCCAGCCTCAACAGCATCAAGCACCGAGCGGCCGCCAGGATGAATTGCCCATAAGTCAAAATCCTTGACCTGCTCGCCGCGCAATATCTTATTGGCTCCGGCTTGTTCCATATCCTCGCGCAAGGTCTGCTTGATCCGTTGCGGAACCTGACCCGAGAGATGCATGTTGAAACCCTGCTCACCGATATGCCAGGTCATGAGATCGCAACTGTCGGAAATAATCATCGACAGGAAATCAAGCAAGGCAATGCCTGTAGGCTGCGCCGTTACCAACGCGGCACTGGCTCCGTCAGCAAACAACGTCAGTGGTAACAGGGCGTTCAGGTCTGAGGATTCTTGCAGGTGCAGCGAACACAATTCCAAATTGATGACCAGGACACGGGCGGCTGGATCCGTATTTACCGCCTGGTACGCTACTCGCAGGGCGGGCACGGCTGCAGAACAGCCCATAAAACCCACCAAAGTCCGTTGTACGTCAGGCCTTAGACCCAGTTCTGTCGCCAGTTGCAGGTCTAAGCCCGGTGCTGTAAAGCCAGTACATGACGCCACCACCAGGTGAGTGATGTCATCCAACGCACCCGTTGGAATTTCACGTTCCAGTGCTGCCACGGCGCGTCTTGCCAAACGCGGGGCCTGCGTTTCGTAGAGTGCCATGCGTGCACGGGTGCCGGGAAAGTTACCGCGTGGGTAGAAGCCGCCCGCATCTACTTCCTGCTCCTCTACCTCCTGTTCATCGGCTCGTCCGCCTGCACGCATAAAGGAATAGCGATGGCCAATGCCAGAATGCTCAGTCATGCGGTCGAATACCCGACGTGTACGCTGATCGGGGAGCATGGTGCGCAACACTGCATTAATAGGCTGATGAATATCGTGCTCAGGCACTGCTGTGCCGATCCCGTTAATGTGGGCTGTTGTCATGCCATTCTCACCGATTGATCGCTACCGCAGCCCGGCTAAAACTTGAGCTGTACGGGACACTGGCGACGACAAAAATGGTCGTCAGATAACGTGAGAATAAACGCAAGCATGAGAGCCGTATGTGCGGTGACAGACAGACGACCGAGATTTTGATGACGGTATTGATTGGCAAGTAGGGTGGCTATTTCATTCGCTTTATAAGGCGCAAGACCTCATGGTTCTTGGTTTTGGCGTTGGCATAGAGGATCGCTTGCATGAGTAGGTTATCGGCCTCGTCGGTGGCGATAGGGCTTGGCACCAAAATGGTGATGAGGTCGCACCCACGCTCATCAACATCCACCTCCACCGTGATGGCTGATTGCTGGCTGATGGGCTGACGAATCGCGTCGCGCAAATCCGTTAGGCTTCGCAGCGTGGTCAACAGCCCAGTGACCACAACGGGGTCCGGTGTATATTCAACGTCAGTAGGCGGCTGATAATCCATTTCTAATGGGGGGATGCCCCCGTTCATCCGGGTGGCCGCTTCAAGATATACGGCAATGGCGGTGTCGATGGCCTGGATAAACAACTGGCTATCGTCGGCGTTTAGCGTTATTTGAGTCATGCGTTGCACCTTTATTAAACTTGTGGTCGTCTGGCAACTACGTAAGGCCCCAGAAATTCGCTATATGGCGGGTCGAAGAAATGCCGACTTCCAGCATATACTTGCCTTCTTCCCCGCAGTCATAACCCTCAGCCGACTGGGTACTGCCATGCAGAACGACGACGAGCGGTCCATTGTTCGGGAAGTTTTTCGGGATATAGGTGTCCGATTGCAACGACCCGGGATCAGTGGCGAATCTTTTCAAGTCGGTCAGACGGTCATGGCTATCTAAAGATGTTGGCATATGACCTCCTTTACCAGTTTAGTACGGCGCACGATGCTGCCCACAGAGAAAACCGCTGTGAGCCGCATTACTCAAGATAGGCCTTTCCGGAACTTTCGTTGCTACCATCGCTTCGATTACAGCTGGACAGTATTGTCGAGCTGGTTTTCCACTGCTCACCCATCCCGTCGATAATTTCCATACGTCTGCCAATTCCTCACCTCTCCGTTCGTCAGCGCACAGTCAATGCGTGCTTTAAGGTTCATCCTCAGGTTCAGCAAGGCAAAGGAAATGCCTAAACAGGGATGTTTTGCTATGCGCTGCATGGGACGCGGCGCCACCCTTATTTATTAATTTCTCTAGTTCGTGCCGGGCGTTACATGGTCGCATTCGTCAATATTCCATGTTTGCGTTGGCGCACAGGGCTGGTGCATTTTGGCCTTAATGTTCAGGAGAGTGTTCAATGGATAACACATGTCTGGAAGATTGGTGGCGCGATATGCATGCGATGGAAAAGCACGCTGAGAAAATGTTGAAGACTGGGTAGAAAATCACCGAACGCAATAATCCGTTAACAGGAGGGTACATCATGAATGCCCTGGAATTGCTCAAGCAGGACCACGACAAGGTGCGCGATTTATTGACCCAACTTGTCAATACCACCGAGCAGGCCGAGAAAAAGCGCCCGGAGTTGCTGGCTAAGATCGAAAAAGAACTCCATGTACATACGCAAATTGAAGAAGAAATATTCTATCCCGCCTTTTTGAAAGCGGCCAAGAAAAAGGAAGACGAAAGGCTCTACCACGAAGCACTAGGCGAGCATCGCGCTGTCGAAGAGCAGGTAATGCCTGACCTGAAGCAGGCCGATCCAAGCAGCACGGAGTTTTCCGGTCAGGCCAAAGTCTTGAAGGAACTGGTCGAACACCATGCGACCGAGGAAGAAGACGAAATGTTTGAGCACGCCCGCAAGCTGATCTCGGGAGATGAACTTGAAAGGCTTGGCGAACAAATGGAAGAGCGCAAGGCGCAATTGATGGCAGGGTAACTTGGCACGGTTCACTTGTTGAACGTCAATGAGCGAGCCGGGTTCAAGCCCGGCTCGCTCATTGACGTTTTACGCCCTGCAGTTGCCGCGCTGGCCGATACCGGCGATATTGCTGTGCGCCGCAAATAGAATGCGCCCGCATCCATTGATAGGGCTGATCTCCTTTGCCCAGCTTGGATGTCACTGACTGGGAGACGGAAATCTATGCTGTGGGTAATCGGGATCACTGTGCTGGCCACAGGCCTGACGCTGTTACTGTTACAGAACTTCAAGGCACCCGAGAAAGTGCTGGAGCGGAAACTAGAGCATCGTTATGTGGTATCCGAGCCGCAATTTCGGCGCGAAATGTCCGTCTTGCTGGGCCCGACGATCATGCGCGGCAGTAAAGTGACCGCGCTACAAAACGGCAAGGCGATCTTTCCAGCGATGCTGCAGGCCATTCGTTCGGCTCAGACGTCGATCACTTTCGAGACGTTCATTTACTGGTCGGGGCACACTGGTGAAACGTTCACGCAAGCGCTTTGTGAACGGGCCCGAGCAGGCGTTGCGGTTAGGGTCATCATCGATTGGGTCGGCAGCAATAAGATGGAGCCGTCGCTGCTGAATTCCCTGCAGGCCGCTGGTGTGCAGTTGCATCAATATCGGCCGCTGCAGTGGTACAGCCTCCAGCGCATGAACAACCGCACCCATCGCAAACTGCTCGTGATCGATGGACGCATCGGGTTCACCGGCGGGGTAGGCATCGCGGATCAGTGGGCTGGCGACGGAGGCGATCCCGAGCACTGGCGCGACACTCACTTCCGGATTGACGGGCCCGTCGTCCAGCAGTTGCAAGCGGCTTTCAACGACAATTGGATCAAGATCACTGGCCAAGTGCTGAACGGCCCGAACTTCTTTCCGGACCTGCAGGAGGAGGGCGAGATGGAGTCGCACGTGTTCGTTGCCTCGCCATCCGGCGGGAGCGAGAGCATGCATTTGATGTATCTGCTTGCCATCGCAGCGGCCGACGCAACGATCGACCTGGCGGCTTCCTACTTTGTGCCCGACAGGCTGTTAATCGAGGCCTTGATCGCTGCCCGCCGTCGCGACGTTCGCGTGCGTATCCTATTACCTGGGCCGTATATCGATTCGCTAACGGTAAAGGTTGCCTCCAAGGCCAATTGGGGTGCACTACTGCACGCCGGTGTCGAGATCCATGTTTATCAGCCGACCATGCTTCATACGAAGCTACTGGTCATCGATACCGAGTTTGTTTCGGTAGGTTCAACCAACTTCGATATTCGCTCGATTCGGCTCAATGACGAAGCGAGTTTGAATGTCTACAGCAACAATTTTGCCACACAAATGACGGCGGTATTCGAGAACGATCTGCGACAGGCAGAGCCGTATTCCTATGCCCGCTGGAAAAACCGCGGGCTGCGTGAGAAATTTTCGGAAAAGGTTCTGTACCCAATCAGATCGCAACTTTGATGACCACACCGCTTAGCATTCTGCTTTTTTTACTTTCCCAGGGCCCAGGGTTGGTCAGGAGGGTCGATCAGAACAGTTGGTCAGCATAGCTCCGGGAAATCGTCATGCATGGTCAGGGGGGCAGTGTTTTTCCGCGAGCCCAGGAAATCGGGCCGTTCCGACTTGGCGGCATAGGGCTTTTCCAGCAGGTTGTCGACACTGTTGTAGACGAAGAACAGATTGGATCTGGGCCAAGGCGACATGTTTAGGTTCGATGCGTGCAGCGTGTTGCCCTCAAACAGCATCAGCGAACCTGCCGGCCCTTTGGGCGCCTGAATACCGCCGCGATTGGCCATCATAGCGAGTGCTTTCTGGTCCGGAACCCCCAGCCGCTGCGACTTGAGGGATTCTTGCCAGTTGAGGTCCGGCGTTTCACCCACGCAGGGGATGAAGTAGTGGTGGGAGCCGGGAATCAGCATCAGCGGGCCATTGAACTCGTTGTTGTCAGTGAGCATCAGTGAGGCGCTAACCGACCGCATGCGGGGCATGCCATCTTCGCTGTGCCAGGTCTCGAAGTCCGAATGCCAGTAAAACCCACTGCCCTCAAACCCGAGTTTGTCGTTAATTCGCGATTGATGAATGTAGACCTCACTGCCGAGCAGCTGCCTGACCATGCCCAGGATGCGGGGGTCTCGGGTCAGCCGGCTGAAGTGATCGGAAAGCTCATGCATGGCGAACACTGAGCGGATGTCGCCGGTGTTGGGGTCCTGGATAACCTGATCTGACGCCAGCATGTCCTTGTCCTGACCCATCTCACGAAGTTCGTCAAAAAACGGCGCCATTCGTTCCTGATTAAAAAACCCTTCAAACCACAGAAAACCATCCCGCTCATACTGTGATAACGCGACCTCATCCAGCGGCCCATGCCAACGGTATTCGTTGCCGGAATGAATCACGGGGTCGGTCCGGATAAAGGGAGCGATCCGATCTTCGGACTCTTTTAAACGTGAAGGATAGGCATCGTTGGATTGTCTCATGGCAAAATCCTTTATCTTGAAATGAATGGATCTAGTGTTCTGGGACAACAACTATGAATCCCGACTACCCCGATCCATCATAGGAATTGATAAGTGGCCACAGGTTGTGTTGAAGGGCACATATTCCTTCAGAAACGGCTCGAGCAGGAAGTTTTCGAAGAACCAGATATAGCGCAACGTCCTTGTTTAGGCATTTCCTTTGCTACGCTCAGCCAGAGAATAACCATTTCGGCACGCACTCACTGTGCGTTTTCGCACACAGCCCCAACAGAGTATTTCGGCTGGCCGGAAGAAAAGCTGCCCAATCATCTAGGAGGATTGATCAAATGCCTTACGACAGCAATGCAGAGTTGCCCGACAACGTACGCAACAACCTGCCATCTCACGCTCAGGAAATTTATCGGAAAGCGTTTAATGCCGCCTGGGAGGAGTACCGCAAGCCGGAAGATCGCCGTGGCGATTCAGATCGGGAAGAAACCGCTCACAAAGTGGCATGGTCTGCCGTCAAAAAGGAGTATCACAAGGATGGCGAGAAGTGGGTGAGGGATTGAGGGATAAATCTTGTTTCGGCAATGACTCGCCGAAGTAGCTTACCGTTAGCGGATTAGCACCAGCACAACGCCAAGTCCATAAATCAGCACAATGGCGACGCTCTCGGTGCCAATCCGAGCAATACCCTGCTCCTGTCGCCGGATCAGCCCCATCATAAGGGCGCTGGTCATTAACAGCGACAGGGTGATCCAGATAATCGTATCCTCGGTTACCGCGTGGTAGATAGAGCCCTCGCGATAGGCGATGTCAGATGTTGCAGTAAAGAGCGTATCAAATGCATTTCCACCAATAATGCCCCCAACGGCCAGGGTCAGAGCACCGCGTCGCACGGCAGCCACGGATGTCACTAGCTCAGGAAGGGAGGTGCTGGTAGCGGTCAGCAATACCCCTACGGCTGTTTGCCCCAAGCCGGTTTGAGCCGCAATGTTGGTTGCGGCGGGCTCTAAGGTCCAACCTGCCAGCCCCATAACAGACATCAACACCACGAACTCAATCACGAGCCTAGATAGGGCAGGAGTGTCGGCATCATCCTCAGGAACATCGCTGCGGGTCTCTTTGGTCACAGACGGTTTCCACATCGGTGTGTGACGCGCCCCTTTCACCAGGAAGATCCCGTAGACATAAAGCGCGAAGAGAACAGGCGTTACTGGACTAATGCCCCAGAAAGTGAAATCGGGGAGAGATGGCGCTAAAAGAATGACGGCAAGGAGCGAAATAAGCAGGGCATTCTGCAACAAGTTCGGTGCGGAGGCGGCGGCATGTTCGAGATTCGCTCTTCTGTAAAACAGGTCCGCTACCGCAAGGAAGAGAGTCTGTACCGCTATTCCCCCCAGTGCGTTACTGATGGCTAACTCGGGATGGCCTTTCCACGCGGCGGTAACCGAGAGAACGATACCGGAAAGTGATGTGGCCGCGCCTAAGAGAAGAGCACCGGCTATGGCCTCGCCGAGCCCTGTTTTGTCTGCGAGCTGGTCCACCACCCGCGTCAGGCGCGTCCCGGCCAGCGCAATCGTGACGGCGCAGGCTGCAAACACACCGACACTTTGCAGCAATGACCACTCTTCCGGACTGAAAATAGGCATCTTCCTCCCATTTCACGCCTTTTGCGGGATATGGTGATTGTAAAGCCATTGTAGTCGCGCTTCAGTGTCTGCTCCACATCTTAGAAGGTTGCTAGCGCGGCGGGCAGCAATCCAGACACAAATCTGCTTAAATTGTCACAATGCTTGCGGCAATCTAGGCATGTATGCCCCGGATTACTCGGGCCAACTGCCGCGTTGAGAGGCCTCATGTTGTTAAAACTCCTTCTCTGGACCACCCGTTTGTTGGTGCTCGTCATGGCCGTGTTGTGCATACTGCCGTTGATACCCAGCGGTCAGTGGTGGGTCAGGCTATGGGCTTTCCCGCGGCTACAGTTGACTGGAGCACTGATTGTGCCAGTGCTGCTACTGGGAGTGCACTCGTGGCAAAAGCGACCCCATAAAGAGCACGCCGTATTGATGCTAGTGATCCTCGCGATAGCTGGATGGCACTTAACGCACATCTTACCGTTCACGCCTGTTGGGACGACCGAGGTGCCAGCCGCTGAGTTGGACCCCGATGGTGACCAGACGACGTTAAAAGTGCTGACCGCCAATATTTCCTACACCAATGACGACTACACCGAGCTATTGGCCATGGTCCGACGCGAGGATCCCGATTTACTGTTGCTGATCGAGGTTGACCGCGCCTGGGCCGAGGGTATGGCACCGCTGGATGAACATTACGCACACCGGGTAGGGGAGGTTCGCGGTGAAGGTCTCGGGCTTGTCCTGTGGTCACGTTTTCCGCTGCTGGAGCAAGAGGTCAAACACCTAGTCTCTGATCGTCGGCCTTCGATCTTCGCGACCCTCGACGTGCCGGGAATTGGACCCGTGAGGTTCGTCGGCGCCCACCCGGTGCCACCTGGGCTGCAGGATAGAATCCTCAGCAACGAGAAGACGGATGACCGTCGAGATAGCCGCGTTCGCGATGCAGAGCTCATGCTCATTGCTCGCCATATTGAAAAAGACCCGGACAACCGCTGGATCATCGCCGGGGACTTCAATGACGTCGCATGGTCTGACACCACTCGGCTTTTCGCCGATTTGGGGGACCTGAAAGACCCTAGACGTGGGCGGCGTTTACTGAGCACCTATCACGCGGAATACCCATTGTGGCGATACCCCATCGACCATCTGTTCGTCTCTGACGGATTTCACCTAATCGACCTCGACCGAGTGAAAGTACAAGGCTCTGACCACTTTGGCATTTCTACCACGCTGACCGAGGCTATAAAGGATCAAGGAAAGCCGGAAGCCTCAGCGGAAGACGAGCAGGCGGCTGAGGAGATGGTGGAAGAAGGTGACGAAGACGCGACTGAGCACAATGTTAGCTCGTCGGATGAAGGGGAGGCAGAGTCAAAGTGAGAATCTCTTTAACCGTCATTGCCTGGCAGGGCGTGCGCAGTGCCATAGGCTAATTTTCTCATGACAAGCAGCTGGTTTGGCCACTGACTTCGATAAAGTTATCTTAAGAATCGTGAGCGATCACTTCATTTCATAGTCTCACAAGCGGCGAATCAATATGCCCCGGAGCTTTCTCCGGGGCATTTTTTGTCGGAGCGATAAAAGAAGGATCCGTTGCTTCCTGTTGCTTTGCTATGATAGGTACACCGTTTAATTTAATATAAGTCAAGAGAGTTAGTTAAGTTTTTTTCAGCTTAACATAAACGTTTCTGTAGAGTGGGGCTTATTCCAATTGTTAGATGGTTCGCTATCTCAGCCAATGGCTATGCCCAGAGTCCTGTTGGTCTCTGGCTCAATGATATCTCTACAGTTCCGCAGCCAGTGAAGAAGTTTTCTCACCACTTTAGGTAGGCCGTCGTGACGGCTGTTCGTATATCGAATCAGCCATCCAAGACATACGTGGGCAACAGCTAATCCCTGTGCATGGACCAACGCTCATACCGTGTTCGCTAACGCACAGAAACAGCCTCATCACTCCATTATTCTCATTTTATTTGAGCAAGAGCGTATGCACTTGTCGGTATCAGCTTCACTCAGATCGCGTTGCGAACCGGCTGCGAGGAAGGCAGCGTCTGATTCAAGATGAAAGGCGAAGGACCGGGCGTCACCCAAGCATCTCGAATGCCCCTTTAAATCCTTCTTTAGCACTTCAAAATCTATTTTTCTGCCCGGCGAGATGCCATGAAAATTTCTGACTTATTGCTCGAGCAGGATCCCTTCTTCACTTTGTCTCTCGACCTGTTTGCCTGGGTGGATCGGGCGGGAAACTTTCTGCAGGTCAATCCTGCCTTTAAGCGCTTTTTGGGCTACGAGCTCGAAACGCTGAAAGGCAAGTCCTATGCCTATCTGGTGGTAGCCGAAGACCGCCCTCTGGTCGAAGAGGCGTTGGCGTGCCTGGACGAGGATCGCCCCGTGCAGGAGCTGGTCGTGCGGGTCGAGGATTCATGGGGTCACCTGCACTGGCTTGAGGTCAATGCCGCCCTGTGTGAAGAGTCCTTGATCCACATGGTGGCCCGAGATATCACTCATCATCGGCGTTTGCGCCAGGAGGTCGACCGCCTGGCCGAGCGCCTCATCACCACCCTTGACAGCATCACCGACGGCTTTTTTACGCTGGATACCCAGTGGCGCTTCACCTATCTCAATCCTGAGGCGGAGCACTTGCTTGAGCACGACTTGAGTGAACTCAAAGGTGTGACTCTCTGGGACGTCTTCCCCCAGGGGCTTGGCACTCAGTTCGAGCGGGAGTATCGGCGCGCATTTGACGACAACGTCAGCGTTTCCTTCGAGGCCCGCTACCCGGATCTTGGGCTTTGGCTGGAGGTCAATGCCTACCCGTCTTGTGAAGGGCTCGCGGTGTATTTCCGCGACATCAGTCGGCGTAAGTCCACCGAGCAGCAGCTTCACATCCTCGAACGCAGTATCGCGGCGAGCATCAACGGCGTGATCATCACCGATGCCTGCAAGGACGATCAACCGATCATCTATGCCAATCCGGCGTTCGAACGGCTGACCGGTTACCTTTGCGAGGAGGTCCTGGGACACAACTGCCGCTTTCTTCAGGGTCCGGACACCGACCCCAGAGCCACTGCCAAGGTGCGTGCGGCCATCCGCGACCGCCAAAAAACGCAGGTGGTGCTTCGTAACTACCGCAAGGACGGTACGCTTTTTTGGAACGAGCTGAACATCTCACCGGTGTTTGACGAGGAAGGGCAGGTCACGCATTTCATTGGTGTACAGCACGACATCACCACCCAGCGCGACTATGAGGAGCGCCTGGCCTACAGTGCTAACCATGATCTTCTGACCGGGCTGCCCAACCGCACCCTGCTGGAAGAGCACCTGAAAGAGGCGACCCTTGATACGTCAGATGGCTGCCTACTTGGGGTGCTCTTCGTCGATCTCGATGGCTTCAAACCGATCAACGATACGCTGGGCCATCAGATCGGTGACATGCTGCTCGAGCAGGTGGCCGTGCGCCTAACCCGGCAGGCCGGGCCAGGCAACAGTGTGGCCCGATTCGGCGCAGACGAGTTCGTGGTGGTAATGCCAGCCTGTATGGATGCGACAGCGGTGCAATCCATGGCCGAGGAGATTCTTGCCGTTCTTGCGCGGCCTTATCGCATCAACCAAAACGAACTTCGCATCACCGCAAGCATCGGTGTCGCCGTGAAAGAGGACCTTCTGGATTCGCCGATGATCTTGGTGCAGCGGGCCGATATGGCGATGTATCGGGCAAAGCGCCAGGGTCACAATGCCATTTACTGGTACCGCCAAGAGCTCGGGCAAAAGGCAAGCGAGAAGGTTTCTTTGCGCCGCGACCTTCAAAAAGCCATCGACAGCGAGCAATTCGAGCTTCATTACCAGCCTCAGATTCATGGTCCAAGCGAGCGGGTCACCGGCTTTGAAGCGTTGATCCGCTGGCAGCATCCCGAGCGGGGCTATGTATCGCCGGCTGATTTTATTGGTCTTGGTGAGAGTACCGGGCAGATCATTCCTATCAGTGACTGGGTACTCGCCACCGCCTGCCGTGATGCCCAAGAGCTCAATACCCTGGGCATGGGCAACTTCACCATGGCGGTCAACATCTCGCCCATGCAGTTCCAACGTACCCATTTCGTGCAAGATCTTCTCCAAATGCTTGAGAAAAGCGGCCTTGCACCTGAGCTGCTCGAGCTTGAGCTCACCGAGGGTGTACTGATGGAGAGCGCTGGCTGGGCGCTTGAGACGCTGGGGTTCCTGCGCCGGAAAGGCCTCCAGCTTGCCATCGATGACTTTGGAACTGGCTTCTCGAGTCTCAGCTATCTAAAGCACCTGCCGGTGAGCAAGGTCAAGATAGACCGGGCCTTCATCAATGACATCATCAGCGACCGTCGTGATGCCGCTATCGTCCGGGGGGTTATCGCTATGGCCCAAGCGATGGAGATGGAGGTGCTGGCCGAAGGTATCGAGACTCATGCCCAATACGCCTATCTTTCCCGCCAGCAATGCACGTATTTCCAGGGCTTTCATTTCGCAAGACCTATGCCCTTGGCTCGATTGAAGGAATTTCTTAATGAACGTCACAGAGAGCAGGAGGCCATGGGGGCCTAGGTCAAGGCCGTCAATGACAATTAAAGCTGACCCATCTGGAGTGCTATGTTCGCTAGCGCACAGTCAATGCGTGCTTAAAAGTTCATCCTAAGGGTGAGCGAGGCAAGGAATATGCCTAAACAAGGACGTTGCGCAATGCGCTGCAGGGGATGTGCAGCGCGCTTTTCTCAATAGTAGACCGAGTCTTCGATAGTCTCTCATTCTTCGTCCCGTGTTTTTCCCTGTTACCGAGGATAGCCACTTGACGTTGTTCTCGATGCGCAATCTTCCAGATACCGCAGTCTTTATCTGCAAGCAGCATGCGCCATATTAAGCTGGCAAAGGAGGTCATATGCCGACATCTTTAGATAGCCACAACCGTTTAACCGACTTGGAAGAATTCGGCACTGACCCTGGGTCGTTGCAGGCTCACACCTATATACCGAAGAAATTCCCCAAGAACTTTGTGAAGAACGGGCCACTCGTTGTTGTGTTGCACGGCAGCACCCAATCAGCTGAGAGTTATGATCACGGATCAGGCTGGTCCGAACTCGCCGACGAATGTGGGATAGCACTGCTGTATCCGGAGCAAAGAATCACCAACAGTCCGATCAGTAGCTTCAACTGGTTCAAGTCCAGTGATTCTCGCCGCGACGAAGGCGAACCATTGTCGATTCGTCATATGATCAAGCAGGTCGTTGATGATTATGGCATCGACCCTGATCGCATCTTCATCACGGGGTTGTCCTCGGGCGGCGCCATGGCCTCTGTGATGCTGGCGACCTATCCGGAAGTGTTCGCGGGAGGCGCGATCATCGCCGGGCTTCCCTACCGTAGCGCGGATAACCTGATGGAGGCGATGGCTCGTATGCAGGGATATGGTGGCCCGTCGGATAGTAAGCTCGATTCGCTGGTGCGCGAAGCCTCGACATTCCGTGGCCCTTGGCCAACGATCTCGGTCTGGCATGGCGGTAGCGATTCGACCGTCGACAATGCCAACGCTGATTCCATCGTCCGGCAGTGGCAGAGAGTCCACAAGGTTGATGGGCCGCCGACACGGGTGGAGGAAGTCAGCGGTTCTCCCCGCCAGGTCTGGTGCAACGACGACGGGCGAGAAGTGATCGAAGAATACATCATCGATGGTATGGGCCACGGCACGCCGATCATGGCCGGTGGAGACGAAGGCCTCGGGGAAGAAGACAAGTACATGCTGGAAGTTGGCATTTCTTCGACCCGCCACATAGCGAATTTCTGGGGCCTTACGAAGTAGATGACAGAAGTAGGTGAAAAAAGTAGGTGAAAAAAGTAGATAAAAAAATCGGTGAAAATAGCAGTGGAGCGAGCGGTGGCCGGGTTGTTCCGCCGCCACCGCTTAGACACTCAAGGTGAGGCGGTAGGCTCAACCTGCTGCTTCACTTTCTCAACGATATGCGCCCCGATGGGTATCGCTGAGGTGGCGGCGGGTGAGGGTGCGTTGCATACGTTAACCGTGCGTGGGGTGTTGACGAACAGAAAGTCGTCGACCAGCTTACCGTCGTTGGACACCGCCTGGGCACGCACGCCGGCAGGGTAGGGCTCAAGATCCGCGAGCGTTAAACTCGGGCAGTACTTGCGTACCTGCTGAAGATAGCCTTTTTTGTACAGCGAGTTCTTTAGCTCGGTCAGCCCTGGGCGCAGATTATCCTTAAGCACCTGGCGGATGCCGCTGTGGCGTAACATAGCTAACGTATCGGATAGCGACACGTCAGTCTTGCGGTAGCCTTCGCGCTTCCAAGCCAGTACCGCGTTAGGGCCGACTGTCACGCTGCCGTCGATCATGCGCGTTAGGTGCACGCCAAGAAACGGCATTGAGGGGTCTGGAATCGGGTAGATCAAGTGATTGACAATTTGGTTGTACTGCGTGGGCAGACGGTAATATTCGCCACGGAACGGGCAGATGGTGAAATCTGGTTCGATACCCAACATGCGCACCACGCGGTCTGCCATTAGCCCCGAGCAGGACACCATGAAGCAGGTAGAAAAATCTCCCTGGTTGGTTGATACCACCACCTCGTTGGTACGCTCACTTAAGCCGGTCACCGATGTATCGTAGCGGATCTCGCCACCAGCGGCTTCGAACTCACGGCCCATAGCGGTAGCGACTTCAGCGTAGTTAACGATGCCGCTAGAGGGGACAAAGATTCCGCCTACACCGGTGATGTTAGGCTCACGCTCGTGCAGTTCCTCCGCCGTCAGCCAATACCGTTCCAGGCCATTGGCCTCTGTGCGCTCCCACAGTGCTTGCATTCGCTGCAGTTCGAGGTCATTCGTGGCGACCAGCAATTTTCCGCATTCATCGTAGGCAATATCATGCTCATCACAAAACGCCTTGGTGGCATGATTTCCCTCTAGGCAGAAGCGCGCCTTTAAGCTGCCGGGCGTGTAGTAAACGCCAGCGTGAATGACACCACTGTTGTGGCCCGTTTGGTGGCGGGCAGGACCGTTCTCTTTCTCGACCAGCAGCATCTTCTTATCAGGATAGGCTCGGATAAGTTGCATGGCGGTCGACAGCCCAAGAATGCCGCCCCCGATGATAATGTAGTCGTACATAGGCGTCTCGGTGGTCAAGGGGAAAAGGCCACCGTCATGGCAGTGGCCGACTTATTTTTGCTTGTTACACCTGGCGCGGCTGACGCAGCGTTTTAGCATGAGTGAAATAACCACGCTGACGCATCAGCTCGCGACGCAGGTCGGGATGTGGCGTGAAACGATCACGACCATGCAGCCAGAAGTGATTGTTAATGAGAAGGAAGCTGCCTATGGATACCGGAATCGAAAGCCGGTGTTTACTACCTTCCAACGAATCGGAAAGGTTGGCTAGCCAGTTACCTTCCTCGAAATTCTTGGGCTGCACGAACTGGTCGATATAAGACATGATGGGGCGTCCCTCTGTATCCACATCAAATACCGGATGGTAGATATCGCGATCCACGTTTTTACTCGGCGGTGCGGTCCAGCGCATGTCACGACGCGCCAGTGGGTGCGGGTAAAAGGTGTCTAACCCCTCCCAGTCGTCGAGGTGCAACAATAGCGAGTTGCCACCTTGCATGTTCTGTTCGTCGATTTTCATCATCAATACGTAGTCAGTGTCCTGCTCTACGAAGGTACCGTCGTTATGCAGCTCCATGACACGGTGCGGCTGACGCAGATAGCTATCTGAATTATCGACGTTTTTGACCACAAAGCGCGCGTAGTACTGACCACTCATGGCATCGAAGTTAGAGCGGCCCATTAGGTGAGACACCGCCGTGGCGAACATCACCATGTCGTCTGCTTGCTCAACTTGATCCAGCCCCTCGGGTGTGACCAGAAAAGCCCCCGTCTCTCGGTCCACCATGGTATCGATCAGCAACGGCTGCAAGGTGTTTTGGCACAAATCATCCAGAATCTTGGCCACCCGAAAGCGCAGAAAAGACTTGTATTCCAGCGCCTGAACCGGCCATTCCGACACGGCGTCAAGAAACGCATTCACCGTCTCTTTTGGAAAGCTAAGTTGCAGTAAGCGATCCGACTGCGGCGAGCGGCCAAGGGTGAAGCCATGATGCTGCTGTGAGTGGATATTGGCTGGAGCGTTCATTGGACACCTCTCTGGAGCAAAAGAATAAAAGAACCCGCACTCAGAAAATATCTATATTTTATAAATTCGTCAACGTTATCTAATAATATAGATAAAATTTTTGTGAATTCTATGAGAAGCCGCTTCTCGATGGCTCGGACAGGGAAATCAAATTAAACCGCTAGCGAAGCACTCCAACCGTCGTAAAGCTTATGCTAATTTGGTATTAACGACTTTTGAGGTACGTCCCTATGTCTATCGAAATTTGGTTTGCCTTTGCTCTCGCATCCGTAGCGTTGCTCGCTATCCCTGGGCCGACGATCTTGACGGTGGTCAGTTACTCCATCGCCCAAGGAAAACGTGCCAATATTCCACTTGTCGCTGCGGTCGCCTTGGGGGATTCAACGGCGCTAGTCTTTTCTCTGCTCGGCCTGGGCGCCGTTTTGGCAACCTCGGCCTTTTGGTTCACCGTCATCAAATGGATAGGCGGTTTGTACCTGCTGTATATGGGCATACGGCTTTTGCGTGCCGGTATATCATCAGCTCAGCCAGTGACTCCGACCATGTCGGGGTCGCGGTGGAAGCTTTTCACCAATACCTACCTCGTGACGGCACTCAACCCGAAGGGCATCATCTTCTTCGTGGCTTTTTTACCGCAATTCGTCAGCCCAGATGCCGATGCGGGGCAGCAACTCTGGATTCTTGCGGTCACGTTCGTGGTGTTGGCAACGCTCAATGCCATGCTCTATGCGGTGTTTGCGACGTCGGTGCGCCAGATGCTTGCTTCGCGTCGCGCGCAGCGCCGCTTCAACGTAGTGGGTGGAACATTACTTTCTTCGGCGGGTGTATGGGCACTGCTTGCCAAGCGGCCCGTTTAAGCTCGGATAACAAGTTTATGCTCTATATGGAAAAGATGAGTGAATCGTTTCAAGCGCTGCTAAGCGAGTTAGAGCAATTTGGCCAGGAAAACGATGCTGCCATTACTGACCGCCCGCGCCGTATGCTGAATATCACCCGGGATACCGGGGAATTTCTCCTGGTACTTATTATGGCAACCAATGCGCGGCGTGTGCTTGAGATTGGTACCTCAAACGGCTATTCGACGTTGTGGCTTGGCCAGGCAGCAAGCAAGATTGGCGGGCACGTTACGACGATTGAGCAATCTGAGTTCAAGCTTGAACTAGCCGCTAATAATTTTGAGCGTTCTGGTCTCGCTGAATTTATCACCCAGCGTCAAGGGGAGGCGAGGGGTCATCTTGAAAGCATGTCGGATGCCAGTTTTGATCTTGTCTTTCTTGATTCGAAACGCTCTGAATACGTGCAGTGGTGGCCCACTCTCAAACGTGTGCTGCGAAAGGGTGGTCTGCTCGTGGTTGATAATGCCACGTCTCATACTAGCGAAATGGCACCTTTTATGGCGCTGGTGTCGGCAGATGCTGATTTCACGACGTGTACTGTGCCAGTCGGCAATGGCCAATTCCTGGCAACTAGGGGTGCCCGCTAGCAGCATGGACTCATTTATCAACTAGAATGGAACGAATTGTGTTCGTGACCGGACTGCCTTCATAGGTCACACTGCCACTCTATTCCTTTCGGAAGAATCCCTTTGACCAACGCCGCCTGGTTTGTATTGATCGGAACCCTGTTGATCATGATGGGGTTGCGTTCTCCCTTTTTTCAACGCCTGCGACTGACGCCATCGATTGTTTATTTGGCCATTGGCATAACCCTTGGCCCGTCGATTTTGGGGGCGTTTCATTTTAATCCGCTGAAACAGGCGCATTTGCTGGAAGTGCTCGCTGAAATTGCGGTTTTGGTGTCTCTGTTTATCGCTGGAATGAAAATGCCTTTGCCGTTCAGATGGCGGGAATGGCATGCGCCGGTACGGCTCGCGTTTCTCTCGATGACGATCAGTGTCGCCCTGACTGCTGCCTTCGGTTATTACGTGTTGGCCTTGCCGTTGGGGGCGGCTGTTGTGCTGGGCGCCATTCTAGCGCCCACCGATCCGGTGTTGGCCACCGACGTACAGGTTCGACACATGGGTGATAAAGATCCTTTGCGTTTCACCCTGACCAGTGAAGCAGGCATGAATGACGGTAGCGCTTTTCCGTTTGTCATGCTGGGGCTTGCTATGCTTAGTGCGCCGGTCAGTTTTGAACTGCTTGGAACCTGGGTGCTGAAAGATGTTTTGTGGTCGACGGTAGCCGCGCTTGTGGTCGGGGTTTTGATGGGGCGCTTATTGGCGCAGCTAGTGTGGAAGCAACGCTTCCTGATTAGCGAGGGCCCCTTACTGGATGACTTTCTCGGCTTAGGTTTGATCGGCATGGTGTATGGGATCTGCCTGTTACTCGATGCCTGGGGGTTTCTGGCTGTGTTTGCCGCCGCCATTTCGTTGCGTCAATCGGAACGCAAGCTGGCGAGTATTCACGCGCCTGGTGAAGAGCCGTCATCGGCCCCGGCTATTCAGGTTCTCCCCGAAGAATCGACGCCACAGCACGGCACGCAAGTGGCTGAAGGTTCGCTGTTGTTTAAGGAATCACTTGAACGGCTGTCCGAGCTGGTGCTCGTCATGCTACTGGGGGGTATGCTGTTTCTGGATTCGTGGAGTTTCAGGGCCGTCGGTCTGGCGTTGTTCCTTTTTGTCATTGTTCGCCCTATTAGCGTATTCCTGGGCCTGCTTGGCTCAGGCACACCGGTTCGGCTGCAGATGCTGGTGGGCTGGTTCGGCGTGCGCGGTATCGGTTCGATCTATTACCTGATGTTCGCGATCGTCTATGGTCTGCCGGAAGAGCTGGCCCTGGAATTCATCCACATTACGCTGGTGGTTATCGTACTCTCAATCATTATCCACGGGCTCACCGTCAAGCCGATGATGTCAAAATGGTGGTCGTCCTAGGAGAGGACAGAGTCCCGGTTTGTCTTTGCCAACGGGGACTTTTAGCTTGGGCACCTAAAGGAGCGAAAAGATGGAAGCGGTCGGTAACATCATAGTCTCCGAGTTTTCTGATTTTAATGACTTAAGTGAATTCGTCATTGTGGTTGTTAGGTTGCTACTTGCTGCCTTTCTCGGTGGCCTGCTGGGTCTCGAGCGAGAGCAGAGCGGCAAAGCTGCCGGAATACGGACGCACATGCTGGTTTGCATGGGCGCTGCTTTATTTGTATTAATTCCCCAGCAAGCGGGTATTTCAGACTCGGAAATGAGTCGCGTCATTCAAGGCGTTATTGCCGGCATTGGCTTTTTGTGTGCTGGTACTATCATCACCCGTAAAGATGAACGAGGTGCTTCAGGGCTCACTACGGCGGCGGGCGTTTGGTTGACGGCTGCCATTGGAATAGCCGTTGGCCTGGGGCGCGAGCAGACAGCGGTTCTGTGTACGGTGCTGGCCTGGATAGTACTTTACGTGGTGCCTTTCTTTTCACGCCCAATAAACAAGAAAAAATCGGCACGCTCAGAGGCAAATGACGATAGTCCGGATACTTGAGCTTATGGCTTGGCCGTTGTTTTTCCTCTGCTACCACTGCTTTTCTTGTTGCTATAGCGCTTTCTTGTCTTGCCCGCACGTTTCGCGGGAGCACCGGCTTCACCCTGTGCGGTCTGCAAGCTCTGCCTTAGCTTGGCCGCGTCGCTATGGGTAAGCAGGCCGCGTAAATCATCCAGTAACGCCTGCTGAAAGGCGTTCGCATTATCCTGCTGTTCGGCAATCGCGCGCAGGCGCTGCTCCCATAGGGCGGTGCGTTCCGGCGTGCTCACGGCACGGGGCAGGGCGGCAATGAGTGCACTGCCGAGTTGCGTGGCGCGCAGGGCTTTTTGCTTGCGTACCAGGTAGCCGCGCTGTACCAGGGTTTCGATAATGCCGGCGCGGGTGGCCTCGGTGCCTAGGCCGTCGGTGTCGCGCAGGGTGCGGCGCACTTCTGGGTCATCCACGTAGCGGCCGATGTTCATCATCGCCTTGATCAGGCTGGCGTCGGTGAAGGGCTCCGGCGGGCGGGTTTCTTTCTCCTCAACGCCTGCGCCGAGCGCCTGGCAGGCTTCTCCTTGCGTCAGCGGCGGCAGTGGTGGTGTCTCTTCGCGGGTGGTGAAAAGCGGCTTCCAGCCGGGGTCGAGAATGCTCTGGCCGCGGGCGCGGAAAGCCTCGTCCATCAGGGTGAATTCTGCCTTCACTTCAAAGGTGCGCAGCGGGCGGTAAAACTGCGCCATCACGTTGCGCACGATCAGTCGAAATACATGCCCTTCGGTGGTGGACAGCTGGCCGAAATCCACAGGTTTGCCGCTGGGGGCAATGGCGTGGTGCGCGCCCACCTGCTTGTCGTTCCACGCCTTGGAGCGCAGGGAGAAGTCAGCACCGTTGAGCCACTGGCGCAGGGTGTCGTCGTTTTGGCAGGCGCCGGTCAAGCTGCGCTGGGCAAGCGGGAGGTGTTCTTCGGGCAGGTAGCGGCAGTCTGAACGCGGATAGGTAATCAGCTTGTGCTGCTCGTAAAGGCGCTGGCAAATATCCAGCACCATCTGCGCGGAAAGCCCATGGCGGCGTGCGGCGTCTACCTGCAGTGCAGAGAGCGAGTAGGGAAGCGGCGGCGCCTGGCGTTTTTCCTGCTGGTCCAGTTGTGTCAGCTGCCCAGACGCACCGGGAAGCTGCGCCGCCAGCGCGTCAGCAGGGGCGCGGTCGATTAGTCGCCCCTGGTCGTCCAGCGGCTGATGTTCTTTCGGCGCCCACCAGGCGCGCAGCTGGCCCTTTGCCACTTTGAGATCCACCCATAGCGGGTAGAACGGATGGGGTACAAAGTCGCGGATGGCGTTGTCGCGGCGCACGATCAGACCCAGCACCGGTGTTTGCACGCGGCCAACGGACAGCACGCCATCGTGGCCTGCCTGGCGGCCGGTGAGGGTCCAGGCGCGGGTAAGGTTGATACCGTACAGCCAATCGGCGCGGGCGCGGGCCTGAGCTGCCTGGTACAGCGGCTGAAAATCCGCGTTGGAGCGCAGGGCGGCAAGTGCTCGGCTTACCGCCGGACGGTTAAGGTCGCTAATCAATAGCCGCTGCACCGGGCCGCGGTATTTGAGGTGCTCAATCACTTCCTGCACCAGCAGTTGGCCTTCGCGATCAGGGTCGCCCGCGTGTACAACGTCCGTGGCTTGTTTGATTAGCTTACGAATCACGGCTAGCTGGCCCCGCGCTTTGGGTCGCGGCATCAGTTTCCACTGTTGGGGCACAATGGGTAGCCGATCCAGCCGCCACTGTTTATCGGCGGGGTCGTAGGCTTCCGGGGCGGCCTGTTCTAATAGGTGACCCAAACACCAGGTTACTGTGGTGTCGCCGCAGATAATCGCGCCGTCCTGGCGTTTGGCGCTGCCGGGGAGTGCCTCGGCGATCGCCCGGGCAAGACTGGGTTTTTCGGCAATAATCAAGCGCATGCGGGCTTTGCCTGGGTCGTTAAAGGTGGGCGATATAGTACCAGACACGATGTGGGGTTGAGCATCCTGAAAGGCTATCGATTAAGTGACGCTTGAAGATTATGCGTATAGCTTTTGTATAAATATGATTGATTGCGTAAGCTGTCTACCAGACGCTTAACGAGGCAGTTTCCATGCGAGATCGCGGTAGAACACGACGTTTAATGGGCTTGGGCGCCCGCACCGGCGGCGCGCTGCTCAAAACGCGCTTGGGCGGGCAAGCCGACTGGCGCTCGCTAGGCGAGGCGCTGTTTGAGGGCCTTTCCGAGCTCAAGGGCCCGGCAATGAAGCTTGCTCAAATTATGTCCCAGTGGGACGACCTGTTACCGGCTGATTTGGCCGATGAGCTGGCTCGCCTGCAACGCCAGGCAGAGCCAATGCCCTGGCCGCGCATTCGCGAAGCCTTGGTGATGCAATACGGTGATGTGGAGGCCCATTTTCGTGAGATTGAAGAGCGGCCCTTTGCCAGCGCCTCCATGGGGCAGGTGCACAAGGCGGTTACCCACGAAGGCGAAACGGTAGTGTTAAAAGTACAGTACCCCGGTTTGGCCGACGTGTTGGAAAGCGACTTAAAGCAGGTAAGGCGCATGATGGGCTTGGGCCGCTGGTTCAAGGTGCCCCAGGCACGGCTGGATGCGCTGTTTGAAGAATTGGCGGCAGGACTGCGTGACGAGCTGGACTACCGTGCCGAAGCCGAGGCGATGGAGCGCTATCGCGAGCGCTACCAGGCCGATAGCCGCCTGGTGATCCCCGAGCCGCTTTTCGAGCTTTCCGGCCAGCATGTGCTGGCGATGCGTTTTGTGGGCGGCACGCCGCTGCGCGATCTGGAAAGCGCCGACGACGAAACCCGTCAGAAAGTCGCCGTGGCGTTGTCGGACT
The DNA here is from genome assembly GCF_013415105.1 of Vreelandella salicampi. GTDB lineage: Bacteria > Pseudomonadota > Gammaproteobacteria > Pseudomonadales > Halomonadaceae > Vreelandella > Vreelandella salicampi. Next base: position 90,603 of record NZ_JACCDF010000010.1, read on the forward strand.
GGATCACCGAGGAGCTGTTTACCTACGGCGAACTCCACGCCGACCCTCATGCGGGAAACTTTGCCGCTGATGAGCAGGGCAGGCTGGTGATTTATGATTTTGGTGCGGTGATTCCAGTGCCTGAGGCTCGTCTCAAAGCGATGATGCAGATGCTGGAAGCCACGCTGGCTCATGACCCCATGGCCATGGACGAGGCGCTGGTTCAGATGGGCGGCCGCCAGGGGCAGGGCGCGCCGCTATCGCTTTACCGCGAATCCGCCGAGTGCGTGGCGCCGCTATTTGCCCCAGGCGAGCAGGACTTCAGCGACGTGCGTGTGCATCGCCGTCTGCGCGAGTTAACTCCCAAGGTGTGGGCGGCAATGGATCGTTTGCAGCCCCCTGCGGATACGCTTTTGCTTTCGCGGGCGCTGAATGGTCACTACTGGAACCTGGTTCGCCTTGGTGCCCGCCTTGATATGCATGCGCGCACCCAGCCGCTTCTCGCGTGGGCGCGTCAGCCAGCCTAAATCATGTCGAGTGAGACGTCTGACAGAAGGTACCACTGCTTAAGCCTCTCTCAACATGCTAAACTGCGGCCCTTTTAACATCGTATGGAGACGGCAATGCTGGCGGTATGGGTCGATCAGCTGCTGGGGTTTGCCTCTGGGGCACTCTCGGCAATTAGGCAAAAAGAGCACTATCCCGATTTTATGATCTGGGTGCGGGCTGAGGGCGCCGATTACTTTAACGGCGACGCTGCCATCGCTCAGGCATTGGCGCCCATTTTATGGTCACAGACGCCGCTTGTGCGCTTAGGTTTTGCCTGCGAGCCGTTGGCAACACCGGCTCGCAATGAACCTTGCTGGTGCGATTCCGGGCGTAAATATAAAGAGTGCTGCTACCGCGTTGATTTTCCGACAGAGATCCCCGATCAAATGATGTGGATGCTGTCACTGCGCGAGTGGAAGGGCGCCACGCTGAAAGCCGCATTGGCGAGCCAGCGCGCGCCGGCTCAGGCACTTCTGGAAGCAGGCTTGATTGCTGCGGAAAGCGGGCAAACGGGCCGTGCCATGCAGATTTTGGAATCGCTGTTTGACGGCAGCGACTGGTCGCGCCTGCCGGAACAGGCCGAGCCCGCCTTTGAAATTTTGCTCGATATCTATCAAGAGCGGAGCTTTACCCGCAAGCGTGCCGAACTTCTTGATGAGGTGTTGGAGCGGGGGCCGCTGTTTCTGCGCGGTGTGGCGCTTGAACGTTTGTGCTTGATGCACTTGGATAGCGATGATCTCGACAGCGCCCGTGCCGCTTTTGTGCGAGCTCAGCAGGCGCTACCGGATTCACCGACACTTGCCTATATAGAAGCGATGCTGCTGCTTCACGAAGGCCACGAGAATGAGGCCAAAGAGCGGGCTAACTTCTGGTATCGGCGCTTGGTGCGCCAAGGCGAGCTGGATGAAGATCAGCTCGATTTTCTCGCTGCGTTGGCGGATAACCCGGGCGCCACACTGGCGGATCAGCTATTAAGCGCTGAAGAAGATCTCGCCACGCCGCTGATCGGTTTGCAATCTCTACTCGCAGCCCTGCCGACGGCACCCAAGCTTGATATCAGCGTGGCACCAGATAGTGGCCGCTTGTGCTATCACGTCAGTGCCCGCGAGGCCACGCTCTTTGCCGCCTGGCATGAGCAGTTTCAGGTGCTGGTGGATGAAGACGTAGCGCTGGGCTTTCGCGATGACCCCTGGGGCAATGCGGTGGAGTGGATGTCGACGCTTTGCGCGCATCCCGAGTGGCTGGATGCGCCCCAAGTCGTGCAGGACCTCACGTTAGCGTTAACAAGCCGCTTTGGCAGTTTGCCCTGGATGGCGCCCAGCCTGTTGGAGCCGCTGGCGATAAGACTTTCGCGTTGGCTACAGCAAGCCCGAGCCGAGGGCAACGGGAGTCTATGCTGGGATGATGCGGATAACGCGATTTTACTGCGCACGGGCCTTGCACTGGTGGTCGGGATGGAGCGCGGCGCGCGTCAACACTCGCGGGAGCTCGCCGAGGAGCTGTTGGCCATCAACCGTGAGGATAGCCTGGGGCTGCGTGAGCTCGTACTTGACCAGCTGTTGCGCGACGAGCGTAACGAAGAAGCCTTAGCGCTGGCAGAAGAGAATAGTGACGATGGTTCAATGCCGTTGAATATTTTGCTCGGGCGGGCGCTCGCGCTTTATCGGCTAGCTCGATATGAAGAAGCCGATACGGCGCTACAGGTGGTGAAACAGCATAACCGTTACGCGATTGATATGTTGTGTGCGGATAACCCACGTTCGGCGCTGCCCACTGGAGATAGTGATGTCAAACCGGGTAGTCGAGAAGAGGCCTGGCAGTATCGCACGCTGATGCGTGATCAGTGGCGCGCTTCAACCGGTGCACTTAAGTGGTTGGTGGCAAACCGGTAATATTGCCTACTTTTTATGTTGCTTCATGCGTTAGATTAACGCGGCTGCGGCGTCGGTACTAACTGGGCATCACGGTTTACCCAGATGGCTAAGGCCACCGCGGGAAGGCCCAACAAAGCTGCCACCACAAAGAAGCTTGCATATCCTTGTGAGGTCACCACAAGCCCCCCAAAGCCGCTCAAAAACTTGCCCGGTAGCGTCATTAGCGACGAGAAAAGGGCATATTGTGTGGCGGTATAAGCCCGCGATGTGAGACTCGAAAGAAACGCGATAAACACCGCGCTGGCCAATCCGTTAGCGAGGTTGTCGCCGATAATCGTGACCACCAGCATGGGCAGCTGGTCTCCCATCATCGCCAGCATGACAAATAATAAGTTAGTGAGCATCACGATCACCGACCCGAAGATTAAAAGCGGGCCAATGCCGTAGCGGGCGACCAGTAAGCCGCCCAAGATGCCGCCGCCAATGCTCATGGCAATGCCGAAAATATTGGTAATACTGGCAATGGTGCCAAGCGAAAACCCCAAATCGATATACAGCGGGTTTGCCATTGAGGCCATGGCTAAATCACTAATGCGAAAGACGGCAATAAACACCAATACCCAGAGCGCCTTGACGCCATAGCGATTAAAAAAGTCAGTGAATGGGCAAACTATCGCGCCGATGCTCCAAGCGCCTAAACGCCTGAAGATTTTGGTCTTGCCACGGCTGGCGCGCAGAAAAGTGCGTACTTTCGGCTCATGGATTAATTGAATGCTCAGGTTGGTACGTGGTGGTTCCGGGCGCAGCAGTACCGTGATCACGCCGATGCCCACCAGCGCTGCCATGGTTAAATACGCCACATCCCACGAAATGGCTGAGGCGACAAATAGCGCGCCGGCGCCGGCGGCCATTAGCCCGCCCCGGTAACCGATGATATACGTCGACGCCATGGCGGCTTGTACATTGTCATCGGCGGATTCGATGCGAAAGGCATCAATGGCAATATCCTGTGTGGCTGAGCCAAATGCCACCAACAGCGCGAAGGCAGCCACCCACTCTAGATTTCCCACCGGGTCAAGCCCGGCAAGCCCGATCAGCCCCCCTGCGATCATCGCTTGAGCCAGTAACATCCAGCCCCGGCGCTGCCCAAAGGCGCGTGTCAAAACAGGAAGCGCCAAACGGTCGACTACCGGCGCCCAAAAAAACTTGATCGAATAGAGCATCCCAATCCAGGCAAAAAAGCCGATTGCCGCCACTTCCACGCCGTCACTGCGAAGCCAAGCTGACAGCGTTGAGAACACTAGCAAAAACGGCAAACCTGCGGAAAACCCTAAAAACAGCATGGTAAGCACCGGCGCTTGCCAATAAATCGCCAGGGCAGCCCGCCAGCTACGCTGAGGAGTCGGGGTAGGCATTAATAAAGTCTCCTGGAAAGACGTTGGCTAGGGCAGGTGATAAACTGCGCAGCGAAAATTGAAACGCCAATAGCTTACCGGAGAGGAGTTTTCCATGTCGATTACGTCGCATCAGGTGGTGACGCTGCACTATGTGTTGAGCGATGTGCTCAACGATGGCAAGCGGGTGCTGGACGATTCCAAGGCACGCAATAAGCCACTGGAGTATCTGCATGGACATCATAACATCGTGCCAGGGCTGGAGCGCGCGCTAGAGAGCCAAAAGGCGGGTGCTGAACTTAGCATAACGCTAATGCCAGCCGACGCATATGGCGTTCGCAATGAGTCGCTGGTACAGCAGGTGGGTCGCGCTTCGTTTGGCAACGCCGACTTAAAGCCAGGCAGCTGTTTTCAAACTGAAGGTGAGGCGGGGCCGCAGATCGTTACTGTGGTCAGCGTAGACGGGGATCAGGTGACGGTGGATACCAACCACCCGCTGGCAGGCCGAACGCTTCACTATCAGGTGAGTATTTTGGATGTGCGTGAGGCCACCCGGGCCGAGTTGGCCAAAGGGCATCCGCTACCGCCGGGTACCGATCACACCAAGGTAGAAGACCGCAAGGTGCTATAACATCCCGCGCTGATACAAAATACTTCGGCTGCTAAAGGAAAAGTGATATACATCAAGTTATTTTGTACATGCCCGTTACGGCGTCGGCAAAATTGACTCAAGTCAGCTTTCTTCCCCGCGTTCGTGACTATGATTAAGACATCACATCACGGCGGGGGAGTAAGCACATGTATTGGGATGATGCCGTAATTTTTGGATTAATCACCGTCGGGCTAATGATTGCTTTTATGGCAGGGTGGATTGGTTTTATTGTCCGTGATCATAAACGCAAAAAGTAAGTTAGCCTTTTTTTGGTAACCAGTCGTCAGGGGAGGAGGCTTACTGTAATAGGTAAGTTTCCAGTTGCCGGCCCATTTGGGCCGGCATTTTTTTGTATGTCAAAAATAAAAACCACTGCTTGTCCATGAGCCCTTACTGCAAGCGCATGATGTCCTCATAGATCGGCGCTAGGCGGCCTAGCATGTCATTACGGGCCGACAGCGGCACGCCTTCTTCCTGCATCGCTGCATCCAAATACGCAACAACCCGGTTAAAGTGCGCGTCTGTTATGCCCATGGTTTGGTGGGCACGGTCCATCGGTGGTCCTTCGTATTGGCAGGGGCCGTCGCTGATATCGCATAGCTGTGTGGCAAACGAGGTGGCAAAGAGGTCGATATTGGTATTGGCAAAGTAGCTAACCACTTCGTCATCATCGGCAATTCGGTAGAGCAGGTTTTCCACGACGGCCTCAATGGTGGATTGGCCGCCCATACGCTCGTAAAGCGTGGGGGTGTCGTGACGCTGAGCGCAACCCGCCAGAGACAATACGCTAAATAGTATGCATGTAAGCACTAAGTGGCGGATGGCGATGCCTGTTAATCGCATGGTAGTTCCTTTTCGTAAGCAAAAATAGGCAACTTAAAAAGCTGCTTGAAGGGACACATACCCACCGCGCTGGGAGGGCAGCCCGGCAATGTCACCAAGCTCCAGCCACGCGCCGGTAAGCGACACATGCTTATTAAAGAAGTAAGCGCTATACAGGCTTTGCCAATCGTCTTCCTGGGCCACGCTCAAGTTATCCGGTTTTTGACGGTATTCGGTGCCGACGATCCAGTTGGGTGTAATAAATACGCCTACGCTACCTTCCGCCTCCCAGCCACGGCCTCCCTGGTCGCCTCCAAAACCCAAGAGCCCGCCCTGGTTGGCAGATGTGTTACGCAGTGTGCTGTTAACCAGTACGTTACGCCCAAAAAAGGCGTTGAACAGCAGTTTGCTGGCGCTTATATAGGCGTCGGTGCCGCTGGTGTCGTCGGCACCCAGTGCTGTTGGCACAGTGCCATCGACCAAGCGTTTGTGCAGTATGCCGGCGCTCCAAATACCCAACGGGTGATACAACACATCGCCAAACAGGCGCGCTTTGGCACCGTAAATATCCTGCTCAAGTTCGCCGCCCAGTGTCGTCAACTCAAAGGTTTGGCGCGCGATGGAGAATTCCATTCGGTCGTGAATATTAACGCTGGTGCCGATAACGCTTAGCCGGTAATCATCGAGCCAAGCCCGTGTCGCCGACGCAGTAACGCTCAGCTCACCCTCGCTGGCGGTGCTGGTGAGCACTGCCCAGGGAGAAAGCCCGCCGCCAGCCGCGCCTTCAATGGCACTCACGGCACCAGTACCTAAGATTCGGCTGCCCGCGACGCTTGGAGCCGCCGTCAGTAGAGTGCTAAGTGCTAAGCAAACCGTGAACGCAAGGCATCGTTTGGAGGAGAGGTGTTGGAACATAGCGGTACTCTGTACGTTATTTATGGAGTTATATGTTAGTTGTGCTGTTATTCGTTGGTTATGGAGCTGTCAGGTAGCAGCAGGGGTTTAAAGCCAGTAAGCCAAGCGGTAACGGCATCGGCAGGCATCGGTTTCGCTATCCAATAGCCCTGCAGATAATCGCAGTGCAGGCGGCTTAGTAGCTCAGCGCTGGCGCTGTTTTCAACGCCTTCAGCCACAATTTTTAGGTCCAAGTTGTGCCCCATTTCAATGGTGGAGCGCACAATCGTGAGGTCTTCTTCTTGGGTATCGAGCTTCAGTACAAAGGATTTATCGATTTTCAGCTCATCAACGGGCAAGCGCTTTATTTGCGCCAGCGACGAATAGCCGGTGCCATAATCATCAACGGAAATCTTTAATCCCAGTTGACTAAGGGCAAGCAGTGTCTCTGTCGCGGCATCGACATCGTGCATGACGTCGCTTTCGGTGACTTCTAGGGCTAGCTGGTCGGGGGTGAGGTTATAGTGGCTAAATAGCTTATTTAGCCGTTCGGGTAGCGCTGTGTCGGTCACATCGCTTGCCGATAGATTAATCGCTACCGACAAGTGCTGCCCCTGGGCTTTCCATAGGTGAATTTGTTGGCAAACATGGCCAAGCATCCACTGGCTAAGCATCGCGATATTGCCAGAGCGCTCAGCCAAGCCGATAAATTCATCCGGTGGTACAAACCCCAATGTTGGATGCCGCCAGCGCATGAGGGCTTCAAACTGGCATACCTCCCCGGTGCGGGTATCCACCTTGGGTTGGTAAGCCATCCATAGCTCATTGTTATTGACCGCTTCCTGCAAATCGCGAATCAGCGCTAGCTGACGCAGATGTTGTTCATCTTGGCCTTCCACGTACCTTTCATGGTTTAAGCGCTGGCGGCTTGCTTTATCGAGGGCGATATCCGAGCGCCGCAGCAGCAGCTGTGGGCTATCGCCGTGAGCTGGGTAGTTAACCTCACCGGCAGAGAGCGATGGTGTAATGGGTGATTCAGCCAGTTTGATCGGTTGGCTCAGCATGGCCATTAGTTTCGCCCGGGTGACGGGCTCACAATGTGGTTGTTCGATCAGCAGGATCAGCTCATCACCATCCAGGCGGTAGGCTCTCTTGACCGGAGCAGGCAGTTGCTGCATTCGCTGGGCCAGCGTGACCAACAATTGATCTCCCAGCGCATAGCCAAAGGTGTCTTTAATATCGCGAAAGTCATTAACGGTAATACGCAGCAACGTGAACGGCTGTTGTTGTTGGATGACTTGGTGAATATCTTCTAGTGCGCTAATGCGGTTGGGAAGGTCGGTCAATAGATCGTGGCGCGATTGGTGACGCAACGTGGCTTCGCGCCGGTCGATATCCTCCTGCATAGAAAGCAGCGTGCTGGCCAGTAAGCGAGTTTCTTCGACGGAAGCCCCTTCGGGAATGCGCTCAATACGTTCGCCTTGGCCAATACGTTGGGCCGTCTTAGCGAGGGCGATAAGCGGTTTGCTGATGCTGCGAGCGCTCCACATCGCCGCCGCTGTCGTGAGTAGCAGCATCAGCACCACAATACCGATTAATTGCCACATCAGGTTGCTGTAGGCGCCCAGAAGCTCATTTCGCGATAGCTGAAGTAAGGCAAATGATTGATAACGGTCATTATCCAGCAGTATGGAGGCGTAAGAGAGGTAGTTATCATCGTCAGACATCTGGCTGCGGGTGGTATAGCCTCCTTCCATCAGCCTATCGCCCTGGTCGTTCATTAGGTTCATGGCAAGCTGCTCTTGGTGGGAGCTCGCCACATAACTCACTTGGCCACTGGCATCGTAGGTCACGATACTGATATCCAACCCTGTCAGCGTGTTGATTTCCTGGGTAACATCTTCGTCAAGCAAAAAGCCCATGCCCACCCAGCCTATGAGGTTGGGAGCGCGAACCGGCATCAGGACAAATTCGTAAGGTTTACCTTCAGCAATCACCACCCCAACGCCATTGCCGTTTTGCTGGGCGCGTTCAAAAAGTTCAGGAAAGGGCATCGTGCTGTCTTGGGCATGGTGGCTACTGGCCAGCACGTTCCCATCTAGGTCGCTGAGCATGACCATATCAGCGTTGGCGCGGTCTCCGTGATTGGCAAGTACGGAATAAAGTGTGGCCGTATCTTTGGTCGCCACTGCACTTTTAAAGCCGAAATCATCCGCCAAAATCGCGACGTTGTTACGAAGCTGCTCGCCACGATTGTCGAGCAGCTGCTGAAGCACGCGAGCCCCTACCTCAAGCCGCTGGCTGCCTTTTGCCAGTGCGTCGTTTTGCGTGGCGCGTAAAAACGCAACGCCAGTGGCAAGTTGGGAAACGATCACAACGGTCAGCAGCACTAGTAACAAGCGCGTGCGAAAGCGCATAAATACCTCTTACTGGACAGAGTCTGTGCTTAATGGCTTTGGGTGGCTTGTTGGAAACGTTGCTGCAACGGAGAAGGTTCAGGCGGCTGTGGCGGTATGGCGTTTAGCTCTAGTCTAACGGCCACGTTCTCCGAATCGCTAATATCGCCTTCCCACCACACAGTTTGGCTATCATCCATACGGCTGTGCCACACCCGCATATGGTGACTTCCTTCTGGTAATGCGGGCAGTGTCAGTGTGCCTTCGCTATCGGTCTGGGCGGCGTAAGGCGCATCGCTCACAACGATAAATGCCTGCATATGATCATGGATATTACAGCCCAGCACCACAATGCCAGCTTGGTCGAAATGAATCGGTGGTGGCGTTTCGCTTAGGTACAGCTCCAAATCGAAGATTTTAGCCGGAGAAAAAGAGAAGACGTGATGGCGCGTCGTGTCTTTGTTAGGAAAGGCGACATGGCTTCCGGTGGTTACGGTAAGAACGTGAGGGTGAAAGGTAGCGTTGCGTTGGACAATGTTATGGGATTGATCTTCCACGGTTGGCGCCGGTTCGAAATAGACCTCTACTACCGCATTTTCTAAAGGGTTTCCCGCTAAATCGGTCACGTTAACCGTCGCCGCCTCAACATTTAAGCTAAAGAGAGCCGTCAGACATGCAAGTGGCAAGGCATGGCAGCTTGAGCGTAAACCCGTAAGCGGTGAGCGCATGGAGTAATACCTGAGTAGAAGCAAAGAGCTCCCAATAATGTAATAGAAATACGCAAAAGTCAGGTTTTCGAATTAACGGTACCCTCACAGAAGGCAAAATAGAGTTAACAGTAAGGCACCCTAGCGCCAGTTTTCTCGCCATGCCCGGAGCACCCGTTCGGGGTACCACGTCTCTCCAAGGCTTCCATTATAGCGCGCGAGTGCTCGGGTAAAGTCGCCCCTTTCAACCGCCAAATAGTGCGACAAGATAGTGCACCCGTAGCGTAAATTGCGCCATGGGTCTTTGAGATCATCGGCAGGCACGCCGAGCTCATCAACCCAAAACGGCATAATCTGCATCAGCCCAACGGCGCCGGCAGACGAGATGGCGTTGGCGTCAAAGCCGCTTTCGACTTGAATCAGTGCCAGCACTAACGTTGGCGGTAAATCGGCTAATCTGGCTTCGAGGTAGATACGGCGCAGTAAGCGATCTCGCTTGGGTGCGTCAGCGATGAAACGGGTTAAGGCGGGCGTCATGCGCTCGACCCAGCGCTTTTTTCCCCGTTGGTTGGCGTTGATAGAGGATTCAGTCGCGGCTTCGAACGTGGGGCGAAGGGCTGTCACGCTGGCTGGCTCAGACGCTTGCGGCGTCAGACTGATAAGCCCACACGCCGCAAGCACGAGCCATAGGCAATTACGCTTGCGCAAGCCCGGCTTTTTCACGCAGAAAATCGATAACTTGTTCAGCAGGAATCATCGTGACGTCACTATCGCGGCGGCCTTTGTACTCAAGCTCACCGTTATCCAAGCCGCGATCACCAACCACGATGCGGTGTGGAACGCCCATCAGTTCTAGATCGGCAAATTTAACCCCGGGGCGGGTGTCGCGGTCGTCTAAGAGAACGTCGAGCCCGGCGGTGGTTAACGTTTGGTAGAGGCGTTCAGACTCCTCCCGAACGCGCTGGGATTTATGCGCGTTCATAGGTACTAGTGCGACGTGGAAAGGCGCCAGGGCGTTAGGCCAGATAATGCCCGCGTCGTCGTGGTTCTGCTCAATGGCGGCGGCGACCAAGCGGGTCACGCCAATACCGTAACAGCCCATCCACGGGTGGCTGGTTTTGCCGTTATCGCCAAGTACCGTGGCGTTCATCGATTCAGAGTATTTTTGCCCCAACTGGAAAACGTGGCCCACTTCAATGCCGCGTTTAATCGCAAGCGTGCCTTTGCCGTCGGGCGAGGGGTCACCTTCGACCACGTTGCGAAGATCCGCCACTTCCGGCAGCGCGGCGTCGCGCTCCCAGTTGATGCCGAAGTAGTGCTTGCCATCGGTATTAGCGCCTGCGCCAAAGTCGCTCATTAATGCCACGCTGCGATCGACGATAATCGGCATGTCTAGGTTCACCGGGCCTAGCGAACCTGGGCCTGCGCCTACCGCGGCGCGAATTTCTTCTTCGGAGGCCATGGTCAGCGGGGCCGCTACTTGAGAAAGGTTTTCTGCTTTGACGTCGTTAAGCTCGTGGTCGCCACGTACCAATAGCGCAATCAAACCGCCTTCCGCGGCGTGAACCATCAGCGTTTTGACGGTTTTTTCAATCGGCAGCTTGAACTGCTCAACCAACGTGGCGATGGTTTTGGCATTCGGTGTATCGACAAGGCGAAGTTCTTCGCTTGGTGCCGCGCGCTCGGTGTTGCTACCCAGAGGGGCGGCAAGTGCCTCGGCTTTCTCGATGTTAGCGGCGTAGTCTGACTCGGTGGAGAAAACCACCGCGTCTTCGCCTGAATCGGCCAGCACCTGAAACTCATGGGAGCCGGTTCCGCCGATGTCGCCGTTGTCAGCTTCGACAGCGCGAAAGTCGAGCCCCAACCGGGTGAAGATCCGCATGTAGGCGTCATACATCAACTGGTACGAACGCTTAAGCCCAGCCTGGTCGACATCGAATGAGTAGGCGTCCTTCATGATGAATTCACGCGAGCGCATCACGCCGAAACGTGGACGGGTCTCATCGCGGAACTTGGTCTGGATCTGGTAGAAGTTGGCCGGCAACTGCTTGTAGCTGGCGATCTCCTTGCGCACCAGGTCGGTGATCACTTCCTCGTGGGTGGGGCCGACGCAGTAGTCGCGGTCATGACGATCCTTGAGGCGCAGCAGCAGGTCGCCGTACTTGTCCCAGCGGCCGGACTCCTGCCACAGCTCGGCGGGTTGCACTGCCGGCATCAGTACCTCTTGGGCACCGGCGCGATCCATCTCCTCGCGTACGATGCGCTCCACCTTGCGCAGGGTCTTCAGGCCTACCGGTAGCCAGGTATAGAGCCCGGAGGTTAAGCGGCGGATCATCCCGGCGCGCAGCATCAGCTGGTGGCTGATGATCTCGGCGTCGGCCGGGGTTTCTTTTAAAGTGGCAATGAGTAGTTGGCTGGCGCGCATGGGGTTAAGTATCCCTTGATATTCTTAGCAATGGATGTAAAGCCGTGATCGGTGGGGTTGCCGATGTGAGCTGGCAACGAACGAGTGTCGACATTGTACGGCGAAGCGTTAACAGCGGCAAAACTCAAACGTGCGTTAGGCTGTGCTAGTATGTTGGTGTTTTTAAGCGTATTGGCGAAACTGTGTTACTAAACCGTTTTGCCTCGGTGAGGAAAAAAGCTATGCAAACGCGGTATCGCTGGTTAAAAGGCGCAGTCGTTGCCATCTGTGTGGTGGCGTTAAGTGGCTGTGGAACGCTTTTCTATCCTGAGCGTAAAGGACAGATGAGCGGTAATGTTGACCCGGTTGTGGCCATTGCCAATGGTGTTGGCCTGCTGTTTTTTATTGTGCCGGGGGTAATCGCCTATGCCGTTGATTTCTCAAACGGAACGATCTATCTACCCAGCCATGACTCGGCCTCACTTGACGTTGAACGCTTAAATGATGTCAACGACGTAGTCGCACTGGAAACGCTGCTGTCGCAAAAGGCAGGGCAGCCGGTGCGCCTGGATAACGAGCTGCTCATGGTGGAAGAGGTCGAAAGCCTCGATGTTGCCATGGCAATGGTGCGCATGTCTGGCGTGTTGGATGACGAAAAACTCGCCACCATGTAAGTCATCGCTAAAATGCCTCCAACAGATTGTCTGCTGGAGGTATTTTCGTTGATGGCAGTGTGTATTTAGTTGTTTTTTATCTAATGCGCGTACTCTGACGGGTTAGGAACGCTAGGGAAGCGTGGTGGGTGGGCGCGCATATAGGCATGGCAAGCGCGCAACACGCGGATATCGTCGTGTCTACCGCCTGACAGCTGAAAGCCTACCGGGAGCCCTTGTTCCGTAAATCCGCAGGGTACGGATGCAGCTGGCTGCTGGCTTAGGTTAAACGGGTAGCTAAAAGAGGCCCACTCCTCCCAGTCGTGCATTTTGCTGCCGGGGGGAACCTGATGGTTGATCTCGAAGGCGGGTATGGTGACGGCAGGAGTCATTAATAGATGGAACTGCTGATTAAAATACTCAAGGCGTTGAGTGAGCCTAGCGCGGTCGTTGAGTGCACGAAATAGCTCTACCGCTGACCATTTTTCGGCCTGCTTGGCATTGTCGACCAGCTCTGGGTCGAGTAATTTTCGTTGTTCATCATTCATCTTCGAGCATTGCTCTAGTGAGGCCGTGAACCATAGTTTGCGAAACGTATCGAGCGGTGACGCAAAACCGGGGTCCACTTCTACAACCTCAGCCCCGAGTTCGGAAAGATTATTGGCCGCTTCCCGTACACGTGCCGCAACCTGCGGGTCAACCGTGGCATATCCCAGATCGGCTGAAAAACCAATGCGCAAACCCTTCAGGTCTTTACCAATATCCTCACCCCAATCATCTGGCTGACCCCGTGTCGCGTAGGGGTCGCGATAGTCGTAGCGTCCTATGATGTTGAGCATACTGACCGCATCTTCAACGGAGCGTGTAAGTGGCCCTAAATGGGAAAGACTCGGCTCAGTGGCGGGCGGCCATTGAGGTGTCCAGCCGAAAGTCGGTTTAAAGCCAAAAACGCCGGTAAGCGCAGCGGGGATACGAATCGAACCGCCCGAGTCGCCTCCTTGGTGAAGCACTCCCATATTAAGCGCTGCCGCTGCGGCCGCGCCGCCGGATGAGCCACCGGGAGTCAAGCGAGTATCCCAGGGGTTGGCGGTTGCGCCAAACACGCGATTATCGGTAACCCCCTTCCAGCCAAATTCCGGGGTGTTGGTTTTACCTAGAATAACCGCGCCTGCTTCACGCAGCATTCGGGCTGGTGGGGCGTCGGTATCGCAGGGAGTGTCCGGGGTCGTGAGCGAACCACCTCGACAAGGCATACCCGCTACTTGGGTAAGGTCTTTAAGGGAAATGGGAACGCCGTCTATGGGGCTAAGGGGCTTGCCTTGCCCCCAGCGCCTTGAAGAGGCTTTGGCAGCGCTTTCTGCTCCTTCCTCATCAACGTAAACATACGCATTAACCTCTTTATTAAACCGCGCAATGCGCTTAAGTGCTGCACGGGTTGCTTCTAAGGGCGAGGCTTCGCGCGCTTTAAATAAAGCAGTGAGGGATTGCGCATCCATTACGCCCAAATCGTTATCGTTCACTTGCCGCTCCTTGCGATGCTTAATGGGTTATGTTTATAAGCCTAGGCAAGGGAGCATGGGTCTGCAAAAAGGGGCAATACGAAGTGCTCTCACTTGGCTTAGATGGCGGCGCTAATATGAGCACCACTGTATTTTATTGTTTTGCCTCGTCTTGATGGCTTTTTAGGTAGCGCTGAAACGTGTCCGGGTCATCCGTAAAGGCGCTTGTAACACCCCATGCCCAGTACGGGTGAAACGCACTTGGGTCGTTGACGGTGTAGCAAAGTAGTTGGTAACCCGCGTCGCGTACCGCGTTGACGTGATGGCGTGACAACCGTGGCCAGTGGCAATGTACGCTATAAGCGTCGATGGCCTCGCACTGAGATCGCCAGTTGGCAGGTAGTGCACGAAAGAGTGCCCCCAATGCTAGCTCCTGTGCATTGGCGTGTTGGCGGCAGCGCTTCAGCGCCTGAATATCAAATGACGAAACAATCAACCGCTCAGGCGGTAGCGCTGACATCAGTAGGGGGATGACGCGGTCGACCAGTGCTTCGCCGTCACGGCCTTTGTTAACCTTAAGTTCTATATTGACACCCATGGCGAGTGTGTCTAAAAGCGCTAACATGGATTTTAAGCTGGCCATGCGCTCACCGCGAAAGGCATCGCCAAACCAACTGCCCACGTCAAGCTGGCACGCTTGCGCCCAGCTTATACGGCTTATATTTCCATGCCCATCGGAGCAGCGCGAAACGTCTTTGTCGTGCCAAATAACCGCTGTGCCATCGCCGAGAAGCTGCACATCGAGCTCTACCCAGCGAGTGCCTGCGTCATGCGCGGCTTTAACGGCGGCCAGAGTGTTTTCAGGTGCTGCGGACGAATAACCGCGGTGAGCAATTAAGGCGGGCAGCGAGATTTCTGGGTGCATCATGAGCGTTCCGTTAGCCAATATAGCTGGAGTCTATCATGCGCGTTGTGACAGCTGCGTTGCGCAGCCGTCCCGATAGCGTTAGCGTGCTGGATTCCTCAATAAAAAGGAGTTCCCCCGCATGTCTCAACGGATTCAATTTGCTAAAACTGGTGGTTCAGAAATGCTTGAGCTGGTCGATGTGGCCCTGGATGCGCCAGCGGCTGGCGAAGTCCGCATTGCCAACAAGGCAATTGGCCTTAATTTTATCGATATCTATTTTCGCACCGGACTTTACCCTGCACCCGCCATGCCCTCGGGGCTGGGCACCGAAGGCGCTGGCGTGGTAGATGCCGTGGGCGAGGGCGTCACCCACCTAAAAGAAGGCGATCGAGTGGCTTATGCCCAAGGCCCGCTGGGGGCTTACGCCGAGCACCATACGCTCCCTGCCGATAAAGTCGTTAAGCTGCCCGATTTTGTTGATTTTGAAACCGCTGCGGCCAGCATGCTCAAAGGGCTAACGGTGCAGTATTTACTGCGCCAAACCTACGAGCTAAAGGGCGGTGAAACGATTTTATTCCACGCGGCAGCCGGCGGTGTCGGTTCGATTGCCTGCCAGTGGGCCAAGGCGTTAGGCGTAAAGCTGATTGGCACTGTCAGTTCACAAGATAAAGCCGATTTAGCCATGGCCAACGGTGCCTGGGCGACCATCAATTACACCGAAGAGGATGTCGTGCAGCGCGTGCGCGAGCTAACCAACGGTGAGATGTGTGACGTGGTTTACGACTCGGTGGGCAAAGATACCTGGGAGATGTCGCTGGACTGCCTGAAACCGCGTTCCTTGATGGTCAGCTTCGGCAACGCATCCGGCCCGGTTGATGGCGTGAATATCGGCATTCTCAATAAGAAAGGTTCGCTGTTTGTTACCCGTCCAAGTTTGAATGGCTACGCGGATACCCGTGAGCGCCTCGAAATGATGTGCGAGGACTTCTTTGCCATGCTGGAAAGCGGCAAGATCCATATCGACGTGGCGAACCGTTATCCGCTAAAAGACGTTGGCAAAGCCCAGGACGCGCTGCAGAGTCGTCAGACAACCGGCTCAACGGTTTTATTGCCCTAAAGCGTTATTGCGTTAAAACGCAAAACCGCCCTCGCAAGGCGAGGGCGGTAAAGGGAGCAAACAGTACCTAGTGGCTAGCCGTAGGCCAAGTTAGGCAGCCAAGTGACCAACGCCGGGAAGAGTATCACCAGCAGTAGCCCCAACGCCTGGATGCCCAGGAAGGGGAAGGATGAGCGGAAAATCTGCGCCATGGTGATATGCGGCGGACAGACTCCCTTGATATAGAACAGTGCATAGCCAAACGGCGGGCTCAAAAACGACATTTGCATATTGACCAGATAGATAACGCCAAACCACAGCGATACGTCGGTTGGGTCTACGCCGGGTAACCCAAGCACACCGTCAAAGGCAAGTCCCTCAATAAGCGGCACAAAGATTGGCACTGCTAGTAGTAAGATGCCTACCCAGTCGAGGAACATCCCCAACGCCACCAGTAGTACCATCATCAGCAGCAGCACCGCATAGGGCCCAAGACCCGCACCAGAAATCAGCTCCTGCACGAAGGTCTGACCGCCTTGCAAGATATAGAAGCCGACGAAGATACTGGCACCGAAGATAATCCACATCACCATGGCAGAAGCCACTAGCGTGGTCATACAGGCGGCATGCAGGTTGGCCCAGGTCAGGCGCTTGTGCATGGCGGCTACTACCAGGGCACCGAAGGTACCGATACCCGCTGCTTCCACGGGGGTGGCGATGCCGGTAAAGATGATACCCAGCACCAGCACAACCAGGACGATAGGAGCCAGCATGTTTCGCAGCAGGCGCAGCTTTTCTTTCATGTCAACTCGGTCTTCGACCGGCATCGGCGGCGCCATGTTGATGTTTAAGGTGCCACGTATCCAGCAGTAAAAGCCGTACATGAAGGCCAGCATCAAACCGGGAATCAACGAGCCTAGATACAATTCGCCCACCGATTGCTGAGCGATGACGCCGTAGATAATCGCCAGTATCGAGGGTGGGATGAGAATGCCCAAGGTGCCGCCGGCCATGATCGAGCCAATGGCAATTTCCGGGTCGTAGTTACGCTTGAGCATCGCTGGCAGGGCGATCAGGCCCATGGTGACCACCGCTGCGCCAATCACGCCGACCATCGCAGCCAGTAGCGTGGATGCGATGATGGTGGCGATGGCCAGGCCTGCTTTGAGGCCACCCATCCACTTATAGACGACGTCAAAGAGCTCCTCAATAATCCCCGCTTTTTCGAGCACCGATGCCATGAAGATGAACAGCGGAATGGCCGAGAGCTGATAGTTGGTCATCATCGGGAAGATGCGCGACGGCATCAGATTGAGCATGTTCTGATCGCCGATTAGGTAGAGAAAAGCCACCCCTAGACCACCTGTCACGAAGGCCAGCGGCAAACCTGCTACCAGCACCACCATCAGCGAACCGAACATCACCAACGTTAAGGCACCGATGCCGACGGAGCCAAGGCTGTTTTCAAGACTTCCTGCCAGGCTGTCGTAGTCAGTAACCGCGATGTTAATTATCTCGAAGGCCACCCAAGCCGCTAGCAAGCCAGCAATGATAAGTAGCACGTGCGCGAAGGTCCGACTGCCATCATGTGAGCGCCAGTGATAGCGATATGCCTGAGCGTCACGAATCAGTTGGCCGAGCCCCTGCAGTAGCAGAAGAAGCGCGCCAAAGAAGAGCATGAATTTCACCGGGTAGAACTGGATGGCCCATTCAGTGAAAGAGGATTCGTTGGAGTAGCTGGAACCGAAAAAGTATTCATCGCTTACTGCTTGAGAGAAGAATTTCCACCCCGTAAACAGCAAGGCGATGGTGAAGATGAAGAAGAAAACCGAGGTCACCAAGTCCAGCGCCGCTTTGTTAAGTGGCTTTGCCCGGGTGTACAGAATATCGACACGGACATGGCCACCTTCGCGAAGGGCATAAGCACCGGCAATCAAGTACTGCATGCCGAACATCAACGTCATCGACTCATGCACCCAGTTAGTCGGCGAGTTGAAGGCATAGCGCATCAACACTTCGTAGGCGAAGACGAAGGGTGCGATCAACGCCCAATAGGCCACATAGCGGCCGGAAAACCCGGAAATGCGGTCAACAATGATGGTAAATACGTTACCCGGTGGCTGGTAAGCCGCCTCAACCTCTTCGCCAGGAGGGACTTCGGCAACGTTACCACCATCAATGGTAGCGCCACGACGGAAGCTACGATCGACGAAAAACATCACCACCAGTGGCAAAAGAATCAGCACCGACCAGTAAAGCCAGTGTGGAAGAACGAAATCGATATTAAGATTCATGGACACTCCTCCGTGACACCATCACTCATCGGCGACGGTTCCGGATCATCGAGTCGAGGGGATGCGGAACAATAGTGGTTATTCTGGCCAAAACGGGTGTTGCGATTTTGCTTCGCAACACCCGATTGTCGAACAGGTAGGTCAGACGTTGAGCATCAAGCGTTGAGCTCGTAACCCTGTATGTCCTCCTCGGTGACCAACCCTACCGCAGGATCCATCATGGTGTTGAGGTGCGCTCTAAACAGGCGGGCAGCATCTGGATCTTTGTTGGCCCACTTGAACCATAGCGGGATGGCGGCATCGCGGAAGCGGCTGGCATCGTTTTCGGTAAGGTGGATGATCTCCACGCCCTTCTCGCGGTATTTGGGCCATGCTTCGGCGTTGGCTTTTTGGATCGCCGCATAGTGCTCGCGTGAATAGGCGGCTACCAAGTCGTGCATCAGATCCTGGGTTTGCGGTGACATACGCTCGAAGGTGCGACGGTTGACGGAGATGTCCATCAAGTCGACAGCCTGGTGCAAGCAGGGCGTAGAAGGCGGCCCCATGATGATGTAGTCGGCCACTTGCCAGAAGCCTAGCTCGTAATTGACCGCTGCGCCGGTGTAATCGGCTGCGTCGATGATGCCCTTTTCAAGCGCTGGATAGACCTCGGAACCCGGCAGCAGAGTCGTTTGCGCACCGATTGAAGCGAAGGTTTCGGCAACGATACCCCCCGGCATGCGAATCTTAACCCCTTTGAAATCATCGAAGCTGCGCAACGGAACCTTGGAGTGAATTAGGTTGAGGTCGTGATGGACATAGCCCAGCAGCTCCTGACCCTGCTTGCGGTAGAGGTCCTTGGCGATACCAAAGCCACCGTAAGCGCCGAACATCATATCCCACTGGTGTGGCACAGAAAGGCCCATCGGGTAGGCGGTAAGGAATACACCGGCGGGCATTTTGCCAGGCCAGTAGACGGTAAACCAGTTTTGGCCGTCGAGGACGCCGTTGCGCACCGCATCAGCGACTTCAAAAGCACCTGCTACAGCACCGGCGGGGAAGGGCTCGATGCGCACTTCGCCCCCTGTCGCCTCGGCAACACCAGCGGCCCACTCCTCAAAGATTCGGTAGCCCGTCGTACCCGGCTGCCAAGAGGACTGCATGCGAATGCGGATGCCTTCCTGAGCCTGAACGTTACCAATCCAAGGCGCGGCGACGGCAGCAGCGGAACCTACCGCGGCGGTTTTGAGGAAGTTGCGTCGCGTGGTCGAGGCATTCGAAGCGTTAGTTAAAAGAGAAGGCTGTTCGGTCGATGTAGAAATAGAAGACGGTTCATTAACGTTGTGCTTGTTATTTGGCATGTTGGAAACTCCAGCAGTGGTTCAGACCACAGATTTTTTTGTATTCCTATACTGAAAAGTGCACCACTTAGGGTCTCCCTGTGGCACAAGTAAGGTAATGCCTAACGTAAAAGCATCACTTCACGTAAAGAGAATTTAGCGAGTCCTGAGCTAAGAGCCAATTATTTTTTTCAACGGTCGCCATAGTAAGGCGAATGACTAAGGTAAAAATGGCGACATTTATTGAAGCCTAAGCACCGTTAGTCCACATCGACATATGCCCCCATGTGACGCATGCGTTGCTCAAATTTCGAAACGTTGTCGACCAAATCGTTAGGGCCGAAGGCGACACACTCCGCCAAAATCGCTTCGATCAGTGTGATCGCGGACAGAATCGAGGGAAAGAAATGGGGCGTCGTGTTGGCGACGTTAAACGTGATTTGCGCGCCCGGCACTAGCGGTGACCGCATGGTGTCCGTCACCACGATGGCTTTCACCCCGTTAGCGCGGGTGACATCTAGCGCTTTAACCGTTTCGGCGCAGTAAGGCTCAAAACCGAAGACGACCACAACATCGTCCTCATCAAAGCGGTCAAGCTCGGTCAAAAGCCCGCCTTCCAGGCCGCGAATGAGATGGATATCTGGTATCGCGATGCGCCCCACGTAGGCGAAGTGGTAGGCGCAGGCAAACGTATCGCGAAACCCAACCACTGCCACTTTGCGTGCGCCCAGAATCATCTGGGCGGCGTCGCGAACGCGTGATTGATTGTCGGCGGTAAATAGGCGGCCAATATTATCGAAGGCCGCATCGCCGACATCAAGGAACACTCGGTCATCAGTCTGGCTGGCTAGGTTGCGTAACTGGCTGGCGCGTCCGGAAAACTCGACCGGTCCCGCTTGTACCGCCGACTGAAACACGTCGCGAAATAGCTCATAGCTATCAAACCCCAGCCTTTTGGCCAAGCGGACAAGCGTAGAAGGGGTAACCTCTGCCGCCGCTGCGGATTTACGAATCGATTGAAAGGCAATATCCAACGGGTGCTCGAGAACATAGCCCGCGGCCAGTTTGAGCTGGGGGCTAAGGTCAGAATAAGCCTCTGCCAGTTGTTGATTAATCTCATCTGGGCGAACAGAGGGTGGCGTAACGGGCAAGAACTCTGTTGGGTCATGCTGAGTAGGGTCTGACATACACGGCTCCTAATCCTCGGCAGCATGCGAAAAAGTGGGGCATTGTAACCCACGGCTGGTGCGGTGGGCATCGCTGTGTCGAGTGGAAGAGATACATTTGTTTCATTGTTGATTGGTAACGGTACGAGTGTGTTGACGAGGGTGAATTCCGTGGACTACGATACGAGTAAAACAATTGTGTTTAATTAAATGTATTTATAACACAAATGTTTTATTCGGCGCGATGCGCACGTTCGCATTACCCACCCACGCTTAACGATTTATCGCAGGCTTTGACTACCATTATGCCGATTCACACCCCCTATCACGTCTCGCCTCGCTTCACGCTAACAGCCGATGCGATACCACCCTATGAAACACTGCTGGTTTCTTTGCAGGAGCAGGTGCTCGAAATTCGTTTTAATCGCCCGCACCGGCTCAATGCGGTGGTGGAAGCGTTTTATACCGAGCTGCTTGATGCGCTCGCAGTGGCTGAGCGGGCGGAAAACGTGCGTGCCGTGGTGTTAACCGGCGAAGGGCGGGCATTCTGCGTTGGCGCCGATATGAAAGAGCATGGCGGTGCTGCGCGTACACTCTATCAACGCCGCCAGTACTTGCAGCTGGGCAACGATGTTTGTGAAGCGGTTTATCGGCTGAAAAAGCCCGTAGTAGCGGCGATCAATGGTTACGCCCTGGGCGCCGGTGCGGAAATGGCAGTGGCCTGTGACTTTATTGTGATGGCTGAAAATGCACAGATAGGCTTCCCCGAGACGAGTATCGGTACCTGCGTAGGCGGTGGAGTCTCGAAGGTTTTACCGCAAATTGTCGGGCTCGTACAGGCGCGGCGACTGCTGTTCACTGGTGAGAAAATTACCGGCACGGAGGCGGCGCGTATCTCGCTGGCACTGGCCGCTTACCCGCAAGACCAACTGCTCGTCGAAGCCCATGTGCTCGGCGCAAAACTCGCCGAGCAGGCCCCGGTGTCGATGGCCATGCTTAAACGCTTAGTGAATGTTAGCAGTGCCAACGATGTCGATAGCCATCTCCAGCAGGAGCTAGACGCCGTTTTCACCTGCTCGACCACGGATGACTGGCAGGAGGGCGTGGATGCCTTCGCGCAAAAGCGCAAGCCGAGCTTCCAAGGTCGCTAACCCGTTTGTTTTTCTCGTCTCAAGGCAGTCTTGCTGTATTGCAAAGGTTAAAGGTTTAGGCATGAATCCGATTGAAGGTCATCTTCCCCTGCGTAGCCCGCTTCACGATATTTTAGCGCCCACCAGTATTGCTGTGGTGGGGGCATCTGCCGACCCAACCAAACGCGGCTACAAAGCCATGGTAGGCCTAATTAAAGACGGTTACCGAGGCGAGATTTACCCGGTTAATCCCAAAGCCGATATGATCTTAGGGGTAAAAGCGTGGCCATCGGTGGCAGACATTCCGGGTAATCCAGCGCTTGCGCTGATTTGTACCCCTGCAGCGACCATCCCGGGGTTAATTGGCGAGTGCGGCCGGCACGGCATCAAAGGCGCGGTCATTCTTGCCAGCGGCTTCGGCGAAGTGGGGGACGCAGGGGCGCGCCTTGATCAGGCAATGATGGCCGAGGCGCGTGCTCATGGCGTGCGTATTATCGGCCCCAATACATCGGGTGTGTTCAACCTACACCATCGGCTGAACTTGCTTGCCCTCGATAACGTTAAGCCCGGGAATATTGGGATAGTGTCGCAGTCGGGCAACATGCTGTTGTCGCTGGCGTTAGAAGCGCAGCACAACGGCCAAGTTGGGTTTAGCACCTACATTGGCCCGGGAAACCAGAGCGATATCGGCTTTAACGACTACCTGCGCTATCTCGGTGAGGATGAGCACACACGCGTTGCCACGCTTTATGTGGAAGGCTTTCGCGACGGCCGCAAGTTCCTGCAGGTCGCCCGCGATGTGACGGCGATGAAGCCGGTGGTGGTGTACAAATCTGGCTCCACTGAGCAAGGCCAAAAAGCGGCCAGTTCGCATACTGGGGCGCTAGCGGGCAGTTACCAAATGACGGTGGACCTGCTGCGCCAATCTGGCGTGAGTGTGGTGCAGTACTCCGATGAAATTTTGCCGGTGGCCGAAGGCTTGGGCCTTTTGCAGAAAGCGTGCGGCAAGCGCGTAGCGGTGATCGCCGACGGCGGCGGCCAGGCGACTATTGCCTCTGACCGCTTAGCCGAAACTGGCCTGACCCTTGCCGAGCTCTCGGATGAAACGCGTGCCAAACTACGCGAGATACTGTTTCCTCAGGCCTCTACCGCAAACCCCGTGGACGTTGCTGGCACATCGGATGCCAACCCGTCGCTGCTTGCCACATGTATGGAGATTGTCGCCTCCGACGATAACGTCGATAGCGTGTTTCTCGTGGGGATGTTCGGCGGCTACAGCTTGCGCTTTGCCGAGTCACTGCTGGGTGACGAGATGCGCGGCGCCGAGGCGATGGTGGATCTGTCCCATAGTACCTCAAAGCCGCTAGTGGTTTACAGTCTTTACGCGCCGGTCAAGCCGCCTGCACTTCGGCGCTTACACGAAGCGGGCCTGCCGGTTTACACCTCAATTGAGCACGCCGTGCGGGTGCTTGCAGCACTCGGTGAGCGCGGCGAGTATCTAGCGCAATGCGCCGTATTGAAGCCCGAAAAACAAACACAAGCCACGGAAAATGGGCGAACGTTGCTACGCCAGGCGCAAGCTCAGGGGCGTGACTTGTTAGAGTTTGAAGCAAAAACGCTTCTCGCGGAGCACGGTATCCGCGTGCCGGTCGAGCGCGTCGTTCGCCGTGTCGATGAGCTTGGTGAAATTGCCCGCGAGTTTGGCGCTCAGCCGCTGGCGATGAAGGTAGTATCGAAAGATATTCTGCATAAATCCGAGGCGGGCGGCGTTAAACTTAATTTAGTCGGTGAGGCGGCACTGCGGGGCGGTTTTGATCAGATTATGGCGTCCGCCCGTGTTTATGATGCTAACGCCGACATCGAGGGCGTATTGGTAACGCCCATGGCGGAAAAGGGCCTTGAGGTGATCATCGGCATGATGCGCGACCCGATTTTTGGCCCGGTGTTGATGTTTGGCCTTGGTGGTGTGTTTGTCGAGATTCTTGAAGACGTGGCCTTCCGCGCCATACCGCTTAGCCACCATGATGCTGCCGCGATGGTGGAGCAAATCAAAGCGAAGAAACTTTTCGAAGGCGTGCGCGGCGCCTCAGCGATTAATAAAGGGGCACTCGTTGAGCTTCTGCTCAGCGTTTCACGTATCGTAGAAGCCTACCCCCACATTGCTGAATTGGATATGAACCCGGTGATTGCCTACTCCGATGGCTACGCCGTGGTGGATGCGCGAATTATTGTTGAGGAGCCCCAATGACCCTGCCGACACTGCAAGACGCCACATTAAAGCTCGAGCATCGTATCGCGACGTTAACCCTAAACCGCCACGATGTACGTAACGCCCTAACCGGGACGGCGCTGGCTGACGATATCGTGGCGGTGGCCGAGTGGGTCAACCGCTGCGACGACGTGTCAGTGCTGCTGATCACCGGCGCGGGCTCAGCGTTCTCTGCTGGTGGAAACGTTAAAGACATGGCCAACCGCAGGGGCGATTTTGCTGGCAATGTTGCCGAAGTGGCCGAGCGCTACCGGCGGGGTATTCAACGCATACCGCTAGCATTGCAAGATGTAGAGGCACCAATTATCGCGGCGGTTAATGGGCCGGCGATTGGTGCGGGGTTTGATCTGGCCAATATGGCAGATATCCGTATTGCCTCACGCAAGGCGAAGTTCGGCGAGACATTTCTTAATTTGGGGATCATTCCCGGCGATGGCGGTGCCTGGTTCATGCAGCGTTTGATTGGTTACCAGCGCGCGTTTGAACTCACGCTTTCAGGCCGCATCATTGATGCCGAAGAAGCCAAAGCCTATGGCATTGTGCTAGAAGTGGCAGAGCCTGACGCGCTGATGGAGGCGGCACGGGTGCATGCCGAGCGTATTGCCGCGCAGCCGCCCAACGCCACGCGGCTGACCAAACGGCTAATGAAAATGGCGCCCAATATGGAGCTGAAAGGCTTTCTTGACGTCTGCGCCACCTTCCAAGGCATGTGTCACAATGAACCGGAACATTTAGACGCCGTGAATAAAATGCTGGATAGCATGGCGAAAAAATAGGCGTTAAAAACGCGTATTTTCCCTGTGCGCTTTTCGTCAGTTTATGAATGAGCCGCTTGCGCGTATTATCGCAGGCGATGGTTTAATCAATTGACGAGGAGTGCCACGAATGGAAGGGGTGAAACATATCGTCGCCGTTGCCTCGGGCAAGGGTGGCGTGGGTAAATCCACGGTAACGGTTAATTTAGCCCTAGCGCTTTCAGCGCAGGGTTACCGTGTGGGCGTGTTGGACGCCGATATTTACGGACCAAGCCAGGCCCAGATGCTCGGCGTGAAAGAAGGTGAGCGCCCGCAAGCTGCAGGGGAAGATAAGTTTTTCCCGCTTGAAGCCCATGGCATTCAGGCCATGTCGATGGCGTTTCTGGTTAACACCCGCGAGCCCATGGTATGGCGTGGCCCCATGGTCGTCGGTGCATTCCAACAGCTCTTAACCCAAACCCAGTGGGATAATCTTGATTTTCTGCTCATCGATATGCCACCTGGTACCGGTGATATTCAGCTAACACTTTCGCAGCGCGTACCGGTGTCTGGGGCTGTCATCGTCACCACACCGCAGGATATTGCGTTGCTGGATGCGCGCAAGGGCATCGAGATGTTCCGCAAGGTTAACGTGCCGGTGCTCGGCATTGTCGAGAATATGAGCACGTATCACTGTGAAAATTGCGGTCACGAAGCGCCCATTTTTGGTAGCGGTGGCGGCGAGCGGATTGCAGCCGAGTACGAAACCCAAGTGCTTGGTCGCTTGCCGCTGAGTTTGTCGATTCGTGAACTGGCGGATTCCGGCAACCCGAGTGTGATATCTGAGCCAGATAGCCCCGTGAGCCAGACGTTTGGTGAGATCGCCAAGCGTGTAGCAGCAGGTGTGGACGGCGCCGCCGAGCAAGGCCCGACGATTTCTTTTAGTGAGTGATAGTAACGCAATGAGCATTAAATCGGATAAATGGATTCGTCGCATGGCCGCCAGTGACGCCATGATTGAGCCTTTTGAAGCAGAACAGGTGCGCTACGTTGATGGCCAGCGCGTGATCTCGTACGGCACATCAAGCTATGGCTACGATGTGCGCTGCGCCGATGATTTTAAGGTGTTCACCAATATTCACTCGGCGGTGGTCGACCCGAAAGGGTTTGACGATAAGAGCTTTGTCGATGTGAAGGGGGATGTCTGCGTTATTCCGCCTAACTCTTTCGCGCTGGCGCGTACGGTGGAATATTTTCGTATCCCGCGCAGCGTGCTGACCATTTGCTTGGGAAAATCGACTTACGCGCGTTGTGGGATTATCGTCAACGTGACGCCGCTTGAGCCCGAATGGGAAGGGCACGTAACGCTGGAATTTTCCAATACCACCAACCTGCCAGCCAAAATCTACGCCAACGAAGGCGTGGCGCAAATGCTCTTTTTGGAATCCGATGAGATTTGTGAAACGTCCTATAAAGACCGGGGCGGTAAGTACATGGGCCAGCAGGGAGTGACACTCCCCCGAACCTAAAAAGCAGGGCACAAAAAACGGCGCTTGGCGTACAAACGCTCAAGCGCCGTTTTGCGTTTGGCTTAGGCGTGATCGTCGAGTTCGTCAAGCTCCTCAGCGGCGTCTTCGTGGCTTAAGCGGAGGCCCTGAGGTGGCAACGCGGTGCCGTCCAGTGTGGCCCCTGTCCCGCTGTATTGTAGGCGGCCGTTTAAAAACCAGCCGACCGCAATGGGGTAGATCAAGTGCTCGCGGGCGTGGACTTTTTCTTTTAGCGTCTCAATGGTGTCATCGGCGCTAACCTTGAGGGCGGCCTGAATCACCACCGGACCGCCGTCGAGCTCTTCGGTCACAAAATGAACGCTGCAGCCATGCTCTGACACGCCATCGGCGAGCGCTTGAGCGTGGGTATTTAGGCCCCGGTAGGCGGGCAGCAGCGACGGGTGGATATTGAGCATTCGCCCGAGAAAACGCTGCACAAAGCGCGGTGTCAGGATGCGCATAAAACCGGCGAGCACAATGAGGTCGGGCTCGTGACGCTCGATGACCTTGATCAACGCCCCGTCGTAAGCCTCGCGGCTATCGTATTCGCGATGCGGTAGAGCCACCGCATCGATGCCGGCGTCGCGGGCGCGCTTTAGTCCATAGGCATCCGCCTCGTTAGAGATAACCGCAACGATCTCACCGCCCAACCGGTCGTGGGATTGCGCTTCGATCAACGCTTGCAAGTTACTGCCGCTACCGGAAAGCAGCACCACAATGCGGCGTGCGTCCGTGGCTTCGGGTTCTATCTCTTTTAACGTATCGCTGGTGTAATCGGTGCTGCTCATGCGGGAAGATTCTCCAACGTCACGGCGTCACCTTCACGTGGTACGATGTTGCCCAAGGTGTAAACCGTTTCGCCTTGCGCTTGCAGGTGCGCGCGGGCTTTGTCGGCGTGAGCCGGCGGGACAACGATCACCATGCCGATACCGCAGTTGAGCACCCGGTGCATTTCAGTTTCGTCAACGTTGCCTTGGGCTTTCAACCAGTTGAAGACATCAGGGCGTTGCCAGCTGGCGATATCGATGTGCGCGGCTAAATGCTCGGGTAGCACGCGTGGAATGTTTTCCAACAACCCACCGCCGGTAATATGCGACAAGGCATGGACGGGCGTATCCGTTTCGCGCATTAGAGATAGCAATGGCTTGACATAGATGCGCGTTGGCGCCATCAGCGCTTCGCTTAGCGGCTTGCCATCGATGGCGGTGTCGAGCGGCGCCTCACTCACCTCAAGAATTTTGCGAATCAGCGAATAGCCGTTGGAGTGCGGTCCCGACGAAGCCAACCCTAATAGCACGTCACCGTCGCTGACGTTACTGCCGTCCAAGATGTTCGCTTTCTCGACGACACCCACGCAGAAGCCGGCGAGATCGTAATCGTCACCTTCGTACATGCCCGGCATTTCGGCTGTTTCACCGCCAACAAGCGCGCAGCCTGCTTGCTCGCAACCGGCACCGATGCCTTCGACGACGTCGGCGGCGATATCCACGTTGAGCTTTCCCGTGGCATAGTAGTCAAGAAAGAGCAGTGGCTCGGCACCGGCAACAATCAGATCGTTAACGCACATGGCGACAAGGTCGATGCCGATGGTGTCGTGTTTGCCAAGGTCCATCGCTAGGCGTAATTTTGTGCCCACGCCGTCGGTGCCCGATACCAACACCGGCTCTTTATAGTTTTTGGGAAGCTCACACAGGGCGCCAAAACCACCGAGGCCTCCCATTACCTCTGGGCGCGAGGTACGCTTGGCTACGTGCTTAATGCGGTCAACAAGGGCGTTACCCGCGTCAATGTCAACGCCCGCATCCTTGTAGCTTAGCGAGGGCTTGGTGGATGAATAGGGGGTCTCGGTCATAGCAGATCCTGTGGTGCAAAAAATATCGATGAAAGTAACGATGCTAATGCTGGCGGATAGCCAGCGCCGATGCGGTAACAGGCCGAATTGTAACACCCAGCGGCGTTAGTCGCATCGCTACAAGCAGCGTAACACGACAGGCTAACCAGCCTTTTGGTTCATGGAGGAGTCGCTGAATGCGTCATTCTTGGTGGGGAATCCTGCTGTTGGTGGTCATCGCAGGGTTTATCTATTTGCTCGATGCGGTCCTAATGCCGTTTGTGACCGGCATGATTCTAGCCTATCTGGCCGATCCGATGGCTAATCACTTTGAACGCTGGGGGATGAAGCGCCCTCTGGCTGTGACGAGTGTCTTTTTGGTGCTCTCGCTGATTCTGATCGTGAGTTTGCTGATTGTGGTGCCGCTGATTATTCAGCAGGTGAAAGAGTTAGGTGAAGCGCTTCCGGCCATTTTGCAATGGGTAGAAGTCACGCTTGCCCCTCAGCTGCAAGCGTGGACAGGCTACGACTTGCAAGCGGAAGTAGCGAATCTGCGCGAAATCCTGGTCCAGAACTGGCGTGATGCCGGGGGCTACTTAGCGCAGGCGCTTGGGCAGGTGGGGCGCTCTAGTATGGCACTGGTCTCTTGGGTGACGTATGTGGCTTTGGTCCCCGTTGTGACATTTTATTTACTGCTTGACTGGGACCGGTTAATTGACAATGTCGCCAACCTGATTCCCCGACAGTGGGTCGAAGATACCTATCGGTTGGTCGCCCGCTGCGATGAAGTGCTTTCGGCCTTTTTGCGTGGGCAACTGCTGGTAATGCTGTGCTTGGGCATCATATACGCGCTGGGGCTGAGTTTGATGGGGCTGAACTTCGGCCTTTTGATCGGTTTTATTTCCGGGATAGCCAGCATCGTGCCATTCTTAGGCTTTATCGTCGGGATGAGCATTGCGCTAGTCGTGGCACTGTTTCAGATGGGCACCGTTTGGGCGATCTTGGGCGTCATTGTGGTGTTTTCCATTGGCCAGGTGATCGAAAGTGTTGTGCTTCAGCCTAAGCTTTTAGGTGACAAAATTGGTCTGCATCCCGTGGCGGTGATTTTTGCCGTGTTGGCAGGAGGGGAGCTGTTTGGCTTTATCGGCGTATTGTTGGCATTGCCCGCTGCGGCGGTGATCATGGTGCTCTTACGCGAAGCGTTTGATCGCTACAAAGCCAGCTCGCTATATGATGCCGAAGCGGTGTCCGAAAGTGCAGCCTCAGAGCAGCACAAACTCAATCAGGATCTTTATGACGATAGGGGGACACCATGAGCCGAGTGCCGGCACAGTTACCCTTAGGCGTCGGGTTGCGCGATGATGCCACCTTCGAGAACTATTATACCAGTGCGGCTAACGCAGCGCTGGTGCAAGCATTGGTGAGCCAAATAGCGTCTCAAGGTGAGCCGTATTTGTTCCTATGGGGTAGTTCTGGTAGCGGTAAAAGTCACCTGCTGCAAGCGGCGTGTCACGCCGCATCGGATCACGATAAGCGCGCGCTCTATTTACCCTTGGCGGATTTAGGCCACTTTCCGCCGCTAATGCTAGAAGAGATTGAACGCTTAGACGTGGTCATGATCGACGACCTTGAGTGCGTCGTCGGGCGTAAGCGCTGGGAAGAGGGGTTATTCCACGCATTTAACCGCTTACGCGATGCGGGTAAATGCTTAGTGATTGCCGCGAACGCAGCACCGCGGCAGCTACCGGTTGTACTGCCGGATCTTGCCTCGCGGCTGACGTGGGGCGTGACGTTTCATATTCATCCTTTGGATGATGATGAGCGCCTAGGTGCGTTAAAACTACGAGCGAAAAGCCGAGGAATGCAGCTACCTAACGATGTAGGACGCTATATTTTGCACCGCGGGCCGCGTGAGCTTAGCGAGCTATGCCGTGCTTTGGAAACGCTGGATCAAGCCTCGCTGTCAGCAAAGCGTAAACTGACCATCCCATTTGTGAAGCAAGCGCTAGGCTGGTAAACAGGCATAAAAAAACCGCCAATGGCAAGCCACTGGCGGTTTTGAAAAAGCGCGGTGCTTGAAGATTAAGCCGTTTTGCTCATCTTGGTTGCCGTTTCTTGCGCTTGTTTGACGTTATCTTCGGTCAGCTTCTGGCTCTTCTGGATGAAGTCTTGCTGCAATCCGACAACTTTATCTGTATCGCCTTTAACACGCTCAGCCAGTTCTTTAGCGACTTTTTGCTGGCCTTCCATGTAAGAACGCAGACCTTCAGCGTCTTTAACGTCCATGAAGCTGCGCGCTTGAGCAATGCTGGTGTCGACGTAGGCTTTGCCTGCGTCAAGCTGGGCATTAAACATCTTTTCGGCGAAATCGACATTCAGTGCGGCAAAAGCGCGAGCCGGTGCCATGAACATGTTGTCGAACTGCTGAGTCATTTCGTTAGTGTTAATAGTGCGCATGATAAACCCTCCTAGGGTGATCGTTGTGGTGGTAATGCGAAGACCGTTGGTGTGAATATCTATGCAATCTTCGTCATGTTGCGTTGCAGTATAGATGCTGTTTTTGTGCAGTGCAACATTATTAGTGGTGCGATTTTAAATAACCGGATAAGAGGCGAGGCCTGAGTCGCGTATGGCGCATTTGCTTACTCGGGTAAGGGCGTTAGGCTGAAGAGTAACTAACGACTGTTCGTTTCATTAATGAAAAGGAGAGCATCATGTCGACACGCATCGAACGCGATAGTATGGGCGAGTTAAGTGTCCCCACCAAGGCGCTTTACGGCGCCCAGACCCAGCGCGCGGTGAATAATTTCCCGGTATCGCACCAGCCAATGCCGCCTGCGTTTATCCATGCTATTGCGCGCATCAAGCTCGCCGCAGCCGATACCAATCATGCCTTGGGTTTGCTCGATGAGGCGCGTGCCACTGCCATTAAAAACGCGGCTCAAGAGGTAATCGACGGCAAGCACGATGCTCACTTTCCGGTGGATGTTTTCCAGACCGGCTCTGGCACATCGAGCAATATGAACGTCAACGAGGTCTTAGCCAACCTCGCCAGCCGGGCAGGGGTCGAGGTACTGCCAAATGATCACGTCAATATGGGGCAATCGAGTAACGATGTGGTCCCGACAGCGATTCATGTTTCCGCGGCAATTGGCGTAGATAGCGTGCTACTACCTGCGCTAACGCACCTGCGCGAGGTGATTGCTCGGCGTGCTAGCGAGCTAGAGGACGTGGTGAAAACGGGGCGTACGCACCTAATGGACGCCATGCCGTTAACCATGGCGCAGGAGCTTGGCGGCTGGGTAAGTCAGTTGGATCAAGCGATTGAGCGTATTGAGGGCGCGATGACGCGCCTTCAACGCTTGGCGCAAGGTGGAACGGCAGTTGGTACCGGTATTAATGCGCCGGACGAATTTGGCGCTAGAATGGCCGAGCACTTGAGTGATCAAACCGGTCTTAGCTTTGTGCCTAACGATAGCTTTTTTGCCAGCCTCTCATCGCAGGATGCGGCCGTCGAACTCTCCGGCCAGCTTAAAGGTTTGGCCTGTGTGGTGATGAAGATTGCCAACGACTTACGCTGGATGAATTCCGGCCCTCTTGCCGGGCTTGGCGAGATTGAGCTTGAGGCGCTGCAACCCGGCAGCTCGATTATGCCGGGCAAAGTGAACCCGGTCATTCCTGAGTCCGCAGCGCAAACAGCAGCGCAAGTGATTGGTTTGGATACGGCGATTACCGTTGCCGGGCAGAGCGGTAACTTCCAGCTGAATGTGATGTTGCCGTTGGTGGCCTCGAATTTGCTGACGTCTGTCACGCTGATGAGCAATACGGCACGCTTGTTGGCGGATCGAGCGATTGCAACATTTAACGTGCGGGAAGATCAGTTGAGCGAGCCGTTGGCGCGTAATCCCATTTTGGTTACGGCCCTTAACGGTGTCATCGGGTACAACGCGGCGGCGGCAATCGCTAAAAAAGCGTATCAGGCCGGGCGACCGATTATCGACGTTGCCGAGGAAGAAACGGAGCTTGATCGACCAACGCTTGAACGCTTACTGAACCCGAAAAAACTCACCGAGGGGGGTGTGCCGGAGTGAGCTTGCTACACACAGGTGCTTTATGGCGACGCTAGTGCAAAATGCTTGCATTTCAGTCATAAAGCCGTAGAATACGCATCCGTTGTGGAGCGGCAGGACCATAGCTCAGTTGGTTAGAGCGCCACGTTGACATCGTGGAGGTCGGCGGTTCAAATCCGCCTGGTCCTACCAATAAATTAATAGTATTCCGCAGCTTAGTCAGTTTACTACCCGTTTCCAGGACCATAGCTCAGTTGGTTAGAGCGCCACGTTGACATCGTGGAGGTCGGCGGTTCAAATCCGCCTGGTCCTACCAAAATAACGCCCCATACGCTAATCGTATGGGGCGTTTTTGTTTTTGGGGTTTAACTGCCCAGCGCTTTGTCATAACGCTCAGCAAAAACGGGGAAGCTCTGTGCGCTGGGTAAAGATGGCCACGAGGGACTCAAGGCCCGCTTGGTCCGCCGCGCTGAAGCGCGTTGGCTGGGGGCTGTCGAGATCGAATACGCCCCAAAGCGCATCGCCTGACATAATGGGTATCACAAGTTCGGCGCGCGAGTTAGCGTCGCAGGCGATGTGATCGGCTACGGCGTGAACGTCATCCACTCGCTGGGTTTGCCCGCTGCGTGCTGCGGCGCCACAAACCCCCTTGCTGAATGGAATGGGATGGCACGCCGGCTTGCCTTGAAACGGGCCAAGGGAGAGCACTTCAGCCTCACGTTGTAGATAAAGCCCCACCCAGTTGAGTTCGGGGATTTGCTCAAAAACAAACGCACTGAGCTGAGCGCTATTGGTGAGCCAGTCGCGGGTATCTAGCAGGGCGTGGAGTTGTTTGCCCAGTAAAGCGTAATCGATAGGTGGTTGCGTCATCTCGTGTCCTGATAACACATCAGGCCGGCGTAAGCCAGCCTGATGGTCGTTCTTGAAGTCGAAGTGCTTTGCGCTTATTCGGTCCAGCCAGGGACGGCCGCGCCATCAAACAGCTCTTCAGCTTTTTCTATAACCGCTTCGCTTTGATAGGCGTCGACCAGCTGACGAATCGCTTCGCGATCCTCGTCACCTTCACGTACCACAATCAGGTTGACATAGGGCGACTCGGGGCCTTCTTTGATCAAGGCGTCGTCGAGGCTTAGCCCCGCCGGCTGAGCAAAGGTGTTATTGATGAATGCTAGGTCGACATCTGGCAGTACGCGGGGCAGCTGAGCCGCTTCAATTTCGCGGAAACGAAAATCATGCGGATTTTCAGTGATGTCGATAGGGGTCGCTTCCAAGTTTTCCGGGTCGTTGAGCGTGATCAAGTCGTGGTTGTGCATCAAGATTAACGCACGCCCTTCGTTAGACGGATCATTGGGAAGGGCAATCTGGGCGCCCTCCGGCAGCTCATCAATGCTCTCGTATTTTTCTGAATAGGCGCCAATCGGGTACACAAAGGTGTAGCCAGCAACGGCAAAGTCGTAGCCACGATCATTCACCATGGCTTGCATGTACGGTTCGTGCTGGTAGGCGTTGGCATCTAAGCTGCCATCTGCCAGAGCAGCATTGGGCGTGACATAGTCAGTAAACTCAATGATTTCAACCGTCAGGCCATGCTCGTCCTCAGCAATGCCCG
Source organism: Vreelandella salicampi (assembly GCF_013415105.1). GTDB lineage: Bacteria > Pseudomonadota > Gammaproteobacteria > Pseudomonadales > Halomonadaceae > Vreelandella > Vreelandella salicampi. Next base: position 124,398 of record NZ_JACCDF010000010.1, read on the forward strand.
CCGCGACCTGCATGACATCGGTTTCTGGGCCTGCCACAGTGCCCACTTTAATGCTGTGAGAGTCCGCATTCGCGACGTTGCCGGCCAGGGCGAGAGCGGATAAACCGCTAATTAAAAGCTTTTTCATATAGGTCTCCTGTTTCCGTGTAAATACTATTTTGGGGTAATAAAAAAACGATGTCTAATTCTTTTTGATTATAATGGTGATGGCTACTTACGATCACTTTTGCGCACTAAATAGTCGCCTAGGCTTTGGAAGCCTTGTACCATGACCACCAAAATGACCACGGTGATAAGCATGATAGTAGGGTTGAAGCGGTTATAGCCGTATCGAATACCTAGGTCCCCGAGCCCGCCACCGCCGACTGCGCCGGCCATGGCCGAGTAGCTCACAAGCGTTACCAGCGTGATGGTCAACCCGGTAATAATGCCGCCGCGTGCTTCAGGTAGTAGCACCTTACGAATAATCTGCCAGGGCGTGGCGCCCATGGCTTGTGCGGCCTCGATGAGCCCCGGTGATAGCTCGTTGAGCGCGCCTTCTACTAGCCGCGCGACAAAAGGGATAGCGGCTATGGTCAGTGGCACTGAAGCGGCGTTAATCCCGATGGAGGTACCCACTAACATGCGCGTAAAGGGGATGAGCGCCACCATCAGAATGATAAACGGAATTGAACGGCCGATATTGGTTACAATCCCGAGCACCTGATTGAGTATCGGCATGGACAAAATTTGCCGTGGACGCGTCACGTAGAGCATTACTCCGAGCGGTACGCCGAGCAGTGTTGAAATAAGGCCGGATACTCCTACCATATAGAGCGTATCCAGCGTTGCCTGCAGAATAAGATCAATCATCGCGCTGGACATGACCCAATACCTCTATTTGTAGCTGGTGAGATTCAAGAAAATGCATGGCTTGCTGGGTTTGTTCTGGCGTTCCGAGTAGTTCGGCGATCATCAAGCCTAAGGTGCGTTCCTGGATGGACTCCACTTTGGCTTGAAGAATACTGACATCGACGCCGCACTCCCGCGCGAGCTGAGAAATCAGCGGAGTTGAGACGGCATCGCCGGAAAACGTGAGCCGCACGATCGGGTGGGTGGCATCGCCCGGGTTTTCTTGCAAACGATTCACTAGCTCTTTCGGCGGCGCTAGCTGCAGGAAGTCATTTAAGAATTCACGCCCTAGCTGGGTGCGAGGCGAGGTGAAGAAATCGCCGACGACGGCGTCCTCCACCAGCTCGCCGTCAGAAATCAAGCTGACGCGATGGCAGATAGATTTAACCACTTCCATTTCATGCGTGATCAACAAAATGGTAATGCCAAGCGTATGGTTGATATCGCGCAGTAGCTCAAGAATGGAGCCGGTTGTTTGCGGGTCTAGCGCTGATGTCGCCTCATCGCAGAGCAATACCGCGGGTTCGCTGGCCAGCGCCCGGGCAATCGCGACGCGCTGCTTTTGCCCACCGGAGAGCTGAGCGGGAAACTGATGGGTCTTGTCGCTAAGCCCGACAAGCTCTAAAAGCGGAAGAACGCGCTCGCGAATTGCTTTTTTAGAGCGCCCCATCAATTCCAGCGGTAGGGCGATATTATCAAACACATTGCGCGTTGTGAGCAGGTTAAAGTGCTGAAAAATCATGCCAATACGGTGGCGAGCACGGTTTAGTTCTTGGGCATTCAGGCGCGTCATTTCTTGGCCATTAACCGTGACGCTACCTTCTGTCGGGCGCTCCAAAAGGTTTACGCAGCGTATCAGTGTTGATTTACCTGCGCCCGACAGGCCAATGACGCCATGAATAGTCCCTTTAGGGATGTATAAGTCTGCGTTTTTTAACGCGTGCACAGCGCCTGTGTCACTGCCATTAGCTTTACTAAAGTAAGTTTTACTGACGTTTTTAAGTTCGATCATGGGTCGCGTCTGCCTTATGTGAGGCCAAAGACGTAAAGTTAGGCCGACAATAGAGTGCGAGGGGCAAGCGTAGGGCGGGAAACAAAAAAAGGCCACCCTAAACGGGTGGCCATTAACGCTGGACACACCCTTTTAGCTGCATTTTACCCGGCGAGTAGCTGGGGTGACGCCCGCAATCTGGGTTCAAATCGGCGTCTTTACATTTGCGGCGAAAGTCTAAAGATCTGGCAGGGCGCTGTCAAATGGACTTAGCGCTATTTTTTATGATCAGGTCATATTGTAGATTTATTTACTTTTTTAGGTGTTTTTGTTGGGCACATTTAGTGTTGAAGTACGTTACCTAAAGCGTTGTATGGGAAATTTCACTTTGCCCGTGTTGTGGAAGGGGTGAACTCAGTCTAAAAGTGGCACAATGTCACCGACTTACGGCCAAGCGTTTGGCGATAAACCGTGTTGATTGAAAACCGTGTCCAGGGGGAAGCGATGTTTACCGGGATTGTCCAGGGTACTGCCGTTGTTGTTGCGGTACGCGAACTCGATGCCTTTCGTACGCACGTGGTGGAAATGCCTGCCCACATGCGGGATGGGCTTGAGATTGGGGCGTCTGTTGCCCACAACGGTGTTTGTCTGACCGTAACGGCGATTGATGACGACAACGTAAGCTTTGACTTGATGCGTGAAACGCTGCGATTGACCAATCTTGGTGCAATTGCGCCTGGGCAATGCGTCAATATTGAGCGTGCCGCGCGTTTCGGCGATGAAATTGGCGGGCATGCCATGTCAGGCCATGTGATCTGCAAAGCGAAGCTGGTTGAGATCGAAGAAGCGCCGAATAATCGTCGCCTGTGGTTTGCGCTGCCTAAAAAAGTCAGTCGATTTGTATTTGAGAAAGGGTATATCGGGGTGGACGGTATTAGCCTGACCGTGGCCGATGTACGCCGCGCGGATGAGAATGAGGGAGTGGAATTCAGCGTGAATCTCATACCCGAGACGCTGTTGCGCACGGTGTTAAACGAGCGGTCCCTTGGAGATGAGGTCAATATCGAGATTGACCCGCAAACCCAGGTTATTGTCGAGACGGTGGAGCGTGTCTTAGCGAGCCGCGTGTAGGTGAGATTTTGGGTTTGTTGACCGATTGGTTAGCTTTTGGCCTAAAGTTTGCTAGTCACTATAGGTGGGCAAATGCCCAAGATGCTCGGCTGCATTTTGTTGGCGCTTGTATCGCGAATTGTCTTTCGATAACAAGTGCCTTTCGTTAACATGTGCGGCTTTTCTTACACTCAGGGACTCTACGCGTTGGCGTGAAGGATAGAAAAACTCTATGAAATTTCTTGAGCAACATTTCAAGCTCTCTGAGCACAAAACGAACGTGAAAACTGAGGTAATCGCCGGGATTACAACGTTCCTGACGATGGCCTATATCATTTTCGTTAACCCCAGCATTCTCTCTGAGGCGGGGATGGATTATGGCGCGGTTTTTGTGGCGACCTGTGTGGCTGCTGCAATTGGCTGTTTGGTAATGGGGATTTGGGCTAATTACCCAATCGCGCAGGCGCCGGGTATGGGGCTAAACGCCTTCTTTACCTATGGTGTTGTTTTAGGTATGGGGTATGCTTGGGAAGCGGCCCTAGGGGCGGTCTTCTTGTCGGGCTTCTGTTTCTTTTTGCTGAGTATATTTAAGATTCGCGAGTGGATTATCAACTCGATTCCGCTATCGCTGCGTTTGGGTATTGCTGCGGGTATTGGTCTTTTCCTGGCCATGGTGGCGCTTAAAAATGCCGGTATCGTGGTGTCAAACCCGGCGACTTATGTCGCCCTTGGAGACCTTTCTGAGCCATCGGCGATTTATGCGCTGGTGGGCTTTTTTGTTATCACGGCCCTCTCGTATTTGAATGTAACCGGCGCGGTGATGATTGGTATTTTGGGCGTTACGGTGGTCGCCATGGTGCTCGGGCACAATGAGTACGGTGGCCTTATGTCGATGCCGCCGTCTATTGCGCCCACGCTGATGCAAATGGATGTCATGGCCGCGCTTGATGTCGCCATGCTGAGCGTGATTTTTGCTTTTCTGTTTGTCGATCTTTTCGATACCTCCGGCACGCTGGTCGGTGTCGCCCAGCGGGGCAAACTACTGGATAAAGACGGTAAATTGCCCCGGGTAGGCCGCGCGATGATGGCAGATAGCACAGCATCAATGGCAGGCGCGGCCCTGGGTACCTCGACCACCACCAGTTACATTGAATCCACCGCCGGTATTGCGGCTGGCGGGCGTACCGGTTTGACCGCCGTGGTCGTGGGTGTACTGTTTTTGCTTAGTCTCTTTTTTGCCCCCTTGGCTGGCTCCATTCCCGCTTATGCGACCGCCGGGGCACTGCTTTACGTGGCGGTATTGATGGCAGGCAGCCTTGCGCACGCTGACTGGGATGACGCAACGGAAGCCGCACCCGTCTTAATTGCCGCATTAGCCATGCCGCTGACGTTTTCTATCGCAGAAGGTATCGCGCTGGGCTTTATTAGCTACGTGGCGATTAAAACGCTATCGGGTCGCTTTAAAGATTTAAATATTGCAGTGGTGTTATTGGCGCTGCTGTTCGTGGCTAAATTCTTCTTTTTAGACTAAACCTCGACACTTTCCGACGAAACGAGAGACGCGATGAGCATCTATGGCGACTATATTAAGTCCGTTATCCGCACGGTGCCGGACTGGCCTGAACCGGGGGTAAATTTTCGCGATATTACCCCGTTACTACAAAACAGTGCCGCCTTTCGCAAGCTGATCGATAGCTTTGTGCACCGCTATCAAGAGATGAACTTAGATGCCATCGCGTCCATTGACGCGCGAGGTTTTATCATTGGTGCGCCTTTGGCTTACGAGCTTGGCTGTAGTTTTGTGCCCGTACGTAAGAAGGGTAAGCTGCCTTTTCAAACCATTAGTGAAACCTACACCCTTGAGTACGGTCATTCTGAAGTTGAGCTGCACTCCGATGCTTTTCAGAAAGATGACCGTATTCTTCTGATGGATGACTTGATCGCTACCGGCGGCACTATGCTGGCAGCGGCTAATCTGATTCAGCGTAGCGGTGGCCATGTGGTTGAAACGGCCACCATTATCGATCTACCTGAACTGGGTGGGTCGCAGAAAATTCGCGATGCAGGCTTTGGTGTGTTCGCGGTTTGTTCCTTCACCGAAGACGAGTAACGCCTTTATGAGTACTCACCGTTATCACCAACATTTTACGGTCTCCTGGGATCAGCTGCATCGCGATGTGCGTCAGCTGTGTCATCAGTTAATTGAGCGTGATTTTAAAGGCATCGTGGCAATTACACGCGGCGGACTCATTCCGGCGGCGTTGATTGCCCGAGAGCTTAACGTGCGCCTGATCGATACCGTCTGCATCAAAAGCTATGACCACATGGATCAAGGTGGGCTGGATGTCCTGAAAGGGGTTGACCATGATGGCGATGGCTGGCTTCTCGTTGATGACTTGGTGGATACCGGGAAAACGGCCAAGGCGGTCAGAGAAATGCTGCCTAAAGCGCACTTCGTCACGATTTACGCTAAACCAGAAGGGCGCCCGCTTGTTGACCAATACCTCACGGAAGTGGCCCAGCAGTGCTGGATCCAGTTTCCCTGGGATATGGGTGTGGCCTATGTAGAGCCGCTCGTCGATCAAGTCAGAAAGTAACGTTTGAAGCATTAACATTAATGTCTGAAACAATAAAATGTGTGAAGCAATAAAGAGGTGGGGAGATGGCGAATCCGTTACCGGGTGAGTGGGGAAGAGCCTTAGAAAGCGAGTTTCATGCTGAGTATATGCACTCGCTCAAGCAATTTCTCGCGGACGAGAAAGCGGCAAAAAAGGTGGTATACCCACACTCATCGAACTGGTTTCGCGCCTTTGAACTGACACCGCTTGATGAAGTCAAGGTCGTTATTTTGGGTCAAGATCCTTACCACGGCCCGAACCAGGCGCATGGGCTTTGCTTTTCCGTGCAACCGGGTGTACCCGTACCGCCGTCGCTTACCAATGTCTACAAAGAGCTCGCCTCTGATATCGGGTTTACGCCGGTCAAGCACGGCTATTTGGAGGCCTGGGCCAAGCAGGGCGTATTGCTTCTCAATACGGCATTAACGGTTGAACAGGGCAACGCGGCATCGCACCGAGGCAAAGGCTGGGAGCCGTTCACCGACCGTGTGATTGAGACGGTCAGTGAAAAATCGCCTCCTTGCGTTTTTTTGCTGTGGGGAGGCCATGCACGGCAGAAGAAGCAATTGATCGATCGTCAGCAACATTTGGTGCTTGAAGCGCCTCATCCTTCGCCGCTTTCCGCCCACCGCGGTTTTTTTGGCTCGCGCCACTTTTCCCAGGCGAATGACTTTCTTCAATCTCAAGGACGAACGCCGATTGATTGGCAATTGCCGGAAACCCCTTAACCTCAAGACTGGTTGCGCGTAGAATGGCGCGCAATTTTGTATGCCCGTCGAGACGACGAACGTCGTTGAATCAAATGCCTGCAGTGAGGAAGTCCCATGAGTGTTCATGCCATTAATCATCCGCTTGTGCAGCATAAGCTGGGGCTGATGCGCGAAGCGGATATCAGCACCAAAAGCTTTCGTGAGTTAGCCGGTGAAGTGGCAAAGCTTCTTACTTATGAAGCCACTCAAGGGCTAGAGCTTGAAGACCACGATATTGAAGGCTGGAACGGAGAGCCGATTGCCACACGCCGACTTAAAGGCAAAAAAGTCACCGTCGTGCCGATTTTGCGCGCTGGCTTGGGCATGCTGGAAGGCGTGACGGATTTAATTCCCAGTGCGCGTGTTAGCGTAGTGGGCTTATACCGTGATGAAGAAACGCTGCAGCCGGTACCTTACTTTGCCAAGTTTGCCAATGATATCGAAGAGCGTATGGCCATTGTGATCGACCCGATGCTCGCCACGGGCGGCTCCATGGTGGCAACCCTTGATATGCTGCGCGAGCGCGGCTGCGAAAGCATGAAAGTGATCGTCCTTGTCGCAGCGCCCGAAGGCATTAAGCGTGTACAAGAAGCCTATCCGGATATTGAGATTTACACGGCGTCCATCGACGAAAGGCTAGACGAGAACGGCTATATCGTTCCCGGACTCGGCGACGCCGGCGATAAAATTTTTGGTACGCGATAAGCGTCCCTAGACTAACGGCCCCTTACGCCCTGCGCGTTGGGGGCATTTTTTTGCCCTGGTGATAAACATGAAGCATATAGGGCAGCGTGAAATTTATTTTGTTGGATATTAAGGAGGCCAGAGTGACAGATACAACTGCGCAAACTGATTCATGGCTCAAAATGCTACTGACGGGAACTCAGATGCTCTTTGTTGCCTTCGGCGCGTTGGTGCTGGTGCCACTACTTACTGGGCTCGACCCAAGTGTGGCATTGTTTACCGCCGGGGCAGGCACGTTAGTCTTTCATGCCGTCACCAAGCAAAGCGTGCCCGTATTTTTGGCCTCTTCATTTGCGTTTATTGCCCCCATCCAAGGCTCCATTGCTAACTTTGGTATTCCCGCCACCCTAGGCGGTTTGATGGCAGCGGGTTTGGTCTATGTGGTGATATCCCAAGCGGTGCGACTCAAAGGCACGGTATGGTTACACCGGTTGCTGCCAGCCGTGGTGGTGGGCCCGGTGATTATGGTGATTGGGTTGGCGCTAGCGCCGGTAGCGGTGGATATGGCCACCGGCGAAACGAGCGATAGTATCAACTATACCAAGGCGATTGTGCTGTCGATGGCAAGCCTTTTGGTGACCCTGGTGCTCGCCGTTTTTGGGCGCGGATTGCTTCGTTTGGTGCCCATTATTGGCGGTATCGTGACCGGTTATGTGCTGGCACTTTTAATGGGCGTGGTCGATTTTTCACCGGTGGTTGAGGCAAGCTGGATCGCTTTACCCAGTTTTACCGCCCCCGAGTTTCATTGGGCCGCAATTTTGTTCATGATTCCTGTCGCTATTGCGCCGGCGGTAGAGCACATTGGTGATATGGTCGCGATTGGTTCGGTCACGCGTAATAACTATCTTGAAAAACCGGGGCTGCACCGCACGCTTTTAGGCGATGGCTTAGCGACGACCTTGGCGGCTCTCTTTGGTGGTCCTCCCAACACGACCTATTCGGAAGTGACCGGCGCGGTGACGCTAACACGTGCTTTTAACCCGATGTACATGATCGTAGCAGCGGTGATAGCTATCCTTCTGGCTTTCGTTGCTAAGCTAGGGGCTCTTTTACAGACCATTCCCGGTCCTGTGATGGGCGGTATTATGACGTTGCTCTTTGGTTCGATTGCCGTTGTGGGGATGAACACGCTGGTGCGCGCGGGGCATTCATTGACAGCTCCCCGTAATCTAGTGGTCGTGTCGCTAATACTTGTTTTTGGTATCGGCGGTATGCAGTTCGGCAGTGGTCAATTCACGCTTCAAGGCGTAAGTCTTGCGGCGCTAGTGGGTATTGTGCTGAATTGGGTGTTGCCGGGTGCCAGTGAAGATGCGTAACCCGTTTACGAAATAAAAGGAGCACGCCGCAATGCCGTCAACGCCTTCGTCATTCGCCCATATCGCCCCTGTGACGCCGATGCCTTTTCCTGTGCTAAGCGTTGCTGCCTGGAGCGGTACCGGTAAAACCACGCTGCTCACACAGCTAATGCCGATGCTGCGCGATTTCGGCCTTCACGTGGGCGTCGTTAAACACGCGCACCACAGCTTTGATGTCGATAAGCCGGGTAAAGATAGCTATGAGCTTCGCCAGGCAGGGGCATCGCCTATGCTGGTTGCCTCACATCAGCGCTTTGCTTTGATGCAGGAAACCCCTGAGCACCAGGAGCCCGATCTTAATTACCTCCTTGGTTTGATGGTGCCGCATGCGCCCGATTTGGTGATTGTTGAAGGCTTTAAAGCCTGGCCGTTGGCAAAGTTGGTCCTCTACCGTGAGGGGGTTGGAGACCCCGCGATTTTGGATGATGCGTGGGCGCGCGCGGCGGCGCTTAAAGTGGAATATGAGCGCCCGTTAAGGCCAGATGTCACCCGGCTAGATATTGATGATATTCACGCAATTGCCCAGTGGGTGAGGCAGTGGACGCTGGCAACACGTGAGGTGAATGCTTAACAGACGTGGTGGTGCCGAGCGCTCGTCTGACTTGGTATCCTATCCGCTAAAGTGATTTAAGGTGATTTACATGCAGCTGACGCATCTTAACGCCCGTGGTGAAGCCAATATGGTGGATGTGGGCGACAAACAAGCAACGCGCCGTGAGGCCGTGGCAACAGGGCGCATTATGATGCAGCCACAAACGCTCAAGCTATTGGTGGACGGCGCGTTGCCTAAGGGTGATGTGATTGCGACAGCACGCATTGCAGGTATTCAGGCCGCGAAGCGAACCCATGAACTGATCCCTTTGTGCCATTCGCTTTCGCTGTCAAAAGTGGCGCTCGATTTTGACATCGACGAGCAATATGAGTGTGTTCACGTTGAGGCGATGTGCCGGCTAAGTGGGCAAACCGGCGTTGAGATGGAGGCGCTGACGGCGGTCTCGGTCGCATGCCTAACGCTTTATGATATGTGCAAGGCGGTGGACAAAACGATGCGCATCGACGCCGTTCAGCTTGAGAGTAAGCGAGGTGGTAAGAGCGGTGACTACCAGCGCGACGGCAGCGGTTATGAAAATGTGCCCCCCATTGTGACCGGTACCGGCGCCGCTGGTGAAGTCAGTATAGGTGAGCGCTGTGCCTCGCCATGTGTCCGCGTGAAGTTTCTTGCCGAATTACGCGAGCGGCTGGGTGAGAGCGAAGCCATCATCAACTTAGATGAGATGGAGTCGCGCGACGTTGGTGGGCTTAAAGTGGCACTCGCAAAGCGCAGCGATATCTTTGCCGCGTTGAGTGATCGCCGTGCGTTGTGTGCCGTTAATCAGGTGATGGCCAACGACAATGCACCGGTAACCGACGATGACGAAGTGGCGTTCTTTCCACCTGTCACCGGGGGGTAAGATGAATATTGGCGTGAAGGTACAGTTGGCCCCGTTCGATATGGCCTATGGCTATGAAGATTTGCTCGCTCAGCGAACCGATGTGGGCGCCGTGGTGAGTTTTACGGGGTTGGTGCGTGACTTTAACGAGTCGCCCGAGGTAACCGGCTTAACGCTTGAGCACTACCCGGGCATGACCGAGCGCACGCTAGAAGACATTAGTGAACAAGCTTGGCAGCGCTGGTCGCTTCAGGGCGTGCGTATCATTCACCGCATCGGCTACATGGCGCCGGGCGACCCTATCGTGCGGGTGTCCGTGGCAAGTGTACACCGTCGTGATGCCTTTGAAGCCTGTGACTTTATTATGGATTACCTTAAAACCCAGGCGCCGTTTTGGAAAAAAGAGCACGCTCAAAAAGGCGACTATTGGGTGAAAGAGCGCGATACCGATCAACACGATGCCTCGCGCTGGTGATTGAAACGCAAGTTAAGCATCAAGGTGACTCAGGCATCTCGGCGGCCATGATTTGTAAATGCACTTCAGGCAAATGCTGCATATGCTCCGCGAGCCACGCAATCAGACGAGGTTGCAAGGCTTGGCGGAGCTCCGCCAGCGTATCCGCGTGGATCTCGTCTAGCTGCTCGTCGAGCCAATCGCTAAAGCTGTCTTCATCTAGTGGGCTGGCGCCGGCGTTATCCAACATCAAACGACCGATGCGCCACCAGCCCGTGTCACTCGCAGTAACGGGTAAGGCGAGGTAGAGGCTGCCACGTCGCGAGCTATGGCTGGGCGCTTCAAGCCCAGGGTGGGGCGTAACACTGTTTTGATCCACAATACAGGGTGGCTGCGGATAGCGCGCTTCGCATCGCAGCCCATGGCTATCAAATATCAGCATATCGCCGTTAATCGGGGCTAATGGCGCTTCAATTCCCAGGGACTCTGCGATAGCTTGGTGAGCCTGCTGGTGGCGGGCTTCACCGTGCACCGGTAGCAAATGCTTGGGCTTTACCCAGCGATAGAGCGTGCATAGTTCATCGTGGGCCGGGTGCCCGGTGGCGTGAAGTTCAGGGTGGTTGAATTCATCAAATACCGTAACACCGAGTTGAACGAAACGTTTTTTCAGTCGCTCGATAGGGCGTTCGTTACCGGGGATGGCCTTTGCTGAGAAAATGATATTATCGCCCGGCTCCAGGTCGACAAACGGGTGTCGACCTTGCGCTAAGCGTTGAAGAGCCGCGCGTGGTTCGCCTTGACTGCCGGTGGCAATAATCACGATCTCTTCCGGCGGCAAATAACCCAAGTCGTGTGCGGGTACCAGCGGAGGCAGCTCGTCTAAGTAGCCTAATCCACGTGCCACCGTTACCATGCGCTCCATTGAACGCCCCATCAAGCTGATCCTTCGCCCGCAGCGTTGCGCTGCGCGGGCGATGGCGACAATACGCGCTACATTGCTGGCAAAGCACGACACCACGACACGGCCTTTGCAGGTAGCAAGCGTTTTGGCCAAAGCACGGCCAACATCGCCCTCACTGCCTGAATGACCTGGCATAGGGGCATTGGTGGAGTCACCTACGACGAGATCAATCGGAGCGAGAGCGCGAAATTGAGCGGCATCGATCGGCTTGCCTACCAGTGGCTCGGCATCGAGCTTCCAATCACCGGTGTGCAGTATCCGGTAGTCGCCGGCTTGCATGACAAGCGCGCAGCTCTCTGGGATAGAGTGGGTTAGCGCTAAGTAACGCAGCGTGAAAGGGCCTGAGGTTAGCGCTTCTCCGGGCTCGATAACCTTAATGGCATCGTGTTTTAGGCCGTGCTCGGCAAATTTGAGCCGCAATAGCCCAGCGGCTAATGGCGTGGCGTAAATCGGACATTGCCAATGGGGCCACAGCCAAGCCACCGCGCCGATATGATCTTCGTGCCCGTGGGTGATAAATAGTGCGGCTGGGGAAATATCAAGCGTTGTCAGCGTATCAAGATTAGGGACTTGCAGTGGGGTATTGGGCAAGTCCTGGCGTATCATCATGCCGCAGTCGACGGCGATCCAATGCTCCGCGAAACCATACAGCGTGAAATTCATCCCCACTTCACCACACCCCCCTAGCGGCAGTAAGCGCAAGGGGCGACGGCGGCGAGGGCGAATGAGTACGCGCGGTGCTTGCATGTTGATGAAAAGCCTTGAAAGTTGGGCCTTTACTATACGGGATTGCAGGGGCGTGTCACAATCGTACTTGTCACTCATGGCGCCTGTTGCGGTGTGCAGTGCCGGGTGTTTTTTGCGTTGTTACCATAGTTGTTTTTCGCCGCTTGGCGGTTAGATTCGGTTGATAGAGTACACTTACCTATGTCTAATGTTCCTCAGTCTCACTATTATCGCCTGGTGGTTTCTTGTCCCGATCAGGTCGGAATTGTAGCTCGTGTATCTAGCTTTATCGCCCAGCAGGGCGGTTCTATTACCGAGGCAAGCCAGCATTCTGACTTAGAAACCGGGCGCTTTTTCATGCGCTACGAAATTCTGGCGGAGTCGCTTGGTATTACAGCGCAGGCGTTGCGCGAGGGCTTTGCCCCAATAGCGCAAGCGTTCAACATGCAATGGGCGCTGACCGATACGAAGCGCCTTCCGCGTGTCGTACTGATGGTTTCCAAGGAATCCCATTGCTTAGTGGACCTTCTTTACCGTTGGCAGGCGGGCGAATTGGCGTGTGACATTGTGGGCGTTATTTCAAACCACAGCGATATGTGCGCGCTTACCGAGTGGTATGGTATTCCGTATTACCATATCCCCGTTGACCCGCAGGATAAGCAGCCGGCATTTGATGCCGTCGAAGCGCAAATAGAAACTCTTGATACTGACTGCGTGGTGCTAGCGCGTTATATGCAGATTTTGCCGCCAGCACTGTGCCAGCGCTATCGGGGGCGTGTGATCAATATTCACCACAGTTTTTTACCCTCGTTTGCGGGAGCGAAGCCTTACCACCAAGCATATGAACGCGGTGTGAAGCTCATTGGCGCTACTTGCCATTACGTGACCGAAGAGCTCGATGCCGGGCCGATTATCGAACAAGATATTCACCGCGTGAGTCACTGCCACACGCCGACGGATCTTGTGCGCTTTGGGCGTGATGTAGAAAAAGCTGTGCTGGCGCGTGGGTTGCGTTGGCATTTGGAAGACCGCGTGATTATTCACGGTAACAAGACAGTGGTGTTTAGCTAATTCATCGACGGCTGAGGTGGCTATGTCATTCGCGGAAAGTGTGCTGGCTCCTTGGGCATTATGGTTATGTGGCGCTATTTCGCTGGCCGTGCTGGTGTGTGTCATGGCGCTGAAGCCGTGGCAATCCTTACTCGAGGATACCGCGCTGCAGCATCGCTGGCTGGCCGCTACCTTAGCGGTCGTGTTGATGTGGCAGCTGCGCGCTCAAGCCGTTGACTGGCTGACGCTGCACTTGGTCTTCACGGCATTGATGACACTGGTTTTTAAAGCACCGCTTGCGCTGATCAGTAATGTGATGATTAACGTGGCGATGGTGGTGATTGGTCGCAATGAGTGGGCACTGCTTGGCGCGAATGTGCTCGTCACCGGCATTATGCCGGCGTTGGTGGTGGGCATTATCTGGCGTCTTGTGGATCGTAAGCTGCCCGATAACCTAATGATTTTTTTGTTTGTGTGCGGTTTTTTTGGTTCGGCTCTTGCGACACTGGGGGGCGGCTTGACGGCCGTTGGGCTGATTGTCGCTGCGGGTACTGATCCCGAAGCTATTCATTTGGCGCAAGAGTATGCGCGCTTTTTGCCTTTACTGATGCCGTCTGAAGCCTTTATTACGGGGATGCTGTTAAGCGTGTTGATGGTTTATTACCCCAGCTGGGTGGCCACATTCAATGACCACCGTTATATCGATATGCAATAACTCTTTAGCTTAGAGCATTCTACTCTACCCAAGGGCTTGACCATTACCACCACGAATTACGCCAACGCCAACGCCTTCAATCTCTAGCGCTTGAGTGCGCAGGTCTATCACAATCGGATCAAACTCTGCGTTTTCCGCGATCAACTGAACGTTGTGTCCTTGGCGCTTAAAGCGCTTAACAGTGACTTCGTCTTCAATACGAGCGACAACGATTTGACCATCGCGCACGCGCTCGGTGCGATGGACCGCTAGCAGGTCGCCCTCTAAAATTCCCACATCTTTCATCGAGAGCCCGCGCACGCGCAATAAATAATCGGCTTTCGGCGTGAAGTATTCAGGCGGTAGCGGGCAGTAGCGGTCAATGTGTTCGGCGGCTAAAACGGGGCTTCCCGCTGCGACTTCGCCAATGACCGGCAAGCCGTTGGGCGCTGTGCCCTCAGCAGTACTCTCGTTAGAGAACTCTTGTCCTTCGATGGTCTCTTGCGCGGGTAAGCGGATGCCACGAGAGGTGTTGCGGATAATGCGAATGGCACCTTTTCGCTCTAGTGCGCGCAAGTGCTCTTCGGCTGCGTTTGGGGAGCGAAACCCAAGTGCTTTAGCAATTTCGGCGCGCGTCGGCGGGTAACCGTACTCGCCCATGGTTTTGACAATAAAGTCGTAAACATTTTGCTGACGAGCTGTTAAAGGCCGTGACATCGCAAGCTCCTATTTATGCACGTTTTGACATCTCGATGGTACTACTACGTCAATAACGCAAAGTGGTTTTGTGTGATTAAGTATACAGTATGTCGCTCTGTCCAGTACAACCGTTATGTGCATTTTTCCTCATTTTTCTGGTATGGCTGTTTAAGTGTAAAAGGGCAAACGTCACTTTAGCGTTAAAAACTCCCGATTCATCGACATTGAGCCCGCATAACACATGGCGTAACATTCTAGAATGTTTAAAACACTCGTTTTTTAGGAGCGACCATGGCTCAGTCTGATACGGTGACACGGATACTGGATACTGCTGAAGTATTGTTTGCCGAACGCGGTTTTGCGGAAACGTCACTGCGTAATATCACCAGTAAGGCACGGGTCAATTTGGCCGCCGTGAATTATCACTTTGGCTCTAAAAAAGCCCTGATTCAAGCGGTGTTCTCGCGCTACCTTGATCCTTTTACGCAGCGCTTTCACACTGCGCTTGATACGCTGGAAGGGCGCTACGAAGGACAGGTGATTCCTCTAGAAGAACTACTGGAAACCATGGCCACTACGGTGCTGGCCGTACCTGCCGAGCGTAATAGCTTGAAGGTGTTTATGCGCCTGCTCGGACTTGCTTATAGCCAAGCGCAAGGGCATTTACGCCGTTTTATTCAAGACGAGTACGGTGATGTGTTCACGCGCTTTACGGAGCTAGTGCGTCAGGCAACGCCAGATATCCCCGATGCCGAGCGATTTTGGCGCCTGCATTTCATGCTTGGTACGGTGATTTTTACTCTTTCGGGTTTGGATGCCCTACGCGATATTGCGGAAAAAGACTATCAAGAGCAGGTTTCCGTGCGTGACCTTGTTAGGCGGTTGCGCCCCGTCGTAGTAGCTGCGATGAACGCACCGCTGCCGGCAAACGTCGATGAGGAGAAGTATGCGAACGCCTAAGCTCAGTGAGTTGCCGCCTTCGCACGCCTATTGGCTAGAGATTGATACCCAGTGTCAGAGGCTTACTTTATGGAAAGGGGGGACAGCGTTTTTCTCTTGCTTGGTTTCTACGGCGAAAGCCGGCATTGGGCAGGAGGAGGGCAGCGGGAAAACGCCTCACGGGTGGCACTATGTGCGTGCCGCTATGGGTACCGATGCGCCGGTGAATGCGGTATTTCGTGGTCGACGCTGGACAGGTGAAGTCTACACGCCCACGCTAGGCCAGCAGTATCCCGAGCGCGATTGGATATTAACCCGTATCCTGTGGTTATGTGGTTTAGAAACGGACCGTAACCGTAGAGGATGCGTGGATTCCCAACGCCGCTATATCTATATACATGGCACGCCGGAAAGCGAGCCTATGGGGCAAGCGCTGTCTCATGGCTGTATTCGCCTAAGCCGAAACGATTTGCTCTACGTGTTTGATCATGCCCCGCCGGGAACGCCGGTGTGGCTGCACGGTTAGCGAATAGTTGCATGTACCGAGTGTTTGTCTAGAATTAGCGCTCCTTTTTTTTCAGGATCTTTCGCCATGTCGCACCCCTTTGGCCCGGTCATGCTTGACCTTGACGGGCTTTCTTTAACCCGCGATGAGCGCAAGCTATTAAAAGCCCCAGCCGTTGGCGGCGTGATCTTATTTGCGCGTAACGTCGAAAGTGCCTATCAGGTTCGAACGCTTTGCGATGCCATTCGCCGTGAACGGCCAGGGCTTCTTATCGCGGTGGATCAAGAAGGCGGACGCGTACAGCGCATCAAAGAGGGGGTGACGCGCTTACCGCCGATGGCCGCTTTGGGTAAACGATACCAAAGCACGCAAGCAGAAGGCGCTGTTTTGGCGAAAGATGCCGGCTGGTTATTAGGTATGGAAATGGCGGCTTGCGGCATAGACATCACGTTCGCGCCAGTGTTGGATATCGACAGCGGCGTTTCGAGCGTGATTGGTGATCGTAGCTTTGGCGCCGACCCTGAGCAAGTAAGCGCATTGGGCCAAGCCTTTATTACTGGCCTCCATGAGGCGGGTATGGCAGCCGTTGGTAAGCATTTTCCTGGCCACGGCAGCGTGGCAGAAGATTCGCATCTAGCGCTACCCATTGACGAGCGCCCGTTGGACACTATCAAGCAGCACGACCTGATCCCGTTTGCTCACCTCGCCAGCGACTTAGATGGCATCATGCCCGCCCATGTGATTTATCGCGCTTTTGATTATCGTCCTGCGGGGTTTTCGCCCAGCTGGTTGGGGATGCTGCGAGAATCGTTAGGTTTTAAAGGCTGTATTTTCTCGGATGACTTAAGCATGACTGGTGCCCAAGAGATTGGAGCCCCAGCGGAGCGCGCCCAAGCAGCCCTGCGAGCAGGCTGCGATATGTTGCTGGTGTGTAATGACCGCGAGGCGGCGCTCGACGTGGTGGCTGCCTGCGCTGGTCTCGGTGCCAAGCGACCGACGAAACTACGTTACGCGCGTGCTCGCCCAGATATCAATGCGCTCACCGCCCTCGGGCGTTGGCGTCGTACTCACGCTAAGCTTGAAGCGCTGGCGGCTGAGTACGCCTAAATTTTCTTTTGTGACGTTTGGAAATAAGACATGGCTAAGCTAGACAAAGAGGCGCTCGCCTCGCTCGACTCCATGCGTGAGCTAATGGACGACGCGGACTGCTTGATCACCCAAGAGCAGGTCGAGCACGCGCTTGACCGTATGGCAGACGAAATTAACCGTGATCTTGGCGATAAACTGCCTGTTTTTTACTGTGTGATGAACGGTGGCTTGATTACCACCGGGCATCTGCTGACACGTCTTGGCTTCCCTTTGGAAGTGGACTACCTCCACGCGACGCGTTACCGCAGTGAACTGCGCGGCGGTGAGCTTTTTTGGCGTGTCTCACCCGAAGTCCCTATGGCGGGTCGCCACGTTGTGATTATTGACGACATTTTGGATGAGGGCGCCACCCTTGCCGCTATTTTGGCTTACTGCAAAGAAGCGCAAGCGGCGAGTATCAGCACCGCCGTGCTGGTAGATAAACAGCATGATCGCAAAGCGGTACCCGGACTTAAAGCCGATTATTGCGGGCTAGAAGTCGCGGATCGTTTTGTCTTTGGTTTTGGCATGGATTACAAAGGCTATTGGCGTAACGCCCCCGGTATTTTTGCGCCCAAAGGACTTTAGGGTAATGCGTTAAGCGCTGCCATCAGCGCGGAGAAAAACGCCGAGCCAGCCCTGTTTCGGCAATCATGCGGGTCGAGATCTCTTCTACCGAGAAGCGAGTGGTATCGATGTAAGGGATATGCATCGAACGGTAGAGTGACTCGGCCTGCTCCACTTCTTGCAAGCACTGATCCATTGAGCTATAGCGGCTATTCGGCCGGCGCTCGTGACGAATCGCAGCGAGCCGACGGGCATCGATGGTCAGGCCAAAGAGTTTATGCTGGTGCGGGGCCAAAACTTTCGGCAGCTTGAGTACACCATCTTCGTCTTGATCGTCCTCAGTAAGGGGGTAGTTGGCCGCGCGAATCCCAAACTGCAGCGCTAGATAGAGCGACGTAGGCGTTTTGCCGCAGCGCGAGACCCCTACCAGAATAATATCGGCTTTATTGTATTGGTGTGTACGCGCCCCGTCGTCGTTATCCAGCGCAAAGTGAACCGAGTGGATGCGGTCCATGTAGACGTCATCGCTGCCGATGGAGTGCGTACGCCCGACGCTGTACGAGGAGTGTGTATTGAGCTCTTGCTCCAACGGTTTAAGAAAAGTAGAAAAAATATCTACCTTGAAGCCTGACGCTTCGCGAATGACGTCGCGAATCTCTTGATCCACGATGGTGTCAATGATGATCGGGCGCTCGCCGTCGCGATTGGCGGTGGCTTCAATCACTTCTACTAACGCCTGGGCTTTCTCCAGTGTGTCGATGTAGGGCTTCGTCTGCATGTTGATATCGACATTTTCAAACTGTGCCAGCAGGCTGCGGCCTAGGCTTTCTGCCGTAATCCCGGTGCCGTCAGAGATAAAAAAAGCGGTGCGTGTCATGGTGCTCCCAATCAGCAGTCAAAAAAGTAGCGGTTATTGTCGAGCGTTGGAGTGCTAATGACAATGTGGCGCGGATGACAATGTTCTCCTGCGAGCCATTAGTGTTCTGACTACACAACTCGACAAAAAAACCGTTATGTTGTAAATATCCTCCACTCTCTCCGCAGTTAGACTAATGGCGAATATATCCGGCTAGTGCTAGGGTGTCAGCGTCAATTAGTGGCGGCCCACTGGCCGTACGGAGTTTAAATGCGAGGGGGTTGCGTGGAAGAGTACATTCTGTGGTTTGATCAGTTGGGCATGGCCGACGTTGAGAGCGTCGGCGGGAAAAACGCCTCGCTGGGTGAGATGATCTCCAACCTGTCGGAAGTGGGGGTTACCGTCCCTGGCGGCTTTGCTACAACCGCTCACGCCTACCGTGAATTTCTTTCCCACGAAGGCCTCAACGAACGCATCAACGACACGCTGAAACGCTTGGATGTCGATGACGTTAAAGCGCTAAGCGAAGCTGGACGCAATATCCGTCAGTGGGTTATGGATACACCGCTGCCTCCCGCTTTTGAAGCCTCGCTGCGCGAGGCTTACGAGCACCTTCAGAAGCAACACCCGAATTTGAAAGTTGCCGTGCGCAGCTCGGCAACCGCTGAAGATCTTCCCGACGCGTCGTTTGCTGGCCAGCAAGAGACATTTCTTAACATCGAAGGCTTCGCCAATATCAAACGTGCGGTGCTAGAAGTTTTCGCCTCGCTGTTCAATGACCGTGCGATTTCCTACCGCGTTCATCGCGGCTATGCCCACGAAAACGTCGCACTTTCCGCCGGTATCCAGAAAATGGTGCGCTCGGAAACCGGCGCAGCCGGGGTCATGTTTACCCTGGATACCGAATCGGGCTATCGCGATGCGGTGTTTATTACCGCTTCCTGGGGTTTGGGTGAAACTGTGGTACAGGGCGCGGTGAACCCGGATGAGTTTTATGTGCATAAGTCGACGCTGGCGGCAGGTCGCCCGGCCGTGTTGCGCCGTAATCTTGGCTCTAAGTTGATCAAAATGGTCTACGGTGAAGATGCCAGCGCAGGAAAATCAGTGGAAACCGTCGATGTACCGCTTAAGGACCGGGGACGTTTCTGCATCAACGATGAGCAGATCATGGCGCTGTCGCGACAAGCTATGACGATTGAAGAGCACTATCAGCGCCCCATGGATATCGAATGGGCGCTTGATGGGGATGATGGCAAGCTTTACATCGTTCAAGCCCGCCCGGAAACCGTCGTCTCTCAACAAGAGGGCGGCAAACTTGAGCGCTTCAACCTCAAAGAGAAGGGGCGCACGTTGGTAACCGGGCGTGCGATCGGCCAGCGTATTGGCCGTGGTGCAGTCAAGGTGGTACTCAGCCCGGATGAAATGGACAAGGTTCACGACGGCGATGTGCTGGTGACCGACATGACCGACCCTGATTGGGAGCCGATCATGAAGCGCGCTTCTGCCATTGTTACCAACCGAGGCGGGCGCACCTGCCATGCGGCGATCATTGCCCGCGAATTAGGGGTACCTGCTGTAGTGGGTTGCGGCGATGCCACGAAACTTCTTAATGAAGGTAGCGACGTGACAGTCTCTTGTGCGGAAGGCGATACCGGCCACGTCTATGAGGGCCTACTAGAGTTTGATCGTAAGGTCACAAGCATTGATGCAATGCCGGAGATCCCGTTCAAGATTATGATGAACGTCGGCAACCCAGATCGTGCGTTCAGCTTTGCCAGCTTACCCAATGCAGGTGTGGGCTTGGCGCGCCTTGAGTTTATCATCAACCGTATGATTGGCGTTCACCCCAAAGCGCTGTTGGAGTACGACACGCTGCCGTCGGATTTGCAGCAAATTATCGATTTGCGCACCGCCGGCTATGATGATCCGGTTAGCTTCTACGTTGATAAATTGGTTGAAGGCATCTCGACGCTGGCAGCATCGTTCTATCCGCAGCGCGTCATCGTTCGCCTCTCGGACTTTAAGTCCAACGAGTACGAAAACCTAATCGGCGGCAAGCTTTACGAGCCCGGTGAAGAAAACCCGATGCTTGGTTTCCGCGGTGCTTCGCGCTATATCTCCGATGCATTTCGCCCTTGTTTTGAGCTTGAGTGCCGTGCGCTTAAGCGCGTTCGGGAAGTGATGGGGCTGGATAACATCGAAATCATGGTGCCTTTCGTGCGTACGACCGAGGAAGCGCGTGAGGTGGTGGATCTGCTTGCGGCCAACGGGCTCAAACGAGGTGACCATGGCTTGAAGGTCATCATGATGTGTGAGCTTCCGGCTAATGCGCTACTGGCCGATGAGTTCCTGCAGTACTTTGACGGTTTCTCGATCGGCTCTAACGACTTAACCCAGCTGACATTGGGCCTAGATCGTGACTCGGGTATCGTGGCGCATCTCTTTGACGAGCGTAATGAAGCGGTCAAGAAACTGCTAGCCATGGCGATTCAAGCGTGTAAAGCGCAAGGCAAGTACGTGGGGATTTGTGGACAAGGTCCGTCGGATCACCCGGACTTGGCAAAATGGCTGATGGAGCAAGGGATCGATTCGGTCTCGCTCAACCCTGATGCCGTCTTGGAAACCTGGTTTATGCTCGCCGGTGAGAAGCTCGCCTAAAAACGGTAACGTCTTTTCTTGTTTCATACGCCCGGCCTAACGTCGGGCGTTTTAGCTTGAGGTAAAGTGAGACGTAATGAACACCACGTCCGAAAAGGAGTGCTTATGCTACGCCACTGGAAAAACCTCTGGCCGCTAGGTTTTTTGCTGCTGCCGCTGTCTGCTGCGGGGTTTAGCTACGAAGCCCCTGCCATCTCGCCGGAAACCGAATCGGGCTTTGAAGAGAAGCCTGGCTGGGAGACAGAGATGTTTGCTGTGGCGGCGGCAAACCCGTTGGCTGCTGATGCGGGTTATCAGGTGCTCAAAGCGGGTGGCAATGCGATGGACGCGGCCGTGGCGGTGCAGATGGTGCTGGCCTTGGTCGAGCCGCAGTCAAGCGGTATCGGTGGCGGCAGCTTTTTGCTCCATTTTGATGGGGCCAACGTTCAAGCATTCGATGGGCGTGAGACAGCGCCGGCAGCCGTGGACGAGGATCTTTTCCTTGACGTACAAGGCGAGCCGCTGGCTTTTATGGAGGCCGTAGCAAGCGGGCTTTCAGTCGGCGTGCCGGGTACGCTAAAAATGCTCGAAAAAGCGCATAGCGAACATGGTGCGCTAGCGTGGGAAGTGCTTTTTACTCCGGCTATCACCTTGGCGGAAGAGGGGTTCGAGGTTAGCCCCCGGTTACATGAAAGCCTAGCGAGCGATGAGGCGCTTCGAAACGACCCGTTGGCGAAAGCGTTTTACTACCAAGGCGAAGATACGCCAGTGAGCGTCGGAGAGACGCTGAAAAATCCTGCGCTGGCAGCGATTCTGCGCCAAATTGCCCAGCACGGCAGTCATGCCCTGCACGAAGGGGCCATCGCGAAAGATTTGGTCGAACGCGTCAATACGCATCGCCACCGCCCAGGGGAGATGAGCCTGGACGATTTGGCCGAGTATGACGCCTTGTCCCGTGAGCCTTTGTGTACCCCCTGGCTTCAATGGGAGGTATGTGGTTTTCCCCCGCCCTCGTCGGGGCATTTAACCGTAATGCAGATATTGGGCATGCTGGACCAGCGGTCAATGCTTGAAGCGCCGCTAGATGATGGGGCGCCAAGTGGGGGCTGGTTGCACCAGTTTTTAGAGGTCTCGCGGCTCGCCTTTGCAGATCGCAACCGTTACATCGCCGACCCCGCCTTTGTAGATGCGCCAGGCGATGACTGGAACACATTGCTTGCGCCTGCGTACTTGGCCAAGCGTGCAGCCTTGGTATCTTCTGAAAAAAGCATGGGAAACGGGGCCGAGCCTGGCAACCCGGGTGAGCTAGACGTTAGCTGGGCGGTTGCACCTTCGCAACCAGAATATGGTACCAGCCATATCAGCATCGTGGATGCCGACGGCCGAGCGGTGGCGATGACGTCTTCGATTGAGCAGGCATTTGGCTCGCGAATTCTTGCCGATGGTGACACAGGGCTTGCCGGGGGGTACCTGCTCAACAATCAACTCACGGATTTCTCTTTCGTGCCCGAAGTAGACGGTAAACTGGTTGCTAACCGAGCAGAAGCAGGTAAGCGGCCACGCTCTAGCATGAGCCCAACGCTCATTTTCGAGCGCGAAAGTGGAGAGCTGGTGGGCAGCTTAGGCTCACCCGGCGGGGCGGCAATTATTCACTACACGGCGCGTACGTTAGTGGCGTTGCGAGATTGGGGGCTAAATGCCCAAGAGGCGTTAAACCTCCCACATGCTATAACGCTCGGTGATCGTGTGTTTGTTGAAGCTGATAGCTTCCCGGAAGAGACGCTAGACGCGCTAGAGGATTACGGACACAAGGTAACGCAGCGCGAACTCACAAGTGGGCTACAAGTGATTATGCGCCAAGATGACGGCACTCTTTTCGGCGGTGCTGATCCTCGGCGAGAAGGGGTCGTGATGGGCGAATAACGCTCGTCACTGGCGTAACCAGCTGCGCAGTTTGACCAGCATAAGGCCACCGTCGCTAAGTTCGTGGCGATCAGTCAGCAGTTCATTGAGCCGATCAGGGTAGTCGGTAATAATCGCATCGACGCCCATATCTATCAGCGTTGACATGTGGGCGCGGCTATTGACCGTCCAAGCGTGGACTTCGTAATCATAAAGGACTGCCAAGCGCATCTCTCGTTCTGTGATGCGGTTGTGGCGCAAGCCAAGCGCATCAAATTCATGCCGGTTGAGGGTGCCAGGTAGAATCAGTTGGGCCAGTAACGTTGTGCGTAAGGCGGGCGCGCGTGCTTCTAAATGGCGAAGTAACGCTGGTGTCATCGTAGCCACGCTCATTTCCATAAATGCATTAGGAAAACCGCAGCGTGCATAGGCATCCAGTGGTGCTTGCTGTTGAGACCAGCAAGTACGTCGCTCGTCGCTTTCAGTATGTAGCGAGGCGATAACGGCATCGGCGAGTCGTCGACTTTGGCCTGGGAGTGGCTTCATCTCTATCATCAGGCTGGCTTTGCCGCGCACGGCACGTAAGGTTTCATCTAGGCCAGGGATATGCTCACCTTGAAAGGCATCACCAAACCAACTGCCCACATCAAAGTGGCTTAGCTCTTCGCGGGTTAAATCGCCAAACTCGCGCCGGTCACCTGTTAGGCGCGCCATACTGCGATCGTGATAGAGCATTACTTGATCATCGGCGGTTAAGCGAACATCAATCTCAATTGAATCGGCACCGTCTCTGATTGCCCGATGAATCGCTGCTAGCGTGTTTTCAGGAGCCACCATGGAGCTGCCCCGGTGGGCGATAATCTCGATATCGTCGCTTAGCTCGAAGCTATTAAGTATCCACCACGCCTGTAATCCCGCAAATAGCAGCACGCCAAGCTCTACTGCCCACGCAAGACGCCCCGGGTGTGAAGCTTGGGGTGCTGCTGCGTGCTGCGAGCGATGGGAAAGTTGCAGGTATAAGCAGGCTGACAGCATGGCGTTGACCGCAATGCCCAAAAACGTGATGGCAAGGGTCACGAGGACATAGCCCGTCAGATAGGCCAACATTGCCGGCAACAGGACGGCGTTATGTTCCGGTAACCACCAAAGCAGAGGGGTGAACAATCGATCAAAAAGCAGCGTGGTTAAAATTGGCAGCACAATAATACTGACCAGTACGAGAAGCACCGCCATGCCAATCGAGCGATGCCAGCCACGGGTAAGCACAACGCTGCGCTTGAGGGCACCCCAGGGTGAGATGTTCTCCAGTGCCACTAAAGGCAGTGCCAGTAACCACCGTAGGTAAAGTCTCGCTGCAAGCCATACCCAAAGCCCCATTATGGGCAGTGCCGACGCTAAAAAGTACCACAGTACTGGCGGCTTTACGCGTTGCAGGTAATAGGTATCTAGCCCACCAAGCCAAGCGCCGTAAAGCCATGTGAGGGCGAACATAAAAGGCGCAATCAGCAAGAGGTGAGAGCCGACTTGCAGGGTGACGAGGCTGGCTAGCGCGGGCAGACGCCGGGTGCTTAGCCACAGTGCGTCTAAGGCTAAGCGGTAGTGATTGTTACGTGGGCGTATGGCAACGTGAAGCATGCCGGCCTGCTGCCAATAAAGCACCAAAAAACCAAGCCCCAATGCAACTAGCGACACGCCAAGTCCCAGTGGGCTAAACAAAAGGGCTACCAGTTCATCGGTCGTGACAACCGTTCGATTGAGCTGCGCCAACAACGCGTGTATCGCCCAGAAAACGGCAGGTAGAAGCAGAGAAGAGGCGAGCAGGGTAAAAAACAGGTGAAATGCTATGAGTGGCCGGAGGTGGTCACGCAGTGTTCTGACTAAGGATCTTCCTAGCGTTTTCAGTGGCTGCATAGTGATGGTTGAATAAGCGTAGCTGACCAATAGTGATGAAACGGCCGTGAGAAACGATAAGTGGCTAAACAGTGCCGAAGCGTATCGAGTTAAAGAGCCAGGGTGGCACTGTTCCACCACCGCTGGCAAGCGAAGCGACAATCAAGCGGGAAGTGTCAGGCGTTCTTTGGCAATCACGATGCCGTTGTTATCGGCGTAGAGCCACTGCCCGGGTTCAATGGTGACCCCGCCAAAGGTGATGGCAATATCGCGCTGCCCCTCGCCGTGCTTTTCGCTTTTGCGCGGATGGCTACCGAGCGCCTGCACACCGAGGGACAGTGTGGCGAGTATATCGACGTCACGTACGCAGCCATACATCACAACGCCTGCCCAGCCGTTTTCTACTGCCTGTTCGGCGAGCATATCACCGAGCATCGCGCAGCGGTAAGAGCCGCCAGCATCGACCACCAGTACGGCGCCGTCTCCTGGCTCGGCAACAGCCTGTTTTACCATTGAGTTGTCCTCAAAGCACTTAATCGTCCGTACCGGACCGCCGAACGCGTCTAAACTGCCGAAATTGGCAAAGAGTGGCTCAATGACGGCGACGTCGGGATAGCTATCGCAAATATCGGGGGTCACGATATCGTTTGTATTGACGTTAATAGAAACGTTCATGGAAAACTCCTTCTGCTTTATCTAATAGAAAGTGATCTTATCCAATGGCATGCCATGAATGCTAATGTGCAAAAAAACGCCCCGCCTGCAAAGGCAGGAACGGGGCGTTCGGTCATCGGCTCAGAAGCGTAATGCTTGCTTCTGTGATGGTGCGAGCATCGGCGATGTCGGTCAGATGGAGATGCTTACGCTTCTTGTTCCACCGGAATCACGTTCGAGGCGATCTTTTGATACTCCTCGATTTCGTGGAAGTTCATGTAGCGATAGATTTCGCTGGCCATGGCATCAAATTCACTCATGTAGCGCTGATACTCTTCAACGCTGGGTAGACGACCTTCTACCGCCGCCACGGCAGCCAGTTCGGCGGAAGCGAGGTAGACATTGGCGCCATCGCCCAAACGGTTGGGGAAGTTACGTGTGGAAGTGGAAACCACCGTGGATTTCGCCGCAACGCGTGCTTGGTTACCCATACATAGCGAACAACCTGGCATTTCCATACGCGCGCCAGCACGACCGTAGATGCCGTAATACCCTTCTTCGGTCAGCTGATGCTGGTCCATCTTGGTAGGCGGCGCCAACCACAGGCGGGTCTTCAGGCTGCCGGCCGGCTGCTTCTCAAGCAATTTGCCTGCGGCGCGGAAGTGGCCGATGTTGGTCATGCACGAACCGATGAATACCTCATCAATCTTCTCGCCAGCGACATCAGAAAGCAAACGGGCGTCGTCCGGGTCGTTCGGTGCGCAGAGGATCGGCTCTTTGATTTCGCTCAGATCGATCTCGATGACTTCGGCGTATTCCGCATCTTTGTCAGCACGCATTAGGCTCGGATCGGCTAACCAGGCTTCCATTGCCTCGATACGACGGCTGATAGTGCGTTCATCGCCGTAACCGTTACTGATCATCCACTTAAGCAGTGTAATATTGGACTTCAAGTACTCACTTACGCTGTCTTCGGAAAGCGTAATGGTACAACCCGCCGCAGAGCGCTCTGCAGACGCGTCGGAAAGTTCGAATGCCTGCTCGACGGTAAGGTCGTCAAGCCCTTCGATTTCCAATACGCGGCCGGAGAAAGCATTTTTCTTGCCGGATTTCTCGACGGTCAGCAGGCCTTGCTTGATACCGTAAAGCGGAATGGCGTGAACCAAGTCGCGCAGTGTAACGCCCGGCTGGCGCTCGCCTTTAAAGCGCACTAGCACGGATTCCGGCATGTCCAGTGGCATCACGCCGGTAGCGGCGGCAAATGCCACCAAGCCAGAACCGGCAGGGAAGGAAATACCCATCGGGAAGCGAGTATGCGAGTCGCCACCGGTACCCACGGTATCCGGCAGCAGCATGCGGTTAAGCCAGCTGTGAATGATGCCGTCGCCCGGGCGCAGCGAAACACCGCCGCGGTTCATGATGAAGTCGGGCAGTGTGTGGTGAGTGTCGACGTCAACCGGCTTCGGGTAGGCCGCCGTATGACAGAACGACTGCATGACCAGGTCGGCCTGAAAACCGAGACAAGCAAGATCTTTAAGTTCGTCGCGGGTCATCGGGCCGGTCGTGTCCTGAGAGCCCACGGTGGTCATTTTCGGCTCGCAGTACATGCCCGGACGCACGCCGTCCATGCCACACGCTTTGCCGACCATCTTCTGCGCCAGCGTAAACCCTTTGCCGGTATCAACCGGTTGTTCTGGCAGACGGAAGACGTCAGACGACTCAAGGCCGAGCGATTCGCGTGCTTTTCCGGTCAAACCGCGGCCGATGATCAGCGGGATACGGCCACCGGCGCGCACTTCGTCAAGAATCAGCTGGGTCTTGAGTTCGAAAGTCGTCAGTACTTCGTCGGTGCCGTGCTTGCACACTTTGCCTTCGTAAGGGTAAACGTCGATGACGTCGCCCATGTTGAGATTGGATACGTCCATCTCAACCGGCAGCGCGCCCGAGTCTTCCATGGTATTGAAGAAGATCGGGGCGATTTTGCCGCCAAAGCAGAAGCCGCCGGCTCGCTTGTTAGGCACGTTCGGGATATCGTCACCGAAGAACCACAGCACCGAGTTGGTAGCGGATTTACGTGAAGAGCCGGTACCCACGACGTCGCCGACGTAGGCCACCGGGAAGCCTTTGGCTTTTACTTCTTCGATCTGCTCGAGCGGGCCAACCTTGCCTTGCTCAATCGGCTTGATGCCTTCGCGCTCGTTTTTCAGCATGGCGCGAGCGTGCAGCGGGATATCCGGGCGCGACCAAGCATCCGGTGCCGGAGACAGGTCATCGGTGTTGGTTTCGCCCGGCACCTTGAATACGGTCAGGGTGATTTTTTCTTCCAGCGCCGGCTTAGAGAGGTACCATTCGGCTTCTGCCCAGGACTGAATAACGTCCTTGGCAACAGCGTTGCCGTTTTTAGCGCGCTCCTCCACGTCGTGGAAGGCATCAAACATCAGTAGGGTGTGCTTGAGCTGTTCGCCAACTTCGCGGGCCAAGTCTTCGTTATCTAAAAGCTCAACCAACGAGACAATGTTGTAGCCGCCCTGCATGGTGCCGAGCAGTTTGACCGCGTGGATCTTGTCGATCAGCGGGGAAGTGGCGTCACCTTTGGCGATGGCGGTTAAAAAGCCTGCTTTTACATAAGCTGCTTCATCGACGCCGGGCGGCACACGGTTGGTGATCAAGTCGAGAATGAACTCTTCTTCACCCGCCGGTGGGTTTTTCAATAACTCTACAAGATCAGCAACCTGCTCTGCGGTCAGGGGCTTGGGTGGTACGCCCTCTGTAGCGCGTTCCTCGACATGTTGGCGGTAAGCTTCAAGCACGTTGGGGCCCTCTCATTTGCTTTATGATGGCTGGCTGGGTAGCGACTGAAAGTCAGCAGCGGACAGGCCAGGCATACGATATACGCTTGACAAACAGCGTCTGGTTAGGTGTAGGCGATTCTACGGTAAACTGTCGACAATGTTAAGCGAGCAGACGGGTAAAGGCCTTGTACTTTGGTGAAAGTACTTCGGTGAAAGTACTTTGGTGCAAGCACTATGGCGAAAGTGTTTTGATAAAAGCCCGCAGATGAGAATCCAGTATCAAGATGGAGCATAAGCCAATAGGTGTGATTCTGGCGTTGCCACGTTAATATGAATCGGCTAATCATGACGTAATAGCAAATGTCATGCCGTGTACCTGTAGTGATAATTGATGTTGCACAATGCCTACGTTTTAGATACATGTCTTGTACAATGGCGAAAACGTTTTGTTGAGTACGGGTGTTATGTCGATATTTGCCGCTGAATTAAACCAGGCGGATCATTCTCTAACAGGAGATGATTTGCTGCCTGATAGTCTGCTGAATTTTTTAGCCTGCCCCACCCCTAAGGTGTGGTTGAGTTGGGCGCTGGAAAATCCCGAGCTGCTACTGATTGATCACGCACAATGCGAAAAAAAAGCCGCGTCAACGGCGATGAGTTTGCTCTATCGGTATGTTGATCAACCCTTACTGCTTAGCAAAATGTCGCAGCTAGCGCGTGAGGAGCTTTTACATTTTGAACAAGTGGTTCAATTGATGGAAAAGCGTGGCGTAACGTATCGGCATTTAACCGCCTCGCGCTATGCCGAAGGGCTGCGACGGCATGTACGCACCAATGAGCCTGAGCGGTTGATCGATGTGCTGATTATCGGTGCGTTGATTGAGGCGCGTAGCTGTGAACGTTTTGCTTGCTTGATTCCTTATTTAGATACCGAGCTTGCTAAGTTCTATCGTACGCTGGTGAAATCGGAAGGGCGCCATTTTGAGGATTACCTTTTGCTGGCAGGTCAGCAGACCCGAGAACCTATCGATGAACGCATTGCGTTCTTTGTGGCTTGTGAGCAGGAATTGATTATGTCGGTTGATACGGTGTTTCGTTTTCACAGTGGTGTCCCGGCGTAACCCGCCATTCGCTTAGGCAGGATGTGTCCCATGCGCGATGAAGTAAGTGAGTCTGATCAGCTGGTTCTCTTCGGCCATTTCTCCCTCTCCCAGGGGGAGGATGTGCTGACCCATTTCAGCTATGACAAAGTGAAAGCGTTGCTGGTGTACTTGCTACTACACCGCCAGCCGGTGAATCGTGCCGCGCTCGCGGAGCTTCTCTGGCCAGACCAAGGGTTATCGTCAGGGCGTACTAACCTACGTCATGCGTTGCACTGTTTGCGTCAGTCGCTTGGGGATAAAGCGGACCAGGTGCTCAACGTTTCCCGCCAAACAATCGCTTTTAACTTGCCCCCCCATTGGCAGGTGGATTTACATGAGTTGCAGCGTTTGCTCGAAAGGCCGCGCGATCTTGAAACGCTCGACGCGGTGCTGGCCTGCTACCAAGGGGATTTGATCGAAGAGTTGCAGCTAACCAACTGTGCCGAATTTCAGCGTTGGCTGGTGCAAGTACGCAACGAATGGCGTCAGCGTGTTATCCGTTTTGCCGAACAGGTACTGGACGCACACACCGATCTGCCGGATGCCATGTTAGAAACCTTGGTAAGCCGCTTTTCGGGTTATGGCCCTTTCCATGAGCGGCTGGTGAAGCAGTTGGCGGAGCAAGACCAAATGGCCGCTGCCCATGAGCAGTACAATAGTTATTTACAGCTGTTGGCGCTCTCGGGTCAGCAACCGGAACCCAGCTTTTTACAGCTTGCTAACTATTGGTCAGATGGGCACCAGGACCCACGCATGATCAGCCCGCAAGGGGCCTATTCTCGTACCTTGGCGGCAGATAGTAAGCCGCTGCGCGAGGATGAAATCGAACTTCGTCAGCTTTCGGTTATGGCCATACGTCTGCGTTTGCAAGGTGATTGGCAAGACCGCGGAGCGACCCGCAGCTGCCTGACCTTGCAGCTTGAGTTGCTGCGCTGGCTGGAGCAACAGTGCCATCACTTGGGCGGATTTTGGTTACCTGGCGCCACGGGGGGCTTGGGCTTAGCCTGCTTTGGCACGCACGGGCCCGCGCACCAGCTGGCTGAGCTAGTGGCGTTATACGAGCACTGCCGACATGCGCTGCCGCAGGAGTGCGAACGCCACTGGACGGGAGAAGGTGAGCCGCCAAGCTTTGAGTTGGCAGCGGGCTTGCACAGTGGCCGCGTCGTTTACCTGCCAGAACGCCAGTTAGCTGACCCGCTAGGGCAAGTGACGCAGGTTTCGCTTGAACTAATGAGTGCCGCAGAAGGTAGTGAACTTGTGATTTCGCAAGAGGCGAGCCAACACATGCCGCCCGCGCTTGATTTGCAACCACGCCTTACGTCGCGCTTGCTAGCAAGCGATGGCCGCGTGCGACTGCGAGCCTTAGCCCTAGGCAAAAACGAGGGCGGTCGCGATGCCATGCCGCCAAGTTTGGTCGGGCGCGAAATGGCCTTACGCACATTGCGTGATGCCCTGGCACGGGCTGGCATTGGGTTACGCCAAAGCGTGTTAGTGCGAGGGCCTTCCGGCATGGGGAAATCCGCGCTGATGGTCGGGTTTCGTCAGTTGGAACTTAGCCGCGACGCCGCGATTTGTTGGCAGCCTGCCACACGCTTGTCGGTATTAGAGCCATACGGCGTGGCTCGTTCGTTGATCGCTTGGTATCTCGATGCCGAGCCTGATACTGGCCTAGTGAATGAGCTGCAGGCCCGCTTGGGCATGCCTGAGCTTGACGATGCCCGCCAGCGCTTATTGGAAGAAGCGCTAGGGGTGCGCGACGTTCAGGAAATTACCCAGCTGACACAAAGCGGTGAAGCCGTAGAGCTGGTGGTAAACCTGCTGCATTGTTTAATAGAGCAGCAGGCGTCGGAACGAACCCTCGTATTAATGCTCGATGATTTACAGTGGTTAGATGAGCCTTCATTCAAAGTGCTATCTGGCTTACAGGCACGCTTACCCATCAACACGGCCTTTATGCTCGTCGCAAGTCACCATGGTCGCGAGGCGCTGCCGGTCAAGCTTCACTGGGACCAGCAAATCACGCTAGGGCGTTTGGATGAATTGCAGTCCTCGCGGTTGTTGTCGCAGTTGGCACGTCGTTACCGTATTCATCTTAGCCCGCGGTTGCGCAACCAAATTATTGAGCGTTGCGACGGCGTGCCGCTCTATATGCAGGAGATTTGCCGGCGTCTGGATATGGACCGTCGTGAGGGGCGATCCATACAGTTTGATGATTTGCCCAAAGGGCTTTTAGGCCTACTCGCTAGCCGCATTGATCAGTTAGAACAAGATCGCCACTTAGCCCATGTGGCTGCTGTATTGGGTAAACGCTTTCGGCTGGATTTTCTTGCCGAGTGCAGCGGCGTCGAGCCACCAGCGCTGCAGCAGGCGTTGGAACATATGCGCCAGCTTGAAATTGTCGAGCCGGTTGAAAAAGAGGGGGATCATCCGGAGTACCAGTTTAGCCATCAGCTTCTGCAGGAAGCGGCTTATCTTTCCTGCCCACGGGATGTGCGCGTCAAGCTCCATCAACAAGTGGTGAGCTTGATCGAAGAGCGCTTTCCGATGTGGATTAGCCGACATCCTGGCGATTTTGCCACCCATCTGCGCCGTAGTGGTCATTACGCCCGCGGTGCACGTTACTTTGAGCTTGCCGCGCGCGAGGCCCTAAAAGTCAGCGCTAACCGCACGGCGCTGCGTATGGCTGACTTTGGCATTGCTAGCCTGCGTCATGTAGACCATCAAACCGAGCGCGAAGTCAGCTTACTTACCGTGCGTGGCCAGGCCGCGTTTGCATTGGAAGGCCACGGCTCGCCAACCGCGCATGAAAGTTTTGTCCGTGCTCGAGAGCTTTTGCGTAGCACCGGTCAGGAGAGTGCCGATGAGCCAGAAGATTTAGAACAAATCTTTTTGGTGAAGTGGGGGCTCTGGGTGGGGCGCAGTCAGCGTTACGCGCATGCGGACGCGTTTGCGTTGGCATCAACGTTGGCGGGTATCGCCGCGAAGTTAGAAGACCCGCGCTATCAGCGCCTGGCGGATTACGCACGAGCCCACTGCGAATATTGGGCAGGGCGTATTCAGCAAGCGCATGATCACCTTGATGAGATCGATCCGCTCAACGCGCCGATGATGATTGAGTGGTTGCCCTTCTCGGATCACCCGCAAGTCACGGCGGCGTGTTTTCAGGGCTGGGCCCTGTGTTTGCGCGGTGATTATCAGCGCGCCGAACGGCAAGTTTCTGCGGCCATTCGCTTGGCGGAGCAAATCGGCCACCCCGGCACGCTCGCTATGGCATTGTTGTTTGCAGCGGCTCTTTATCGCCAACTTGGACATGTGCATTTGGCTACGCGCCACGCCGAGCGGGCAGCGGCGATGACCGGCACACCGGATTTACAACTTTGGCAAATTGCCGCCCAAGCCATTTTGGGCTGGCAGCGAGCGTTAGGCGGCGACAAAAACGGCTTGCAGAGTATCGAAGAGAGCCTGAATCAAATGGCCGAGCTGAATGGGCGTGATCGTTACCAGCGCCCGGTATTATGGTACGCCGATGCGTGTGTGGCATTAGGTGAGCTGAAAGCCGCAGAAGACTACTTAGATCAGTGTTTGGTTATTGCGCAGGAACGTACCACGCTATTTTTGCCTGAGTTGGCCACTCAGTTAGCTCGGGTTCGTCAGCGTTTGGGGCACGCACCTCAAGAGGTTAAAGCGCTTGCGAGTCTGGCGATTTCTCAGGCGCGAAAGCACGGTAACCGCCATCAAGAGTTAGCGGCTCTGGAGTTTTGGCTGACGGATATAGCGCCGGATGATGAAAAAGCTCGGAAAACCTTCCGGCGCTTGCTCAATGAAGTCAGCCACAGTGACGCACCGGTGCTAGTGCGCTGGGTCAGCCTGCTTGGTCGTCGCTTGGCACCCGAAAGCCTAGAAAGCGATTAGCGCTGTCCTGGCGCGGCTGGCTTAGCCTGTTGCGCTTTCCAGTTGGGTTAGCGCGGCGAGGGCGTCTTCACGTTTCTCGCCGCATAGCGCTGAATCGAAGTGAAACTGCGCGCAAACCGCTGGGCGTGAGGCGTCGCCAAATAGGCGGCACAAATTATGTTCATCGAGTTGCACACAGCGTATCCCGGCAGGCTTGCCGTTAGGCATTCCTGGTATGGGGGTGCTGATGGAAGGCGCTATGCAGCATGCCCCGCAACCGGGGCGGCAACCCTCGCTAGGGGTGGCTTGATCGGTTTGAATCAGAGCGTTCATGGCGAGCCTTCAACAAGAGGCGCAGTGGAGTCTGAGTCATCGGGGTGTGAGGCATAACTGAGCGGATCTACCGCGCCGTTTTGCTCAAAGGCGGCAAGGCGCTCACGGCAACTACCGCACACCCCACACGCTAATGTCTTACCTTCGTAGCAAGTCCAGGTGTGGGTGTAATCAAGCCCCATAGCGAGGCCGTCGCGCAGAATATCGGCCTTGCTGGCGTGAAGATAGGGCGCGTGAAGGGTGACCGGGGTGAAGTTGGCAATGCCTGCAACGTGGTTCATCGCGTCGAAAAACTCGGGGCGGCAATCCGGGTATAGCGCGTGATCGCTAGCGTGGGCGCCATAGTCCACTCGTGTCGCGCCAATATTCACGGCCTTGGCAATGGCTAGCGAGAGCAGCACCATATTACGGTTGGGAACGACTGTGGCAGCCAAATTTTCGCTGTCGTAGTTGCCATCAGGTACGCTGCGCCCGGGGTTAGTCAGCGCTGAACTATCCATTAAACCATGGATGGCGCGAATATCGACCACCTGATGAGGGATGGTGAGCGCTTGGCAAACGTGCGTTGCCACGTCGAGTTCGCGACGGTGGCGCTGACCATAATCAAACGATAACGCATGAACGTTAAGTCCTTCGCGCAGGGCACGATGAAGAACGGTAAATGAATCCATGCCACCGGAATAGATTACCACGGTAGTATTTTCTGAAGGGTGGGGCATATAAAACGTCTCTTGGTCGGAGAATTTATCTCTTCTGGCTGGCGCAAAGTAGGGTATTTGCGCCGAGAAGGTTTCCGGGGTCCGGTCCGGAAGTCAGCAAGTGTACGTAACACATCTTTATCTGACCAGGCTTGGCTGCCTGGTCAGTGAAAAGCCAGCTTGGTACTATTCACCCACCTTATGAGTGGATATTGTTGATGAAAGCGCCTGAATTACTCTCACCCGCTGGCACCTTTAAAAATATGCGTTACGCGTTTGCCTATGGGGCGGATGCGGTTTATGCGGGGCAACCGCGCTACTCGCTGCGGGTCCGCAATAATGACTTTAAAATTGATAACTTGCATAAAGGTATCGCGTACGCTCACGAGCGCGGTAAGCAATTTTATGTCGCCTCCAATATTGCGCCGCATAATAGCAAGTTGAAAACCTACCTGCGCGATATGGAGCCGGTGATAGAAGCCGGCCCCGATGCGCTGATCATGTCCGACCCCGGTTTGATCATGATGATTCGTGAGCGCTGGCCAGATCAGGTGATCCATCTTTCGGTGCAGTCCAACGTGGTCAACTGGGCGGCGGTAAAGTTCTGGCAGCAGCAAGGTATCAGTCGCATTATTTTATCGCGTGAGCTGTCGCTTGCGGAGATTGCGGAAATCCGTGCGCAGTGTCCGGATATGGAAATCGAAACCTTTGTTCACGGGGCGCTGTGCATCGCGTATTCAGGCCGCTGCCTGCTCTCGGGCTATTTTAATCACCGCGACCCCAACCAAGGTACGTGCACCAACGCTTGCCGTTGGAAGTACAACACTGTGGCGGCTTCGCAGGATGAAACCGGCGATATTGTGCCGGCTAACTCGGCGCGCGCTCATTCGGCAAGCGGCATATGGGTACCAGGTGAAGGCGGGTTGATTGCCGCAGGCAATGGAAGTGTCGCGGAATCAACCGCCACCGCCGGCGGTTTAGAAGGCCAAGACGAGCTCTCTGCGTTAATTGAAGATCGCACACGCCCCGGTGAGCTCATGCCGGTATTCGAAGATGAGCACGGCACCTATATCATGAACTCCAAAGACTTACGTGCGGTTCAGCATGTGCCGGAGTTGGCCCGTATGGGAGTGACGTCTCTGAAAATTGAGGGGCGCACCAAGTCGCATTACTATGTGGCGCGCACTGCTCAGGTTTACCGTCGCGCCATCGATGACGCCGTGGCGGGTCGTCCTTTCGATATGCGCTTAATGGATGAGCTCGATAATCTGGCCAACCGCGGCTATACCGAAGGATTTTATCGCCGCCACGTGCACGACGAATACCAAAATTACCAACAAGGTAACTCGATCGGTGTGCATCAGCAATTTGTCGGCGAGGTGATCGGCTATGATCCTGCCCATGGCGAACTAGAAATCGATGTGAAAAATCGTTTTGAAGTCGGTGACGGGGTGGAGCTGATGTTGCCGGGCGGTAACCGCCGCTTTGTGCTGGAATATATCCAAAACAAGCGCGGCGAGTCAGTTGGTGTAGCGCCTGGCTCCGGCCATGTGGTGCGTATTCCCGTACCCGGTGAGGCGATTGCGTCAGAACGCATCGAGTTCGCCCTATTGATGCGCGATTTAACGTGAGAGCATCAAAGATGAGTAGACCAACCAGCGTCTTCACGGCGTCGCTGAGCTAGTAAGTGCTACGCTGAACCTCCGCCAACGCGAGATAAACTTATGGCAACGATTCAACATAGTGAAATCCTATCTGCTTCGCCTGACAGAGTATTTGCTCTGTTGCGCCGTGTGGAAGATTTTGCTGATTATTCCGACCTAATTCAGCGTATTGAGCCGTTAGGCAATGACCGTTATCGCTGGTACGTGCGGGCGGTCGGTATGGACTGGACGTTTGACGTGGAAGTAACGGAAGCAAAAGCACCGGAAGTACTGGCGTGGAAGTCGCTTGATGGCGTGAAAAATCAAGGGCGGTATCAGTTGCGCCCAGTCCCTAACGGCACGGAGGTCTCGCTTACACTAACGTATGAGATCCGCAACCGGTTCGTCGAAAAGGCGGTGAATAAAGCGGTGAACCCGCTAGTGGGAAAGGTCAGCGGTCAAATTTTGGAACGAGTAGAAGCCCGGCTAAACGCAGAGAAATAATCGCTAAGTGATGGCTTAAAATCCAGTCACTTAGCGGGTCATGTTGAGATTAAACACTACGTTTTGAATTGCTTAGTTGTTTTTGTGCATTGAGACGTCTAAATGGTCAACGACTTCTGCCCAGTCGGCGTCTTCATCCACGGCTTCACGCAGAAACTCCGCTTGACCTTCGTTCCAGCAAGCAGCATCGGCCAACGGCATCTCTTCAGGCAGCGGCGAGTTACGTTCGATAAAGCGCTCAATTGAGGCTGTGTCATTGGCTAGGCCAAGTTGTTCAAACAGTTCGCTAAAGTGGTGAACCGGTTTATCCATCGATTTTCTCCTTTCGATACAGTCGGTAACAAGTGATTCGTCGCTACTCTCACCATAGCGCGTATGCGCGTTTATGCTACGTTGACGTGGCACTGGGTCGCGACGAAATATACTAGCGCTCGCCCACCAAGGGTGTCACGAATTGTTGACGACGCCCGGCCTCAGTGAGGGGCTGGGCAAGCAAGTGGATGAGCTTGGTATAAGCCGCCTCAGGCGTCATACCATCGCCCGAGATAACGCCAGCTTCTACTAAATCGTGGCCAGCCGCGTAGGCGCCAAGATGGACACTACCTTGCGGGGCTTGGCTGATGGCCGCAATGAGTTTGCCTTCTCCGGTTGCCGCGGCGATAGCCGCTACGATATCGGGGTCGTTGGCGATGTTGCCCGCTCCCCAAAGCTCTAACAGTGCGCCCCGTACTCGGGCATCGTTTAGCCATGCTGCAAGTTGCCAAGCGGCCATGCCCGGCCAAAGCGTTACCCTGACCACTTCGCCTTGAGCCAGAGGGGCGTAGTCAGGCAACTCAAAACGTGGTGCACCGCGCTGTTGATGGGAAAGGCCACGGCTTGGGTAATAAACAAAATCCTCTTCGACACGCTCGCCCAGCAGAGGGTAATTGGGGCTTGTGAAGGCATTCGCCGCTTCGGTGTGCTGTTTTACGGCTCGCGTACCGCGTAGGAGTTGACCTGCGAAATAGATGGCGACTTCCTGAAGCGCTGATTGAGCTGCAAAATGTAACGCCCCTTGGATATTTTCAAGTGCGTCGCTATTGGCGATTTCCAGCGGCTGCATAGCCCCGGTGACCACAACGGGCCTATCTAGCCCTTGTAGCTGATACGCAAGGCTTGCGGCCGTCCAGCTTAAGGTGTCGGTGCCGTGGAGCACCACAAAGCCCCGATAATCGCTTAAGCGAGCACCAATGTCAGCAGCAATGTGTTGCCAGGTCATGGGATTAGCAGCGCTTGAGTCGATGGGCGTCGAATAGCTTAAAAGATCAAACACTGGAAGACGTTGGCGCTCGGGCAGAGGTAACTGTGCTAGCGCTTGGTCTAGGCGTTTATCGAAATGGCCACTAGGGACTAGGCCATTTGGGGAGACTTCCATGCCGATCGTGCCGCCGGTATAGATAATCAATATACGCTCTTCAGATGGAGCGCAGGCTGCTAAAGGCGAGGGTGTGCTCATGGTAAAACTCCCGTTTGGATCGACTGGGCGAGGCTAATAACGATGCACAATCAGCTCGCCATCTCGATTATCCAGCCGAAGGTTACGTCCGGCAAAGAGGGCAAACCCACTGCACAGGGCAAGGATGGTGATTAGCATCCAAGTGATTGCCGAGATCGTTGCCCCTGCTTGAAGTTGTAATCCCACGAGAAATGGGCCCATGGAGGCAAGCGTGTAGCCCCCGCCTTGTACCAAGCCGGAGAGTTGTCCGGCAAGGCGGGAATTGGCCGTACGCAACACCAGCAAACTCAAGGCGAGACTGAAACTTCCCCCTTGGCCCAGTCCTAATAGCATAGCGCCTGGCCACTTCCACGCCATAGGTGCCATCAACAGTAGCCAAAGCCCCGATGCGGTAAGGCATTGAACGAGCAAAAGCGCTGGGCGCTGGTCACGCCCTAGACGAGCGAGCCAAGGCGCGGTGAGTGCCGATACCAGTTGAAACATAATAGAAATCGCCATCGTCCAGCCTGCGGCGGCTTCACTGTAACCGCGACCCACCAAAAGCGAGGGCAGCCAGCCAAACACCACGTACGCCATAGAGGACTGCAGCCCCATAAACAGCATTACATACCAAGTAAGCGGCTGACCTAAGAGTTTCAGTAACCCGCTGGCTTTCGGCTGCGTGATGGCTGTTTGGGGGCGGCTTGGCATGCTGAAATGCCAAAGAAGCAGTGCGGTGACGGCCAACAGTGACCAGCTCATTAAACTTGCTTGCCAGCCCCCCAATAGGTTGGTCAGCGGCACACTTAGTCCAGCGCCAAGGGCACCCCCTAAGCAGAGCGCCATTGTGTAAAGCCCGGTGACTAGGTCGGCGCTGTCCGGGAGTTCACGCTTCACCAATGCTGGTAACAACGTACCACCTAAACCAATGGCACTCCCCGCCAGGGCGGAGCCGATAAATAGGGCGCCGGGTAATGGCAGTCCGCGCAGAATTAGCCCTGCGGCCAGTATGATAAGAGCGGTACTCAGGGCACGTTCGCTGCCTAAACGGATGGCAAGCAGCGGCGCAAGCGGTGCCGTTAAGCCAAGAAACAACACGGGCAGAGTGGTCAGCATCCCGGCCGCTGCGGGAGAGAGCCCCGCAGTCTCCTGTAGGCGAGTAAGCAATGGGGCGACCGAAGACATTGCAGGGCGCAAGTTAAGCCCCACCGCCACCATAAGCAGTAAAAATACGAGCGAATGTCGCGAGAACATAAGCGGCGATTACTTCAAGTGCTGTCGTAAGTCGCCACGCACAGCGTCCAATAGCGTGAGGAAGTGATAGCCTTCAGAGGCATCAATGCAGTCAACCCTTGGGTTGGTGCGCATTCCCTTTTCCATTTGCAAGCGATCATAAATCTCTAATGTCACTTTGCGAGCGGGCTTGTCACCGGGTTGCATGATGCCGTCTTCGAGCGTGAAGGTTTCCAAAAGCGTCGCCCGCACGCGCGTTTGATTGCTTTCACTTAACATGCGGCGAATAAATAACCAGCCTTCGCACACCAGCGCGTCTTCGTTGTCGTGGCTACGAAGAAATAGCGTACGATAGCAAGCGCCCTCCGTGGC
This sequence comes from Vreelandella salicampi, assembly GCF_013415105.1. GTDB lineage: Bacteria > Pseudomonadota > Gammaproteobacteria > Pseudomonadales > Halomonadaceae > Vreelandella > Vreelandella salicampi. Next base: position 164,030 of record NZ_JACCDF010000010.1, read on the forward strand.
GGCTTTTTCTGCCATGCTACGATAACCCTGCACGACTTGTGTTGCGCTAGCCCTTGCTTGTTCAATACGTTGCTCAATGCCCTGATGTTCACGGCTAAGCTGTTCTTGACGTTGAAAAGTGAGCCAGCGGCGATAGTCCGCCATAAGTTGAGACGACGCCATTAGTCACTCCCACTGTGGTGATTTAGCATGGTTAATAAAAACGTAAGCAATACCATCGCATATTCCTTATGCAAGGGCTAGCAGCACGGGTTAGCGGGGCTAGCAGCACGGGTTAGCGGCGTGAGCGCCTGCCTTGTTGATGACTGGATGGTTTTCCTTGACGCGGGGCACGCTGCTGCCGGCGACCGTTTTCAATTGGCTGCGGAGTGGCATTGGGGTCGGGTTCGAAACCAGGCTCGGTATGCCGTGTGAGAGGTTGTTTAATCAACTTCTCAATGTTTTGGAGTAAGCTATTTTCGTCAACACAGACAAGTGATACAGCCTCACCCTGACGTCCTGCGCGGCCTGTACGTCCAATGCGGTGTACGTAGTCTTCGGCGACGTTGGGTAAGTCAAAATTTACCACATGGGGTAAATCGTCAATATCCAGGCCACGCGCTGCAATATCAGTAGCGACGAGAACTTGTAAGTCACCACTTTTAAAGGACTCAAGTGCCCGGGTTCGCGCCCCTTGGCTTTTATTGCCATGGATGGCCATCGCCGGAATAGACTGCTTAGAAAGCTGTTCCGCTAAGCGATTAGCACCGTGCTTTGTGCGGGTGAAGACCAGCACTTGAAACCAGCGATGCTTTTCGATGAGGTGGGCGAGTAATTCGCGCTTTTTATCGCGGTCAACACGATATACCGACTGTTCGATTTTTTCGGCGGTGGTGTTGCGTGGAGCGACTTCGATAAACGCAGGATCGTTTAGGAGCTGCTTCGCCAGCGTTTGAATTTCATTGGAGAACGTCGCCGAAAAAAGTAAGTTCTGGCGCTGTTTTGGCAACAAACGCAGCAATCGCTTAATGTCATGGATAAAGCCCATGTCGAGCATGCGGTCAGCTTCATCCAATATCAGGGTTTCGATTTGCGAAAGATCGACATGTCCCTGCTGATGTAAATCGAGTAGTCGCCCAGGTGTGGCTATTAAAACATCAACACCACGCTTTAATGCGTCGACTTGGGGCTGTTGCCCAACACCGCCGAAAATCACTAGCGACTTCAGTGGTAAATAACGACCATAGTCCCGGACACTTTCAGCAACCTGAGCGGCGAGTTCGCGCGTCGGTGTAAGTACTAACGCCCGGATATGATGTTTTTGGCTCTTGGTCGATTGGCTTAGACGCTGCAAAAGAGGCAGGGTGAAGCCTGCGGTTTTGCCGGTGCCGGTTTGCGCACTGGCGAGTAAATCGCGGCCTTCAAGGATAACGGGAATAGCTTGAATCTGGATCGGGCTAGGGTGCGTATAGCCCTTGGCTTTAACGGCTTTTAAAAGGTCTTCTGATAGGGATAGATCAGAAAAAGCAACAGCGGAAGAAGCGTGCATAGTGTCTCCGCGTAGCCAAAGGAGCCACGCTTTTGATGTGATGTAGCTGAGTTTCTCAGCATTTATAAAGGGGATGACAAGTATCAAACTGTCCGTAAGCATAACATGCTGGAAACCCTGTAGGCATGAATCCTACAGGGCCAACATAGCGCTTTGAACGAGACTACTGCGGTAAGTAGCCTTTTTGGGTCAAGGTAGAGGCAATGTCGTCGGCAACATTCTTCCAGCTTTGGCTAAGCGCACGAACGAGTGCCGGGTAGCCATCGTTTTCTAATGCCGCGCGCGCTTGAAAGCGGTCGAGATGTAATAGCTTATTTTGTGCGTCGCGCAATTGCCACTGGCCGCTAGCAACCGCGTAGCCATCGTAGCGGCCATGAAACTCATCGACATCTAGCTGCAATGTTAAAGCGTCATCGCTTCCCGTACTGCCTTGTACCACCTGAACCTCTTTTAATAAAACAGCGAGATCATCACGTAAGTTGCGCGCTAATTGGCGATTTAGGCCTTCTGCCCACTGATGCTCGCGTGCTTCTCGCATTTCGATATCGTCAAGCTGCATGACAATACCTTCAACATCGAGATAATGCGCCAAACGCACCGTATCAATACTCAGTTCCGCCTTGGGAGATCCGGGCGCATGTGGCTGGTTGTCGTTGAGGAGCACATAGCGCGTAGGTGGCGTGACGTTGCTCGCACAAGCGCTTAACAACAAGCTTAGGAGTAGTGCCAGTAACGTCGGTTGTGCCCATTGGGTTACTTTTTTTTCCTTATACATCATCGCTTCCTTCACCCTTTCGGTAAACACACGCCTTAATCACGCGGCGCGCGAGGAATAGGATCTTGTGTCTCGACATTATCGAATAAAAGCGCGCGAGGATTTTCGTTTAGTGTCCGCGTCAGGGGTTGTAAATCGCGGAGCAAGCGGTCTATACGATCAGCCGTAGAGATAAGCTCTTGATAGGCAGGCGAGCTAGGGGACATACCCTCTAGTGTCGTGCGCAACTCTTCAAGCGTCGTATTGATATTGCCACTGACGGCCTGCGTTTCAGGGTCATTGAGCAGCTGGTTAATTGACTGAGATAACGTGTTTATTTCCTTAAGCACCGATTCCGAAGCGGCCAAATTCTGGTTTAACCCCGTCAGGATCGGTTCGACCTCTAGACTGTTGAGCTTGTCTAACAGGGCGGTGATTTGTGCCTGAATTTGCGCAAAATCGCCCGCTACTGTGGGGAAAACGGTATGTCCTGCAAAGGTTTCAGCCTGATACTCTTTTGCACTCTCGCGCTGGAAATTAAGGTCTACAAATAGAGCGCCCGTGAGCAAATTGCCACTTTTCAGAGAGGCGCGAAGTCCTATGCTGAACATACGCTTAAAGCGTTCGTCCCACTCCTCTAAATCAATGTCTGCGCTTTCGATACCCAGGCGCTGAGGTTCAATACGGATCAAGACGGGGATGGCAAAACGTGCGCGAGAATCGGGCTGGGGTGCAGTGAAATTCCATGGCACCGCGGCGACGGTACCGACACGTACACCGCGAAACTCCACAGAGGCGCTTTTGCTTAGGCCGCGAACGGAGTCATCAACAAGCAACACATACTCAAGGTAACGGTTAAAGGTCCCTTCCCGTGCACTATTTTCATCCGCGTAAAGATTGAAACGGGTATTGGCATCAACGGGTTGCCCCATAGGTAGGTCTTCCGGCACACCGAAAGTCGCCCCGCCACCAAGTAGCGCCTCAAGCGATTCAAGGTTGACGCGAACGCCGTCGGCATCCAGTTGGAAATCGATGCCACTAGCGACCCAAAAACGTGTGCTATCCGTCACCAAATTAGCGTATTGCTCTTCAATAAAGATTTGATGGTTCATGGTGCGCTCTTCGGCGTTGAAGTTCGCTTCTTCCACACGCCCTACGGTGTAACCTTGGTAGGAAACGGGGTCACCCACGTTGAGTGAATTGCCTAATTGACTGACCAGGCTAAGCTGTAAACCCGCAACACCAGCGGGGGAAACAGGGGGGGTGTCGCTAACATTAAATTGACGTTTTGGTTGCTCAGCATTGCCGGGTTCTAACTGGATATAGGCTCCCGAAAGAACAGTGCCTAGACCACTGATTCCTTCACGACCGATACGCGGTTTGACGACCCAGAAACGGCTCTCTGCATTGAGCATCGACTCGGCATTTGGGTTTATGCGCGCGGCGATGACAGCGTGAGAAAGATCCTCAGAGAGCTTAACGCTTTCTACGCGACCAACCTCAACGCTGCGGCTGCGGATAAGCGTTTTGCCGGCTTCGATGCCATCTGCGTTCTCAGTGGTGAGCGTGATGAGCGTGCCGCGACTGGTGTAATTATCATAAACCAGCCACATACCGATAAGAATGGCAACGAGAGGAATTATCCAAATAGGAGACAATCGTGCCTGTGGGGAAGGTTTGGCGCGGTGTAGGTCTTTTTCATCCGTGGAGTTATGTGTTGAGTTCTCGTTAGTCATCAACATTTCCTGAGTAACGCGGGGGTGGTGTATCCCAGATGAGGCGCGGATCGAACGTCATGGCGGCTATCATTGTGAGTACCACAACGCCGCCAAAGGCGAGAGCTGCGGGGCCAGGTGTTATCGACATGAGAGAGCCCGCGCGTATTAATGCGACTAGGATGGCGACGACAAAAACGTCGACCATCGACCAACGCCCGATGAATTCAGTGATGCGATATAGCACTGTGCGTTTGTGGGCGTTAATTTCATTGCTACGTTTGACCACGAGGCAAAGCCACGTAAGGGCGACCAGTTTGCCTACGGGAACAATCACGCTGGCGATAAAAATAACTGCCGCAATTGGCCAGGAACCCATCTGGGCAAGCTCAACTACGCCGCCAATAATCGTAGAGGGAGACGTGTTTCCTAGGCTTGTAGTGTTCATTATGGGGTAAAGGTTAGCAGGAATATACATGATCGTCGCGGCGATAATCAGCGCCCATGTTCGCTGTAAGCTATGGGGTAATCGGTTGTGAAGCGGTTCATGACAGCGTAAACAACGCGTCTTTTTTGCCGCCGGATCGATGCGGTTGATTAGGCCGCAAGTGTGACAGCCGGCCAAACCTTGCGTCGCGGCAGTGGCAGCCGTGCGTGTACCTTCCGGGGCTCGCGACTCGCCGTCATCGAGTGAAAACCACATCCAGTCGGCATCAAGCGACTGAGTGGTGGCGAGGAGCAAAACGGCGAATACGCAGAAGGCCCAAAAAGAAATACCTAGCTCTACCTGAGCCATGCCTGCAACTTTGATGAGGCTGACCAGCGCGCCAATAATAAACACATCTGCCATTAGCCAAGGCGCTAAGTGAGACAAAGAGCGTGCAATATCGCGGCTGAACGGCAAAGGATGGTTACGTAGAAGTCCAAACTGAAGCCAGATTACACTTATCAAGTAAACAGCCGGTAGCACCACAATGGTCATGATAACGGCAATGGCAACCAGCGGTTGATCAAAGCCAATCAGGGTTGTGGCTGTTTGCGTTAACTCAATACGGTTGCCTACCCCGCTGACGCTAAAACTGACAAAAGGAAATGAGATGGCGGCCAGTAACGCCACCAGGGCAGACATCGCCAGTGCCATACTGCGTTGCGCTGGGTAGCGATGACGTCTCACAAGTGTATAGCTGCAACGTGGGCAGGTGGCCTTTTCGCCGGATTTAAGCGGCGGTAATGCGCTGACCCAGTCGCACTCATGGCAGGCTCTTAGCCGTCTACGTTGAGTACGAACCTCGGGTGGTGCGTGATCAACGTCCGATATAGGCGGTGCCAGTAAACGCTGTTTGGCCAGCCGATAAGGGACGACGCGAAAAAGCCCCTTGTGCTTTTGGGGTGAGCGCAAATTGGGGGAATGGGAATCACGCAATGAGCGCCTCGTCAAATTTCACCATGGATGATGCTAATATGCCGACCTCACTACACGAGTCAAGCTTTGGTACAAATAGCATGAAATACTTGACCTGGATGCTTGCTTGCACAACGATGCTCGCGCAATTGTGCTTGGTCCTGCCATTTAAGGAAATAACATGTTGCTTCCAATACTCTCCGTCGTTGGGGGATTGATTTTACTCATTTGGAGTGCTGAGAAATTTATCGAAGGAGCGGCCGCGACATCGCGCTGGCTGGGGTTATCGCCGCTTCTGATCGGGATGCTGGTGATTGGCTTCGGGACCTCTGCTCCCGAAATGATGGTATCGGTTCTGGCCGCATTGCAAGGAAGTCCGGGGTTAGCGGTAGGGAATGCCTATGGCTCCAATATTGCTAACATTGGCTTAGTGTTGGGGTTTGTGGCGTTATTGGCGCCGCTTGCTGTTCACTCGAGTGTTATTCGTAGGGAGATGCCTGTGCTCTTTGCCGTCACTCTCCTTACCGGGCTGATGTTATGGGATGGTTTCGTGGCGCGCTGGGAAGCGATCATCTTGTTGTTGGTGCTTTTGACATTCATCACTATCAGTATCGTGAAATCACGCGGTGAACAAGATGACGTCCTGGTTGATGAAGTTGCCTCTACGCTGGAAAGCCACCCTATGACGCGTGGTAAGGCGGTGGCTTGGACACTGATAGGTCTTGCTCTTTTGGTGGCAAGCTCCCGGTTTCTTGTGTGGGGTGCGGTTGAAATCGCGACGGCTTTCGGCGTCAGTGAACTCATTATTGGCCTTACCGTGGTGGCTATCGGCACCTCACTGCCCGAATTGGCCTCGTCTATTAGTGCGCTAAGGCGTAACGAGCACGATATGGTGCTGGGTAATGTGGTCGGCTCTAATTTATTTAATACGTTGGGTGTGGTTGGGTTGGCCGGCGTGATCACGCCCATACAAACAGGCAGTGAGGTTTTATCACGCGATTGGATAGTGATGGTCGTGATGACAATCCTTATGGTTGTGTTTGCCTTTTCTTGGAGAGGACGATCAAGGCGCATCAATCGGGTAGAAGGGGGAACGTTACTCCTTCTTTTTGTTGCCTATACGGCGTACATGGTTTCGTTGGTGGTTGGTGCTTGACGTCTTAGCTATAGATGTAAAATCAATCGGCCAGCTGGTGACAGCTGGCCGATTGATATTCAATATCTAGGTTTGTGGGTGGTTAGGGGAGTGCGGGTATTTCGAAGTCCGGCATTTCACCCGTCAGCGTGTTTAAGAAAGCAGTGATATCATTGACAGTCTCTTCCTCAAGATCACGACCTAGCATTTCTTTGCCCATAATCGACACGGCTTCTTCCAAGCTTTCAGTAGCGCCGTTATTCATGTAGGGATAAGTGACAGCCACATTGCGCAGCGTCGGCGTTCTGAAGCGATACTTGTCACTGTCTTCTTCTGTGACGGTGTAGCGTCCTAAATCAGTTGAGCCGGGGACTTGAATCGCATGGAATTGGCTATCAGTTAGCTCTGGGCCGCGGTGACAAGCAACACAGCCATTGTCAACGAAGGCAACCATACCATCTTTTGCCTGGTCGCTAATGGCTTCCATATCTCCGCGCAGATAGCGGTCAAACGGTGAATGGGGCGTATTCAGTGTACGTTGGAACGACGCTAGCGATTTTGCCAGATTGTCCGCATTAATAGGATCTTCATCATCAGGGAAAGCGGCTTTAAATTTACGCTGATAGAGGTCGAATTCATTTAGTCGTGCAAGTGCAGAGTCAAGATCCATTGCCATCTCAACGCCAGCTTCAATGGGGCCTAGTGCCTGAGCCTCAAGATCGGGTGCTCGACCGTCCCAGAACTGTGATTCCAAAAAGCCACTATTGAGTACTGTCGGTGTATTACGCTCACCTACCTGGCCATCGTGACCTGTCGCACGTGGGATGCGATCAGCCCAACCCAAAGCTGGATTGTGGCAAGTTGCGCAACTGATGACGCCGCTAGAGGAAATACGCGGCTCAAAGAAGAGCATATTGCCAAGCTCAACCTTTTCAGCACTTAAGGAGTTGTCTGCTGGGATAGGGGGAAGATAGGGCAGTGGCTCAAAACGATCTCGATAATCTTCGAGTCCATCTTCCGCAACGGCCAAACTTGCTGGTAAGAGTGCTGCGCTTGCAATAAGTGCAGGCAAGATTCTTTTTACGGCTTTCATAGAGTGTCCCCTTTACTTGCTATTCACGGCCCCTCTCGAGCGGAGGGTGATATTTAGTGTGGTTATAGTCACCAGTAAGGTTGATCTAGCGGCAAAAATCAACCTAGTGATTTAGTCGGATAAGCCTTTAAATTGAGTTGTGTCAGCTTTTGCTTCATCTAACACGAATTTATCGTGCTAGCGTGGTTATTTATATGAAATGCCATCGCTTACAGATGTCAAAGAGCTTGACCGCGAGGAGGCATGCTAATGCCTCGTTACCCCATTCCCGAGGCAGAAGTTACCCCGAAAGGCTCTTTGAGAACCTGCGTTGACATCTTTTCGTTGGGTTCCCCAGAAAATGAGGTGGTCCGCTTAGCGTTGGTTGCATCGCCTCATTTATGTTTCGGCGGGATGGGTATTTACCATTTATGGGTGCTTACGCACGCCTACTACTTTCTTCCCACTGTCTTGATCGCAATATTTTTTGGAATTCTTGGTTTTCGAGTGGTTGATACGATGGTGCGTCGTCGATAGTTCTCTTGGGAATGAAAAGTTATTGGCAGGCCTTGACCGAGATCGAAAAGCTAGTATGATACGCACCCATCGAGAGGGCAAAGAGTTTTGTCATCTTGTTGCTCTTTAATAATGTGATCAGGTAATTCATGTGGGCGCTTGCCGATGAGGGTGATAAATCACCAAATATCAAGGCAAGCGACTCGACAAAGATCTTCGGGTCTTTGAAGAACGTTTGAAAACCTTGAGCCAAGTTTGATCCGCTTTTGTGTCTTCTCCGGAAGAGACGAGTAAGGATCACAATGATTGTAAACTGAAGAGTTTGATCATGGCTCAGATTGA
>NZ_JACCDF010000011.1 GCF_013415105.1 Vreelandella salicampi
GACTGGCGCGAAATTTGACGTTAGGCATGATAATGATCGGGTGAAAAAGGATATACGCTATATTGCCATGTGGATCAGAAGGTTAGAAGACTTTTAGGCCGCCAGGCTCACGGATTCAGGTTTATTAATAACTTCTACGTCGAAATCATAAGAAAAGCTAATGATAGAAAGCATTTGAGCAGTAGCGACTATACCTACTGTATCATTACGACTCAAATCTCGATACCAGCCAAAAGATCCATCTTCGAGATCAACTAAAGAGGTTTTTATCGTAGATCTAATATGCTCATCAAATAATACTTCAGCCTCCCTTCTGCTAAAAAAAACCATATACTATCCCCTTTTTAAATTATTTTAACAACCCTTCGGAATCGAGCTTTTTTCTAACTTTCTCTCGGATTTTTAACTCTCCGGCAGTTATTTTTTCCCATTGGGGATAGGACAGCCAATCCCATTTTTCGCCTGCAGAATGATGCTCAGCAACAACTTTTCTTAAAAACTGTCGTGGAATACCATGCATTACTGGAGCAAAAGTTATTTCTTCTTCATTAATGATACTCATTATATAAAAACATGGATTTTCTCGATATTCATCGAACAAACTATTCCAACCTTGTAAATTTTTCGTTTCGAATTGTGACTTAATTATATCCGAAACACGCGCGCTAGAAGGAACCATATGTAAATGTGCATGGTGGCAGTGCTTTGTGTCAGAAGAGTGACTAGCACATACCCCTGCCTGACCATGTTCATAGGAAACTACATTGCCATAGATATCAATCTGAATATTTCTGATGACGTTATATATGCACTTAAACTCATCTATACAAGATAAAGGAAGATCAGCTATACAGTCGACATGATCCCGTGTAACGATTAAAAGATAACCTTCAACTACCGGCCCTAAAGAAAGCATGACATAGAAATTTTCTGTATAGGCTAGAACCCTTTCTGCATCAGAAACCCTACAAAACCTACATTCACCCTTTAACTCTTCGTCACTAATAGTCTTAGGGTTGATCATCTAAACCTCGTGATATCATTCCAAAAAATGAATAATTTAAAGTATCATGAAGCTGGCTTGAAATCGTTAAAAACGAAAAATTTCCGTCTCTTCGAATTATTTTTTTCATTCGACTTGTACGTAAAATAATTTCATCCGTAAAAGACTCAGGCTCCATATATCTCCAAGCCTCTCCATAGTCGTTATTTTTTTTAATCAACAACTCCGAAGAAGATGCATAAGCTTGCCTAATCATAGAGACTATTTCTTTGTCTTCAAACAAATCAGCATCAACCAAAGGAACTTGAAGCCTAGGATCTTGTTTCTCCTCCAAGCCAGCCAATGCTATTCCCATTGCACAATAGTTAGCAACTCCAACCAACTCATCTACAGGGCTATCTAAAATTTGTTGATCATGGCCAGGCGACTCTATATTTTTTAATCGAAGGCCCTTGATTAATATATGGTCTATCAATGAAAGGGGCCTAAGCCCCAGCCATGTTGGACCATACTCTGAGTTCTTTTTTGAGAATAGCTCTATACATTGCTCTCTGAGCTGTTTTATTTCACTCTCGGTCTGCTGATATATATGCACAACCTTGCCTTTTTTAAAAACTTATGTGATATGAGACACTAAATCTTAAACCACTCACTCCCACTCAATAGTAGCAGGCGGCTTACTGCTCACATCATAAGTCACCCGCGACACCCCTTCCAACTCATTGATAATACGATTGGAAACCTTCTCCAGCAGCTCGTAGGGCAGGTGCGCCCAGCGGGCGGTCATGAAGTCGATGGTTTCTACCGCGCGTAGCGCGATGACCCATTCGTAGCGGCGGCCGTCGCCGACGACGCCGACCGATTTGACCGGCAGGAACACGGCAAACGCCTGGCTGGTTTTTTCGTACCAGCCGGAATTGCGTAGTTCTTCGATGAAGATAGCGTCGGCTTCGCGGAGGATGTCGGCGTACTCTTTTTTGACTTCGCCGAGGATGCGCACGCCCAGGCCCGGCCCCGGGAAGGGGTGGCGGTAGACCATGTCGTACGGCAGGCCGAGCTCCAGGCCGAGTTTGCGCACTTCGTCCTTGAACAGTTCGCGCAGCGGCTCGACCAGCTTGAGCTTCATGGTTTCCGGCAGGCCACCCACGTTGTGGTGGGATTTGATCACGTGAGCCTTGCCGGTTTTGCTGGCGGCGGATTCGATCACGTCCGGGTAGATGGTGCCCTGAGCGAGGAAGTCGACACCGTCGATTTTGCTGGCTTCATCATCGAACACGTCGATGAAGGTGTTGCCGATGATCTTGCGCTTCACTTCCGGGTCTTGTTCGCCCTTCAGCTTGTCGAGGAACAGGTCTTCGGCGTCCACACGGATGACCTTCACGCCCATGTGCTTGGCGAAGGTTTCCATCACCTGGTCGCCCTCTGCCTTGCGCAGCAGGCCATTATCCACGAACACGCAGGTGAGCTGGGTGCCAATCGCTTTGTGCAGCAGCGCGGCGACAACGGAGGAATCCACCCCGCCGGAAAGGCCGAGCAGCACGTGGCTGTCGCCTACCTGCTCGCGTACGCGCTGCACCTGGTCTTCGATGATTTGTGCAGGCGTCCAGAGTTTTTCGGCCTGGCAGATATCCAGCACGAAGTGCTCGAGAATACGCTGGCCCTGCAGCGTGTGGGTCACTTCCGGGTGGAACTGCACGCCGTAGAACTGTTTCTCTTCCCAGGCCATGGCGGCAATCGGGCAGCTCGGCGTGGAAGCGGTCACGGTGAAGGTGTCCGGCGCCTGGCCGACTTTATCGCCGTGGCTCATCCATACGTCCAGCAGCGCTTTGCCGGTCTCGTGGTCGACGTGATCCTTGATGTCGTTGAACAGCGCGGAGGGTTCGTCCAAACGAATCTGGGCGTAGCCAAATTCGCGCTGGTTGGAGCCTTCCACCTTACCGCCCAGCTGCTCGGCCATGGTCTGCATGCCATAACAAATCCCAAACACCGGCAGGCCCATTTCAAACACGCATTGCGGCGCACGCGGGGAGTCCAGTTCAGTGACGGACTCCGGCCCACCCGCGAGGATAATGCCGTTGGGGTTATATTCGCGGATTTCCGCTTCGGTGATATCGAACGCGCGAACCTCAGAATAAACACCAATCTCGCGCACACGACGCGCAATCAGCTGGGTGTACTGGGAGCCGAAATCAAGAATCAGAATTTTGTGGGCGTGAATATCAGTCATGGCAATATCTCGTTGGTGGCCGAGGCCAAAAAAGCAAACGGCGAGGGGGTTGCCTCGCCGCCGTTTCATGCATCTGCGCATTTAGCTCGCGCGGTAGTTGGGCGCTTCTTTGGTGATCTGCACGTCGTGCACGTGAGACTCGTTGAAGCCTGCGCCGGTGATCTTGACGAACTCCGGTTTGGTGCGCATCTCGTTCACATCGCGGCAGCCGGTATAGCCCATCGAGGCACGCAAGCCGCCCATCAGCTGGTGAACGATGGCGCCCATCATGCCTTTATACGGCACGCGGCCTTCGATGCCTTCCGGCACCAGCTTTTCCGCACCGGCGCTTTTATCTTGGAAGTAGCGATCAGCGCTGCCCTGGTTTTGCGACATCGCGCCCATGGAACCCATGCCGCGATACGCTTTGTAGGTACGCCCCTGGTAGAGCTCGACTTCCCCCGGCGCCTCTTCGGTACCGGCGAGAAGGCCGCCGACCATCACCGCACTGGCACCGGCGGCAATGGCTTTGGCCAGGTCGCCGGAGAAGCGTACACCGCCATCAGCGATCAGCGGGATATCATAGGCTTCAAGTGCCGCGGCGACGTTGGAGACAGCGGTAATTTGTGGCACGCCGACACCCGCCACAACGCGAGTGGTGCAGATTGACCCCGGGCCGATGCCCACTTTCACGCCATCCGCTCCGGCTTCGGCAAGCGCCCGGGCGGCTTCGCCGGTGGCGATATTACCGCCGATCACCTGAATCTTGGGGAAGTTCGCTTTGATCCAGCGCACACGGTCAATAACACCCTGTGAGTGGCCATGGGCGGTATCCACAATCACCGCGTCGACACCGGCTTCGGCAAGCGCGGCAATGCGGTCCGGCGTTTCAGGCCCGGTACCCACGGCTGCGCCCACCAGCAAGCGGCCGTCGCTGTCTTTGGCGGCCATCGGGTAGGTGCGGGCTTTTTCGATATCCTGGAAGGTCACTAGACCGCGCAGGTGGAACTCGTCATCGACAATGAGCATCTTTTCGATACGATGTTCGCGCATTCTGGCTTTGCTTTCTTCAAGATCAGTGCCTTCCGGGACAGTCACCAGCCGCTCGCGGGGCGTCATGATATCGGACACGCTGTCGCCATGGTTGGGCTGGAAACGCATGTCGCGCTCGGTCACAATGCCCACCAGAGTTTCACCTTCCACCACCGGAAAGCCGGAAAAGCCGTTTTCCCGCGCCATGGCGAGCAGGTCTTCGAGCTTGGCTTTGGGGCTAACGGTGACCGGGTCATTCACAATCACGCTTTCGTGCTTTTTGACCTTGCGCACTTCCGCCGCTTGCTGGGCAATCGACATATTTTTGTGGATGATGCCGATGCCGCCTTCCTGGGCCATCGCAATCGCTAGCCGCGCCTCGGTGACGGTATCCATCGCCGAGGAAACGAGCGGAATATTGAGCGAAAGGTCACGTGTCAGGCGGGTTTTCAGGCTGACATCCTTGGGAAGAATGTCGGAGAAGCCGGGAATAAGTAATACGTCATCGAACGTAAGTGCTTCTTGAGCCATACGTAGCATAGCGGCAACACCCAATGTTGAAGTGGGAAGATGGGGCATGAAAGGTTAGTCGCGTAGTATAACGCCTATGCGACCAAGGCAGCAATTCACAGACACGATCCCAGCGACGCAACACAAGGTTCCAGCATGCCAGACAAACCCGCAGCTCTTTCCGTCAGTGAACTCAACCTCAAGGCGCGTAAGGCGCTGGAGCGCGACATGGGCGAGGTGTGGGTCGAGGGGGAACTTTCCAACGTTTCGCGCCCGGCTTCTGGGCATGTCTATTTCACCTTGAAGGATGACCGTGCTCAGGTGCGCTGTGCGCTGTTTCGCCAGCAAGCACGGTTTGTTAGCGCGCCCATGCGCGATGGTGATCAGGTCAAACTGCGCGGGCGGGTGTCGCTTTTTGAGCCGCGCGGCGATTACCAGCTGATTGTCGAGGCGGTGCAAGCGGCGGGCTTGGGCGAGCTGTTAGCGGCGTTTGAGCGCTTGAAAACCCAGCTCGACGCTGAAGGCGTTTTTGCCAATGCCCGCGCGCTACCCTACCCACCCCGGCGGCTGATGATTTTGAGCTCCGCCACGGGAGCGGCCATTCGCGATGTGCTGGCGGTGTTAAGCGCACGCTGGCCACTCACGGAGGTGACGCTGCTTCCGGTGCCGGTACAAGGCAAAGAGGCTGCGCCCGCGATGGTGGCCGCACTCGGCCTGCTCAATCGTCAATCGCGGCTCGACCCAGAGCGCGACGCGGTGCTCATTACCCGCGGCGGCGGCAGTTTGGAAGACCTGTGGGCGTTCAATAACGAGCATTTGGCGCGGGCTATTTTTCATTCACGCCTGCCGGTGATGTCGGCTGTCGGCCATGAGGTCGATGTAACACTGGCCGACTTTGCCGCCGACCTGCGTGCGCCTACCCCGTCGGCGGCAGCCGAGCGCCTAGTGCCCGACCAGCAGACCCTCAAGCGCCAGCTAGAGCACCATGAAAACCGCCTTCAGCGGGCGATGCAGGCGCGGTTAGAACGCGACAGCCAGCGGCTGGATACATTACGCGCCAAGCTGCGCCACCCCGGTGAACAGCTCAAACATCAGCGACAACACCTCATCCACCTCAGCCAGCGCTTACAGCGGGCCACCAACGCACGGCTTGCCCAGCAGCGCGAGCGGGTGAATCAGCTTAACGGGCGGCTGACGAGCCAGGACATAGCGCGGCTGCACCGCGCCGAACAGGAACGCGTCAACCAGCTTCATCGCCGCTTGGGGTCGGCCATGCAGCGCCAGCTCGAAAACCGCCAAGCACGACTCACCAGCGCGGCACGCGAGCTAAATGCGATAAGCCCCTTGGCCGTATTGGGGCGCGGCTACGCCATCGCGCAGGACGAGAGCGGCCAAGTGGTGCGCCGAGCGCAAGATACGCAACCGGGGCAGAAACTCAAGCTGCGCCTGGGTGAAGGCAAGCTCAGCGTCGAGGTCAAACGGCGCTATCAGCGCTAAGTGCTTACCAGGCTCCTTGCTGGCAGGGCGATGTCTCACCCGGCAAATAGCAGGCCCAGGTAGGCGTGCTCCCTAGCGTTATCACCACGCTGGCGAGGGTATTTTCGTTATCCGGGTCGTCAGGCTCACAGCGCAAAATGGGCAACGCTTCTCGGGCTTGATCATGAAGAATCCTGAGCGGGTTACGCACACCCTGAGCCAGCAGCGCCTCGCCACGGTGCTGGCGGTCGGCGGAGGAGCGCGTCAGGTGTTGCGCACTTGTGTGGTAAAGCGCGTGATTGGCGTGAACGGCCGGCGCCGTAAGCGCGGTGATCACGGTGTTGCCCGCGCCAAACTCGACGCTCACCATGCGCCCGCCGCCCCGCTCGGCCAGCGTAATATGAAAGCCACCGCACTGATTGAAGCGCTCGAGCAGTGCCATGGCCGCGTCGATGTCTGAAACGCCCAAAAGTGCACGACACACCGCCATGCGGGATATTGTCGGCGTTACCTGAGTCAACCGCAGATTATTGACCGCAAAGGCGAAGCCACCGTGGCGCACGCCGACCGTATGCCCCGGCAGTGAACCCGGGTAGCAGAAGGTGCTGAACGCCGCCTCCCCTGCCGGCTGCGCCGTGACCCACAGGCAATACCCCTTCAAGCACGGCAGGCCGTCTTCGTTATGGGCCAAAAGCACCCCGGGCAGCTGCACGCTGGTGCAGCCATCCGCTACGGTGGCCAGCAGATCCCCCCGGCAATTCCAAGCGACGACATCCGCTAGCGGCAACCCAAGCCCCTCGGCCAGGCCGCCAAGTTCTTGCCAAACGGCGGGGAACTCACGTTGCGTGTTGGCGGCCAAGCGCTTTACCCCGCCAGCGTTTTCTCGCGCCTGCGCTTGAACGGCTTGCCAAGCGGGGTCGTGCATCAGCACACGGTGAACGGCGTCGCGCCCGCGCTCGCCGAGCTGGCGGCCCAACTCATACGGCGTGCCCGCGATAGCGCAGCGCTCAAGGGGGGTCATAGTAGCGCCTTAATCAACACTTTGGATTTTCGCGCGTGGTTGTACGTTTCGCGCTTCAGCGGCGGCAAGTCGTCTAAGCTGGCTGGGGCGAAGCCACGCTCGACAAACCAGTGAGCCGTGTGGGTGGTCAACACAAAGAGCCTCGCAATGCCGCGGCTTCGGGCGCGCTGCTCGATGGCTTCCACCAGCCGCTCGCCCCGCTCGCCACCTCGGTAGTTTGCGTGCACGGCCACGCAGGCAAGCTCACCGAGTTGTGCATCGGAAAAGGCATGCAGCGCCGCACAACCAATGACCATGCCATCACGCTCGATCACGACGTAGTCATCAATTTCATGCTCTAAGCGTTCGCGGGAGCGGGCCACCAACATGCCGCGCTGCTCCAGCGGTTCGAGCAGATCCAACAGCCCCGCGACGTCGTTGAGTGTCGCCGGGCGCAGCTGCTCGTAGCGGTGCTGGGTGATCATGGTGCCCACGCCATCGCGGGTGAAAAGCTCACCCAGCAGCGCATCGTGGTTGCGCCAGCACAGTAGGTGCGTGCGTGCGACACCTTCGCGGGCCGCCTGGCAGGCAGCGTGCAGATGACGCGCCAATTCGCTGCCCGGTGTGGCTTGGCTTAACCGTGGCTCGGCTTCATAGGGCGAAAGCTGACGCAGTAGCGCGCCGGTTTCGTCTTCGAGCCCTTCCGATTCGCCGAGCAGAATCAACTTGTCGGCTTTTAGCGCCACGGCGGCGTGCTGCGCCACATCGGAGGCGTCTAGGTCGAACACTTCACCGGTGCTGGAAAAACCAAGCGGCGGCAACAGCACCAACGCGCCTTTATCCAACAGCCCTTCAATGGCGCTGGCGCGCACCCGGCGCACCTCGCCGCTGTGATCAAAGTCGACCCCTTCGCGTACGCCCAGCGGTTTAGCGGTCACCAGATTACCGGAGATAACATTGAGCTCAACGCCGTGTAGCGGCGTACTGGGGAGCCCCAGCGAAAGCCGCGCCTCTAGCCACAACCGCTGATGCGACGCGACTTGCTCAACGGTCGCCATGACCGCGCGGTCTGCCACCCAGCGGCCGTTCACACGCCTGGGCGTTACCTCGGCTGCCGCCAGCGCCGCCTGCACTTGGGGGCGAATACCAAATACCACCACCAAGCGAACGCCTAGCGAGTGCAAAAGGGCCAAATCTTGAATCAGCTGTTCGCTACGCCCAGACGCCACCGCCTCGCCTTCGATCAAAATGACGAAGGTTCGTCCGCGGTGCGCATTGATATAGGGCGATGCATTACGGAACCAGTCAACAAAAGGGAAGCGCGTATCCAAGGGCCGCTCTCCGGCAGCAGGTGAATGAAATCTCGTATGCCGACATTACCGGCCCGCTTACTTTAGCAGAGCACAAAAAAAGCGGCATCTTCTCGCTGCGCAGTGCGCCAGAAGATACCGCTTGGGCCAGGGTCGCGGTTGGCGTTAAAGGCTAGCCGAAGATACCTTTGAACATAAAAAAGAACAAAATGGCAAGGCCAGCACCGGCGGGCAGCGTAATCAGCCACGACATTGCAATGGTGCCAATCACCCTGAGGTTAAGCGCCGCCATGCCGCGGGCTAGGCCAACGCCGAGTATCGCGCCCACCAATGTATGCGTGGTCGAGATCGGCAAGCCCGTGCCCGAGGCCAGCACCACCGTCGTCGCGGCGGCAAGCGTGGCGGCAAACCCACGGCTCGGCGTTAGCTCGGTAATGCCCGTGCCCACCGTTGCGATCACTTTGTGGCCGTACGTCACCAGGCCCACGACGATACCGCCGCCGCCCAGCACCAGTACCCACCAAGGCACGAGCGCGGCTCCTTCAACATTGCCGCCGCTTTGCACCACGCTAATCACCGCCGCCAGCGGGCCGACCGCGTTGGCCACGTCGTTGGAGCCGTGAGCGAAGGCCATCGCACAGGCGGTGAAGATCATCAGCACGCCAAAAGCACGCTCTACGTTGGCATAGCCAAAGTGGTCATCGTTGGATTTGACGTACTTCACGCGGCTCTCCATCCAGGTACCAATGGCTGAGAGCACCAACCCGAGGATGATCGATATCAACAAGCTTTGAGCAAAAGAGAGATCAAGACCGACGTGCTTCAACCCTTTGGTCATGGTGACCATGGCCACCACAAACCCCACGAGGAATACGTAAGCGGGCAGGTAGCGTTTGGCGGCCGCCAGCGGGTCGCGGGCCTCAAACACCAGGTGATGCAGCGATTTAAATAGCACAAAGCCAACGGTGCCGGCCAGCAGCGGCGATACGATCCAGCTCGCGGCGATGGTCCCCACGCCGCCCCAATCCACCGTTGCCGCGCCCAACCCGGCAACAGCAAAACCGACGATAGCGCCGACGATGGAGTGTGTGGTGGAAACCGGCCAGCCTTTCATTGAAGCAATCAAAAGCCACGTGCCCGCGGCCAGTAGCGCGGAAAGCATACCGTAGACCAAAAGCTGCGGGTCATCCTGCAAAAGCTCCGGGTCAATAATGCCTTTGCGGATGGTATTGGTCACCTCACCACCGGCAAGCCACGCGCCGAGAAACTCGAAAATAACGGCGATGATAATCGCCTGCTTGATGGTAATGGCCTTAGAGCCAACCGAGGTGCCCATGGCATTGGCGACATCGTTTGCTCCCACACCCCAAGCCATAAAGAAGCCGAACAGGCAGGCAAGGATGATAAAAATCTCGCCATGTTGCGCAATAATCTGCATCTTGCCCCCTTTTAACGCGCGGTCAGAATCTGCAAGCGGCTACCCACACGCTCGGCGCGGTCGGAAAGCTCGCCCACCCAATCGATAATCTTGTAAAGGAAGATCACATCGATCGGCGGCAACTCACTTTCCAGCGCAAATAACTGACGCCGAATTTCCACTTGCTGACTATCCGCTTGGTGCTCAAGGGTGTGCAGCTCACGGATCATGTTTTGCATGACATCAGAGACATTGCGCCCGAAGCCGGACTCAAGCAGATCCTTCAACTCTTCAAGCGCTTGGCGCGCCTGGGCAACACAGGCCACGCTGGTATGTATGTACTGGCGCATCGGCTCGGCGAGGGTTTTCGGCACGCGCATTTTGCGCCCCAGCATAATGCCGGTAATGTCACGTACCTTATTGGCGATTTTGTCCTGCACGCTGATCAGATCGAGGATATCCGAGCGTGACACGGGCAAGAACATGGTGTTGGGTAGGTTAAGGCGCAGTTCCGTTTTGAGCACATCCGCCTCGTGTTCCAAGCGCGTAATGCTTTCACGCAGCTGGGCGGCACTGTCCCAGTCGCCTTGAAGCGATGCTTCAAAGAACGGCAGTAACTGATCAGCACAGTCATTCGCTTTGACGATGTGTGCCAGCAGCGGCTGGAATGGCGAACGGCCAAACATCGCAGAAAAAGGATTGGAGGTAACCATAAAGCCTTTTAGCCTGTTTTCGGGAAGCCTGGAATTGGCGGGCGCCAGTATAAAGACTGACCTCGCCTCCGTCATAAAAAATTCATACTGACATCAAAATTTAACCGTAGCGTCATATTAACGAGGTGGCAAACGTCATGGAAAATCCGAAAGCGTCTAGTGAAGCCCCCACGGAAGTGGAACTAAAACTGGCCCTCGCCCCCGGCGGCCCAGCCCAATTGGCTGCACACCCGCTGCTCGACATCACCACGGCAACGCGGCTTACGCTGACCAACACCTACTTTGATACCCCGGACGGTGCCCTTGGCGCTGCACGCGTTGCGCTACGCCTGCGTCAGATCAACAGCCAAACGCTGCAAACGGTCAAAACCGCCGGGCAAGGCGGCGGTGGGCTCTCCTCCCGCGAAGAGTGGGAGTGGGAGGTCAGTGGCAACCAACTCGATATCACCGGATTAAAAGCGCTACCGCCGTTTCAAGCGTTCGATGACGCCACTTTCGCCGCACTTGAGCCACAACTGCGCACGGATTTCACGCGCACAAAGTGGGATATCCACCACCAGGAAAGCCAAATTGAACTGGCGCTGGATGAAGGGGAAATCGACTGTCACGGCTACCGCGCGCCGATTTGTGAGATGGAGTTGGAGCTAAAACGCGGCGCCCCCAACGCACTGTGGGACCTTGCCATGGCCTTAGCGGCTGACGTCGCCCTTCGCCCTTCGGACAGCAGCAAAGCCGCCCGCGGTACAGCGCTGGGTCATCAACACTGGCCGCTGCCCGAGGCGCACATACCGAGCGAGTGGCTCCAACGGGCCACGCTTGCGTTGGATGCCTTTCACGATAGCGGCCAGGGCGCATTTCTCACCCTGGCCTTTGAAGCGCTCGCGAAACTTGCCGAGCACCCAGGGCTTGATGATGCAGCACGCCCGCTAGCCCAAACGCTACCCCAAGCGCTCGATGAAAACGGCCAGCCCAGTACCGCTTACGGTAGCGCCGCGCTTACCCTGGCGCGATCTTTAGCGGAACGCACCGAGCTGCGTTGACATGACGCTAATTTGACGACTGACGTAAGGACAACGCGATGAGCCTGACACCCGCCGGCAAGGGTCTGCGTACCCGGCTTTTTCACTTGATATTTGAATCCGATACACCGGCCTCGAAAGCGTTCGATATTGTGCTAATCATCGCCATTTTGATTAGCGTCGCGGCGCTACTGCTCGATAGCATCGAGGCCTACCATGCACGCTTTGGCACTGTATTCAGGTATATTGAGTGGGGGTTTACGCTGCTATTCACCGTGGAACTAGCCCTTAGGGTCTACTGTTTAGAGCGCCCATGGCTTTATCTAAAAAGCTTCTATGGCATCGTCGATTTGATAGCCATCGTGCCGGCGTGGCTGGTGCTTGCCGTCCCCGGCGCCCAAAGCTTGGTGCTCATTCGTGTGCTGCGGGTGCTGCGCATTTTTCGTATTCTGCGCTTGATGGAGTTTGTTGGTGAGGGGCGATTACTGATCGATGCGCTGAAGCGCAGCCTGCGGCAGATTTTTCTGTTTTTCTTCTGCATTTTGATCGTGGTCACGCTGTTTGCCGCGCTGATGTACGCCATCGAATCCCCAGAGGCCGGCTTTACCAGCATCCCGATGTCGATTTATTGGGCGATTGTGAGCATGACTACGGTGGGCTACGGCGATATCGTACCCATGACCTCGCTGGGCAAGGCCATTACCGTGATACTGATGTTGCTCGGCTATTCGATTATTGCGGTGCCCACCGGGGTCTTCTCAGCGCAGGTGATACGCTCGATTCGCCAAGACCGCTACTCCGACGAAGCGTGCCCCGGCTGCGGCCATGACCGCCACGAAAAACGCGCGCGCTACTGCCTACGCTGCGGCACCTGGCTGGATGAAGACACCGAAGACCCGCGCCTGAGCGAGCCTTCGGAGGAGAAAGATCAAGACACTTGATATTTAAAGCGCTTGAAACGGCGTCACGTCACCGCGCCCTTCACGCAGGATTTTCGGCGGCAGATCGCGCAGGTCGATGACGCTTGTCGGGTCAAGCTGGCAAGCACCGCCGTCGATGATCAAATCCAGATGGGCGCCGAAGCGCTCGCGGATATCGTCGGCATCGGTCATGGGTAACGCCTCGCCCACCGGGATTAGCGTCACGCTCATTAGTGGCTCGCCCAGGGCATCGAGTAACGCGTGAGTAATCCGGTGGTCCGGTACGCGTACCCCGATAGACCGGCGCTTGGGATGTAAAAGCAAGCGTGGCACTTCGGTAGTGGCTTCGAGGATAAAAGTATAAGCCCCCGGCGTGTGCGCTTTAAGCAGGCGGAACACGTCGTTATCCACTTTGGCGTAGGTGCCAATTTCAGAGAGATCCGAACACACCAGAGTAAAGTTGTGTTTATCATCCAGCGAACGTAGCCATTTGATCTTTTCAACGGCTTTCTTCTCGCCTAGATGGCAGCCCAGCGCGTAGCCGGAATCGGTGGGGTAGGCCACCACACCGCCTTTGCGGATGATCTCGATTGCCTGATCTATTAATCGCTTTTGTGGATTATCGGGGTGAATCTGAAAAAACTGGCTCATGGTGAAAGCCTCCTACGGTGAATAACGTCTGACTTCGGTGAATAACGTCTAAGTATAGAGAATCGAGTCGAGCGTGCTTAGCGGCCAATGCTCAGCCAATTGCACCTAGCGGACAGAGCAGCGCGAGGCCAAAAGCGGATGGCGCCACACCGGCGGCGCTGCGGTGCGGGGTACAACGCTCATACTCCCAGGGGCTGCGTGGCTACCGGGGAAGTGAAAGTCGCTGCCGAGTGACGCGTACAAATCGCGCTCGACCAACTGGCGCGCCAAATCCCGCGTAGCATCCGAATTCTGTTGGCCGTTCACCAGCTCCACCGCTTGGCCGCCGGCCTCGCAAAACGTATCCATCAACAGCCCGCGCTTACGCCGCGTCAGCCGGTAGCGCAGCGGGTGAGCAATCACGGCCACGCCCTTGGATGCCACTATCCACTCTACCGCTTGGCTAACTTCCGGCCACTGCGCTTTTACGTCGCCCTTTTTGCCGCTGCCAAGGTAGCGCTTAAACGCATCGGCCCAATCTTTGGCCACGCCTTCCGCCACCAGCGCGCGGGCAAAATCCGGACGTCCCAGCGGTCGCTCGCTACCCGCGTGAGCGCGCGCCTTCGCCAGCGCATCCGGCAATCCCATTTTTTCCAGCCGCTGGGCGATCACCTCGGCGCGCTCGATCCGCGCCTCGCGCTGCTGTGCAAGCCCTTCAACCAACGGGCCTTGCAGGCCGTTCGGCATCAGCGCCACCACGTGAATCCCCACTCCCTGCCAGCGTGTGGATAACTCGCTACCCGGCAGCAGGCAAATACCCGCCTGTTGCGCGGCTTGCTCGGCCTCAAAGATGCCATCCATGGTGTCGTGGTCAGTCAGCGCCATATGGGTCAACCCACGCTGCGCGCACAGCGCGACTAACGCTGTGGGCGAAAGGGCACCATCGGAGGCGGTAGAATGCATATGGAAATCGACCGAATAGTGCTGATCGGCGGCAAGCGTGTGGGGAAGTGTGTCAATAGGCATGACGCCGTCGGACGAGTTTGTCAAAATAGCGGGCTCAAACAAGGCGGAATATGCCGTCATAGTGCGTGCTGCCAACCACGTGGTCAATGGCACGCTTTCGATATCAAGGAGTTATGCCCATGCTGTACGCCATTATCAGCGAAGACGTTGCCAACAGTTTAGAGCGCCGCTTGGCCGCGCGCCCCGACCACCTCGCCCGTTTGGAAGCGCTTCGCGATGAAGGCCGTCTGGTACTGGCCGGCCCTCACCCGGCCATCGATGCCGACAACCCCGGTGATGCCGGCTTTAGCGGTAGCCTCGTGATCGCCGAATTTGAAAGCCTCGATGCCGCTCAAGCCTGGGCTGACGCCGACCCGTATATGATTGCCGGTGTCTACGCCAACGTCACGGTAAAACCGTTTAAGAAAGTCTTACCTTAACGTGCTTACGCGTCCGCAGCTGTTCACAGCCGCTTTTCCACACCGTCTTTCTTCACAGTGGCTGTGGACAACTCTGTGAAAACTCGGCGGACGCCTTTCGCTAAGCCAGAAATAACGCCCGGCTCACCACATTGGTTATTTTTTAACCACTTCATGCTTCACTCATACGCTTCTTGCAGGCGGAGATTTCTGTGACCCAGCCCCCTGGCCCTTTTTGCTTCCCCCCGTTGCCCGCGCTTACAGCCCTCACGCCACCGGAGCTGTGTTGGGAAAACGGCGCACCACACTCGCAAGCCTTTGATGACGTGTATTTTTCGCGCGAAGACGGGCGTGCAGAAACCGAACACGTCTTTATCCACGCCAACCGTTTGCCCGAGCGTTTTGCCAATTGGCACAAGGCGCGCGCGTTCGTGGTCGGCGAGACGGGCTTCGGTACCGGGCTCAATATGCTCTGCGCCTGGGCGTGCTTTGAGCGCCACGCCCCGGCCGCGGCAAGGCTGCATTTAATCTCCACCGAAAAGTATCCACTGCCGCGCCAAGCTCTGTCGAAAGCGCTCAGCGCCTGGCCGACGCTTGAAGATTATGCACAGCCGCTATGCACGCAGTGGCCGGACGCGGTGAGCGGTATCCACCGGTTGCACTTGAGCGAGCGGGTGACGCTCGATTTGCACTTTGGCGATACCGCCGAGCGGCTTTCATTACTCGATGGTCAGATTGATGCCTGGTTTTTGGATGGCTTTGCGCCGTCAAAAAATTCTGAGATGTGGCAGCCGTCACTTTTCCACGCCATGGCGGCGCGCTCGCGCCCCGGGGCGACGTTTGCCACCTTTACCTGCGCCGGGGTCGTCAAGCGTGGCTTGAAAGCCGCCGGTTTTCGCTGGCAAAAAGTACCCGGCTTCGGGCGCAAGCGGGAAATGCTCGCCGGTCATATCGACTCACCGCCCCCCGACACACGCCGCTGTGACACGCCTTGGTTCACACCACCGCCGCCCCAACCTGCCAAGCACGTGGCGGTGATTGGCGCTGGCATTGCCGGGAGCAGTGTGGCTTCTGCGTTGGCGCGGCGAGGCGTGGCGGTCACCGTGGTAGATAAAACCTCCCCGGCGGCGGGCGGCTCGGGCAATCATCAAGGCGCGCTCTACGTTAAGCTCGCCGCCGAAACCAACGCGCAGAGCCGGGTTTATCTTAGTGGACTAATGTACAGCCGCCGCTGGCTTGAGTGGCTCGACCCAGCACGAACGCTCTGGGGCGAAAGCGGCGTGCTGCAACTGGCATTAAGCGAAAAAGAAGCCCAGCGGCAACGCCGCTTTTTCGCGAATCACCCGCTGCCAGCCTCGCTACTCACCCTGTACACGCGAGGCAAACTTGAGCACATCGCCGGGCTTCCCGTGGCGGGTGAGCAGGGGCTTTTCTACCCACAGGCAGGCTGGGTACGGCCCAAGGCGCTATGTGATCGCTTACTCGCAACATCAGGGGTTGATTATCAACAAGGCGAGGTAATCCAGTTGCGCCGAGGGGATAACGGCTGGCAGTTGTTGATGGCAAGCGGTGACCGATTAGTGGCAGATCAGGTGGTGATTGCCAACGCGCATCAGGCGAATGGCTTTGCCCAAACGCGCGCCCTGCCACTGCAGCCGGTACGCGGCCAGGTATCGAGCGTGCCCTTGCCGGCTGGCGTAACCGGCCCCACGCCGGTGATTTGCGCGGGAGGCTACGTGCCGCCGGTGCTGGATGGCATTCTCACCTTTGGCGCGAGCTTTGTGCCGAATAGCGCAACGACCGAGCTTTCCACTGAAGAGCACCAGCGTAACCTTGATGAGCTACGCCAGAGCCTGCCGGCGCTGGCCGATGCACTGGAAAGTACGGGCCTGAGCGCCGAGGATTTCGAAGGCCGTGCAGCGGTACGTGCGGCAAGCCCGGATAAATCGCCCTACGCCGGCCCGGTACCGGATGCCAACGCCTGGCAAGCGGATTACGCCGTGTTGGGCAAAGATGCCACACGCGTGCCGACGCAAGTCGGCCAGCACCATCCAGGACTTTGGGTCAGCACGGCCCACGGCTCGCGGGGCTTGGCCAGCGCGCCGCTGTGCGCGGAAGTGATTGCATCCCGCCTGTGCGATGAACCGCTGCCGCTAGAAGCGCCGCTGGCGGATCACCTTCACCCAGGGCGGCGGATTATCAGCGCGTTGATTCGCCGCCAGACGTTATAGCTTGCGCCTCTCTAGGCGTCAGCAAAAACTAAGCATCAGCTAAGAAAATCCGGGCCGGGGCGGCCTAAGTGGTAGCCCTGGCCGTAATTGATGCCCAGCTCCCGCACCGCATTCATTACCGCTTCGTCTTCGATGAACTCGGCGATTGTCTCCACCTTTAGGCTCTTCGCTAGCGTGACGATACTTTTCACAAAGGCCAGGTACTTGTCGTCATCAATCATATTGCGGATAAACTCCCCCTCGATCTTGATCACATCGATGGGGAACTGCTTAAGATAGTGGAACGATGAGTAGCCGGAGCCGAAGTCGTCGATCGCGAAGTTAAACCCCTGCAACTTAAGGTCGAGTACAAATTTTTCCAGCAGCTGCAGGTTGCTGACGGTCTCGCGTTCGGTTAGCTCAAACACAATCCGCTTTGGATCAATTTCATAATCCACGGCGAGCTGGTGGATACGGTTAATAAATTCGCCGATGATCAGCGAGCGCGGCGAGAGGTTGATAAACAACGTACCGATATAGCCCTGGGCGTGAATCTGCTTAAAGGCTTTTTCGATCAAGAGATAATCCATGCGGTGGATTACTCCGATACTCTCGGCAATATCGATAAACTCGCCGGCCGGCACGATACGGCCATCCTGCTCAATGCGCATGAGCAGCTCGTGGATATTCGTCTCACCGGTGTTCACGTCCACAATCGGCTGGAAGTACGGCACGATACGCCCTTCTTCAAGCGCATTGAGCACCATTTGGTTTTTCTCACCCACCTCACGGTAGATAGCCGCGACCTCATCTTCTTCCGGTAGCGCTAGGCAATTTTTCCCTTGGCGCTTGGCCTTGTACATCATGTTATCAGCAAGCAAGAACAGGTCTTTCGGGTCTTCGGCGTGCTCGGGATAAACAGCGATGCCTACCGAAGTGGTCGCCCGCACGGGAGAGCCATCCGGCGCCATCAGCACCACCTCAGCGAGTTCTCGGGTAATGCGCTGTGCCACCGAATACGCCTGAGAAGCGCCGGTGTCGGGCAAAATGACGGTGAACTCGTCGCCGCCGTAGCGCGACAGGAAATCCCCTGGTCGCACGGCGCCAGCCAGCGCCTTACCAAAGGCCTGCAGAAACTGATCGCCAAACGCATGGCCGTGTCGGTCGTTAACCAGCTTGAAGTTGTCCATATCGAGCATCAAAAGGCTGAAGGACTCGCGATGGCGTTTGGCGCGCCCCACCTCATAGGGAAGCAAATCTTTAAACACCCGCTGGTTATGCAGCGACGTGAGCGGATCGCGAGTGGCGTAAAACTCCAGATCGCAAGTGTATTTGTAGATCGCCTTCACCGAGCCAACGAGATTTAACAGCGTCGAGAGAATACCGTCGATCACAATATGACGAATCGGGTCTTTGGCTATTTCGGACTGCACACCAATGCCGACCACACCGCCGATGCGCGGCGCATCTAGCAGCAACGATTTGGTTTCCAGCTCGATCTCTTCCGGGCTAATGGTAATCGCTTGGCTGTCAATATCACCGTTATGCTCAACGCTGTGGTGGGTAATACGTACGATGGCCAAATCGTCTTGGAAGTGCGAGTTCTGTTCTAGCTGCCGGGTGACAATGCGCTCCAACAGCTGACGATCCCCTTGGGTGGGTTCGCGGTACCAAAAAATCTCCAGCTCATAGCCTTCATCTTCCACCTGGAAGATAGTCATTAACGTATGCGCTTCGATAATCGTATTGATGTCGACCAGCAGATCTTTGATGAACTCGCGCCAGTCACGCACCACGTCCGAGGTGATAATAAATTTGCTCAAAAGGCGAATTTCGAATTCAAGAATGTCCTTATCTACAGCAACATTTTTCAACCGTTGCGCCAGGGCATTGATGTCACCAAAGGCATGATTTAATTCGTCAAAGGAGAGATCGACGTCGCTTACGTCTAAAGTGCGAAAATCCTTCACCGTGTTCACTGAACTTAAGCGCGTGCGAAACAAATCCAGCGCGCGCTTGACGCGCCCCGCCGCGAGCGAAGAGACCAACCCTGCCGCAAACAGCATGACAAGCGATACAATCACAAACAGCACCACATAACCCTGACGCGCTTCGGAAGCCACCGGATTCATGTCATGGTGAATATCGATCACGCCCAGCACATCGCCCACTTGTGCGTTGGTGTGGCAGGCCAAACACTCGCTGCGCGCGGTCATGGGGTAAATGCGACGGGTAATATTGTCATTATGAGTGACGCTTTGCTCACCATCGGCAAAAGCGTTTTGAATCGACCGATCCATCTCCGGCTGGGTAATATGGCCGTAAAGTTCCGCCACCAACGCGCCGCGATAGATTTCAAGATCAAAGGGGGAGTTCTCGTGGGCAGCTTTGGTCGCATCGACAAAGCGTTCAAGGTCTTCGCGGTTCCAGCCGCGTCGCATCACTTCGAACATCGAGTTGAACGTCTGCTCAGCGATATTTTGCGACGTTTGTGCTGCCTGACGGCGCATGATGTCTTCATACAGCAACGACGCCGCGAGTGTCACTCCCAGAAATACCGCCAGGGCTGACGCCAGAATGACGCAAAAAACAAAACCGCGCAGCGTAGTGAGCGGTTGATGAAGTCGGTAATACCAAGAGTGCATCGCAGCCTGCCACTTTCTTAATTAAAATTGTGCTTAAGTAAAAAGTGCTAACGCACTTAAGGGTGGGAGCAAGATTATGTCAGGCATTAGGCTTGGATAAAGGCGCTTTTGGTCGCAGTACTGCAAAAGCTTGCGCGAGCTTGATGTACGTCAAACGAGGTCACCTTCTTCTTCATCATCGCCAATGTCGCGGCCAAAACTGCGCCACTGAGCGAGCGTCATCACTTCGGTCATTTCCAGTTCCAGGTCGTGAGCAATGATCAACTCGTTGCGTTCAAGCTGCTGTTTTAATTCACTCACCCAGCCACGCATGCCTTCGCCGGTATCCGTGGTGTCGTAGCCTTGGCGGGTAACAAAGGCTTCCAGCAGCGCCTCCAGCGTTTCTGGCGGCAGCATTCGTGCGGGGACTTCGATAAATCGGCTCATGCGTTCATCTCCTGTTCGCCGGTGGTTTAATCGCCGTTTTCCCAGTCGTCTAAGCGCTCAAGAAACGTGGCTTCGTCGATAACCGGAACGCCTAACTGTTCAGCTTTGGTCAGCTTGCTCCCGGCGGCCTCTCCCGCCACCAGGCAGGTGGTTTTCTTCGATACGCTGCCGGAAACCTTGGCACCCAGTGCCTGCAGGCGCGCTTTGCCTTCGTCCCGGGTCATACTTTCCATGGTGCCGGTCAACACCCATGTTTGTCCGTCTAGGGGCGTAGGACCGCGCACCACGTCGCGCTCTTCCCAGCGCACACCCGCAGCCAAAAGTGCATCGAGCGTTTCTTGGTTATGCACTTGACGGAAAAACGTATGCACATGCGCCGCCACGACAGGGCCAACGTCATCCACGGCTCCAAGCGCGGCTGTATCGGCTTCTTGTAAGGCGTCTAAGGTGCCAAAGTGCGCCGCCAGGTTAGCCGCGGTGGCCTCACCCACTTCACGAATGCCCAAGGCGTAAATAAAGCGCGAAAGCGTGGTTTCCTTGGCGTGTTGGAGCGCATTGATCAGGTTAGACGACGACTTCTCTCCCATGCGCGGCAGCGTTTGCAGCTGCTCGACGCTTAAGTGGAAAAGATCCGCCGGTGTTTTGACCCAGTCGCGCTCCACCAACTGATCGATCAGCTTTTCTCCCAGGCCATCGATATCCAACGCGCGGCGGCTGGCAAAGTGCTTTAGCGCTTCTTTGCGTTGTGCTGGGCAGTAGAGCCCGCCAGAGCAGCGCGCCACCGCTTCGCCCTCCACCCGCTCGATCTCGGATTCACACACCGGGCAACGACTCGGAAAGACAATCTCACGTGCATCAGCCGGGCGTTTATCAATGTCAACACGCACTACCTGGGGGATCACATCGCCAGCGCGGCGAATCGCAACCGTATCGCCAATGCGCACATCCAATCGCGCGATTTCATCGGCATTATGCAGCGTGGCATTAGAGACCGTCACACCCGCCACGCTCACCGGCTCCAGGCGTGCTACCGGTGTAATGGCACCGGTGCGCCCGACTTGAAACTCAACGTCATTGACGTGGGTGATCTCTTCCTGCGCTGGGTACTTAAAGGCCACAGCCCAGCGCGGCGCACGGGCAACAAACCCTAGCTCGCGCTGCAGGCGAAGTTCATCGACTTTGATCACTACACCGTCGATATCAAAACCAAGGCGGTCGCGCTTTTCTCCTAGCGCCGCACAATAATCCGCCACGGCGTTTGGGCCGGTTACCACGGAGAGCTCGTCGCTAGTGCGAAAGCCAGCGTCCGATAGGCGCTGCATTAAGGCACTGTGGGTGGCATCGCCCATATCCGGCTCTAACCGAGCGGCTTGATAGGCGTGAAACTCAAGCGGGCGAGTAGCAGTGATGCGTGGGTCAAGCTGACGCAAACTGCCCGCCGCCGCGTTACGCGGGTTGGCAAATACTTTGCTTCCCTCCTCGCGAGCACGCTCATTCAATGCCTCAAAGCCTGAGTGTCGCATGATCACTTCGCCGCGCACCTCCAAAAGTGCAGGCGTTTTTTCGCCGCGCAGACGTAGCGGCACCGAACGCAGGGTACGCAGGTTCGACGTAATGCCCTCGCCTGTACGGCCATCTCCCCGGGTGGCGCCACTTACCAACACGCCCCGCTCGTAGACGAGCGACACCGCGGCGCCATCAAGCTTAGGCTCACACGAGAATGAAATCTCATCCGGCTCACACTCAAGTCGTTCAGCCACGCGCTCGGCAAAGGCAAAAATACCGTCGCGACTAAACGCATTATCTAGCGACAGCATGGGGATGACATGAATGATTTCTGGAAAGCCATCCGCGGGGGCAGCGCCTACGCGCTGCGTAGGCGAATCTGGTGTAACCTGCTCGGGATATTGCGCTTCTAACTGCTTGAGACGCTGAAATTTACGGTCGTAGTCGGCGTCGGTGAGCGTGGGACTATCGAGTACGTAATAGCGATAATTGGCATCTTCCAGCTCGGCACGGAGCGTGGCAATGTCCTTAAGCACGGCGGCATCAGGCTGACTCATGAAGGCAAATCCAAGCAAGGCAGAGGGGATGAATGTAGAGCTCGATTATACAAAAACACCCGCTGCCTGACCCGGCAGCGGGTGTTTTTTTCACTTACAACGTGTAAGGGAAAACCGAATCAGTGCGCCTGCATCTGTTGATGCAAACGATGGCGCCGCTCAAACTCGTGCACGCGTTGACGGGCAAACTCAATGGTTTGCGCGGTCATCACACTGTGGTTCTCATCTTTGAGCTCACCGCCTAAGTGGCGCACCACGACCATCGCGGTCTCGACCATGGCTTCAAAGGCAGCGCTACTGTCCTCAGCGCCGGGTAGTGGCATCAAGAACGTCACGCCAGGCGTGACAAACTCGTCCATTTCCTCAATCGGGAAAGAGCCCGGCTTCACCACGTTCACCATCGAGAACTGCAATTCACTGTCAGAACTCTCCGTTTCAAAGCGGTGAAACACCCCCATGCCTCGGCTATAACGCAGACCACACATCATTAATAGCTCTAGCAGTGTGACCCCATCAAAGCCTTCCTTGTCTCGCGACATCACGCTGATCACAATCACTTCTTCTGCGTTGGTCAGCGTTTTGCGGGCGTGGCCACCACACACATCATGGCGGAGTGCTTTTTCCAAGGTGGGGTGCGGGCGCACAACGTTATCGTAGCTGCCATTATCATATTCAGCGTCTGTATATGTATCGTCGGGGTGATCGTCTAACGCTCGCGACATTACCGACGTCTCATAAGCTGGGTCTACTGCCTCAGCGGTTTTAGCAGCAGCGGCTTCTTGAGCTTTTGCTTGCTCAGCAGCCACTCGCGCTTTTTCAGCCTCAGCGGCCGCTTGCGCTTCAAGGCGCAATGTCTCTTCTCGCGCTTTACGTTCGGCTTTTTGCTGAGCCTGCGCTCTAGCTTGCTCGGCTTTTGCTTCTTTCTTTTGCTGTTTGGCTTTACGACGTTCGGCCATCCGCTCTTTGAGGGAATGCTTGATACCGTCAAAATCAACCAGTCGGTAGCTGTCATCCTCGTACGACTCGTCGTCGTGATCGGATTCCTCACGCTCACCGGCGATATCACGTCGCAGTTGGCGCCGCTTGGCTTCGCTATGCTGGGCAAGATGTGCTTTGACATCGTCCTCGTCGGCGCGGGTAGCGCTTAACGGTGAAGGCGTATCGCTTTCCGTCACTGAGTCTTCCTGAGCTGTGCGCGCCTTTGCTTCGCTTGCTTTACGACTAGCTTCCTCCGCATGTTCGGTTATGCGAACATTTTCGGCTTCCTGAGCCCTTTCCGTTTCATGGACAGTTTTTGTTTCATGATCAATTGCTGTTCCATGGTCAGTTGCCTCGGCAGCACTCGCGGGGGGAACCGATAGAGTGGGTTCTGTATGGCGTGGCGATTCAGCCGTTGCCGCTTGGCTAGCCGACGCTTTAACATCGTGCGGGGCTTCTTCTTTCGTCTTTTTCGTCCGCCGGAACTCTGAGAGTACCCTAGAAGGACCTGGATGCTCTTGGCGCTCAAGTTTAGGCTTACCGCTCAACCCACTATAATCCGCAGGCTTTAACACTCGAGCGCCACCATTAGGCAGCTCCCAGCTCAGCTCAGCTTGGCGCTGCGCCTCTTCTGGATCTTTATCAGGGGTTTTAGCGTCGCCTGAGTCGGCACCCGTCGCTTGATCTAACTGCGGTACCCGGCGTTGGCGCTGAAGCCGACGTACACCATCAATGACAATCAGCGAAACCAACGCCAGCCCTAAAACTATTAGCCATTCTCTTAGTTCCATGTCGCACGTTCCATGGGTCGTTTTGCCGGTTTAAGACACTACTCTAGAAACATCACACTCAAAACACATCTAGAAACATCTAACTTTGAACACAGCAGTTGAATATATAAACGTTAACGTTGAAGTCCAGTTTGCCCAATCTCTTACACCAAGCATAGCGCTATTAAGACAAAATAGGCCAATTTTTATCTTTTTTCACGTTTACGCACAGTTTTTAAACTCTTTTTACTATTTATTAACGCGCTTTTTGGCCCAGAACCCTCTTTTTAAGCATCGGCAAGCACGGCGGCTTCATCTACCCCTACGGCAACCAAGCGAGACACCCCAGGCTCTTGCATGGTCACGCCCATTAGGCGCTCCGCCGCCTCCATCGCAATCTTATTGTGGGTAATATAAATAAACTGGACGTTTTCCGACATCTCTTTAACCAATTTAGCGTACCGCCCCACGTTAGCATCATCCAACGGCGCATCAACTTCATCCAACATACAAAACGGTGCAGGATTAAGCTGAAAAATCGCAAACACAAGCGAAAGCGCGGTTAAGGCTTTTTCTCCACCAGAAAGTAGGTGGATGGTGCTGTTCTTCTTACCCGGAGGGCGCGCCATAATGGCCACCCCCGTTTCCAGCAAGTCCTCACCGGTTAACGTCAACCACGCAGTACCGCCGCCAAACACTCGAGGGAAAAGGGCTTGCAGACCGCTATCAACCTGCTCGAATGTCTCTTTGAAACGCACGCGTGTCTCTTGGTCGATACGCCGGATTGCTCTCTCTAAGGTCTCCAGTGCTTCGGTTAACTCGTCATGCTGCGCCTCTAAATAGTTACGCCGTTCGGCCTGCTGGTCATACTCTTCAATGGCTGCGAGGTTAATCGCACCCAAACGACGAATTTTGTCAGTGGTCGCTTCCAACGTGTCCTGCCAGCTCGTTTCATCCGCGTCGCTGGGGAGTTCTGATGCCAGCGCCTCGGCATCGTGCCCTAACTCGGCCAGGTGCTCATCCTGCGTGGCGGCTTTTAGTTCCAGCGCTTGAACTTCCATTCGGCGGTTTTGCAGCAGCTCGCGGCTTTGCGCCAAATTGCGCTCGTGGGATTGACGTGCCAGCTCATCATGACGCAACTGTTCCGCAATGGTTTGCGCTTGCTCGCGCGTTCCGTTGAGCCGGTGCTCTTGCTGCTCACGCTGAAAGAGGAGTTCTTCTAACTCTTCAGAGGCGAGTTCATCGGGCTCAACAAGCCCTTCGCGCGTTTCTTCTAGCTCACTGATGCGCAGCGACAAGCGCTCTTCGTTTTCAGCACTCCGCACTTTTTGTGCGTTAAGGCTCGCTTGCTCGGCGGTTAAGCGCTCGCGCTCTAGCGCTAAACGCTGCTGGTCGGCTTTAAGCGGTGCGTGCTCATGATTGAGTCGTTCGCGTTGCTCACGCTGGTGTTCACGCGCGGCACTGGCTTCTTCACGGCGCAATGCCGCCTCTTCAAGATGCTCCATCGCCTCGTTCCAACGGGCGCGCTGCTCTTCCAGCTTAAGATCGAGCTCGGCACCATCTTCTTGCAGCTTTTTAAGCTCTTCATCCAACTCTGTGGCACGGCTTTCAAGATGTTCCACTTGCTGAGCAAGGCTGCGTTCTTTGAGCGCTAACTGCTGGCGCGTCTCGATGCTCTCCCGCTCTTGCTGCGCGTGGGCATCGCGTGCTTCTTCTAGTGACTCCAGCGTCGCGAGCGCCTCGTCACAGCGGGCCTGCGCCTGTGTTAACGCTGTCTGCTGTGCCTGGCATTGCGCTTGGCAATCGTCATGGCGGCGACGTGTCACCAACAGCGCATCGATAGACTCGCCTTCTGCTTGCTGACGCAGCCAGTCTTCCGACCGCCAAACGCCATCCCGACTAATGACGCTTTCACCCGCCGGCAGCGATGCCAAGCGTGGTTCGACGTCATCGGCATGTTCAACGCAGTGGATGGTGCCTAACCAAGCATTAAGTGCGCCCGTGCCTTGGACCAAGGCGGCAACAGTGTTGTCGGGGGCTGAAAGTCCCGTCGTATCTGCCAGTAGGCACCAATCCGTTGCCAGCGCTTGGGGTAACGCGTTGAGTTTTTCTGGCGCTACCACACGGGCATTCATCCACGGTGCAAGAAGCCAAGACGTCACAGTTTCCCAGCCGGGAGTCACTTGCAGGATTTCGCCCAACCGCGGGGCATGCGCCAGGCCGTGGGCATCGAGCGTCGCCACCAGTGCCGGGTCGTGATCGGTCAGCTGCGCGTCAATCAACGCCGCCAGCGAGGCCTGCTCACCTTCTAAACGGCTGAGCTTTGTGCGCGCTTCATCACGCTGGGCGTTAGCCTCTTGCTGCTCGCGCTTCGCCTCGGTAAGCCGCGGCTGCCACGTCTCGCGCTCAAGACTCAGCTGCTGCGTTTGCGCATCGGCCTTGCTGAGTTGCTCTTGCGCGTTAGCATGCTCAGCGCGCAGCGCATTAAAATCGGCAATATCGCGACGCTGCTGACGGCGGCGCTGCTGCTCGGTGTGTAATCGTTTTAATTGCTGCTCGATATCACGCAGCTGATCTTGACTACGCTCAGCGTTTCGACTCGCTTGGCGCCACTGCTCGTCGGCATCAGACCACGCGGCTTCAGCACTTTCCAGCGCGGGCGCCGCCTCGGTCATCGCCTGCTCGAGGGTTTCAAGCTGCTCTTCTAGCGCCTCAGCTTCCGGCAGCAGCGCATCTAATCGCTCTTCAATGGTAAGTAAGCGTTCACTATCTGACTCACCTAATTCACGCTGATCATTGAGCTCGCGACGGGCGTTATCGATATCGCTGGCAAGTTGGGCTAGACGGCTACGGCGGTGGGTTTGATCCTGTTCTAAGCGGGCGATACGCGTGGTGGTATCGTAAAACTGCTGCTGGTGGCGCTCTAATACGTCGGCAAGTTCATCATGCTGCTCACGAGCCTGCTCCAAGCGCGTTTCGCATTCGCGCACGCCAAATACGTCTTTTTCGACGCTGATTTCAAGCTCGCGCACACGGCTTTCTTGCTGCTGCTGTTCGGCCCGTAGCGCGCGACCGCGCAGCAGCGCAAGCTCGCCTTTGAGCCGGTGCTCTTGCTGCTTCAAGGTTTGATAGCGCTTTGCCGCCTCGGCTTGGCGCTTCAAACGCTCTAGCTGCTTATCCAACTCTTCGCGAATGTCGTCGAGGCGATCGAGGTTTTCTTGGGTACGACGCATGCGATTTTCAGTTTCGCGACGTCGCTCTTTGTATTTGGAAATGCCGGCAGCTTCTTCCAGGGTGGCACGCAGGTCGTCCGGGCGTGCTTCAATCAACCGCGAGATCATGCCTTGGCCGATAATGGCGTAGGAGCGCGGCCCAAGGCCGGTCCCCATAAAGAGATCTGCAATATCCCGTCGGCGGCATTTCTGGCCATTGAAGAAGTAGTTAGATTGACCGTCGCGGGTGACCTGGCGCTTCACCGCAATTTCGGCATATTGAGCATAGGGGCCGCCCATGGCACCGTCTCGGTTATCGAATTTCAACTCGATGGCGGCTTGCCCCACCGGCTTACGCGCGGTGGAGCCATTGAAGATCACGTCCGCCATCGACTCGCCGCGCAGCGTTTTGGCCGATGATTCCCCCATCACCCAGCGTACCGCGTCGATAATATTCGATTTGCCACAGCCATTAGGCCCAACGATGGCCGTCATATTGCCATCGAAGGGTACCGTTATGGGGTCAACAAAGGATTTAAACCCGACCAGGCGGATGGAGGTTAAGCGCATAGTAAAAGCCGCAAACGATCACTCAAAGACACGATCCACAACGACCTCCACAGCCTCATCTTCTTCAACCGGACCCACCGTGACGCCGTCTAAATCACCAAAGAGATCCCCCGGTTGCGGCGTGGCTTGCCCGGAACGAGAAACACGCACTATGAGACGTGTTTGCTGCACTTGCGATAGCGAGGCTTGCGGTGACATGGCGTTGGTTTCATCTAGCACAACCGTCATGGGCAACGCTGAGACCTGCGCTCTGACCACGGCAAGCGGTGGAAGCTCGCCTTCCATATCACGCGCCGTAATAAAGACGGTGGCATCGTCAGGTACGGTGTCAGCCAGCGACTTATCAAGCGAGACATCGACGCGAATCCCCGGGCCTTGAGCCTGTTCGGTATCAGCTTGCTCTGGCTCCACGCCCATACGGCGCTGAGCCACGCGGATACCTTCTCGCAACGACGAGGCCGTCTCCTCTTCTTCAATATTGGCCAGCGCGCGGCGCCAGCGATCAATCGCGGTTTCGTACTCGCCGCGATCAAAGGCGTGCACCCCTAAAAGCCCCAGCACGGTGGGTTGGCGCGGATCCTGCTCGAGCGTCTCATCCACCAACGCCTGCACTTCAGACGTAAGCTCACGCTCTGCCATAAAAAAGCGCAGTTGAGCGAGCTGGGCTAGCAGCGGCGCCACACGACCTTCGATGTCGATCAGCCGCTCAAGCGTATTAGCGGCTTTTTCAACTTGGCCCGTTTCACGATAGAGCGGAAAAAGCTCGGACCACACATTGGGGTTATCAGGCTGGCGCTCGGCTTGCGTTTCCATCCGCTCGATATACATCGCCAGCGACGCGTCCGGGTCAGCCTGCACCTCGCGGCGGGTTTCCAACAGCATCAAGTCACCTTCAGCGCCCTGAAACTGATACCAGACAACACTGACCGCTACGACACTCACCATGACCAGTGGCACGACAAAGCGCCCTGACGTGTACTTTTTCAGCGGGCGTCGCTTGAGGTTCTGGGTATCTTCTAGCAGGCTGCGCTCTAGCTCGAGGCGGTCTTCTTCAAAACGCGCATCATCGATATCTCCGCGTTCACGCGCCGCTTCTAATGAGGTGAGACGACGCTCAAAGATAGCAACATTTTGCTCAGCGGAGGTATCGTTAGCTTCGAAATCTTGCTGCCTATCGTGCAGCTTTCGCGCTTGTCGTAGCGGCAACACCAAGAGCCACAGTGCCGGCAACAGTAAAACGGCAAACGCAATCCACAGCAGCGTCATGAAGACCTCTCGCGATTAATGAGTTCATCCAGGCGGGCTCGC
This sequence comes from Vreelandella salicampi, assembly GCF_013415105.1. Classification (GTDB taxonomy): domain Bacteria; phylum Pseudomonadota; class Gammaproteobacteria; order Pseudomonadales; family Halomonadaceae; genus Vreelandella; species Vreelandella salicampi. The sequence continues at coordinate 28,843 of NZ_JACCDF010000011.1, forward strand.
TCTTCGGTACTCAGCGACGTCGCCGAAGCATTGCGCCGTGCGCGCACCATCCATACCACGAGCAAGATGCCCAACAGCACCAACACAACCGGGATGCCCCATAGCAGGTAAGTGCGGTTTTCTAAGCGCGGATTATAGAGAATGTACTCTCCAAAGCGCTGCACCATGTGGTTGATAATTTCGGTGTCGGACTTACCATCCTGAAGCAATTGATAAACACGCTCGCGCATGTCACCCGAAATCGGCGCATCAGAATCATTGATTGCCTGATTCTCACACAGCGGACACCGCATCGATGCCGTGAGGTCTTGATAGCGCTGCTTTGTCACAGGGTCCTCAAACTCACGTATTTCAACAGCGCCTAGCGCGCTGCCGGCAAGCAATAACAGTAAGATGGCGATAAGCCAGCGGTTCAGCGCCATTTTTCCACCTCCGGCATAATGGTGTCGCTCACGTCAGCGGGGGAAATATACCCTGTATGGTGATAACGAATGATGCCGTCCGCATCGACCAAAAACGTCTCCGGTGCACCATAAACCCCAAGATCAAAGCCGATATCGCCCTCCGGGTCGAAAATATTCAACTCAAAAGGATTGCCGAATTCAGTTAAGAATTCACGCCCCTTTTCACGGGTATCTCGGTAGTTAACCCCCACCATACGCACACCACGGTCGGCAAGATCGAGTAGCTGTGGCATCTCCTGCTTGCAGGCCGGGCACCACTCGCCCCATACGTTGACGAGCGTCACCTCACCGGTTAGTACGCTCTGATCAACACGGCGATCAGGGTCTTCTAGCGTGCTTGCCTCAAATTCAGGAAAGTTGCGCGCCACTAACGCTGAATCGCGATACGATGGATCTTCCGAAAGGCGCAGATAAAGAAACACCGCGAGCAGCAAAAAGCCCACCAATGGCAAAAAAAGCAGTAGACGACGCTTCATGCCAGCGCCTCCTTCGATGCCCTGTTGCTAGAAGAGGCGCCCGTATTCTCAGAAGCGTACTTTTGTTGGCGAACACGGGTGCGGCGATAGCGTTTATCCGCCACGGCAAGCAGACCGCCAGCGGCCATCAACAAACCACCCAGCCACAACCAGCGCACCAAGGGCTTGTGCTGAATACGCATGGCCCAGCTGCCGTCGCCGAGATCTTCCCCCATCGCAACATAGAGATCTCGGAAAAAGCCAGCGCGTAGAGCCACCTGCGTCATCGGCATGCCCGTCGCCAAGTAGAGCCGCTTTTCCGGCTGCATGGTGAACTGACGCCCGTTTTCACCCCGCTGAACTTCAATCTCTGCGGTATCCGCCAAAAAGTTTGGGCCGCGGCGGCTTGATAGCTCTGTCATCGTAAAATGGTAGCCGGCCACCTCGACGCTATCTCCCGGCCCCATACGCACATTACGCTCGATGTTGTAATGGGAGACGACGGCAACACCCACGATGGTAAAGGCCACGCCCAGATGCCCTAACACCATGCCCCAATACGTCAGGGAGAGTTTTTTCAGGCCAGCGCCAAACGAACGCGCATTACGGGTTTTATCCCAAATATCGCGCAGTATGGGCAACACGATCCAAAGCGCCATCAGCATGCCGAGTGCTACCCAAACGTTCCATTCAGGGCCATAAAACACGGGGATTAAAGCGCCCAGCACCAATGCCACGACACCGGCCAGCCAGAGTTTGGTGTAAAGCTCTTTCGCCGCCATACGCTTCCAGCGTGCCACCGGCCCTAATCCCATAAAGATACTCGTCACCGCCATGAGAGGAACAAACAGCGCGTTAAAATACGGCGGCCCTACACTAATTTTACCCAACCCTAGCGAATCCAAGATCAACGGGTAGAGCGTACCCAACAGCACCGTAACGGTCATAATCACGAGCAAGATATTGTTGATCAACAAGAGCGCATCTCGCGATAGCCAGTTAAAGCCCACTTTGTGGCTAACGCGCGGCGCACGCAGGGCAAACACCAACAACGACAGGGTGACCGTGATCGCCAGCAGCATCAAAATGAAAAAGCCGCGCGCCGGATCATTAGCAAAGGCGTGCACTGACGTTAAAACCCCCGAGCGCACCAAAAAGGTACCCATTAACGAAAGCGAGAATGTGGCAATCGCCAAAAGCACGGTCCAGCTCTTAAATGAGCCACGCTTTTCGGTCACCGCTAGCGAGTGAATCAGCGCGGTACCAGTCAGCCAGGGGAGCAGTGAAGCGTTCTCCACCGGATCCCAGAACCACCAACCGCCCCAGCCAAGCTCGTAATAAGCCCACCAACTGCCCAGCGCGATACCCACGGTGAGAAACGCCCAGGCGATATTGGTCCAGGGGCGAGCCCAGCGCGTCCATGCTGCATCTAAGCGCCCACCCAGAAGGGCGGCAATGGCAAACGCAAACACCACAGAGAAACCCACATAGCCCATGTAAAGCATCGGCGGGTGCACGACGAGGCCAAAATCCTGCAAGAGCGGATTAAGGTCGGCGCCGTCTTGCGGCATATTTGGCAGCAACCGATCAAACGGGTTAGAGGTCACCAAAACAAAGAGCAAAAACCCTACGCTGACCGCACCCAAAACCCCCATCACACGAGCGACCATATCGCGCGGAAGCTGCCGCGAGAAGATACTGGCGACAAAGCCCCAGCCAGCCAGCATCAAGCTCCAAAGCAGCACCGAGCCTTCATGATTGCCCCAAACGGCGCTGAGCTTATAGTACCAAGGCAGCATCGTGTTGGAGTTATTGGCCACATTGGCCACGCTAAAATCATCCAGCATATAGCTGGCGGTTAAACAGCCATAAGCAATCAACAAAAACAGGAACTGCCCCGCTGCCATAGGTCGGCCGTAAGCCATCCACAGCGGGCGCCGCGTCGCCGCACCTGCCAATGGCATAATGGCCTGAACTGCTGCCATTAGCAGAGCGATAACGAGGGCAAAATGGCCAACTTCTGGGATCATTTCAGTGAACATGTGCGCTCCGGTTTAGCACGTAACAGTCGGCTCGGCATGGCGTGGCGTGGCGTGGCGCTAGTAATCACTTGCTTGGGGCACGCCCTTTGCTTCAAGACGCTTACCCACCTCAGCGGCTTTGGCCTGGAAATCAGCCGGCTTATAGCCCGCTTCTTCGAGCGCTTGAGCGACTTCTGGGGGCATATAATTTTCGTCGTGGCGAGCCAGCACTTCATCCGCCCGCAAGCGACCGTCAGCCTGTAGCTGACCAACCACGACCACGCCCTGCCCTTCACGGAACAGGTCCGGCAAAATGCCGCTGTAGTAAACATCAAGGTCATCGACGTAATCGGTTACTTTAAATTCAACGTTAAGGCTGTCGGGATCGCGAGAGACCGAGCCCTCTTTCACCATCCCCCCGGCGCGTATCGTGCGTTCGATAGGCGCATTACCCTGGGCAATTTGGACCGGGCTGAAAAACAGGTTGATATTAGAGCGAAGCGCATAAAGCGTGAGCCCAACGGCGATGGCGGTAAGCGATACCAAGCCGAGAATCACAAACATCTTCTGTTTACGTTTAGGTGTCATGCTGACCTCCCTCTACAACCGTTTGAAGTGGCGCTTGGGCGGCGTTTTGCTGCTCTCGTGCGCGCTCACGCCGTTCACGGCGCCTTAAACTATTAATGAGCTGGCGGCGTTCAAATCGTGCATGCCACACAAGGGCCACGAGTAAAAACAGCGTCAGACCCCACGAAGACCACACATAAGGTGCATGCCCACCCATGGCGATAAATTCTGCAATTGAGTTAAACGCCATCGTCACGCCTCCTGAACCAGCTCTCGCACCCATCGCTTATTGGATTCGCGACGCAAAATTTCGTTTCGCGTCCGCATCAGCGTCAAGGCGATAAAAAAACTATAAAACCCTAGCACCATGATCAGTAAGGGCAACCACATTTCGGTCGGCATCGCCGGGCGCGACGTCATCGTAAATGAAGCAGGCTGGTGCAGGGTATACCACCAGTCCACCGAATATTTAATGATTGGGATATTGATCACCCCCACCATCGCCAATACCGACGCCGCGCGTGACGCGCTATCCCGACTCGTAAAAGCACCGCGTAGCGCAATGACGCCCAGATAGAGAAACAGTAAGATCAACATGGAGGTAAGGCGCGCGTCCCACATCCACCACGTTCCCCAGGTGGGTACGCCCCACACCGCGCCGGAAAAGAGCGATACAAATGTCATTGCTGCGCCTAAAGGCGCCATGACAGCCGCTGCCATATCCGCGACTTTAATTTTCCAGACCATGAACACAAGCCCCGCAACCGCCATCGACACAAAAATCGATTGCGCCAAAAATGCCGCGGGAACATGTACGTAAATAATCCGGAAGCTATTGCCCTGCTGATAATCCGCCGGGGCAAATGCCAGCCCCCACACAGTCCCCGCCACGATCAAAAGCGCCGCAGCCACCCAAAACCAGGGCTCAAGCTTGGCACTGATACCGTAGAACCACTTGGGTGATCCCAGCTTATGAATAAAAGCCCACATAGTGAGTCTGTCCTCAACCATTAATACTGATTCGCAGCGATGCCGCAATCGCCCAGGGCGCCAGCATAAGGGCGGCCGCTAGCAGCGCACCCAAAATCGCCAGATGCGCGCTGACGCTATCGCCTGCAATCGCTGCCTGCACCGCACCGGCACCAAAAATAAGCACGGGAATATAAAGAGGCAGCACCAACAGTGACAGCAATACACCGCCCCGTGCCAACCCCACCGTTAGCGCCGCGCCAATCGCGCCAATAAGGCTTAGCGTTGCACTGCCTAAGGCAAGCGACACAGCAAGGACCAGATAACTTCCCGCCGGCAGCGCCAACATAATACCCAAAATGGGCGCCATTAATGCCAGCGGCAGCCCAGTCAAAAGCCAATGCACCGCCACTTTCGCAAGCGTAAGGGCGGCAAGCGGCTGAGGCGCGAGCAGTAACTGCTCCAAACTGCCGTCATCGAAATCGCTACGAAACAGGCTATCCAACGAAAGCAACGCCGCCAGCAAAGCGGCTACCCACAAGAGCCCTGGTGCGATTAACGCTAACAAATCGGGATCAGGGGAAATACCGACGGGAAACAGCGTGATGACCAAGGCGAAAAAGACCAGGGGATTTAGCACTTCACCACGACGGCGTAGCATCAACACAAGATCACGCTTCAGTGTCGCCGTTAACGCAAGTGCCAAGCCTTCACCGGGCTCTTTCAGTCTCGGGGCAACCTCTGTGGTTTCCTGCAACACCACACTCTCCTTATACCTAGCCCGTTAATTAGCCCAACTCAATACGCCGTAGCGCAGGGGATGAGGCTAACTCATGGTGGGTGGTGACAATCACGCAGCCACCGCTATTCGCATGTGCCACAAGCTGGGCTTCAAGCGCGGCAACACCGTGGCGGTCAATGGCGGTAAAAGGTTCATCCAGCACCCATAACGCACGCGGCGTAAGCGTCAACCTCGCCAGCGCAATACGGCGCTGCTGGCCAGCGGAAAGCTGCCCGGCCGGCACATCTTCAAAACCCGCCAGCCCGACGATGGCCAGTGCGTCTAAACGCTCAGACTCACTACCGCGCTGACCGTCCAAGGCTTGGTACCAAGAGAGATTTTCTAACGCTGTTAGCCCTGTCTTTACGCCTGGCGCATGACCGAGGTAGAGCAAATTGGTTAAAAAATGCTCGCGCACCTCGCGCATGGGCTGGTCATTCCAATACAACTCGCCATGGTAATCGCTCAGCTGCCCCGAGAGAATTTTCAATAGCGTGGTTTTACCGCTGCCGTTGGGGCCTTCAATCCGGACGACCTCGCCACTATGGATGTCTACATCGAGACCCTGGAACAGCCAGCGATCATCGCGTTCACAGGCTAGCTGTTGGGCTTGTAGGCGCAGGCTCAAAGGGCTCTCCATGCATAATGATTTCGCGTCGAACTCTACACGGAAAGCGTATTTCTCGCTAGTCACGCCCTGCGACGCCCAGTCGCAGATTGACCTTGGACAACTCACACTTTAGACGGATACGACTATGCGCTCAGAGGATTTCCATCCAGGCACTGGACTGTATAGAAAAACACATATACAGTTAATAATGTACATAACAACAGACTGTACTAAAAAACACTCCAAGAATAAGCCACAGGATGTCGCTGCCAACCTTGATCCCGGAGACTTCCATGACCGCCTTACCCGCTATCGCCGAGCTTCATGACACCCCCGTCCCTAAGCGCGTCACACGGCGCAACACTTACGCCATCAAAGTGCGCGGCAATCGGATGAACGATTGCCACCTCTTTGATGGTGATGTCATTATTATTCGCCGTTTTCAGCATGACACCCAGGATGAAACCGCAGTGGCTGAAATCAATCGCCGCTCTGTCGCGCTTAAGCGCCTTTCTATCGGCCACGACGGTGTTCATCTTCAGCCGGAACAAGCGGGCACACCTGCCATGTTCTTGCACAACCGCGACATTCAAGTGCTTGGTCTTGTCATGGGGATTGAGCACCAAGCCTCTTAGCTTCCTGCTGTTGGTCGCCAACCCTTGGAGCATTAATGCGTTATCCCATTCCCAACCTTGCACCCGCAATCTGGCATGACGAAAGCATTGAGATCGAAAAAAGTCAGTTTATTGCTTGGGTGTGCCACGCGCCGAGCATTGATGATTTCGACACATTGCTCGCCACGGCCAAACAGGCGCACCCGAGTGCTAGCCACCACTGCAGCGCTTATATTGCCGGTGCGCCGGGTGAGCAAAATCGTATCGGCTTTTCGGATGACGGTGAGCCCGGAGGGACGGCGGGGCGACCCATGTTCCAAGTTCTCAATGGCAGCGGTATTGGTGAAATCGGTTGCGTTGTGACCCGCTATTTTGGCGGCACCAAACTGGGCACGGGCGGGTTAGCGCGCGCCTACGCACAAGCGGTCAGCGCTGCGCTGGAAACACTCCCTACCCGCGAAATCGTCGAACGCGACACCTACACCCTGCGCTTAACATTTGCCCAAGAAGCCGATGCCCGCGCTTGGTGCAATGAGCAAGCGCTCCCGATTGAAAATGCCGAATACGATAGCGATGGCGTACGCCTAGCCATAGGGTGGCCGCGAGATCATGCGTTTGAGCTTGGCGAGCTTGAAAACCGACTTAAGGCCAGCATTCTCACTAGCCCACCGACAAAAACGCGGCACGCTGATTAACAACGTGCCGCGCTTATCTTACGCGCAATGGGCCATTGGTGACGAACTGAACTAGCCCTAGTACGCATCTAAAGCACTTAGCCCAAGGTGTTAAGCTAAGCGCTTACCCCAAGTACTTAATCATCACCCCGGCTGCTACTGCCGAGCCGATAACACCCGCCACATTGGGGCCCATTGCGTGCATCAGCAGGAAGTTATGCGGGTTCGCTTCCAGCCCCACTTTGTTGGCCACACGCGCCGCCATCGGCACTGCCGAGACCCCTGCGGCCCCGATCAGCGGATTGATCGGCATTTTGCTCACCAGGTTCATCAGCTTGGCCATCAACACACCGGCCGCAGTGCCAATCCCGAAGGCCACAATGCCTAACCCTAAAATACCCAGGGTCTCCACCGAGAGAAAACTCTCTGCCATCAATTTAGAGCCTACCGACAGCCCCAGAATGATGGTCACGATATTAATCAACGAATTCTGCGCAGTGTCGGATAAACGCTCGACCACACCGCACTCGCGCATCAGGTTACCAAAACAGAACATCCCCAGAAGCGGTGCGGCATCGGGCAGAAACAGCGCGACCAGAATCAGCAGCATCAGCGGGAAAATAATTTTTTCCAGCTTAGAGACCGGGCGCAGCTGCGTCATGGTGATCTCACGCTCTTTTTTGCTGGTTAACAGGCGCATAATCGGCGGCTGAATCAGCGGTACCAAGGCCATGTAAGCATACGCTGCGACGGCAATCGCCCCGAGCAGCTCGGGAGCCAGCACGCTGGATACGTAAATCGACGTGGGGCCATCCGCCCCGCCAATAATCCCGATCGCGGCGGCTTGATTAAGCGAGAAGTCCATCACGCCCATCGATGATAGCGCCACGGCGCCAAACAGCGTAGCGAAGATACCAAATTGCGCAGCGGCACCTAAAAACAGCGTGCGCGGGTTAGCCAGCAGCGGGCCAAAGTCCGTCATCGCGCCCACGCCCATGAAGATGATCAATGGCGCCACCCCCGTGCCAATCGCCACCTTGTAGAAGTTGTAAAGCATGCCGTCGCTGTAGCCGACATTGACGGCCACATACTTAGCCGCACGCAACGCTTCTGCTGACGCATTGCCGTCCGCTACGCTCTTAAGCGCGACGCGCCAACTTTCGGCATTCGCCAGTGGGTCAAGCGCCACCCCTAGCGCCGTAGCGATTTGCTGCAACACGGCCGGCTTCGCCACTTCAATGGCCTGGTCCAACGCGGAAATCGCAAGCCCCGCCTCCGGGATATTGGCCAAGATTCCGCCAAACCCGATGGGGACGAGCAAAAGCGGCTCAAACTTTTTGTAGATCGCCAGGTAAAGCAGCACGAGCCCTACCACGATCATCACCGCCTGGCCCAGCTGAAGGTTATAAAGCCCCGAGCCTTCCCATAACGTGATTACCTTATCCATAGTGCGAAAGCCCCTTAAAGTTCGATCAACGTATCGCCAACGACGACGCTGTCGCCTTCACTGACCTTCACTGCGGAGACCGTACCGCTGCTTGAGGCGCGCACTTCGGTTTCCATCTTCATCGCTTCGAGGATAATCACTACGTCGCCTTCGGCAACTGAATCGCCGGGCTTGACGTTCACCTTGAAAATATTGCCCGCAAGCGGAGCGTCGATGCTTTCTCCACTACCCCCACCGCTCAGCGCCGGGGCGGCGTCTTGTTTTTCGGCCGACGCGGATTGCTCTTGTACCTCACCAATGTCACCACCTTCAGACACTTCCACCACAAACGCCTTGCCATTGAGTTTGACGGTGTAGGTTTCTGGGCCGCTACTCGCCACCGGGGCTTTAGCCGGCTCAGCGTTGGCGGGCGCCTTAGTGGTGGTATCCGGCGCCTGCGGCACTGGCTCGAACGCATCCGGATTGTCACGGTTTTTGAGGAACTTCAGGCCAATCTGCGGGAACAGCGCGTACGTCAGAACATCGTCGATTTCGCGCTCGCCCTCGGCTAAGCGGATAGTGTCTGCCTTGGCCTTCTCTTTTAGCTCGGTGGCAAGCTTATCCATTTCGGGGCTTAGGTTATCCGCCGGGCGACAGGTGATCGGCTCACCGCCTTCAAGTACGCGTTTTTGCAGCTCGGCGTTAAACGGGGCAGGTGCGGCGCCATACTCGCCTTTTAGCAGGGCTTGCACCTCTTTTGAAATCGACTTGTAGCGCTCGCCCATCATCACGTTCATTACCGCTTGGGTACCGACAATTTGCGAGGTCGGCGTGACCAGCGGGATAAAACCCAAATCTTCGCGCACGCGGGGAATTTCGCTTAATACATCGTCAAGCTTGTCACCGGCGCCCTGCTCTTTGAGCTGGCCTTCCATGTTGGTCAGCATTCCGCCCGGCACTTGCGCGATCAGAATGCGCGAATCGATGCCTTTGAGCGAGCCTTCAAACGCTGCGTACTTCTTACGCACTTCGCGGAAATACGCGGCAATATCTTCCAGCAGCTCTAGATCCAACCCGGTATCGCGGTCGGTGTCTTTGAGCATTGCCACGACGGATTCGGTCGGGCTATGACCGTACGTCATCGACATCGACGAAATCGCCGTATCGACGTTATCGATACCCGCTTCGACGGCTTTCAGAATGGTCGACGTCGACAAGCCCGTGGTCGCGTGGCACTGCATGTGGATCGGGATTGACAGTTCCTGCTTTAAGCGGGTTACCAGATCGTAAGCGGTGTACGGCGTGAGAAGCCCCGCCATATCCTTGATAGCCAACGAGTCGGCGCCCATGTCCGCAATGGTTTTGGCCAAATCAATCCAGCTATCAAGCGTATGGACCGGACTCACGGTGTAGGAGATGGTGCCTTGCGCGTGGCCTTCGACATTCCGTACGGCCTTAATCGCCCGTTCTAGGTTGCGCGGATCGTTCATGGCGTCAAATACGCGGAACACGTCGACGCCGTTGGTTTTGGCGCGCTCAACAAACTTATCTACCACGTCATCGGCGTAGTGGCGATAGCCTAGCAGGTTTTGGCCGCGCAACAGCATCTGCTGTGGCGTATTGGGCATCGCCTCTTTCAGCGCGCGAATGCGCTCCCACGGGTCTTCGCCCAAGTAGCGAATACACGAATCAAAGGTCGCGCCACCCCACGATTCCAACGACCAGAAGCCAACTTGATCCAGTTTTTCGGCAATGGGCAGCATGTCATCAAGACGCATCCGGGTCGCGAATAGCGATTGATGGGCGTCACGTAGCACAACGTCAGTAATGCCCAGAGGGCGCTTCGTCTCATTCATGGCGTTAACTCGTATTGATAAGCAAGAAGATGTAAAGAGGCACTAGACTAGAATTTGTCGTTAGTTTACGAACAAAATTCTCTTATTTCATACAAGCTGGCTACGATTCACGCCCTTTTTGGCGACGGTAGCGGTGAACGGCCGCGCTAATGACTGCCTGCACTTCATCATCTTGTGATGAGGAGGCAGGTGGCTCACGGCGCACAGGCGCTGATGAAGCAGGGGCGGGATGAAAGCGACGCACAGTGCTCGACATCAGTGTGACGCTGATGACCAGTACGGTAAGAAAAATAAAAACGAACCCCATACCCAACGCCATCAAGGCAAGCCCTTCGTTTAATAGCTCAGCATTCTGCATTCGGTATTCTCCTGAATTCACGCCGGTCACAGCGTTTCTTGTAGCAAACCCAGCGGCATCACCACGGTTGGCGCGATAAGGGTGGTACAATAAACTGCCACACTCAAAAAAGATTGCAATGGCGCCATAGTGGAAGTCAAAGTTGTTAATTTACTACATAAGGGCAAAATCGGCCTAGCCCCGATGGAAGGCGTTATCGATGCGCTTACCCGTAACTTATTGACGCGCCAAGCGGGTTTTGACTGGACGGTGACCGAATTTGTCCGTGTAGTCGATGCCCGTTTACCCCCGCGCGTGTTTTATAAACATTGCCCCGAACTACAAATATTTCCTGCCGCCACGCCCAGCGGCGTGCCTGTTCATCTACAATTACTCGGCTCAGACCCCCAAACGCTTGCCGCCAACGCTCACCAAGCGCTCTCACTGGGGGCGTTAAGCATCGATTTAAATTTTGGTTGCCCCGCAAAACTCGTCAATCGACATGACGGCGGTGCGTCGCTTCTGCGTCGCCCTGAGCGAGTTTACGCTGCCATCAGAGCCGTCTTTGATGCCGTTGGCGATCAGATTCCAGTCACGGCAAAAATCCGTTTGGGTTTTTCTGATCGTCGTCTCGCGATTGCTTGCGCCCAAGCCGTAGAAGCCGGTGGCGCCTGCCAATTGGTAGTACATGGGCGTACACGCGACGAGGGCTATCGACCGCCAGCGCACTGGGAATGGATTGGCAAAATTCGCCACCGGGTGAAGATCCCCGTAGTGGCGAACGGCGATATCTGGACACTGGAAGACTACTGGAAAGCGCGCACGCTGTCAGGTTGTCGTGATGTCATGCTCGGCAGAAGCGCCCTAGCCGACCCGTGGCTTGCGCCTCGCATTCGCCACTGGCAGTTAACGGGCGAGCGCCTACCTGATACCACCTGGCCTATGCGCGCCAACGTACTCACAGAGTACGCTCATTGGCAGCGGCAAAACCTGCCCGAGCGCGTTGTGACCTCACTCGTCAAGCAGTGGCTCGCGCAGATGCGCCAGGGCAACACTGAAGCTGATCGCCAATTTCAACGGCTAAAACGCATCACCGACTTGGCGACTCTGTTGGATAGCCTCGTGATCGATACGCCGACACAACCACAACACAGGCACACCCCCTTAGAGGCGTAGCCTTGATCAAGAGCCAAAACGGCAGACCAAGACCCAAAAAAAGCGCCCTATCACAATAAGTGGGGCGCTACACACGATCGCGAGATCGGCGACGCGAGCCACCGTCGATCTAGCCAGGAAAATAAACCCTGATAGGCAACTTCGTCGTGAACGGCTATTAAACAGAAAACCCGCTCTCTTTGAGAGCGGGTTTATAATCTGGTGCGCCCGGGAGGATTCGAACCTCCGACCACCTGATTCGTAGTCAGGTACTCTATCCAGCTGAGCTACGGGCGCTTAACGCTATTGCACTAGAGCTTAAACATCTACATCAAAACTTGTGCATTAGTGACTTTCTAGGAAGGTGGCGCGCCCGGGAGGATTCGAACCTCCGACCACCTGATTCGTAGTCAGGTACTCTATCCAGCTGAGCTACGGGCGCTTACCTTTTACTATCTTATCTAACGAATTACGTTGATGAGACAGCATGCCACTTGGCGGAGAGAGAGGGATTCGAACCCTCGATAGGGCTATAAACCCTATACTCCCTTAGCAGGGGAGCGCCTTCAGCCACTCGGCCACCTCTCCTTAACGGCACGGCGCGAATATTACCGATTTGGCGTGGACTTGTCCAGCCTTGTGCCAATTTTTTTCGCGCCAGCGACAAAAAACGGGCATTGCCCTACGACACGCAACCCTATGTGCCATCAGCAAAATCCCGCTCATCGGGGCTCTCACTCGTCGCCACCCTCTTCGGTGCTACGCTCACGCTGAATACGTTGGTAAATCTCTTCACGGTGAACGGCAACGTCTTTCGGCGCATTAACGCCAATGCGAACCTGGTTTCCTTTTACTCCTAAAACCGTGACGGTAATTTCATCACCGATCATCAGGGTTTCGCCAACACGGCGGGTTAAGATGAGCATGGCTGATCTCCTTCTCAGACGTTTTTTGTTGCAACGGGATGTGTCCGCCAGAAACGGCGCCGTGCCATTATGCGCCATGACATCGCTGTCACCAATGGCACGGGGTCATAACACCTGAACACCCCGTTGAAAGAAAGCCCACCACCCCACGGCAGCGAGACCCCTTATTCAGCGTAGAAGGTTTCACGCATCTTACGTTACTAATTGCCGTGTTACTCAGGTTCGATATCCGATTTATCCAAACCAAAGGCTTTATGCAACGCTTGAACCGCCAATTCCATGTGTTTCTCATCAATCACGACAGAAATTTTGATTTCTGAGGTCGATACCATGCGGATATTGACGTTTTCATCGGCAAGAACGCGGAACATCTTAGACGCCACGCCCGCATGCGAGCGCATCCCCACACCGACGAGCGATACTTTAGCGATATTATCGTCACCGCGCAGATCACCGCCACCGAGATCGGGAATCACTTGCTCTTCCAGAATCTTCTTGGTCGCTTTGTAATCGCCTTTGGCCACGGTAAAGGTAAAGTCGGTGTAGTCACCGGCCGGTGCCACGTTTTGCACGATCATGTCGACTTCGATATTGGCGTCGGCAATCGGCCCTAGAATGCGTGAGGCCACACCCGGCACGTCGGGCGTGTTCAATAGGGTCAGTTTGGCTTCGCTTTTGGTAAAGGCAATACCGGAAATCAGCGGTTCTTCCATAGAGTCCTCGTCTTCGTCTGAGTCTGCAACAATAAGAGTGCCGGGGCCGTCTTCAAAGCTTGAGAGCACCCGTAGTGGAACGTTGTACTTGCCGGCGAATTCCACCGCGCGAATCTGCAATATCTTAGAGCCCAAACTCGCTAGCTCCAGCATCTCTTCAACGGTGATCGTTTCTAGGCGTTGCGCTTTAGAGCAAACGCGCGGGTCGGTGGTATAAACACCGTCAACGTCAGTGTAAATCTGGCACTCATCCGCCTTCAGCGCAGCCGCGAGCGCAACACCGGTGGTATCAGAGCCACCGCGGCCCAAGGTGGTGATATTGCCTTCTTCATCCACACCCTGAAAACCGGCCACTACCACGACCTTGCCCGCATCAAGATCCTCTCTCAGCTCATCGGTATCGATACGCTGGATGCGCGCTTTGGTGTAAGCGCTATCGGTGTGGATCCCGACCTGGGCTCCCGTGTGTGATGTTGCAGGCACTTCGAGCTGCTGCAGTGCCATAGCCAATAGGGAAATGGTGACCTGCTCGCCGGTGGAGAGCAGCATATCCATCTCACGGGGGTTAGGATCACTGTTGAGCGCCGTGGCCATATCGGTCAAGCGGTTGGTCTCGCCGCTCATCGCGGAGACGACCACCACCACTTGGTGCCCCTGGTCGCGAAACCCTTTGACCTTTTGCGCCACGGCCTTGATGCGCTCGACAGAGCCCACCGAGGTACCGCCGAACTTCTGTACGTATAGTGCCATATGCCGTTTTCCTATTACGTTCGGGAATGGAGGGTGAAATGTGTCATCAAACAGGAAGGCCGGTGACTATCATGCCACCGGCCTTATCGATTAGTTAAGCGCTTGCTCCAACCAAGCAGGGACGCTATCCAGCGCGCTGGGTAAGGCCTCCGGCTGACTGCCACCCGCCTGGGCCATATCCGCGCGGCCACCGCCTTTGCCACCGACTTGCGAGGCCACATGATTGACCAGCTCGCCCGCCTTAACGCGCCCGATGAGGTCTTGCGTCACCCCGGCGATCAAGCTGACCTTACCGGCCTCTTTATCGGCCACGCCAAGCACGATAACCCCAGAGCCCATTTTGTTTTTCAGCTGATCCAACACGCCCCGCATTTCTTTACCGGAGACGCCTTCAAGCTGTGTGGCCAGTAGCTTCACGCCGCCGACCTCTTGGGCTTGGCTGAGCATATCGCTGCCCGCGGCGCTGGCCAGCTTGGCTTTAACCTGCTCAAGCTCTTTTTCCAAGCTGCGATTGCGCTCCACCAAGGATTCAACGCGGTATTCCACCTGCTCAGGCTTGGCTTTAACACGCTCAGCGATGCGCTGCACGCGGGCTTCCTGCTCGCGGAAGTAAGCCAGCGCATTTTCGCCGGTAATCGCCTCAATGCGGCGCACGCCAGAGGCAATGCCAACTTCGCTGACAATATGGCAGCAGCCGATATCACCGCTGCGCGCCACGTGAGTGCCACCGCAAAGCTCAATGGAAAAGTCATCCGCGCCGATGGTCAGCACGCGCACGCTATCGGCGTACTTCGCCTCGAAAAGTGCAGCGGCGCCCTTGTCCTTGGCTTCATCCAGCGTCATTTGTTCGGTTTTGGTCGGCGCATTAGCGAGAATCTGCTCGTTCACTAAGCGTTCGACTTCTTCGAGCTGCTCGGGCGTCATCGGCTCAAAGTGACTGAAGTCAAAACGTAGCCGCTCAGCCGTCACCAGCGAGCCTTTCTGTTGCACGTGATCGCCCAGCACCATTCGCAGCGCCTTATGCAGCAAATGCGTCGCCGAGTGATTGCGCACGGTCGCGCCGCGAAGCGTCGCATCGACTTGCGGACGCACGCGGCCACCGACATTGAGCGCTCCTTCGACCATCACCCCCTGGTGCAGGTGGTGGCCGCTCTGCTTTTGGGTATCGGTAACCTGGAAGCGGGCGCCGTCATCCCAATGCAAATAGCCCGTATCGCCGACCTGGCCGCCGGATTCGCCGTAAAACGGCGTGCGGTCTAGAACGACAATGCCCTTTTGACCCGCCTCTAACGCGGCAAGCTCGTTGCCTTCGCTATCAACGATCGCGGTCACTTTCGCCTCGTCTTCCAGGCTGTCATAACCGGTAAATTGCGTTTCACCGTCAAGCTCGATTTTCACGCTGTAGTCAGCGCCGAACTGGCTGGCCGCGCGGGCACGCTCGCGCTGGGCTTCCAATTCACGCTGAAAACCTTCTTCGTCGAGCGTCACATCGCGCTCGCGGCAGACATCGGCGGTGAGGTCATAGGGAAAGCCGAACGTGTCGTACAGCTTAAAAACGGTTTCACCCGGCAACACCTTTCCTTCAAGCTCATCGAGCGCGGCGCTCAAAAGCCCCATGCCGTGATCCAGCGTGCGGGCAAACTGCTCTTCTTCTTTGAGCAGCACGCGGGCAATCTGATCACGCGCTTCACGCAGTTCCGGATAGGCCTCGCCCATTTCCGCATCGAGCGCGCTCACCAGCGTGTGGAAAAACGGCTCGGACGCGCCCAGCTTGTGGCCGTGGCGAATCGCGCGACGGATAATGCGGCGCAACACATAACCGCGACCTTCGTTGGAAGGCAACACGCCATCGGCAATCAAAAAGGCGCACGAGCGAATATGGTCGGCAATCACACGAAGCGACGGCGTGTTGGTATCCGAGTGGCCGGTGGCTTGAGCGGCTGCCTGCAACAGGTTCTGGAACAGGTCGATTTCGTAGTTTGAATGAACGCCCTGCATGACAGCGGCCACACGCTCTAAGCCCAAACCGGTATCAATCGACGGCTTAGGTAGCGGATTCAGCGTTCCCTCAGCGTCGCGGTCGAACTGCATAAAGACCAGGTTCCAGATTTCGATGTAGCGATCACCGTCCTCTTCGGGGCTTCCCGGTGGGCCGCCCCACACTTCAGGGCCGTGGTCGAAAAAGATCTCGGAACTCGGGCCGCAAGGGCCGGTATCGCCCATCTGCCAGAAGTTATCCTCGTCTAGCTTGGAGAAGCGCTCGGGGTCGACGCCGATCTCATCTTTCCAGATCTTTTCCGCTTCGTCGTCACTGATATGTACCGTTACCCAAAGTTTGTCTTTAGGCAGGCCGAGGGTTTCAGTGAGAAACGACCAGGCAAAGCGGATGGCATCACGCTTGAAGTAATCGCCGAAGCTAAAGTTGCCCAGCATTTCAAAGAAGGTGTGGTGGCGTGCGGTATAACCGACGTTATCCAAATCATTATGCTTGCCGCCGGCGCGCACACAGCGCTGCGCCGACGTGGCGCGCACATAAGGGCGTGGGTCGCGACCAAGAAAAACATCTTTAAACGGCACCATGCCCGCGTTGGTGAACAATAGTGTCGGGTCGTTGCCCGGCACCAGTGAGCTGGTCGGCACGATGGTGTGCCCGTGCTGAGCGAAATAGTCGAGAAAGGCTGTTCTGATTTCTGCGCTTTTCATAGGGTATCCGTAACAAGAAAGCGTGATGCCCCAGGGCGCTTAGCCGCCACCCGCCGGGGTCGCAAAAGCGCCATTATAGCGCAGTTGTCAAACGACTAAAGCCGCAGTTAGTGGGAGACACAAGAAAATCGCCACATTGGATGGCGTTAAAGTGTCGAAAGCGCGTAGCGAATCTGATCAAAATCAAAGCCGCGACTGGCCAGAAATCGCTCGCGCTTGGCACGCTCTTTGGGGGTATCGCCGGGGGTGGAAAAGCGCCGGGAAAGGGCCTCGCGAGCGAGTTCAAACCAGTCCACGTCCTCTTGCGCCACCACCTCAGCGAACGCGGCGGCATACGTGGCGGAATCGACACCACGCTGTTGCAGCTCGCTTTCAATACGCCGCACGCCTTGTCCGCGTAAAATGCGTGAGCGAATAAAACTTTCGGCAAAGCGCGTATCGGACTGCAACCCTTGCTCGGCAAGTGCATTCAAGCAGCTGTCGATCTCGTCAGGCGGCACCTCTTTGCGCTCGAGGCGGGTTGCCAGCTCAGCGCGGGAATATTCACGCCGAGCCAGCAGGGTAATGGCGATCTCGCGGGGCGAGCGTTCGAGTTTACCGGATGTACTCGTATTGGAAGTGCCAAACGCCATAACGACTTACAGCAGCTCGTCGCTATCGGACTCAAGCGGCGCTTGGTCGGCAGAGGCTTCCGCCGCCGTTTTCTTTTTGCCATCGCGTTTGCCGTCGTCTTTACCGCTATCTTTGTCCGGCTCGGGCTGCGCGAGTAGCTGTGCGCGAATTTGGCTTTCAATCTCGTCCATTGTCTTGGGATTATCTTCCAGGTATTGCGCGGCGTTGGCTTTGCCCTGACCAATCTTCTTGCCCTTGTAGCTATACCAAGCGCCGGCTTTATCGACCAGGTTGCACTGCACGCCAAGGTCAATCACCTCACCGGCGTGATAAATGCCTTTGCCATAAAGAATCTGGAACTCGGCCTGCCTAAACGGCGGCGCCACCTTGTTTTTGACCACTTTCACGCGGGTTTCGTTACCCGTGACTTCATCGCCCGATTTCACCGAGCCGGTGCGCCGAATATCCAAGCGCACGCTGGAATAGAACTTCAGTGCATTACCGCCGGTGGTGGTTTCGGGTGAGCCGAACATCACGCCGATTTTCATGCGGATCTGGTTGATGAAAATCACCATGCAGTTGGCATTTTTCATGTTCCCGGTGACCTTACGCAGCGCCTGCGACATCAAACGCGCTTGAAGGCCAACGTGGGAGTCGCCCATTTCGCCCTCGATCTCAGCGCGCGGCGTCAAAGCGGCCACGGAGTCGATCACGATGACATCAACGCCACCGGAGCGCACCAGCATGTCAGTGATCTCCAGCGCCTGTTCGCCGGTATCTGGCTGCGAGACCAGAAGATCATCCAAGTTGACCCCGAGCTTCTCGGCATAGCTTGGGTCCAGGGCGTGCTCGGCGTCGACGAAAGCACATACTTTGCCTTGTTTTTGCGCTTCGGCAATCACCGAAAGCGTTAACGTCGTTTTGCCCGACGACTCGGGGCCGAAAATTTCCACCACGCGGCCAAACGGCAAGCCACCAATGCCCAGCGCAATATCGAGCCCGAGCGAGCCGGTGGAAACCGACGGCATCACCACCCGAGGCGTATCGCCTAGGCGCATCACAGTGCCTTTACCAAACTGACGGTCGATCTGGCTGAGTGCGGCGTTTAGCGCCTTCGTGCGGTTTTCGTCCTGAGCCATGCGAAGATCCTCATAAAGGCTGTATAGTTAGCCAGCAGTATGCCAAAGATTGGTCAATAAACAAATGCCCGGTGGCATTTTCTGCGCTTTTCTTTTGCTAGCGTTTGTCGAGTGCCACGATCAACCGCGCGATACCCTGGCGCACCGCCTGTTCACGCACGGCGTGGCGATCACCGGGGAAGTGCAAACACTCCGCCTGCTGGGCACTAACACCGCCCCACGCTAGCCAGACGGTGCCGACCGGCTTTTCGTCACTCCCTCCGTCGGGGCCGGCCACACCACTGACCGCGACGGCTAAATCCGCCCCGCTTTCGCGGCAAGCGCCTGCCACCATCGCTTTTACCACCGCTTCGCTGACCGCGCCCTGGCTTTCAAGTATCTCCTCGGGCACGCCCAAAAGGCGCGTTTTTGCCGCATTAGAGTAGGTGACGTAACCGGTCGAGAAATACGCAGAACTTCCCGGCACAGCGGTAATGGCACTGGCAATCCCACCGCCAGTACACGACTCCGCGGCACTCACTTCTACTTGATAGGTGGTGCACAATTTGCCGAGCCGTTGTGCCAGCAGGGTTAAATCCAAGTTTTTTAAACTCTCAATGCTTCGCGCCATGGTCACTCCTTCATGTCGATCATCACTTCAGCGTAGAATACCGGTTTTCACCCGACGATTTCACATACTCGACGAACACGCGCATTCTAGGACACTCATGGCCAGCAGCACACCGGCGCATACGCCGATGATCGCACAGTATTTAAAGATTAAGCGCGAGCACCCCGAGGTATTGCTGTTTTACCGCATGGGGGATTTTTATGAGCTATTTTTTGACGACGCCAAGCGGGCCGCCGCGCTTTTAGATATCACTCTCACCCAACGCGGCCAATCGGGCGGCAAACCCATCCCCATGGCGGGAGTACCCTACCACAGCGCCGAAGGCTATCTTGCACGACTGGTCAGCGCCGGGGAGTCCGTGGCCATCTGTGAGCAAATTGGCGACCCGGCCACCAGTAAAGGCCCGGTTGATCGCCAGGTGGTACGCATCGTCACGCCCGGCACGCTGCACGATGAAGCACTGCTCGACGCACGTCGCGATAACGTCCTCGCGTCGATCGCCCAGGGCGGCGAGCGCTGGGGGCTTGCCTGGCTTGAACTCTCCAGTGGGCGCTTTAGCGTGCTGGAAGTTGAAAACGAAGAAGAGATGCTCGCCGAACTGACTCGTCTATCCCCAGCGGAACTGCTGGTACCGGAGCACCTGACGCTACCCGAGTCGCTTTCCCGCGAGCGCAGCCTGCGCCGTCAAGGCGAGTGGCTTTATGACCTGGAAAGCGCCACGCGCAGCCTGTGCGATCAATTTGAAGTGCAGGACCTGCGCGGTTTCGGCTGCGCCCATTTAAGTACCGCGCTAGTGGCGGCGGGCGTATTGATTGACTATGCCCGCGATACTCAGCGCTCGCGCCTGCCCCACGTCACCGCGATTGGCGTTGAGAACCGCGACGACACGGTGGTGATTGACGCGGCAAGCCGGCGCAACTTAGAGATCGATACCAACTTAGGCGGCGGGCAAGACAATACCCTGGCAAGCGTACTGGATACCTGCGCCACCGCCATGGGCTCGCGGTTATTAAAGCGCTGGCTCAACCGGCCACTGCGCCAGCGCGAGGTGGTGCAAAAGCGCCAGGCAGGCGTGGCGCTTTTAACCCTCGACGCCGCTTACATGAGCTTGCGTGAGACCTTAAGCGCCGTTGGCGATGTGGAGCGGATTCTCGCTCGCGTGGCGCTTTATAGCGCCCGCCCACGGGATTTGGCGCGTCTGCGCGATGCACTCGCCACCCTGCCCGAGCTCGAGCACGCGCTGAGCGATATCGACACCGGCAGCGCGCTGGACAATTTGCGCCCACATATTCGCCCTTACCCCGAGATCGCCGACACACTGCAGCGCGCCTTAATGGAAAACCCGCCAGTCGTGATTCGCGACGGTGGCGTGATTGCCCACGGCTTTGACGCTGAGCTCGACGAGCAGCGCGGCATGGCCGAAAACGCCGGGGACTATCTGGTTCAGCTCGAGACCCGCGAGCGCGAGCGTACCGGGCTTGCCAACTTAAAAGTCGGCTACAACCGCGTTCACGGCTATTTTATCGAACTGCCCCGCGCCCAGGCCCAACAAGCCCCGGTCGACTATATTCGCCGCCAAACGTTGAAGAATGCCGAGCGCTTTATCATTCCCGAGCTTAAAGAATTCGAAGACAAAGCACTTTCGGCCAAATCCCGGGCGCTAACGCGGGAAAAGTGGCTTTACGACCGTCTGTTGGAAGACCTTAACGCCACGCTGCATGAACTTCAGGGCACGTCCCGCGCGCTGTCGGAGCTTGACGTGCTGTGCGCCTTTGCCGAACGTGCCGAGGCGCTTAACTGGGTGCGCCCTACGCTGGGTGAAAACACCGGATTTAAGATCGACGCGGGGCGCCACCCGGTGGTCGAGCAGGTCAGCGAGACACCGTTTGTACCCAACGATGTCACGCTCACCCCAGAGCAGCACATGCTGATCATTACCGGCCCCAACATGGGGGGGAAATCCACCTACATGCGCCAGACAGCGCTGATCGCACTACTCGCCCATAGCGGCTGCTTTGTGCCCGCTGACGCCGCGGAGATCGGCCCGGTGGATCGCATTTTTACGCGCATTGGCTCCTCCGATGACCTCGCTGGCGGGCGCTCGACCTTTATGGTCGAGATGACCGAAACCGCCAACATCCTGCACAATGCTACCGAGCATAGCTTGGTGCTGATGGATGAAATCGGCCGCGGCACCAGCACCTTCGATGGTTTATCGCTTGCCTGGGCGAGCGCCGAACATTTGGCTAACGCACAGGCGCTGACGTTATTTGCTACGCACTATTTCGAGATGACGGCTCTGCCCGAGCATGCCGAAGGCGTGGCCAATATTCATCTCACCGCTACCGAGCACGGTGAGCGCATTGTCTTTATGCACCGTATCGAAGCCGGCCCCGCGAGCCAAAGCTATGGCTTGCAAGTCGCGCAGTTAGCCGGTGTACCATCGCAGGTGATACAGCGCGCCCGGGAGAAGCTCGTCACCTTAGAGCAGCGCGATACCGAAAGCCCTGGGGCGGTTAAACGTTTTGATACACCTCAGCAAAACGATTTATTTGCCCAAGCGCCCCATCCGGTCGTAGAGGCATTGGAGACACTTAATGTCGACGAGCTATCGCCGCGGCAGGCATTGGAGCTTTTGTATCAGTGGCGCGCTCAAGTGTAAGGCAACGCCCGACACGCGCTTCGGCAGGTTCGCTTCGACAGGCTCAGCGCGAACGGGGTTACCCAGCATACTGAGCTTGCCGCTAGACGGCGCCGCCTCTAGAATGTCGCACACTATTTATCTTATAAAGAAAAGATAATCTATAACCATCCGTGATTAAAACCATTTTCGCTTTAACTTACGCTTAAACCACGCCGGGCTCACCCGGCGCTGCAAGAGGGATACCAAGATGACCTTTGTTGTGACCGAGAACTGCATCCAATGCAAATACACCGACTGCGTGGAAGTTTGCCCGGTCGACTGCTTCTACGAAGGCCCTAACTTCCTGGTGATCCACCCGGATGAGTGCATCGATTGCGCGCTATGCGAGCCGGAATGCCCTGCCGAGGCGATATTCTCCGAGGACGAGCTGCCCGATGGGCAAGAGCCTTTTGTTGAACTCAATGCCGAACTGGCGGAAGTCTGGCCCAACATCGCCGAAAAGAAAGACCCGTTGCCGGATGCCGAAGAGTGGGATGGCAAAACAGGCAAGCTAGAGAAACTCGAGCGCTAAGGCGGGGCACTTTTCACTCTGAGCCTGATCGCCCTTCGACAGGCTCAGGATGAATTTGTCATCGCGCACAAAAAAGCGGCCCGTAGGCCGCCCGCTCCAAGCACTTCCTCTGACACTCCCTGCGTCAAATCTCCTAAGGTGCCGTCCCTGCCAGGGCCAACATCAATGTATCGCCCGGCGCACCCAAGCATCCCGTTGCATCCTGCCTGAAGGCATCCTTGCCTCCCTTGTCCTGAGCGCATTGTGGCAGATCTAAGTAAAGCCTCAAGGTGGTCAAAAACGCCAAAAGCGACCCTATCGGGTCGCTTTTGGCAAACTCTTCTCATTAAAAACAGCATGTTATGCTCGAATATAGACGCTACGACGTCTTTACATACAAGCTAAAACGTCAATTTCGTCGGCTTTTGTAAGAGATCTCTTACAAAAAATGAAGCGATCTCTTACACGTCATTTTTGCGTCAGCCTTATTGCCCCTTAATCGCCTTCAACCCCGGGTAGGTAACATCGCCCAGTTCCGCTTCAATGGCCAACAAGCGGTTATATTTCGCCACGCGATCCGAGCGGCATAGCGAGCCGGTTTTGATTTGGCCGGCACAGGTGCCCACGGCCAGATCGGCAATAGTGGTGTCTTCCGTTTCGCCTGAGCGGTGCGAGATCACCGCGGTAAAGCCCGCGTCTTGGGCCATTTTAATCGCATCCAAGGTCTCGGAGAGCGAGCCAATCTGGTTAAACTTGATCAGAATCGAGTTGCCGATCTGCTCATCAATACCACGCTTCAAAATTTTTGTATTGGTCACGAACAAGTCGTCACCGACCAGCTGCACTTTGTCGCCTAGCTTATCGGTCAGTGCTTTCCAACCGTCCCAGTCTGACTCGTCCATACCATCTTCGATGGAGACAATCGGGTAGTCCGCACACAGGCCGGCGAGATAATCGGCAAAGCCTTCGGCGTCGTACTGTTTGCCTTCGCCCGCAAGATCATACTGTCCATTTTTATAGAACTCAGAAGACGCGCAATCCAGTGCCAAAGTGACATCGCCGCCCAGGGTGTAGCCGGCATCGGCCACGGCTTGCTTAATAATCGCCAATGCATCGGCGTTGGATGCCAGGTTTGGGGCAAAGCCCCCCTCATCGCCCACCGAGGTCGAAAGGCCTTTAGCGGCGAGGACTTTTTTCAACGCATGAAAAATCTCCGCGCCCATGCGCAGTCCTTCCCGGAAGTTAGGCGCGCCAACCGGCTGCACCATAAATTCCTGAATATCGACGTTGTTATCGGCGTGCTCACCGCCGTTCAAGATATTCATCATCGGCACCGGCATGCTGTAGTGGCCCGGCTGGCCGTATAGCTCGGCAATATGGGCATAAAGCGGCACGCCTTTGGCATTGGCCGCCGCTTTAGCAGCCGCCAGAGACACAGCAAGAATCGCATTGGCACCCAGGTTCGCTTTGTTGTCGGTGCCGTCGAGCGTGAGCATGGCATCGTCCAGGCCACGCTGGTCGCGCGCATCCATGCCCAACAAGGCATCGCGAATTTTGCCATTCACGGCGTCAACGGCTTTAAGTACACCTTTGCCTAAATAGCGGGCTTTATCACCGTCGCGTAGCTCAAGCGCTTCCCGCGAACCGGTAGAGGCCCCGCTTGGCGCGCAGGCTTCGCCCGTGGCGCCGCTTTCCAGGCGCACATGCGCCTGCACGGTTGGGTTACCGCGGGAGTCGAGTACTTCTAACGCACGAATTTCAACAATTTTCGTCATAGCTGCGTCCTTTTTTATTGGCGATAAGGGATCGATTGAATAACCGTCGCTCGCTTAGCGAATGGCAAGCGGGGCAAAACCTTTAACCAGCGCATCCAGCTGCGCCACCTGGGTCAAAAATGGTTCCAACTGATCAAGCGGCAACGCACACGGGCCATCACACTTGGCGTTATCCGGGTCGGGGTGTGCTTCTAAAAACAGCCCTGCAAGCCCCACGGCAACGCCGGCACGAGCAAGCTCTGCGACCTGGGCCCGGCGGCCATCGGCGCTATCGGCACGCCCGCCGGGGCGCTGCAGCGCGTGGGTGACATCGAAAAACACCGGGAAGCCAGTTTGCTTCATGTCGCCAAAGCCAAGCATATCCACGATCAGATTATTGTAGCCAAAGCTAGAGCCGCGCTCGCACAGCATCAAGCGATCATTGCCCGCTTCCTGGAACTTGTTGAGGATATGGCGCATTTCGTGGGGTGCTAAAAATTGTGGCTTCTTGATATTAATCACCGCGCCCGTTTTGGCCATCGCCACCACTAAATCGGTTTGGCGCGCCAAAAATGCCGGCAGCTGAATAATATCCGCGACTTCTGCCGCTGCCTCCGCCTGCCATGGCTCGTGGACATCGGTGATGATCGGTACGCCAAAGCGCGACTTCACCTCGGCCAGCATCGCAAGCCCCTTCTCGATACCAGGGCCACGAAACGAATGAATCGAGCTACGGTTGGCTTTATCAAAACTGGCCTTAAAGACGTACGGCATCGAAAGCTTTTGCGTGACGTCAACGTAGGCCTGGGCGACTTCCATGGCAAGTTCGCGGGATTCCAGCACGTTCATGCCGCCAAGCAGCATAAGAGGCAAAGAATTGCCGGCCTTTAGGCCGGCAAATGCGATATGACGCTCGGAGATGGACTCGTTGTTTACCGACATCAAATCTCACTCCTGATGAGAGGACTGGGCGCGGGTACGCACCGTTTTGTGCTCAAAGGCGGCATTCACAAAGCCGGAGAAGAGCGGATGGCCATCGCGCGGCGTCGAGGTGAACTCGGGGTGGAACTGACACGCCACGTACCAGGGATGATCGGCAAGCTCGATCACTTCCACCAACGATTGGTCGACGCTTTTACCCGAGATGACCAAGCCGGCTTTTTCCAGGTCATCGACAAATTGGTTGTTGACCTCAAAGCGGTGACGGTGACGCTCGACAATCTCATCGGCGTTATACGCATCGCGCGCCTTAGTGCCTTCCCGCAAATGGCAGACTTGGCCACCCAGGCGCATGGTGCCGCCTAAATCAGAAGCCGCATCGCGCAGTTCTATCTTACCTTCGGGGTTGATCCACTCGGTGATCAAGCCCACCACCGGGTGCTGAGTGTCGTGAGTGAACTCGGTGGAGTTCGCATCCGCCCAGCCAGCGACATTACGCGCGTACTCGATGACTGCTACCTGCATCCCGAGACAAATCCCCAAGTAGGGAATCTTATTCTCCCGGGCAAACTGCGCGGCCATGATTTTGCCTTCGACCCCACGCTCACCAAAGCCACCCGGCACCAGAATGGCGTCTTTCCCCGCCAAGCGCTCGGCGCCGTGGTGCTCGATATCTTCGGAGTCGATATAGTCGATATTGACCTTGATACGGCCCTGAATACCGGCGTGAATCAGCGCCTCGTTGAGCGACTTGTAGGCGTCGAGCAGCTCCATGTACTTGCCGACCATGGCGATGCTGACCGACTTCAGCGGATTGAGCTTGGCATCGAGCACCTTGATCCACTCGGAGAGATCCGCCTCGTCCGCTTCCAAACGCAGCTTATCGCAGACGATCTCATCAAGGCCATGTTCGTGGAGCATCAGCGGAATGCGGTAGATCGTATCGGCATCCTGCAGCGGCACAACCGCACGCTCTTCCACGTTGGTGAACAGGGCGATTTTGCGCCGCTCACTCTCTTCCAGCTCCACTTCGCTACGACAAATCAAAATGTCTGGCTGGATGCCGATCGAGCGCAGCTCTTTGACGCTGTGCTGGGTCGGTTTGGTCTTGGTTTCGCCTGCGGTCTTGATGTAGGGCACCAGGGTGAGGTGCATGAAAATGGCGCGGTTGGCGCCCTGTTCGCTACGAATCTGGCGGATCGACTCCAGAAAAGGCAGCGATTCGATATCGCCCACCGTGCCGCCGATTTCCACCAGCGCGACGTCAAAGCCTTCACCGCCGGCATAAACGCGTTGTTTGATTTCATCGGTAATGTGCGGAATTACCTGCACGGTGCCGCCCAGGTAGTCACCGCGGCGCTCTTTACGTAGCACGTGCTCGTACACGCGGCCGGTGGTGAAGTTGTTGCCCTGGGTCATTTTGGTGCGAATAAAGCGTTCGTAGTGCCCAAGGTCCAGGTCGGTTTCGGCGCCATCCTCGGTGACGAACACCTCGCCGTGCTGGAAGGGACTCATGGTGCCCGGGTCGACGTTGATGTAAGGGTCGAGCTTGAGCATGGTGACCTTAAGGCCGCGGGCCTCTAGAATCGCCGCCAGCGAGGCCGACGCGATGCCCTTGCCAAGGGAGGACACAACGCCGCCGGTCACGAAGATATATCGTGTCATGGAAAACCTGTCGAAACGTGATCAAAAGGCACGGCAGAAAGCCACGCCAGGATGGGATGGCAGAATAGCAGAGTACGCCTAAAGGCTCAATTAGCGAGCTAGACGCTTTAGCCACACAGCTGCGGCGCCGGGGGGTAGGAGCCCAATTCATTGGGCGATCAGCCATTATCAAGGCGCCGAGGGTGATAACCGGCAGATAGCCGGATCGCCCGACAAGTCGGACTCCTACAAAGCCTAGTTGCGCGCTTCGAGTGCCGTAGGAGCCCAATTCATTGGGCGATCAGCCGTTATCAAGGCGCCGATAGTGATAACCGGCAGATAGCCGGATCGCCCGACAAGTCGGACTCCTACAAGACCTAGGTGCATACATCGGATGTTGTAGGAGCCCAATTCATTGGGCGATTGTCTTTAAACGCCGAGGTAATCCAAAATCCCTTCGGCGGCTTGACGGCCTTCATAGATCGCGGTGACGACCAAGTCAGAGCCGCGCACCATATCGCCACCGGCAAAGATTTTTTCGTTGCTGGTTTGGAAAGCGAGCTCGCCATGTTCAGGGGCTTTCACGCGGTCGCGCTCATCGACCTGGATATTGGCGGCTTCAAACCACGGCGCGGGACTGGCCTGAAAACCAAAGGCCACGACGACCGCATCGGCAGGAATCACTTCCTCGGAGCCCGGTACCACTTCCGGCCGCTGGCGGCCATTTTCGTCCGGCTCGCCTAAGCGCGTGCGCACGACCTTCACGCCTTCCACCTTTTCTTCACCAACCACGGCAACCGGCTGGCGGTTAAAGAGGAAATCGACCCCCTCTTCGCGGGCGTTGGCGACTTCCTTGCGCGAGCCTGGCATGTTGCCTTCATCACGACGATAGGCACAGGTGACGTTTGCGGCGCCCTGGCGGATCGAGGTGCGATTGCAGTCCATCGCGGTATCGCCGCCGCCGAGCACCACGACACGCTTGCCTTCCATCGAGATGTAATCGGCTGGGTCTTTCTCAAAACCGAGGCAGCGGTTGACGTTGGCGATCAGAAAATCCAGTGCCTTGTACACACCGGGCAGGTCCTCGCCGGGGAAGCCGCCTTCCATGTACTTGTAGGTGCCCATGCCGAGGAATACGGCATCGTAATCCTGCAAGATCGTGTCGAATTCGATATCGGAGCCGATCTCGGTGTTCAGGCGGAATTCAACGCCCATTTCCTCAAATACTGCCCGGCGCCGCTCCATCACGCTTTTTTCGAGCTTGAATTCAGGAATACCAAAGGTCAAAAGACCGCCGATTTCCGGGTACTTATCAAACACCACCGCCTTCACGCCGCTGCGGGCAAGAATATCGGCGCAGCCAAGCCCGGCCGGGCCTGCGCCGACAATCGCCACTTTCTTATCGGTCCACTCAACGTTGGACATATCCGGGCGCCAGCCCATAGCGAAGGCGGTATCGGTTATGTACTTCTCCACCGAGCCGATGGTCACGGCGCCAAACCCGTCATTTAGGGTGCAGTCGCCCTCGCACAGGCGGTCCTGCGGGCACACGCGCCCGCACACCTCGGGAAGCGAGTTGGTCTTGTGCGACATCTCAGCAGCTTCGATGATGTTGCCTTCCACCACCAACTGCAGCCAGTTAGGAATATAGTTGTGAACCGGGCACTTCCACTCGCAGTAGGGGTTACCACAGTGCAGGCAGCGGTGCGCCTGGCTCGCTGCTTCAGTCGGCTTATATGGCTCATAAATTTCGGCGAACTCTTTCGCCCGCGAGCGGGCGTCTTTCTTTTGCGGGTCTTGGCGACCCACATCAATAAACTGAAAATCGTTATTTAAACGGTTAGCCATGATCTAACTCCTCTCGGCGACGGGCATCAGCTAATAGACAGAAACGGCTTATTCCGGATGGCGCCGGGATTGATCAAGCAGGCTGCCCAGACTCGCCGCCTTTGGCTTAACCAGCCAGAAGTGACGCACGTAATCGCTAAAGTCTTCAAGCATATCGGCGCCGCGGCTTGATCCCGTCGCGGCCACGTACTCTTCGATCACTTCGCGTAGATGGCGGCGGTGCGCCTCCATCGTCTCGGTGTTAATCCGATGAATTTCCACCAGCTCGTGGTTGTACTTATCCACGAAGGTGCGATCTTCATCCAACACGTAGGCAAATCCGCCGGTCATGCCCGCACCAAAGTTGACGCCGGTTTCCCCCAGCACGCAGACCAAGCCGCCGGTCATGTATTCGCAGCAGTGATCGCCCGCGCCTTCGATGACCGCGTGAGCACCGGAGTTACGCACCCCGAAACGCTCGCCGGCTATGCCCCCAGCAAACAGCTTGCCGCCGGTGGCGCCATACAGGCAGGTATTGCCGATAATCGCCGTTTTGTGACTTTCAAACTGACTCTCGCGCGGCGGCACGATGACGATTTTCCCGCCGTTCATGCCCTTACCGACGTAGTCATTGGCGTCGCCTTCCAAATACAGATGCAAGCCACGTGCGTTCCACACACCAAAGCTTTGGCCGGCAACGCCGGTAAAACGCGCGATAATCGGCGTTTCTTCCAGCCCTGCCTCGCCGTAGCGCTTGGCAATCGCTCCGGATGTCAGCGCGCCGACGCTACGGTCGCAGTTGGTAATATTGAAAGTAAATTCGCCGCCGGATTTTGATTCAACCGCGCCACGCACCGCTTCCAGCACTTCTTGGTTTTTAGCGCCCGGGTCGTGGGGTACGTTGCGGCTGACTTGGCAGAACTGCGGCGCGTCAGCAGGGACGAAGTCATTGGCCAACAGCGGGGTCAAATCCAGCTTGCGCTGCGACGCCGTGTTGCCTTCGAGCACTTCTAGCAAGTCGGTGCGGCCGATCAAATCGGTCAGCTGGCGAACGCCCAGCATCGCCATCAGCTCGCGCACTTCTTCGGCGATAAAGCGGAAGTAGTGCTTGACCATATCCACCGTGCCGCGGAAGTGCTCACCGCGCAGGAAGTCATCCTGGGTCGCCACGCCGGTGGCGCAGTTGTTCAAATGGCAAATACGCAGGTACTTACAGCCCAGCGCCACCATCGGCGCGGTACCAAAGCCAAAGCTCTCGGCGCCCAGAATCGCCGCTTTCACCACATCCAGCCCGGTTTTCAGGCCGCCGTCGGTTTGCAGGCGAATTTTGTCGCGCAGGCCATTGATCCGCAGTGCCTGGTGCACCTCCGGCAGGCCTAACTCCCAAGGCGAACCGGCGTGCTTGATGGACGTCAGCGGGCTCGCCGCCGTACCGCCGTCATAGCCGGAAACGGTGATCAAATCGGCGTACGCCTTGGCCACGCCCGTGGCGATGGTGCCGATACCCGGCTCGGAAACCAGCTTCACCGACACCTGCGCATCCGGGTTGACCTGCTTAAGATCGAAAATCAGCTGCGCCAGGTCTTCAATCGAGTAA
Source organism: Vreelandella salicampi (assembly GCF_013415105.1). Classification (GTDB taxonomy): domain Bacteria; phylum Pseudomonadota; class Gammaproteobacteria; order Pseudomonadales; family Halomonadaceae; genus Vreelandella; species Vreelandella salicampi. Next base: position 59,180 of record NZ_JACCDF010000011.1, read on the forward strand.
ATATCGTGGTGCGGCGGCGGTGAAATCAGCGTCACGCCGGGCACCGAATAACGCAGCCTGGCAATCAGCTGATTGACCTTGCCGCCGGGCAGTTGGCCGCCCTCGCCGGGCTTGGCGCCCTGGGCGACCTTGATCTGCAACACTTCGGCATTGACCAGATAGTGCGGGGTAACGCCAAAGCGGCCCGAGGCGATCTGTTTGATTTTGGAACTGCGAATGGTGCCGTATCGGGCCGGATCTTCACCGCCTTCACCCGAGTTGGAGCGACCACCCGCCTCGTTCATCGCCTGCGCCAGCGCCTCGTGGGCTTCCGGCGAGAGCGCGCCGAGCGACATGCCCGCGCTGTCAAAACGTGGAATCAGCGCTTCGACCGACTCCACCTCATCAAGCGGCACCGGCGTTTCAGCAGGCTTGAGCTTCAAGAGGTCGCGGATGGTCGCCACCGGGCGCTCATTGACCAGCTGCGCGAACTTCTTCCACTTAGCGTAGCTGCCCTCCTGCACGGCTTGCTGCAGCGTCATCACCACATCAGGGTTGTAAGCGTGGTACTCGTGCCCGTGGACATACTTAAACATCCCGCCTTGCGAGATGCCTTTGCGCGCAATCCAGGCGTCACGGCCAAGCGCTTCCTGCTGCAATTGGAGCTCGGCAAAGCCAGTGCCTTGAATGCGCGACGCCATGCCCGGGAAGCACATATGCATAATGTCATCATCGAGGCCGACGGCTTCAAACAGCATCGAACCGCGATAAGACGCCAGCGTCGAGATGCCCATCTTAGACAGAATTTTAAACAGCCCTTTCTGCAAACCTTTGCGGTAGTTCTCGCGGGAATCCGCCGGGTTGCCGGTTAGCTCGCCCACACGGTGCATATCGGCCATGACCTGATAGGCCAACCACGGGTAGACCGCCGTGGCGCCCACGCCAAACAACACCGCCATTTGGTGGGCATCACGTGCGTAGCCGGTTTCCACTACGATGTTGGCATTGGGGCGCAGCGCCAGGCGGCCAAGGTGCGTATGCACCGCCCCTACCGCCAGCGTGGCTTGAATCGGAATTAGCCCTTTAGGCAGGTCGGCATCCGAGAGCACCAAAATCACCTTACCCGCTCTCACTTGCCTTTCGGCGGCCTGACAGAGCGAGGTCAGCGCTTGCTTAAGCGACTGCGCTTGTGGGTCGTATCCCAGCGAGAACGTATGGCTAGCGAAGGCCGGGTCGTCCTGGTTAATCAACGCGGTGAACTTGCGCGGCGACAGCACCGGCGTGGTCAAAATCAACCGGTGGGCGTGTTCGGGCGTCGCTTTAAATACGTTGAGCTCAGCCCCGCCGCAGGTTTCCAGCGACATCACAATCGCTTCGCGCAGCGGATCAATAGCCGGGTTGGTGACCTGAGCAAACTTCTGGCGGAAGTAGTCGCTCAAAAGGCGTGGACGGCTAGAGAGCACAGCCATTGGGGTATCGTCGCCCATGGAGCCGACCGCTTCCTGACCACTTTCCGACAGCGGACGCAGCACTTGGTCGCGCTCTTCAAAGCTGACCTGGAACATCTTTTGCTGCGTGTTGAGCGCGTCGGTGTCCATGGTCTGAAAACGGGCAAGCTCGGTGAGTGCCGACTCCAAATAGTTGGCCTCTTGCTTCAACCAGCGTTTATAAGGGTAGGCCGATTTCAGGCGGTTATCGATTTCTTCGGTATGCAGCACTTCGCCGGTATGAGTATCCACGGCGAGCATCTGCCCCGGGCCAACACGGCCTTTGGCGACCACATCGGCAGGCTTGTAGTCGTAGGTGCCGATTTCTGAGGCGAGCGTGATATAGCCGTTTTTGGTGATCACCCAACGCGCCGGACGCAAGCCGTTACGGTCGAGCATACACACCGCTTGACGGCCGTCGGTCATCACCACGCCGGCCGGGCCGTCCCATGGCTCCATGTGCATGGAGTTGTACTCGTAGAACGCGCGCAGCTCGGCATCCATGGTTTCGACGTTCTGCCATGCCGGCGGCACCATCATACGCACGGCGCGATGCAGTTCCATGCCGCCGGTGAGCAGCACTTCCAGCATGTTATCCATGCTCGAGGAGTCGGAACCGGTGGTGTTGACGATCTCGTCGAGCTCGGCAATATCCGGCAAGCGGTCGTTGACAAAGTTTTGTTTGCGCGAGTTGGCCCAGCCGCGGTTGGCTTCAATGGTGTTGATTTCACCGTTGTGAGCGAGCAAACGAAACGGCTGCGCCAGCGGCCAGCGTGGAGCCGTATTGGTAGAAAAGCGCTGGTGGAAGACACAAATAGCCGTTTCCAGGCGCGGGTCGTTCAAGTCATGGTAAAACGCCGGCAAATCTTCCGGCATCACCAGGCCCTTATAAGACACGACTTCAGAAGAGAGCGAGGCGATATAGAAGTCTTCATCGTCGCGCAGCGCTTGCTCAGCCTTACGGCGCGCCATGAAGAGATCGACGTCGAAATGTTCACCGCTACCCGGTGTCACAAACACCTGATGAATGCGCGGCAAACACTCTAGCGCCATCGGGCCACAGACAGAGGCATCCACCGGGACCTCGCGCCAGCCAGCAACGCCGAGACCACGGTTTTTCAACTCACGTTCCAGCACGTCTTGGGCATGCTCAGCGCGGGCGTTATCGTCGGGCAAAAACACCACGCCAACGGCAAAGTGTTCGCCTAGCGCAACGTCTAAAGCGTCAGCTGCTACATCGCGCATAAATTGCACGGGCATTTTTAGCAGCAGGCCGCAGCCATCGCCGGTTTTGCCGTCGGCCGCGATGCCGCCACGGTGAGTCATGCAAGTCAACGACTCAATGGCCGTTTTCAGCAAGTCGTGGCTTGCTTGCCCTTCCATATGGGCGATCAAACCAAAGCCGCAGTTGTCGCGAAACTCGCCGGGCTGATGAAGACCTCTGTTCATGGGCGTGCCCCTGATAAGCGTATTTTATTTACAGCGAGCTCATGATATAAAGATCGGTTTGCTCTATTTTCGCCGCCTTTTTGTCTGGCTCTTGGTGGCCGTTTTAGCGCTCGCTGGGATGAGAAAATGGCCGCTCAGCATAGCCATCACCTACCTCCTAGCGCAATCGCCTTACCCCTTTCATTGACGCAAAAACCTCGAAAAATCGGTGCCTTGCGAATACCTAAATGCAAAAAATCGATAAACTTCAACAACTTGTAAAACAATAAAACGATCATTCAACGATTAACATAACCCCATAGACTTTAGTATAAATAAGCCCAAAATCCCATGCCGATAGCGCATAAGGCATGCCGATTATCTTATTTTGAGCTAGCTATCGAGTGTGGTCAGCACAAAAAACCGCTCACCCTTCGAAAATTTCAGGATGAGCGGCAGATGTTCCGTTCGCATGAAGCTTGTCGAAATGCGTATAAGGCACCCTCCGACAAAAAAATGCTGGCCTAAGCTCGCGAGGCGCGCGGATAGCGCTCCAGCAAAGATGCCAAACGCTCTGGAGGGGTGGCATCGCTCACACTCGCATCACCTAACGCGTTAAGCAGCACCAGACGCAGGCGGCTATCGATGTTTTTCTTGTCGCGGCGCATGTGCGTCAAAAAATGCTCAGGGGTCATCTCAGCGGGAGCGGCTAGTGGCAAACCGGCACTTTCGATCACTGCCAGGGTTCGGGCAAGCACTGCCTCATCGATAAAGCCAAGCTCTCTTGAAAGCGTTGCGGCCATCGCCATCCCCGCCCCCACGGCCTCGCCGTGTAGCCAGTTACCGTAACCCTGGTGCGCTTCAATGGCGTGGCCAAAGGTGTGACCCAGGTTTAAAAGCGCCCGCACGCCTTGCTCGGTCTCATCTTCAGCGACGATATCGGCTTTGATCTGGCAGCTACGCGCGATCGCCTCGGCTAGCATATTCGGGTCGCGCTGGCGAAGCTGCGCCATGTTCGTTTCAAGCCAGCACAAAAACGCCTCGTCGCGGATAAAGCCGTATTTGATGACTTCAGCAAGCCCCGCTGAGAGTTCGCGGTCGGGCAGCGTGTTAAGCGTGTCGATATCTACCAGCACGGCCTTCGGCTGCCAAAACGCGCCGATCATATTTTTACCCAACGGGTGATTCACGCCAGTTTTGCCGCCAACGGAGGAATCCACCTGCGAGAGCAGCGTGGTGGGAACTTGAATAAACGCCACGCCGCGCTGATAGCTCGCCGCAGCAAACCCCACCATATCGCCGATCACACCACCACCGAGGGCAATCAACGTGCAGCGGCGATTAAACCCGGCTTCTAGCAGCGCATCCCAAATACGCCCGACCTGCTCGATGGATTTGTACTGCTCGCCATCGGGCAGTACCAGCGTGCGCACGTCAGCATGCTCCGGCAAGCCGGCGCAGAGATTCGCCAGGTACAACGGCTCAATCGTTTCATTGGTGACAATCATCACCTGCTGGCCAGCCAGGTACGGCACGATGGTTTCCGGGCGACTTAGCAAGTCCGTACCAATATGAATCGGGTAGCTGCGCTCACCGAGCGCAACATTAAGCGTGCGCAGCACGCCGTCTGGGTATGTCATGTGAATACCTTATTTTTGCACCGTACCTGTTTTATGTGCCGAACCGGCCGTTTTTAGCGGGTCTACCAAGCGATGCACGCGGCGTAAAATCTCATTGACCACGGCGCGCGGGCTACGGCGATCAGTGCGCACGGTAATATCGGCGGTGGCGCGATAGAGCGGGTCGCGCTTGGCAAACATGTCATAGAGAACCTGTTCGCGATTAGCGCACTGTAAAAGTGGCCGGTTACGATCTTTGGCCGTACGCCTTAGCTGCTGCTCGACGGTGGTCATTAAGTAGATCACCGTGCCGCGTTCACGCAGCGCGCGGCGATTTTCTTCGCGCAGCACCGCGCCGCCGCCGGTGGCCACCACCACGTTGTCGCGCTTGGTCAGCTCATTGATCATCTGCACTTCGCGCTGACGAAAGCCGGCTTCTCCTTCAACGTCAAAAATCCAGGGGATATCCGCCCCACAGCGGTCTTGGATGGCATGGTCACTATCAACAAACTCGCGCGATAGCTCGGCCGCCAACAGGCGGCCAATGGTGCTTTTGCCAGCCCCCATGGGGCCAATCAGAAAAAGGTTGGGTAAATCCTGCATTAGTGAACCGCCAGGCCGTCATCAAGGAGTCGTGGAGTAATGAAAACCAGTAACTCTACTTTTTCATTACTCTCTTCATTATACCGAAACAGTCTACCAATTAACGGCAAATCACCCAGCAGCGGAGTCTTAGCAATTTGGCTCAGTTCTTCGGTGGTTAATATGCCGCCGAGCACCACGGTTTGGCCGTTATCCACCAGCACCTGGGTTTCGATCGTATTGGTATTAATTGGCGGCTCATCAGTTACGTCTGGCACACCAAAACTGTCATTATTTATGACTAAATCCATAATAATACGGTCATCAGGAGTAATCTGAGGTGTAACCTCTAGCGACAATAAGGCCTCTTTAAACTCAACTGTAACTTGCGAAGAATTATTATTAGTAGTAGTAGTGTTATCTTGAACTGGGTATGCACGCTCTTCACCTTGACTTATAGTGGCTGTGCGCTGGTTTGCCGTAATTATCCGAGGCTGAGAAATCGTCTGACTCTTGTTTTCGCTCTCTAAAGCGCGCAGCTCAAGGTCCAGCAGAATATCGCCAGAAAGGTAACCGAAACCAAAGGTAGTTGGCGTTCCAGAAGACCCAAAATCTACCGCTAGTCCTCCCGTATTCGGCGTCCCATCAGAGGCGCCGTCAAAGGTTAAGCGGTCTCGGGTACTACTGCCAAATACCCCACGAACGTCTCTTCGAGACGAAATCCCCCAGTCGACACCCAACTCTCTCGAAACGCTGTCCCGGGCAATCACTATCCTTGCTTCGATTTGCACTTGGCGCACGGCCACATCCAGCCGGTCTAGCGTGCTCATGATTTGCTCTACTTGCTCGCGCGTGTCCTGCACCAAAAGTGTATTGGTGCGCTGATCGATGCTGACCCGGCCGCGATCAGTGAGCAGGCCAAAGCCATCTTCACCGCGCAAAAGCTGTGCTAAGTCTTCCGCGCGGGCGTATTTCACTTCCACAAACTCGGTGACCAAGGGCGCCAGCGTTTCGCGCTGCTGGCGCGCTTCTAGCTCTTGCTGCTCTAGCGCGGCAAGCTCAGAGGCAGGCGCAACCACGATCACATTGCCTCGCTTGCGGCTAGAAAGCCCCTGACTTTGCAGAATTAGCGCTAGCGCTTGATCCCACGGCACATCGTTCAAGTTAAGCGTCACACGCCCTGTCACGCCGTCGCTGGCGACAATATTAAAACCGGAAAACTCCGCTAGCGTTGAGAGCACCGAGCGCACTTCAATATCTTGAAAATTAAGGCTTAAGCGTTCACCGGTGAAGGTGTCTTCCTGAGTTTCGCGCTCCTCTTGCGGGGCTTGGCTTACCGGCTGTACTTCTACTGTTAGCGTTTGTCCGCTCTGAGAAGAAACCATGGCGTAAGCGCCCTGAGTTTCGAGGGTTAACTCGGTGCCACGGGCACTGGCACGCGGCACTACCTGCGTAATGGGCGTGGCAAAATCTGTCACGTCGTAGATTTGATTCAGCGAGTCCGGAATGGCCACATCGCGTAAGTTAACCACCACACGACCATCGCGCTCTTCAACGCGCGGAGAGATCGAATCGCGATCAAAGGTTACCTCTAATTTTCCCGCCCCCTCTTCACCGCGCCGAAAATCGATGTTTTTGATTTGTGGCCCCTGAACGGTGGCAAGTGCATCAGGCTCAAGCGGGGCTTCCCGCGAGTCCGGGCTAAGTGCTGAGTCGGGGGTAAGTGCTATGCGTAGCCGCCCCTCACCGGGTTCCGTGGTGTAGTCATAAACCTCGTTGAAATTAATCACTAACCGCGTGCGCCCGCTCGCCTCAATCGCAGTGATATATTCGACCCCGCCTCGCGCCACCTCTACGCGACGCTTAGCCAAACCACTGCTAGTGCCGGGAAGATCAATGGCCAAACGCGGCGGCGCATCGAGACGATAGCTTTTGACCTCGGGCACGCTGCCAAAAAACTGCAGGTCGATATTGACCTGCTCGCCACCGCTATCATCAACGCGGATATCAGTGAGCACGGCCGCTGACGCCCAAGCGGGCAGTAACGGCAGCAGCGCCACAGCCCATAACCCCACACACCGTCGGATTATAAGCAGTGTTTTTTTCAACGCTTTTTGCAACACGGTTATACCCATGCCCTCTCCCTATTTACTCTTTTTGGCCGCGGCCATTTCATTCGTCAGTATTATTGCCATCGGCCAGTGCTAGCGTGACATCGCGAACTTGCCAGCCCTCGCGCTGGGTAAAGACGCGTTCATTAATTTCGATGCGCTGCTCAGTTATGCGGCTAACGCGGCCATAATTTGCCCCCAGATAATTGCCCACGCTTACGCTTACGACCTCATCATCCGGCGTGCGTATCAGCGCTCGCTGGCGTTGGCCCATTTGCAGTGTCCCGACCAGCCTAAGCTCTTGCAGCGAATAGCGCTCTAGAGGCTCCGGCGTGCGCTCTTGGTTGGGCGCTAACTCACTATTGCCGCCCGGCTGGGTAAATGTGCTATCGACCACCGCATCAGGCGCTAAAAACGGGCTACGCATGTCGCTATGACGATACGGTAGCGGCTCGTAATCAGGCACCTCAGGCATTTCAATGCGTGGCTGGCTGCCTGGCGTCTCGCGGATATCACGCAGCTTTTGCGTTAATTGCGCTATATTGGCATCGGCGCAGCCAGCGAGTATGAACACCACGCTTAAGCCCAGAGCGCTGAGTTTCACTTGGCGCGGCGTCATGCGTCATCCTCCGAGCCTTGCATACGGGCTAAGTCGCTATACGTGCGCGCCAACATAGAAAGCCGTAGCGTATTACCCTGACCCTCGACCGGCTCAAGGGTGAAATCGTGCTGGGTCACGATCCGCGACAGTGCCGCCATATCCGCCACAAACTGGGCAATTTGGTGATACTCCCCCTGCACTTGAATATCGAAAGGGTGTTCCACATAGTGTGCTTGGGTAACCGTTGAGCGTAGCCGGATATTTTCAATGGTGAGCTGATTGTTCACCGCCGCGTCGCTGATACTATCGAGCAGTGATGGAATCTCGACGCTTGTCGGCAGCATCTCGCGCAGGCGCATCATTTGCGCATTAATTTCGTCTAGCTTCTCTTCCATCTTCGGCAGGTGTGCGGCCTCTGCGGCTTTATTGCGGTACTCTTCTAACAGGCGGGGTTCTTCACGCTGCGCCGATGCCAGCGCATCGCGGCGCTCGCCAATCACAAACCAGTACATGGCGGCGAGCGAGAGCGAGAGTGCTAACAGCAGGCAAAGCGCTTTCAGCAGCAACGGCCAGCTTCCGGCCTCTTTAATATCCAACGCTCGAACGTCAACATCACGCAAGCGCTGCCATTCGTCTACCCACCTGTCGCGGTTAAGCTTCATTACGCGCCTCCAGATCGCCGCTTTCTGAGGTGCTATCGGCGGTTTCATCATCCTTGGGCGTAACGCTTTGCTGATTCACTTCAAAACGAAAAATCCGCCGAGCGCTGTCACTATCGCTTTCGACCTCAGTAAATTGCGGCACCCCAAGCCCGGGCATCTTTTCAATGCGCCGCAGTTGTTCGGAGACTTGGCGATCACTACCCGCCTCTGCCGTCGCGCTTAGGGTGTCACCACGACGGGATAGGCGCTGGTAAATCACGCCGCTGGCCACGCTTTGGGCTATCTCGTTAAAGACGCGCACTGTTTTGACGCGCTCGTTTTGCAACGTTTGAAATAGCGCAAGCTGATCGCTGAGCTCGGCGGCATCCTCCTCATAGCCGCGCACTTCGCTAATATTCGCTTCGAGCTGGCGGGATTGCTCGGTGATGTAGTGGTTGCGCTCGCGCTGCGCCTCTAACTCTGCCTGATACAACCGGGCCACCAAAAAACCCAGCGCTGTCCCCAGCACCAGCATCGCTACCAGCAAAAGGTGGAAACGACGCGTTTGACGCTGACGCTTCTCTTCGCGCCAAGGCAGTAGGTTAATCATCACGCTCATTGTCCAGCCCTCATCGCTAAGCCACAAGCGGTGAGCATGGCGGGCGCGTCGTTGGTTAGCCCTTCAATGTTTAAGCGCTTATTCACCTGCATATTTTGAAACGGATTGGCGATGGTCACCCGCATCCCGCTGTCTTCCGCAATACGCTCGGCAAGGCCAGGGATAACGCTCGACCCCCCGCCTAGGACAATCTCTTTCACTTCGTGGTGCCGCCCCGCGGTGTAGTAGAGCTGCAGCGAGCGGCCCACCTGCTGAACGACGGTCTCTAGAAACGGGTTAAGCACTCTGTCTTGATAATCCTCGGGCAAGCCGCCACGTTTTTTGGCAAACCCGGCTTCTTCCATGGAGAGATCATAACGCTCGCGGATCGCATCGGTTAACTGACGGCCACCAAATACCGTATCGCGGCTATAGACGATATGACCGCCGCGCATAACGTGAAATGCGTTCATATTAGCGCCAAAATCGACCAGCCCGACACAGGTAGAAGGGTCTAGCTCAACGCTCAGCTGGCGCTTTAGCACCTCAAAACTGCGCTCCATGGCAAACGTTTCGACGTCGACGGCCGCAGGTTCAAGTCCGGCGCGCTCAAGCGTTTCGGTCAACTGGCTGACATCGTGTTGGCGGCACGCCACCAATAGCACCTGTTGTTCCTCTTCATCATAAGGCGAGGGCCCTAAACACTGAAAATCGAACGCCACTTCATTGAACGGGAAAGGAATATGGCGGTCTGATTCGGCGACAATGCGCTCTTCGATATCGTCTTCGCTCAAATTCGCGGGAAAACTGAGCGTCTTGGTAATGGCGGCACTCGCAGGAACGGCCACGGCCGCTTTACGCGTCGAAGGCTTGGCATGCTCGACGGCGCGACTTAAAACGCTTGCCACGTCGTCGATATCCTGGATACGACGCTCGATGACCGCACCTTCGCGCAACGGGCGCACGGCATAACTTTCAACGTGATAGTTATCCGCCGTTGACTTGAGCTCCAAGAGCTTGACCGTCGCCGAGGTAATATCGACGCCAATCAAGCCGTTATGGGATTTAAGCAAGCGCATTATGGGATTAAGCTCCGGCTATTATGACGCAGAATTCGAGGTTACAGGATTTTAACCTATCGCACACGCGTGACTCATTGCTGCATATCAACACTGGTGGCCGCCGCAAGAGCTTCCTATAATGGCAGCCGTTTACTTTTTAGCGCTGCATTTATGTATTGCGCCATCGTCGCCATTTGGGCTTTTTCCATGCTTCCCACAGGTAGCCTGTTTTCATGAAGTTTCTTAGCACACTTATTTTGTCGCTGTTTTCCACTCTCGTGGCCCTGGTGGGAGCAACCTTCCTAGCCGTTATTGGCGCCGGGATTTATTTTGCCCCGGGCTTACCCGATGTGCGTCAGCTGGAAAATTTTGAGCTGCACACGCCGCTGCGTATTTACACCCATGATGGCAAACAGATTGGCGAGTTCGGCGAAGAGCGCCGCATTCCGGTGGACTTCAATGCTATTCCGCAACCCATGATTGATGCACTGATCGCCGCGGAAGATCAAAGCTACTTCGATCACGTAGGCGTCGACCCGCGCGGGTTGATTCGCGCAGCAGTAGAACTAGCCCAAAGTGGGGGCACAATTCAGTCGGGCGGCTCGACGATTACCATGCAGGTAGCGCGTAACTATCTGCTCACCCTCGACCAGACTTTTACCCGTAAGATTCGGGAAATTTTGCTCGCCCTGCAGATGGAGCAAGTGCTCAGCAAAGAGGATATCTTCGAACTTTACGTCAATAAAATTTTCCTGGGTAATCGCGCCTATGGCATCGCCTCCGCCGCGGAGACCTACTACGACAAGCCACTGGCTGAATTGACGCTGGCCCAAACCGCGATGATCGCCGGTTTACCCAAAGCTCCCTCAGCGTTTAACCCGCTGGCCAACTCTGAGCGCTCGCTGATCCGGCGCAACTGGATTTTATTTCGCATGCGCGAGCTAGGCCTCATCGACGAGACGGCTTACCAACAAGCCGTACAAGCGCCGGTTACCGCCCAGCACCACGAAACTCAGCTTGAAGTTGAGGCTGCGTATGTTGCCGAAATGGCGCGCCAATACGCCATCGAAGAGTACGGTGACGATGCCTACATAGGCGGCTACAGCATTTACACGACGCTTGATAGTGAACTGCAGCCCTATGCCCGCCTGGCGCTGGCCGAAGGTTTGCTGGCTTACGACCGCCGCCACGGCTGGCGCGGGCCCGAGCAGCAAAACCTTCCGGCAAGCCTTGTTGAAGCGCAAGAGCAAACCGAAACACAGGGGCTTGAAGAGGAGCTCGCCGAATCGCCGGAGATTCGCGAAACGGCCCGCCAAGCCGCTGAGCGCAGCCAGACCCAAGTGGAAGGGTTTGACGGCGATGTCAGCAACTGGTTGCAAGTGTTAAGCCGCACGCCCCGCTATGGCCTGCTAGAGCCTGCCATTGTGGTCGAAAGCAGCGGCCGCGAAATGCAAGTGCTTACCCGCGATAATTCGATACGCACCATTCCGTGGGAGGGTTTGGAATGGGCACAGCCATACTTAAGCCCGCACAGCCGCGGCGCGGCTCCCACATCGGCTGAGCAGATCGCCGAGCGCGGCGATCTCGTCCGCGTAGTGGAGAATGAAGAGGGCGAACTGAGGCTGTCGCAGCGCCCTGATGCCGAAGGCTCGGTGGTGGTGCAAGACCCGCAAACCGGGGCAATTGTAGCCCTGCAAGGCGGCTTTGATTTTAACGCCAGCAAGTTTAATCGTGCCGTGCAGGCACTACGCCAGTCTGGCTCCATCTTTAAACCGTTCATCTATCTCGCCGCCCTAGAGAATGGCGAAATGAACGCCGCGAGCGTCGTCAATGACGCCCCGGTGGTGCAAGAAGACGGCAGCGATACGTTATGGCGTCCGGTTAACTCCAGCCGTGATTTTTTAGGCCCAACGCGGCTGCGCCCGGCGCTTGCCCGCTCGCGCAATTTGGTCACTATCCGCATACTTCGCAGCATGGGGTTGGGTTACACCATCGACTACCTGAAGGGCTTTGGCTTTGCGTCTGAACAGCTACCACGCGGGCTGTCACTAGCGCTGGGTAGCGCCAGTTTGACCCCACTGGAAATGACCAACGCGTATGCAGTGCTGGCGAACGGCGGCTATAAAGTCACCCCTTGGTTTATTGACCGCGTCACACGGGGCGGCGAAAATGCAAACAATATCTTTGAGGCAACCCCCGCAGTGGCCTGCCGCGAGTGCGACGAGCAGCAAGAGACGGTTGAGCTTGACGGACGCGAACACCCCGTTGCCCCACGCGTCGCCGACGCCGAAGCGGTGTATATCTTGCGCGATATGCTGCGCGATGTGATCGAAAGCGGCACTGGCCGCGGCGCACTCAGCCTTAACCGTGAAGATATCGTGGGCAAAACCGGCACCACCAACAATCAGCGCGATGCCTGGTTTGCCGGTTTTAACAGCGATTTGGTCGCTGCCGTGTGGGTGGGCAAAGACAGCAACGAAACCATCGCCGAGTACGGTTCACAGGCCGCCCTGCCCATCTGGAAAGACTTCATGGGCAACGCGCTAGAAGGCCAACCTGAGGCGTGGCCTGAGCGCCCTGACGGCGTTGTCACCGCCCGCGTCGACCCCGACACTGGCCGCCGCTTGCACGACGACCAGCCTGGCGGCATCAGCGAGTTATTCGACGCCGAACACTTGCCCGATTTTCAAACGCGCCGGATAAGCCGTGAGCTGGAAGAAGCCAGCGGTTCAGAGGGCTCCGGCGCGGCCGAGTCGATCTTCTAGGCGGGCGTGGCGGTGCGAGCTTGTCGCTTCGCCGCCACGCCATTGCCCACGATAGCGGCAACCATCACTGCCACACCGGCGATTTCAGTCATGGCATCGGGGTAAAACACACCAATAATCGCCGCACCGATTGCCAAGCGTGAAGGCCAACGCATGGTGGTAAAGAGATACCCCTCAAGGGCGGCGGCGAAAGCACCCAGCGCGAGAACCGCAATCGCCCCTTTCCAGAGCACTAGTCCTACCGGCCCCCCCATAATGATTTCCGGGTTGAAAACCATAAACAGTGGGATCAAATAGAGTCCCTTGGCGAACTTCCACGCTTGGAAGCTGGTTTCCATGGGTTTGCTGCCAGCAATCGCCGCCCCAGCAAACCCTGCCAGCGCCACGGGTGGGGTCACGTTAGAATCCTGGGAGTACCAAAACACCACCAGATGCGCGACTAAAAGCGGAATGCCAAACTCTTGAGTCAAGGCCGGGCCAACCAGCACAATCAGCACGATATAGCTCGCCGTCACCGGAAGCCCCATGCCCAGCACGAGGCTTGCTAATAGCACCAAGATAAGGGCTAACACAATATTACCGCCGGAAAACGCCAGCATCATGGAAGAAAACTTTAGGCCCAGCCCGGTGAGCCCTACCACGCCAACGATAATACCCGCCACGGCACACGCCATTGAGACGGCGACGGCATTACGCGCGCCTAGCTCCAGCCCTTCGATCAGCTTACGCAGGCCGCGTGCGCTTGCGTCGATCATCCGGTTAACAGTCACCGGCTCTCCCTGACGCGGCGCGACAAAGAAAAACCACAGCGCGTAACGCAACACGGCAACGACCACCATCGTCACCACGGCATAGTACCCCACGCGCATGGGCGACATACTCATCGCCAGCAGCCACACCAGCACGGCAAGCGGCAGCAAAAAGTGCCAGCCCTCACGCATCACATCGCGTAGCTGCGGCAGCTCGCTTTTGGTCATACCCTGCATGCCTTGCTTGAGCGCGATGATATGGACAAACAAATATACCGTGGTGAAGTACATTACCGCCGGGAAGATACTGACTTTGACGATATCCAGGTAAGGCGTGTTGGTGTATTCGGCAATCAAAAACGCACCGGCGCCCATGAGCGGCGGCATGATCTGCCCGCCAGTGGAAGACGCGGCTTCGATACCGCCAGCCTGCTTAGGCTTATAGCCTAGCCGTTTCATCAGCGGAATGGTAAACGCGCCGGTGGTGACCACGTTGGCAATCGCGCTGCCGGAAATCGAGCCCATCCCCGCCGAGGCTAATACCGCCGCTTTCGCTGGGCCACCGCGCTGACGCCCGGTCGCTGCGTAGGCTAAATCGATAAAAAACTTACCCGCGCCGGTACTTTCAAGAAAAGCGCCGAAGAGCACAAAAATAAAGATATAGGTTGCCGCCACCCCCAGTGGCAGACCAAAAATCCCCTCTTGCCCTAGGTAGAGCTGACCGGCGATGCGATCAAGACTATAACCGCGATGCCCCAAAATACCCGGCAACCACTCCCCCAGCCCGGCAAAGTCACCACGCGGCCCTGCCATGGCATAAGCAATCGCGATCAGGCCGATCATCGTCATACTCATGCCTACCGCGCGGCGGCTAGCTTCCAGCACGGTGACCGTGGCAATACACGCCACGACAATATCGGTCTGGCTCCAAAAACCGGCGCGGTTGATGATGTCATCCAGAAACAGCACCAAATAGCCGCCGGTAATCAGCGCGCCGGTAAAAAAGACCGCATCAATCGCCCAACCCACGACCCCGCGGCTACGCGTCGGCCCAAACGCCGGAAACATCAAAAAAGCCAGCATCATAACGAGCGATAAATGAATACTGCGCTGATAAAAAAGCCCCAGCGGCTGAATGCCGGCGGAGTAGAGTTGAAAAAGTGACAGTCCCACCGCCACCAAGGTAATACACCAAAGCACCGCGCGAGGGTGCTGGATATTTCCACCGGGCATGATGACGGTGGATTGTTCAGTGTTTTTCATCCGTTTTCACCAGTTGAATCCATACTCGCTCGCCAGCAGCGCGGCGGCTTAAGCTGTATACATGCCTCGCCCCGTCTTGCTGCCACACCAAGCGATGGTTAACCGCCATAGCCCCCACGCGCAGCGCATACTGATTACTCGGGACAGGCTCATAGATTTCCTCGATCCAATAGCCGCCTTTGCCGTCAGAGACCTGCTTACCACGGCCCAACGTATGCCCGAGCCCTGCGGCAAAATCAGGCTGATGACTGCGTTCAAGCTGCATGCTACCGGCGACGTTAAGGTAACAGTCGCGCACGGTGAAGTGCTCCACCGAGTGCTCCCACTCAACGCACCAGCGTGCGCCATCGGGCATGGCGCTGTGCCAAATCCGCTCACCTTGCGCGCGGGTCACTTGTAGCCGATCCGCCAACACGGGGGTGGCAAAGAGCAATGCCAAGACGGCCAAAGACGCCAAAACTCCCGGCGCCAGCGCCGGGAGTCGTGCAGATACCAGAAAGAGAGACATTTAGGGGCGCAAACGCTCAGGCACTTCAACGCCCGCGTCTTCAAAGTAGCGGATCGCGCCTGGATGCAGCGGTACCGGTGTTGACTCCATGGTGAATTCCACGGTGGTGTCATTGGCGGCCGGATGCACCGCGATTAGCTCGTCGGTATTTTCAAACAAAAGCTCAGTGAGCTGATAGGCAAGCTCTTCATCCATGGCGGCGTTGACGACGAGGACGTTAGGGACGCCAATCGTGGGGACGGCTTCGTCCATGCCTTCGTAGAGGTTTTCTCCCAGCATATACCGGGCAAATACCGCGGTATCTTCGCGCGCGTTAGCAATCTCTTCATCGGAGAGCCCAATCAAGCGAATATCGCGCGTTGTCGCCAAGTTCATGATCGAACTGGTGGGCGGGCCAACGCTCCAGAACCCAGCATCGATATCGCCATCGCGAATCGCATCGGCGGTTTCGTTAAAGTTAAACCGCAGAGGGGTGAAATCGTCGTAGCTAATGTCATTGGCTTCTAAAAGCGCCCGCGCATTGAGTTCGGTGCCACTGCCCGGTGCACCAACGGAGACGCGTTTGCCTTCCAAATCGGCCAGCGAATGAATATCGGATTCCGCTAAGGTAACCAGCTGCACGGCATTGGGGTACATGGATGCCAGCGCCCGGGTGGCTTCAATTTGGCGCGTTTCAAAATCGCCGGTGCCGGTATACGCCTGATAAACGGTATCCGCCAGCGCCAGCGCCATATCGGCATCACCGCGCATGATCAAGCCCATGTTTTCCACCGAGGCGCCGGTCACTTCTGCCGTGGCTTGAGCACCTTCGATATGGTTATTGATCATCTCGGCAAAACCGCCGCCAATGGGATAGTACGTGCCGCCGGTACCGCCGGTGGCAATGGAAAGCTGCTGTGCCGAGGCAGGCAGTGCAACCGCCAGCATGGACGTCGCTGCCACGTAGTGAAGCGTTCGCATAAACATTCCTCCACCCTTAATAGGGAGTTATTCAAGGTTATAAAGGAGGTGAATCTCTGCCGCTACGCCGATTAAACGTGCGGTGTTATGAAACTAGCACGCCTTTCGCGTTAGATGCCAACCTCTTAATCTAAGCTAACTCCACGTGCGGCTAACGAGGCTATACTGGGCACGCTTCTGCCATGCGTTTTTACCACTCACCGCCAACACGAAGAGGTACGTTCATGCCCGTTTGGGAAGCCGCAGCGCTTATCGCCATCGGCGTTGTCGCTGGTTTTATCAATGTACTCGCCGCCGGCGGCTCGATGCTGACGCTGCCGCTATTGATGTTTCTAGGCCTGCCGCCTCAAGAGGCCAACGGCACCAACCGCGTGACGGTCGTGCTGCAAAGCGTATCCGCCGTGGGTAATTTTTTTCGCGCGGGCGCGGCGCACATTGGGCTTAGCCTACGGCTGGCGCTACCCGCGGTGGCAGGTTCGCTACTCGGCGCTTGGCTGGCACTTCACGTCAGCGACGTGTTGTTTGAAGCGATTTTGATCACCGTGATGACCGGCTCCGCCGTCACAATGCTGTTGCCCCAGCCCAGACTGGATACCCGCCCGCTCACGTCAGAACGCCTCACGCCGCTGATTTATGTCGCCATGTTTGGCATCGGCCTTTACGGCGGTTTTATTCAGGTTGGCGTGGGGGTTTTATTTATCGTCGTGCTCTACCGCATGCTGAAGATCGACCTTGCCCAAGTGAACGTTTTCAAGGTGTTGATCGTATTGGTGTACAGCGTGCCGGCACTGGCGATGTTTTTGTGGTTCGACCAGGTGCGCTGGAGCTATGGGCTGTTGCTGGCAATGGGAAGCATGACCGGCGCCTGGTTGGCAGTGAAGGTCAACATGAGCCCGCGAGGCGCACTATGGATCAAGTACCTCACCTTGGCCGTGATCACCGCGATCTTATTGCGCTTAGTGTTCGGCTAGCAGGCGGTGACACACTAGAGCCTCTACAGCCAATGTATTAACCAGAACAAAACGCGCTACACTAGACTGCACATAACACAACCAGTACGTTTTTTTCCGCCTTGCTCCCACCAGGGTCTTGTTTTAACCCCTTTCATCACAGCGTGGCTTATGTCGACGGTAAATGGGGACATCGAAAGGAGAGCCACATGGCCGAGCGCCGCATTGCTGACCCGTTTGAGCACCTGATCACCCTGTCGTCACGCGATATGGCTAACGTGATCAACGCCACCCCTATCGGCATCTGTATCACCGATGCGAATGGCCAGTTTGAGGTGGTTAATCCCGCCTACTGCGACTTTTATGGTTACGAAAAAGAGGAGCTTTTAGGGCAACATTTCACACTGGTCGTGCCCAAAGCCTATCGTGACAAGCTAAGCCAGCTACATGATACGTTTATTGCTGGCAATGAAATCCAAGAGCTCCGACAGGAATGGGAAGTGCGGCGTAAAAACGGTGAGACGCGCACGATTATCGCCGAAGCCGCGCGCGTCCACGGCGAGGACGGCGCGCCGCGCAAAGTCACTTACGTGGTCGATATCACCAACCGCAAA
The DNA here is from genome assembly GCF_013415105.1 of Vreelandella salicampi. Classification (GTDB taxonomy): domain Bacteria; phylum Pseudomonadota; class Gammaproteobacteria; order Pseudomonadales; family Halomonadaceae; genus Vreelandella; species Vreelandella salicampi. The sequence continues at coordinate 77,096 of NZ_JACCDF010000011.1, forward strand.
CGCCTTGAAGAGCAATTAAAGCAGGCCAACGAACGCCTGGACCACTTAGCACACCACGACGAGCTAACGGGTATTTACAACCGCCGTGCCGGGCTTATGCGCTTAGAGGAAGAGCTTAAACGCTGCCAACGCTATGGCAGCAAGCTGAGCGTAGTCATGTACGACCTGGATTCGTTTAAGCATATCAACGACACCTACGGCCACGGTATCGGCGACGACGTGCTACAGGAGATGACGCAGCTAATGGCAAAAGGGATCCGCTCTACGGATTTTCTCGTGCGCTTAGGCGGTGAGGAGTTTCTGATCATCATGCCGGAAGTCGATGTTTCCTCTGCCTACCTGGCCGCTGATCGTCTGCGCCAACAAGCTGCTGCCACGCCGATGACAACGCATGCGCTAATCGTTACCCTTTCCGCCGGTGTGGCAAGCTACATGGAAGCCTCAACCACGCGGATGCTTGATCGTGTCGATAAAGCCATGTACCGGGCCAAGCAATCCGGGCGAAATAAAGTGATCATCGCGGATGATGTGACATAGCGTTTTGCACGCTATGCTTACGTCATGCCATTCTCAGAGCGTTATTCGCTCAACGCCACTCACTGATACGTCACCCACCGAAGGAGTCACAATGAGTAACGCAGAACTCAACGAGCTGAAGAAAAAATACGTTGCAGCCGGGGCAGCAAGCCCGGCAACGGCTTATGCCGACCGCGCGGAAAACGCTGAAATTTGGGATGCCGACGGCAACCGTTATGTCGACTTTGCCGGCGGCATTGGTGTCCTCAACATTGGCCATCGCCACCCCAAGGTAGTCGAGGCTGTTAAAGCGCAGCTGGATAAAGTGATGCACACCTGCCAGACGGTGATGCCTTATGAAGGCTACGTAAAACTGTCCGAAAAGCTAAGCCACATCACACCGGTTCGCGGCCATGCCAAAGTCATGCTGGCCAACTCCGGCGCCGAAGCACTGGAAAACGCGGTCAAAATCGCCCGCGCTGCCACGGGCCGCTCCAACGTCATCTGCTTTGATGGCGGCTACCACGGCCGCACGCTCTTCACCATGGCGATGAACGGTAAAGTCGCGCCTTACGCGACCGATTTCGGCCCCATGCCGGGCAACGTTTTCCGCGCGCCCTACCCGGTGCCGTATCACGGCGTCAGCGAAGACGAAGCGCTTCGTGGCTTGAAAATGACACTCAAAACCGACGCTAACCCCAAGGATACCGCAGCGATTATTCTTGAGCCGGTACTCGGTGAAGGCGGCTTCTACCCGGCCTCGAAAAGCTTCTTGGAGAAAGTTCGCGAGATCTGCGATGAGCACGGCATGCTGATGATCGTCGACGAAGTTCAGTCGGGCTTTGGCCGTACCGGCAAGATGTTTGCCATCGAGCATAGCGGTGTCGAACCCGACCTCATGACCATGGCCAAATCCATGGCCGACGGCATGCCGATTTCCGCTATCGTGGGCACCGACAAGCACATGGATGCCTCCGGCGGCAACTCGCTAGGCGGCACCTATACGGGCAGCCCGACCGCCTGCGCCGCCGCTCTGGCCGTGTTGGAAGTGTTCGAAGAAGAGAACATTCTGGAAAAGAGCCAAGCGCTGGGTGAAAAGTTAGCCAAACGCTTTAGCGGCTGGGAAGACAAATTCGCCTGCGTGGATAACGGCCGCAACATGGGCGCGATGGCCGCCTTTGAACTGATCAAAGACGACCACACCCCGGATGCCGAACTTGCCGCCAAGCTTTGCGGTAAAGCCCGAGAGAAAGGGCTGATCCTGCTTTCCTGCGGCCTCTACGGCAACACCATCCGCTTCTTGATGCCGGTAACCATCGAAGACAGCGTGCTCAACGAAGGTCTGGATATCGTTGAAGCCTGCCTCAACGAGTTAACCTGACAGACCGAACTGACCCGGTAGACGTCAGTTAAGCGTTAAAAGCGTCGCCTGGTTTCAGGCGGCGCTTTTTTATCAGCGGATTTATTCACCGCGTGGGCGCCGATCACCCTGTAAAAAGTTCGCCACAAACACAGCCTTCCCATACGTCTCGAACGACCACTTCATCACGTCTGACAAAGCGGCCATCACGGCATCAAACTCACCGAACACCTGGGTGCTCATGCGGTTGGAGTAGACCTCAAGGCCTGAGGCTTCCAGTTTTTTCACCACCTCTTTCACTGGCGGTTTGAAGTCGTCGGCAAGCGGGTAGTAGCTAAGCTGTACGGAGAGATACATAGTGCCTCCTTAAGATGGGGTCATCTGCTGCCAGGCAGCGCGTATGGCCGCGCGGGTCTCATCGGGATGCTCCAACGGGAACATGTGCGTGCCCGGCACGACTTTCACCCGCAAACCACGACGTTTGAGGCGTTGAATGCGCGCGGGCGTAAGCAAGTGCGACTCATCCCCCGCGACCACGGTTACTGGCACCTGAAGACGTTGTGGCAGCCGTGTGAGGTGATCCGGCAGATGACGGAAAATCTCGACTTCGATGCCCGGATCGAACGTCAGTTCAGCGCGACCATCATCAAGTTCACGCGTGCCCGCTTCAATATAGTCGTTGAGTGCCTCTGGGGTAAAACGGCGAAACAGGCCGCGGCGGCGCAGGTACATCGCCATTGCCTCGCGGCTTGGCCATACCGTGCGCCGCCCTTGAGTCTTACCCGCGGGGGTAATGCGGTCAATAAAACCAAAGCGCTTCGCCGCCTTCATTACCCAGGCATCCACCCCCAGCATCAGCGGCGGGTCAAGCATGACCACACCGGCAAAGCGCTCTGGCCGCTTTGCCGCCGCCATGGCCATCAGCGTGCCACCCAGCGAGTGCCCGACTCCCAATACCGGCGCCTCGTTTTGCGGTAGCGCCGCCAACACTTCATCCACCAGGTTGGCCCAGTTGGCATTCACCGGGTAGTCCGGGTGGTGGCCAAGCCGGTCGAGGGGGTGCAAATCAAACTGATCGCTTAAAGGCGCTAACAGGCTTTTATAGCTAAGACCGGGAAAGCCGTTGGCATGGGCAAACACCAGTCGCGGGCGAGATAAAACGGAAGTCATGGGCGGGCTCTTAACATTATTGGCGTGGTTATCGGCGTCGTTATCAAATGATTTTCATACAATTGTTTTAACGCCGCTAGCGCCAAGCGTCAATGGCTCAAAAAAGCGTCAACTGGGTTTCCGGGGGCGCTTCCGCCAGCCGGTAGCCAACGCCAAGCAGTCGCACCGGGCGTTTTCCACGCTGCCAGCCGACGTTTAACAAGGTGTCAAACTGCGCCGTGTCGGGCGCAGGGTCGGCGTGCTCGACGGTGGTTTGGGTGAAATCGTTAAACTTCACTTTCACCATCACGCCGCGCACGGCGGGCGCGGGATCGAGCCGCGCGTAGCGGCGCTCTAAATCGGCAATGAGCTCGGGCAGTGCGTCGCGGCAGGCAGCCAGTGTGGGTAAATCTTGAGGATAGGTCTGCTCGGTGCTTACCGACTTGCGCTCGCGCTGAGTTTTGATCGGGCGTTCATCATGGCCAAAACTAAGATCGTGCAGGCGTTTGCCAAAGCGGCCGAACTGCTCCACCAACTCGGTCAATGGGCGTTGGCGCAAGTCGGCACAGGTGTGAATATCCAGCGCGTGCAGCTTTTCGGCGGTGCGCGGCCCTACGCCGTGAATCTTGGTGATGGGCAGCGTGGTCACAAAGCCCTCCACACCGGCCGGAGTGATCACGCAAAGGCCATCGGGCTTGTTCCAGTCGCTGGCGATTTTGGCCAAAAACTTGTTCGGCGCAACGCCCGCCGAGACGGTAATCCCTACTTCCTGCTGCACTCGCGCCCGAATTGCCTCGGCCATGCGCGTGGCGCTGCCTTGATACAAGGTCACCGCGGAAACGTCCAGAAACGCCTCATCCAGCGAGAGCGGCTCGATCAAATCCGTCACCTCACGGTAAATAGCAAAAACCTGCCGCGCGACGGCCTTGTACTTTGCCATATCGCCACGCACCAAGGTGAGGTGCGGGCAGCGCTTTAGCGCCTGGGCCATGGGCATGGCCGAATGGATGCCGTACTTCCGGGCGGGGTAGTTACAGGTCGCCACCACGCCGCGCTGCTCGACGCTGCCGCCGATGGCAATGGGGATATCCCGCAGGGCGGGATTATCGCGCATTTCGACGGCGGCAAAAAAGCAGTCACAGTCGCAGTGAATGATTTTACGCATTTTACGGCCTCAAACCGCCCTATAGCTGTAAACAATCACAGCCTATCATAGGCGGGCGCTTTATGTGCCGCAGAAAGTACGCAATACCTGCTCCTGCTCGCTGGCGGGCGCTGACCACTTCCGCGCCTCGGGGGTATCGTCGAATGGCTGCGTCACCACGGCGAGCATGGCATGAAAAGGGGCAAAATCGCCATCCACCGCCGCTTGAATCACCTCTGCCACGCGGTGGTTGCGCGGAATCACCACCGGGTTGGCTTGAAGCATCGCCTGCCTGCGCGTTTCATCTTGCCCCGCGACCTGCACGCCCTGCCATTCATCCAGCCACGGCGCGAGAGCATCGGGCTTATCGGTCAGCGCGAACAGGGCGTCGCGATTTTCTTCGTTCGCGGTTTGGGCATAGCGCGTCAGCGCATCGAAGGTCGCGGTCATGTCCATACGACCTTGCTGCATTTGCGCTTGTAGCGCTGCCATCATCTGCGCTGCCTGCTCGCTGCCTTCGGCAAGCCCGAGCTTATCAGCGCTGATGCGCGCCCACTCCGGGTCAAAATAATCATTAAAGCGGCGCAGCACAGCGGTCGCCTGCTCAACGCGTTCATCTTGGTCGCCTTCAAGCAGCGGCAGTAGGCACTCGGCAAAACGGGCCAAATTCCACTGGGCGATCACCGGCTGGTTGGAGAACGCGTAGCGCCCACCTTCGTCAATCGAGCTATAGACCTTCTGCGGGTCAAATGCTTCCATAAACGCGCAGGGGCCGTAGTCGATGGTTTCCCCGGCGATGCTCATGTTGTCGGTATTCATCACGCCGTGAATAAACCCAACCCCCATCCATTTGGCCACTAACTGCGCTTGACGCTTAAGCACCGCCTCAAATAGCGCCAGATAGGGCGACTTGGCATCGGTGGTTTCGGGGTAGTGGCGCTCAATGACGTGATCTGCCAGCGCCTTAAGCGCGGCGTGGTCTTGGTGCAAGGCAGCAAACTGGAAGGTTCCCACGCGGATATGGCTTGCCGCCACACGGGTCAGCACGGCCCCCGGCTCGGGGAGCTGACGCACGACGCGCTCGCTGGTGGTCACCGCCGCTAATGCGCGCGTGGTGGGCACGCTCATGGCCGCCATGGCTTCGCTGACCAGGTATTCGCGCAGCACCGGGCCAAGCGGCGCGCGGCCATCACCGCCGCGGGAGTAAGGCGTGCGCCCGCTACCTTTGAGCTGCACATCGAAACGCCGCCCTTGCGGGTCGACGACCTCGCCGAGCAGCACGGCACGGCCATCGCCAAGCTGTGGGACAAAATTCCCGAACTGATGCCCGGCGTAGGCGAGCGCCACCGGCTCAGCCCCCGGCGGCAGCTGATTGCCGCTAAACCAGCCGGCAAGCGTGGCCTCATCCGGCGGCTCGGCGCCGCCGAGGTGTGCGGCAAGCTCGGCGTTAAATGCGATTAATGCAGGCGCTTTAACCGGCGTAGGCTGGCATGTTGACCACAGCATTTCCGGTAAGCGCGTATACGATGTGTCAAAGGTGAGCACGATGACCTCCTCGTTGGCTGTACGAGTAGGATAGCAAAATACCCGACTATTTTAATCAGGTTTCTGACGGTAGCCTCCAAGGCGTGCCGTGATGATGATCCTCAAGCACGTGAACGGCGCGTTCGAGCACCGGCGTTAGCGGCGCGCGCCATTGGTGGGATAACAGCGCATCGGCGCGGGTAACACCGAGCGAAAGCGATGCCAGTGGCAGCCCCGCCTCATGCGCGGCGCGGCAAAAACGGTAGCCGGAAAACACCATTAATGAGGTGCCTACACAAAGCACACCTTGAGCGCGCGATAAGCCCGCTTCAGCGGCTATGCGACGCGCAGGCGGCACCACATCGCCGTAATAGACCACATCGGGCTTTAAGATACCGCCGCAGCGTGGGCAGTCCATCACCTGGAACGCATTAAAGTCGGTTTCCAGGTCGGCATCACCGTCTGGGGCATGCTGGGCATTCAAGGCGGCGAATTCCGGGTTCATTCGCGCCATCTCCGCGTGCATGGCGTGGCGCATCAGCTGGTAGCCGCAGCCCATGCACTTGACCAGATCGGCGCGGCCGTGCAAGTCGATCACCCGCCGCGAGCCCGCGCGTTGGTGTAGGCGGTCAACATTTTGAGTGACCAGCAGCTCAACGTAGCCCATGGCTTCAAGCGCGGCCAGCGCCCGGTGCGCACCGCTCACCTGCGCTTCGCTCAGCGCTTTAAAGCCCACCAACGCCCGCGCCCAATAGCGCTTTCGCACGCTATTGGAGGCCATGAAATCGCCGTGCTGCACCGGCGGCGAGCGTTTCCACTGGCCTGCCGCATCGCGGTAGTCGGGTATACCGCTATCGGTGCTGACACCCGCGCCGGTAATCACCCAAAGTTTTGGGTGTCGGGCGATATACGCCGCCAGCGCATCGCCCGCCTGCTCCACGTGCGGTATCGCTGGCGTGTCGACCACTTTCTTTACCTGCATCAATGTTTGCCCACTGTTTCTTTACCGTGGAAGGCTCACCTCTAGGCAAGCCTTGTACCTCTCAACGATACTGTCTTGAGTACGATTTCGAGTACGGTCTCAAGTACGAACTTGGATACTATCTCAAATACCGTCTTATGTAGTGGTTTGAAGAAACCGTGTAAATGTCAGCGTTATCGCTTGCGCTGGCCATCAGTTTTCTGTGGGAGAGGGCAGCATGCAACGGGATCACGAAATTGTCATTGTCGGCGGCGGTATGGTCGGTGCGGCACTGGCCGCGCGCCTGGGTTACGCTGGGTTAAACGTCGGCTTGGTCGAGCGCGGCGACGCGCCCACAGCGCCTAGTGGCGACTTTGATCTACGGATCTCCTCGCTCAACGCGCGCTCGCTTGCGTTTATCGAAGCCAGCGGAACGGAGCTACCCGAGGCGCGCTGCTGCTCGTTTCGTCATATTGAAGTATGGAACCAAGGCGGCAAGGGCCACAGCCTGTTTTCCGCAGACGATAGCGGCCTTGAGCGCTTTGGCGTTTTTATCGAGAACCGCGCCCTGCAATACGCGCTTTGGGAGCGTTTAAAAACCCTACCCGGTGTCACCTGCTACACCCAGTGCGCGCCGATTTCGACGCTCACCAGCAGCGACTCCCGCTTGGTCGAGCTGGATAACGGCAAAACCCTCAACGCGGATCTGGTCGTCGGCGCTGACGGCGCGCGCTCGACGCTACGCGAGCTAGCCGGTATCGATATCACCACCTACGACTATCACCAGCGCGCGCTAATCACCAACGTGGAAACCGAGCTGCCTCAGCAGGACGTTAGCTGGCAGTGTTTCACCCCCACCGGCCCAGTCTCGATGTTGCCGCTGCCGGGCCATCACGCCTCGCTGATCTGGTACGACAGCGATGCGGCCATCCGCGACCGGGAAATGCTCACCGACAACGGCCTCAAAGCCGCCATCGAAGCGGCCTTCCCTAAACGCTTGGGCAACCTGATTCGCGTTACCGGCCACGCCAGCTTTCCGATCAAACGTCAGCATGCCAAGCGCTATATCGCCAAACGGCTTGCTTTAATTGGCGATGCCGCGCACGTAGTTCACCCGCTGGCCGGGCAAGGGTTGAATATTGGCCTGCACGATGCCGACGCCCTTGCCGACATACTCCTTGCCCAGCGCGATGTAGGCGATGCTAAAGGGCTACGCCGCTTTGAGATTCAGCGCCGTTTCGCCAACCAGGCCATGATTACCGCCACCGACGGTTTTCATCACCTCTTCACCGGTAGCGCGCCACTGCGCCGCTTGGGGGATGCAAGCTTACAGCTTGCCGAACGCTTCCCGCTCGCCAAACGCATGATGATGCAACAGGCCAACGGGCTGAATCCGTTTAAACGAGGCTAAGACGTAGGCATAAAGCATGAGATATGCTGGGCCGTCAGGCAACGTTAGTCAGCGCCACGGTGGCCCGCATCTGGTAAGCTCACTAGCTCATTTCGGTGACAGCATGTTTTCATGCAAACGACAGGATGAATGGGCAATGCAAGCATGGCAGAGACAGTGGTGGATGCTTTCCATCGCGATACTTTTCACTCTCTGCCTGCCGGGTGAGACGTTTGCCCAAACGCCGCTGTTACTGGATGAGCAGCAAAAAGAGGTAGAACTGTCAGACGAAGTTGCCTATTTCCGCCATCGCGGGGAGGAGCTCAGCCCTCAAGAGGCGTTGAAGCGCTTTAAAGATAATGCCCCTGATACTATCCATCGGGGCGAGCGCAATTTTGGTCTGACGCGCGACACTATCTGGCTGTATATCCCGCTACAGCGCTTATCTGACACCGTTCAGCCTTGGTATTTAGAAGTAGGACACGCCTCTTTGGATCATGTCGCGCTCTTTCAACGTGCGCCAGGCGCCAACGACGCGAGGTCTCGCTGGCAGAAGCAAGTATCCGGCGACCTACTGCCTTTCTCCTCGCGTAGCGTGCCTCACCTACATCATGTGTTTGCCCTGTCAGAACTCACCGCCGCCGATACATCAGCCCCCTTATCGCAAGATATTCTCCTCCGCGTCCGCTCGCAAGGCACCCTGACGGTCCCCTTAACGCTGTGGACCCAAGACGCCCTTTGGCAGCGCGATCAAAACCACTATATGGTCTTGGGCTTATATTACGGCATTCTGCTCAGCCTTTTGATTTATAACCTTTTCTTGTATTTCGCCTTACGCGATACGCTGTATGTCACTTATTCCGGTTATGTCCTCTTCCTCGCCATTGGCCAGGCCGGGCTATCTGGCGTCACAGGGCAATTTCTGTTTCCGGACTGGGGGTGGCTGACGCACATGACGCCCACGGCCGGCGTTTCAGCGGCGGGGATTTTTGGCTCCCTGTTTGTACAACGCTTTCTAGGCTCAGCGCCGCGAAAATTACGCCTACACTGGCTAATGCCAACCATTAGCGTGGCTTACGCGCTGACGTTGCTTACTGCTTTATTGGTCTCGTACAACGTAGCGGCCATCGCGGTAAATCTTATTTCGCTGGTTTTCGTCGTATCGGCCGCCTCACTCGGGGTTACCAGCCTACTTCAAAGAGAACCCGGCGCGCGTTTTTTCGTCGTGGCTTGGCTATTTTTCCTGTGTGGTGTGATGGTGATTTCCCTGCATAATTTGGGTGTTTTACCCAGTTCTTTTCTCGTTTCCAATGCCATGATGATCGGCTCCGCCGTCGAGATGCTTCTGCTCTCGCTGGCACTGGCGGATCGTATTCAGAACCTGCAGCAACAGAAAGAAAAGGCACAGGCAGAGGCCATCACCAATCGCCAAAAACGGCTGGAAATCGAGCGGTTTAACAAAGAGGCGCTGGAAAGCCGGGTGAAACAACGCACGTTTGAACTTGAGGAAGCCAATCGCCTTCTTCACATCAGCCAAAAGCAACTCGAACATCAGGCGAGCCACGACGCGCTCACCGGCTTGGCCAATCGCCAATATTTGCATCGCCGCACGCAAGAAACGTTGGCCTACGCAAAGCGCCATGACCAGCATCTAGCGCTTGCCGTCATTGATCTTGACGACTTTAAACCGATCAACGACATCCATGGCCACGCCGTGGGTGACCAGATGCTCGCCGAAACGGCAACGCGTTTGTGTGACTGCGTGCGAACCAGCGACACCGTGGCACGCATTGGCGGTGACGAGTTCGTGATTTTATATGCGCCGCCGATTGAGCCCGACGATATTGAAACACTGCGCGCCAGACTCACCGCCTGTACGAATACGCCCATTATCCTCGCTAACGACCTTTCCGTCACCTTATCGCTCAGTGTCGGGATAAGTATTTATCCCACCGATGGCCAAAACATTGATGATCTCTTTACCGCTGCCGACAATGCCATGTACACGCATAAAGCATCGCGCAAGTCACAGCGGCGCTAGCGGACAACACAAGGAGACAACATGCCACGCTTTCCCGACCATCTGCAGGGTGACGGCCCGCATAATCCTTTCCCGGGTATCAAGGTATTGGAGCGCAAACTCGGCCACCCGATTCCTCACCGTTTGGGCTCCAACGAGGGCCTGGACATGCCCCACCGCGCGCTGCGTGAGTACTTCGGCGATGCGCTGGCTGAGCAGGCTTATGCCTACGGCGATGCCGAAGCCCTGGGCGTTCGGCAGCGCGTCAGTCATCAGCAAGGGATCCCGCTTGAGGCGCTTTTGGTGGATGCCGGCGCCGATAGCCTGATGGCCTTGGCACTCCGCGCCACCTGTACGCTGGGGTGTTGCGTGGTGGCCACCGCAGGCACTTACCCGACATTCGGCTATTTTGCCCGCGGCGAGGGTTGTCACGTCGTGGAGCCGGCTTATCAACAAGCCCCCGGCTTGCTGGCGCCCGATTTGGAAGCGCTAAATCGCGCTGCCCACGCCGAAGACGCACGCTTGGTTTATCTCGCCAACCCCGATAACCCCAGCGGCCATTTGCACACGGAGGCGGACATTCGCGCCCTGCGCAAACAACTTCCCAAAGATTGTTGGCTGTTGCTTGATGAAGCCTACGGCGACTTCCGCGACGATGCACAAAGCGGCGTGCTAGCCAGCGTATTGCCCGGCGTTATTCGCCTGCGCACGCTGTCCAAAGCGCACGGCCTGGCGGGGCTACGCATCGGCTACGCCATCGCCGAGCCGGAAACGCTGGCGATGCTGATGAAAGTAAGGATTCACTACGCGGTCTCCACGCTGACTCAGGCGGCGGCCGAGGTGGTGCTGGATCACCCTGACGAGACCCGCGCGCATATTCATGCAGTGACAGCCCGGCGGGAAAAACTGGCCCAGCATTTTCGCGCGCTCGGTGCGGACGTACTGCCCAGCGCGACCAATTTTGTCGGTATCCGGCTGCCTAGCGTTGAGTTGGCCGGCACCGTCCACCAACAACTACTCAGCGAGGGCACGCTGATCGCCCGGTTGGGGCATCCGTCGATTGCCAACGTACTCAGGATTACCGCGCTGGAAGACGCGCTCACGCCGGGGCGTTTGGCGCCGGTGGAAGACGCCTTGCGCCAAGTTAGTTAGCGCCGCTTACTCGGCGCAATCGATACACTTGAGAACCAGCGGGTCCCAGTTCAGGCGTTTGGCACCGATCCATTCGCCGCATTCGATGCACTCGCCAAACTCCTCGTTATCGAGCCGCTGCAGAGCGCCGACGATGCGCTTGAGTTTGAGCTGGCGGCGCTCCTCTTCGGCTTTCGCCATCGCTTGGCCCTGCAGCGCGTCCATTCTTGAGAGCCGCCCCACCGAGGTTTGATCCAGCACCACCGTATCGCGGGAAAACTCGCTGTCTTCGCTTTCTGCTTTCAGCTCTTCGCGCAATCGCAAAAGCTTTTCTCTGACCGCATCGGCATCCAGCTCGGGATGATTCATGCCCGTCTCCTCTTTGTCAGCTATTAAGGGGTGCCTGCCTGCTACACTAGCGGCTTTTATCTCACTTGTTGAGAGCCGCTTTTGACGAACACTGTTATGGGATAATGCCATGGGATATCGCACGCTGCTGCGTGAACACCGCCCTTTACTGAGCATCGCCTTTTTAGCGATGTTCAGTTCAAGCCTGGGGCAAAGCTTTTTTATCGGCCTGTTTCAGGCCCCTATCTCGGAGCACCTAGGCTTGAGTGTTGGCCAGTTTGGCACCGGCTACGCGGTGGTCACACTGGCGTCAGGGTTTCTCATGCTGCACTTCGGGCCGAAGATTGATTGGATTTCGCCGCGCCGTTTCGCCATGACGGTGTTGTTGCTGCTCGCCGGGGGGATTGCGCTGCTGACGCTCTCACCCTGGTGGTGGCTCGGGATTCTCGGCTTGGGGCTGGTGCGCCTGTGCGGCCAAGGAATGCTCACCCACTTGGGCAACACGCTCGCCGCGCGGGAATTCACCCAGCTGCGCGGTCGCGCGATGGGGTTGGTGAGCCTGGGGATTCCCCTTGGCGAGGCGGCACTACCGCCGCTGGTTGCCGTCACGCTGGTATGGCTTGCCTGGCAGCAGTTTTGGTGGCTTTTCGCGCTGACAATCGCCCTGCCCTGGGCGTGGCTTTTGATAAAAGCGCCGTGGCCAAATGCCCCCGGCGCTAAGCCCACTCAGCGTGACACTAAAGGGCCGCACCCTTTTCGCGAGCGCAACTTCTGGCAGCTGCTGCCGCTTTTGATGTCACTGCCTATCACCATGACGGGGCTTTTCATCTACCAAGCGCAGCTGACCGACGCACTGGACAGCTCGCTGACCGTGTACGCGCTGGCCCTAACCGGCATGGGCATTGCCAAGCTGCCCGGGGCACTACTCGGCGGGCGCTGGGTAGATAAACTCGGCCCGGTGCGGCTCGCCCGCCTCTATCTGTTCCCCTACGCGCTGGCCATGGTGATCGCGCTACTGGTGGGCGGGCATGTGAGCGTATGGGCATTGATGGTCGGCGGCGGCTTGGCCATGGGCGCGCAGGAACTGGTCGCCTCCGGGCTATTGATCAAGCTGTGGGGCGCTGAGCATCTGGGTCGGGTACGCTCCGCGCTCAGCGCCTCGATGGTGTTCTCCACCGGCATCGCCCCGGCGGTACTTGGTGGGCTACTTGGGGCAGGCGTCACTTTCGAGGTAATTCTCGCCGGGATGCTCGCTTTTATCATCGCCGGCTGGCTGCTGGCACAGCCGGTGTTGAGGGTAGCGAAAGCAACAAGTGAGTAAACCCCGCGGTGGTATCTAGCGCAAAATCAGCACCGGCAAGTGGGCGTTGCGCAGCATCGCGGTGGTGGTGCTGCCAACGAGCAAGTGGCGAATGCGAGAGTGACCGTAGGCACCCATGATAAGCATGTCGATAGCGTTTTCTTGCTTGTAGGCGCGCAGCGTGGCTTCCACCTCGCCGGCGCGAATCGTGCCTTCGGCTTCGTGCCCGGCGTCGCGCAGGGTGGTCAGTGCCCACTCAAGCTGGGAGTGGTTCTCTGCGGTATCAGCGCCGACAATCACTACGTGGCAGGCGACGCCTTGAAATAGCGGGCTTTTGGCGAGCATTTCCACGCCTTTGTGCGCGGTTTTGCTGCCATCAAACGCCATCATGACGTTTTCGGGCGCCTTAAACTCGCCACGCGGCACCATCAAAATCGGGCGGTGCATTTCGCGCACCACCCGCTCAAGATTAGAGCCCAAGTGGCCACTGGCCTGGTGAGCTGTTTCGCCGCGCTTGCCCACCACGAGCAAGCGCACGTCATCTTCGAGTTCCACCAGGGTTTCCACCAGTGTGCCATTGCGCTGGCGCGTGGAGGGAGAAACGACGCCTGCGCTGACGGCGCGCTCTTTGGCCGCCTCCAGCATTAAGCGCCCTTGCTCGCGGGCGACTTTAGCATGTTGCTCCTCAACGTCGGAAAGGCGCTCCAACAGGTGTTCACGGGTGCCTAACCCCAAGTTGCCGGTCAGGTCAGGTTCTGAGGTTTGTGGGTGATTATCGAGCACGTGTACAAAATCTAACGGCGCATCGAGCGACTGCGCGGCCCAGGCGGCGTAATCGCATACGCCTTCTGAAAACGGTGAGCTATCAATGGCGGCCAACACCTGATCGGTCATTGCGTGTCTCTCTTAAGCGGGTGCATTGACGTTTTGTTGTTGTCGTAGTGTTTTCTACACGAACTATCATAGCGGTAACACCCTTTGTGATAACTGGCCTTGCTATACCACATGCGCGTTATGGGGGTGGATACGCTCTTGGCACCGCTAACTTTTGGTACGGCGACGTTGGGTATAGCGGCGCAGGGCAAAGAGTAACAACACCCCGGCCGCCAAGCCCAATACCGCCATCACTAAGTCTTTACTATCGCTGGCGGTGACTAACGCCCCAAGCTGGCTGCCCAGCAAAGTGACGGCGGCAATCCCCGGCACAATACCCAGTGTCGACCCCACCATGTAATCGCGGAAACGCAGATGGAAGGCCCCTGCCAGCATATTGGTTAAGGTAAAAGGCGCCAGCGGCAAAAGATTGATGATGGTCATGGTGCGAACACCGCGATGGGCCAAATAGCGCGACATCCCGTGCAAATGCCGCCCGCCATAGGCCATTAACGCCTCGCGCCCTATCTTACGGCCTACCCAATAAGACACGACGGAAGAGGTCAGTGTCCCCAATGTGGCATAGGCAAACCCCCACACCGGACCGAACACCAAGCCAGTCAGTGCCACCATTAAACTGAGCGGGAACATCACTAAAAGGGTGGCGGCATATCCTGCCATTACCGCAACAAATATCCATGGGCTATCACGCCAGGCGGTAGAGGTCGCGATCCATTGCTGAAGAAGCTCTACCGTGAGCACATCCTGCATCGCCAACCACTGCCAAAGCCCGCCCAAGATGATTAACGTGGCCAACACGCTAAGCGCAGTGATAAGGGTCCGAGGCATGGCGATTCCTGCCGTGATTGAAAGCAAATGAGCTTACACCATGCGGTTAACAGACCCAATACAAAGCCCAACGCATTGTTATGACGTCAAGACCTTATCGCGGCGGTTTCACCAGACGCGGCACCCACGTTAGGTAAGCCACCATCCCCAGCAACTCAATCAGCGACTGCAGCACAATCACCACCACTGCCGCTGCCCAAATATCGGGCAGCGCAATCGCTAAGGGCAGCACCACAAACGAATTACGCGTCCCTAGGCTAAACACTAGCGTTCGGCTTGACGCAACGGGCACACGAAAAAGCAAACTTAAAAGCTTTCCAACCAAAGGGGCGGCAAGCAGATAAAGCACAAAAATAACCGCCACCTGCCACAGGGTTTCGCGCGTATCGATGACCAACTGAACTTGCGAGGCGGCAATTAAAAAAACCACGGCTGCCAACAACGGTATAGGGAGCGAGCCCATCACCGTTACCGTTCGCTGAAGGGCTGAATAACGTTCGGCCCCTTTCTCGGTAAGCCACGCCAGCAATAGCGGCGTAAGAATGAGGCCAATGAAGGCAGGCAGCCATTGAGCCCACAAATTGGCTCCCACCAACTGCTCGCCCATGATGACCACGACATAAAGCGGCAACAGCACGATTTGCAGTAAAAGTAGCACCGGTGTCGCGGCAATTGCGCCAGCACTGTCTCCCCGGCCAAGATGGGCAAAGCTGATAAACCAATCGGTGCACGGCACTAGCAACACCAGCAATACGCCCAGCCGCAGTGCGCCCTCTAAAGCAAAAAGCGTTACCAGTGCCCACACCACCAGCGGCATGAGCACAAAGTTACCCAGCACAAGCGCGGCCATAAATCGCCTATCGCGAAATGCCTGCGAGATATGCAACAGGGGAACTTGGGTAAAGGTAGCGTAAAGCAGCACACCGAGTAGCGGCCACAACGCCACCTCCCACGCGTGCACTGCATCCCAGCGAGTGCCCGTGACAATACCGGCAGCAATCGCCACGAGATAGAGCCACACTTGATGTTTTTCCAGCGTATCTCGCATTAAGTATTTGCCAACCTCACCGTAAATGCGCAGGTGTGACACTAACTCAACTCACGCGAGAGTAACCACCTACCACCCCTTCTTTGCTCAACACAAACTGCCAAAGTTGAATTTGCCGGGCACGGAAGGCCCCGGCACAGCAAAGCAGGTAATAGCGCCACATGCGGTAAAACTCGTCGTCAAACTGCTCACGAAAATCGAACCAGTTGGCTTCAAAGTTATCGTGCCATGCCATTAGGGTTTTATCGTAATCGGCGCCGAAGTTGTGCATGTCTTCGACCACAAACAGCGATTCAGCGGCATCGGTGACTTGGCAAAGCGACGGCAATTCACCATTGGGAAAAATATACTTATCAATCCAAGGGTCAGGGGGCATAGCCGTGACGTTTTTGCCAATGGTATGGAGTAAAAAGAGTCCGTCCTCTTTCAAGCAACGGTTCGCGACCTCCATGTATTCACGATAGTTTTTGCGCCCGACGTGCTCAAACATACCAATGCTTACGATGCGGTCAAAGACTTCCGTTTCATCGCGATAATCTTGCAGACGAAACTCGACCGGCAGACCTTTTTTCATCACCCGCTTGCCGAAGTCCGCCTGTTCTTTGGAGATGGTTAACCCCACGCACTCCACGCCGTAATGCTCGGCGGCGTAGGCCATAAAACTGCCCCAGCCGCAGCCGATATCGAGCACGCGCATACCGGGTTTCAATTGCAATTTGCGGCAAATCAGGTCGAGCTTGGCCTCTTGCGCTTCATCGAGGTTGGAGGCGTTTTTCCAGTAACCGCAGGTATAAGTCATCCGCTGGTCGAGCATGGCGGCGTAAAATTCGTTACCCAGGTCGTAGTGCTTTTCCCCCACTTCCCAGGCGCGCTTGGCGCTTTGGCGATTAAAAAGCTTCACTCTCAGCGAATGATAAACCAGCTGCGTGGGCTTCACGCGCAGATGCAGTTGGGCACGCATTAAATGATAGAAAAACTGATCCAGCGACTCGGCATCCCAGTCACCGTTCATATAGCTCTCACCCAGCCCGAGATTACCGCGCGATAGCGCATTTTCAATCACGCCAGGGGCGTTGATCTGCATATCCCACGGTCGCTCACCGTTTATCTCAATATTCGCCTGCGCAAGGAGATCCGCCACGTATTGGTGAGAAGATATCGACAGATCAAAGCCGACGTCGCTTTTTTTCAGCGGTGTCATATTCAAGATTGTTTCCTCTTGCCGTTGGGAAAAGGTCACATATTCTTGAATAATCTTAGTAGGAATTTAGCGCGCTATGAAAAAACCGGCTCTCGCAAGGCGGGCCGGCTTTAAGGGTTAGCGCAAAATCAATACGGGAATATGACTGTTACGCAGCATCTCGGTGGTGGTGCTACCCACCAGTAAATGGCGAATACGTGAGTGCCCATAGGCCCCCATCACCATCATGTCAATGCCGTTCTCCTTTTCGTAAGCGTGCAGCGTGGCTTCCACTTCACCCGCGCGAATGGCGCCTTCGGCTTCGTGCCCGGCATCGCGCAGGGTGGTTAGTGCCCACTCCAGCTGCGAGCGGTTTTCGCCGGTATCCGCACCGACAATCACCACGTGGCAAACAACCCCTTTGAATAGCGGGCTTTTCGCCAGCATTTCCACTCCTTTGCGCGCGGTTTTACTGCCATCAAACGCCATTATGACCTTTTCTGGCACTTTATACGCAGCACTTGGCACCATCAAAATCGGGCGATGCATTTCGCGCACTACGCGCTCCAAGTTAGAGCCTAAGTGGCCGGAGGCCTGATCGGCGGTTTCGCCGCGCTTACCTACCACTAAAAGGCGCACGCCTTTCTCAAGCTCTACTAGGGTTTCCACCAACGTGCCGTTACGCTGACGCGTAGCGGGCTCCGCCACACCGTCATCAATCGCGCGCTGCTTGGCCGCTTCCAGCATCAACTTGCCCTGCTCGCGGTTGATTTTAGCACGCTGCTCATCAAGGTCTGAGAGCTCTTTCATCAGCTTTTCGCGCGCGCCAAGGCGCAAATTACCCGACAGGTTGGCGTCCTCAGGCACTTCTGAGTGGTTATCCACCACGTGCACAAACGTGAGCGGCGCATCCATCGCAAGGCTTGCCCATGCAGCGTAGTCGCACACGTTTTCGGAAAACTGCGAGCCGTCAATCGCGGCCATTACGTGATCACTCATCTTACTCTCCTTGTCTGGGTCGATTGGCAACGACCAGGTCTTGGCAACAACTAGTGGCCGCCCATCAGTTTTTCCACGGCTTCGGGGTCGTCGTGTACCGCGAAGCGGTCAACGATGGTCGCGCTGGCTTCGTTTAGGCCAATCATTTCGACTTCGGTACCTTCACGGCGGAACTTGATCACCACCCGGTCTAGCGCCTGTACGGCGGTAATATCCCAGAAGTGCGCACGGGAAAGATTAATGGTGACTTTATCGATGCTTTCTTTGAAATCGAAGGCGCCGATGAACGTTTCAGAAGAGGCAAAGAACACCTGGCCGACGATCTCGTATTCACGCTCAACGCCCGGTTCGACTTCTTTCGAGCCGATATAGAGAATATTGCCCACTTTGTTGGCGAAGTTCATCGCCGCCAACAGCACACCGACAAACACGCCAATGGCGAGGTTATGCGTACCCACGGTGACTAACACGGTCGCGACCATCACCATATTGGTACTCATCGGGTGCTTTTTCAGGTCGCGAATCGACTCCCAGCTAAAGGTACCAATAGACACCATGATCATCACCGCGACCAGCGCCGCCATGGGGATCTGTGAAACCCAGTCGGCGAGGAACACGATCATCAGCAACAGCGAAATACCCGCGATCAGCGTTGACGTACGACGACGACCACCGGATTTAATGTTAATCACCGACTGCCCGATCATCGCGCAGCCCGCCATGCCGCCAATCAAGCCCGAGCCGATGTTGGCAATGCCCTGGCCTTTACACTCACGATTTTTGTCGCTTTTGGTGTCGGTGAGATCATCCACGATGGTGGCAGTCATCATCGACTCTAAAAGCCCCACCACCGCCAGCATTAGCGAATAGGGCAGGATGATCATCAGCGTTTCCAGGTTCAGCGGCACGTCGGGCCACAAAAAGATCGGCAGACTATCGGGCAGCTCGCCCATATCGCCCACGCTTCTGATCTCCATGCCCGTCGCCATATACACGACGGTGAGCACCACAATGCACACCAGCGGTGAAGGAATCGACTTACCCACTACCGGCAAGTAGGGGAAACCGTAGATGATCGCCAGGCCCGCGAGCGTCATGGCATAAACATGCCAGGTCACCCCGGTGAGCTCGGGCAGTTGCGCCATGAAGATCAAAATCGCCAGGGCGTTAACGAAGCCGGTCACCACCGAGCGCGATACAAAGCGCATCAGATCCGCCAGGCGCAGGTAGCCGGCGATAATCTGCAGCACCCCGGTTAACAGCGTCGCTGCTAACAGGTACTCAAGACCATGCTCCTTGACCAGCGTAATCATCAATAACGCCATGGCGCCGGTCGCGGCGGAAATCATGCCCGAGCGGCCACCGGTAAAGGCGATAATCACACAGATGGCAAACGAGGCGTAAAGGCCAACTTTGGGGTCAACGCCGGCGATAATCGAGAACGCAATCGCCTCGGGAATCAACGCGAGCGCGACGACGATGCCCGAGAGCGTGTCGCCCTTCAGGTTCGAAAGCCAGGAGAGTTTGAATTTTTCGTACATTCGAGGGTCCAGGGTTGGGAGTGAAACAAGCAACTCAATGACAGCACCCCAAGGCGCGCCAGAATCGCACGAAGACAGCAAAAAAAGAGAACCGCGGATGCGGAGATGACGCAGGCTTTGCGGGCCATATCACAATGAGCCACACAAGGATGCCGTGCCGCCGGGACAGCGTCGTGAACGCCGGGCGGTCATAAGCGATGGCAGGGAAGACCTAGGGCGGAGTCATCAGCCCTGAGAAAGTGGTAAATGTCGTGAAAGGAATCGACATGACAGTGAACTATGCCTGTGCGTTTTAACGGTAATGCGCCTAAAGTCGCGCAACGAAGGCGACGGATTTTAGCAGCAAATCAGCTGGCCTGCACCCTGCTGCGCTGCCGCATCTCCAGGCGGCGTTCATAAAGCCCCTTCACCAAAAGGGTGCCAATCACTAATGCCCCGCCCAAAAGCCCAATGGGCGCAGGCTGCTCACCGAGTATCCACCATACCCAGAGCGTGCCCACCACCACTTCAGAGAGCATCAAAAGCCCCACGTCCGCCGCGGGTAAATAGAGTGGGCCACGTTGAATCAAGGTAAACCCGAGCGGCAAAAGCCCCAAACACAACACCACTAGCCACACCCAGCTCGCCGAAGACGGCACGATTAAACGCTCGCCAAAGCCGCTGACGACGAGGGCCACCGTGGCCACCATTAGCCCCGCGAGCGTAAGCATCGGGCTCATATCCACGCCCGGGCGTGTGCGGCACAGGGTAAAGTTGGCCGCCAATGACGTCGCCGCGAGTAGCGCAAAGGCGTTGCCCACCCAAGAGCCCGCGCCCGCATCGTCCAACACGATCAACGATGTGCCCAACAGGCAGAGAAAAATCGCCACCCAGGTGCGCCGCGGCTGGCGTTCGTGGAGGAAAACCCGCGAGAGCGCAGCAGCTATCAGCGGCGCACTGGCTAAAATCATCAGCACGTTGCCGCCTTTGGTATATTGATTGCCGAGCACGAAACCAAAGGTGGAAAAGCTGAATAGCACGGCGACGCCAATGCCGGTCCAGCCGCAACGGCGGTAAGCGTTGACAAAGCCACGGCCTTGGCGAAATGCCACAATCAGCATAAAGCCCAACGCCGTGAGCAGACCGCGCCAAAGCAAGATATCCAAATCCGGCAGGCCAATAAGCTTAATCAGCAGCGCATCGGGGGAGATAATCAGCGCCCCACCAGCGGTCATCAAAAGCCCTTGCTGCCGGTGTGAGAGAGGTTGTGCGCCGGTTTCTGGTAACGTTTGGCTCACGCGTCGTTTTTACCCGCATCGTTTGGCGCTGCGTGTTTGGCTTTCATGTCCTTGAACGCCTCCATAATGTCCATGGGCAGCGGGAACACAATGGTAGACGCGTTTTTGTTGCTCATATCGCTCATGGTTTGCAGGTAACGCAGCTGCAGCGCGGCGGAATTTTCATCCATCACGTTGGCCGCCTCGACCAGCTTTTTCGAGGCTTGAAGCTCACCTTCGGCGTGAATCACCTTGGCACGACGTTCGCGCTCGGCTTCTGCCTGGCGGGCAATCGCGCGGATCATGCTTTCATCCAGGTCCACGTGTTTGATTTCGACATTAGCGACTTTGATGCCCCATGCTTCGGTCTGGGTGTCGATGATTTCCTGAATATCGTCGTTGAGCTTGTCGCGCTCGGAAAGCATTTCGTCCAGGTCATGCTTACCTAATACTGAGCGCAGCGTGGTTTGCGCCAGCTGGCTGGTAGCCTGAGTGAAGTTCTCCACTTGGATGACGGCTTTTTCCGGATCGACCACGCGGAAATAGAGTACCGCGTTGACCTTTACCGTGACGTTATCTTGAGAGATCACGTCCTGTTCGGGCACGTCCATGGTGATGACGCGCAAGTCTATCACCTGCATTTTTTGGATACCGGGAATCACGATCACAAGGCCTGGTCCTTTCACCGTCTGGAAGCGGCCCAGAAAGAACACTACCCCGCGTTTGTACTCGGGCAAGATGCGAATCGAGGCGGCGATCAGCATCACCACCAAAACGACGGGGACAAGATACGAAAGAATCATCGGGCACCTCTTTTCAACGTTAAGCGTCGATTGAAAGCCAAAAACCCTAAAGCTTCACTGCTAAGGGGGCGTCACAAAAAGCGTTAAACCATCAAGACGCAGGACTTTCACCTCGTCGCCTTTTTTCACCGGGGCATTAGTGATCGCATTCCAGCGCTCGCCGTGTAAGCGCACATGGCCCTCATCGTCAAAATCTTCCAGCACCTTGGCGTAAGAACCTTCCAACTGCTCGGCACCGGTGTGCGCCGGGCGACGCCGTAGGGTCATAAAACGCGTGAGTGTCCACAGTATTAGTCCGCCCGAAACCAGTGCCACACCGCCGATCATGGGCAAGGAAATCGCCAAGTACTCGCTATCCATTAGCATCACCGACCCCAACACAAAAGCCGCTATACCACCGACGCCCAGCACACCGAAGCTAGGCATTAACGCCTCACCGACCATCAGCGCCAGCCCCACCAAAATCAGCGCTAAACCCGCGTAGTTAATCGGCAGCACCTGAAACGCAAAGAGCGCTAGCAGTAGTGAAATCACCCCGATTGTGCCGGGGAAAAGACTGCCGGGGCTGGAGAGCTCAAAAATTAGCCCGTAAAAGCCGATGATCAGTAAAAAGTAAGCGATATTGGGGTTGGTAATTAGCGAGAGCACCTCGGTCCGCCAATCCGGGTCGAAGCGCTCAACGCGTAAATCGGCCGTGTTCAGCGTGCGTTCACCACGCTCCATTACCACCGTCATGCCGTCCATCTGGGTTAGCAAATCATCAATATCGCTGGCGACGATATCGATGACGTTGTCTTCCAGCGCGCCTGAGGCGGTAAGGTTTACCGCATTGCGCACCGCGTCTTCGGCCCAATCCGCATTGCGGCCGTGGCGCTCGGCCAGGCTGCGAATAAAGCTCACGGCGTCTTCCAATACTTTGCGCTCCATGGCGCTGACGCCGTCGCTTTGCTCCGTATCGGCGCCGTTTCCACTCTCTTCACTCGGCTCGGCATCATCGCTATCGCCGGTACCGGGCAACCCACCGCCACCCATCTGTACCGGCGTAGCGGAGCCTAAATGGGTCGCTGGCGCCATCGCCGCGACGTGGCTACCGTAGAGCAAATAGGTGCCTGCACTCGCCGCCCGTGCACCGCTCGGCGATACGTACATCGCGACCGGAATATCAGCGTTGAGCATCTCGCGGATCATATCGCGGGTGGTGTCGACTAACCCGCCGGGCGTATCGAGGGTGACGATCATCACGTCACTGCCCTGCTCACGCGCCGTGCGCAAACCGCGCTCAAAATAATCTTTGGTGGCGGGGCCGATAGCGCCGTCAATCGTCAGCACCAGCGCACTAGCGTCACTACCAGACACGTTATCGGCTTCGCTATTTTGCGCCACAGCCTGCCAAGCAAGCATTAATGTGCCCACCAGAAAACAGAAAAGCGCGATAAATTTTGCGGACATTCCCAAGCGTCGCGTGTGCATGAACACTCCTTTAACCGCAGGGCAGCGTCACCGTGAGGTTTCTTTTCAGGCTAGCAGGTTCTACTTTTTTTACTCAACGTGCTTTCACTCAAGATATTTTACTTAGCGTATAAAGCATGAATAACGTTTGAATAACCCGCAAGCGCGCTTTTCTACGGCCTTTGCAGGGTGACGTTTTGTCCTACGTTGACGTACCATTGCCACGCACAAGACGATACCCGTCAGTCCACGTTGAATCGGTTCTACCCCGCCGATTTCCCGCCATTATCAAGAGGAGTAAGACATGAGCCAGTCTATTGCGGTCATTAAAGGCGATGGCATCGGTCCCGAAATTATGGATGCCACCCTGCGCGTTCTTGACGCGCTAGACTGCGGTTTGGATTACCAATTTATCGATGCTGGCCTGACGGCGCTGGAAAAGCACGGCACGCTGATTCCGCAGGAATCGCTCGACACCATCGAAAAACTGGGTATCGCGCTAAAAGGCCCGCTCACCACGCCGATTGGCAAAGGCTTCTCTTCAATCAACGTGCAACTGCGCCGCCATTTTGACCTCTACGCCAACGTGCGCCCGGCAGTGAGCTTCCCCGGTACGCGTTCGCGCTACGACGATATCGACATGATTACCGTGCGCGAAAACACCGAAGGCGCTTACCTCTCTGACGGCCAGGAGTTGATCGACGACGGCAACACAGGGCTTTCGGTGATCAAAGTGACTCGCGAAGGTTCCGAGCGCATCGTGCGCTACGCCTTCGAGCTGGCGAAAAACAACGGCCGCAAAAAAGTCACCGCCGTACATAAAGCCAACATCATCAAGACAAGTTCAGGGCTCTTTTTGGACGTCGCGCGGGAAATCGCCAAAGAGTACCCCGAGATCGAATTCCAAGAGATGATCGTCGATAACGCCTGCATGCAGCTGGTAATGAACCCGCACCAGTTTGACGTCGTCGTGACCACTAACCTGTTCGGCGATATTATGTCTGACTTGTGCGCGGGCTTGGTTGGCGGCTTGGGCCTTGCGCCGGGCGCCAACATCGGCGAAGACGCGGCGATTTTCGAGGCCGTTCACGGCTCGGCGCCGGATATCGAAGGTAAAAAACTGGCCAACCCCTGCGCGCTACTGCTCGCCGCCGCCCAGATGCTCGATCACCTGGGCATGAACGAGAAAGGCACCGCTATCCGCCGAGGCATTCGCGATGTACTCGAACGCCGCCGCGATATGGTCACCCCGGACATGGGCGGCACCGGCAGCACCGACACCTTCGCCGATGCGCTGGTTGAGCAGGTAAAAGCCAAGTAAGCCGTCGCCAGCGTTTTTTGCCTAACGCTTCTGCACGCGCAGGGAGGCCGATGGCATTTGTTATGGCGTTGCTGGATGTCGTGCTTATCCTAGCCATACATCCAAAAACAGCATGATCACAAGCCCCATCGCAAGCCCAAAAGTGGCCTTCTTTTGGTGCCCGCTGCGGTGGGATTCGGGAATAATCTCGTGGCTAATAACATACAGCATGGCCCCGGCGGAAAACGCGAGCCCCCAGGGCAAAAGCGCTTGAGACACCGAAACAATGCTAGCGCCCAACAGCCCGCCTACCGGCTCGATTAGCCCCGTCAATGCAGCAATGCTCCAAGAACGCCACTTCGAGTAGCCCTCGCCCATCAACGCGATTGCCACCGCCAAACCCTCGGGCATGTTCTGTAAGCCGATACCAATGGCAAGCGGCATCCCACCGGAAACACCGTTGGCGCCGAACCCTACGCCTACCGCTAGCCCTTCGGGGAAGTTATGAATCGCAATGGCAAACACAAACAGCCACACCCGGCGCAATGAGGCGGCCTCAGGGCCCTCGCGACCTTGTTGAAAGTGTTCGTGGGGCAAGCGCTCATTGAGCAGGGCTATCGCGCCCATCCCCACCAAGATAGCAATACACACAATGGCTGCCGGCACCGCCCCGCCAGCGTAATAGACTTCAGCAGCGTCCAGCGCTGGAATAATCAGCGAAAAGAACGACGCCGCGAGCATTACCCCGGCGGCAAACCCTAGCGCGAGATCGCGAAAGCCACGGTCAGGTGCTTTACCCAGCAATACCGGCAAGGCACCGACGGCGGTCAACAACCCCGCAATCAGACTGCCGAGAAAACCCACTAATACTGTGTTTTCCATGTAAATTGTTAGCCTTATGGTTAAGAAAAGTCGTTAAGTACGGCCATATAAGCGCCGTCAGGCGCTGGGTCTGACGACGTGGCTAAATTGCCAAGCAGCGGCTCACAATAGCGCCCTATCTCGGCGAGCAAATCGCACAACGACGTGTGGTGATCCCCCAACCGCCAGAAGGTCTGCATGACTGCTATTAAGGCGACGTTGGGGATTATGAGAGAGGTCGGCATTTATAGACGCATTCTAGGGTGGCACGCACGCCTGCGCAATCCACCCCATATACAGAAACGAATATACTTATTCTCAATATTTCTATTTCGTAGCTCACAGCGCCTTAACCTACTTAACGAATAGCCAAAGCCGCTCGCATGGGAAGCGCCTACATCACCGTAAGCCTTTGCCTAACGTAAGCGGCCCGATCAAATGACCGGGCCGCTTGGCTTGCAAGAAACTACTGGCTATTCGACTAGCGTCTGCGCAGCTTCTAGGAAATCCGCGCCGTTAGTGGCAACGCGCTCTTGATCCAGCGTTTCAGAGCCTAAGCGAACTTCCTCCAGCGAGACGGCCATCGCATCGACGTCTGCGTCGGTTTATTGCATTTCCGCGTTAACCCCCTGGTCCACACTCCATGCAGCGTTCGGTAATCGCCGAGCCTTGTTTCAAGTTGGCATTCAGGTCGCGCAAGCCAGTGCGTAGTCCCTCTTCCAACACCGGGTGATAAAACGGCATGGTCAGCATCTCGCTGACGCTGAGCTTCTGCTCCAACGCCCAGGCCAATAGATGCGCCATGTGCTCCACCTGCGGCCCTAAAAGCTCGGCGCCCAAAAACTGACCCGTGCCGTGTTCCGCAAAAAGTGCCATATAGCCGTGATTTTCGCCCATCACGATGGCACGCCCTTGATCGCCAAATGAAACACCGCCCTCGGCGATGCAGTCGCAGCCACCGTAGCGCGCTTCCAACGCCGGTCGGTTATCCCCCACCATGGCTATTTGCGGTTCGGTAAACACCACCGATAACGGCACATTGCGTCGGCCAACTTGTACATTCTCAAGGTTAGCGGCGTTGCGCGCGGCAATCTGTCCCTCGGTAATCGCCTCGTGCAAAAGCGGCACCGCCTGGTTGGCATCACCGGCGATAAAAATATGGCTGTCACTGCCGTCGGCGTTCGCGCACTGCAAAGTAAAGCGGTTGAAGTTGGGCACGCCATGCTCATTCAAGGAAAGCTCAGCGTTTGCGATATCGAGTTGGTCGACATTGGGCTTGCGTCCGGTCGCGGCGAGTACGTAGTCAAAGGTTTCGGTTAGCTCACGACCACTGCCCCGCTCGATAAAGGTGATCGCGACTCCCTCGCCTTGGCGTTCAATGTGTTTCACCTCAGCGTCAGCATCGAGGTAGAACGCTCGGTTGAACACCTCGTCCGCCGTTTGGTGCACCTTCTCCGATTGTAGCGGCCCAATTGCGCCGCCCACGCCGAACATACGCATACGCACGCCCAGGCGGCTAAGCGCTTGGCCTAACTCCAAGCCAATCACGCCGGGGCCAAAAACCGCCACCGATTCGGGCAGCGTGTCCCATTCGAAGACGTCATCGTTAACAATCAAGCGGTCGCCAGCGGACTCCAGCATCCCCGGCCAACTCGGGCGTGAGCCGGTGGCGATGACAATCGCGTTGGCGGTCAGCTGGGTATGGTCATCAACTTGCAGCGTATGCGGCTGGATAAAGCGCGCATACCCGCGAATGCGGTGAGATTCAGGGATACGCTTCATCGATTTGAGCACACTACCCACAAAACGGTCGCGCTCGCCTTTCACCCGCGCCATTACCGCTTTGCCGTCCACATCGATACCGCTGACATTCACACCAAAGGTGCTGGCATGGCGCACACGATGCGCGGCTTCTGCGGCGGCAATCAATAACTTGGAGGGCATACACCCAACTCGAGCGCAGGTGGTGCCGTACTCACCAGCTTCGACTAAGACCACCTCATCGGTGTATTTTTTTGCCGTGTGCCAAGCGCTAAGTCCCGCACTACCGGCGCCAAGCACGGCGATATCGGTATGACGCTGCTGCATGAAGTGTCTCCTTGATAATAATATCGATAGCTTACGATGGCATATCGATGCATAACCTTATATCAAGGTAGACAAAATGCCGCGCGCTGCCGCTATTCTATGGAATTAGGCGATACGCCAGATTAACGCCGCTGCCAGGGCCAGCTGCGTTTTTTCGAGTAGGTAAGGAGTGAAATGGCCGAGTGCAGTGGTATTAATACCGCTTCGAGTTGGCGGTAGCACACCGCGCTGCTTAGTACACCGGGGCACTGTTTTAGCAGTAAATCGCTGTTTTGAGAGGCGACGAGGAGCTGTTTTGCGACGGGCGGGTTCACCAAGGCGGCTTCCTGATAACAGCGTTTGAGTTCGCGGCTCAACATGGCAAGCAGGCTCGCATCGAGCCAACACGGCAACGGGTCATCAAGGCGACCGGCAATGGAGTGCTGCACGGCTTCAAACGAGGTACGTAGAAAAATAAGTGTTTGGCGAAGCTGGCGCTGTTCAGCCGTCATGGGAGCACCTTTAGATAAAACTGATTCTCATTAACTTATGTAAATTAAACCTATCCTTGAGATAAGTCAACGTTTAACTCTCAGCGCCTCTTGACAACCCTAGGTCTTAATTCGCTTGAGCCAGATTGCAACCGCAATGGGTTCGACGCAAACTGACAGTTTGCGAAGGTCCCTTTCATTATAGGAACACACCATGCTTTTAGCGCTCTTTGCCATTGTGTTTGGTCTCGCCCTGCTGGTCTGGAGCGCTGACAAATTCGTTGAAGGTTCTGCGATAACCGCCGGCCACTTCGGCATGCCGCCGCTTCTGATTGGTATGGTCGTGGTGGGGTTTGGTACCTCAGCACCGGAGATGGTGGTATCCGCCCTGGCGGCCACTCAGGGCAACCCTGGGCTAGCACTTGGCAACGCCTATGGTTCGAACATCACCAATATTGCGCTGATTCTGGGTATCACCGCTTTGATTAGCCCTATTGCCGTTCACTCGCAGGTACTGCGAAAAGAGTTGCCGTTACTCGCGCTTATCACTCTGCTGACGTTCTGGCTGCTTTGGGATCGCATGCTGAGCTTCGCCAACGCGCTAGTGCTTATTGTTGTCTTTGCTGGCTTAATTGCCTGGTCGGTTTACCAGGGTATGAAGCAAAAAACCGACACCATGGCGACCGAGGTTGAGGCAGAGCTTGATAGACAAGCCATGCCGATAAAAAAAGCCGTTTTCTGGCTGATTTTGGGTCTCGCGCTGCTAATTGTTAGCTCTCGGATTCTGGTCTGGGGAGCGGTGGATCTGGCGACGGCTTTCGGCGTGAGCGATTTGATTATCGGGCTGACCATTGTCGCCGTGGGCACCTCGTTACCGGAACTCGCCTCCTCGGTGATCGCCGCGCGAAAAGGGGAGCACGACCTCGCCCTAGGCAATATTTTAGGCTCTAACCTCTTCAATACCCTGGCGGTGGTCGGTATTGCCGGGCTGATATCTCCCATGGCGGTGGCGCCGGAAGTGCTCAGCCGTGACCTCGCTGTAATGACAGCCCTGACGTTATCGCTCTTCGTCATCGGTTACGGTTTCCGTGGTACCGGCCGGATAAACCGAGTAGAAGGCGGTATTTTGCTTGCCTGCTTTATTGGCTACACAACTTATCTAGTAACGACGACGTTTTAATGTCTCCCCGGCCGCTTTTTAGCTCCGTGGGTTGACGCCCGATGAAGTCTCTTGCTGAGCGTCCTGCCTATGCTTAATCCGCTTGAGCCAGCGCTGCTTGGCGTAGTTGCGCAGGTTATCGACGCTATCAGTTTCATCAACGATATCCTGCCCTAAAATTGTCTCGATAATGTCTTCTAGGGTAATCAAGCCAACAAAAGTGCCGTGCTCATCGTAAATCACACGCATATGGAGGCGGTCTTTGAGCATAGCGGTGAAAATTTGCTCAACGTTGTGGGAGACATCCACACTACCAATGGGATGCATCATCTCCTTCATCGTCTTCTGTCCATCGACGTGATACATATCCGCTTTGTGAACATAGCCAAATGCCTGTTCGCCATTATCCATCACCGGGAAGCGGGTAAAAGGCGCCCTTCCGTACTGCTCATCAAACTCGGCCACCGTCATATACGGCAGAACCGTTTCCGTCACGGTACGCGGGGTCATCGCCTTGCTTACCGAAATATCGTGAAGGTTGAGCATATTGATGATGGTGCGCGACTCATCGGCATCTAACACGCTCTCTTCCAAACCGATTCGCGCCAGCACCTTAATCTCATCGCGCAGGTCGACATCGTGCTCGGATTTTCCCAGCCGACGCGTGATCTGCTCAGACAACCAAATAAACGGCAGCAGTGACACGATCATCACTTTCAGCGTGCGCGGCAAAATCACTGACACACCGCGCCAGTAAGTCGCGCCGATGGTTTTGGGAATAATTTCGGAGAGCACCAGAATCAGCATCGTCATCACCGCCGACACAATGCCAATCGACGATTCGCCAAAGACCACCGCTGCTTGCGCACCCACCGCCGTCGCGCCCACGGTATGGGCAATGGTATTCAGCGTCAGAATCGCCGCTAGCGGGCGGTCAATATTGGCTTTTAGGTCCCGCAATGCCCCGTGCAGCTTAGGGTTATCATCTTTTAGAGTGGCAATGTAGCTGGGGGTAATGGAAAGCAGCGCAGCTTCCAAAATGGAACATAAAAACGAGATACCGATAGATAGCACGGCGGTTAGAATCAGCAGGAACATAAGGGTCCATGGGTAAGAAGTGGCAACGCCTTTATAGGGGTAAGCGCAAGGAGAAGCAATAGTTTAACACGGCATATCAGTTAGCACTTACGCCACGGATACACTTCATCCTGTAAGACATATCGCACAAGAAAATAATCCATAGATTACAAAGAATTATATTTTTTGCGTCAGCGCAATTCCTTTGCTGAACGCGCCTTGATCCCCCTACCGTCTCCGCGTATGTTACGCCCCTTTACGGGCAGAAAGCGAAAACCAACTAAATCAGCATACTGCTTAGCCCAGCAAAGAATTTTGGCATTTGCCAAATGCTGCTGCCATGAAGGCGGCTTTAAGGAAGCAGCACTCGCTGCGTAAAAACACTGATGGATCAACAAGGGAACACCATGCAAAAACTGAAAATTGCCGCCGCCGTAGCAGCGCTAAGCGTCCTATCTGGCTGTGCCTCAATTGTTGGAGAAAAAGAACAGTCGGTTACTATCAACAGCGCACCGAGTAACGCCAACGTTGTGATCACTGACGAGCGTAGCCAACAGGTTCACTCTGCTACCACGCCGACCACCGTTCAGCTGCGTAAAGCTGATGGTAGCTATTTTGGCGGCAAAACTTATACTGTCGAAATTTCAAAAGATGGCTACGAGTCGCGCACCATGATGGTAAATTCCACGCCTAACGGCTGGTACATCGGCGGCAACCTCATTTTTGGTGGCTTTATCGGTTGGCTAATCGTCGACCCGCTTACCGGAGCGATGTACAACCTCTCCCCCGATAGCCTCAATGCCTCGCTCGGCGAAAGCGTTGCTACCACCGCAAACGGCGACTCTGAAATCACACTCGTCCTAGTGGAAGACGTGCCTTCACACTTGCTAGACGAAATGCAGTACCTCGGCCAAATTTAACGGCTTGTGCAAAGCACCGTTTTCAATGACGGTGCTTTCTCTCACCGTCCTCTCTTTCATACAACCGTGCTAACATCTCAGCGAGCTTTAAACCCGCTAGAAAGGATGCTTGCTGATGTTTGATGCCCTCGCCGCCGTTGCCTCGCCTGAAGCCGTTGATGCCTTTATTTCCCGTTGGAAAGACTCCACCGGCACCGAAAAAGCCAACTATCAGCTATTTCTTTCTGAACTGTGCGCACTGCTTGAGCTGCCCACCCCAGACCCTGCCAGCAAAGACAACAGCGAAAACGCCTATACCTTTGAGCGGCGGGTGGACATTGCCAACCCAGACGGCAGCGAGAACCGCGGTTTTATCGACCTCTATAAACGCGGTGCTTTTGTGCTGGAAGCCAAACAAACCGGCAAAGGGCTGGAAACCAAAGGCTGGGACAAAGCCATGCAGGCGGCCTATAACCAGGCCGACCAATACGTGCGCGCCCTGCCCGCCAACGAAGGTCGCCCACCGTTTATCGTGGTGACGGATGTGGGCCGTACGCTGGCGCTGTATTCGGAATTTTCCCGCTCCGGTGGCACCTATGTACCCTTTCCCGACCCGCGCAACTACCGCATCAAACTCGAAGACCTGCGCCACCCCGAGATTCAACAGCGCCTGAAAGCGCTGTGGGAAGCGCCAGACACTCTAGACCCTAGCCAATACGCCGCCCGCGTTACCCGTGCTGTTAGCTCTAAGCTCGCCGCCCTTGCTAAAACGTTGGAAGCTGACGGCTATGAAGTCGACCGTGTAGCGCACTTTTTAAAACGCTGCTTGTTCACCATGTTCAGTGAAGATGTTGAATTGCTGCCCAAAAACAGCTTTACCGACTTTCTCACGCGCATGAAAGAGACGCCCGAACACTTCGCCGACGCCATCGGCTCGTTGTGGGAAAGCATGAACAGCGGCGGCTTTAGCGGCGTACTCACCGCTAAGTTAATGCGTTTTAACGGCGGCCTGTTCAAGGATATCGACCCTATCCCGCTTAACGCAGAGCAAATTCAGCTGCTGATTGATGCCGCCAAAGCCGACTGGCGCTTTGTTGAACCGGCAATTTTCGGTACCTTGCTAGAACGCGCCCTGGACCCTCGCGAGCGCCACAAGCTGGGCGCCCATTACACGCCCCGAGCCTACGTAGAGCGGCTGGTGATGCCCACGCTGATTGAACCGCTACGCCGCGAATGGGCCACCGCACAGGTCGTCGCGGAAGCCCACAACCAGAAAGGCAAAACCGACAAAGCGCTGGAAAGCCTGCGTACCTTTCACCACAAACTTTGCCAGGTGCGGGTGCTCGACCCCGCCTGCGGCAGCGCCAATTTTTTGTATGTCGCGCTGGAGCACATGAAGCGCCTGGAAGGCGAGGTACTAAACCTGATTGCCGAGCTTAGCGGCGGGCAAGATTCACTGGAAGCCGAGGGCTTTACCGTATCGCCCCAGCAGTTTCTCGGCATGGAAATTAACCCCCGCGCCGCTGCTATTGCCGAAATCGTGTTGTGGATTGGTTACCTGCAGTGGCACTACCGCATTAACGGCAAACTCGACCTGCCCGAGCCGATACTTAAAGACTTCCACAACATCGAAAACCGCGATGCGCTAATTGAGTTTGAACGCCGCGAACCGCTGCTGGATGAAAGCGGCCAGGCCGTCACCATCTGGGATGGCATCAGCATGAAGAAAAGCCCCGCCACCGGCGAGCTGATCCCCGATGAAACCGCCCGCACCACCGTTTACCGCTACCACAACCCCAAGCGCGCCGAGTGGCCGGAAGCGGATTACATTGTCGGCAACCCGCCGTTTATTGGGGCCTCTACCATGCGCCGCGCCCTCGGCGATGGTTATGTAGACGCCGTGCGCCAGGTATTTAAAGGCACGGTACCGGAATCTGCCGATTTTGTGATGTACTGGTGGCATATCGCCGCCGACGCGGTACGCAACGGCCACGCCCAGCAGTTTGGCTTTATTACCACCAACAGCCTGCGCCAAACCTTCAACCGCCGCGTGCTGGAGCCGCACCTGAACGATGCCAAAAAGCCGCTTTCACTGACCTTTGCGATTCCCGACCACCCCTGGGTAGACGGCAACGACGGTGCCGCTGTGCGCATCGCCATGACCGTGGGCCGCGCAGGCGAAGCACCAGGGCTTTTGCAACAGGTAATAAAAGAAGACAGCGACGAAAGCCGCGAAGCCCGCAGCGTGGCACTAAGCCGCCGCGAAGGTAAGGTGTTTGCCGATTTAACGATTGGGGCCGATGTGGCGGGGGTGCAGCCATTACTGGCGAATTCAACAATTGCTTCACGAGGCGTACAGCTAATTGGATCCGGTTTTATCGTGACGCCAGAAGAAGCAAATCAACTTGGCTTTGAAAATGACCCAGCACTTGAACAGGTGATTCGCAATTACCGCAACGGCCGCGACTTGACCCAAACGCCACGTGGCGTAAAGGTCATTGATCTTTTTGGGTTAACAGCAGAAGAAGCAAAAGCACATTACCCTTCGGTCTACCAGTGGGTGTTTGAACGAGTCAAACCAGAACGCGACCAAAATAAACGTGCTGGTTATCGCGATAACTGGTGGATTTTTGGCGAAGCCAGAAGAGATTGGCGGCGTTATGCCGACGGCCTCCCGCGCTATATCGCCACCGTCGAAACGGCGAAACATCGCCTGTTTACGTTTTTGGATGCGGATATTTTACCAGACAACAAGCTAATCAATATTGCTCTGCAAAAGGGTGAAGAGTTTGGGCTGTTATCAAGCCGCTTGCATATACTCTGGTCATTAGCGGCTGGTAGCCGTTTAGGCGTTGGCAACGATTCAGTTTATGTAAAAACCCGCTGCTTCGAGACTTTCCCCTTTCCTGAGCTTACTGACGAGCAGGCGGCACAGATCGGCCAACTGGCCGAGCAGATCGACGCCCATCGCAAGCGTCAGCAGGCAGAACACTCCACGCTCACGCTCACAGGCATGTACAACGTAATGGAAAAGCTGCGCGCCGGGGAGACGCTGACCAAAAAGGAACAGACCATCAACCAGCAGGGCCTAGTCAGCACCCTGCTGGACGACCACGACAACCTCGACCGCGCCGTCTTTAACGCCTACGGCTGGGATGACCTAGCCGATAAGCTAGTGGGTCTACCCGGCGCCACTACCCCGCTGCCGGATAAACCCGCCGCCCAAGCGGAGACCGAGGAAGAGTTACTGATGCGTTTAGTCGCGCTGAACAAACAGCGCGCCGCCGAAGAAGCCCAAGGCAAGGTGCGCTGGCTACGCCCGGATTATCAAGCGCCAGAAGAAGCCGCGCCCACTCAAACCGAACTGCAGAACCCTACCGCTGCAGCCGAGGTGCCAACAGCAGACAAAACCAAAGCCGCCTGGCCCAAAGACCTCGCTACCCAGGTCACGTTGCTGCGCGATATGCTCGCCGCCAGCCCACACAGCACGGAAAGCTTGGCCAGCCAATTCAAACGCAAACCGCTAAAAGGCGTCAACGAGGTACTCTCCGCCCTCGCCGCCCTCGGCCAAGCCCAGCAAGAAGGCGAGCAATGGCGGTTGGTGAGGTGATATGAAAAAATCAGTTGAGGACCAGCTAAAGTACTTCTTCGTGCTACACAATTACCAGCGCCGCATTGGAGGCGCTGAAATGCATTATTTTTTTGTAGAAGGCAAAGAAGCTTATCGCCATGGCCTCTATATTGCCTCGGCAACCTGCTTACTCATAGGTATCGAAGCAAGCGTTAGGGCGCTTCATGCTTATCACTTCCGCGGAATAAATGATCTGAACCTCAACCCTGGTCAAACATTAAGCAACCCCTTACTCCACAAGGCAAGGTGTGTCGGCTTAAAGATTGAAATTCTTGCCATGGAGGGTGAAGAAGAATTTGAACGTAAAATGGCACTCGGACAAAAGCGTCGAGAACACGTTGAAATCGTCAGGTTAAGAAATAATCTTTGTCACGGAAACGTTAAAGAATTCTTCACTCATATAGAGGGTCAAGGCACCTTTTTTACGCCAGAGGCGTTGAAAAAAGCCTGCGAACAGCTACTTAACGTCAGCAAGCCGTGGGCTGAAGAAATTGGCAGGTTCAATGACGAAGTGCTTGCTAAAAAGCACCTGCAAGATGACTAACCACTACTATAACTACGCCATCATCCGCTTTTTGCCTTACAGAGACAGAGGCGAATTTATCAATACCGGCATCGTCATGTATGGCAATGACGGTAGCTTTGCTGCGCGGGTCGTTGATGCAAACTATCCACGCGTTGATGACGTTTTCCCGGCACTGCCAGAAGGCTTGTTCGCTCAATACCTCAAGCCAATGAAACGCGAGCTATCGCGTATCGAAGCACTCGCTAGCGATTTAAGCGGAAACCTTGACGCGCAAAAGAAGTTATTTACTCACCTCATTGAGCCAACCGAAGGGCTTTTCACGTGTAGCCAGGCAGGCACACTGGCGGCGAATAGCGCTCAAGAAGCGCTCGATGAGCTTTTCAATCGCTATGTGCATCATGATTAAGAACAACTCGCTAGAAAAATCACTCACTGAATCGTCGCTACGCATAGCATCCGCTATAGCGTTTGCCCCATGCCGCCTGCTGATACCCGCATCAAGATTTCTCACCGGGGGCTTCGTCGCTTGGGGCTTCACCTGAGCGCTTGTCCTTGGTTTTTACGCCCCGGGCAATATCCTGATGGCTGATAACCACCACCTCTCTTGGCCACCAGTCGGGATGATAGTCGCGGATGAACGCCAAGAGTTTTTCTCGCACGTGCATTTCCGCTGTCCATCCGGACATGGGGTCAGTGGTCATTAAATAACAGGTTACGGTTTGTGCCGTTCCGGATTGCTCCGTTACATAGCACAGCAGCTTATGGTGCTCAATAATGTCGTCTTCCTCTTTCGCGACCTCTAAAAACTTCTCTCTCAATACCTCGATGTCGGCGCTTAGGTGAAGGGTAAGCGTCAAAGACCGGTACATTTTGGTGCCCTTGACCGACATGTTATCGAAAGGCCGAGTGACAAAGTACGTTACGGGCACAATCAATCGCCGATCATCCCACACCCGCAAACGAATAAAGGTATAGAAGATACCTTCCACATAGCACCACTCGCCTTCGAATATCACTAGATCGCCAATCCGAATGGGCTTGGCAAGCGATAACTGAAACGACGAGACAATATTGCCCAACACTGCCTGACCGGCAACACCCACCAGCACCGCCAACACGCTGGCCGACGCCAAAAGCGACATACCCAGGGACTCAAACAGCTGAATTTGCCCCAGAATATAGACCGTCACGCCCGACACCGTGATCAGAATAATGATTCGACGCAGGGCATAAAGCGTGGTGAGAAGCTTGCGATCATCCTTGGAATCGGTGTCATCGATGGAGCCGACCAAGCGCCGCGTCATCCCCAACATCAGGGTATCCACAAGGCGCAAGGCGATGGTGCCGATGCCCCAGGCCAAAATGCTAATCAGTACGACACGAAAGGTCATCGTCGCCACCGCCGAAAATGACACCACATAATCTAGCAACGTTTGCGTGACCAGCGACACCACCACCAGCGCCATGGGTACGCCAATCTGGTCGGCAAAAATGCTTATCCCCCCGGAAGGCAGCCATTTCGCCAGCAACCCGATGAACCGATAAACCAGCCAACCGACAAACACATTGAGAAGCAGAAACACCGGAATGGCGATCCACTCCCAAATTTTCAGCAGGCCAAATGAACCCTGGAATCGCTCGGGGATATATTCTTCCAGCATCGACGGGCCGAATCGTTCATAGAGCAACGGAATGTACGTCACGCTGACGGGCATGATCAGCCACACCGGCTCCTCTTCACCCACGCGGTATCGACCCAGCCGAATAGCGTAGGTTTCGCCGCGAGTGCTGAGCGACGCCAATTCAACGCTGCGGCGTACTTCGCCCGCACGGGGGGTTTGGCCCGAGGCGTCTACGATCATGGCGTCTGCACGCCCTGGGAGATCCGACACATTCAACCACTTGCCGCGTTTGAGGACCTCCGCCATCTGGCGAGCAAATTCAGCGCCTTGTTCACGCTGCTCCTGTTCAGAGAATTCAGCCAGGTTGAGCACATGAGCGGCCGCCTCGTACTCTTCCTGCCCAGTCAGGTTAATAAAGCTGCGGATCGCTTCCCTAGGCGTTACCCGGCTCACTTCCTCGGGGGCTTCGCCGAGCCCGGCATTGATTGAATCAACGCTAAACCATTGACGGTTCTCGCCCCCGCCTTCCTCTTCTTGAGTTTGCGCCGTACAGAGGCTAGAAAAAGTGAATGCCACGAATAGTACTAACCACACGGTGTTTGCTTTCATAGAGGCCTTGTTAATTAAAGTGAGCCATTTGTATGCCACCAACAGGCCCGGCCGTTAGGCAACCCAGGGGGTAATCACCGAGCCGTCCTTGTCAGTGAGAACACAAAGTACAGCCTACCTTGCCCGATGTAGCAAGGCGCGGCGCCGTGATGGTGACTCGCGCGCGTACAAAAGCTGAGACAACGGCAGGGCCGGTTAGGTATCTCCCAGCGCGTCAAGATCGTTATCGTGCAGCGACTCCAGCAAGGGCTCCCCCTGTTCATTGAGTCGGAAGCGGCCGTAGCTTGCAGCCTCATAGCGCTCGGCGTGGCCTTCCTGGAAAAAGAATGCATCGGTGGCTAGCCGCACCTGGCCATTGCGCAGGCGGTAGTGAAGACGCCGTTCGTCGTCATCCAGCGTGCTTTGGCCCTCCGCCAGCCCTTGGAAGTGAGCAATACGCTGTTCGTCCACACACACAATGGCGTAGCCGTCGCGGGATCTGGGCGCGTCGTCATCACGGCGGCTTTGCAGCGCACGCCGAATCTCGTTGCTCAGCGCAAAATTGAGCGCCATGTAGTCGCCCTGCATTAACGAGCGCGGATCGACTGGCGCCAGCGCCAGATAGACCACCTCGCCTTCGGCCAGGTGCTGCTCCTTCTCCCAGATCGCTGCGTTCACCACCGCCAGGATCAACAGCGTGGTCGCAACGATAACCACCCGGCGCCACTTGGCACTACGCATCATGGTTTGAGCCCTCGTCACTTGGCTTGGCCAGCGGTGAACTCAACCACTTGCGTAACGCCCAACGCAGCAACAGTAGCAGCACGCCCAACACCAGCAGCGTGAGTGACTTTATCAGCAGTGTGGACTCCAGCCAGTAGTAATAACTGCCGATACCCAGCAGTAGCGACAGCACGCCAGCTCCCAACAGCAAACGGTGGCCAATGGCAAAACCTAATAACATCACCACTATCCCCTGCCCTACACTCGGCGTGTGGAATGACACGATGACTAATGCAGCTGCACACGCATAGGACGCCCAGCGCACCCTGAATGAACAAGGGTTCTGAAAAACACTACGAAAAAGCAACAGCAGCGCCAACGCTACTAGCGCAGCGTTTAACCAAGGCGTTAATCTCACCCAGGAGCCACCTGTCTGTTCATCAAAAAGCGACAGCGATTGGCCGGTATGCGCTAATACTTGAATAACCAGTAGGCCAATCAACAGGCCAAGCCCCCACGCCTGCAGGTTGTTAATACGGCTTGGCCATCGAAACTCATTCACCCAAAGCACGACAAGTGCCAGCAACACAAGGCCACTGGCGACCGACGTCATAGCGCTTGCTGCCAACGCCATATACAGCGCGACGCTGGCGGCAAAGGCAGAAAAGCCACGATGCGCCTGGCTAGGCATCACCAGCGCCAGCACGCCCTGCATACCCAGCAACACCCACCATAGATAAGCGGACGTTTCCCAGACATTGACCAGGCCCCAGGCCACCAGCAGCTGCCCCGCCAGGCTAACGGCAAGCGCCAGGTGTTCGCCCACGTCACTGCGCGTCACGCGAAACAGCCCAAACGCCGCCAGCAGCATCATGGCACCCAAGCTCAATGCCCCCAGCGTGCTCTCCACCACGGACGCCGCGACCATGGCGATAAAGCCGAGCAGGAACATCGCTGCCAACCAGCCGGAAAACGCCTGCAGCACGCGCACAAACCAGGGGATTGGCGGCGACGCTTGGGTGTCGTTTTCATTTATTGCGATACCCGCCTGGTGCAACCTGGCACGCAAAGAAGACGTCTTATGGGTCATGAGGGCGCCTCCGTATGCAGCCGCTTCAACCACACCACGGCGCCGGCACCCATTACCAATACCGCCAACGCCAGCATCAGCAAGCTACCCGGCTGCCATTCGCCCTGCCATAACAACCGCCGGGCCAGCCCCAGCGTCACCACACAGATCAGCGACACACAGCCACCCGCCACCAACAACAGATCCGGCCGCCAGTGACGATAAACGCTATACAGCGACACCAACCACAGCGGGTAAATCACCAGCGCAGGCATATAAAACGTCGTGGCATCGACGATCAAGGTCATCATTAACAGCGTGACCGGCACACCGCTGCCCAACGCCAAGGTGCGCAAGGCCCAACGACTGACGCGCCAGTTCCATCGCTGATGCCCCCATTCGCACAGGGCAAGCGCAGTGGTATTGAGTACAAATAACCACCAGAAGATGGCATCGCTGCTGACAACCCAAACATCAAGCGCCCCGCCCCAGGTACGAAAATAAAGCCACAGCGCCGCGTTAAGTAGCCCCAGCCACAATAGCCAGAGCAGATCAAAACGAACGATCAACACCCAGGGCAGTATTAACAGGGCCCAGATGAAAAACAGCTGCCACGGATCGGCGCCGGTTTGGTAGACCTGCCCAAACAGCGCCAACAGTACGCCTACCAGCAGCGTCGCGGCCGTTAGCGCGACATTGGCCACCACATTGCTGGCTTTAGCCCAAAGGGCGATACCCACCGCCACAACCAATGCCGCCTGCACCAACCCAAAGCGCGGCCAGCGCCCCAGATCGGCCCAGTTATAGGCCACAAAAAACAGCACCGCGAAGGCCAAAGCCAAGCCACCCAGCCAAAGTAAAAGCCGATCAATAAACACCCCCCACGCACGGGGCGAAGGGCACAGCCCGGCCGCTTTAGCGGCTTTCGCCACCTGCTCGGGCGGTATCGCGCCCTGCTCAATCAGTGATATCAGTTCACGGCGAGGGGATGCCATGGAGGCTCCTTGTTGAAGCTTTTTTTGTGAAACCAGCTTGTTGAATTAAAACAATCAAGTTGGTGTTGTTACCATCGTATTTTTGGGTCGCCCGTGACATATTTGTGAACTTTGCGCGATACACCCTTTCGCATATCTTTGCCCCCTTCTATCGTGGCGAATCCTCGGGCGCCACCGGCCGTGCGGGGCTCGGGCTGGCGATAGCACGCGGAATCACGACGCTTCAAGGCGGTGATATTCGTGTAGAAAACCTCGCCTCAGGCGGCGCATCTTTCTGCATACGCTTACCGGTATACCCCCTCACTAAGCCGACGTTTAAAAAACGTAATAACTTTGCGAACTGGCTGTGATAAATCTTGTACGAAATGGTCACAGTAATAACACACACCTTATCCATCGCGAGTGGAGGCACCACATGCTAATTAAGATTGCCAAACCCAGTGACTTACACGAATCCGATGTCACACCAGAATCTATCTATCTTTCCCGGCGGCGCTTTATGGGCGGTATGGCAGGCCTGGGCGCTGGTCTTGCCCTTTCCGGCAACGTGCATGCCAATGCCGACTACTCGGATGTGCCTGATGGCGATGCGCCCCCGTGGTTAAAGGAAAAAATCAGCGATACCCAGTGGCGGGCGATCACCCCCAGCAATCCTGAAAAAGACAAAATCGCCCCCTTTGACGATGCCAGTGGCTACAACAACTTTTTCGAGTTCGGCACCGACAAGGGCGACCCCGCTCGCTATGCGGGCAGCCTGGAAACCCAGCCCTGGAGCGTGGTGATCGACGGCGAGGTCAACAACGGCGGGCGCTTTGCCCTGGAGGACATCGCCAAGCCTTCGCAGTTTGAAGAGCGCATTTACCGCCTGCGCTGCGTAGAGGCGTGGTCGATGGTAATTCCCTGGCTGGGGATTCCGCTGGCCGACATTATCAAGCGCGCCGACCCCACCAGCAAAGCCAAGTACGTGCGCTTTGAAACCCTGGTGGATCCGGAACAGATGCGCGGTCAGCGCTCCTCGTTCTCGATCATTGACTGGCCCTACGTGGAAGGTCTGCGTTTAGACGAAGCCATGCACCCGTTGACGATAATGGCGATGGGCATGTACGGCCGCGAGCTCCCCAATCAAAACGGCGCCCCGCTGCGGCTGGTGGTTCCCTGGAAGTACGGCTTTAAAAGTATCAAATCGATTGTGCGGATATCGCTGACGGAAGAGCAGCCGGTGAATTCCTGGCAGAAGATCGCCTCCGACGAGTATGGCTTTTACGCCAATGTGAATCCCAAAGTCGACCACCCCCGCTGGAGCCAAGCCACCGAGCGGCGATTACCTAACAGCCTATTCAGCCCCAACACCATCGAAACCCGCATGTTCAACGGCTACGAAGATGAAGTCGCCGAGCTGTATGCAGGCATGGATTTAAGGAAGCACTACTAATGGCAGCGCCGAAAATCTGGCTGCTCTGGCGCGTGGGTGTTTTTCTAGCCGCGCTAACGCCGCTGCTGTTCTGGAGCTGGCAGGTAGCGAATAACGCCGCTGGCCCCGAGCCGGGGCGCTACCTGCTGCTCAATATCGGCATTGGCGGGCTATGGATGCTGCTGCTCACGCTCAGCCTTACCCCTCTGACCAAGCTCACCCGCTGGAAAGGCTTTGCGCTGATCCGACGCCAGTTGGGCCTATGGACGCTTGCCTACGCCACCCTGCACATGCTCAGCTACGCGCTGTTCATCCTGGGGCTTAACTGGGCACTGCTGGGTAGCGAGATCGTCAAACGGCCTTATATCATCGTCGGCATGATCGCGTTGATCGGCCTGGCGGTACTGGGCGCGACCTCCAACAAGTGGTCGATGCGCAAGCTAGGCAAACGCTGGAAGCCGCTGCACAAATTCTCCTACGCCATTTTGGGCCTGGTGCTGCTGCACTTCTTCTGGGTAGTGCGGGCAGATATGGGCGAATGGGCAATGTACGCCGCCATTGCGGCGCTTATCATGGCAACCCGACTGCCGCCGGTCGCCCGCACGCTGCCTAAGCTGCGCTATCGGTTTAGTCACACGTAGTGTGTATCCCAAACAGCGATGTTACGGAGACTCCCCTTCGTCAAAAAAGGACCGCCTCAGGATCGAGTCACAGGAAGACCTGAAGGTCATGGGCAACCGTCATATCGAAGACTGTTATCAGATTGCCTTGGAGAAGCTGGAGAATGACAGGTTTGAATCCGCTCTCTTGGTAGAACCCGAGCAAAAATAAAGCTGACAGATATGATCCTCCCACCCTCAACGATCCAGAGCTTATGATCAACACCTTTGCCGTCTCCAACTACCGCAGCCTGAAAAACGTTGTCTCTCCCCTGTCGGGCCTCAACGTAGTGACCGGACCCAACGGGTGCGGCAAATCCAACCTCTACAAGTCGCTGCGGTTACTGGCCGAAACCGCCAAAGGCAATCTTATCTCATCGATTGCACAGGAAGGCGGCCTTGATTACACCTTCTGGGCAGGCCCAGAAAAACTCACCAAAACCATGAAAGACGGCTCTGCTCCGGTTGAGGGCGCCGCCAAGAAGAACAATACGCGCCTTAGGATGGGGTTTGTCGGTGAAGACTTCGGTTACGCCATTTCATTAGGGATGCCCGCACCGCAGGGGTTTGCAGGCTACCAGGAACCCTCCATGTTCCAGTTCGACCCCGAGATAAAGCGGGAATGCATCTGGGCGGGCGATGTTTGCCGCCCCGCCCCAGCAGTTGTTTGATAGATCGTGTTGGATCCGTGGTGAAAGTACGTGCTGGACGCAAATGGCAGGTTTACGATGCCCACCTTAATAGCTACGAAAGCATTCTGAACGAAATCAGTGACCCGGTCGCTGTGCCGGAGGTTCATGCGGTTCGGCAGACCATCCGACAATGGCGCTTCTACGATCAGTTCCGAACCGATCCGCAATCCATGATTCGTACACCACAAATCGGCACCCGCACCCCGGTGCTGGATCACGATGGTCACAGCCTAGTGGCCGCCTTGCGAACCATCTACGAGATTGGCGACCGAGAGGCGTTGTACGAAGCGATTGAAGACGCCTTTCCCGGTGCAACGATTGATTTTAAGGCCGACGCTGGCAACCGCTTCCTGTTACTGTTTCTACAGGAGGGGCTGCTGCGCCCCTTAAACCAGTCGGAATTATCGGACGGCACGCTTCGCTATCTATTGCTGGTAGCAGCGTTGCTCACACCCCGACCACCTTCCCTGCTGGTATTAAATGAGCCGGAAACCAGTCTACACCCGGATTTGCTGCCCGCCCTGGGCCGCCTGATTATCCGTGCATCGCAAGAAACCCAGGTGTGGGTGGTTTCCCACGCGCCACGCCTGGTGGCCACTTTGGAAAAAGACACTGCCTGTAACTCTATCGCGCTGGATAAAGTGTTTGGCGAAACGGTTATATTGGGACAAGGGTGGCTGGACGAACCGCCATGGCAGTGGGCGGATTAAAAGGCCTAGGCGATTAACGCCGACCTTCCGGTGACAGCATGAGTTCTATCCTTCTGATCACCGTACGCGGGCATTGGCGCGGGTGTTCAAAAACGCGACCCCGGCTGTTTGAGAAATGCGATCTCTTCTGGCGTGGAGGTGCGGCCTAGTATGTCGTTGCGGTGCGGGTAGCGGCCGAAGCGGTCGATGATTTCCTTATGCCGTAACTCAAACTTGATGTTTTCCGCTGGCGTGAATGCCTTGAACAGCGCTTCTGCTTGTTCGTGGATAAGTCGCGATTCGCTGTGCATATAAGGCATGAGCAAGAAAGTGCGCTCATCTTGCGCTAGTTCACTTAACGCGCCAGCGGCCACCGCCTCCTGCGCGAGCACTAGCGCCTGCGGGTCTTGGGTAAAGGCTTGCGGCGTGTCGCGATATATATTGCGGGAAAACTGATCAAGCACGATCACTTCCGC
The DNA here is from genome assembly GCF_013415105.1 of Vreelandella salicampi. GTDB lineage: Bacteria > Pseudomonadota > Gammaproteobacteria > Pseudomonadales > Halomonadaceae > Vreelandella > Vreelandella salicampi. Next base: position 120,872 of record NZ_JACCDF010000011.1, read on the forward strand.
AAGGCGACCTTGTGGGCTTTTCCGCCAGGTATAAAGCTCGCCCGCAGCGGCCTGCTGCAACAAGGGCTGAAACCGCGCCTTTAGATTTTCATCAAAAGCCGGCTCAACACGCCACCACTGTTTGGGCTCGATTTCATCGAACCAGAAATTCAGTATGCTCTGATACATTAAGAATTCCGTCTTTTACTCAAACTGATTTGCTCAAACCGACTGTTTATGAAGCCACAGCTCGTGCGTTGCTACAACGCCTGACGCGAGAACGCCTCCACTGGGGAGGCGTTCTGGGGTTGCGTGACATCGCTAACAGGGCCATTAAGCAAACACTTCGGTCCACTCGTTGCGCTTATCCAGCAAGCCGCGCGCGAGCTCCTGGGCGCCTTCGAGGCTGTGGCTGGCGGCCCAACCGCACTGCATTTCGTTGCAGGCAGGGACATCGGTGGCGTTGAGCACGTCTTTCAGCGTCTGTTCGACCATGTTGACCACGTCGTCGTAGTCGTCGTGATTGATCATGGCGATATAGAAGCCGGTTTGGCAGCCCATCGGGCTGATGTCGACGACTTTATCGGAGTGATTGCGCGAAAGCTCGGCCATCAGATGCTCAAGCGAGTGCAGCGCGGGCATCTCCATGTGCGCTTTGTTGGGCTGGCAGATGCGCAAGTCGTATTTATGAATGCGATCACCCTTCTCGCCTTCTTTGATATCCGCCAGGCGGATGTAAGGCGCTTTCACCTTGGTGTGGTCCAGGTTAAAGCTTTCAACATTCATTTTTTGCTCGGTCATAGTCGCTCCTTCTGCGATTCGTTTTATCCTGCTCTATACCCTTGGTCTACACCTTTGGGGCGTCAAAGTTCCACGGCTCATCGGTATAGACGCAAACGTTGGCATCTTCGATATCGCCGTCGGGAGACTCGACGTTCTGAGCGAAGAAAGCTTGAACCTCCTCGCGCTGGCAGTGCGCCTCGAACGCTTCCCGGTTAGCCCAAATCTCGTGAAAAACGATGGGGAACCCGGTGCCATCCGCGAAGGGGTTCTCGATCTGCCGCGTGACGGTATAAAGCAGGCAGGCATCTTCTCGATGGGCGTTGGGCTCTAGTGACTGTAGCGTTTTAAAAACGGCTTCTTCTTTGCCGGGCTTAGGTTTGAAGCTGGCTGTGCAGTAAATCTTTTGTGACATGTGGCGTCCTGTATTGCGGTCCCGTGGTGGGTGAAACGTGCCCTATTATGCGCGGCTCCCGTATCAATGGACAACCGCCTACTGATTAGCGCAACAGGCGCTCGGCCAGGGTTTCTAAATCGGCGACGGTCATATCCGGCTCGATGCCCCAAGGGTCGAAGGGGGCATCTGAGCTGCGGCGGACCCAGGCGCTACGAAGACCCGCGTGCGTGGCGCCAATCACATCGAACGGATTGCTGGAAATCAGCCATGTCTGTTCCGGGCGAGCTTCCAATCGAGTACGCAGGTAAGCGTAAACCGCAGGGTCGGGTTTAAAGCGCTTAATGTCGTCAACGCTGATGACGTCGTCCATGTGTTTATCAACGCCTGCGCGCACCAGCAAGGTTTTGACCGCGTCGGCCGTGCCGTTGGAGAACGCCACGCAACGTATGCCCGCCTCGCGCAGGGTAACCAGAGCAGGCACCACATCGGGAAAGGCGGGCAGCTCGGCATACACGGCCATCAGGTGGTCCTGGTCGTTATCGGTAAGGCCAGCTTGTAGCGCACGGTCGGTGAACACCAGCGCTTCGCGAGTACATTCAGAAAACGGGAGATAGTGGCCCATTAGCCCGTGGCGGAAGCTGTATTCCAGCTGTTTATCGCGCCAGCGACGGGCAAACTCGGCCGCTTTTTCCGGCTTTGTTAAGCGGCGCTCAAGCTCAACGGTGACGCCCTGGGTATCAATCAAGGTGCCGTAAACATCAAAAGCAATCACGGGTTGCATACATGCTCCTTAAACAGCGTAAACCACACTATGCGTACAGCATAGCCAACACCTTACCAGCCAGCCTTTAAAAAAACGCCGCTGCCCCCTCACGGAGCAACGGCGTTTTGGCGAGTGGATTTTCCACTTGCGACTAAATCGTCAGCGCAGCCTCTTTTTGCCCTTGCTTGAGATCGCCCGAACGCGAAAGCTCATCGGTAACCCGGTCAATCGCCCGCTTGGCGCGGCCGATCATGTCATCCACCTCATCGCGATTGATGGTCAGCGGTGGGGCGAAGCCGAGAATATCCCCTTGCGGCATGGCGCGCGCAATCAGGTTTTCTTCCAGGGCGGCGGCGGAAACCCGCGGGCCAACTTTCAGCACCGGGTCAAAGTGAAGACGCTGCTTGGCATCGGGGGAGAATTCCAGCGCCGCCATCAAGCCCACGCCGCGCACATCCCCCAACAGCGGGTGGCCGTCAAAGGTCGCCTTGAGCTGCTGCTGGAAGTAGGCGCCGGTTTCCTCGGCGTTGCCCACCAGGTTTTCGCGCTCAATGATATCCAGATTAACCAGCGCGGCGGCACAACCTAGCGCATGGCCGGAGTATGTCCAGCCGTGGCCGATGGGACCGTATTCGCCCGTGCCTTGCTCCAGCACTTTCCACACTTTATCGCTGACGATGACGCCAGAGAGCGGCTGATAGGCGCTGGTCAGTCCCTTAGCGATGGTGACCAGGTCAGGCTGAATGCTGTAATGGTGGCTGCCAAAATCTGAGCCGGTTCGGCCAAAACCGCACACCACTTCGTCGGCGATCAAGAGCACGTCGTATTTATCAAGCACGGCTTGGATCTCGCCCCAATAGCCTTCTGGCGGCGGCACAATGCCACCGGTGCCGAGCACTGGCTCGCCAATAAAGGCCGCGACGGTATCCGGGCCTTCTTCGAGAATCATCGCTTCGAGCTTCTCAGCGCAAAACGAGGAGAATTCGTGCTCGGTCATGCCGTGCTGCTCAGCGGCGCGGTGGTAATAGTACGGCGCTTCGGTATGGCGGATGGTGTCAATCGGTAGATCGAAGTGGTCATGGAACGCTTTGAGGCCAGTCAACGAACCGGAAGCAATGCCCGAGCCGTGATAGCCGCGCATGCGCGAGATGACCTTTTTCTTCTGCGGGCGACCAAGCACGTTGTTGTAGTAGCGCACGATTTTGAGCTGCGTTTCGTTGGCATCCGAGCCGGACATGCCGTAGTAAACCTTGGACATGTTCATGCCGGCGATTTTCAGAATGCGCTCGGAAAGCTCAATTTGCGGCTCGTTGGAGTGGCCTACATAGGTGTGGTAGTAGGAGAGTTCCAAGGCTTGCTTATAGATTGCCTCGGCGACTTCCGTGCGACCGTAACCGATGTTCACACAGTAAAGCCCGGCAAAACCGTCGATAAATTCACGGCCGTCTTTGTCTACGATATTGATACCCTTGCCGCCGGTAATCACACGCCCTGGTGCATCGCCGTGAGCGAAGTCGCGCAGATGGGTAGAAGCGTGGAAGGTAACGTTACGGTCGCGGTCGACTAAATCCTGATGCAAGCTCATGGTGTTCTCTCTTATCAATAAAGGACATATCGCCCGACAAGTCGAGCTCTTACAAAACCTTGTGCCAGTTATCCGCTGTAGGAGCCCAACTTATTGGGCGATAAGGCTTGGGTTCGCCCGATAAATCGGGCTCCTTGTGTCTCTACAAACCCAAACGCGAATTTCGTTTAACTGCCCGACACCGAGCCCAGCGCGCCTAAGCAGTAGTATTTGGTTTCCAGATACTCATCAATACCGCAGGTGCCGCCTTCACGGCCAAGGCCGGACTGCTTCACACCGCCAAAGGGCACTGGCGGGCCTGTCATCTTCACCGAGTTGACCGACACCATGCCAAATTCCAGCGCGCGCAAAAGCTTCCAGATACGGCGAATATCGTGGGTGTAAATGTAAGCGGCAAGGCCATATTCGGTATCGTTGGCGAGATCAATGACCTCGTCATCGTCGGCGTAGGGCGTGATACCGGCGATGGGCGCGAAGCTCTCTTCTTGCCACAAACGCATATCGCGCGTGATCCCAGTGAGCAGCACCGGCATGAAATAGTTAGCGCCCGGCGCTTGGCTTTGGTCGCCCGCCACCAATGTCGCGCCTTTGGAAATGGCGTCGTCTACAATGCCCGCGGCTTTTTCTACCGCTTGGCCGTGAATCAGCGGGCCGAGGTCAATTTCGCTTTCCAAGCCGTTACCCACGGTAAGCGCGGCCATGCGCTCAGCAAAGTGCTCTACGAATTCATCGTGGAGGGATTCGTGCACCAAAATACGGTCCGCCGCCAAGCAGTCTTGCCCGGCCGTCTGGAACTTGGCCGCCACCGCCGCAAGTGCTGCCTCTTTCGGGTCCATATCCGGCCCGACGATAAAGGGCGCATCACCGCCAAGCTCCAGTGCGAGCCGCTTAACGGTAGGCGCACTTTGCTCCATCAATATCCGCCCAACACGGGTGGAGCCGGTGAACGATAGTGCTCTGATACGCGGCTCGGCACAAAGAATCTTAGAGACCTCGGGTGGATCGCCCAGCACGACGTTGAAAATGCCTTCTGGAATACCTGCGCGCTCGGCAAGCTCCGCCAGCGCCAGCGCCGAGAACGGCGTTTCGTTCGCCGGCTTGACGATAACCGGGCAGCCCGCAGCCAAAGCGGCGGCAGCTTTGCGGGTAATCATCGCCAGTGGAAAGTTCCACGGTGTGATCAGCGCGGCAATGCCCACCGGCTCTTTAATAGTGCCGAGCGAGGCATTGGGGATGGGGCTCGGAATCGTCTCGCCGTAAGTGCGTTTGCCTTCTTCAGCAAACCAACGCACGAAGCTGGCACCGTACTGCACCTCGCCGCGGGAGTCCGGCAGCGGTTTGCCCTGTTCCAGCGTCATGAGGGTCGCCAAGTCTTCGCGGTTGGCTTGAATCAAGTCGTACCAGGCAAGCAAACGCTCGCAGCGCTCATCGGCACGCAGTGCCCGCCAATGCACGAAGGCTGCTTCGGCGGCATCCACCGCCGCGGTAATTTGCTCGGCTTCCAGCAGGGGGATATGGCCCAGCGCCTCACCGGTGGCGGGGTCAGTCACCGCTTCTTCGCGGCCACTCTCGCCATGGGTCCATTTGCCGTTCACGTAGGCGTACTGACGGAAAAGGCGTGGGTCTTCCAGGCGCTTGGCGAGTGTTGTGGATAGTGTCGTCATGGGAACCTCCCCCGTTATCAATGCGAGCAAAAAGCAAAACGGCCAACATGGCCGTTTGCGTTTTGATGTGTTCAGGGTAAGGGAGAAAGCACACGAAGTGCTTTTGAAAGGCCACCCAATGAACGGCACTTTTTTTGCGAAAACCGACTTTAACGTGGTTTTTTTTGGCAGGGGCGTTTTTTAGCCTTCAGCCGGGTTGATCAGCGCCTTCTGGGTAAACACCACCAGCCCCAGCTCTGGCCGGTATCCATGAATCTCGGTGACGTCCAGCGCTTGGAGGAAATCGAGAATTTCCTCGTTGATCACCTGTCCCGGCACCAGCACCGGGAACCCCGGCGGGTAGGGAATCACGAAGCTTGCCGACACCACATCGCGCCCGTCCCGCATCTGCGCCTGTAACTTGCCGTTATCGAAGCGCAGGTACTCGGTATTTTCTTCGTCGTAGCTAAGAAAATAAGCGCAGCGGATATCGCCCTGCGGGGTATCGGGATTAGGCCGGAACGCACTGTGGAAATAGCTGAAATCCGGCAGCGGCGGCAGCTCATGATTTAACGAGTGCACCTGCTGTTCGATGATCTTGCGCTCGGGGCGGCTGCTGTCTTCCAAGCGGTATTCGAATTCCTTGGCCAACTTGATCAACACATCCAGCAGGTAGGCAATCGATCCGCGGGTAGTGCCGATATTGGTCATGAAAAGCACGGTGTTGCGTGAGGTCTTATTGATCTGAATGCCGTACTTGTTCATCAGATATTCGTTTTTGAACGTATCGCCGTCGACCCCGGTGTTACCAATGGCAATGGTCACACGGGTCGGGTCGACCACGAACTCATCCCGCGCCCAGGCTTCTTCCATCTTGTTCCAGCCGGACACCGGGTCGTAGAAGGTTTCAACACCCGACTCGCGATAAGCTTCGGGCACCATGTCGCTGTTCTTTAGTACGCGGAAATACTTCTGCAGCAACGGATGCGTGTAGAGTTGCTCGCGCAGCGAAAGCGCCGTTTCGACCTGGGCGTGGACCAGCTCAAAGCCTTCCATTTCCGCCTGCATACGCCCCACATCCAGCGACGCCACAATCTGGTAGTTGGGCGAGGTCGAGGTGTGGGTCATATAGGCTTCATGGAAGGAAGACTCCACCTTCTGGCGGAAATCCTGATCCCAAACATGAATCATCGAGCCTTGACGCAAAGAAGTCAGCGTCTTATGGGTCGAATGGGTAGCATAGGTGCGAATCCGCACCAGGTCTGGGTCGGGCATTAGGCGCTGATCGAGCCAGGTGGCGTCGTCTTCTGGGTCGAGCTTGTCGAACTCGGCCTTCCAGGTGTTGTATTCCTCACGGTAGCTCTCGCTGCGGTAGCGATAGCGCAAAGTGCGCGCCGAGTTCATGGCGGTACGCGGTCGATACGTCGGGTTGAAACCGGCGAAGGCGAACCAGGCCTCGTCCCACAGAAAGATGAGGTCCGGCTTGATCGCCAGGCACTCTTCCATCACCCGGCGCACGTTGTAGACGATGCCGTCGAAGGTGCAGTTGGTCAGCAACAGCATCTTCACTTTGTGCAGCTGCCCAGATCGTTTGTAAGCAAGCAGCGTTTTTTTGATTTCGCGCAGCGGCACCGCGCCGTACATGGAGTAATCGTCGAGGGGATAGGAATCTAGATAGCTGACGTGGGCGCCCGCCAGCACCATGCCGTAGTGATGCGATTTGTGGCAGTCACGGTCGATCAGCACGATGTCTCGCGGTTTGACCAAGGCCTGCACCACAATCTTGTTAGCGGTGGAGGTGCCGTTGGTAACGAAGAAACTGCGCCGCGAGCCAAATGCCCGGGCGGCATATTCTTGCGCCTTCTTGATCGGCCCGTAGGGTTGCAGCAGCGAATCGAGCCCCCCGGACGTCGCCGAGGTTTCGGCCAGAAAGATGTTGATGCCGTAGAAGTCGATCATGTGCCCCGCCCAGTGGGAGCGGGTGACCGACTTCCCCCGGGAGATGGGCATGGCGTGAAACACGCCGGTAGGCTTTTTGCTGTATTCACGCAAGGCATCGAAAAACGGCGTGCGGTAGCGGTTATCGATGGCGCGCAGGATCGTATGATGCTGCTCGATGTAATCCGTTTCGCGGTAAAAAATACGGTTGAAATACTGAATGTCCTGGCTCGCCGTGGCCTCGACATCGCCGCTGGTGACCAGAAACTGATCAATCTCCGGGCGCAGCTCGTGAATCATCGAGCTGAGCAGGATGCTGCGCTCGGCTTCGGTCTGGTGCTCCAGCTCTTTTTCCGACAGACCTTCCAGGTAGTTACGCAGGGCACTGAGGTTGTACTTCGACTTGTAGGGAAATTCGTAGCGGATCAGGCACGCCTGGATATTGGGGTTAACCAGTATGGCAATTAACGCGTCTTCGAAGCTTTTGACCGTTACCACGTCGTAGACAAAGCGGTCTTCCGGGCGGCGCATGTTGTGAAACGCCTCGCGCACCACTTCCTCTTCCTGGTTGGAAAGGTTGTCCACGATCAACAGCTCAAAATAGGGCTGAGCCGAGCTGTTGGATGCCGGATGCCCACGACGTAGCTGATTCAGGGCATCAAGGGTTTCCATGTCTTCGGCGCCAGCATCGGTCTCGGAGAGATCCACATGGCGACGCCGATAGGACTCGCTGATCAACGCTCTTACCAAGCGTTTCACCACTTTATCTAACACCTCATATTCACCGCGATGGAACAGCAACCAAAGGTAGCGAAAATCCTCTTTGGACGGAAACGCGTGATAGTCCTCGATGATCTCCAGGCGGGTCAATTTAATATCGATAGACTTGATCAAATTCTTAGCACGGCCTTCCTCTTCAAGGCGCGTCAGAATACCCAGGTCACGCTTGAGCGCATTCCATGTGTCGGAGCGAAGCTGGGAAATCTTGTGATAAAAGCCCAGCGCAGTGTAGGGCGTTTCAGTAGGACTGCTCTCTTGCATGACGACACCCATCCTTTGTCGATATTAATCTGAAAAACACGTGGTTTGGCCGCCGTGTTTATCCGCTATGCAGGCCGCGTGAGCCGTAACGCACGGTGATTTGTTCTTCGGCAAAGGCCTCGAAGCTCAAATCCAGCACTTTGCCGGGCCAACGAAACTCGGTCCGGCCCTCGTTGGGGCGATAAACCGCGGTATACACCGTGCCCAGGCCACGCCGGTAGTCATGACGAAACAAGGGCGGTGCAGAAAAAGCCGACACTAACCGCTCATCAGTGGTGGCATCATCATCGACCAGAATCGACAGTTGACGCTCGCGTATCAAGGTTTCCGAGGCCAGTGCATGGGCGTACCATTCGATCTTCTTTTGATGGTTGGTGGCCACGGCCACCCGCCGGATACTGGCGCGACGGTCCGGCGCGATCATGGCCGTGACATAGCGCCCGCAGGCATCCGCCACGGTAATGTTGTAGGCCATATGGGTGGGCACACGTGCCAGCACCGCCGCAGCTTCCGGCACCGTATCGCAGAATTCGAGAATGTAGCGCAGGATAATCGGCGCGCCGAAGCCATCCCCCACTACCTTGCGCCCACCGAATGCCAGAGAAACCGCAAGCCCCGAATCGTTCATCCCGTCCAACACGCCCCACAAGCAATCCGACATGGCGATCACCCGGCGTTGATTCCACCGGGTGTAGAGAATGGTGCCCTCGCAAAGCTCCGGCGGATAATCGTAGTTGCGCGCCAGCACGGTGGCCGCCGGGCTTGCCAGTACCGCTTGGGAGCAGCCGGTGATATACGGTGGCGGCCGGTACAGGCTCAATAGCCGCGACGAAAGATCGCCCCCACCGGCCAGCTCGCACAAAGTGTGGTAGGTGCCCAACAACTCCGGCATATGGCGGCGCAAGGCGTTGTAGCATTCCAAGTAAGAAGGACGCTCGCGTTCGCCTTCGGCCAAATACCAAGGTTCGTAGGCAGGCCAATGGTAATGAAACAGCGACTGCCATTTGGCCCCCGCCACCTCTTCATGCACAGTGCGAAACGTCAATGTTTTATCCAGCTCAACACTTGGCGTCCTGCCACTGGCTAAGTAGCTGTCCATGGTCACAAAATTTTGAAGTTGCCACCGCCGATGGCATGGCTAACGGCAACTCCCTCCACCACGGGGTCTTGCAACGCCTGACCGCTGTACTGCTGACGGATGCCCTCGATCCAGGCTTTCGCCCGTTCGTTCAATTGGAAATCATCATCCATCAACCGGCCCCGGGTGATCAGAATGCCGAGATCGGCTCCTTCATAGCGGAAATCGCCAGCGCCGCTGATACGCAGAAAGAAAGCTTCATGCTCGTTTTCCGCCGCGTGCGGGTGATAGCTGTAATGATCGTAGGCGATTTCGCCATCGTCACTCATACGCCATACTCCGGTATCGGGAGCATGGGTCAAAAGGTCGACACTTTCATCGGTATGCTTGATGACCAACTGACTCCAGCTGTCAACGCTTTCAGGGTGCGACCAGCGCTCGTTGATGTCGTCGATATCCAGGTCGAAGTCGACATCCGAGAACTCCAGCAAGTGGAACAAGAACAGCGGAATATCGGAGTGGGCAAAAGCCGCGACGTTGGTCAGCGAGCTCGCCCCGGTCACGCGGGGATTGAGCTCGCCCAGGTACACATCGTTGGTGTCCATGTCGATCAGGAAATCGAGCTCGAAGTAACCGCGGTAGCCTTCTTCGCGCAGGGCTTCGCCGAATTTGAAGGTGTACTCACGCGCCAGGTCGCGTACTTCCTGGCTGAAGGCTCCGGCAAACATCTCGTTGCCGCACCAACCGCCTTTGTAAGGCGTTAATGTCTTGAACCCTACAAGTTCGGTCATCAAGGGGCCAACCACTGTGCCGCAGCGCGTGGCGCAAGCTTCTATCGCCGAGCCACGGCAGTTGATGCGCTTCATGATTTTGACTTCGGGCTCGGCCTCGATCTCTTCGGCGTGCTTGTAGTAGTCCTCTTCGCTGGCGATGAAGAAGGTGGTATGGCCGGAATCACCGAACGCGGTCTGCACCACTAAGTCATTGCCAAGCTCTTTGCTGACCTCAACGAGCTCCTGATAGCTGCCTACCTTGGCCAGCACATTGGGCACGCTGGGCACCCCAGCTTTGTTGCCGATGCGTACCGTCTCGATCTTGTTGTCCATTCGCTGGCGCAACTGCGCCGGCGGAAAGGCGACCCGCAGCCCCAATTGCTTGCAGATTTCTTCGGTGTGCTCGTCGAACATCAAAAACGCGGCCACCCCGGCATTTTCGCCATCGGCACGTGATTGAATGAAATTAATCACTTCCTTGTGTTCGAGCAAATAGTTGTTGATGTCTTCGATGCCCTCGAAGTCACGGGGAAACTTCTCCTTGGGCACGAAGACGTTTCGCTGCTTGCCCTCGAAGCAGTTTATATAGTTGATATGGCGAAAGCCGCCGACCCAATCACCGATACCCAAGAGATTAAAATTGGTGGCGGAAATAAAATAAACCGGCTCCTTATTGTTAAGAAAATGCCGTCGAACATCTGCAATGGAAGATATTTTAGTCATTGTTCTCGCTCCTTCGGTGACGGGTACTGAAGACCGCGTGATATTAGTGTCGGCTAGGCGCTGGGTGAAAAAACGCACGACTTGCCTAAATCGATCAATCAATGTGGCGCGAAATCCGTGCTTCTCGTGACGATCAGTCAAATCAAACAATCTCCTAGAAAATGTCTTGGTCGTTACGCACCGGTTTGGCAAGCGCCCCTAAGGTATCTAAAAAAGGTGATGAGCCGTTTTCGCTACGATACAGCGAAAAATCCACGTCCCGGTCGCGGAAGCTCTTGAGCGGCTGACCCAAGCCACGCAACCCAGTTTCGCGTTCGCGGCGCACTCGGTTCAGATCGATTTCAATCGGCATGACCTCTTCGCCGATACCGGCCTGGTGGATCACGTCACCGGACGGGCCGACCACGATGGAACGGCCGTTACCCAGCGCACCCGCACCGTTGATATCAAAGAAATAGCACTGGTTGATTGCGGCATTGGTGCGGGCAATCGAAAGCTCGATGTCTCGGTCGATGGTATCGGTCATGGTGGGATGAAGAATCACTTCAGCACCCATGGCGGCCAGGGTCCGGGTCGTTTCGGGAAACCACATGTCATAGCAAATAGACACGCCGAAGCGGCCTATGGTGGGCACATCAAAAACCACAAATTCAGTGCCGCTTTCCACCCCGGCTTCATAAGGGCGGAAGGGAAACATCTTGCGATAACGGGTTACGACCTGCCCTAATGGGTTGATCACCATCAAGGTGTTGTAGATCTGCTCACCCACCTGCTCGAACATCGAGCCGGGAATTAACCAGATGCGGTGTTGCGCGGCTAACTGGCAAAACATCGCTTCAGTATCACTGGGTAGCGGTTGCGCGTGGTGCGGCGATGCGCCCATGGGCAGCAATTCGCTAAACAGCACCATCTGAACCTGAGGAAAACGGTTCATGAGCACGTCGATACGGTGGCGCATGGCCTCGGTATTGTCGCCGTGGTGCAGGGCATGCATTTGAACACCGGCAATGGTGAAGTAAGACATTGGATTCTCTCTGCGTCAGGCGATCTGGCTGTTTTAAATTCTGTTTTAAATACTATTTTTAATGCTGGTTCAAATACTACTTTAAATTTGCTAGTGGGAGCGTGTATTCCGCTGAGTCAGTCGGTAAATAAGCACTCACCTTCATCCTATGATAATCGAGCGCTGAATTGGCGTTGACCAAACCCCTAGCCAAATCATTTGTTTCGTTTTATACGCGAAGCGTCACAGAAAATCTTCCGCTACCACGGTCGGCGTGGACTGCTTGACCATCTTGGTCACGATATACGTGCAATAGCGCTCGATGCCCACGTCCGAGACCAGCCAGCTATCCATCAGGCGTTGGTAGCTATCGATAGAGCGAGCCTCAAACTTCACCAAGTAGTCTACCCCGCCGCCCACGGCAACACACTCGGTAACTTCCGGGGTTTGCATCACCAGCGCTTCGAAAGCCTTGAAGCTATCGGCGTTGTGCTTTTTTAGCTCAATCTGCACCCACACCGGGTTGTGCGGCACCAGTATGTTGGTGTCGATACGCGCGCTGTAGCCTTGAATAATGCCCGCCTGCTCCAGCCGCTTGACCCGCTCCCAGCAGGGGCTGACGGAAAGGTTGATCGCCGCGGCGAGCTTGGATTTGGTGATCCGCCCGTCGCGGGAAAGAATTTCCAGAATTTTTACATCGTATCGGTCGAGTTTAGTCATGATAAATCCGACAACGCCTAGGCGTTAAGACGCTCCACCACGTCGGCAATCACCGCGAGCGTATCGCCCATATTTATCAGCGCGGGGGCACGCCGCGCCATCAGCACGCCATCGCGCTCGGCGCGGTAGGCCACAGGCTCAGTGCCGCTGCGAGTCATGTCGTACACGTAGGCAATCGTCTGGCCCCTTTTCACTTCATCGCCGAGGGCGACTAACAGTTCTAACACGCCCGAGTGCTGGCTTTGCACGTAGCAGCTGGCATCGGGCATATCGAGATACACCTGCCCGCTTTCTGGCATGTCGACCTTGCCTGCCACTAAGCCATAGTGAATCAGAAAGTTACGTACACCACGCTCGGTAATCGCCATGCTTTCCGGCGTGGAGGTGCCGCCTCCGCCAAGCTCGGTGGCGACAAATACTTTGCCCTGGCGTTCGCAGGCGGTATCGAAGAGTCTTTCCGCATCGAGCTCAAACATCACCATGGCATAAGGTGCGCCAAACGCTTTAGCACCGTCGAGCGCTGCCTGCTGCTGGTTTTTATCGTCCAGCACGTGGGACGCGCCGAAGGGCAGAATATCCAGCGTACGACCGCCGGAGTGCAAATCGAGCACCACATCGCTCATCGGCACCAGCACGCGGGTGAAGTAGTCGGCGATCTGCGCGGTGGCATTGCCGTTGGGGTCACCGGGGAAACTACGGTTCATGTTGCCACCGTCAAGCCCCGAGGTCCGCTTGCCCGCCATCACCGCCGGGGTGTTCATGCACGGCACGATAATCACCCGCCCGGTGACGTCTTCCGCTTTCAGTGTGGAAGACAGCTTTAACAGCGACGTGATGCCCTCGTACTCATCGCCGTGGTTACCGCCGGTGAGAAGTGCTGTGGGGCCGTCACCGTTTTTCACCACGGTGACGGGGATCATCACTGCCCCCCAGGCGGATTCATCGGTGGAGATCGGCAGTTTCAAAAAGCCGTGCTGGACGCCATCGGCGTCAAAATCCACGGTGGCTGAAATAGGGCTAGGCCGCACTTGGTTGGGTTGATCGGTCATTGAATATTCCTTTTGGTACAAGCGGCTATTTTACAAATAGCTGGCGGGGGAAATTGGCCAGCGTCTCGCAGCCATCCTCGGTAATCAGAATGCTCTCGGTGATTTCCAGCCCCCATTCGTCTACCCATAGGCCGGGCATAAAGTGGAATGTCATGCCGGGTTTCAAGATAGTCTCATCTGAGGGGCGCAAGCTCATGGTGCGCTCGCCCCAGTCAGGCGGATAGGAAAGCCCGATTGAATAGCCACAGCGAGCCCCGCCGCGGTCAAAGCCATATTTATCCATCGCCGCCCCCAGCGCCATGGCGATATCCGCCGTGCGGTTGCCGGGTTTGGCCACGGCAAGGCCATTCTCGATGCCTTCCAAGAGCGCGGATTCAGCGCGCAGAAAGTCTTTGGGCGGCGTACCTAAATAGACGGTGCGCGACATCGGCGCGTGGTAGCGCTTGTAAACACCGGCGATCTCGAAAAACGTACCCTCGCCTTTACGAAACGGGGTGTCATCCCAGGTTAAGTGCGGGGCAGCGGCGTCTTTGCCAGTGGGAAGCATGGGCACAATCGCCGGGTAGTCACCGCCGTACACTTTGCCCTTGTTATCCACGTAGCCTTCGATACCCACCCGGTAAATCTCGGAGACTAACTTACTTTTGGGCAACCCTGGCTCGATCACTTCCAAAATGCGCGAATGCATCCCCTCGACGATTTTCGCCGCAATGCGCATGTAGGCGACTTCTTGGGGCGATTTAATCGCGCGGCACCAGTTGACCAACCCATTGGCGTCCATAAAGCGCGCGTGAGGAAGCTCGCGCAGCAGGCTCTGATACGCCTTGGCGGTGAAATAGTAGTTGTCCATCTCCATGCCGACGACACCCTGGTGCCAGCCGCGGTCGGGCATGATCGACTGCGCCAGGTACTCCATCGGGTGCATGTCTGGATTCTGGACGTAGTAATCCGGGTAATAAGTGATATTTTCCGGATCAATCCAACACGTCAACAACGCGCCATTGGCATCCATACGGCGACCGAACCATACCGGCTCGCCTTCAAGGCCCACCAGAACGCACTGATGCACATAAAATGACCAGCCGTCGTAGCCGGTCAGCCAGGCCATGTTCGAGGGGTCACTAACGATAATCACGTCAATACCACGGCCAGCCATTTCAGCGCGCACTTTCCACAGTCGATTCGCGTACTCTTCGCGTGTGAAAGGCAGGGAAACCTCAGTCATCGGGCAACTCGCCATTAAAGATCACCAAGAACCGAAAAAGCGACATGCGTCGCTTTTTCGGGCCACAGGATCGACCCTGGCTACCGCCGCAGTAGGCCCGCCAATGTCGTCTTAAGCTGATACTAGCACCACCCCTTGGTTGCCGGTCAAAGCCTTTATGACAAAAAGTGCATTCACTCGTGATAGCGTAAGCTGTAACGACAAATAACACCGAGCTAAAGGGGGCCAAGATGAAAATCGTCGTCCATATTGAGAGCGAAGCCGAGCAGTGGCGCGAAGCGCTGGCAGAGGCGTTTCCCCAGGCCGACGTCATAACCAGCGAGGCACCGGCCGAGGTGCGCCAAAACGCCGATTACCTCGCGGCGTGGAAACCACCCGAGCACCTGCTGCGCGAACAGAGCCAGCTAAAGGCGATTATCAACTTAGGCGCCGGGGTCGATTATCTGCTGCGCTCGCCGGCACGCCCGCAAGACGTGCCTATCGTCAAACTGCGCGATGCTGGCATGGGCGAACTGATGGCCGATTACGTGCTATACGGCGTATTGCACTTCTACCGCAGTTTTGACCGCTACGCCAATCAGCAAACCCAAGCGTATTGGCGGCCTCATCCGGTCGCGGAAAAGTCACAGTGGCCGGTGGGCATTTTAGGACTTGGCGCCATTGGCGCCTATGTCGCCGAAACGCTCAGCGAGGCTGGCTTTCCCGTCCTCGGCTGGAGCCGCTCGCCCAAACAAATTGACGGCGTTAGCTGCCATCACGGTGATGACGGTTTGGATCACGTACTCAGCCAAGCCCAAACGCTGGTCACTCTGCTGCCGGACACCGCTGAGACGCGTGGGATCGTCAACAAGGAACGTCTAGCCCAGCTGCCCGAAGGCGCCAGTTTGATTAACCCCGGCCGCGGTACGCTGGTCGAGGAAAGCGCGCTGTTGGCGGCGCTCGGCACGCACGACACCCTGGGCCACTTGCGCGGAGCGATACTTGATGTGTTCCCCGAGGAGCCGCTGCCTGAAGATAATCCGTTGTGGCAGCACCCGAAGGTCACGATCACACCGCATATGTCGGCCCCTACACCGCTGCATGCCGCGATCGACCAAGTCATTGCGTACCTGCGCGCTTTTGAAGCCGGCGAGCCCGTAACGACGATCAACCCCAGCGACGGCTATTGAATCAACACGCTAACGACGCAACATAAGAGATATAAAGAGGCGAAACGTGACAGCTCTGTGGCGGTCTTAAGCCATAAAGATCGTCCACTTAAGCCCATGCTCAAGGAGATTGATTGACGATGAAGACACCCACGTCTTATCACCGCAACGACGCGCTGCTGGTTGTCGATATGCAAAACGACTTCTGTGAAGGCGGCGCACTTGCCATTGAGGGTGGCAACGCCTTGGTGCCCGACATCAACGCCGAAATCGACGCCGCTCGCAACGCGGGGGCCATGATTGTCGCCTCCCGCGACTGGCACCCGGTCGATCACATAAGCTTCGAACACCGCGGTGGCCCTTGGCCTGTTCACTGCGTACAAGATACCCCAGGGGCGGCCTTTCACCCTAAACTCGCCTTGCCTGATGAGGCGATTCGTATCAGCAAAGCCACGGCGTTCAATGCCGATGCGTATTCAGCGTTTGACGGCACGGGGCTGGGGGAATACCTACGCGAAAAAGGCGTAGAGCGCGTGGTGATTTGCGGGCTCGCGCTAGATGTCTGCGTTCACGCGACAGTACTGGCCGCCTGTCGCGAAGGCTTTAGCACGGTGCTGTTGGAATCGTTATCCGCAGCGGCTGATCCGGATGCTATCGACGCTTGCCGCCGTGAGATGCAGGATGCCGGTGCGGAGGTGCGCGCATGAGTGAGCGAGTAACGCCAAGCGTTGCCGACGACGAGCTGGCGCTGTTAACCGACCTCTACCAGCTGACGATGACTCAGGCCTATTGGAAAGAGTCACTGCACGAAACACCGTCTACGTTCAGCCTGTTTTTCCGTAAACTGCCCGCCTCACGGCGCTTTATCCTGGCTTGCGGGCAGCAGCACGCTGCGGCGCTGCTAAGCCAGCTGCGTTTTAACGATACCGCCATTAAGCGACTACAAGACACGCAAATGTTCGACGCTGGCTTTCTCGACTGGCTGGCGAATTGGCGTTTCGAGGGTGACATCTGGACGGTACCAGAAGGCACACCACTGTTCCCCAACGAACCCCTACTCGAAGTCGACGCACCGATTGGTCAAGCGCAGCTTCTTGAAAGCCTCGTGATGAACCTGGTGCAACTGGAAATCACCCTGACCACCAAAGCCGCTCGCATTACCTGGGCCGCAGGCGATCACCCCGTGGTGGATTTCGGTATGCGTCGCATGCACGGCATTGATGCCGCCGTTCGCGGCGTGCGCGCCTATAAAACCGCCGGGATACATGGCACCAGCAACGTGCTCGGCGGGCTGCGCCACGGCCTAGCCCTTAACGGCACCATGGCGCACAGCTATATTCTGGCCCACGACGACGAGCGTGAC
Organism: Vreelandella salicampi; assembly: GCF_013415105.1. Lineage (GTDB taxonomy): Bacteria > Pseudomonadota > Gammaproteobacteria > Pseudomonadales > Halomonadaceae > Vreelandella > Vreelandella salicampi. Next base: position 138,080 of record NZ_JACCDF010000011.1, read on the forward strand.
GCCTTCCGCGCCTTTGCCCGCCACTACCCCAATACCACACTGCTGATAGATACCTACGACACTTTAACCGGCGTTGAACGAGTGATTGATTTGCTGCGCGAAGAGCCATCCCTCACCGTCGGTGCGGTACGCCTGGATTCGGGCGATTTAGGTGATCTCGCCAAGCGCACCCGCACCCTTTTGGACGACGCGGGTTACCCTGCGATCAAGATCATCGCCAGCAGCGGCCTGGATGAGCACAGCATTACCGACCTTATCGCCAAAAAGGCGCCGATTGATGCTTTTGGTGTCGGCACGCACATGGGCGTCTCCGAAGATGCGCCGGTGCTCGATCTTTCCTACAAACTGGTCGAATATGCGGGTAAACCTCGGGTAAAATACTCGACCGGCAAAGTTAACCTTCCGTCACGCAAACAAGTGTATCGCCGCCGAAACGCCCAAGGGCACTATTGTGGCGATGTGATCGCCTTGCGAGATGAAACCGGCCTTGACGGTGAAGCGCTATTAACGCCCCTAGTGAAAGGCGGCGAATTGCAAACAGCAACATTTGCACAGGCAGAAAATGCCCCTGCCCGTGTACGTGAAGCCCTTCACCATTTTCCCTCTCACGTTACCGCCCTGGAAGAAGGTGAAAGCCGCTATGCGGTCGACCTTAGCCCCGCGCTTCGCGGCTTGGCATCGAACGTCTGATCGCGGCATTTGGGTTGCTAGGCAATCGCAAGCACGCTTACCGCGCCCCTTAGGAGAACTGCCTGCCATGCGAATTGCCCCCGTTTACGCTTTATGGATGCTAGCAGCGGCGGCTGGTGCTGACGCTAACGACGTTGACACCGCCTCACGCGCCGAGTTACAGCCGTTCGAGGCCGAGTATCGTCTGGAAGTCCGCGGCTGGCCCAGCGCCACGATTACCCACCGGCTCGTCGATGAAGGGCGCCACTGGTTAAGCGATATGAGTTTCTCCGTTGCCGTGGCGCGCGGCCAGGAGCGCAGCCGCTTTACCATCGACGATGGCGCCACTCACTCGCTGCATTACATCAGTAGCTACTCCCTGTTTGGGATTGGCAACAGCTACCAGCTTGACGAGGCTGACATTGCCTCGCTAGACCGTCAGGCGGCCATCATCGATCTCGCCCGCCGCGCCACGAGCGAAACCTGCACACCAAACGTGCCTTGCGACGTCAACTTTGTCGATCATCGCGGCCGTGATGAGTACTTTCAGTACTATTCGCTGCCGTTAACCTCAAACGAGCCGGAGCGTGTCGATGTCCCCGCTGGCACCTTTAACGCCCACTCGGTGGTCTTGCTCGACGTTGAAAAACCCGACCGTCAGATCCGCATCAGTTATCATGCGGACTATCCTGGGTTGATTCTTCAGGCGATTTACCAAAAAGACGGTAAACGCGACACCCAAATTACGCTTACCCAGCTGAGCACGCACGGAGGCAATTAAGGCTCATTATGTTTTCTGGTTTAATCATTGTGTTACTCCCGCTGGTGCTGGGGTACTTAGTCCCCGTGCGTCGGCCCCATTGGCAAACTTTGATCAACCATGCAGTGAATGGATCGGTTTATGTGATTTTGCTGCTGATGGGTGTCAGTCTTGCGGGGCTTGAGAACCTCACCAGCCAGCTTTCCAAATTGGGCGGCAATGCCCTGCTGCTGTTTAGCATTACCACACTGTTTAACCTAGTAGCGCTGTGGTGGTTGTCTCGCCGCGTAGCGCTAAAGGCAGGGGGCTCGCCGGTGGTCAAAGATGCACCGACCAGCAAGCTCGCCGCGATGCAAGGATCACTGCTGTTAGTCATCGTCGTGGCAGGGGGTGTCATATTGGGCCTTTTGGCCGGCCCACGTTTGGGAGAGGGGCTGTTCACAGCAGCAGACTTATTAGCCGAGTGGGCGCTATATTGTCTCTTGGCGCTGATCGGCTGTCAGCTGCGTAACTCCGGCATGCCTCTCAAACAGATTCTGCTCAACCGATTAGGGCTTGCTATCGCGATGACACTTGCAATTAGCTCGCTGCTGGCGGGTTTGCTAGCCGCCCCACTCCTCTCGCTGAGCTGGAACGAAGGGCTCGCCATGGCGGCGGGGTTTGGCTGGTACTCACTATCAGCGATTCTGATCGGCGACCACCTCGGCCCGCTGATGGGTGGGGTGGCATTTTTCAACGACCTAACCCGCGAGCTGTTGGCGTTTATTCTGATTCCGCTGGTCATTCACCGCCATGCAGCGCTGGCGATTGGCTACGGCGGCGCCACCTCCATGGATTTCACGCTGCCGGTCATTCAGCAACACGGCGGCGTGGCCTGCGTGCCCATCGCCGTGGTCAGCGGGTTTATCCTATCGCTGCTTTCGCCGCCGCTTATTTTGTTTTTTCTGTCTTTATCCGCTTAACGTGCTTTTGGGGTAGCGCTAAACGGCAATGCCCGCCTTGGCGGCTCGGGCGGCGTGGAGCTTTTTGTAGCTATCGATTAGGCGCTGGTGCCTCTCCAGCCCCTCTAATCCCATGCCGATAGGCTCCAGGCCGTAAAAGCGCTCGCTTCCCTCAACCGAGCCCACGACCGCTGCCATGGTGTTCTCACCAAACATGCGCTGGAAGTTGGGTAAGTAATCGGCTAGGTCGAGTTCATCATCGAGCACGATTTCCAACACCGCCTGCATCGCCTGGTAGAACAGCCCACGCTCGACGGTATTGTCGTTGTACTGCCGGAACATTTCGACGTATTCCAGGGCATCTTCATGGCGCTCAAGGGCCAGATAGATCAGAAGTTTCAGCTCCAGAATCGTGAGCTGGCCCCATACGGTGTTTTCGTCAAACTCGATGCCGATCAGCGTAATAATATCGCTATGTTCATCGACCTCGCTCTCTTCCAGCCGCGCGACGAGATGCTCAAGCTGGGCGTCATTTAAGCGATGCAGGTTGAGGATATCCTCGCGAAACGCCAGCGCTTTGTTGGTGTTGTCGATGATCAGGTCTTCCAGCGGGTACACCTCGGAGTAGCCCGGCACCAGAATCCGGCACACCGGCGCGCCGAGGTCTTCGTGCACTGCCATGTATACTTCAGCACCGAGTTCTTCAAAGATGCCGAACAGCGTTGCGGCTTCTTCTTCGTTCGTCCCTGAGAAGTCCCACTCACAGAAATCAAAATCGGCCTTGGCGCTGAAAAAGCGCCAGGACACCACGCCAACCGAATCGATAAAGTGCTCGACGAAGTTATTCGGCTCGGCGACCGTTTGTGAGTTAAAGGTCGGCTGAGGCAGATCGTTTAAGCCCTCGAAACTGCGGCCTTGCAGCAGCTCGGTTAAGCTGCGCTCGAGCGCGACCTCAAAGCTTGGATGGGCGCCGAAAGAAGCAAACACGCCGCCGGTGCGCGGGTTCATCAGCGTCACACACATCACCGGAAACTGCCCGCCCAAGGAGGCATCTTTGACCAGCACCGGGAAGCCCTGGGCTTCTAGCGCATCGATGCCTTCCCGTATCTGCGGATATTTGGCCAGCACCTCGCGCGGCACGTCGGGCAGCGTCATTTCCTGCTCGATGATTTCACGCTTCACCGCGCGCTCAAAAATCTCAGAAAGACACTGGACCTGCGCTTCCGCCAGCGTATTGCCCGCACTCATGCCGTTACTGAGAAACAGGTTCTCGATCAGGTTGGAGGGGAAGTAGACCGTCTTACCGTCGGATTGGCGCACATAAGGCAGCGAGACGATGCCGCGATCCGCGCGACCGGAGTTGGTATCGATCAAATGCGAGCCGCGGAGCTCGCCTTCGGGGTTGTAGATTTCGCGGCAATGCTCATCCAGAATTTCCGCAGGCAACTCATCATTGGGCCCCGGCTGAAACCATTCTTCAAAGGGATAATGAACGAAGGTGCTGCCCGCGATTTCCTCGCCGAAGAACTGGTCGTTATAAAAGAAATTGCAGCTCAGGCGTTCAATAAACTCGCCCAGCGCCGAGCACAGCGCGCTCTCTTTGGTGGCGCCTTTGCCGTTGGTGAAGCACATCGGCGAAGCCGCATCGCGAATGTGAAGTGACCACACGTGCGGCACGATATTGCGCCAGGAAGCGATTTCGATCTTCATCCCGAGATCGGCGAGCATCGCGCTCATGTTGGCGATGGTGTCCTCAAGCGGCAGGTCCTTGCCTTCGATATAGGTGCGCGAGCCACCGTCGGGCGCGGCCATCAGCAGCGCCTGGGCATCTTCGTCGATGTTTTCGACGGTTTCGATCTGAAATTCCGGCCCGGTCTGCACGACCTTTTTCACCGTGCAGCGGTCGATGGAGCGCAAAATGCCCTGACGGTCTTTATCGGAAAGGTCTTCGGGCAGCTCGACCTGGATTTTGAAAATCTGCTTGTAGCGATTTTCCGGGTCGACAATATTATTCTGCGATAAACGGATGTTCTCGGTGGGAATATCGCGGGCATTACAGTACACCTTCACAAAGTAGGCCGCGCACATGGCCGAAGACGCCAGAAAATAATCGAACGGACCAGGCGCTGAGCCATCGCCTTTGTAGCGAATTGGTTGGTCGGAGATAACCGCGAAATCGTCGAATTTAGCCTCCAGGCGGAGGTTATCGAGATAGTTGACTTTGATTTCCATGAGCGGGGCCTAGATAGGTAAAAAGAAGATGGCGCGCGTCCGCGCTCGTTGCGCGCCATTATCCAGTTTTTACCCCGCTGCGTCTTGGGTAACAACCCGCTTGTTAGTGAACGTGGGCGGTGGCCAGCTCAATCGCATCGCCTTGGCGGTTAAAGGCGACCATACGGCCGATATCGCCCATCTGCACGGCGCTGACCAAGTGCGAAAGCCGCGACTCGATCACGTCTTCGCTACCGGGATGATCCATCGCGGCGACTAGCGCAATATCCCAATCAACGCCGGTGGCTTGGGATTCTTCCGCCAGCGCGGCCATGTTATCGAGCTCCGTCGGGCACTTATCCACGCACAATACCGGCGTCAACACGCCGCCTTCGCCGTGCTCGACACTGTCGCGCTGCGCTTCTGTGGGGAAATCCGGCAGCTCCGCGCGGGTGAGCACAAACAACAGGCGCTGGGGCACGGGTTGAAGGCGCGCTTCTTGAATTAAATCGTCTAGGGTTGTCAGCATGATGGTCTCTAATAAATGAGATGCTCGGATATCAGCCCGAATAAAGCCTGGGTACCTTTGCTACTGCATCAAGGCGCCGCCGCTATCGTCATCAAGCGCCACGCCTTCAACGCCGATATCGGCTTCAAGCGCCAGCAAATAGTGGCGCAGGCCGCGCCGGGTTGCCTGCTCGTGCAGGCTGCGGCGCACTTGATCAGCTACGGCGCTATAAGGCAAACGTTGCCCTTCTTCGCGCGCGTCGACCATGACGAGGTGCCAGCCAAAACGCGAGGCGATGGGGCGCTCGTGCAGGCCTTGTGGCAGATGTTGCAGCGCGCGGTCAAGCTCGGCCACGGTCTGCCCCGGCGCTAGCCACCCAAGCTCACCGCCCTGCTCTTTTGACGGGCAGGCGGAGTAGCGCGCCGCGAACTCGGTCAGCCGCTCAGGATGCTGCGCTAGCGTTTCCAACAGTTTGACGCCTTGATGATACTGGGCGTCGCGGGCTTCGGCGTCGTCCGGCGCGGCGGCGAGAAGAATGTGACGCACCTTTACCCGCGTAGGTTCACAAAAACGCTCAGGGTGGCTGGCGTAGAAACGCTCGCAGTCATCTTCTGAGGGCTCGGGTACCGCAAGTTCCTGCTCTAACAACTCGGCAATTGCTTGATCATCAACGTCGGCACCTGCTTCAACAAGCCCGAGCATTACAGCGCGTTGGCGCAAAAGCTCCCGCACGACTAGCGCACGCGCCGCTTTAAGCTGGGCAGTCCCGGCGCTGTCCGCAGGGTGGTACTGCATCTCGTGAGCAATGTCGCTGTCTAAAATCTGCTGGTCACCCACGCTCACCGGTGGGGGCGTGGCCGCCCCCGGTAACTGTTCAATATCAATCATCTGCATGGCAACGACTCCTTAACCTCTACGGCGTACCAGTTGATAGCGGCGAGTCACGTAGCCAAACGGCACGCTCCACACGTGTACCAGACGGGTAAAGGGGAATAGCAGGATAATGGTCATCCCGAGGAAAATATGCAGTTTGAAGATCCAGGAAACGTCGGCCATGTAATCCGCCGCACCGCCGCTGAAGAAGATGATCGACTGCGCCCAGCTAGAGAGTGTCAGCATCATTTCGCCATCGAGGTGGCCGAGCGAGAAAACCACGGTGATCAGCCCCAGCGCTGCCTGCAACACAATGAGCGCCAAAATCAGCGTATCCATGCGGCTAGAGGAAGCCCGCACACGCGGATTGAAGATTCGCCGATGAAGCAGCATGGCGCCGCCTATCAAGCAGGCAACACCGGCGGCACCGCCAACGATGATGGCGATCAGCTGCTTGGTGCCCGCATGCAGAAACGGCGCATAGACCCAGTGAGGGGTCAGCATGCCGACCAGGTGGCCAAAGAAGATCACGATAATCCCGACGTGAAACAAATTGCTTGCCAGACGCATGTTCTTCGACGACAGCATCTGGCTAGAGCCGGTTTTCCAGGTGTACTGACCGTGGTCATAACGCAGCAGGCTGCCGAGCAAAAATACCGTGCCCGCCAGGTACGGGTAGTAACCATAAATCAAATGTTGCAGGTATTCGCTAAACATGACGGTTCTCCTTTAGCGATCGCTTAAGCCACGACCGGCGGGGTCGCTGCTCGGCATGATGTTGATGGGGTCGCTGGGTACGCTGTGCTTGCGTTCGGCAAGGCGGCGCCCTTCGGCGGACTGCAGGGCGCAGTCCTGGTCGGATTCAGCGGAAAAACGTACCGCTTCTTCTTCCCATACGGCATCCAGCGCTTCTGGCGTGTCGTCTGGCGCTTCGGTTTTCACCTCGTCGCGGTGCGTACCGACGTCGTCTTCAGCGCCGATCAATGCTAGCAGGGCGTAAGGGGCCAAGGCGTAATCCGCCTCGCGCTCCTCTAAGCGCGCCGTGAGCAGCGCCAAGATATGGCGAATCTCGCCCAACCAGCGCGCAATTTCCCCTTCTGGGCGCGTGGAGAGGTACTCCAAAAATAGCGGTAGGTAGTCGGGCAGTTCGCGTGCGTCTAGCTCAAACCCAGCGGCTTGGTACTCGTTCATCAAATCGACCATGGCTTGGCCGCGGTCGCGAGACTCACCGTGAACGTGCTCAAACAGCAAAAGCGACGTCGCACGCCCCTTATCAAACAGGGCGACGTATTCCGCTTCCAGCTCTAAAAGCTCGTTGTCGGCTAGATGCTGACACCATGCCATCAGTTTAGTGCGCAACGCTGGTTTCCAGCGTTTTTCCGCCTCGATGAGCTCAATCAGCTCGCCGGCGGCTTGTTGTAGCTCGGCCGTCGGATAGTCCAGCAAACGCGCCAACACACGTAGACTGAGCATTTCGTCGTGCGGCTCCGGCAGCCAGTTTTCGGCAGCGTTACCCATGACGTGCCTCCTCGCTTTGCGCCTGCGGATCAAAGCTCTCTACGGGCTGTACCAAGGTGGACGTGGTCGAGCGGCCGTTGAACAAACTCGACGAACTCTCGCCGTGGCAGCCATCGCCAAAACTGAAGCCGCAACCGCCGCGCTCGGGGAAGGCGTCAGTGGCCATTTCGCGGTGGCTCGTGGGAATTACGAAGCGGTCTTCGTAATTGGCAATCGCCAGATAACGGTACATCTCTTCGACCTGGGCTTGGGTCAAATCCACTTCGTCGAGCACTGCGGTATTGGCATGGCCTTCGACATGCTTGCCGCGCATGTAAAGCCGCATCGCCATCAGCCGCTTGAGCGCTAGCACGACGGGCGCTTCTTCGCCGGCGGTGAGCATATTGGCCAAATACTTCACCGGAATACGCAGCGATTCGATCTTGGGCATGACGCCGTCAAACTCGACCTTGCCGTCTTCAGCGGCGGATTGAATCGGCGACAGCGGCGGCACGTACCACACCATCGGCAGCGTGCGGTATTCCGGGTGCAGCGGCAGCGCTAAGCCCCAATCCATCGCCAGCTTGTAGACTGGCGATTCTTGCGCGGCCTTGATCACGTTATCGGTGATCCCGTCTTCCTTCGCCTGGGCGATCACGTCAGGGTCGTTGGGGTCGAGGAAGATGTCGCGCTGTCGGTGGTAAAGATCCTGCTCGCTGGGTGAGCTTGCCACTTCTTCAATGCGATCAGCATCGTAGAGCAGCACGCCGAGATAACGGATGCGGCCCACACAGGTTTCCGAGCAGATCGTCGGCTGGCCCGATTCGATGCGCGGGTAACAGAAGATACACTTCTCGGATTTGCCGCTTTTCCAGTTGTAATAGATCTTCTTGTACGGGCAGCCGGAGATACACATCCGCCAGCCGCGGCACTTGTCCTGGTCGATCAGCACGATGCCGTCTTCTTCGCGCTTGTAAATCGCGCCACTCGGGCAGCTCGCCACACAGGTTGGGTTCAAGCAGTGCTCGCACAAACGCGGCAGGTACATCATGAAGGTGTTTTCAAACTGGCCGTAAATATCGGCCTGTACCTTCTCGAAGTTCATGTCCTTGCGGCGCTTGGCAAACTCGGTACCCAGAATTTCTTCCCAGTTGGGTCCCCATTCGATCTTTTTCATCCGTTCGCCGGTGATCAGCGAGCGCGGACGCGCCACGGGCTGGTGCTCGCTTTGCTTAGCCGTGTGCAGGTGCTGATAATCGAAGGTGAACGGCTCGTAATAATCATCCACTTCGGGCAAATCCGGGTTGGCGAAAATATTCGCCAACACCCGCCACTTACCGCCGATGCGCGGCTCGATCTTGCCGTCTTTACGACGCATCCAGCCGCCTTTCCATTTAGCCTGGTTCTCCCATTCCTTGGGGTACCCGATGCCCGGCTTGGTCTCGACATTGTTAAACCAGGCGTACTCGACGCCTTCGCGACTGGTCCAGACGTTTTTGCACGTCACCGAACAGGTATGACAGCCGATGCACTTATCAAGATTGAGGACCATGCCTACTTGCGAGCGAATCTTCATTTGACTGCCTCCTGGACGTAATCGTTACCTTCGCCATCGAGCCAGTCGATGTGCTTCATCTTGCGCACCAGCACGAACTCATCGCGGTTGGAGCCCACAGTGCCGTAGTAGTTAAAGCTGTAGGCGAGTTGCGCATAGCCGCCGATCATGTGCGTCGGTTTAGGGCAAACGCGGGTGACAGAGTTGTGGATGCCGCCGCGTGTGCCGGTAATCTCGGAACCGGGCACATTCACCTGGCGCTCCTGGGCGTGGTACATCATCACCATGCCGTTCTTAATGCGTTGGCTCACCACCGCGCGGGCGGCGATCGAACCGTTGGCGTTATAAACCTCAATCCAATCGTTGTCCTCGATGCCGATGTCTGCGGCGTCGTCTTCAGAGAGCCACACCACCGGGCCACCACGATTGAGCGTCAGCATTAGCTGGTTGTCGGAGTAGGTTGAGTGAATGCCCCACTTCTGGTGCGGCGTCAGGAAGTTAAGCGCCTTGCTCTTGTAGCCGTTATCCGCCGGGAGCTGGAAATTCTCCGCCGCTTTGGTGTTAATCGGCGGGCGGTACACCAAAAGGCTCTCACCGAAGTCACGCATCCAGGCGTGGTCTTGATAAAGCTGCTGACGACCGCTCACCGTGCGCCACGGAATCAGCTCGTGGACGTTGGTGTAGCCGGCGTTGTAGGAAACGTGCTCGTCTTCCAGGCCAGACCACGTTGGGCTTGAGATAATTTTGCGCGGCTGCGCGACGATATCGCGAAAGCGAATTTTCTCGTCTTCTTTGGGGTGCGCAAGATGGGTGTGGTCTAGCCCGGTAATCTTGCCTAGCGCTCCCCACGCCTTCACCGCCACTTGGCCGTTGGTTTCCGGCGCGAGCGTTAATACGGTTTCGGCGGCGTCAATCGCGGACTCAATGCACGGGCGCCCTTTCGCCGACCCCTCAAGCTTGCGCTTATTGAGCTTGCCCAGAAGCTCAACTTCGGTATCGGTATTCCAGCTAATGCCTTTACCGCCGTTGCCGAGTTTCTCAAGCGCCGGACCGAGCGAGGTAAAGCGCTCGTAGGTTTCGGGATAGTTGCGCTGCACTTCCATCAGCGCTGGCATGGTTTTGCCGGGAATCGGGTCGCACTCGCCTTTTTTCCAGTCTTTAACGTCCACCTGAGAAAGCTCCCCAGGCGAGTCGTGCTGCATTGGCAACGTGACAAGGTCAGTCTCTTCGCCAAGATGGCCTACGCAGGCTTTTGAGAACGCTTTGGCGATGCCCTTGTAGATATCCCAGTCGCTGCGCGACTCCCACGCCGGGTCGGTGGCCGCGGTCAGCGGATGAATAAATGGGTGCATATCCGAGGTATTGAGGTCGTTCTTCTCGTACCACGTTGCCGTAGGCAGCACGATGTCCGAGTAAAGGCAGGTGGTCGACATGCGGAAGTCCAACGTCACTAGCAGATCAAGCTTGCCTTCCGGTGCCTCGTCATGCCACTTCACTTCTTCGGGCTTCTGGCCGCCGAAATCACCGAGGTCCTTACCTTGAATACCGTGACGTGTACCCAGCAGGTATTTGAGCATGTACTCGTGGCCCTTGCCGGAGCTGCCGAGCAAGTTGGAGCGCCAGATAAACATATTACGCGGGAAGTTCTGCGGGTTGTCGGGGTCTTCCGCGGCAAAGGCGAGCTCACCTTTTTTCAGCTGTTCAACGGCGTACTCTTTAGTGGCCATCCCTGCTGCTTTGGCCAATTCCGCGATGCGTAGCGGGTTAGTGCCCAATTGCGGTGCGGAGGGCAACCAGCCCATCCGTTCGGCGCGAACGTTGTAATCGATCAGGCTACCGGTATGGCGCGAAGTATCGGCGAGCGGCGAGAGAATTTCCTTGATCTCCAGCTTTTCGTAGCGCCACTGCGAAGAGTGATTATAGAAAAACGAAGTGGAGTTCATGTGCCGTGGCGGGCGCGTCCAATCGAGACCAAAGGCGAGCGGGAGCCAGCCGGTCTGCGGGCGCAGCTTCTCTTGGCCGACGTAGTGGGCCCAGCCGCCACCACTTTGACCGACACAGCCGCACATGATCAGCATGTTGATCAGGCCACGGTAGTTCATGTCCATGTGGTACCAGTGGTTCATCCCGGCACCGACGATGATCATGCTGCGTCCGTGGGTTTTATCGGCGTTATCGGCGAATTCACGCGCGATACGGGTCGCCTGCTCGGCGGAGACGCCGGTGATCTTTTCCTGCCAGGCGGGGGTATAGGGCTTGATCTGATCGTAAGCCGTCGCGCCGTCGTCTTCGCCTTCTTTGCCCAAGCCACGGTCAATGCCGTAGTTGGCACACATCAGATCGAATACGGTGACCGCCAACACATCGGTACCGTCGGCCTTTTTCATCCGTTTGGCGGGCAGGCAGTGGTAGAGGCGGTCGCCACTTGCGCCTTCGACGTGGTCAAAGTGCTCGTGCTCGATGCCACCGAAGTATGGGAACGCCACGCGGGCGACATCGTCGTGATGACCCACAAAGGTCAGCAACGGCTTGATTTCAGCCCCTTCTGCGTCGAGCGATTCCAGGTTCCACTTGCCCTGGTTGGCCTCTTCTTCATTCCAGCGGAAGCCAATCGAACCCCGCGGCACCACCAGCTGGTCGCGGGTTTCGTCCCAGGCCAGCGTTTTCCATTCGGGGTTGTTGTCTTGGCCTAGGTTGTCGGCGAAATCCGCCGCGCGCAGCTGACGGCCGGGCACCAAGGTGCCGTCTTCGCGCGTTTCCAGCTCGACCAGACACGGCATATCGGTGTAGCGACGCACATAGTCGGTAAAATAGGCGCTGGGATTCTCCAAGTGAAACTCTTTGAGAATCACATGTCCCATCGCCATGGCAAGCGCGGCATCGGTGCCCTGCTTAGCGCTCATCCATTCATCAGTGAGCTTGGAGACCTCGGCGTAATCCGGCGTGATCGATACCGTCTTGGTGCCTTTGTAACGCACCTCGGTAAAGAAGTGGGCATCCGGCGTGCGAGTCTGCGGCACGTTGGAACCCCAGGCGATGATATAGCCCGAGTTATACCAGTCAGCGGATTCGGGCACATCGGTCTGCTCACCCCAGGTCTGGGGGCTAGCCGGCGGAAGATCGCAGTACCAGTCGTAGAAACTCATACACACGCCGCCGATCAGCGACAAATAACGGCTGCCAGCGGCGTAGCTGACCATCGACATGGCCGGGATCGGCGAGAAGCCGATAATGCGGTCCGGGCCGTACTGCTTAGCGGTGTAAACGTTGGACGCGGCAATCAGCTCATTGAGCTCATCCCAATTGGCACGCACCAATCCGCCCATGCCACGGGCACGCTTGTACTCTTTGGTTTTCGTCGGGTCGCTAACGATGTACTCCCACGCGTCCACCGGGTCTTTTTTCAGCGCCAGCGCCTCGCGCCACAGTTTCAAAAGCGGCTTGCGAATCAACGGGTACTTCAAGCGGTTGGCGCTGTACATGTACCACGAGTAGCTGGCCCCCCGCGGGCAGCCGCGCGGCTCGTGGTTGGGGAGATCGGGGCGTGTACGCGGGTAATCGGTCTGCTGCGTTTCCCAGGTCACCAGGCCATTTTTGACGTAGATTTTCCAGCTGCACGAGCCAGTGCAATTCACGCCGTGGGTGGAACGCACGACTTTGTCGTGTTGCCAGCGGCGGCGGTAGCTATCTTCCCACTGGCGGTCCTCTTGGCGGACTTCGCCGTGCTCATTAGCAAAGGGCTCACGCGCTTTGCGGAAAAAATTTAGCCGGTCAATGAAATGACTCATGGTCGATCTCCAGGCTTTTCGAAGGAAAGCAATCGCCTGAAATACAGGCACCTTGGAAATCGATTCTGGGTGATTAAACATCCGATTTCTGCCCGGTTACCTCCATATAACCCCTCGCTACCTCTTAGGGGATAGTCTTTGCGACGGCCTTTGCCATAGCCGTTGAGAACGCGCTTACCAACTTCTGAAGATAGGAGCCGTTAAAGCCGGTTGCGTTTGATTCATATCATGCATTATTAGAGCATCTTTATTACTATACCCCGACCCCGACGAGTACACTCAGGTATTAGCATCAAAAGTGCTGAGATAACAGGCGCTGAGATAACAGGTACTAAGATAAAGGTGAAAAACATGAGCAACACCGCGCTAGCCCAACGTTTCCCGCTACTGCGCCTGGCCTTTCGGCCTTTCTTTCTACTGGGTGCGCTCTTTAGCGTGCTCGCGATGCTGGTTTGGCTCGCCTTCTGGCACGGCAACCTGTGGATCACACCCCACGGCGGCATGCTGTGGTGGCACCAGCACGAAATGCTGTTTGGTTTTGCCAGCGCCATCATCACCGGATTCCTGCTCACCGCCGTGCAGAACTGGACCGGACGACCAAGTCTTTCTGGTGGGCCGCTGTTGGGGCTTGTGGCTTTGTGGCTTACCGCTCGGTTACTGCTAACCTACGCCCCAATGCTGCCCGGCTGGCTTTTGCTGCTTGTGGACGTAGCCTTTTTACCGCTGGTCGCCTTCGCGATGGCCAAGCGCGTGGTGGCCGCGCGGATGTGGCGCAATCTGCTATTTGTGCCAGTGTTACTGCTGCTCGCCCTGGCGAACGCGACGATGCACTGGGGTGCCCTGCAAGGCGATGGGCTATTGATACGTGAAGCCGCGCACTTGGCGCTTTTTCTTATTACCACGCTGATGGTGCTGCTAGGCGGCCGGGTGATTCCGTTTTTCACTTCGCGCAAACTCGGGATTAAACCGCCGGAGCCTCACCGTGTTATTGAGTTTGCTAGCCTCGGCGCCATGGTAGCGGTGGTGCTTCTGCAAACGCTGATCACCCTGAGCGATGTGCGGGCGAACACCTTGCTGGCCGCACTTTTGCTCATTGCCGCCGGGGCAAACGCTTGGCGTTTGGTACGTTGGCAGGGTTGGTTAAGCTTTCGCGAGCCGCTTCTGTGGGGCTTGCATGTAAGCTATGCGTTTATTCCACTGGGGCTTTTGCTGTGGGCGTGGCAGCTTTTCGCCGGGCAACGGGTGGAAACCGCCCTTCATGCGCTGACAATTGGCAGCATAGGCACGATGATGCTGGCGATGATGTCACGCGTCTCACTAGGTCACACCGGGCGTGTGATCCGCACGCTGCCCGGTATCGGCATCGCACTGGCAGGACTTTTGGTCGCTGCCCTTTTGCGCTCGGTATGGCTCTTGGTGTTTCCGCAAACAAGCCATTGGGTGTATAGCGTGGTGATCCTTATTTGGTGCTTAAGCTATTTGGTCTTTGTGTTGCACTATAGCGTACCGCTACTCAGTGCCCGCCCGGATGGCAAAAACGGTTAGCAACGGGCAGCATCATTAACGTAGCGAACATCGAAGGAGATAGACGTGCCAGAACACTATTTAATGCTCAAACACCTGCATATCACAGCGGCTTACCTGAGCCTGCTTTTCTTTATCCTGCGCGCCTTTTGGTCGCTGCGGGAAGCGCCCATTTTGCAAGCACGCTGGGTCAAGATAGTGCCCCATGTCATCGACACTGCGCTTTTGACATTTGGCGTTTTGCTCGCCATTACGCTTAATTTCTGGCCGTTACCCGCATGGCTCAGTGCCAAAATCGCCGCGTTGGTCATCTATATCGTGCTCGGCACCGTAGCGATCAAACGCGGCAAAACACCCGCCATTCGCACTGGCTTTGCCTTCGCCGCCGTGGTGGTATTTGTGTATATGCTAGGCGCTGCGATTCAGCGTACGCCGCTCTCTTGGCTGGGATGATGGCCTCAAGCGTAGGAATACTCTGATAGATAGGGACGAGCGCCACGCTACTCACGGCGATGGCGCTCTTTTTCAGTGCAGTGGTTACGTTCGTTTTTGTTGCTAATTCCTTAACTACAAAGCCCTAGGGTTACGCCGCGTCTAGCGCCGCTTCGGGCCCAAAGTGCTCGAAGTGACGCTTGTCTGCTGGCACGCCCAAGCGCTCCAACCCTTGGTTTACCGCTGCCATAAAGCCGTGAGGCCCAACAAAGTAACAGCGCGCCTGTGACGGCACATAATCGGCTAGCAGCGACTGATTAATGCGCCCTTGATAGTCGCCGCTGTCATCCTGCTCATAAATAGTGATGCTATTGAGCTGTTGGGGATACGCCTTACGTAGGTCGGCAATCACTCCCGCAAAGGCATGATGCTCAGCGTCTAAAGCGGCGTGCAGGTACGTCACCCGGCGGCCTTGCTCAAGCGCTTGCTTGGCAATCGGCAGCAGCGGGGTTTGACCGACGCCGCCGCTAATCAACACAAGCGGTTCGTCATCACCGGCCAGTGTTAGCTCGCCCGCGGGCGGTAACAGTTCTAGCGTATCGCCAACATCCAGGCGGTCGTGGAAGTGGCGGCTCGCTACCCCGTGCGCCTCGCGCTTGATAGAAAGCCGATAAGCACGACCATTGGGCACATCGGAAAGGCTGTAGTGGCGATAAACCGGCTCACCGTCGATTTCAAGCTTCACCCCAATGTACTGGCCGGGCGCATGCGCCGCCACCGCGCCGCCGTCTTCCGGCTCTAGAATAAACGAGCGGATCACGTGGCTCTCTTGATGTGTTTCAGCGATGCGAAAACGCCGCGACCCGCGCCAGCCACCGACTTGCTGCTCAAAGGCGTTGTAGCGCTCGGCTTCCAGCTCGATCAGCAAATCCGCAAGCTCTTGGTACAGTGCACTCCAGGCGTCGGCCACCTCCGGCGTGACGGCATCACCGAGCACGTCGCCAATCGCGGCCATTAGGCACTCGCCAACAATCGGGTAGTGCTCTGGCTGAATGTCCAACGACACGTGCTTATTGACCACTGTTTCTAGCGTTTCGCGGGCCTGTTGCGGCGATTGACGCAGCTGCACGTAAGCCAGCACGGCCTTTGCCAACGCGCGCGGCTGGCCGCCGTTTTGCTGGTGCGTTGGGTTAAACAGCGGCACGACCTGCGGGTAGCGCGCAAACATTAGTGGGTAAAAACGCGCCGTGATGGTTTCTAAGTGCTCGGCCACGACAGGCGCGGTGGCTTCGATGATGTCTTCTTGTGCCGGTGAGAGCATAAATGCCTCTTAAAAGATTTATTTAAAATACATCTTTTAAGATATCAGCCTCGCATTCCTGCGTAAATACACCCCAGCAAAACATTTCTCCCCGCCGGTGAACGCCGTACAATGGGGACTTGCTTGAAGGACGCTCATCGCAACTATCCCGGTTGATGCATATACCCACGGTGCAAATCGACCGCTGTCATCGGGGCGTTGATATCACGCTATTACCGTGAGGAAAAATTAGACGACTAAAAAGCAAAGGGGTAGCGCTTTTCAGCTTTTTATACCTAAAAAGAAGTAATACACTTACTTCAATCATAGGGAATAAGCGCTAGCCTGACGGCCTATTACGTTTCCCCCTTCACTGACCGGGAGCCGCATGAACGTATTACGCCACTCTCTTGTTGCCCGGAGTATTGCTTACCTGATGGTCATCAGCACCATGGCAATCGCAAGTATTGGGCTGACCATGCTGATTGCCCAACGCAGCCAGGGCGATGCCGCTGCCATTAATGTCGCCGGTTCCCTACGCCTAAATAGTGCGCAAATTGCCGAGGCGCTGCAGCGCTCTCCTACTGATGAGCCCAATGAAGTGGCACAAGAGGTGAACCGTCTCGCTGAACGACTCACATCGCGCCTAGAAAGCTCCGTGCTGGAACAAGGAAATAACGATACGAGTAACGGCCAGCTGTCTGAGCAGCTCAGCGCGCTAAAAACGCAGTGGCATCAAACGCTCACTCCCACGTTAGAGGACGCCGTTAACGGTAACGAGCGCGACATTGAGCGGGCAAAGGCGGCCTTGAATGGCTTTATCGATGACATTGACCACTTTGTTTCCCTCCTTGAAGCCAACACCGAAGCTAAAATTCGTTTTTTAAGCGCTATGCAGGTGCTGTTTTTAGCCGTGATTGGCCTGCTTTTACTGGCGGCGCTTTATGACCTTCGACACAACCTCATCACACCGCTACGTCAACTGATGGTACTCAGCCGCGAGGCGGGGCAGCGCAATTTTCACTACCGCACAAATTTCACTAGCCGCGATGAGCTAGGTCAACTCGGTCGCACATTTGACCAAATGGCGTCCGAACTCAACGAAAGCTATAGCGAGCTAGAGGCGCGCATTTCGCACAAGCAAAAAGAACTCGCGCGTCACAATCGGGCCCTTCACATCATTCACAACGGCAGCCGCGCGTTATACGGCGGTGGCAACGACTTATGTGGCAGCGCAGCCCCTATGCTGCGTGAGCTCGAAGCACTATTTAACATCGGCCCCATGGTGTTATCGCTGAATAACGAACATGACGGCAGTGATATGGAAATCCTAGCGACCCATTCATCCGAGCGTCCGCTTTACTGCCGTGACTTAGACTGCTTTGCCTGCTTGGAAGACCCTCAATCCGCACTTGAGTTTTCTCACGAGCACCCTCCCCCCCGGAGCCGCAAAAGCGATGCGCAAACGCTGGTGCTGCCCGTCGCTGTCGGTGATTTAACGCTCGGCTATTTAACCATCGGCTACGCCACGCCGCCGAGTACGTCAACACGCCAGCTGCTAAATACGCTCGCCGACCATTTGGCCACGGCGATCTACTTACAGCAGCGTATCGAGGAACAGCAGCAGCTATCCCTCATTAAGGAGCGCACCATCATCGCCCGGGAGCTACACGACTCGCTGGCACAATCACTCTCTTACCTGAAAATGCAGGTCGCCCGGCTTGAGCGCATGCAGGAAAAACAGTTTCCCCTGGAGCAACAGCAAGGTGTCATCAACGATCTGCGTGAAGGCCTCAGCAGTGCCTACCGCCAACTTCGCGAGCTGCTAAGCACCTTTCGGCTCTCGCTGGATAAACCCGGATTGCAGCCAGCGTTGCAGCAAACCGTGGACGAGTTTAGCCAGCGATTGGGCTTTACGGTGGAGTTAACGTATCAGGTGCCGCCGCACTTACTTAGCGCTAACGAAGAAGTGCACCTACTCCAAATCGTCCGAGAAGCGCTGGCTAATACCCTGAAACACGCCCATGCTCACTGGGCCCAGGTTAGCTTCACCTTTCAGCAGGCGAACTTACATTTAGCCGTCGAGGATGACGGTATTGGCCTAGCTGATGATCAATCGCCGCCGATGCATTATGGCCTGATCATCATGCGCGACCGTGCGCGCAATATTAATGCCACACTCAATTTTAAAAACCGCTCTGAAGGCGGAACCGGGGTCTATCTCGTCTTTAACCCACAGACTGACCGACTCATCGAGGAAGGGAGCATCTAAGCATGTCCAGCACCGCCCACGATCACCCTGCGACCATCATGGTGATTGACGACCATCCGCTCTTACGCCGCGGTGTTCGCCAACTGTTAGAGATTGAAGACGACCTGACCCTGATTTTCGATACCGGCTCCCCCAAAGAAGGCATTGAGCAAGCGGTAGCATTAGATCCCGACATGCTTCTGCTAGACCTTAATATGCCCGACATGAACGGCCTTGAGGCGCTTAAACAGCTGCGCGATGGGGGCTACGCTGGGCGAATTATTATGTACACGGTATCGGATCAAGAAGATGACGTGGTGGATGCCCTGCGTGGCGGCGCGGATGGCTATTTGCTTAAGGATATGGAGCCGGAAGATATGGTTCATCAATTACGTCAGGCCGCCAAAGGGCGCATGGCCATTAGTGAAAACCTCACCGCTCTGCTTGCTGAAGCCCTGCGTAATCAACGCTCAGTGCCTTCTAAGCCGTCGATTGACGCCCTCACCCTGCGCGAGAAAGAAATCTTGCGCGAGCTAGCCGCCGGTATGTCCAATAAGTTGGTTGCACGAAAGCTTGATATCACCGAGGGCACCGTCAAAGTCCACGTGAAGCATCTGCTCAAAAAGCTCCATCTGCGCTCGCGAGTGGAAGCGGCCGTTTGGGCCGTACAGGAAGGCTTGGATAAATAGCCCGTCAGCCGGCTCTGAGTGGATACTCCTAAAGACTTGAGAGGACACAAACACCTGTTAGCACTTACCTCAATGTAAATACTTTTCCATTTAATATCAGATAGTTAATCAACAAGCCTTTATACCTATCAAGGAGTATATAGGCTTTTTTTCGGCTCGTTACCCCCCATTCCCCCCCTTCAAGCCAAGGCGTATCTTGCCGGTCAGGGCGGCATAACGCTGCATTCTCGTCCAAGGGGGTACGCCATGAGTAAAAAAAATGCCGATATTGAACGCTGGGATATCGAGGACCCCACGTTCTGGGAACAGGAAGGAAAACGGGTTGCGACGCGGAATCTGTGGATTTCTATTCCTAGCTTGCTGTTGGGATTTGCCGTCTGGCTGATGTGGGGCATGATCACCACGCAGATGCAGAACCTTGGCTTTTCTTTCAGCGTTGGTGAGCTATTCACGCTCACGGCACTGGCCGGTCTTTCTGGGGCAACGCTTCGCATCCCCGCGTCTTTCATGATCCGTATTGCCGGCGGGCGTAATACCATCTTCCTGACCACAGCGCTTTTGATGATTCCTGCTGCGGGCACCGGTTTCGCGCTGATGAACCCGAATACGCCGCTGTGGATCTTCCAAGCACTGGCGCTGTTATCCGGCATTGGCGGGGGTAACTTTGCTGCCTCCATGAGCAACATCTCTAACTTCTATCCCAAAAAGCAGCAGGGGTATGCCCTGGGCATGAACGCGGGTCTGGGTAACTTCGGCGTTACCACCATGCAGATTTTGATTCCGCTGGTGATGACAGTGGGTATCTTTGGCGCTATTGCCGGCGGCCCGATGGCGCTTGAAAGCTCAAGCGGCACTTTAATTGGCCGTATCGAAGCAGGCACCGATACTTGGATTCAGAACGCGGGGTTCATCTGGTTGGTGTTTCTGATTCCGCTGGCCTTCGCCGGCTGGTTCGGTATGAATAAC
The DNA here is from genome assembly GCF_013415105.1 of Vreelandella salicampi. Taxonomy (GTDB): domain Bacteria; phylum Pseudomonadota; class Gammaproteobacteria; order Pseudomonadales; family Halomonadaceae; genus Vreelandella; species Vreelandella salicampi. The sequence goes on from NZ_JACCDF010000011.1 coordinate 158,044, forward strand.
CTGCGGCCCATCACGCCCGACCCGGGCACACCCGCGCAGGCTTTCGGCAAGATTCTCGGCCTCTACGCTGTCGGCGCCGTCACCAGCGTCATCGGCATGCTGGCGCTAGTGTGGCTGAACATGTGGATAGCGCTGCCCCTGACCATCGTCTTAACCGTGGTATTGCTTCGGCTCATTCCCGGAGACATCAAGCCCAACATCAAAAAGCAGTTTGAAATTTTTTCTAACCAGCACACTTGGTCCATGACCGTGCTCTACATTGCTACCTTCGGCTCTTTCATCGGTTTTTCTGCGGCCCTGCCGCTGTCCATCAATGTCATCTTCGGCGGTATGATGGAAATGGGCGCTGACGGCGCCATGACACGCATCGACAACCCCGACGGACCCAGTGCCTTGACGTGGGCTTGGATGGGTCCGTTTGTCGGTGCGCTGATTCGTCCAGTAGGGGGCTGGATCTCCGACCGGATGGGTGGTGCCATCGTCACCCAGGCAATCTCGGTAGTGATGGTGGCGGCCTCCGCGGCCGTGGGTTATGTGATGATGCTGGCCTATAACTCTACCGACCCGAATAGCTACTTTGCCCTCTTTCTGATCTTGTTCATTGTGTTGTTCGCTGCCAGCGGTATTGGGAACGGGTCCACCTTCCGCAGTATCGGCGTCATCTTTAATGCGCAGCAGAAAGGTCCAGTGCTGGGATGGACCTCGGCGGTGGCCGCTTACGGCGCTTTTATCGCACCGCGCGTTATGGGCGAGCAAATTCAAGCCGGTACGCCAGAACTTGCCATGTACGGCTTTTCCATCTTCTACGCGCTATGCCTGGTGGTTAACTGGTGGTTCTACCTGCGCAAAAACGCTTACGTGAAGAATCCTTGAATCGTTCGTCGAGTGGCGCCCATGGTCGGCGCCCCTCTGTTATCCGTTTGCGAGGTCACCGATGAAAATCATGCTTGCTTATGACGGTTCTCGAAACGCCAAACTGGCACTCGATGAAACCATGAAGATGTTCCGCTGCAACACGCCCTCTCTGATCCTGGTGGGCGTGGTGGAGAACCCGCGCGATTCTACGGATGCCAATGAGGACCTCTTCAAGGAGGAATACGAGGAGCTCAAAGGGCATTTGAAAGAAGGCGTCGAGACTGCCGTTAAGGAAGGGTTCGAAGCCGAGCTTATGATCGCCGAGGGTGATGCGCGCAAGCTGCTGCTACAGGCTACCCACAAGCAAAAGCCTGACCTGCTGGTCATTGCCCGACACAGCCACGAGCCCGACCCAAGCTTTATCGCCAAATCACTCAACGCCATCTTCGACGAATTTGATTACATGACTTTCGGTAGCGTCAGCTCCTTTCTTACCCGCCGGGCCGAATGCCCATTGCTGATTCTCCCCACAGGCGACACTGGAAACAAGGAATAGACGACTATGAAAGCCTCTGCCGTGTTCAAGGTGAAAAACCCGGAGATCAGGGCCCTGCACCTGACCTGGATCGCCTTTTTTATCACCTTCTATGTCTGGTTCAACATGGCGCCGCTGGCATCGAGCATGCTCAAAAGCGTCAACTGGCTAACCCAGGACGACATCAAGCTATTCGCCATCTGTAACGTAGCGCTGACCATTCCGGCGCGCATCATCGTGGGGATGGCCCTAGATCGCTTCGGCCCCCGCCGGGTGTTCTCGGTGCTGATGGTGACGATGTCGGTTCCGGCGCTGGTGTTCGCCTTCGGCGACACGATGGCGCAGCTTCTCATCTCGCGTCTGGTGCTGAGTTCCATCGGCGCAAGCTTCGTGGTCGGTATCCACATGACCGCGCTGTGGTTCAAACCTCGGGATATCGGCTTTGCCGAAGGCTTCTATGCTGGCTGGGGCAACTTCGGTTCCGCCGCTGCGGCCATGACCCTGCCTACCATCGCCATCACTATGTATGGCGGTGAAGACGGCTGGCGCTGGGCCATTGCTCAAAGCGCCATCGTCATGGCGGCCTACGGTGTCTACTACTGGTTCGGCATCACCGACGGTCCGGATCCCAAGGCACACCGCAAGCCACGCAAGGCCGCCGCGATGGAGGTAAGTTCCTGGGCCGACATGGTCAAACTGATCCTCTGGACGATTCCGCTGGTCGGTGTGCTCGGCATCCTTGTCTGGCGCATTCAAAACATGGGCTACCTTTCCACCACGGGTGCGATCATTGCTTACTTGGTGATTGTCGCGGTAGTTATCTATCAGATCATCCAGATCTTGCGGGTCAACATCCCCATTCTCAAGGAGGGCGTCCCCGAGGACGACAAGTATCCCTTTAGCAGCGTGGCGGCACTTAACAGCACCTACTTCGCCAACTTCGGTGCTGAGCTTGCCGTGGTCTCGATGCTGCCCATGTTCTTTGAGCAAACCTGGGGGCTCAGTGCTGCAATGGCTGGGGTGATCGCGGCCTCCTTCGCCTTTGTCAATCTGGTGGCGCGCCCCATGGGCGGCATGGTGTCGGATCGCATGGGTAACCGACGCTTTGTCATGCTCAGCTACATGTTCGGCATCGGCATCGGCTTTCTCTTGATGGCCATGCTCAATTCGAACTGGCCCTTGATCGTGGCCGTGGCTATCACCATTTTTACGTCCTTTTTCGTGCAGGGCGCGGAAGGCGCGACTTTCGGCATCATTCCCTCCATCAAGCGCCGCATCACCGGCCAGATTTCGGGCATGGCCGGCGCTTATGGTAATGTGGGGGCAGTGGTCTACTTGACCATTTTCACCTTCGTCACGCCAACTCAGTTCTTTTACATCATCGCCACCGGTGCTTTCCTAAGCTGGCTGATCTGCTTTCTCTGGCTCAAGGAGCCGGAAGGTGGCTTTGCTGAGGAGTACCACGTCTCCTCTGTTGACCGCATGATAGAGGAACAAGCGAACCTTAAAGCGCAGCACTCAGGCAAGAGTTGAGAGCTTAAGTGACGGTATTCGCTATACAATACGTTAAGGGCAGATTGTTTCAATCTGCCCTTTTTTGTGGGTCTCGGTTAACCCAGAGCGCGAATCCGCCAAACACTGCCACCCTGGTGGATTGGATAGCATTGATTGGCGCCATGACTGAAGTTAATCATCAAGATTGCCTGGGTTGGACGGCGTTGATTTGGGCCGCAAAACAGAATGATATAGACAGTGTCCGCAAGCTTCTAAAGCATGACGCAGATCCCTATCAAAGCGATCATGCAGGGCGCACGGCGATTCAATGGGCTGCTGCACCAACGACTACTCTATCTTTTGCAGAGTCAAATCTGACGAAGATCACCCTAAAAGATAGACTAATTCCATAATAAGAAATTTTATTGAAGCGCTTGATAGCTTCAGCAAATAAATTATTAATGCGCAAAAAAAATCCCCCCGGGCATAAGCCCGGGGGGATTTTTCGGATAAGTGCCTGACGATGACCTACTCTCGCATGGGGAGACCCCACACTACCATCGGCGCTGAGCGGTTTCACTACTG
>NZ_JACCDF010000012.1 GCF_013415105.1 Vreelandella salicampi
AACTCAGTAGTGAAACCGCTCAGCGCCGATGGTAGTGTGGGGTCTCCCCATGCGAGAGTAGGTCATCGTCAGGCACTTATCCGAAAAATCCCCCCGGGCTTATGCCCGGGGGGATTTTTTTATTTTAGTCTTTTTTAAAGAACTACCGTTCACTACCACTCAATAGGCTTACCGGCCCAATCCCAAAAGCTTCCCGTGTCTTCCGGTGTTCGTTTGGCCATAACGTCGATAAGGCTTCGCGCTACAAAGTCAGGCGTAAAGAGCTTGTCTTCTGGTACGCGTGTTTGGAATGGCTTTGATAACTCCGTGTCCGTGGTACCAGGATGTAAGCAAAGAATGATCGATTGTTGATTGAGCCGCTTTAGCTCCATAGAAGCAGTTTTCAACAGCATATTGTGTGCTGCTTTGCTTGCACGATAGCTATACCAGCCGCCAAAGCCGTTATCTCCAATAGAGCCAACGCGAGCAGAGAGGCTAGCAATTATCGTGGGGTGTTTTCCCTGTAGTGAGCCTTTTAGGGCGGCAATCAACAGTGTCGGCGTTGCAGCGTTGATGTGCATCACACGGGCGAAAGTCTCAGCATTAAGGTCTTCCAGACGCTTTTCAGGCCCAACTCCGTGCTGACTGTCATGTAAGATCCCGATAGCGTTCAATAGCAGGTGTACAGGCTCTCCTTTTAGCTGGTCACTCAACAATTGTCGGCCACCCTCTTGCGTAATATCCGCCGACAGAGACTGTACGCGGGGGTCAGAGTAGCTTCGGGGGTTGCTTCTGCTTACACGACTATTAGCTTGCCAACTTGGGATGAAGCTGAAAGGGCTTGCGCCATGGCATGTCCAATACCGCCACCCGCGCCTGTTATGACGGCGGTAAAAGCATCGGGAAGGTGAGGCAGCATACAAAGCTCCTAAATGAAAACAGAAGTTTCCATTGAAGCGGCTTGTATATGTTTTGTCTATATTTTAGGCGGGGTTTTGCAGGAGTCTAAGCCGACGCGTTGATGCGGCCAGGTTGGGCGCTGTTACGACCATCGGGCTTGTACAATGTTTTTTCGGCAATCTGACGGATATAATCCAGCATCTGCTGGTTATGTTTCATGCGAAGTGAGAGCATCTGACCGGTTAGCTCGTTCATGCGCGCAACGCGTTCACTTTTTCCCAGTAGTTGTTGCCAGTCGGAGTGGCAGTTGGCATCTTTCGCCGCCCGCTTGGCGCCGGTAGCACCCTTTTCATAACCAAGCTTGCTTTGCACATCACGACGGAGGCTTTCCATGCGATCAAGCTCTGTCAGTAGGGATTGTTTATCATGCGCTAACGTAGCCAGTGCGTCGCCATCGATATCACCTTGGGTAAGGAGCGATTGCTCTTTTTCCATTAGCGTGATCAGCGTGTCCATCCGCTTTTGCTGATTATGGAGTAGGCGCGCAAGGCTCATGAGAACGTCTCCTTACAGAATCGGTGCTGATTACTCATTACCTAAGCTAGCAAGTAAACCGCTGGCAATGCGTTCAGGGTCAATGTCAAGTTTACCTTCACGGATGGCGTCACGAATTTCACCGACTTTGGTGAGGTCGATATCCTGCGAGGTGTTAACACTTTGCTGACTCAATCGCGTTGCATCCGCTGAAGACTGCTTAGCGCTCGCAGCGTTTCCAGCTTGGGGTTTCTGCGCTTCATCGCGCGGTTGCGCCTGGTTGGGGCGAAGCAGCGAATTTACGTTATCCACTTTCACGTTGTTAGCCTCCGTTAAACTTGGGTGGCGTTTTTCGCCAATTGACTATGCTATCGGCGGTGCATGGCAAAACTTTAGCGCCTGGCGGAGAAATTCGCGCTAAAAATCGAGCTGCAAAACGCCATCAGCGATGATGCGTGCTTCCAAGATTTCACGGGAGCCAAACCGCACGCGTATCCTCTCATCTAGGCCGCCGTCATCCATGGCCTCTCCCTCGCGAGAGATACGAAAGGCAGTGCCTTCGGCAATAACGGTGACGCGCTGCCCTCGCTCGACCAAGCGTGGTGCTTGGATGTCGTGGGCTTGAAACGAGCTGCCGCTTCGAATGGGACGGAGTGCAACATTGCCGACAATATTATCGGCGTCGGTTAGCGTGCGCGAAGAGAGCTCGCCAAGGTTGCCGCGTTGCGTATTGAGCATGGATTCAGTAATCAGCGTGCCGCGTGAAATATCCTCTGACGCTACTGCATAGGGGCCGATAACGTCCACTTGGGCTTGTAGGTAGCGAATTTGGCTCTGTTGTTCACCACAGCGAACGCCAACAGAGACGCGCCCCAGTGGCGCTTGATCGGCATTAGGCAGAAAAGGGGTTGGGTTGATGCAAGCGGGTAAATGGGGCGACGGCGCGCGCAGGTCTATCACGACCTCTTCGCCGAGCGTCTGGGTCTTCTCGTACAAAAATTGGTGAACCCGCTGGGTTAGCGCTTCATTATCAGCGAAAGCGGTGTTGGGGAGAAAAACCGCAGTAACTAATATCGCGCCAAATAGCGCCAACATGACGCGAGGTATCCATAAAGGGTGAAGGGGCAAAAATGCCAGCATGGCTGAGGTCTCGGTCGTCAACTAAGTCTAAGGCGAGAGAAAAAGAACGCCTGGAGTGTAACGAAAAGACCTAGTTGGCATCAGCAGAAATACCGGGTGAAAAAAGGGCTGTTCCATGCTTTAGAATGACGCCGAGGAGGGTATTCTTCATCATCAAGAAATTCCCATTTATTTCGCCTCTCAGAGAGGGTCGGCATGATCGATAAACTAGAATCTGCCTTCAATCATCACCAGCAGGCACTTAGCTTGCGCCACGCGCGGCATGAAGTGCTGGCGGCTAATATCGCCAACGCGGATACGCCTAACTATAAAGCGCGCGATATCGATTTTGGCAGTGAGTATAAAAAAGCGGTCGAAAACAGCGAACGCTCGCAAGGCAGCCGCGATGGCTTGGCGCTTGATCGTACATCAGCGCGCCACTTGCCGGGCGAAGGGCCCGCCTTGAAAGGCGGCGCTGGTAATATGGACTTGCTCTACCGCATCCCTGACCAGCCAAGCTTAGATGGCAATACGGTGGATATGGACCGTGAGCGCTCACAATTTGCCGATAACGCCGTGCGTTATCGTGCTGCGCTGTCGATGCTCAATAGCCGCATTCAAGGGCTGAAAAATGCCATGCAGCCGGAATAATAAGGCGAGGATAAATTATGACAATGTTTTCCGTATTTGATATTGCCGGCTCCGCCATGAGCGCGCAGTCGCAGCGGATGAACGTCACCGCAAGCAACATGGCTAACGCCGATAGCGTTGCCGGGCCGGACGGTGAAACCTACCGTGCCAAGCAGGTGATGTTTGAAACCCAATCGCAAAATAACCGCTACGGTGTCGGCGGTGTACGCGTAACGGAAGTGGTCGAAGACGACTCGCCGTTGCGCATGGAATACATGCCTAATCACCCCGCCGCGGATGAAGACGGCTACGTGGCCAAACCCAATGTTGAACCCGCGCACGAAATGGTCAACATGATATCGGCATCGCGTTCCTATCAGGCCAATATTGAGGTTTTTAACACCAGCAAGCAGATGCTGATGCAAACGCTTACGCTAGGTGAGGGCTAAATTATGATCAACGGTCTTAACCCCGCAACGCTGAGTAGCATTAATGGTGGTGGCGATGGCGCTAAGCTCAACGATAGTCAGTCTGATGAGCTGCGTGAAAGCTTTTTGACCATGCTGATCACTCAGCTGGAAAACCAGGATCCAATGGATCCGATGAAAAACGAAGAAATGACTTCGCAGCTCGCGCAAATTAATACCGTGAGCGGCATCGAGAAGCTCAACGACACGCTCAATGGCATTACCCAGCAGATGGATGCCGGCAAGATGTTGCAAGCGTCGGGCTTGATCGGTAATGCGGTATTGGTGCCGGGCAATAGCGTCAAGGTTAACGTCGACGATGAAGGCAAATCCTACGCCACGCCGTTTGGTATCGAGCTTGATAAGCCCGCTGAGCGCGTTGATATTTCGGTCACTAGCAAAACGGGCGAAGTGGTTTACACCGAACAAGTTGAGAATGTTAGCGCAGGGGTTCAATCGTTTAGCTGGGATGGCTTGAATAACAACGATGAACCGCTAGTGAAAGGTGACTACCGCGTAAGCCTTAAAGCGTTTGATGCTGAAGGCGAAGAAATGGGCGTAGAAGCACTCAATTATGCGTTGGTGGAGGGTGTGACACCCGCTAAAGATAACGGCGATGTGCGCTTAGATTTGGGCGCCATTTATGGCCAAGTCGGCATCGACCAAGTTAAACAAATTCTTTAATAAGCAAATTTCAGGGGTAAGAGAATGAGTTTTTCACAAGCGCTTAGTGGTCTTAACGCACAGCAACAAAAGCTCGGTGCCGTCGGCAACAACATCGCCAACTCGCAAACGGTCGGTTTTAAAAGTTCCGAAGTGCAGTTTGCCGATGTCTATGCCCAGTCACGTATTGGCCTGGGTACCCGGGTTTCCGCCACGCTGCAAAACTTTAGTCAGGGCAACATTGAGTCCTCCAGCCGTAATATGGACCTAGCCATCGCTGGCGAAGGCTTTTTCCGCTTTGAGCAGCCCGGTGGTGGAGTCGGTTATTCGCGCAACGGCCAGCTGACCATGGAGCCCAATGGCGACCTGGTAAATGCTCAGGGCGCGCGGATTATGGGTTATGCCGCAATTGACGGTGAGGTTCAGGGCGGTGGTGATGTTGAAGCATTAAACGTTGATGCTGGAGACTTAGCTGCTAATAAGACAAGTGAACTCGATGTATCGCTAAACTTGGATGCGGAAGAAGAGGCATTAATAGACGAAGACGGGGATCCACTTTTTGCTGGGGGTACTGATGAGGAAAATGCGGCAAATGTGGCTAACGGCTTAGGCGCCAACCAATATTCGTATTCCACTAACGGTACGATTTACGATTCTCAAGGTAATGCGCGTAACTTAACAATGTATTTCACTAAAACCGCTGCCAATGAGTGGCGTGTAGATGCTCGAATGTCCGGTGGACCAGCAGGAGCACCTAATTACGGATTTACTGATATAGGCGATGGCCTCGACTTCGCTCAAAATGGAACCCTAGATGGTTTTGAAGAATTTGATATTGATTTGAGCGCTGCTGATGCCATAACCAATGATGATGGCGATGTAGATAATGATTTAAATGAATTTGACAATACTGCTGATGGTACTGATGAAACTCTCGCTTTTCAGGAAATAACGGTTGATTTTGCAGGGACTACCCAGTTTGCAAATAGCTCTACCGTTAACGAACTTAACCAAGACGGCTATACCTCCGGTTCGTTAGTGGGTGTCACCATCGAAGACGACGGCACCATTGTGCGTAACTATTCCAACGAGCAGTCGTTGGCGGCTGGGCAGATTGCCCTAGTCAGCTTCCGTAACCCGGAAGGATTGAAGCCTGAGGGCGATAACTTGTGGTCGGCGACGGGCTCTTCTGGTCAGGAGCTGGTCGGTGCGGCGGGCACAGGCCAACGAGGTCTGATTGAGGCGAGCGCGATTGAAACCTCTAACGTCGACTTGGCAGGTGAGCTGGTGGATATGATTATCTCGCAGCGGGCGTATCAGGCCAACTCGCAGACCATCAGTACTCAGGATGAGTTGCTGCAGACCATTATCAACCTTTAATTGACCGTTAATCGGCCATTAAGCGCCTTGGGCGACGCATAAGGAGTCAACCGTGGATCGGATGCTTTATACCGCGATGAGCGGTGCCAAACACAGCATGGATCAGCAGTCGGTGGTCAGCAATAACCTGGCTAACGTCTCAACCACTGGCTTTCGCGCCCAGCTCGACGCCGTTCGCGCGGTGCCGATTCAGGGTGAGGCACGGTTAGATTCGCGCACTCACGCGGTGACCACAACGCCGGGCACGGATTACTCCCAAGGCCCGATAGAGAGTACCGGGCGTGCGCTTGATGTGGCGATGCAAGACGATGCATGGATGGCGGTGCAGGCCGAAGACGGTACTGAAACATATACGCGCCGTGGCGATTTGCAAATCGACTCTGACGGTATTTTGTTGAACGTCGGTCGCCCGGTGATAGGTGATGGTGGGCCTATAAACGTACCCCAAGGGTCTGAAGTGTTTATCGGCGCTGATGGCACCATCAGCGCTATCCCTGAAGGGGTCGGTCCAGAAGCGTTAGTGAACGTTGGCCGCATTAAGCTTGTGACACCAGAGCCGGGTGAGCTAAACCGCAGTGAAGATGGTCTCTTTCGCGCACCAGATAATGAAGAGGGCGAGCCGGGTGCCTTGGCGGCTAACGAAGATGCGAAGCTGACTAGCGGCGTGCTAGAAGGCAGCAACGTCAGCGCCGTAGATGCCATGGTATCCATGATTGATGTCGCCCGCCGCTATGATATGCAGATGAAAGTGATCAGTTCGGCGGATGAGAATGCCCAGCGTGCCAATGGCATGCTCTCTCTCCAGGGTTGATACACCTGATAGCCAAAGGAATTTTTAATGATTAAGTCTCTCTGGACGGCCAAAACAGGCTTGGAATCACAGCAGACCAAACTGGATGTGATCTCTAACAACCTGGCCAACGTCAGTACCAACGGGTTTAAGCGCTCGCGGCCGGTATTTGAAGACCTGCTTTATCAAAACATGCGCCAACCCGGCGCACAGAACAATATTCAAGACCGTCTACCCTCAGGCATGCAAGTGGGTACCGGTGTTCGTCCGGTGGCCACGGAGCGCCTACATACCCAAGGCGGGCTGGAGCAGACCGAAAACTCGCGCGACTTAGCCATTAATGGCAAAGGCTTTTTCCAAGTACTGATGCCTGATGGCACTACCGCGTATACCCGCGATGGTAGTTTTCAGCTGAATGAAAATGGCCAGATGGTCACCGCCAACGGCTACCCTCTGGAACCGGCTATTTTTATTCCCGAAAACGCCCTGTCAATCACCATTGGTGAGGATGGTATCGTCAGCGTGCGTGAGCCCGGCAACCCGGTAGATAATGAAGTCGGGCAAGTTAACCTTGCGTCTTTCATCAACCCCACCGGGCTTGAAAGTGTTGGCGGCAATCTTTATTTGGAAACAGGCTCATCCGGTGCGCCAAACCAAAACATTCCAGGCCAAAATGGCATCGGCTCACTCTCCCAGGGCTATGTGGAAACCTCCAACGTGAGTGTTGTCGAAGAAATGGTCAGCATGATCCAAACCCAGCGCGCGTATGAAATCAATAGTAAGGCGATTACGACCAGCGATGAAATGTTGGCGCGTTTAAGCCAGTTGTAATGGCCGTTATTATGAGGCAAGTGATGCGCCACGTTTGTTCAGCTTTTGGTAGGCGATTAACGCTTTTGGGTTTGGGGCTCCTCATCGTCGCAATCGCCGGTTGTGCACAAATCCCTCGGGCCTCTGTGGTCGGTGAGCAAGAGCAAATCAACATCGTAGATAGACCGCCACCGGTGCCCAATGGCTCGATTTACCAAGTACGGCGTGGCTATCAGCCGCTCTTTGAAGACCGTCGACCAAGAGCAATTGGCGATATTTTGACCATCGTTCTTGATGAAGAGGTCAGTGCGAGCAAGAACTCACAGTCCAATGCTGACCGTAGCGGTAGTGCGGGCTTAGAGCTTGAACAGCTACCCGATGCGTTGAGTACGCTTGCCGAATATGGTTTTGATGTGTCGGGGAATAGCGACTTTAGTGGTGGAGGAGGGTCGCAGGCAACCAACTCCTTTACCGGCACGATTACTGTCTCTGTGCTGGATGTCTTGAATAACGGTAATCTGCGCGTGCGTGGCGAAAAGCAAATCGCGATCAACCAAGGCACTGAGTTTATACGTTTTTCGGGCGTAGTTAATCCCCGCACCATTACGTCACAAAATACCGTGCCGTCGACGCAGGTCGCTGATGCACGGATTGAGTACGTAGGAGATGGTTATATTAATGAAGCGCAGCACATGGGCTGGTTACAGCGCTTCTTCTTAAACGTATCGCCCTTCTAGCGGTGATGTGACAATAACCGAGAGTAGAGATACACAATGCGATACCACCAAGTTTCAGCTAAACACTTTTGGCAGCGCGTTTGCGCTATCGCCTTGGTGTGCATGGCGTGTATCGCTGCGTTGCCCGCGCAGGCCGAGCAGGTGCGCGAACTATCAAGCTTTGCTGGTGTGCGTAATAATCAGCTAGTAGGGTATGGGCTTGTTGTGGGGCTCGATGGCACCGGCGACCAGACCACTCAGGCACCGTTTACCAGCCAGAGTCTCGCCAATATGCTCTCGCAGTTAGGGGTCACTATTCCTCAGGGCACCAATATGCAGCTGCGCAACGTAGCGGCGGTGATGGTGACGTCGGATCTGCCGCCTTTTGCGCGTCCGGGTCAAGAACTCGATATTGTGGTTTCCTCTGTTGCCAACGCCAGCAGCCTACGTGGTGGCACGTTGTTGATGACACCGTTGAAAGGCGCCGATGGTGATACTTACGCTATGGCACAAGGCAATATGCTGGTGGGCGGTGTCGGCGCCGAGGCTGGTGGCAGCAGTGTGCAGATTAACCAGCAGGCAGTGGGTCGGATTCCCAATGGCGCCACGGTGGAAAAAGAGGTGCCGCTAAACCTTGGTGCCAATGGCGGTACGCTGGAGCTGCAGCTAGATCAAGCTGATTTTGGCACTGCGCAGCGAATGGTTACCGCGATCAACAACGAATTCGGTCGATCCGTAGCATATGCACGTAATGGTGGGGTGATCGCGCTGGATGGCCCGGCTGACAATAATGCGCGTGTCAATTTCATGGCGCGCGTCGAGAACGTCGATGTAACCCCCACGCGTGCACCAGCCAAAGTGGTGGTGAATGCGCGGACAGGGTCGGTAGTGATGAACCAAGCTGTGACGTTACGCGAAGCTGCTGTGGCGCATGGCAACCTTTCAATTACAGTCGATGCCAACTTTGCGGTCAGTCAGCCCAATCCCTTGGGAGAAGGCGAAACGGTGGTGGTACCGAATGCCGATATCGATGTCGAGCAGCAAGAAGCCTATCTGCGGATGGTGGAAGGCGCTCAGCTTAGCGAAGTCGTGAATGCCTTGAATGCACTGGGAGCCACACCACAAGATCTCATGTCGATTCTTGAAGCATTGAAGCAAGCAGGGGCCCTGCGCGCTGAACTGGAGGTGATCTAGTGAGCGTGAATCAAGATATGACCGGCCAGTTCGCGCTGGATATGCAAGGCTTCCAGCGCTTGCAGCATACGGCGCGCGTGAACCCAGAGAAAGGTGTTGAAAGCGCGGCCCAGCAGTTTGAAGCGCTGTTTGTGAAGATGATGGTCAAAAGCATGCGCGACGCGGTGCCTACCTCGGGGTTGATGAGTAGCCGCCAAACCGATTTTTATCAGTCTATGCTGGATCAGCAGTGGTCGCAGGTGATTGCCTCGCGCGGTATGGGTTTAGCGGACGCATTGGTTGATCAACTTGAGCGCCAAGGGGCGTTTCAGCGTAGTGAGCCTTCAGCCAATAGTGATAACGCAATGCAAGAGCTTATTGCCGGCATTCCTCGTGGCACGCCACGCCCGCTCGATAACCCTAGCCCGCTATCGGATAAAGATAGTGCTGCGGTTGCTGCTAATGCCGAGCCTCAAGGCTTTTTGTCTGAGCTTGACGCGGTACGTCAAGCGGCGCCTGCAATGGATAGCCCTGCACTGAATAGCGTGAGTGAGGCGACGCCTGAAAACGACAACGCGGCGCGCGATCATGTTGAACGGTTCAAAGAAACACTGGCAGAGCCTGCACAAGCGGCTAGCCGTGCAACGGGCGTTCCTGCCGAGCTGATACTTGCCCAGGCGGCGCTGGAAACAGGCTGGGGACGGCATGAAATCACCACTCAAGATGGCCGAAATAGCCATAATCTGTTTGGCATTAAGGCCGGTAGCCGGTGGGAGGGTGACACCACCGACATCGTCACCCACGAGTATGTGAATGGCCGCCGCACACAGATGACCGATACCTTCCGGGTCTATGACTCCTTTGAGCAGGCTTTTACCGATTACGCCACGCTCATTGGCAGTAACCCGCGCTATGCCAATGTGGTGAGTGCGCCGGATGCCCAGCAAGCCGCACAGGCGTTACAGGCAGGCGGTTATGCGACAGATCCTCGCTATGCGGCAAAATTAGAGGCGGTGATGCAAACGCTGGGACCACTAGCATCGAATGACTTTCTGGCCACGTCGCGCTAGTGAACCCTTAAGTTTTTCTGCGCTTAGCCGATAAGTAAAACATCGGCTTAAGGAATCGAACCATGAGCATGTTTTCTACCGGGCTAAGCGGCCTTAATGCTGCGCAGAACGCCCTCAATACGACCAGCAATAATATTAGCAATGTCTACACGCCGGGCTATAACCGTGAGCTCACTCAGCTAGGTGAAGGCTCGGCGGGTACTAGCGGCGTACAGGTCGATAATATCGAACGCCAGTTTAATCGCTACGTCGCTAATCAGCTTAATAGCGCCAAAACTCAGTCGAGTGCGCTGGAAAAATATTCTGAGCAGGTTACCCAGATTGATAACTTGTTGGCGGACCGCGATGCGGGCTTGGCGCCGCTGATGCAAAACTTCTTCTCCTCGCTTGAAGACTTGGCTAGCGCGCCTTCTGACCCCGCTTCGCGTCAAGGGGTGTTGGGTAACGCGCAAACGTTAAGCGCGCAGTTCCGCTCGTTTGATGGTTATCTGCAAGACATGCAGAGCAATATCAATAGCGAGATTGAAGACGAAGTTACCCAGATCAATAACACCACCGAGCAGGTCGCTGGCTTGAACCGTGAGATCGCGCTTGCGCGGGCGCGTACCGGTGAAGCGCCTAACAGCCTGCTGAACCAACGTGACAAGCTGGTATCGGATCTTAATGAGCGGATGGATATTCGCCTCAATATCCAAGATGGGAAAACTTATAACATCAGCCTACCCAACGGTCAGCCGTTGGTGACGGGTACCGATTCCTTCACGTTAGAGCCGATGAAGTCGGAGCTTGATCCGCAGCGTACCGTTGTCGGTTACCGCGATGGTGGCGGTAACTTGGTCGAGCTAGAGGAAGACGTGATCACCGGCGGTGCACTGGGTGGTTTGATGAGCTTCCGCCAGGAAACGCTGGATAAAACCCAAAACCAGATTGGCCAATTAGGCGTTTCGCTCTCCACCGCTTTCAACGAGCAGCACAAGCAGGGCGTGGATCTAAACGGGGAGCAGGGTGAAGACTTTTTTAATGTCCGCCAGCCGCAGACGTATAGCTACGCAAGTAATAGCGCGGACGATCTTTTAACATCAGCTGAGTTCGACACTACTAATATCGATGATCTTCGGGCAACTGATTACACCGTAACGTTTGACGGAGGTGATCCAACCGTTACCCGTAATGATAACGGCCAGGTCGTCGATTTTGATGAAGATGCTTGGACTGATGAAAATAAGTTAAATTTTGGTGGTGTTTCCCTCGAATTTAGCTCGGTTCCTGCTGATGGCGACAAATTTGAAGTCCAGCCTGTCCGCCGTGCAGGTGCGGGGATGGAAGCTAATATCGCCGATTTGGATAAGATTGCGGCGGGTAGCTTCATCATCGACAGCAGCGGGGACATGCAGGTTAGTAATATTCAACTGAGCGGCGGTAATGCCTTTTCGCAGGCCGATCAGATAGAGGTGGATCTGGAAAATGATGCTGCCGGAACGACAGGTACTATGACATTTTCTAACCTCAGCGCGTCCACCACAGTGTTAGTGAATGGTGAGGAGCGGCAGCTTGATGGAGGTGTTATTCAGGCTAGTGGCCAAACAAGCGGAAATCCCGCTGATATTGAGGCTGATGATAAGATCACTGTAGACGGCATAAGCTTCGTCGTTGATTCAATGCCAGCGGCGGGTAACACTCAGTCTTTGACGCTTGAGCAGGGTGTTGCTTCTTCAGGCGATAACCGTAACGCCCTCGCCCTTCAAGACTTACAAAGCCAAGACGTTGTGGGCGGCAGTGCGTCGGTCAGCGGTGCGTACGGCGGGATGGTAAGCGATGTGGGTAACCGTACCAATATCACCCAAGTCAACTTGGATGCGCGCCAAGGCTTAACCGATCAGTTGGAAGCGGTGCAGCAGTCGGAATCAGGCGTGAATTTAGACGAAGAAGCAGCAAACCTGATCCGTTACCAGCAGTATTATCAAGCCAATGCGAAGGTAATCGATTCGGCAACGACGATCATGGACACCATTTTGGGTCTGCGCGGTTAACTCGGGAGCTTAAGTCATGCGTATTAGTTCGGTCACCATGTTTGAGCAGAGCACTGCGTCGATTAATCAGCAGCAGAGTGACTTTCTCAACGTTAGCAAGCAGATTGCCAGCGGCCGCCGCGTGGTTAATCCTTCTGATGATCCGCAGGCAGCTGCACGTGCTGTTCGCGTAGATCAATCGAAAGCGGTGACGCAGCAGTTTGAAGACTCCCGTGTTTCTGCACGAAACTCATTGGCGCAGACTGAGAGCATTCTCAATAGCGTGAGCGATGCCGTCACCAGCGCTAAGACGCTGCTCGTGCAAGCCTCTAGCGATACGTTAAGCGATGTTGACCGTGAGTCCATTGCCAGCGAAATGCGCGGCGTTTATGAGACGATGATTGGTCAAGCCAACGCCACCGACGGCAATGGCCGCTACTTATTTGGCGGCTACGCGGATAACGCCCCGCCGTTTGTTAAAAACGCCGACGGTGATGTGGAGTATAAAGGCGATAGCAATGCGCGTGAGCAGCGCATTGATTCCTCACGCTTAATGCCTGTTACCGAAAACGGCGACTCTATTTTTAAAAGCGTACCGAGCGGTGCGGGTTATGTGGCTGAAGCTACAAAGACAGACATTAATGGTGATCCTTTAGCTGGCAATAATGCTAGGAACGATGGAAGTGTTAGCTTTGGTGGCCCGCAGGTTAGCAACGTCAATGATGATGGCTACGGCGATAGTTATCGCATTGTGTTTTCTGATAATACAACTGATGCTGATGTTGAGTTTGACTACCGCGTAGAGCGCTTTGATGCTGCTAACGATGAGTGGGACACAGCAACTCCAGTTGAAAATGGTAACTATACAGGTGATGGTCAAACTGTCTCTTTTGGCGGATTGGATGTCACGTTTGACGGTGAACCAGAAGCTGGCGATCAAATCCTAGTCGCCCAAGCGGGCAGTGATCAGCGCGAGCCGAATCTTTTCCGCACAATGGAAGAAGCCATTCGGGTTCTGGAAAAGCCGGTAGAAACCGACGCGGAAAAAGCAGACTTGCGCAACACACTCAACACGTCGATGCGTGATTTGGATAACGCACTAGATAACGTATTGACCGTGCGTGCTTCAGCCGGGGCGCGTTTAAATGAGCTGGATGTGGTGGATGCCGTGGGCGGTAACCGGATGCTGAACTATGAGCAGACGCTTTCGGACCTTGTTGACCTAGATTATGTCGATGCGATATCGGAATATAGCTTGCGCCAAGTAGGTCTGCAGGCGTCGCAACAGGCCTTTGTCGATGTCAAAGGCATGTCGCTGTTTGATTATCTGCGTTAATACATCGCGTTAGCGCACCTTAAGAACCCTGGGCTAATTGCCTGGGGGTTTTTTATGGCTTAAGACACCTGGGCCATTAACTCAATTAAGCCCTGCATAAAGGCGACGCCATCGCTGAAAAGCCGCTGCAAAAAGCTGCCGATGTCTGTCATCAGCACCATCAGCAGCAGTAGCCCAACGGTGAGCGAGGTAGGGAAGCCGATATTGAACACGGTGAGCTGAGGGGCTGAGCGGTTTAAGATACCCAGCGCTAAGTTGATGATCAGCAGTGAGGCAACCAGTGGGAGTGCTAAGAGCATGCCGGAGGCGAAGATAGTGCCACCGTAGCGGGCAAGTACCTCAAAGGCGTTGGCGTTAATCAGGTCGATGCCGATGGGCAACGTTTGGAAACTCATCACCAGGGTTTCCAGCACCATAAGATGCCCATTCATGGCGAGGAACATCAAAAGCGTAATCATATAGAGAATACGTGATAACACCATGATGTTAGTGCCGCTTGCGGCATCAAAAAAGCTGGCAAAGGCCAGCCCCATTTGTAGCCCGATGAACTCGCCTGCGGCTTGCACCACGGCAAAGACAATGTGCATTACCGTGCCAATGGCCGCCCCGATGATGATCTGTTCAACAATAATTCCCGCACCGGCCCAAGACATAATCGGCACATCGGGCATGGGGGGAAGAACGGGCGCAATGACCACCGCCACCACAGCGGCAAGCGCGACTTTGGCTTGGTTAGGAACGCTAGAATGGCCCCAGAGCGGGGTGGCGGCCATGAACGCGGTTATGCGCACAAATGGCCAAAAAAAGGCCACCAGCCAACCGTGTAGCTGGGTGTAAGTGACCTCAAACATGCTCTTACATCACCATACTGGGGATGTTAGTAAAGAGGCGTTCAGTGTAATCAGTAATCAGCCCCAACAGCCAAGGACCCGCGATGACCAAGGTGGCAAAAACGGCCAGAATTTTAGGGATAAACGTAAGCGTCATTTCGTTAATTTGGGTCGCCGCTTGGAACAGACTGATCAAAAGCCCGGTGGCGAGAGCGGCAAGCAGCAACGGGCCTGCCAGTAACAGCGTGACGCGCATTCCTTGGTAGGCAATGTTCATGACCATTTCGGGTGTCATGGTGAAACTCCTGCACGGCAGTGTGCTGGTGAATAGGGGCTTATACGATATAGAAGCTTTCGGCCATCGAGCCGATGATAAGCTGCCAACCATCAACCAGGACAAAAAGCATCAGCTTGAATGGCAGCGAAATCGTGATGGGCGGTACCATCATCATACCCAGCGCCATCAACGTGCTGGCAACGACCAGGTCGATGATCAAAAATGGAATAAAGATCGTAAAGCCGATTTGAAAAGCAGTTTTCAGCTCGCTCGTGACAAAGGACGGAAGCAACACGCGCATGGGTAGCTCTTCCGGCCCTTCCATCGGGCCAATGTCTGCTAGGCGTGCAAAAAGGGCGATATCCGGCTCGCGTGTTTGTGCCAGCATGAATTCACGAAAAGGCTGCTGCGCGCGTACAAAAAACTCTCCGAAGTTGATGCTCTCTTCCGATAGGGGCACCCAAGCCGTTTGATAGACCTGCTCGAGTACCGGCGACATAATAAAAAACGTCAAAAAGAGCGCGATGCCGAGAAGCACTTGGTTAGGCGGCGTGGCCTGGGTTCCCATGGCGGTGCGCAGCAAGCTCAGCACAATGATGATGCGCGTAAAACTGGTCATCATTAACAGCATGGCCGGCAAAAATGCTAGCGAGCTTAAGAAAAGCAGCGTTTGCAGCGAGACGGACCACTGTTGCCCGCCGCTCTCCGTTGGCTCGCTGACAATACCAGGAATTTCCTGTGCGAAGCTCAGGCTTGGCAGCCCCAACAGCACGAAAAGCCCAAGTAGCGCAATAAATGCAGGTAGGAATCTCGATGGTTGTGTTGGCATGGAAGTTGAAGCGGGCATCCTATAAGTCATGGCGTTGTATCTGAGTCTGAGGATGCGGAAGCGCTATCGCGTGTGGGGTGCTTTTGGAGCGCTTTGGCCAAGCGTTGTGAAAAACGTTGGCCTGGCACGTTACCATTTGATGGCGGCCTGGGCGCGGAAAGCTCGTGCAGTTTGCTAATGTGACCGTTTCCTACGCCCAGCACTAGCCAAGTGCCTTCCACATCCACAATCACCACACGCTCGCGGTTACCAACAGCTGTGCTGCCGACCACTTTTAGGTTCACGTTTTGATGCGAGCCTTGGCGTGTCCAGCGCTTGAGCAGAGCCGAGCAGAGAAAAATGATGGCTACAACCAGAGCAAGCGCCGCCGCGGTCTTACCTAGCGCCGCCATGCCAATGAGGGCATCACTGCTGCCAGCAGACGTAATAGCGCTATTGGATGTGGCCTCTGTGCTCATCGGTTCAGCTTATGGATCCGCTCAGAGGGCGTGATAATTTCGGTAATACGGATACCGTATTTATCTTCGATCACCACGACTTCACCCTGGGCAATCAAATAGCCATTGATCAGAATATCCATCGGCTCGCCGGCCAAGCCATCAAGTTCAATCACAGAGCCCTGGGCAAGCTCCAGCAGTTGCTTAATGGTGAGTTTGGTGCGCCCTAACTCAACGGTCAGTTTGACCGGGATATCCATGATCATTTCAAGATCACGCGAAGCAGCGCTGTTATTTTCTTGATTCAACGGAGGGAAAACATCGCTGCTGGCGGCTTTTGCTTTCGGCGGCTCTGGAGCAGACGCTTCTTCCTGCTTTGAGGTATCGTCTTCTTCTACCGCTTGCTGCTCTGCCATGGCGGCAGCCCAGGGGTCTTCTTCCTCTTCCGAGCTATTCGTATCCGCGCCATCCGTACTTTGTTGCGCTGCTTGCTCAAACGCATCATCGTCTGTGTTGGTATCGCCGTCGGTAGGCTCTTGTTCAGACATGGCGGCCGCCCAATCGTCATCAGAAACGTTCTGATCGTCAGAGTTCTGATCGTCAGGCTTATTGGGATCAGTCATGCTTTCGATTCCTTGGCTTTCAGTCGCGTAGACCCGTTATTAAAGTCGTCGGACGATAGGTTATTCATGGCGGCGTGGTCATACATTCTCAAAACGCGCAGCGCACGCTGCTGATTTTGGCTGCCGAACTGGCACTCCATGACGGGCACGCCATCGACATGCGCGTTTACCTTTTCGGGGATCTCAACAGGGAGTACATCGCCTTTTTTTAGCCCCATGATCTCGGCAATACGACTAGGGATATGAGCGAATTCTGCTACGAGCTCTACTTCCGACTGCCTTAGCTCGCTCGCCATGCGTTTGTTCCAGGTGCCGTCCTGATCATGGTTGCTGTCGTTGATCGGGTTGGCGAGTAGGTCGCGCAATGGCTCTATCATCGCGTACGGCATGCAGACCTGAAAATTACTCGCTAAGTTGCCGACTTCAAGATTGAACTTGGTATTGACCACTATTTCATTGGGCGAGTTGGTGATGTTGGCAAATTTAGACTGCACTTCTGAACGTAAGAAGTTGATATCTAAGGGATAAACAACTTTCCAAGCCTCTTCGTAAGCTTCTAGCGCCAAGTTAAGTAAGCGCTGTATAATGCGCTGCTCGGTATTGGTAAATTCACGACCGTCTGACTTGGTCACAAAGCGTCCATCACCACCGAATAAGTTATCCACTACCATAAAGACGAGGTTAGGGGGGAATACAAAAAGCGCAGAGCCTCGCAGAGGCTTCATGGCCACAATGTTAAGGTTGGTTGGCACCGGCACATTGCGCGAGAAGTCGCTGAAGCTCTGGTAACGCACGGACTCAACGGTGATATCGGCGCTGCGCCTAATCAAGTTGAAGAGCCCGGTACGGAAGTAGCGCGCAAAGCGTTCGTTGATAAAGTCCAACGCATGCAGACGCTCGCGTATTACTCGATGTTGCGTAGAAGGATCATAGGGACGAATGCGCGATTCATCACCCTGCTGCTGGCCCGACGACGAAGAGCTCTCCTCGTCACCGCTGACCCCTTTTAGCAAAGCATCAATTTCATCCTGGGACAGTAGATCGTCCTGTGACATGACGGCTCCGAGTTCCCGGGTTATTGCACAATGAATTCAGTGAAAAGCACTTCACGTAAATCCAAGGGCGCTTGATTTTCTGCTAATGGCTCATTCAGCGCAGTGATGATGTCTTGTGAAAGCGCCTTTTTGCCTTCCGGTGATGTGAGCTCGCTGGCTTGCTTACCTGACAGAAGTGTTAGCAAGCGGCTGCGTACTTGAGGCATATGCTCATCTAGAATCACTTTACTTGTTTCATTACCAACGCGCAGCGTAATGCCCGTGTAGAGTAGCCGTGCGCCTGCACGGTCGCTTTCAAGGTTGACCGTAAAAGGCTCAATATCCAGAAAAATAGGCGACTGGCGCTCTGGCTCCGCTTGGGCTTCAGCGGCATTACCGTTGCCATTCTGGTTCATTACCATATAGATGGCCGCTGCGGCTCCCGCTGAAGAGAGCAGTACGAGGATAATCATTACCCAAAGCAGTTTTTTTGATCCACCGCTTGATTCTGCCATTGTGCTTCCCGTGGTCATTATGCGCGAGAGAGTATTATGCCCAATGCGCGTTTTTGTGATGAAATGAATAGGCTCGCTGTGCGAGCCCATCTTCTAGCTTAAGACTCACAAGCGTTAGTCATTAAGCATA
Source organism: Vreelandella salicampi (assembly GCF_013415105.1). Lineage (GTDB taxonomy): Bacteria > Pseudomonadota > Gammaproteobacteria > Pseudomonadales > Halomonadaceae > Vreelandella > Vreelandella salicampi. The sequence goes on from NZ_JACCDF010000012.1 coordinate 18,252, forward strand.
TAAATCAACGTGGCCATCGATTGCCACTGTCCTTGGCTGTAGCGATGTTTGTTCGCTAGTGTCTTCGCTGCCCCCTTCAAGGGTGTTGCCTGCCTGACCGGCTGTGTTGCTTCTACCCTCGGCAAGCTCAGATTCACCGTTTTGTTGGCGCTGTTCGCCGACAGAGGTTTCACCTAAGGAGATACCCTGTTCGGCCAACGCCTCACGCAGTTGAGGGATTGCCTGTTCAACGACTTGGCGCACTTGTGCGTGGGCTGATAGGAAGTGTGCCTGAGTGCCTTGCTCGCTTACCTTGAGCGAAATAGACAGCGGGCCAAGCTCAGCTGGGTGCAGCTGTAGTTTTACATGTTGCTCCCCGCCACGTTGCGCAAACTGCACTAGCTGCTGACCGAGCTGCTGTGGCCAAGCGGGGCTAGAAACCGGGGTGGCGACACTACCTTGTGCCGCCGCTCCCTGAGAAAGCCCGCTGGCGCTATTTTGCAGCGCTGCGGCAGATGACCCTGCACCATTCAAGCTCGCCTGGAGGGCAGCAGGCAATTCAAAATTGGGGGCGGGCGTCGAATTGTTAGTGCTAGCCAGCGCAGCAAGCAACGCATCGCTGCTGATGCGTGACGTGTTATTAGCGCTCGCGCCATCAAGTAGTGACAGCGCTCGATTAGCCGCTTCACTTTGTGACGTTGCGTCTGATGATTGGGCACTCGCTCGCATCGCGGCAAGGGACGGCGAGAATAGCGTAGACGCGGACGATTTCGTGTCGTCGTTAGCTGTTGTGATTTGTGCACTGTTAGCTTGCATCGCCGCCACGCCGCCTAGAAGTGCTGTCAGCTGGTCAGCAAGACCCACATCGCCTTCGCCATTCAGGGCTTCAAGGGCGCTTGCGAGTGCTTGTTGCTCCTGCTGCAATGCGTTGTCGCTCATTGATTTGCTGCCGGATGATCCTTCAAACGCTGACATCAGTTGGAGCCGCTGGGTAATTTCAGTCAACGGCGAGGCGCTATCTGATAACTCACCTTCAAACAGCTTGTTGCCGAGCAACGCATCGGCTCCCGCATTGTCGTTTAAGGATGCCGTTAGCGCTTGTAGCGCATTCATGAGTTCAGGTTGCTGGCGAATTTGCTCCATCAGCGCTTGCATATCGGCTTGTTGTAGCTGCTCTTCACTAAGGCCGAGCGCTTGAAGCTGGTCGGCAATCTGTTGTAGCGAAACCGGGCCACCGCCGCTTTTTACGTTCCCGCTAGCGGCTTGAGCACCGTGGCTCAGCGAGGTGTGCGATGCCTGGCTAAAGGCTTGCATAAAACCATTCGCCTGTGCGTCGCCTGAGCGAGTGGCAGACGCGGCAGCGTTGGATTGGCCTTGGTGCATCGAAAGCAGAGCATGAATGTTCATAATTCGTCCCTGACACCGTTACCGCGGTGTCTCAGATTGCTGGCGTGCCATACGGCTAGTCACCAAGTCATCGTTAATCTTCTGTTCTTGGCGCGCGCTGCGGCGCTGCGCTTCGAGCAAACGGCGCGAGGCCAGTGTGTCGTAGGAAGAGAGCTTGCGCTGTTCTTGGCGCCACTGCTCTTGGCTTTTCTCTACGCGGCTTTGCTGCTCTGCAAGCGCTTGCTGGGCGCGTGTCAGTGCGGCATCCAGCGAAGCAAGAAACTGTTGATAATTGTACATGCTGGCGGGGTCAATGCCCTGGCGCATGGCCGTTTGGAGACGCTCGCTGTATTCCGCCCGGTAGCGGTGCAACGCTTGTAGCTGCGCCTGCGTTTGCTGCTCGGTTTGACGTTCTTTCGCCAGCAGTTGCCCAGCTTGATCGCGCGCATCTTTAGCGAGACCCGATAGCATCTCGAGTTGCGATGTGCCTGTTTGGGACGTGCTCATGCTTGCCCTCCAGCGGCCTGCTTACCAGCAACGGCGTCTAGTGCTTGCCGTGATGCCTCCATCGTCGCACATTCGTCAATATTCTGCTGTAAGAAGTGCTCAAGCTCGGGAAAACGCTTGACCGCTTCATCGAGTTGCGGGTCATGCCCCGGCGTATACGCGCCAACGCTGATCAAGTCACGGTTGCGCTGGTAGCGCGAGAAAAGACGTTTAAAGTTACGCGCATTACGTTGCTGCTGTTCATCCGTAATCGCTGTCATGGCGCGACTAATAGAAGCTTCTATGTCGATTGCCGGGTAATGCCCCGCCTCGGCTAGTACGCGTGATAGTACAATATGACCATCTAGAATAGCACGTGCTGAATCAGCGATGGGATCCTGTTGGTCGTCTCCTTCGGTGAGTACCGTATAAAATGCGGTAATCGAGCCGCCGCCGCGTTCCGCGTTGCCCGCGCGCTCTACTAGGCTTGGCAATTTGGCAAACACCGAAGGTGGATACCCCTTGGTGGCGGGGGGTTCGCCGATCGCGAGGGCAATCTCGCGTTGCGCCATGGCATAGCGCGTCAGCGAATCCATAATCAGCAAGACATTACGCCCCTGATCACGAAATCCTTCGGCTAAGCGCGTTGCGTAGGCGGCGCCCTGTAAACGCTGTAGCGGTGAGGTATCGGCGGGTGCTGCCACTACCACGGCCCGGCTGCGGCCTTCAGGGCCGAGGATGTTATCAATAAAGTCTTGCACTTCGCGACCACGCTCACCAATCAACCCCACTACGATCACGTCGGCTTTTGTATAGCGAGCCATCATGCCCAGCAGCACGGACTTCCCCACACCAGAGCCAGCAAATAGACCCATTCGCTGGCCGCGGCCGACGCTTAATAGTGCGTTAATGGCGCGGATGCCCACGTCGATTTGCTCATCAATCGGCGCGCGCGAAAGCGGGTTTAATGGAGGGGTGCTGAGTGTGGCGCGTGGCGCCTCATCTATGCTTTCGTAACCATCTAACGGGTTGCCATTGCCATCAAGTACACGCCCGAGAAGACCATCTCCCAGCGGAAAGCGGCGGGCGCTGTGCCCGGCATCACTCAACGGTGATACGCGTGCGCCAGGCATCAATCCGAATATTTCTTCCAGCGGCATTAAATAGAGCTTGTCACCGGCAAACCCGACGACTTCGGCTTCGGCGTAACGCGCGCTTTGACCTAGACGGCCATCGCTGCCGGGTAGTTCAATGCGACAAGCGCTACCTACCGCGACTTTTAACCCCACGACTTCGATCACCATCCCGGTAGCGCGTACGACACGTCCACTAATGCGATAGTGCGGCAGCTGGTCGACGCGCTTTAGCGTACGACGCAGCGCTGTTTGCCAGCGTTGATGGTGGTGTGTAGTGGCGGTCGTCATGGCATTACTCTGTCGCGTTATCCGGCGATTCGTTATCGCTAGGCGCTAACGTATGACGCTGGCGTGTTTGCGACTGAATCGATTGCCAGCGACTTTCAAACGTGGCGTCTAGCTCACCTTGTGCGCTCGTCACACGGCATCCGCCGCGAGCGAGTTGGTCGTCGGGCTGTAGTTTCCAGTTGGCAGCACGTAGTTCGTCGCCTAGGTGTTGTTCCACAATCGCGTGGTCGTCCGGATTTAACCACAGGCGCTGTTGGCCGACTAAAGGGGGCTCGGTATGTAAAAGTTGACGCACGGTATCGAGGATATGCTCGGGCGAGGTGTTTAACGCATCGCTAGCCAGCTGTTTTCCGGTAGCAAGGGCCAAGTCAACAAGGTCATGGGCCACGGTATCGTCAAGTAGGCCAAGTGCCTCGTTAAACTCTTGGGTCAGCGTTGCCAGTGGGGTAATAGTCTGCTTTATCTGCTTCTCAAGTTCTTTGTTCGCTTGCTCGCGGCCTTCTTCAAGTCCTTGCGTACGCCCCTCTTTTTGCCCACGTTCAAAACCGGCTTGATATCCTTCTTCTTCGGCCTGGCGACGCACCTTGTCATAGAGGGCTTGGCGCTCTTGCTCTTCGCGCTTGCGCGCCGCTTCTGCCGCTTTCTTTGCAGCAGCAACTTTGCGTTTGTGCTCGGCAGCGGGCGATTCTTGCTCACCGGGCTTGCGATGCGCGGGCTGACTCAGCTCGTCCATTTGCCAACGCCGCCAATGGCCATGACGGTCGAATTCGGCGGACTGGAAATCAGACATACTCGTCGTCTCCACCGGCTAAGACGATTTCGCCCGCGTCGGCTAGGCGGCGTACCACTTGAAGAATGGCTTTTTGCTCGGTTTCTACTTGTGAAACGCGGATAGGGCCGCGGGCTTCCATGTCTTCACGCACCAGGTCTGCCGCGCGTTGCGACATATTGCGTAGGAACTTGTCGATTAGGGCGTCTTCTGCACCTTTGAGTGCGACCACCAACGAGTTGGTCTCGACTTCTTGTAGCAACATTTGTATCGCACGGTTGTCGAGGTCGAGCAGGTTCTCGAACAGGAACATCTCGTCGATGATCTTCTGTGCCAAATCTTCGCTGTGCGCACGGACGGTTTCGATAGCCGTCTCTTCCTGAGAAGAGTTCATCAGATTGAGAATTTCGGCAGCGGTTCTTACGCCGCCCATTTTGCTGCGTTTGAGGTTTTGGCCTTCAAGCATATTACTGAGTACTTCAGTGAGCTCTTGAAGCGCAGCTGGCTGAACGCCGCTAAACGTAGCGATACGCAGGAGGACGTCGTTACGCAGTTTTTCGTCGAAAAGCTCCAAGATATCGGATGCCTGGTGGCGCTCTAGGTGGACCAAAATGGTGGCGATAATTTGCGGGTGCTCATCGCGGATGAGTTCCGACACCATTGAGGCTTCCATGAGGTTGAGCGCATCAATGCCTGAGTTTTCCCCGGTGGTTTCGAGAATATCCTCAATTAAGCTGGACGCACGCTCGCTGCCAAGCGCTTTGGTCAGCACCGAGCGAATATGGTCGCTAGAGTTGAGGTTAAGCGCGACAAACTCTTCTGTCTCTTGATGGAAAGCTTCCAGCACTGCCTTCATGTCTTCGTGAGAGACCTGCTGCAGCTTTGTCATTTCCATACTGATTTCTTGCACCTCGTTAGCGCCGAGGTACTTAAAGACTTCCGCGGCGCTGTCCTCGTCGAGGGCGAGAAGTAAGATGGCGCTTTTACGCGCGCCGGTCATTTCTGCGACTGCACTACTCATTTCGAATTCATCCAGCTGCGAATGATCATGGAGACCATGCGGGGGTCTTCTTGGGCCATTTCACGAAGATCATTGAGGTTGTGCTCGTAAAGCGACGTTTTACGCTTACGTTTGGGCTTGCGGTACGTCTCATCCGCCTCTTCACCACCTTCGGTGCTTTCCCCGCTTTCATCGTCGTCGTCTTCACCCACGCTTGTGTGCAGCGTGCCGCCGCCTGGTACCGCGGCCGCCATGACCGGCATTTGCGTGTAACGCTTGATTAGCGGTCTCAAAATCAGCAAGTAGAGTAGCAGTGCGGCAAGGGCGACAAGCAAATAACGGCCGAGGTTTGATGCCATTTCCAGCACCTCGGGGCGTTGCCACCATTCTCTGGTGTCTTCCTCTTCGCGCTCCTCGGCAAACGGCGTATTCACCACGTCAATGGCGTCGTCGCGCGCGGGTGAAAAGCCCATGGCTTGACGAACCAAGCGCTCTATTTGCTGCACTTCCACGTCACTCAGCGCTACTTGTTCCCACTCACCCTCTTCGTTCATTTCTTCGCGGTAGTTGACCACGACGGCGGCGGTTAAGCGTTCGATTTGCCCTCGGCGGTACTGGATATGCTCAACGTTTCTATCAACTTCGTAGTTGATCACATCATCTTGGTTCAGGCTACGCAAATCGCCGGGGTTGTTGGCGTCTTCTTCGCCCTCTTCTTCGCCTTCACCGTCTTCGGGAGCGTTGATAGGGGAGGGGGCAACGCCTGGCGGCGTATTGCTTAATGCCCCGGGAATACCGGTGGCGAGCGGGTCTTCACCATCAAGCGAGAGGCTCGTCTGGCGGCTGCGAACGGCGGCTTCGTTGGGCGGCTGGTTAGGTCCGTAGGTTTCAGAAGTTTCTTCGCGGCGTGAGAAGTCAATCTGCGCGGCCACTTGAGCACGAATATTATCGTCGCCGAGGATAGGCGTCAGAATATTTTCTATGCGTTGTTGATAAGAACGCTCAACTTCTTTGATGTATTCCAGTTGAGAGCCATCCAAGTCGTTATTGCCGCCCGTGTCAGCCGAGAGTAAGCGCCCGTCTTGGTTAACCACTGAAACATCTTCCGCCGCGAGCTCAGGCACGCTGCTTGATACCATGTGCACAATCGCACTGACTTGGCCCTGGCCTAATACACGGCCAGGTAAAAGCGTGAGCACTATCGATGCTTTAGCAGACTCACGATCACGAATAAAAACCGACGGTTTAGCCATTGATAGGTGCACGCGGACATCTTCAACCGGAGCGAGCGATTCAATGGACTCGGCTAACTCACCCTCAAGGCCGCGCTGGTAGTTGACCTGTTCGGCAAACTGGCTAATGCCGAAGGCCTGATCCTCCATGAGTTCCAGACCGATGTTGCCCCCGCGAGGCAGGCCTTGCTCGGCAAGTTGCAAGCGCAGCGTGTGGACATTTTCGCTAGGAACTAGCAGGGCTTGTCCGTTGTCGCTAAATTGGTAAGGGACGCCACGAGTGTCAAGCTCGGTAATAATGCGTCCACCATCGGCTTCACTGAGATTGCTGTAAAGCACGCGGTATTCGGGGCTACTTGCCCACATAAATAGCGCCGCGATAATTGCCACACTAGCCGCGCCTGCAATGAGAAGGACGACCAAGGGATTGCCACGAAGCTGCTGTTTGACGCGCTCAGTTGTAGACAGGGCAGGCTGATTACTCGCCTGTGCCCCGTCTTGCTGGGAAGTTTGTGTCGTACTGTTTTGACGGCCTGTCGCTGTGCCGGTTTCGCTCATGCGTTCCTCCAAGAAGGCAAGCAAAACCGGTTACGACCCAGGCACATCACCAAAGAAGACATAGGCTATATCCGTCAATCGCGATTGTCCGCTATTCTAGTCATGCGGAATTATGATGGACGCCATTATCCGGTGGCACGTCGAGCCTAAAGGAACGAAAAGCCTAGGTTTTTATACGCATTTGTTCGCATGAGGAAGCTGACACCGGTGTTAGGCTTTGCGCATTATTCCATTTTTCAGCGCTTGAGGCATGTGTATGAGCTCACCGGCGATTCAATCCGCGTTGCAACAGATGCAGCAGCTAGCTAGCCAAGCCAGCCAGCAACCCCTTCAAGGGTCTCAGGTGTCTACGGCGGCTGGGCAGGGTAGCTTCGGTAGTGAACTTCAAGCGTCTATCCAGCGCATCAATCGTTTGCAACAAACCGCTAATAGCCAAGCCGTGGCGTTCCAGGCTGGTGATTCTGACTTGGCGCTTAACGAAGTGATGGCCGATATGCAGAAAGCGAGTGTTGCCTTTCAGATGGGCATGCAGGTACGTAACCGCGTGGTTTCGGCCTACAGAGACGTGATGAACATGCAGGTATAACGTCGCTGTTTGGCGATGTTAGGCGGTTAAGTCTACCAGACCGCCTTGCAGTTCATTAAGGCGTTCGGCAATACGCAATATCTCTTCTGCGGGAATCTGGCGAATAACTTCACCCGATTCACGGTCAACAACGCGTGTGATAACACGCGAGCTCTCCTCGCTTAAATCGAACTCCAGCCCGCGTTGGCTCATGACTTCATTGATGCGTTGCAAGGGTTCGGTCAGTGCAGCGGGCGACGTCACGGCGTTATTGCTTTCTGCTTGAGCAAGCTGCGATCCTGCGGTAGGCAGCTTATCCAAGACGTTTTCCAGACGTTGCCTGGGGGTGACATCGTTTAATGACGACGCTGATAGCGTATGAGTCGCATCCGTTAGTGGTGAGCTCATATCTATTCCTCTTTTTTAATGCCCGTGTGGTAGCTAGGTTAATCAGGCTATCTAGCAGGCGTTTCTTTTTTTATAACCTCAAATCGACTATCGGCAATTCTTTCCAGATCTTTAAATTTTGTAACGCTAGTACAGTATAGCGAATAGCGGCGAAGCCGCCAGGCAATCGACGTTGTCTAGCATTTCTCCACTTTCCCGCAGCCGCTGGGGATTTAAGCCGTTGAAAGGGGGCAGGGTAGACATACGTCAAACCGAGCGGCTTTACACGCTGATGGTTGAAAACATCAATCGAAGGGCTCTGGGGTATTAGGCGAGAAATATTAAGCTAGCTATGCGCTAGGTGGGGCGGTTCTGGTATCCTTCAGCGCGGCATTAGGGCATTCGCATTAGCCACCAGATTTGTCGTTAAGGAATATAGGGAAGTGAGGCGAGGATGTCAGCGCAAGAAGATGAATATGAACGGGTCGCAGGATCGGTTGCGATTGAGTCACTGCTTAAAGGTTTAATTGAAAGCGGTGGCGTTTCGCTGTGCTTAAATGAGCCTGACGCGCGGCCAGAGCCAATTGTGCTGATGGAGCAGCATGCAGGGGAAACCTTGGTGATGGACCTGTCTTCGGTCGATCATCTGCTAGCTCGCTTGCAAAACGGCGCGACCTTTTTTTTGCGTGGCCAAGCGCAAGGCAAGGTGGTGCGTACTCCGTCGCTTGAGCTTACTGAAGTTCGTCATGCTGGCGGGCGCTATTTATGTTGTAGCGACTATCCGGCGTTTCTTGATGTGTTACAGCGCCGGGAATCCTTCCGTGCTGAGCTGCGGATGGGCATGGAAGTGCCGGTCACGCTGTTTGGGCATGATGATTTGGCTGTCCAGGGTGAGCTTCGCGACTTATCCCAAGATGGCTGCCAAGTCGAGCTACCTATGACCGCCAGCGGTATTCTTTCCCAGGCGGACGCTCAGCCGCTAAAAATGGGGTTTAAATTCCCTGATGGTACGTATTTTGAAGTCCAGGGCGAAGTACGCCACCGGAAAACCGATCCTGATCATCAGCTGCTAAGGATTGGCTTTCGCTTTACGAATTGCAGTTCTGAACAAGAGCGGCAAATTTGGTATTTCGTTTGTGAAATTGAGCGTGAGGCGTCACGTTACAAGAAAGATAACCAGTCAGGACGTCAACCGTCGCCGTTGTTTGAAGTGCCCAAAAAACGCAGCAACAGCGATAATATCGGCCAACGCGAGCTAAAACACTACGCTACGCCGATGGCGCGGCGTTTGGCCAAAGTGGCGGCGTATCTCGACTCTCAAATGCTGCTGTTGCAAAACGGAAGCGACGTAAATTCTCGCCAACTTTCGCGTTACGCTGATAGGTTGCTGACGCTGCATGAAGAGGACCGTGAAGCTCTGCTGTTTGCAACCCGCTGCATGACGCGCGAGCCATTACTGGTACGCCACAGCCTCTCCGTCGCCGTGCATTTATTGGATCTGGTGGGCAGCAATATTCCCCAGGATTTACGTAAGGCCATTGCAGCGAGCGCCATGGTGCACGATTTGGGTAAAGCACTCGTGCCACAAGTGCTCTTTCAGGCGCCTAAGTTTGAAGGGACGCACCGCAGTGTGATGAGCGAGCATGTCGAGTTGATTTTGTCGCGGCTAAACAATTGTCACTGGCTATCGGCGCGCATTGCCCAGGCCGTGATTGGTGGTATTAACGAGCGTATGGATGGAAGCGGCTACCCGAAAGGGCTAAGCGGCAATCAGCTGCATGAGTTGGCAAAAGCCAGCGCGATTGTAGACGTGGTAGAGGCGATGCGCCGTGATCGAGCCGACCGGCCCGCACGCACCGCTCAGCAGATCTATCGTCACTTGCTTCGCCACCCACATCAGTTTGATCCGAGCTGGATGAAGCGTTATATCGAGCATTTTAAGGCTCTGCCCATTGGTTCTTTGGTGCGCTTCTCAAGTGAGCAGTTGGCCTGGGTGCTACGCTTAGACGCTAAAGGCAATGCCACTGAAGTACAGATTGCTAAACAAGCCGAGCCCCCTTCCAATGAGAATTTAAGGGCGGTTATCCGGGGTGATGTGGCCGAGCGACTGGGGCGGCCTGTTGGTGAAGTGGCGGTTTCTACCTAATGCCGACGTGGCGCGAGGTTAAAAACCTAAGTTAGAAAAACAATGCAAAGATGAAAAACATAGCGTCGCGTTAAAGTCACCGTAGTTGGCGCCGATATGATAAATATTAGCGGTTCATTTCATGACAGGAGTTAGTATTTATGACTTACTCACGTGGCGCCAATGCCTACGGCCGAGGAGCCAATGCGTATGCTCGGGTAGGGGTCGAGAGCGGAGTGATGTCGGCGAACCCGCATCAGCTTATTGTGATGCTGTTTGACGGCGCCCAGGCCGCCATTCGCGCAGCTCGCATTCATATGCAGGCAGGCAATGCTGGCGAGAAAGGCAAATCGATCTCAAAGGCGCTAGATATTATCAATAATGGCCTCGCCGCGGCGCTCGACCAAGAAAAAGGTGGTGAAATTGCCGAGCGCTTGGGCTCGCTTTATGAATACATCGCACGGCTATTATTGGCGGCTAACCTGCGCAATGATGAAGAAAGCCTAAACCAAGCAGAGCAACTGCTTGAAGATATCGCCTCGGCATGGCGAGAAATTGGCCAACAGCAAAGCGCATGAGGCATGTGCATGTCAGCGTCTAACTCCACCTACGACCCGGTGGCGCAGCAATCATTGCTCGACGCCTATGCCGCACTGCTTGATAGTGCGGCACAGATGCATGAGCTTGCGAAAGCGGAAGAGTGGACAGCGCTTATCGAACAGCGTACCCACTACGTTATGCTGGTGGAAAAGTTGAGGCAGCTCGACGGTGCTCTGACGTTAGATGAAAGGGCGCAGAGGCGCAAAGCCGAGCTTTTAGAGGCGATTCTTGAGCACGACGTTGAGATTCGTCGTCAACTTGTTGCGCGCCGTGACGAGTTGGGCAAACTGATCGGCGTCTCTCAACGCCAGCGCAGTTTGCACCGCGCATATGCACCGCAACAAGGTGATTCCGACGCATTTTATGCGCTTGGTGAGGCGGATACGAAGAGGTCAACGTGAGCGGTATCACGCCGTTAATCGATACCTTAATGCATCAAGTGTTGGGCAAACGAGGAGATGCCTCGCCGCGTGTCTTAAATGAGCCGGTGCGCCCCGTAGACCCTGGTGAGGGGCTGCGAGCTGTGCGTAGCGACTCAAGTTTGGATGCACGCTCTTCTGACCCTCGTTTAACTGATCTGCGCCGTTTACCACCCCAACTGGATTTTCCTCGCCAAGACGTTCGTGGCGGACTAACTCCCCAAGGCCCAGGCTCAACCCAGACGCACTTTAGCCCCGCCGCGCGCAGCATTGCCGATGTTCTGCTGCGCTTCCCTGCGCCCCCTTCCGTGTTACGGCCCGAAGCGCCGTTGATGTCGACAGCCGAAACCGCTTCGCCACAAACCCTCGCTACGCGGCTGGAATCGAGCATCCGTGACAGCGGTCTGTTCTATGAATCACACCTGAAGCGTTGGTTTCAAGGCGAAGGGTCACGGCAACAGTTATTGCGTGAGCCGCAAATGCAGCCCGGTATTCGGCCGTCGCCTTCGTTGGCGAATCTAGCGCTGGGAGGTGCTAGCGGCACCGCGGCTGGCGCTGGGAGCTCGGGGTGGGGAGCTATTAATAACCCTCTTGCGCCTAACGGGCCGCCGCTTTTGTTGCCGTCCTCCGTTCCTTTTGTGGTGCCGGAAAGGTCTGGTTTAAGCTTGATGCTGCAGGGGCTTCAAGGCGGCCAGCTAGGGCAGGGTGGCTCAAATAGCCCTGGCGGAAGCTCTTTGATTCAGCCTGGTAGTGTGTTGCTGTCGGCGACCGGCAGTCCTGAGGGGGCGGCTGGGCGTGGCGCCAACGTGCCGAGTGGCACACCGCTAAATGCGACCCCTGACGCCGCGCGAGGAGAGCTGGCCGGTGCGCGTGAGATGCTAGAAATGGGTACGGCGCGGCAATCGCGAGATATCGTACATGAGAGCTTGCAAAGCATGGTGCGTCAGCAGTTAGAGATGCTGGTGATGCCCACGATTCGCTGGGAAGGCGATGTATGGGCGGGAATCTTCATGGCGCTGGTGGTTACGCTCCCCACTCGTGAAGAAGAGCAAGGAGGTGAAGAAAAAGGCGACCAGGAAGCGGATGGTTGGCGCTCCGAAATGCGCCTTGAGGTGCCTAATTTGGGTGAGTTAGAGGTGGTCTTATCGCTCTACCGCAGGGCGTTAAGCGTTGATCTCACCACTGAGAGCGAAACGGTTCACCAGCGCTTAGAGGAGGGCGTGCCTGCGCTTGAAAAGCGGCTATCTGCGCTGGATCTACGTAAAGTGCAAGTGCGCGCGCGCCATATAACACAAGAGGGCGCTGATGAACTCTCCGGGTGAGCGACGGCGCGAGGCAGTAGCACTCGCGTATCAAAGCGATGACGGTGCCCCGCGTGTGGTCGCCAAAGGTTATGGTGAGCTAGCGGAGCGTATCATGGCGGAAGCTCAGCGCCAGGGAATCTATGTGCACGATGCACCGGAGCTGGTGGCGCTTTTGATGCAGCTTGATATAGATGAAGAAATTCCCGGCAGCCTTTACCAAGTCGTGGCGGAACTTTTGGTGTGGGTGTTTGAACTTTCTGCCGAAGGAGTTAGCCCTCGCGACGCGTCTGAGTAGCCAATATCGCCATTGTATGCAACCATGAAGTAGATAGAGGTTCCCTATAAAGGGTGCATGCAGAAAGGGTGAACCATGGATCTACCGTGTCGTTTTCATAGGGCAGCATGAGTCAAACCAGCTTTCTCGACGAAATCCAAGAAATCAACTTAACCTACTTGCTTCTTGCCCAGCGCTTGCTGGGAGAAGACCGCGAGACAGGGATGTTCCGTCTCAAAATTGACGCCGAGATGGCGGATCTTCTCATGGCGCTTAATGCACGGCAGCTCACTCAGTTAGCGCGTACTAACCAGCTTCTGTGCCGTCTGACGTCCGTTAGCGCCGAGCAGCTTCACCAAGTGACACAAAATCCGCGCGATCAGGGGTTGGCTGGGTTGCACACTTCGCTGCTGCTAGCTGGTGAAACACCCGAGTCTCTGCCTAAGCGTCCGAAGACATCTTCCTCAAAGACACCCGACTCAGGTGAGGAGAGTCAGTGAGTCAAAAAAGCTTGGTGGATGAAATGCACCAGGTGCAGCTGGCCATTGAACTAATTGAGCTAGGTGCACGGCTACAGGTGCTGGAGACGGAAACAGAATTAAGCCGTACGCGCTTAATTAAGCTCTATAAAGAGGTGCGTGGTATGTCGCCGCCGAAAGGCATGCTGCCCTTCTCGGCCGACTGGTTTATAACTTGGCTTCCGAATATCCACTCGTCGCTTTTTTACAATACCTATATCAGCTTGATGCAAGATGGGGATTGCGAACGCATTGATGCGTTTGTGAAAGCCTATCGCTTATATGACGAGCAAATCTCCTTAGAGGGTGTCGAGCCCGCCTTGGGGCTGACGCGCGCTTGGACGCTCGTGCGCTTTTTCGAGAGCGACCTTTTACAGCTGAATAGTTGTACCCGTTGTGGGGGGCGCTTTGTCGCGCATGCGCATAGCCCCACACAAGATTACGTGTGTGGTATTTGTCAGCCACCTTCGCGAGCGGGGAAAACCCGCAAAGCTTCCGCTAAAAAAACGTCGAAATAGCCACCTAACGTTTGCACTGCTATTCAAGTTGGACAAAAAAGTGCCGAGTATATAGATGCAACGCATTCATAATGGTACTTTTTCATCAGCGCCGGTATTAAAGCGTTGTGCGTTTATTCGCTGCCGAAAGGCTTTTCTGGCGACAAAAGAATAGCAAGGAAACTGCCTGTGCTTATTCCTCTAGGGTATTTAGTAGTTCTACTTTCCGTATTTGGCGGCTACGTTTTAGCGGGCGGGAGCCTGGGGCCGCTGTTCCAGCCAACTGAGCTTTTGATGATTGGTGGCGCTGGTGTCGGGGCGTTCATTGCGGCCAACAACGGTAAAGCGCTAAAGGCCACGTATAAAATCTTCCCCAAACTAAGGCGCACGAAAAAATATAATAAAGCCATGTATATGGAGCTCATGGCGCTGCAGTTCAAGCTGCTGTCTAAAATTCGACGCGAAGGGATGCTCGGGATCGAGCGGGATATTGATAACCCACAAGAGAGCCCGCTATTCCAAGAGCATCCGACGCTGCTGGCCGACCCCCATATCATGAATTTTATCACCGATTATCTGCGCTTGATGGTAAGCGGCGGCATGGAGCCAATGGAGATTGACGAGCTTATGCTGCATGAGATTGAGGCGTTTGAGCAGGAGTCGCACATTCCCATTGACGCTATCGCTAAAGTGGGTGATGCCATGCCCGCGTTTGGCATTGTCGCGGCGGTGATGGGGGTGGTGAAAGCTCTGACGTATGCCGATGCCAGCCCCGAGCAAATGGGCGTAATGATTGCCCACGCGTTGGTGGGGACTTTCCTGGGTATTCTGCTCGGCTATGGCTTTGTGAACCCCGTCGCGAGCCATTTGGAACGCCAAGCCAAGGAAGCGGAAAAAATGCTGCAGTGCATCCGCGTGACGCTGCTGGCGAGCCTGCATGGTTACGCCCCCCAGATTGCCGTTGAGTTTGGCCGTAAAGCCTTGTTTACCGCCGAGCGCCCAAGCTTCACGGAACTGGAAGATTACGTGCGCGACGCCAAAAAGGCAGGCAGTGCATGAGTCAAGGCGGAGATAGGCGCCCGATTGTTATTCGGCGCAAAAAAGTGGTACACGCTCACCACGGAGGATCATGGAAAATTGCGCTGGCAGACTTCATGACCGCGCTCATGGCGCTTTTTTTGGTGATGTGGATCTTATCCACCGCCAGTGAAGAGCAGCGTAAGGGGGTCTCTGAGTACTTCAGTATGCCGCTGACCACTGCTATCACGGGCGGAGATCGCTCTGGCAGTACCAGTGCGATTCCCGGTGGTGGGCCAGATCCTGCCCATATTGATGGCGAGCGCGCCCGTATCGACACCCTTCAGCATACCCGCCCCAGTATGCAGGACCGGCGCTTTTTCCGCGACGTGCAAGAGCGCATCGAGCAAGCCATCGCCCTAGACCCTGAGCTTAACCAGATGCGCAACCAGATGCGCTTTGATCTCACCCGGGAAGGGCTGCGCATTCAGCTACTCGATACCGAACAGCGCCCTATGTTCGAACTAGGTAGTGACCAGGTTGCGCCCTATATGCGTGACCTATTGCGCACGATGGCGCCACTGATAAACGAGTTGCCCAATGAACTGAGCATTAGTGGCCACACCGACAGTATTCCTTATAGCGGT
The DNA here is from genome assembly GCF_013415105.1 of Vreelandella salicampi. Taxonomy (GTDB): domain Bacteria; phylum Pseudomonadota; class Gammaproteobacteria; order Pseudomonadales; family Halomonadaceae; genus Vreelandella; species Vreelandella salicampi. The sequence goes on from NZ_JACCDF010000012.1 coordinate 33,439, forward strand.
GGGTATCGCGGCTACAGTAACTGGGAGCTGTCCAGTGACAGAGCTAACGCCTCGCGACGTGAGCTTATTGCCGGCGGACTTGATCCGGGTCAACTGCTGCGGGTTTCAGGCTTTGCTGACCGGGTTACTCTACCGGACACTGAATCGGATGACCCGGTCAACCGCCGCATTGAACTCGTGGTACTGCTGCCGGAGATTGCCGACGCCATCCGCAACCCAAGCGTGATGTCGGACATGCCGTCGCCGATTCCCCTGCCGGTTCCCGGTTTAGACGTGGACGCAGGTATAGAAGTGGACGCTCTAAATGACAACTTTTCACAGCCGCCAGAGACCGCTGAGTAGCTGGCCGTTGACATAAAAATACGACGTACAAGGTGGGATGGTGCATGGATATCACGGATTTTTTTGACACCTTTTTTGAAGAAGCCGAAGAGTTGCTTGCGGATATGGAGCAGCACTTGCTGGAGCTGGATGTCGAAGATCCGGACAGCGAACAGCTAAACGCCATTTTCCGCGCCGCCCACTCTATCAAAGGGGGCGCGGGCACGTTCGGCTTTACGGCGTTGCAAAAAACAACGCACATTTTTGAGAACCTGCTCGACCACGCGCGTAAAGGCGAACTTGCGCTGCGGGCCGACCTCGTTGATACGTTTTTAGAGGCAAAAGACATCATGCACGACCAACTTAATGCCTACCGTAGCGAGGAGGAGCCCGATCAGGAGGTATTTGAGCGTATTTGCCAAACGCTTCAGCAGATTGCGATAGAAGAAATTGGTAAAGGGCTGGAAGCGGCAGAAGGTGCACCGATTGCCAATGCCACCTCATCTTCCTCATCGAGTGACACCAAAACAGCATCTGCCAAAGAGGTGCCGGTGGAAGAGGCGAGTGGCACAGATGCTCCGTCAGCGGCGTCTGGCGACATGCTTAAAGTCACACTGATCAACGTAGATGAAAAAGACCGTACTCTGTTGGTTGAGGAGCTTGAGCAGCTAGGCGATGTACAGTCCCACTCGGGAGATGAAGCACACTACGAAGTGATTCTTCAGGGCAACATCAGTGCGGACGATATCGAAGCCGTGATGTGCTTTATTATCGAGCCGGAGCAAGTGGAAGTCACCGCTATTGAAGGCGAAGTGCCAGCGCCCAACGCCCCCGCGAAAGCGCCAGAAAAGGCACAGCCGCAAGAGAAAGCCCCAGAAAAAGCGGCGGAGCCGGCAGCAAAAGCCGAGAAAAAGCCCGAGAAGAAAGCCGAAAAGCCGAAGACTAAAAAAGCTGCCGCCGAGTCCTCTTCGATTCGTGTTTCCGTCGACAAGGTGGATCAGATCATCAACTTGGTGGGCGAGCTGATCATCACCCAATCGATGCTCGATCAGACGGTGAGTGACCTTGAAGACCCTAATAGCTCACTGCAAAACGGCATGAGCCTCTTGCAACGTAACGCGCGGGATCTGCAAGAGTCGGTGATGTCGATTCGCATGATTCCAATGGAGTTTGTTTTCAGCCGTTTCCCCCGCGTGGTACGTGACACAGCGGGAAAGCTGGGCAAAGACATTGAGCTGGTCACCGAAGGTAAGTCTACTGAACTCGATAAGAGCCTCGTGGAGCGCATTACCGACCCCTTAACGCACTTGGTGCGCAATAGCCTCGACCACGGCATTGAAATGCCCGATGAGCGCGAGGCCGTGGGCAAACCGAGAACCGGTAAGTTGACGCTCTCCGCTCGCCATCAGGGCGGCAATATTCTGATTGAAGTGAAAGACGATGGCGCAGGCATGGATCGCGAGCGCCTGTTAGCCAAAGCGCGGGAAAATGACCTGAACGTGTCCGACACCATGAGTGATGAGGATGTTTGGCAGCTGATTTTTGCCCCCGGTTTCTCCACTGCCAAAGAAGTGACCGATGTGTCCGGGCGTGGTGTGGGCATGGATGTGGTGAAGCGAAACATCCAAGGCATGGGGGGCCGCGTCGAGATTCAGTCGAAAAAAGGCGAAGGCACCAATACGCGCATTGTCTTGCCGTTGACGTTGGCGATTTTGGACGGCATGTCGATCAAAGTTGGCGCAGAGACGTTTATATTGCCGCTTTCTGCCGTGCTTGAGTCACTGCAGCCGGCCAAAGGCGATATGTACGCCATGGCCGGTGACGATGTGGTACTTAAAGTACGCGATGAGTACCTGCCGGTCATTGCTATTCACGAAGTGCTCGACGTTGAAAACGCCATCACCGATCCGACCAAAAGTATTGCCGTCATCGTGCAAGGTGAAGGGCGCCGCTACGCCATGCTCGTTGACGAATTGATCGGCCAGCAGCAAGTGGTGGTGAAAAACCTAGAAGATAATTATCGCAAAGTGCCAGGCATCTCAGCGGCGACCATCCTCGGTGATGGTAGCGTGTCGCTGATTCTGGATATTACAGGGCTACACCGCTTAAGCCGGGCGAAAAAAGAGTCTGGCAAACCGGTAAGTCAGCAAAACCCGATGTACTTTAAGGAGGCAGAGCCGTCATGAGCCAGGCTAACAACGATGCGGTGCTTGCCGCCGCAGAAGCAGACAACCGTGAATTTTTGGTCTTCTCACTAGGGGATGAAGAGTACGCGATTGATATTCTCAAAGTGCAGGAGATTCGTGGTTACGAAAACGTAACGCGTATTGCCAATGCCCCCGACTTCATCAAAGGGGTCACCAACCTGCGCGGTGTGATCGTACCGATTGTGGATCTGCGCATTAAGTTCCATTTGGATAGCGTTGAGTACGGTGGTCAAACGGTCGTGATCGTGGTCAACGTGGCGGATCGTATTGTTGGCATCGTGGTCGACGGCGTCTCTGACGTGATGACACTTACGCCGGATCAAATCAAGCCGGCCCCCGAGTTTGGCGTGACGCTCTCTTCAGACTTCCTCAGTGGCCTAGGCAGTCTAGAGGATCGCATGCTGGTGCTGGTCGATATCGATAAGCTACTGACCAGCGAAGAAATGGCGCTGGTGGATAGCACCAGCAACCGTTAACAGGGTTGGTTACGCAGGGAGCGTTGTGCGTGACACAGCTAATACGACAACTAATGCAAAACCTGACGGTTCGGCTCAGCTGGATCCTCGTCCTATTGACGTTTTCCGTACTGGTGCTGCTGGCTTGCGGTGCGGGCTTTTATGCGCTGCAACAGGGCGCGCACATTGTGGCTAACGGGGGTGACGCGGCGGCGCAACAAGCTGCGTTTGCCGACATTGCTCAGTGGTTGCGCTGGGCACTACTCGCGCTTGTGTTGCTCACCGTGGTAACGGTGATCGTTGTGATGTGGGGAGTGGCGGCTAATGTGTTGCGGCCGTTGGATAACCTAGTGGGTTACTTCGAGCGGATGGCGCAGGGCGATTTAAGCCAGTCGGTACATGTGCCGGGGAATAACGAGATAGGCCGCCTTTATCTCGCCTTGGCAGACATGCAAGCCTCTCTCTCGCACACGGTGGGCGAGGTGCGCGAGAGCGGAGCCTCTATCTACGACCGCTCGCAACATATCGCGAGTGGTAATAACGATTTGTCGGCGCGTACCGAGCAGCAGGCATCGTCGTTAGAAGAGACGGCATCAAGCATGGAGCAACTCTCCTCCACGGTGTCCCATAATGCTGACAATGCTCGCCAAGCCAGCCAGCTTGCGGGGGACGCGACATTCACGGCAAGGCGCAGCGGTGAAGAAGTCGGCGAGATCGTCACGACGATGGAAGAGATTAGCCAAAGCTCCCACCAGGTCGGCGATATTATTACCGTGATCGATAATATTGCGTTTCAAACCAATATATTAGCGCTTAATGCCTCGGTTGAGGCGGCGCGGGCGGGCGAGCATGGCAAGGGATTTGCCGTCGTGGCCCAAGAAGTGCGAAGCCTGGCTGGCCGCAGTGCAGATGCCGCCAAAGAGATTCGCCACCTAATCAATCAATCGCTAAGTAAAGTGGATGCAGGCACTGAGCGGGTCAACCAGGCAGGGAAGACCATGCATACGTTAGTGGAAGCGGTGGAGCGTGTCAGCGATATCATGGATGAAATTGCCGCCGCGTCTGAAGAGCAAAGTAACGGTATTGTTCAGGTCAACCAGGCGGTAACGCAGATGGATCAGGTAGTACAACAAAACGCTGAACTGGTGCAGCAAGCCGCGCATAGCGCCAATGAACTGGAAAAAGAAGCAGCGCGCCTACGTGACGCTGTTGAACGTTTTACGATTCAAACAGAGCACCATCTCAAGCTAACGTAAAGCGCGCCGATCCCCTGACGACAAAACAAAACGTAAGGCATAACCATGCGAAATAACCAACCGGTGACTCAACGCGAAGTTGAGATTAACGATGAAGATTCTCTAGTTACAAGAACGGATTTGAAAGGCTGTCTTACTTACGCTAATCCGACGTTTATTGAGATCAGTGGCTTTACGCAAGATGAGTTGATTGGCGCGCCACATAACATCATTCGCCACCCTGATATGCCGCCGGCAGCGTTTGAAGACATCTGGCGTACCATTAAAAAGGGGGGCACTTGGCGGGGCTTGGTAAAAAACCGCTGCAAAAATGGCGACCACTACTGGGTGGAGGCCAGTGTGTCACCCATTATGGAAGGCGACGACATTATCGGTTACGCCTCTGTCCGGGTTAAGGCGAGCCGCGACGCCATCGACCACGCTGAGCGCGTATATGCCGAGATGCGCGACGGCCGAAATTCACGCGTGTATTTGGACAAAGGACGCATTCGAAAGCGTGGTATCATCGCGCGCTTATCGCGGGTGCGCCTTGACACGATTCGTGCCAAGTTAACCGCCATGATCGTGGTTGCAGGCCTTTTATTGCTCGTTTGCAGCGGGCTAGGGCTATACGGTTTACAGGTAGCAGGTGAACGCTTAGAGCGGGTTAACAACGACGGCCTACTCGATGTGATTCGCTTGCAGCAGATCGACCAAACCATCGCTCAGGCGCGACAAGCGATGATCGAACCGGAGCGGATGGCGCTCATCGAGCAGCGCTTTGATATAGGGGAGTCGATAGAAGCGCAAGCGGCTGAGGTGGCGTCTGCATGGGAGGCGTATTACAGCCGTGAGGTGAATAGCAATGAGCTCTCACGTGAATTTGATCAGCAGCTGCAGACGTTTTTAGCGCAAGGAATGAACCGTGCGGCCAGTGTGCTGCAGTCAGAAGATACCTATGACGCTTTCACCGGGCTTGATGAGGTGATTCGCGTGATGAACCGTGACGGCCAAGCGATTTCGACGCAGGTAAACCAGCTGATTGAGCAAAAACAGCGCGCCGCAGAAGCCATGGCGGCTGACGCAGAAGAAGGGCAAACCTTGATGCTTTCCGCACAGGCCGTGGTGCTGGTAGTGGGCCTGCTGCTACTGGTGCTGATCGGTGTGCTAACCCTGCGCGCGATTACCCGACCGCTGAACAATGCCGCACGTTTTACCCTGCAGATTGCGAGTGGCAACCTGGCGGTGAAGGAGCCGGTACAGCGCCGCGACGAAGTGGGCTATTTGATGGATGCGCTGAATATCATGCGCAAAAGCCTCAGCAGTATTATTGGCGATGTGAAAAGCGGTATCGATGTCGTTACACCTTCGGCGCGGGACATTGCCAGCGGCAATGAAGAGCTGTCAGCCCGCACCGAGCAGCAAGCGGCGGCGTTGCAGCAAACGGCATCAAGCATGGAAGAGATGACCACTACGGTGCGCCAGAATAGCGAAAACGCACAGGAGGCGCGTCGTTTAGCCGAAAATAACAACGCTCAAGTGACCCAAACGAGTGACCTGATGGGGGAGCTTGTCGCGAACATGGAGCGCATTACCCATAGCGCCAAAAAGATGACCGATATCATCGACGTGATCGATTCTATCGCCTTCCAGACCAATATCTTAGCCCTCAATGCATCGGTTGAGGCGGCGCGTGCGGGCGAGCACGGGCGCGGCTTTGCTGTGGTCGCCGACGAAGTGCGAAAGCTCGCTGGGCGCAGTGCCGATGCCTCTGGTGAAATTCGCCAGCTCATAGACGGCTCTAACCGCGATATCAACGCTGGAGCGGGACTGGTGAAAAAAGCCGAAGGGGCGATTGCCGAGGTGATTCAAGCGACCCAAAGTGTGACGCAAATTATGCACGAAATTTCCTCCGCCTCTGAAGAGCAGAGCAGCGGTATTGTGGAAGTTAACCAAGCCGTGGCCGATATGGATCAGAGCACGCAGCAAAATGCGGTGCGCGTGCAGGAAACGGCGCGGGCGGCGGCGGCGCTAGAGCAGCAAGCATCGTTGCTGGCGCTATCGGTGGAAGCCTTTCGTTTAAAATCAGGCGGTTCGTTGCACTCAGCTGCGTTGCAGCATTCTGTTAATGTGAGTTCGAATCCGTCAGGTAGTTTGCCAGGACGCCAAAGCGATGGCGATGAGCGCCGCGAAACTCGGCCGACATTGTCGAATAAACGACAGCCGGCCGCTGTGGATGAGTGGGAGGAGTTTTGACACAGCAACGTGAAGGAACGGACGCCAGCCAGTGGGCGTCGAGTAGCCAAATCGAACGCGATCTGGTGCTGACAGACGCTGACTTTACGCGTATCCGCGAGCAGATATACCTGCGCGCGGGTATCGTATTGGCAGAGCATAAGCGTGAGATGGTCTATAGCCGCTTAGCCAAGCGGCTGCGTCACCATGGCCTTACGCGCTTTAGCGACTACCTTTCGCGTCTTGAGCGCCAGCCGGATGCGAAAGAGTGGGAGGCGTTCACCAACGCGTTGACCACCAACCTCACCGCATTTTTCCGTGAGGCGCATCACTTCCCGCTGTTAGCGGAGCACATTAAGCATAAAACCGGCCCGGTGAATGTTTGGTGCTCGGCAGCGTCAACCGGTGAAGAACCCTACTCAATCGCTATGACGCTCTTGGAGACGCTAGGCCCCAAGGCTAGCCAATCCAAAGTGGTGGCGACTGATATCGATACTGAAGCGCTGCAAAAAGCGCGGGCGGGCGTCTACCCGCTTGAGCAAGTTAACAAGCTTGACGAAGTGCGTGTTAAGCGCTTTTTCCAAAAGGGGGCAGGTCGTCGCCTGGGGTTGGCGCGAATACGCCCGGAAGTCTCGGAGCTCGTTGAGTTTTTGCCGCTGAATTTGTTAGCACCGCAGTGGCCGATTAAAGGACCGTTCGATGTGATTTTTTGTCGCAATATCATGATTTATTTCGATAAAGACACACAGGCAAAAATCCTCAAGCGATTTGCGCCGATGCTAAAACCCGACGGTATCTTGTTTGCCGGGCACTCGGAGAACTTTTCTTACATCAGCAGCGAATTCAAACTACGTGGGCAAACGGTGTATACATTGGCGCCAAAATAACGGGCGTTCAGTTGGTTTATATCTCGCTAACAGCGTAGGGGCGTGTCAACCGATGGTGGTGGCCAGCTCAACTCTCGTATTAACACGAAAGGAGGCGTGCATTGAGCGCATCTAAAATTAAAGTCCTATGCGTCGACGATTCAGCACTCATTCGCGACTTACTGACCGAAATCATCAACACCCAGCCGGATATGGAAGTGGTGGCGGTGGCCCCCGACCCTATCGTAGCGCGGGATCTCATTAAGCAGCATAATCCGGATGTGCTCACACTTGATGTGGAAATGCCGCGCATGGATGGCTTGGATTTCCTCGAGCGTTTGATGCGTTTGCGCCCCATGCCGGTGCTGATGGTCTCTTCGCTGACCCAGGCAGGCTCTGAGATAACCCTACGCGCACTGGAATTAGGTGCAGTGGATTTTGTCGCCAAGCCGAGCTTGGGGATTCGCACGGGCATGATGGAGTATGCCAACGAGATTGCGGAAAAACTGCGCGCTGCCGCCCGTTCGCGCCCCCGCCAGGCGCGACACAAGAACACCCCACCGAAGCAAGAGATAAAGGCTCCGCTAGTCTCGAGCGAGAAGCTGATTATCATTGGTGCTTCCACCGGCGGTACCGAAGCCATTCGTGCGGTATTAGAGCCGCTGCCAGCCAATGCGCCGGCGATTTTGATTACCCAGCACATGCCGGGCGGCTTTACCCGCTCGTTTGCCGAGCGGCTTGATCGTCTGTGCCGCATTACCGTCAAAGAAGCGAGCGACGGCGAGCGCGTCCTGCCGGGCCATGCCTATATTGCCCCCGGGGATCAACACCTGGAACTCGCGCGCAGTGGGGCCAACTATGTTGCGCGTCTTAACGACGGCCCGCCAGTCAATCGTCATCGGCCCTCGGTTGACGTGCTGTTTCACTCAGCTTCGAAGCAAGCCGGGAAAAACGCCGTCGGCGTTATTTTGACCGGCATGGGCAAAGACGGCGCTGCGGGGCTTTTGGAAATGCGCCAAGCCGGCGCTGAGACGATTGCGCAAAACGAAGAGACCTGTGTCGTCTTTGGTATGCCGCGCGAAGCGATTGCGCTCGGTGGGGCTACCGAAGTGGCCTCCTTGGACGACATACCCGGTCGCTTGATGTCGCTGGTGGCTGCATCCGGCCGCGCTCAGCGCGTTTAATGACGGCGTTCGTAATGAGTCAGTACGCCGTGTAACTGATATTATAGACGAGATTTTTGCTGCTTCCGCGCAATACGCTCACACCATCGTCATCGCATGAGCATGGCGATTGGGAAGAATTTTAAAAGCTGATACTGATAGAGGATGACCCATGGCAGATAAGAACATGAGCTTTTTGGTAGTGGATGACTTTCCTACCATGCGCCGCATTGTGCGCAGCCTACTCAAAGAGCTTGGCTTTACCAACGTGGAAGAAGCCGAAGACGGGCAAGACGCGCTCAATAAACTGCGTGCCGGCAGCTTTGAGTTTGTGGTCTCTGACTGGAACATGCCGAACCTTGACGGGCTCGAAATGCTCAAAGAGATCCGCCAGGATGATGCGCTGAAAGAGTTACCGGTGCTGATGGTGACCGCTGAAGCCAAAAAAGAGAATATCATTGCCGCTGCGCAGGCCGGCGCCAATGGCTACGTGGTGAAACCCTTCACCGCCGCGACCCTCGAAGAAAAGCTCAACAAAATCTTCGAGAAAATGGGCAAGTGAGCGGAAGGGCGCTAAAGCGCCTGAATAATGTGAGGAGAAAACACCATGAGTCAGAATGAGCAGGACGGCTCAGACCAGCTGTCTGAGGAGGCCTCCGAAGAGCTGATTCACCGCATTGGCAAACTGACGCGCATGTTGCGTGAGAACATGCGTGAGCTAGGCCTGGATAAAGAGATCGAGAAGGCAGCCGAGGCGATTCCCGATGCGCGTGATCGCTTGCACTACGTTGCGGCGATGACCGAACAGGCAGCCGAGCGCGCACTCAATGCCATTGACCGGGCCCAGCCCATGCAAGATCAGCTCACAGAGCGTGCCGAAGCGCTGGATAAGCGCTGGACCGAGTGGTTCGAAGCGCCGAAAGAGCTTGATGAAGCCAAAGCGTTGGTGAAAGATACGCGCAGCTATTTAAGCGACGTGCCGGACATGACTGCTGCGACCAGTAAAGAGCTTCTAGAAATCATGATGGCCCAGGATTTCCAAGACCTGACCGGCCAAGTGATCAAGAAGATGATGGACGTGATCCGCGAGATCGAACATCAGTTGGTGCAGGTGCTGATCGATAACGTGCCGGAAGCGCGAGCGCGGGAAACCATGCAGCGTAAGGCCGAAGATCAGTGGAAGCATGATAACGCCCGGCGCAATGAGGAACTCCTCAACGGCCCGCAAGTCAATGACGAGGCGCCCGACACCGTCTCCGGCCAAGACCAAGTGGATGACTTACTAGACGAGCTTGGGTTCTAGCGCCAGGCATTTTCTGTGTTTCCTTTGCGTACCTGCAACGTGGTCACGGGCTCAGCCGCCTTTCGGGGCGGCTGAGCCCGTATGCGCTGCCCTCAATGATAGATGACCCGCCATGGCAGATAATGATAGCGACGAGGAAAAGACCGAAGAGGCCACGCCCCGACGCGAGGAAAAGGCGCGCGAAGAAGGTCAGGTGCCGCGCTCGCGCGAGCTCACCACTTTTTTAATGTTGCTCGGCGGTGTTATTGGTCTTTGGAGCATGGGAATGATGCTTTATGACCAGCTGGGCATGGTCATGGAGCAAGCGTTTCTGTTTGAGCGCCGCGAGGCACTGGAAACCATGCCCATGTTAGTCTCGGCGTTGGATTTAGGCGAACGCACGTTGTACGCGATTCTGCCGCTATTTCTATTGCTTACGGTCATTGCCCTGGTCGCACCGGCACTTTTGGGTGGCTGGCTTATCTCTGCTAAGTCGCTGCAGCCTAAAATTTCCAAGCTCAATCCGGTGAAGGGGTTGCAGCGTATTTTTGCCCTACAGGCGCTGATTGAGTTGGCGAAAGCGCTCGCCAAGACGGTGCTGGTCGGCGGTGTAGGCGCGGCGTTTTTATATTTTAATATTGGCAAGTTTTTGGCGCTGATGGACCAGCCGGTACAGCAGGCGCTGGCGAATGCCTTGAACATGGCGGCCCAGGCGGCGGGGCTGATGGTCTTGACGCTGATCGTGGTGATTTTGATCGATGTGCCGTTTCAGCTCTATAGCCATGCGAAAAAATTGCGCATGACCAAAGAAGAAGTCAAACGCGAGCACAAAGAGTCGGAAGGCGATCCTCAGGTTAAAGCGCGCATTCGCCAGCAGCAGCAAGCCATGGCGCGGGGCCGGATGATGAGCCAAGTGCCCGACGCCGATGTTATCATTACCAACCCGAGTCATTATGCCGTCGCGCTGGTTTACCAAGAAGGCTCAATGGGTGCGCCACGCCTGGTCGCGAAAGGGGCGGATGCCGTCGCCGCTAAAATTCGCGAAGTGGGCGAAGACGCTGGCGTGCCGCGTCTAGAAGCGCCGCCGCTGGCACGAGCGCTTTATCACCATGTCGATTTAGACGCAGAAATACCCGCCCAGCTGTATAGCGCTGTGGCAGAAGTCATGGCTTGGGCGTATCGCTTAAAGCATGTAACCGATCAAGGAGGCGAGGTGCCCCCCACCCCCGACAACCTACCGGTGCCGCCGGAACTGGATAGCCGCACAGGTCGCGACAACGAGACACCGTCATGAAAGGGCTGAGTCAACTGCTGAACCAGCGTGATCGTCTTAGCGACGTGCGCATGAAGATGCTCGCCGGGCCGATCTTGATCCTCATGATTCTTGGCATGATGATCCTGCCGCTGCCGCCGTTTGTGCTGGATTTGCTCTTCACTTTCAACATTGCGCTGGCGATCATGGTGCTGCTGGTCAGCATGTTCACACAAAAACCGCTCGATTTTGCCGCGTTCCCAGCCGTACTGCTGTTTACCACGTTATTGCGCCTTTCGTTGAACGTAGCCTCCACCCGTGTGGTGCTGATGAACGGCCATGAAGGGGGCGACGCCGCGGGTAAAGTCATCGAGGCGTTTGGTACCTTCCTTGTTGGCGGTAACTTTGCCGTGGGCCTGGTGGTGTTCCTGATCCTGGTGGTGATCAACTTTATGGTTATCACCAAAGGTGCGGGTCGTATCGCCGAAGTCGGCGCGCGTTTTATGCTTGATGCCATGCCGGGTAAGCAGATGGCGATTGATGCCGATTTGAACGCTGGGCTGATCGGTGAAGAGGATGCCAAAAAACGCCGTGCCGAAGTGTCCCAGGAAGCCGATTTTTACGGCTCCATGGATGGTGCGAGCAAGTTCGTGCGTGGCGATGCCATGGCGGGCTTGGTGATTATGGTGGTTAACATCATCGGCGGACTGCTGATCGGTATGATGCAGCACGATATGAGCTTTGCCGATGCGGGGGAGACTTACACGCTGCTAACCATTGGTGATGGTTTGGTCGCGCAGATTCCGGCGCTGGTCATCTCCACCGCGGCGGGCGTTACCGTCTCGCGCGTGACGACCGACCAAGACGTTGGCCAGCAAATGTTGAGTCAGCTGTTTGTTAACCCGCAGGTGTTGATTCTCTCCGCTGCGGTGATGGGGCTTCTGGGGATGGTTCCCGGCATGCCCAACCTAGTGTTTTTGATTTTCACCGCGCTGCTCGGTGGGTTAGCGTGGTTTTTGATTCGGCAAAAGAACCAGCAGTTGGTGAAAGAGGAAATCTCCGCGGAAGCGCCACCGCCCTCCCAAGAGGCACCCGAAGCCAGCTGGGAAGACGTGCAGTTAGTCGATACGCTGGGCCTGGAAGTGGGCCACCGGTTGATTCCGCTGGTCGATTCGCGCCAAAAAGGCGAGCTTTTGGGGCGGATTAAAAGCGTACGCAAAAAGTTTGCCCAGGAAGTCGGTTTTTTGCCGCCGGTGGTGCATATCCGCGATAATTTGGAACTTTCGCCTAACGCCTATGTGCTGACCATGAAAGGCGCGGAAATCGGCCGCGCCGAGGCGCACCCGGGCAAATGGCTGGCGATTGACCCCGGCCAGGTCTCGGGCGAGTTGCAGGGCACGCCGACGCAAGACCCGGCGTTTGGCCTCCCCGCGATATGGATCGATAGCAATCAGCGCGAGCACGCCCAGGTGTACGGGTATACGGTGGTGGACGCCAGCACTGTGATTGCCACGCATCTTAACCACTTGCTGCACCGCCATTCACCCGAAATGCTGGGGCGTGCCGAGGTGCAGAAGCTTCTCGACAAACTCAGCGACGAGCAGAAATCGCTGGTCGAAGAAGTGGTCCCCAAGGCGATTTCGCTGACGGTGCTGCAGCGTATTTTGCAGAATCTGCTCGACGAGGATGTCTCCATCCGCGATATGCGCACCATTCTCGATACCCTGGCCGAGTACGCGCCGCAGCAGCAAGATGCCAACGAGCTTACCGCGCTGGTGCGCGTGGCCCTTGGTCGCGCGATTACCCAGCAGTGGTTCGCCGGGCAAGACACACTCAACGTGATGGGGCTGGATGCCCAGCTTGAACAAGTGCTACTGCAGGCCATGAACGGCAGCGGAGCGCTGGAACCCGGTCTTGCCGATACGCTGATGACGCAAGCCGAGCAGGCGCTTGAGCGCCATGAAGGCGCGGGAGAGCCGCCGGTACTGGTCGTCCAGCACTCGCTGCGCGCCGTGTTGGCGCGCTTCTTGCGCCGCCGGCTACGCCACTTGGTGGTGATGTCGCAGGCAGAAATTCCCGATGATCGCACCTTGCGTGTGATTACGCTGGTAGGCGGGCGTCAGTAATGGCGCGAGCGCTTTTTATTCCACGGGCAGAGGGTGAAACATGAGCGTAAGACGTTTCGTGGGCGCCAATAGCCGCGATGTAATGCGCCAAGTGCGCGAGTCGCTAGGCGACGACGCACTGATTGTCGCTAATCGCCGCACCGAGGGTGGGGTAGAAATTCTCGCCATGGCGGATTCGGCGGTGGATCACTTCGAGCCCACGCCGGAAGAGCCACCGGCGACGTCGTCTGCTAGTAGCGCGCCCGCGCCTGCTACCCCCGAGCCGTCCGCGAATGTGGCATCGCCCGCGCCTCAGTCGTCGTCTTCCGCCGCACCCACCGCACCCGACCCGCTGCAGGCGATGAGCGAGCGCTTGCTCAAAGAAATGCAGGATATGCGCGCACTGCTCGCCAGCAGCGGTCAGCCGGCGGCCCATGCGCCGCCCAAAGGTTGGGCGCAGCGCCTGCACCAGCTGCTGTTTGAAGTGGGCTTTAGCGTTGAGATTGCCAACGAAGTACTGCCGGGGATGCCGCCGGATTTTGCCGCGTTGCCTGAAGATAGTGAACGACCGCTTACCTGGCTGCGCGAGCAGTTGACCGAACGGCTTTCGGTGCTCAACGCGGAAAACGCCTTTTTTGATGAAACCGGCATCGTGGCGCTGGTGGGGCCCACCGGAGTGGGCAAAACCACCACCACGGCCAAGCTCGCCGCGCGCTTTGTGATGCGCCACGGCACGCGTCCGGTCGCGCTGGTCACCACGGATAGCTTTCGTATCGGCGCCCATGAGCAGCTGCGTATCTACGCCCGCTTGCTGGATATCCCCATGTACGCGCTGGACGCCGAGCAGCCTATCGACTCGCTGTTGGGCCGCCTTCAAGGCAAGCAGTGGGTGATTATCGACACCGTGGGCATGAGCCAGCGCGATCAACGCGTGATTGAGCAAATTGCCCACCTGCAAGGCGGGCGCTCGCGGGTACGTTTGGCCCTGCTGCTTAATGCCGCGAGCCAACCCGAAACCCTAGAAGAAGTGGTGCTGCGCTATCGCCAGGCCGCCCGCGCCGCTGGGGCAGAGCTTGATGACTGCATTATCACCAAGCAGGACGAGGCGGGCCGTTTGGCGCCGGTGCTGGATATTATTATGCGCCACGGCATGCGCGTGCTGTTTGGCTCTCACGGCCAGCAGGTGCCGGAAGACATGAGCGTCGCCGATGCCGATGGGCTCATTGAGCAAGCGCTGAAAACGCGTACGCCGCGCTCCCCGCATGCCGTTGATACGCCGAGCGAATCTTCTCTGGCGCTGCCACGCTGGTCGCGGGATGTACTGGGCCAAGGGAGGCGGCTGTCATCGCTTTTGAGCCGCCTGCGTCATCGCATCGGCGGCTTTGCTCATTTGGAAGCGAGTTGGGATTTGGCCGCACTGCCGGCGACCGTGCAAGATCAGCGTATCAATCAGCTGCTCGCGGATTACCCGCCTGCCGGCGCCACGCTGGGGATGCAGTGGTCACCGCGGCGCAACGAACGCAATTGCGATTGGGCGATGCCCGATATCGGCCTCGACCCGGATGGTGCGTGGCTGGCGCTGGCGTGGTTACAGCACCGTCAACCGGCCGGTTGGCAGCCGCGGCTGGCGGCAGTCACGGCGCAAAGTGGCGTCGCAGTTCATTTGCTGCCGCTGCTGCCCGATGCCGCTACGCGCGAATGGCTCGATACCGAGCGCCTTACCTGGGTTAGCCAAGTGCGCGCCTCGCAGCGAGTGGTTTACCAAGGCGAGCGCACCAACTTGAAGTCACTATTTGCTGAAAGCACGTTAACCCACAGCGTGGATGTGCGCTTTCGCGGTCAGCCGCTGGAGCTGTGGGATGTTTATACCGAAGTGGAGAGCGACGACGGCCAGGCGCTTCTCGCCTGGTACGGGGGAGTTCGCGACCCCGAAAACGCCAAAACCGTGGTGCGCCGCTACTGGCTGACGCCGCAGCACTTAGGCGCCGATGCGCTTTCGCTGTTGGTCACCCAGCTTCAAGGCGAGGGGCTGGCGCCGTTGACTCGCCGCGCCTGGCAGCAGCTCAAGCAGGATGACGGTGGCGAAGTCAGCGCCGAAGTACGTTTGTTGATGGCGAGCGGCTGCGCGTCGGTGGCAAGCCATCTGGATGTGGCCACCGACGAAGCGGCGGCCACGCTACGTAGCGATTTGCTTGGTTTACTCGGCGGTCGGCGGCGGCGGCGCGATACGGCGCTGTTGGACGCACTACTTTATGCGCTGATGGCTCGAGATGCGATTCGCCAGCTGGGGAGCGTTAACCGGGAGGGTGTCGTGTGACAGGCTCGCAAGATCAAGCGTCAGGGCTGCGTAAATGGGCCAACCTGCAGCGTCAACAGCAGTCGGATGCGACTGGTGATGTGGTAGACGACCCACAGTCGCCCGAAGAGGAAGCGGTAGACAGCTCGGTCGAAAATGCCGAGATGCTGGCCGAAACCGAAACCGAAACCGAAACCGAAACCGAAACCGAAACCGAAACCGAGCCGCGCAAGGAAAGCGCGCCGGACGAGCAAGCCCCGACGGCGGCGGCCGCCGCAGAGCCGGAGACGGTAGCACCGCCAAAGCCAAAAACCGTGTTGTTGGTCGTGGGCTTACCCTCGCCAAGCACATTACAGGCCAATCGCGTTAAGGCGCGGTTAGGCCAGTGGTCAGCGCTGGGGCGGCAGTGGGCCGGTGACCCTGATGACTGGGACGTGCGCGTGGTGATGCCCGATGACCCCGCGCTGCACCACTTGGCGCGTGAACATTCGCGCTGGGCGCTTTGGGTGAGCAGCCATGCCGATACCTTCGCCGATACCTACCGCACGCTGCGTCAGCTGCGTAATGCGGGTGGCCCCAGGCGGCTACTGGCGCTGCACGAGCCCCACTTGCCGCGTGCCGGGCTTTTGGATAATTTGCACGCGGCCGCACAGGCTTATTTAGGCGTTGAACTGCTAATTTTGGCCCAATAGGCGCCATTTGGCGTAAGCTTAAGTGATGAGAATAACGCAGCGAGGCAAATGCCATGCAACGACACAATGATAGGCAGCGTTGGGCAAGTGCCTTCGCCTTGTTCGCTGCGCTGTTAACGGGCGCGGCCCAGGCCGCGCCAGGTAGCTGGGTGGCGCAGGTGCCGGGTATGATGGTAGCGATGAGCGACCGCCAAAGCGCCTCGCAACACGCAGCGCCTCCTCCGGATGCTCCTGTTCAGGGCGGGGCGATAAATCGCATTCAGTGGCGTTTCCAACACCCGCCAGGGCAGACGGTCAACGCTTGGCTGTGTCAATCTGAGCGCTGTACAGCGTTAACGGGAATGCGCGGGAGCACTCGGGCTTTTGCTGGTGAACCCGCCTCGGTACCGCTGCATTTTCGTTTTACCTTGCCGGCAGGGAAGCCGCCGGTGCGGGTGCGGGGCATGCAAGTTATCGTCAATTACCAGTGAAGGTAGTCAGCCGCGAGGCAAACGATGTACACAGCACAGGGTAGATTTGAACAGCAAGATCAATTGACCCAATACATGCCATTGGTGCGACGCCAGGCGTTATCGTTGCAGGTGCGGCTGCCGGCAAGTATAGAACTTGATGACTTGATTCAAGCGGGCACGGTCGGGCTTTTAGAAGCACTAAGCCGTTTTGACGCCAGCCAAGGGGCTACCTTTGCCACTTTCGCCAGCCAGCGTATCCGCGGGGCGATGGTCGATGAGTTGCGTACCCGTGACTGGTTGCCGCGCAGCGTGCGTCGCTCCGCGCGGGCGGTGGATGGAGCCGTGCGCGAGTTGGAACAGCGCCTTGGGCGCGCGCCGGAAGAGCACGAGATCGCCGCTGAGATGGAGATACCGCTAGGCGAGTATCAGCAGCTCCTTCACGACACCAATAGCGGCCAGCTGCTGCCGTTTGAGGCGCTGGTGGAAGAGAGTGGCGAGCCCGCCGCCGGGCAAGGGGCGCAGAGTCAGCCGTTTGAGCAGCTGCTTGATAGCCAGCAGCGCGAACGTCTCGTAGCGGCTATCGACATGTTGCCCGAGCGGGAAAAGCTCTTAATGGCGCTCTACTACCAAGAAGAGCTGAATTTAAAAGAGGTCGGTGCGGTGCTCGGCGTGACCGAATCGCGCGTATCGCAGCTGCACAGTCAGGCGGTTAGCCGTCTGCGTGCGAAACTACACGACTCCGCCTAAGCGGAGCCGGTAATAACCCTCGCCGTGCCGAGGGCACGGCAATTTTTGACGTTAAGTGACCGGCAAGGAGCCGTTGATGAACCCTTCAACGCTAATCGGTATGTTTGCCAGCCTTGTGCTGCTGGTGAGCGTACTTTTTTTTACCGCAGAGTCGCCCGAAAGCTTTCTCAATTTGCCGGGGCTGGCGATTGTGATTACCGGCACACTCGCCGCGACGTTTATCAGTTACCCCCTACGCGAAGTGCTGCGCGTGGTGCGTTTGGTGGGGGTGGTGTTCCGGCGTGAGAATACCTACGTGCGCGACGACATTAAAGAGCTCGTGGATATGTCGCGGCTGTGGTTCAAAGGCGACGTTCGCGCGGTCGAAGAGGCGCTGGAATACACCCGCAACCCCTTTTTGCGCTCGGGGATTCAGCTCGTCATTGCCAACACCAAAGAAGACGAGATTTTCGATATGCTGCGCTGGCGGATCGCGCGGCTTAAGGCACGCGAACACGCCGAGGCGCAAATTTTTCGCACCATGGCTACCTACGCGCCTGCGTTTGGGATGATCGGCACCTTGGTGGGGCTGGTGAATATGCTGGAAGTTATGGACGCCGGCGATTTAGAAATTATTGGTCCGCGGATGGCCGTGGCCCTTTTGACCACCTTTTACGGCATTTTGTTATCCAACCTGATCTTTAAGCCCATCGCGGTTAAGCTTGAACGCCGCACGGAAGAGCGCTTGATCACCATGAACATGGTGCTGGAAGGGATCTCGTTGATTACCAAACGCCGGCTGCCCTCGTTTATCGAGGAGACGCTTAACTCGTTTATCGAGAACTATCACGATGAAATTCGCGATCCTAACGTGAAAACGCGTAAGAATAAGGGGTAGCGGCCATGCTGGACCGCGATACGCGTCAAACGTTAGAGCCGGCGCCATCAGGTGAGGGCGACGATGAGAGCTGGCTGACCAGCTACCTTGACGTGTTAACATTGTTGATCACGCTGTTTGTGCTGTTGCTCGCGCTAACGCCCCCCGGAGGCGGCGAAGCAAGCGACAGTGAACGCATGCGTCCGCCGAGTGCGGTACCGTCGATGTCGCTTGCTACCATGGCCACCGGGATACAGCCCCGCCACGAAGGCTTGCAACCGCAGTTTTCCGGCCTGACGATGCCGGGCGTTAAGGTGGAGCAGGGGCGTGAGGGCATCACCTTGCGTATTGATGACAGCCTGTTGTTTTCCAGCGGTGAAGCGCAGCTGACGGCGCAGGGTCGTGGCGTGATTGGCAGCCTGGTCGACGTGTTAGAATCCTTTGATGGGCAAATTTCAATTGAAGGCCACACCGATAGCATTCCTATCTCGACCGTACGTTTCCCTTCTAATTGGGAGCTTTCTGCGGCGCGGGCGATTGCCGTACTGCGCTATTTGAAGGGTGAAGGGATTAACGTTTCTCGTATGCGGGCCGTTGGCTACGCTGACACCCAGCCCATGGAAAGCAACGACACGTCGGAAGGCCGTGCGGCCAATCGGCGCGTTGAGCTACTGTTACGCCAACCGGTGGGTGGGTAAACTGTTTCCGAGGCAACGCTCGTGACGCCATTGTTTGCAAACAAACCGACGGCTAAGAAATCCTCTGCACGCGCTTTAGCCGCCCACATTCAGCCTTTTGGCGCGGTGGCGGCGGTGGATAGCGCGTGTCGCCGCGTGCATTCGGTAAGCGCGAACCTTGGCGCGCTACTCGATATCTCCTTGCCGGAGCCAGATAAGCTGTCTCTTTCGTGCCTTTTAGGTAAGCGGTTGAGCCAGCGTTTGCGCCGTGCCATGCAAGGGCGCGAGAACCTACCGGCACCGCTCACCTTTGTGCGCCAAACGCACGGGCGCAACGAACGCTACCAGATTCATGCACTGCGCAGCGGTTCGCAGGTGTTGGTCGAAATCGAGCCACTGCAGGCGTTGGGTAAATGGCGCTTGCTTGGGGCCGTGAACGAACGATTAATGAAGCTCGCCGATGCCACCCACCAGGAAGAGCTACTCGACAACTTGGTGGGGTCGATCCAAGAATTAACCGGCTATGACCGGGTAGTGGTGTGTCATTTCGATAGCGATTGGCACGGACTTATTCTTGCCGAGGCACTGGGTGGGCGTCTGCCCACGATCTTGGGGCAGCGCTTTCCAGCCAGCGAATTTCCCGTCGCGTTGCGCCATGCCTACGAGCGCAATCCCATCCGCTACATTCAAGATCTTGAGGCGCCTTCCGTGGGTTTTTTACCCAAGTCGGCGGCACCCTCACTGGAAGATAGTCTATTGCGCGCCCCAGCGCCGGATCGCGTGCGCTACTTACAGAATCTTAATGTACACGGCTCGTTAAGCCTTGCCATGCAAGGCGATGCGGGGCTTTGGGGTATGGTCGTTTGCCATGCGGCGACGCCGTACCCCACGCCGCCGCCGGTGCGCGATGCCGTGCGGGCGTTGGTGCAGATGGCCACGCAGCGTCTACTATTGCTGCGTGCGCGGCAAGAGGCGCGCTACTTACAGCGCGTGCAAGATAGCCTGGTACTCTCCAGCACCGACCGTAAGGAGCCGCAAAGCCCAGAACAGCTGTTGAGCGCGCAGGCCGAGATATGGATGGAGCTTTTTCGTGCTCACGGCGTGGCGCTCTGGATTGGCGGCAATAGCTACCTAGCAGGCAATAGCCCGGCGCCTACCGTGATCAACCAGCTCGTTAAACGGCTGACGCGCACCCATGACCATTCTGGCCCCTGGTGCAGCCGTGAGTTGGCGAAAAACCCGCTGACCAGTTCGCTGACGATGGACAAGCAGTGCGGTTTGCTGGCGGTTCCGTTGCCGTTTAGCCCGGATGAGCGCGGCTGGCTGTTGTTTTTTCGTCCCCAGCAGGTTGAAACGCTTTATTGGGCCATGCAGCCTTCGCCCAATCATCCTTCGCCAAACCAGCCGTCTGTGCTGACGTTGCCTTCGCCATCTACCGCCTGGTACGAAGAAGTGGTGGGCAAAAGCGAAGCTTGGCAGCGCGTTGAGCGCTTAGCCGCGGTGGATTTAGGCGAAGACCTGACGCTGGCGATATCGGCGTATGAGATCAGCAAGCTTAATGGTTACTTAGAACAGGAGCGCAAAGCACTGGCAGAGGCCAATCAACGCCTGGAGCAATTGGCGCATTTTGACCCCTTAACGCAGGTGTGGAACCGTTACCGCATCGAGCAGGCCATCGACGCTGAGCTGGTGGCGGCTAAGCGCTATGGGGCACATTTTGGACTGCTACTTTTTGATGTGGACCACTTTAAAGAGATCAATGACACCCATGGCCATGCCTTGGGTGATGACGTATTGGTTGCCTTGGCACGTATGGTAGAAGGGTCGCTACGCGGCTGCGACCACTTAGGCCGCTGGGGCGGAGAGGAATTTATCGTGCTCGCCAAGCATGCGGATCTGGAGGCATTAATCGGCCTGGCAGAGCGCTTACGCGAGCTGGTGACCATGCTCAGCGTTGACGGGCTGAGCAAACCGTTGACGGTGAGCATTGGCGTGGCCGCTTGGCAGCCGGATGATAGCTGCAAAAGTATGGTGGCACGGGCGGATGAGGCAATGTACCGAGCCAAGCACGGGGGGCGCAACCGGGTGGAAGTCGCAGCGAGGGAGGTGTTGTGACGCTACGCTCGTTAATCGGAGACTGGATGTCCCCGCGGCGCGCCACGTGGAGCGCCGGAGTAATGTTTGTGGGCTTGTTGCTATTGGTGATTTGGGAAATGCGCCACTTCTACCACAGTCAACAGCAGCAAGCGCAGATGCACACGGCCGCCAATGCCGAGATGGTCGTGCAGTGGATGGAAAGCGCCCTTGATGCGTCGCGGCACTCACTGCAAGGCGTCGGTGATCTTTACCACCTTTGGCAAGCCCAAGGCTTGGCACAGCAAGATTTGGCGATGCTGCTAAAGCGCCAGCGCGATAGCCTGGATGTGTGGCAAGACGTGGCCGTGCTATCGCCAAAGAGGGAACTTGTGGCTACAACCGCGCCGCTATCCTTGTCCATCGACGAGTCGAGGTTACTTCAAACGCTTGCCTGCAACGATTGCGGGCCAAAAAGTGCGGTATCACCGCTTTACCGTGAGGGAAACAACGGTTCGCCGTATCTGCTTCACGCCCTGCGCATTGAAAATAGTAACGGCGAATTGGATGCTTTGGCTGTCGCCTGGTTATCGCCTGGCTATATCGTTCACGTGGTGAACCAGTTGCCGCTGCGCAGCGGTGATAGCGTGGCGCTTTTAGATACGTCGGCGCGGGTGATGGTCCAGCGTAGCGACGATCAGCGCGAGGCTGAATCGCTACTGGGCAAAGTGGTGAGCACCGAGCAGCTTAACGCCTTTTTGGATTCATCTGTTTTGAGTGACAGTTGGGTGCGTCACTCACCGCTGGATGGGAATCAACGGCTGTTCACCGGGCGCAAGCTGAAAACGGCCCCGTGGCTTGTGATCGTCGGCGAAAACACCACCGTTTACCTGCACGACTGGTGGCGACGCTTTTGGGCGTTGCTGGTCGGCAGCATGCTGCTGTTGGCGCTAGGTGGGCTAACGTTGCGTCATTACCGCCATCTGTATGTCGCTGAGCAGGCCCTGCGAGAGCACCGCAACCGGCTAGCCGAGGAAGTGACCGCGCGCAAAAAAACGCAGCAGGCCAGCGAGCTAAAAGCCGCGCAGCTTAAAATTGCGGCCATGGCGTTTGAAACACATCTGGGCATGTTTATCGCCGATGCGAATAACCGTATCGTGCAGGTCAATCGCACTTTTAGCGAGATCACTGGCTACAGCGAAGACGAGGTGCTCGGGCAGACGCCAGCGCTGTTGAATTCGGGTCGCCACGATGCCGACTTCTATCGCGTGATGTGGCGGCAACTGAACGAGCACGACCGCTGGCAAGGTGAGGTGTGGAACCAGCGCAAAAGCGGTGATATCTATCCCCAGTGGCTCACCATTAGCGTGGTGCGTAACGATGCCGGTGAGGTGACCCACTATGTGGCAACGCTTAGCGATATCACCCAGCGCAAAGCAGCTGAGGAGGAAATTCACCAACTGGCGTTTTTTGATTCGCTTACCGGGCTGCCCAATCGGCGTCTGTTGATCGACCGGCTAGAGGCCGCGCTTAAGGACACCCAGCGCGAAGGCCACTACAGCGCTGTGATGTTTACTGACCTGGATAACTTCAAAACCATCAATGACAGCCTTGGTCACTATTTGGGCGATGCACTGTTAAACGCCGTGGCCGAGCGGTTATCTGGCATCGTGCGCGATAACGATACCGTGGCGCGCTTAGGCGGCGATGAATTTGTGGTAATGCTGCACAAGCTTGGCGTTAATCATCAAGCGGCGACGCACAGCGCCGAAGCCGTGGCGCAAAAGTTGCTAAAAACGCTGCTGGAGCCAATTGATGTGGACGGGCACGTGCTGCAAATCAGCGGGAGTATCGGCATTACCCTGTTTCATAGTGACGGTGAGGGCGTCAGCGCGATTCTCCAGCAGGCCGACCTTGCTATGTATCAAGCCAAGGCCGCTGGGCGAAATGCCCTGCGCTTTTTTGACCCGACGATGCAGGCGGCGGTGATCGACCGCGCTCAGCTTGAAGCCGATTTACGCCATGTTATTGAGCGCCAAGAGCTGACGCTTTTTTACCAAACCCAAGTGAATGCACACGGGGACGTCGTTGGCGTTGAGGCCTTGGTGCGCTGGGAGCACCCTAGCCGCGGCGTGGTCTCGCCGGGAGTGTTTATCCCCTTGGCAGAAGAGAGCCACTTGATTGGGCCGGTGGGGGGGTGGGTGATGGAAACGGCCTGCAAGCAGCTAGCGCAGTGGGCGCGAGACCCGTCAACCGAGCCCTTAAGCATCGCCGTGAACGTCAGCCCCAACCAGTTTCGCCAGGTGGGGTTTGTCGAGCAGGTCGAAACGGTGTTGGCGCGTACCGGGGCGAATCCGCAGCGGCTTAAGCTTGAAGTCACCGAAAGCCTGTTAATGGAAGATTTAGCAGCGGTGTGCGAGCGCATGGAGCAGTTGCGCGAACTCGGTGTGCGCTTCTCACTGGATGATTTCGGCACTGGTTATTCGTCGCTTGCCTACCTGAAACGGCTGCCGCTGGATCAGCTTAAAATCGATCAATCCTTCGTGCGCGATGTGCTTGAGGACCCAGCAGATGCGGCCATTGTGCGCACCGTGATTGCGCTCGCCCACAGCTTAGAGCTTGAGGTGATCGCCGAGGGCGTTGAAACGGGGGCGCACCGCGACTGGCTCTACGCCGAGGGCTGCATGGCGTACCAAGGCTACTGGTTCTCGCGCCCAGGGCCTGTGGAAACGCTTTCGCTATAACACGCGGTTTGCATCCGCGTGAGGGCGGCGTCGGCGCCGTCTAGGCTGAATGTCATGTGCCACGGCTCGCGTTCGCCCTGTTCAAAGGCGATAAAAAGCTGCTCGCCCTCGCGCATTTCCGCCAATACGCTGTCCAGCGCGTTGATATAAAAGTGCGCATAGAAACCGTCATCGCCGCGCTGGGTAATAAACTCCGCGACCGCTTGGCGAATCTCCCCGTCATCTACGCGTATCAGCGCCGGCACCACGTTTAGCGTATCGTTTTTTCCTTGGTGCTTCTCCAGCGTGACGCGCATCTCCAGCCAAGGTAAATCGCACACATTGTGTGTGGCGTTGACGCTCAGGGTAGCATCACGATAGCTGTGATCTTCCACGGCGCGAAAATGACGCTCATCGCCGAGAGCGAGCGTCATTGATTGCCAGTGAGCGTGGCGCTCGGCATCGCTGACATTAAAGGAAGTGGCGAAGGCGACGGCCGGCAGCAAACAGATACCGAGCAACGTGCGACGTAACACAAGGAATAATACGCTAACAGGCATACGGGTCTCTTTATCCAAATGGTGCAGTTGATGAAAATGGCGCAAAAAGCAGCCTATAACGGTCGGCGCCTGGAAAAAAAGCTAACGCGCTGATTTTCCTATATCTAGTAGAAAATTTACAAAAAGCTAGCCTATATGGTGGCTGTCAAGTCTATACTTCACCACTGTGCGCCGTATAATGCGCTTCGTTTTCTGCTCTGCTGTTTTCAGTCGCCACGTTCCCGTCGGGAAGGAGTTAAGCCCCATGAGCACTGCTGCCAACGCCGTCAAAACCTCCAACGATGTACCGCTACAAGCGCCGTCGCGGGAAATTTGGGACGCCAAATATCGCCTGAAAGACCGCCATAGTCAGCCGGTCGATCAGGATGTCGGCGCTACCTTCGAGCGCGTCGCCCGTGCGCTGGCAGCGGTAGAAAAGGATAAGGCGGACGAGTGGTTGCCCAAGTTCCGCTGGGCGCTGGAAAACGGCGCCATTCCGGCGGGTCGGATTCTTTCCAACGCCGGCGCGGAAGCTTACAAACCCGCCGTGAGCCTGATCAACTGCACCGTGTCGCGCACCATTCGCGATTCCATGCGCGATATTCTCGACTCCGTGGTTGATGCGGGCATGACGCTGAAATCCGGCGCGGGCATCGGCTATGATTTTTCGACGCTGCGCCACAAAGGCGCGTTCGTGTTTGGCGCTGGCGCCGGCACTAACGGCCCGCTGGCGTTTATGGATATCTACGACAAGATGTGCTTTACCGTCGCCTCAGCGGGCGGGCGACGCGGTGCGCAGATGGGCACGTTCGACGTCGGCCATCCCGATGTGCGCGAGTTTATCCAAGCCAAGCGCGAAGCCGGGCGTTTGCGCCAGTTCAACCTAAGCTTGTTGATCACCGACGAGTTCATGGAAGCGGTGAAGCAAAACGCCGATTGGCCGCTGGCCTTCCCGCTGCACCCGGGTGAAAAAGAGGACGTGAAGCCTGAGGATTTGATCTACCGCGACTGGCCGGTGATCGAAGAGGGTTACACGGTGGATGACGAAGGCCGTGTCGCCTGCCGCGTTGTTGAGGTGATCAAAGCCCGCGAGCTATGGGATACCATCATGGCGTCCACCTACGACTACGCCGAGCCGGGCTTTATTCTGATCGACCAGGTCAATCGCATGAACAACAACTGGTTCTGCGAAGATATCCGCGCGACCAACCCGTGCGGCGAGCAGCCGCTGCCACCAGAAGGCGCGTGCCTGTTGGGGTCAATCAACCTCACCCAGTTTGTCATCGATCCCTTTAGCGATAAGCCGCGCTTTGACTGGGAGCGCTACCGCAAGGTAGTGGCCATCTTCACCCGCATGCTGGATAACGTGGTCGAAATTGCTGGCTTGCCGCTGCCCCAGCAGCAGCGCGAAATCGAGAACAAGCGCCGCCACGGCATGGGCTTTTTGGGCCTGGGCTCCACGCTGACCATGCTCAAAATCCCTTACGGCTCCAAAGCATCGCTCGCCTTCACCGAGGAAGTCAGCCGTCATCAAGCCATTGAGGGCTGGAGGCAAGCGCTGGAACTTTCTCAAGAGAAAGGCATGGCGCCGGTGCTGAGTGAGGAGCACACCATCACGCCGAAAATGATGCGCGAGCGCCCGCAGCTAAAAAAAGACGGCTACGAAATCGGCGACAAAGTACCGGGGCGCATTCTGCATGCCCGCTACAGCGAGTACATGGCCAAAGTCGCCGAGCACGAGCCGGAGCTGGTGGCTGCCCTTGCCGAGCACGGCGCGCGCTTTACCCACCACAGCTCGATTGCGCCAACCGGCACGATCTCGCTTTCTATGGGCAATAACGCCTCTAACGGTATTGAGCCGTCGTTCTCGCACCGCTACTTCCGCAACATTATTCAGTCGGGCAAGAAGACCAAAGAACAGGTAGAAGTGGTCTCCTTTGAGCTTGCGGCGTACCGTCACTTTATCGTTGCCGACGCGGTGGATAGCGACCTGCCGGACTACTTCATTACCGCCGATGCGGTCACGCCCGAGCAGCACGTCGCCGTGCAGGCCGCCGCGCAGCAGTGGGTCGATTCGGCGATCTCCAAAACGGTCAACGTGCCGACCGATTTCCCCTTTGAGCAGTTCCAAGACCTCTATCTGCAGGCGTACGAAAGCCGCTTGAAAGGCTGCACGACTTTCCGCTTTAACCCGGAAGCCTTCCAGGGCGTGTTGGTGCGCGAGGACGATCTTAAAAACACCACCTACGTGTTTGAGCTGGAAAACGGCGAAACCGTTGAGCTTAACGGTGACGAAAAGGTGGTTTACGATGGCGAAGAACATAACGCCGCCAACCTGTTTGATGCGTTAAAAGAGGGCACTTACGGCAAATGGTGATGGCGAATTTCCCGTAAACGCATCACCCCTTTTTGCTCAGTGCAAGAAAACAGTGAACAAGGCTGTGGAGAAGACAATGGCTGTTGAAATTACCTCGAAGATCGTCGGTTACCGCATCAAGCAGGATGAGCCCGCCACCCCCGAGCCGGTGCTGCAGGATGAGAACCCGCTCACGGTGCGCATCCCCTCGCGCCCGGAAGGCACGCTGGAAGCCGTCTCGGAGAAGATCTCTTACGTTGGCGCGGAAGGCCGTAAGAAAGTCTACTTGCTGGTCTCGTTTATGCCCGTTGAAGGCGTGGTAGGCGGCAAGCGCGTGGTGATTGAGCGCCCGGTGGAGTTTTTCTTCCCTTCCGGGCAGCTTTCAAGCGAACACCAGTGGATCACCGCCACCATGCGCAGCCTATCGCTGGCCGCTCGCGGCGGTTACGTCACCCAAGCGGTGGCCGATTTGCGCAAAGTTGCGTGGGATAAGGGGCTGGTGCGCTGCGGCTGGAACCGCTGGGGCAAACCGATGTTCCACGATTCGGAAGTGGCGGCGATTGCCTGGTCGATCCAGCAGATTCTTTATCGCCGCGGTTTCCTTGATCAGGATGGCAACCAGGTACCGGTAGAATCACTCGTCGAGCGCTATCAGCACCGCATGCAGCACGGCCATGCCTGGCAGCCGCCGGTCGAAGAAGAAGAGAGCGTGCCTAACGGCGCGGTCGAGCCGATTGGCTCAAGCTCAGAGGCGGAAAACACGCCAAAAAAGCCTAAAGGCAGTGGCCCGGCCACGGTCGGCCACTGCCCCGAATGTCGCGGCGAGCTGATCATGATGGACGGTTGCCCCACCTGCTACGCCGGTTGCGGTTGGTCCAAATGCGGATAGCGGATCGATAGTGCCGATGGGAGAGGTAGTGACTCGCGGTTTCATTTCCCCTCGCCAGCGCGAGGGGAAATTGTTTTTAGCGCTCTGCGGGCTTTTGGCGCCGCTGCCCTTGGCTGCCGATACGCTATGGCTGGAAAACGGTGATCGTATTACCGGTACGGTGCTTCGTTACACGGTGAATGAGTGGCAGCTAGATTCAGACGCTGCCGGAATTTTGTTCATTGATGCCGAGCACGTCGCGCGGGTGGAGTGGAGTGGGGCCGAAGTGCCGGTTAGCGATTTTCTGTCAGAGGCGCGCGCGAGTAATCGCCCCGAGGATCGCCCGTTCTCCTCCCGCGGCAACCTTGATGTGGCGGTCGAGTACGAAAACAGCACCGTGGATACCCACGAAGTCGATATCGACTTGCGCCAACATGTGGCCCAGGGTGTTTGGCGCCATACATGGCGGGGCAGTTATTATCGTGAATACCGCGACAATGAGCGGCGCGATAACGATTGGGAGCTGGCTTACTCGCCGGAGCGCTTTGTGTCCCGTCAACGCTTTTGGCAGGGCCGAGTGAGCGCAAAGCGCGATTGGGAGGAAGATATCTCCCGGCGGCTCGCCCTAGGGGTGGGGCCGGGGTATCAGTTCTGGGATACTGAGCAGAGCGCGTTTTCGCTCTCGGCACTACTCAGCCGCAACCGCTTTACCTACGCAAGCCAGCCTGAGGAGCGCTTTTACTCCTGGGCGCTGCAGTGGCAGTTTAATCGCCACTTCTGGCAGGAGCTTTTCGAGCTTTACGCCAGCGGCCGCACCGGTCGCGCGTTCTCCGGCGCTACCGGCTTTCAGTTCAACGCCGAAACCGGCGTGCGATACCCGCTCACCGAGTGGATGTCGCTCAACATGGCGGTGGAGGCCGATTGGGTCGAAAACAGCGCCGAAGATCTGCGCGATACCCTCTACCATGTCGGCATGGGGGTGAACTGGTAACTCAGCGCGCCAGCAGCGGTTTAAGAAAACGCCCGGTGTGGGACGCGTCCATCTTCGCGACCTGTTCGGGCGTGCCTTCGGCGATGATCTCGCCGCCGCCGGAGCCGCCTTCTGGTCCTAAGTCGATAATCCAGTCGGCGGTTTTTATCACGTCCAGGTTATGCTCAATCACTAATACCGTGTTGCCGTGGTCGCGCAGGCGGTGCAGCACCACCAACAGTTGGCGAATATCCTCAAAGTGCAGCCCTGTGGTGGGCTCATCCAAGATATACAGCGTTTTGCCGGTATCGCGCTTGGCCAGCTCGCGCGCGAGTTTTACCCGCTGCGCCTCGCCGCCGGAGAGCGTGGTCGCACTCTGGCCCAGGTGGATATAGGAGAGCCCCACGTCGAGCAGTGTTTGCAGGCGCCGAGCGATGGCGGGCACCGGGCTGAAGAATGCCAGCGCGTCTTCCACGGTCATTTCCAGCACTTCGTGGATGGTCTTGCCTTTGTATTTGATGTCTAAGGTTTCGCGGTTGTAGCGCTTGCCTTTGCACACATCGCAAGGCACATAGATATCCGGTAGGAAGTGCATCTCGACCTTGATCATGCCCTCGCCCTGGCACGCCTCGCAGCGCCCGCCTTTGACGTTAAAACTAAAGCGGCCGGGCTTATAGCCCCGCGAACGCGCTTCCTGGGTGCCGGCAAACAGCTCGCGGATGGGGGTAAAAATACCGGTGTAAGTGGCCGGGTTAGAGCGCGGTGTGCGGCCAATCGGGCTTTGATCGATATCAATGATTTTATCGAGCTGATCAAGTCCGTCGATTTTTTGGTAGGGCGCCGCTGTTAGCGTGGTCGCGCGGTTAAGCTCCCGAGCGGCAATCGGCATTAGCGTGCCGTTGATCAGCGTCGACTTGCCCGAGCCGGACACGCCGGTGACGCAGACAAAACAGCCTAGCGGCAGGTTGAGTGTCACGTTTTGCAGGTTGTTGCCCGTGGCGCCGCTGAGCACCAATTGCTTTTCCGGGTTGCCGGGAATGCGATAAGGCGGCACGGCGATTTCTCGGATGCCGGATAAGTATTGGCCGGTGAGCGAGTCTGGGTTATCCATCACATCTTGCGGCGTGCCTTGGGCGACGATCTCACCGCCGTGAACGCCCGCGCCGGGGCCGATATCCAAGACGTGGTCTGCGGCGCGAATGGCCTCTTCGTCGTGCTCGACGACGATCACGGTGTTACCCAAATCGCGCAGGCGCTCCAGGGTTTTCAGCAGCCGGTCGTTGTCGCGCTGGTGCAGGCCGATGGAGGGCTCGTCGAGAATGTACATGACGCCGACAAGACCGGCACCGATCTGGCTTGCCAGGCGAATGCGCTGAGCTTCACCGCCGGAGAGCGTATCGGCGCTGCGCTCCAGGTTAAGGTAATCCAGCCCCACGTTGACCAGAAATTCTAGCCGGGCGTGGATCTCGGTGACGATCTTGTCGGCGATTTCACCCTTGCGCCCGGGGAGCGAAAGCGCGGCAAAATAGCGCTGGGCGTCGCCAATCGGGAAGCGGACGATATCGGCGATGTTGTGATCATCGACGTAAACGTGGCGCGATTCCTTGCGCAGCCGCGAGCCTTGGCAGGTAGCGCAGGACTGCACGGCGATGTACTTGGCCAAGTCGTCGCGCACCATGTTCGATTCGGTTTCGCGGTAGCGGCGCTGTAGGTTAGGCAGCACGCCCTCAAACGGGTGCTCGCGGGTCACCTTGCGCCCGCGATCGCTGACGTAGCTAAACGGGATGTCTTCATCGCCGCTGCCGTGCAGGATGATGTCTTTCTCGTGGCGGGCTAAATCCTGCCATGGGGTTTCCAGTGCAAACCGATAGTGCTTGGCGAGCGCCTGTAGCTGGGTAAAGTAATAGACGTTGCGCCGATCCCAGCCCTTTATCACGCCTTCGGCGAGCGACAGTTCCGGGTGGCTGATCAGCTTATCCGGGTCGAAGTACTGCTGTACGCCGAGGCCCTCGCAGGTGGGGCAGGCGCCCGCCGGGTTGTTGAACGAGAACATGCGCGGCTCAAGCTCTGCCAGCGAGTAGCCGCACACCGGGCAGGCGAAACGCGAGGAAAAAGCGATATCTTCGTGCTCGCCGTCCATAAAGTGGATCATCGCCGTGCCATCGGCGAGGTTCAACGCGGTCTCAAACGACTCCGCCAGGCGTTGGGCAATGTCGTCGCGCACCTTGAAGCGGTCGACCACTACGCTGATATCGTGCTTTTTGCGTTTATCCAGCGGGGCGATGTCGTCAAGCTCCAGCACTTGGCCGTCGATCAGCACACGCACAAAGCCTTGGGCGCGCAGCTCGGCGAGAAGCTGCAAGTGCTCACCTTTGCGGCCTTTGATCACCGGGGCGAGCAGCATCAGCTTTGTGCCCTCAACCAGGTTCATTACCTGGTCGACCATTTGCGAGATGGTTTGCGCTTCCAAGTCTTCGCCGTGCTCTGGGCAGCGCGGCGTACCCGCCCGCGCGAACAGCAGGCGCAGGTAGTCGTAAATCTCGGTGATGGTGCCGACCGTGGAGCGCGGGTTGTGTGAGGTGGATTTCTGCTCAATGGAAATCGCTGGCGAGAGCCCTTCGATGTGGTCGACATCGGGTTTTTCCATCATCGACAGAAACTGCCGCGCGTAGGTGGAAAGCGATTCCACGTAGCGGCGCTGGCCTTCGGCGTAGAGGGTATCAAACGCCAACGACGATTTACCCGAGCCAGAGAGCCCGGTGATCACAATCAGCTTATCGCGGGGAAGCTTGACATCGATCTGCTTGAGGTTATGGGTGCGGGCACCCCTGACCAGAATGCTGTCCATTAACACCTCGTGTCGCGCGGCAAAAGATCAATTATACGTTTCTTATACCCTGTTCGGCAAAGCGGATGGGATGTGACGCATGCAGGGCCAACGTTTCCACCGGTCGTTTCCACTATCGAGGCAACGCGCTAGAATAGCGGGCTATCTCAACGTATTGTCACCATCGCTGATCGGAACGTTCCGTCGTACTTTTACATATACGTTCAATCGTACTTGCAAGCGTACTTGCCACAAGGATTCTATGCGTAAGGTTTCCGCACTGCTGTTGGCCTCTGAGCGCCGTGCTATTAGTGGTCTTGCCGGGCTCTATGCCTCGCGTATGCTCGGGCTTTTCATGGTGTTGCCGGTACTGGCGATCTATGCCGAAGCCTTAACCGGGTCCACGCCGCTTCTTATCGGCGTGGCATTAGGGATTTACGGCTTGACCCAAGCATGCTTGCAGATTCCGTTCGGCTGGTTGTCAGATCGCTTTGGGCGCAAACGGGTGATTGCGTTGGGGCTTGTGTTGTTTGCTGCGGGGAGCGTGGTGGCGGCGCTGGCGGATTCGATTACCGGTGTGATCGCCGGGCGCGCGTTGCAGGGAAGCGGTGCGGTCGCGGCGGCAATCATGGCGCTGTTGGCGGATCAGACGCGCGAACAGGTACGCACCGCCGCGATGGCGACGATTGGCATCTCGATTGGCATTTCATTTGCGCTGGCGATGGTGCTGGGGCCGTGGCTCGCCGCCTGGGCTGGGCTTGCCGGGGTGTTTTGGTTTACCGCCGCGCTAACGCTCGTTGGGCTTTTGGCGCTGTGGCGCTGGGTACCGCCGGCACCTCGGCGGCTTAAACACCGTGATGTGGGGATGGATCGCCAGCAGTTGCGCCATGTGATCACACGCCCGGATCTATGGCGGCTAGACCTGTCGATTTTTACCCTGCATTTAGTGCTAATGGCGATTTTTGTCGCCGTGCCGTTTCGGTTGGTCAATGCCGGTATCCGCATTGAACATCACGGCCTGGCTTATTTGGGGATTATGGGCGCGGCCTTTGTACTGATGGTGCCGCTGGTGATCGTCGCCGAAAAAACGCAGCGTATGAAGCTCATGTGCTTAGTGGCGATTGGCGCGATAGTGCTGAGTTTGGCAAGCCTGGGGCTGCCGGTATCGCAAGGCGCGGGACTATTCGTCTGGCTGCTGGTGTTTTTCACCGGCTTTAACTTGCTAGAAGCGACACTGCCTTCCATGCTCAGTAAACTCGCCCCGGCGGGAGCCAAGGGCACGGCGATGGGGGTGTACTCCACCGGGCAGTTTTTAGGCGCTTTTTTAGGCGGAACGCTAGGCGGGTGGCTGGCGCATACCGGGGGGTTAGAGGCGGTGTTTCTCGGCGCGGCCGCGCTGGCATTTTTATGGTGGGTGGCGATGTGGTCGATGCCTTCGCCGCCGCCGCTATCGAGCGAAGTGGTCGCTCTCAGCGAGGAACATACCGATACGCTAGATGCCTTGTTGGAGCGCTTAGCTGATGTGGCTGGCGTGGAGGACGTGATGGTGGTACCGGAGGAGCGGCTGGCCTACCTTAAGGTCAACCGCCAGCAGCTCGATCAGGCGGCATTATCACGGCTGTTATCACCGCCCAAGCAATAGCCCGAATGCAGAAAAAAGCATGAACGGCGTCATATATTGACGAGCGTTTTGACGATAGTGTTTGTAGTGAGTTTTAGACAGCTTTATAAAGACAGATAAGGAGCAGCTTTTATGGCGCGTGGCATCAACAAAGTCATTTTGATTGGCAACCTGGGGCAAGACCCTGAAGTACGTTTCACCCCATCAGGCACTGCGGTGGCGAATCTCAACCTGGCGACCACCGACACCTGGACGGATCGCCAAAGCGGCCAGCGCCAGGAGCGTACCGAGTGGCACCGTATCGTGCTATTCAATAAAACCGCAGAGATTGCTCAGCAGTACCTGAAAAAAGGCTCCAAGGTCTATATCGAAGGGCGCCTGCAAACGCGTAAATGGCAGGACCAGAACGGCCAGGACCGCTTCACCACCGAGATCGTCGGCAACGACATGCAGATGCTCGACTCCCGCGGTGGCGGCGATTTCCAGGGCGGCGGCATGTCACAAGGCAACTATCAAGGCGCTCAGCAAGGTGGTGGCTACCCGCAGCAGAATGCCCAGCAGGGGAACCCGTACCAGGGCGGTGGCCAGCCCCAGCAAAACGCACCTCAGCCCGCCCCTAACCAGCAGGGCGCACCCGCGCAGCCGCAGCAAGGCCAGCAGAACAATCAACAAAACAATAACTACGGCGCGCCCGACCCCGGTAATTTCGACGATTTCGACGACGAAATACCGTTCTAGCGCATGGTAAAATAGTATGTAAAGTTGCCAGCTGTTCTTAAGCTGTATTTGTCTATTAAAGGCCCTGAGAAGGGCCTTTAATACGCTTTGGTTTTAACCTGCATTGGGCAATGGGGCTGGCGTGCATTAGACTGTTAGGAAAGAAGCAAAGGGGATGAAGATGAGCACTCCGCTAGATCCGATTGTTAGCGAGTTTGAGACACAAGAGCAGGCTGATAGCTATGATCGCTGGTTTCGTGAGCGCGTCCAAACTAGCCTCGTTGATCCACGGCCGAACATTGCGCATGATGATGTCATGGCAGAAATGCGTGAGCTGATCGAAGAAAAACGGCGGCATGCTGCCGGTTGAATGGCGCCCGGAGGCGCGCTCAGCACTGTGGCAAATTATTGACTATCTTAGTGACTGCAATCCTTACGCATCAGCGTCGCTGTTTTTGGCCATTGAGGAGGCGGCTGAAGCACTTCCCCAACACCCCTACCTATACCGTCCTGGCCGAGTGGCTGGTACACGTGAAGCGGTTATTCATCCCAATTATGTTGTGGTTTATCGCGTTGCCAACACCCATATTGCCATTGTTGATGTCCTGCACACACGCCAGCAGTACCCTCGTTAGTGCCAGACAGCCGCCAAGGCGAGTGTCGACACACCGCATAAGCGTTTAGAATGGATAGCCTGACAATAAGTGGGCGTGCGGCGATGCGCGCCATGCGAATACGCGATAGGGAGAGGCGTTCGTGAAGCTGCTGATTTTAGATGCGGGGCACTGTTTGAGTCTGGCGCTGGCGCGTGAGGCTAGCCGCCGCTCGGATACGGAGCTGGTGATTGAGCAAGATACTGACCTTACGCCCGAGTACTTAAAGAGTGTGGCTCCGGATGCGGTCATTATTCCACCGCTGGCGCATCCGCTTTCCATGGCGCCGGCCTCGGTTACCGCGCACGCCGATGCGGTGGATATATGCCTCGACGCCTGCCGCGCCCAAGGGGTGCCGTTGGTGTGGTGCGTGTCGGATCAGCTGTATGAAGATGGCTGCGATGTGCTGATTGATGAGCACGTTGTTCCTGCGCCGCGGGATGATAGCCTGCGCCGCTTGGTCAAAACCGGTAACCGTATTCGGGCAGACTACCCACACCATGTGATTGTGCGCTTGGGGCCACTGTTTGCGCTAGAAGGTAGTCACGCGTGGGTCAACGAAATTATCGATAGTTTGGTGGTGGGCGATAGCGTGCGTGCGGCAGAAGATGTGATTTTCTGCCCTACCTCCGCAGATGCGGTCGCGCTGGCGCTGGTGGGTATGCTGCAGCAGCTTAGTTGCGGTGCTAACGCCTGGGGCGCGTATCACCTGGCGGGTACGGAGCCGGTCAGCGCATTTACCTTTACCTCGATGGTGCGCACGCAGTTGGCAACGCACTTAGAAGGGCGCGGTGAAACGGTCACGCTCGGCGAAGTAAAAGCGTTGAATCACCACCACGATGCCAAGCTGCGTCGGGTTCTGAACTGCCGTCGTGTGTTGGATGTGTTTGGTGTTCACCAAAAGCCGTGGCGGCTAGAAGTGGGAAGGCTTTTAGATGCGTGGTGCTTAACCCGTGATGCACAAGAAAAGGATAGTGGTGATGGCACGGAGGGTGCATCTTTATGAACACCGTTCGTAGCGCGGTTTTTTATTTGGGTTATTTCACCGCCATGTTGGTATGTGGTGTGTTGTTTCTGCCGATCTCCCCGTTTTTGCCACTCTCTGCCCGCTACCGACTCCTAAATCTTTACAATCACTTTATCGTTGTCTGGTTTGGCATCGCGTGTGGCGTACGCTATGAGATCGAAGGCCGGGAAAACTTACCCAGCGGCCCCT
The DNA here is from genome assembly GCF_013415105.1 of Vreelandella salicampi. Lineage (GTDB taxonomy): Bacteria > Pseudomonadota > Gammaproteobacteria > Pseudomonadales > Halomonadaceae > Vreelandella > Vreelandella salicampi. The sequence continues at coordinate 68,843 of NZ_JACCDF010000012.1, forward strand.
GCGTGATTCAAGCGAACCACCAATGCGAGTGGGAAACGGTATTTCTGCAGGTGATGAAACCGCCGGTTTGCACCGTGCTCAAGCAGGAGCTACTAAAATTTCCCATATTTGGCTGGGCGCTGCGGTTATTGCACCCGATTGCGTTGGATCGCTCTCGGCCCGCGCGGGCGATGAAACAGGTGCTGACGCAAGGGGAAGCGCGTTTAAGAAATGGGCTTTCGGTGCTGATTTTTCCTGAAGGCACGCGGGTTGATCCGGGCCAGCGCCGGCGCTACAACAAAAGCGGTAGCGTGATTGCTTGCCGGGCGGGCGTGCCGGTACTGCCGGTGGCACACAATGCTGGCGAATGCTGGCCGGGGCGTCACTGGGTGAAACGGCCCGGCGTGTTGCGGGTGCGGATCGGCGCGCCGATCGAAACGACAGATAAAACCCCGGATGTGGTGATAGCGGAAGTGGAAGCCTGGGTGGAAGGGCAGCTCCAAGAGATTTCTGAGGTGCCGCGCCCCGAGTAGAGCGTCATAAATAGTCCAGCAAAAAACGGCACCGCTGCATTAGCAGCGGTGCCGTTTTCGTTTATCGCTTACGTTTATCGCCTATTAGCGATTAATTCGCATAGCGCTGGAACACCAAGCAGGCGTTGGTACCGCCAAACCCGAAGCTGTTCGACAGCACCCGGTTTAGCGTCACGCCATCGCGGCGCTGGGTCACGATGTCAAAGCCATCAGCCTGTTCGTCGAGGTTTTCAATATTGGCAGAAGCCGCAACGAAGTCATTTTTCATCATCAGCAGTGAGTAAATCGCTTCCTGCACACCGGTAGCGCCCAAGGAGTGACCGGTAAGCGACTTGGTCGAACTCATCGCTGGCGTGGTATTGCCAAAGACCTCGCGCACGGCTTTAAGCTCGGCGACATCGCCCACGGGCGTGGAAGTGCCATGAGTGTTGATGTAGTCGATATCGCCGTCGACCGTAGCCATCGCTTGGCGCATACAGCGCGTAGCGCCTTCGCCGGAGGGGGCGACCATATCGTGGCCGTCAGAGGTAGCCCCGTAGCCAACCAGCTCACCGTAAATTTTGGCGCCGCGGGCTTTGGCATGCTCTAACTCTTCAAGCACCAACATGCCGCCGCCGCCGGCAATGACAAAACCGTCGCGGGCCTGATCGTAGGGGCGCGAGGCTTTTTCCGGGGTGTCGTTGTAGTGGGTCGAGAGCGCGCCCATGGCGTCGAATAGGCACGAGAGAGTCCAGTGCTCTTCTTCACCGCCGCCAGCAAATACAACATCCTGCTTGCCCATCTGGATCTGTTCCATGGCGCTGCCAATGCAGTGTGCCGAGGTCGCGCAGGCAGACGAGATCGAGTAGTTCACGCCTTTGATTTGAAACGGCGTCGCCAAGCAAGCGGACACGGTGCTACCCATGGTCCGCGTGACGCGGTAAGGGCCAACACGACGGAGGCCTTTCTCGCGTAGCACATCGGCAGCTTCCACTTGGTTGGCGCTTGACGCACCGCCGGAGCCGGCGATGAGTCCAGTGCGCTCGCTGGACACTTGTTCGGGCGTTAATGCCGCGTCTTCGATGGCTTGAGCCATGGAGACATACGCGTAGGCGGCGGCATCGCCCATAAAACGCAACAGCTTGCGGTCGATGAGCGCTTCAAGGTCGATATCCACGCTGCCGGCGACATGGCTTCTAAAGCCACGCTCGGCATACTCGTCTTTAAAGCGAATGCCGCTGCGCCCCTGTTTGAGCGCTTCTAGCACCTGTTGCTGGTCGTTGCCCAAGCAAGAAACGATGCCTAGGCCGGTGACTACCACTCGTCGCATGGGAGCCTCCTGTTAAAAATTCGCAGTGGAGGTAAATAGGCCAACGCGCAAGTCGTTTGCCTGGTAAATATCACGCCCGTCGACAGCAACGGTGCCGTCGGCGATGCCTAAGATTAGGCGTCGCGTAATAATACGCTTGACGTTGATACGGTAGGTGACTTTTTGCGCATCGGGCAAAATTTGGCCGGAAAATTTCACGTCGCCGCAGCCGAGCGCGCGGCCACGGCCGGGGTGGCCAAGCCAGCCAAGGTAAAAGCCGACGAGCTGCCACATAGCATCCAGCCCCAGGCAGCCGGGCATGACCGGGTCACCGGGAAAGTGGCAGTCAAAAAACCACAGGTCAGGGGTAATATCCAGCTCGGCGATCAACTCGCCCTTATCGTGCTCACCACCGGCTTCCGTAATAGCCGTAATGCGGTCGAGCATCAGCATATTGGGAGCCGGAAGCTGTGCGTTTCCGGGGCCAAAAAGCTCGCCGCGCGAGCAGGCCAGCAGTTCTTCGCGATCAAAAGAGTGTTGCTTGGTCACTGAGTCGTTCCGAGTGTCGAGATGATTGTGAGCCTAGTCTACTTCCCGAAGCGAGCGAATGCACGTAGCGCCGTATTCTTTCCCTTTAGGCTCAATAGCGTCGTGCATAGGGAGCCTAATATTCAGAGTTTGTTGCCTCGGGGTTTGTTGTAGCGTCGGGCAGCGTAAAACCTTCTACCCACGGTAACATCTCGTTGGCGGGCATGGGGCGCGCGAAGGCATAACCTTGGCCGTACTTGCAGCCGAGTGCCAGTAGTGCCCGCGCATGGGCATAGGTTTCCACCCCTTCGGCAATAACGCGTCGCTGAAACGCCTTAGCGAGGCTGAGCACGCCTTTGAGCATGACCAAATCTTCGTTGTTTTCGAGCATATTGAACACGAAGCTGCGGTCGATTTTAAGCTGGCCGACGGGTAAGTAGCGCAGGTAAGCCAGTGAGGCATACCCCGTGCCGAAGTCGTCCAAGGAAAAGTGGGCGCCAAAGCGTTGGCAGTGCCGCATAATCTCCGCCACACGATGGATGTCATCTAAGGCGCTACTTTCTAACACTTCGATTTCGATATCGCCCGGTTCCACGCTGGGGTAGCGCGAAAGCGTATATTGCAGCCAGTCGGCAAAGCCTGCGTCTTGCAGGTGAATGCCATCGATATTGATGCTAACCGGCAAATGCACACCGTGCTTTTTCCAGGCGCAAAACTGCGCTATCGCCGTGCATGCCACCCATTCGCCCACGGCGATAGCGAGCGAGTGCTGTTGCAGATCGGGCAAAAACGCTACCGGCGGTAGAAGGCCTCTGTCGGGGTGCTGCCAGCGAATCAGCGCTTCGACACCAATCACCTCACCGCTATGCATGTTGACTTTGGGCTGATAGAAAAGCACAAACTCGTCATTGTTCAGCGCTTGCTGTATACGGGCGATGCTCTGGTGATGGCCGCGTACGGCGCGTTCGTGCGCGGAATCAAAAATGTGGTAGCGGTTTTTACCTAGCTGTTTGGCCTGATACATAGCGTGATCGGCCTGACGAATAAACTGATCCGGCTCGATATCATCATTATCCTCGGTAGCGTGGCCGACGTAGCAAGCTACGCCAATACTGGCCGAAACGCGGAGTTCATGCCCGGCGAGCTGCATCGGTTGGTTGACGCGCTGTATGAGGGTGCTGATGACCCGCTGCATCGCTTCGTCGCTGTGTTGGTGCGGCAACATAATCACAAATTCATCGCCGCCTAGGCGTGCGACCGTGTTATCGCTGTCTACCGCGCTGCGAAGCCGTTCGGAAATCGTTTTTAACACCCGGTCGCCAAGTACGTGACCATAAATGTCATTAATCTCTTTGAAGCCGTCAAGATCAAGGTAGGCAAGCACCACGCGATGCCCGTGGCGGCGGGCGCTTGCCATGGCGTGTGTCAGGTGCTGGGTCAGGCGCTCGCGGTTGGGTAGATCCGTCAGGCGATCAAAATAGGCCAGGTGCTCCAGCCGGTTTTCGTACTCTTTTTGGCTGGAAATATCAGTAAAGACAATCACAAAGTGGGCGCTGCGGTCAGCGCTGTTATCGACCCGTGAAATGGTTAAAAGCGCTGGGTAATGCTCGCTATTTTTGCGGGTTTCCTTCACTTCGCCCTGCCAGATACCCTGCCCGCGGCTTAGCCGATCCAATAGCGTCGTACGCGTATGAAGGACCTCCTCAACTTCAAACCCGGTAATGCGCGTGAATGCCGCGTTGACATCCACAATCACGCCGTTGCTATCGGTAAGTAGGATGGCGTCGTGGGCGTTGCGAAAGACGCTAGCCGCTAAGCGAAGTTCGGCCTCAGCGTGGCGCTCGGCGCTGATATCAATGCGGGTACCCGACATTTTAAGTGCGTCCCCTTGGCCATTACGGCTAGTAACCTTGCCGCGGTCAAGCACCCATAGCCAGTGACCATCGCGGTGGCGCAAGCGGAACTCGCAAGAATAGCTAGGCGTTTGACCGCGTAAGTGGGCGTCAAGCGCTTGCTCGGCCTCGGCAAGGTCATCCGGGTGAACCCAGAGCCGCCACTGAGAGAGGCTGCAATGGGTCAGTTCTTCGGGCGTGTAACCCAGCATTTCGGCCCAGCAGTCGTTGACGCTAAGTTGCCCGCTGACAACATTCAGCTCCCAAGTGGCGGTGTGTGTGACGTGTAGTATTTCCGTTAAGCGCTCTTGGTGATGACGTAGCTCGCGGGTTTTGCGGCGGACTAGCTGGCGCAGCCGTAGGTTCCAGGCGATCACCCAGAGGGTGGCGATAATCACGAGGAGCGCATGGGGCCAGTAGTCGCGCCAGTTGATACGCGCGGAAGGCAACATTTCGCCAAGCCACTTTTCGTTCAAGCGATCCAGCGTGCCTTGCTCGCGAGCCTTCTTGATCCCCTTGTTGAGGATGCTTTTTAGCGGTTGATTGCCCTCGATAACCGCCATGGCGTTCAGGCCGGTATAGAGCGGCTCTCCCACCCGTTTCATCTCATCGTTTAACCCTTCACGATAAAGGTGATAGAGCACGATTTGCTCATCACCGATCATGGCGTCGGCGTCACCCGCTAAAACGACCTGAGCGGCTTCAGCAAAGTTGGCGGTGGTAACGAGTTCGGTATCCAGGCCTGTTTCTGCCAAATATTCTTCGGCATAGTCATCACGCTGGGTGGCCACGCGACGGCCTTTTAGATCTTGTAGTCGCGCGATATCGGGGCGATCTGCGCGAACAAAAATGGCGGTCGGGACCTCGAAAATCGTTTGGGTAAAGTCAAAGCGTTGTTCGCGGCGGGGGCTGTAGAAAAAGCTGGTGAGGACATCGGCGTCACCGCGTTGGATCTGCGCTTGGGCGGTGCTGAAGTCAGTGCTAACAAACTGGGCGTGAAATCCCGCCTCGGTGGCGATCCAGTGGGCCAGTTCCACCATCATGCCCTGTCGCTCGCCGTCATCATTGATAAACTCAAACGGTGGGTAGGCGCGTTGGCTGACAAAAACAATCGGCTCGTTTTTCGCGAGATAGGCTTTTTCCGTCTCGTTTAGCCGGATATCAGGCTCATCGGCGTAAGCCGAGAAGGTGAATAGCAAGCCGATAAACCCGGCTAAAAGCCAGCGCTGACAAAACGATTTGGCGGTGCAGTCCTTGCTTTCAGCCACGCGAAAAGCCCCTTTGTTGATGGTGGTGCCGCCGCTAAATTGATGACACTAAGTAGCTTCGCGTAACTTTTTTGTTACGTCTAGGACTCAGGTCAACTTTTTGATGATGCCACCTAAGCGTTATACACCACGCGTCCAAGCTCACTGATATCGTAGCCCCCCAGTGCCTCGGCGCGCTGGGCAAATCGCTCGCTGCGGGTAAACGCGAGTAGTTGCTGAACCGGTGGCTCAAAGTAGTGGCGTCGGCGCATCGCAAGGTCAAAATGCTCTTGATGCAGCGCAATAAACGCTACGCCTTGACGCCGTGCCGCGGCTTCAATACCCAAACCGGCGTCAGCCTCACCCTGGCGGATGGCTAGCGCCAAATCGTCTTCGCTGAGTGATGGGTTTGCAGCCCAGGTAAGCGTATCGGTGTTTAGCCGGTGGCGCGTGAGTAGGCTTTGAAGCAGATGGCTGGCGCCGGCATCGGGCTGGCGGTGCGCGATGCGTACTCCAGGGCGGGCGATGTCCTCAAACCGTGTCAGTCGGTGAGGGTTGTCAGCGGCCAAGAGAAGCCCCTGCTGACGTTTGGCCCAGCGGATCATGACCAAATCGCGCACCCCGTTAAGCCCTAATTCGTCGGGGTCATTGTAGCGCTTTGTATCGGCCTGCCAGATATGCATGCCGGCAAGCATGGCGCGCCCGGTGAGCAGCCGCTGCACACCATCGCCGCTGCCTTGGCATAGCAGCGCCAATTCGGCGCTGCTCTCTTTCATCGCCCACTCCAAGAGCGGGTCCTGACTGCCCGCCAGCACCGGTGGAGTTGGTGCGCTGGCAGCGTGGTCGCCTTCCAAGTGGTTCATCAGCCAGAGATCAATGCGTTGGCGGGGAAAGAGCAGCTTCCCCGTCACCCGCACGCAGGGGATTACTCCCTGGCTGACCAAATCGTAAACCTTGCGCTCTTTGAGACGCAGATAGTTAGCGACTTCGGCGGTGGTGAGGTAAGCAGGAAGTGGCATGGCAATACCCTGTTGGCTAAGAGATAAGCAGTTTTACTGCCTCAAGCTGCATATATTTCAATAACAGATGAAAAACGTAACATAACAGACGACGATGCAGCTCTACCAAGGAGATCGCATGCCGCAAGAGACCAACGTTTTTTTTGTCGCGCTATCGCTGCTGTTAAGCGGGGACGCGGCGCTGATGAGCATTGTGGCGCTGTCGCTGAAAGTGTCGCTGATCGCCGTGCTGGCGTCGGCCATGCTGGGCTTCCCTTTAGGGGCCGCGGTGGCGCTGTGGCGCTTTCCCGGCCGTGGTGCGGTAGTGGTGGCGCTTAACGCGCTGATGGGGCTGCCGCCGGTGGTGGCGGGGCTCTGCGTTTATCTGCTGCTCTCCCGCGCGGGCCCGCTGGGTGAGTGGGGGCTTTTGTTTACCCCCACGGCGATGGTGATTGCTCAGGTGGTGCTGGTGCTGCCGATTTTGGCTGCGCTGTCACGCCAGAAAGTGGAAGAACTTTTAGGCGAGTACCGTGAGCAGTTCGTGTCGCTGGGGATGTCGCGGCTGCGCATGATGCCAACCCTTTTGTGGGATGCGCGCTTTGCCTTGCTGACGGTATTACTCGCGGGGTTTGGCCGCGCCAGTGCCGAGGTCGGCGCGGTGATGATGGTGGGCGGCAATATTGACGGCGTGACCCGGGTGATGACCACCGCCATTGTGCTGGAAACCAGCAAGGGAAATCTGCCGTTGGCGCTGGGCTTAGGGATTGTACTGCTGACGCTGGTGATGCTGATTAACGCCGCCGCCTATGTAATTGGTGAGATGGCGAGGAGGCGCATGGGATGACATCGCTCTCGATTCCTGACGCACACACTATCCCTGATGCACAAGTAGCGAGCTACCAAGCCGCGAACCTCTCGTTTGATGCGGTCAGCTTTTACCACCAAGGCAAAACGCTGTTCGGGCCGTGCTCGTTTACCTTGACGGGCGCCGGCCCGACGCTGGTGATGGGACCCAACGGGGCAGGGAAAAGCCTCCTGTTGCGCCTGGCGCATGGGTTGCTTTCGCCCACTCAGGGGCGCGTGTCGTGGTCGCCCGCTCGACCGCGCCAGGCGATGGTCTTCCAACAGCCGGTGCTGTTGCGTCGCTCGGCAATTTCCAACCTCACGCACGCGCTGGCGGTGAATAAGACTCCGCGTAAGGCGCGCAAACCGCTCGCTGAAGCAGCACTAGCGCGCTTTGGTCTCATCGCCTGCACCGATACGCCAGCGCGCGTGCTCTCCGGCGGCGAGCAACAGCGCTTAGCGCTCGCCCGCGCCTGGGTACTTGAGCCCGAGGTGCTGTTTCTGGATGAACCCACCTCCGCGCTCGACCCGGCAGCCATCAAAGCGGTGGAAGCGGCGGTGCACGCCTTTCAGCGTCAAGGCACGCGCATTGTGATGACCACTCACGATGTGCATCAAGCAAAGCGGCTGGCGAGCGATGTACTGTTTGTTGCCGGTGGCCACGTACGCGAACACACGCCAGCGGATATGTTTTTTACCGCGCCCGCCTCAAAAGAGGCGCAGGCATTTCTTGCAGGAGAGCTGATCGAATAACGGAGCTCTGACTGTTTGTGCGCCGTGAGAGGAGAACGACAAAATGAAAATAACGTTACCATTGGCCCTTGCTGGCATCATGACCACGGGTTGGGCCATACAAGCCCACGCTGAAGGCTACATTACCTTGGCGTCGACCACCTCGACGGAAAACTCGGGGCTGTTCGATACTATCTTGCCGCTATTCGAGCAAGCGACCGATATCGAGGTGCGCGTGGTAGCCGTCGGCACCGGCCAGGCGTTTGAGATCGCCCGTCGCGGAGACGCCGATAGCCTGTTGGTGCACGACACGGCGGGCGAGAAGGCGTTTGTCGAGAACGGCTATGCCACGGAGCGCGCTGATGTAATGGTTAACGACTTCGTGCTGATCGGCCCGGCAAGTGACCCAGCGGGCATCGCCGATGCACAAAGCGCCGCCGAGGCATTTGCGGATATCGCCGAGGCTGAGCTGCCTTTTGCCTCGCGCGGCGATGACAGTGGTACCCACCGCGCGGAGCTTCGTTTGTGGGAGAACGCTGACGTCACGCCGGAAGGCGACTGGTACCGCGAGCTGGGCAGCGGTATGGGGCCAGCGCTCAATACCGCTGCCGCCATGGATGCCTACGTGATGTCCGATCGCGCCACCTGGGTAGCCTTTGAAAACCCGCAAAACCTGACGCTACTATTCGAGGGCGACGACGTACTGTTTAACCAGTACGGCAGCTTATTGCTATCAGAAGCGCGCCATCCGCACTTAAAGCATGATCTTGCCAAGCAGTGGCACCAGTGGTTGTTGTCAGAGGATGGTCAGCAGGCGATTGCGAACTTTGAGGTAGGCGGCCAGCAGCTGTTTTTCCCTAATGCGCAATAAGACGTCGTGACGAGTGGTCGCGGTTGTAATGTGATGTCACCGGACTCATGTTATATAGGTACCACTCAACTCACATAAGGAGCCGATTATGTCACTACGCATAAACCAAGTTGTGCCGGATTTTGAAGCCGATACCAGCCAAGGCAAGATTCGCTTTCATGACTGGATTGGCGACAGCTGGGCGATCTTGTTCTCGCACCCGAAAGATTTTACCCCGGTGTGCACCACCGAGTTTGGTGCGGTCGCGTCGTTAAATGAAGAGTGGAAAAAGCGAGGCACCAAAGTGATCGGTGTGTCGGTCGACGGCGTCGAAGACCACAAGGGCTGGATCAACGACATCGAATCCTATTGCAGTAACGATGTTCAGTTTCCGATCATTGCCGATGAAGGTCTGGAGGTTTCCAAGCTCTTCGATATGCTACCGGCAGAAGCCTACCTGCCGGACGGCCGCACCCCTGCGGATAGCGCCACGGTTCGCTCGGTGTTTATCATCGGTCCGGATAAGCAGCTCAAGCTCTCCATGACCTACCCGATGACCGTTGGCCGCAACTTCGCCGAGATACTGCGCGCGCTGGATGCACTGCAGACCACGGCCCAGCATGGCGTTGCAACACCGGCTGACTGGACGATTGGGCAAGATGTCATCATTCCGCCGAGCGTTTCAGATGAAGACGCCAAAGCAAAATATGGTGAATACGAAACTATCTTCCCCTACCTGCGTAAGACCAAGCAGCCTAAGTAATTAATACAGACAGCTATTGTTAGACAGCCAAGCCACCCTGGACTTACGGGGTGGCTTTTTTGCGCGAAGGCGCAAGGTGGTGGGCTTAAAAGGTCCAGGTCATATTGTCCCAGGCGTGAGCTTCTTGAGAAGGTGCTTTCTCACGGGCGCTATCAAGCTCCTCTTGCGTCACATCGCTTAAGCCGTAGGCGTAGCCCTGGCGCTTGGCGTGGCCTTCAATCCAGCCGCTGGTATAACGAAACCCTGGAACCCCTTTAAGAGTTTGATGTTTGTTGCCCCGTTCGCCGTCAACAAAGCCGCGAAGCCAGGCAAGTCGGTAACTACGAACGAACATAAAAATACCTTAATATCCTAATATCTTAGCCAATAGTATAGCGTATCGGGTGTTGCGCTGCAGCATCTTCGGTGTAGTTAGGAATATTGTTAAGCGTGTTGTTAAAAACGTTGTTAAGAACGTTGTTAAGACAGGAGGGTGGCAGGTGTATACGTGGCTTTACGCGGCAGGATTGTTAGCTGGCGGTTCGGCGCTGGGCATTGTGCTGCAGCAGCGTTTTCATCGCCGTTTGCACCGCGAGCTCGCCGCACCCCGGGAGCCGGTGAGCAACACGCTTGATGCTTACTCGCTAGAAGGTGAAACGGTACACTTCCCTACCCAGCGCGGGCGGAAACTAGAAGGCTGGTGGTTGCCTGCGGCATCTGCCCAAGGGCACGTGGTGATGACTCACGGCTGGGGAGCAAACCGCGCCACTCTGTTGGTGTTGGCGCCGCTTTTGCTGGAGGCCGGCTGGAACGTGCTGGTGTTTGACGTGCGCAACCACGGTAACAGCGATAGCGATACGTTTTCCTCTATGCCGCGTTTCGCCGAGGATATCGATGCGGCGCTTGCCTGGTTGCACAGGGCCCACGCCACGCGTCCGGTCGCGCTGATCGGTCACTCGGTGGGTGCTGCCGCCACGCTGCTTGCTGCTTCGCGCCGCGACGATATTACCGCCGTGGTGAGCCTTTCAAGCTTTGCCCACCCGGATGGCATGATGCGACGCTGGCTTTCCGAGAAAGGCCTGCCGTTTTTCCCCTTGGGTTGGTACGTGCTGCGCTATGTTGAGCGCGTGATCGACCACCGCTTTGATGCCATCGCGCCGGTGAATACGTTGGGTAAGATACGCTGCCCGGTGCTCTTGGTGCACGGCGAAAATGACACCATCATCCCGCTTAACGATGCGTATACCCTTGCGGATAAGCACAACAACGCGACGTTGCGCTTGGTAGAAGGTGGACACGACTTAAGCGAAAGCCTTGCACACCACGGCGATGAGCTGGTGGCGTTTTTACGTGCGGCGCTGCCATGAATTACTTTGTGCAGCTTCTAGTGTGCTGCGGCGCTCTTCCAGGTCGTGGCCCGCTTCGTGGGCAGCCGCCAGCAGTGCAGGGATATCGCAGCTGTGCTCTTGGCTTTTCGCGTGCGCCCAAAGATGCACGGCGCGCTTGCCGCTGCGGCAGAAGGCGAGAATCGGTGTTGGGAGTTCATCCAGCGCGCGACTAAACGCGGCGATGTCGGCGTCGCTGTACTCGCCCGGCGTCACGGGAATGCAGCGCCACTCAAGCCCCAGCGCGTGCGCTTTGGTGCTCAGCGGTTTGTCGTCTGGGTGGTCATTCGCTTCACCGGGGCGGCGATTGCAGATCACCGATTTGAAACCGCGCTGGGCGACATCTTCCAAATCATCCGGGGTAATCGCGTCGCAAATGGCAAAGCCTGGCTCGAGCTCTTGGATATTCAAGGCAATCTCCTTATGTTTTCGGTACACCCCTGTCATCGACAGCAGGGTGTCGTAATCGTGCGCGACATGCGGTTGCGTTGGTTATGTTACTCCCAGGCAGCGCCTTCTAGGGCATCTAGCGGGATTTTTAGGTAGCGTTTGCCATTGGCTTCCGGCTCCGGCAGGCGCCCGCCACGTGTGTTCACTTGCAGCGCATGCAGGATCAGCTTCGGCATCGGTAGCTCGCTGTCACGCTTGTCGCGCAGGGCGATAAAGTCTGTCTGATTGACACCGGCCAGGTGCGGGTTCTCGGCTTTTTGCTGCTTAACCGTACTTTCCCACTGCGGTTCACGGCCATCTGGCATGTAGTCATGGCCGGTGAACAGCCGCGTGTCCTCTGGTAGGGCGAGGATCGCCTGAATCGAATCCCACAGCGTTTTGGCGCTGCCCCCCGGGAAATCAGCGCGTGCGGTGCCAAAGTCGGGCTGAAACAGGGTGTCGTGAACAAAAGCGGCATCCCCAATCACGTAGGTGATTGAGGCCAGCGTGTGGCCTGGCGAAAACATCACTCGTGCATCAATATTGCCGACCTTAAACGTCTCGCCCTCGGCGAAAAGATGATCCCATTGGCGGCCGTCGGCGGGGAAATCCGGCCAGTGATAAATCCCTTTCCATAGCTCTTGTACGTCTTTAACGTAAATGCCAATGCCCGTGGGAGCGCCGGTCTTTTCTTTCAGATAGTGTGCCGCCGAAAAGTGATCGGCGTGGGGGTGGGTGTCGAGAATCCACTGCACGGTAAAGCCTTGCTCGTTGATGTAAGCCAAGAGCTCATCGGCATGGTGGGTAGCGGTGGCGCCCGATTTTTCGTCGTAATCGAGCACCGGGTCAATAATCGCGCACTGTTTCGTTGCCGGATCGCTGACGATGTACTGCACGCTGAACGTGCGCGAGTCAAAAAAGCCGGCGACATCGGGCGCGCTGGCATTTGTGCCGTGTGAAAGCGAAAACGTTTGCATGGTGCCCTCCGTAAAGGAGTGAAATAAAGTTTCTATTTGATTCTAAAGATAGCTCATATTCTTATATAAGAAAATAACTTCTCTGCATAGCGAATATAGTGCCGGGGTATCAAAAAAAGGGCGCCGATACCGGCGCCCAGGTCTGCATTCAACATGCAGAGGGGAGATAACCAGAGCCGCTGTTAGTGGTAGCCTTCGCCGACTTTGACCTTGCCGCGGAAGACCCAGTAGGTCCACGCGGTGTAGGCGAGCACAATAGGAATGATAAACACGACGCCAATCAGCAGGAAAAGCTGCGATTCGGGTGCTGAAGACGCATCCCAGATGGTGTAGTCGGGGGGGACGATAACCGGCCACTTGCTGGCGATTAGCCCCAAATAAGTGAAGATGAAAAGCCCCAGCGCCATCACGAAAGGAAGCTTTTCCTGCTGACGTTTGACGCTGCGGTAGAGCATGCCCGCGCATACAAATGCCAGAATCGGCAGGATCCAGATAAGGTGAATTTGATTTAGCCAACGCTCACGTACGGGCAAGCTTACAAGGGGGGTCCATAGGCTGACGATAGCGAACACGATCAGCACCGCAAGCAACAGCTTCGGTGTGATGCGATACGCCCATGCTTGTACGTAGTCCTCAGATTTTAGTATCAACCAGGTAGCACCGAGTAGCGCGTAGCCCGCCATTAAGCCGAGGCCCGTGAGCACGGTGAACGGGGTGAGCCAGTCGAACGCGCTGCCGACGTAAACAAAATCTTCCACCGCAAAACCCTGGATATACGCGCCGACCACCGCGCCTTGGGCAAACGTGGCCACCGCCGAGCCCCAGCAAAAGGCGCGGTTCCACCAGTGGCGATTTTTACTCGACTTAAAGCGAAATTCAAACGAGATACCGCGGAAGATAAGCCCCGCTAGCATCAAGAAAACACCGATATACAGGGCGGGCAGAAACACCGAATACACCAGCGGGAAGGCACCTAAGAGGCCTGCGCCCCCGAGCACTAACCAGGTTTCGTTGCCGTCCCATACCGGGGCGACGGAGTTCATCATCACATCCCGCGCTTCGTCATCGGGGGCAAAGGGGTACAAAATCCCTAGCCCCAGGTCGAAGCCATCCATCAGGACGTACATAATCACGCCAAAGCCGATAATACCGGCCCAAATCAACGGCAAATATAAATCGATCATGAGCGGGCTCCTTGCATGTCACTGTCGTCGTCATCGAACGGCGTATGCACAGCGGAGAAGGGGCGCTTGGGGCGCTCAACTTCGCCTTGGGTTTCTTCAGGGTCTTCCAGCATGCCGTTGCGCACTACGCGGGTGAGGTAGTAAACACCCACGCAGAACACCACGCTGTAAACCGCGATATAGCCGATTAGGGTAAACAGCGCCATGGCACCGGTCAGCGACGGTGTGACCCCTTCCGCGTGGGACATGACGCCATAAACCAGCCACGGGGCACGACCGGATTCGGTGACAATCCAGCCAGCCAGTACCGCAACAAAGGGCGACACAATCATGCCGACCAGCACTTTCAGGAACATCGGACTCTGGTAGAAGCGGTCGCGGCGGCGCAGGATCAACCCGGCAATCGCCACGCCGATCATCGCAAAGCCAAGGCCCACCATGATGCGGAACGACCAGAACACAATCGCCACCGGCGGCTGCTCATCGGGCGCTGCTTCAGAAATACCCGGAACGACGCCATCCGTGTGGTGGGTCAGGATTAGGCTGGCAAGGCTCGGAATGCCGATTTCGAAGTGGTTGGTTTGGGCGTCTTGGTCGGGGATGGCGAACAGCAGCAGCGGTACGTTAGATTGAGTTTCCCAATTGCCTTCCATCGCGGCAACCTTCGTGGGCTGGTGCTCCAGCGTATTCAAACCATGAAAGTCGCCGACAACGGCTTGCGCCGGTGCGAGAAATAACAGCAGCCACAAACACATGGAAAGGGCTTTTTTGTTGGCTTCAACATCACGTTGACGCAACAAGAACCAAGCACTGACACCCGCAACGACAAAACCGCCGGTTAAGAACGAGGCCATGCCCATGTGCGAAAAGCGATACCAGAACGACGGGTTAAAGATCGCCTCCATCCAGGACGTAATATGGAAGCGGCCGTCAATGACCTCAAAGCCGGCCGGGGTCTGCATCCAGCTGTTGGCGGAAAGAATCCAGAACGAGGATATAAACGTCCCTATCGCGACCATAATGGCAGCAAACAGATGCACACCTTCAGGGACTTTATGGCGACCAAAGAGCAGCACACCAAGGAAGGCCGCTTCAAGGAAGAAGGCCGTCACCACTTCGTAACTGAGTACGGGGCCAAGGAAGTTCGACGTCGCCTGGGCGAAATTACTCCAGTTGGTGCCGAACTGGAACGACATCACGATGCCTGACACTACGCCCATGCCAAACACGACGGCGAAAACCTTGGTCCAAAAGAGTGCTAGGCGATCCCAGGCGGGGTTTTCGGTTTTATAAAAAAGGCCATGCAGCACGGCAATATATGACGCCAACCCGATAGTGAATACCGGAAATATGGCGTGAAATGAAACCACAAAGGCAAACTGCAGCCTCGAGAGTAACAGCGGATCAAGCTCCATGATTACCTCCCAGAGCACGTCGCGGGGCAAGAGATAAGCACTTCGGCAACAATAAAAACCCGTAAATAGCGCCGGAGTTTTTATCCGTAATTGGAATATGCTTATCATGTAATTTCTATTTTAGAGTAAAATCCTGGTCGCTATAAGCTTAAGTTAATCTATTGGCGATGGCGTATTGTCGCAGTGAAGGGCGCTTAATCCGCTAGCGCCACCGCGTGGGTGATGCGTGGCGGTAAGGGGGCATTTTTGTTAAGACCATGAACAAGATAGATCACACTACGACCCGCCAGCCAGGAATCCATAAAGTTTGACAAATGTTGTGCAGTAAGTTCATCAACGCCAGCAAACGGTTCATCTAGCAGTACAAGGTCTGGATCGCGCAAAAATAGCCGCGCCAGCGCCACGCGGCGAGCTTGCCCCCCCGAGAGCTGACGGCCGCCTTCCCCAACGCGGGTTTTTAACCCTTGAGGCAGTGTGTTCGCCCATTCGGCCAGATCGACGTTTTTCAGCACGCGCCACAGTGCGGCATCGTCGGCCTCGGGATTCGCCAGGCGTAGGTTGGCCGCGAGGCTGTCGTCTAAAAGCTCGGTTTGTTGGGTAAGCACAGCAACGCGTTGGCGCAACGTGTCTTCTGGCCACTGAGCAAGCGGCACGCCGCCGAGGGTGATGTGCCCTGAGGTGGGGGATAGCTGACGGCTCACGAGGGCGGCCAGGGTGGATTTACCCGAGCCGGAAGCGCCGGTTATCGCCAAGCGCTCGCCGGGGTTAAGGGTCAGCGAGAGCGACGTCAGCGCCGGCTGAAGGGCACCTGGATAATGCACGTGCACGTTTTCCAGTGTCAGCGTGTGAGCGTTTTTCACTGGCTGAGAAACCTCAGTATTTGTCGGCATTTGCTGTGCGTTAAGCTGGTTTAAGCGCGCCGCGGCCCCTTTGGTGGCGCCAAGCCAGGTGAACGAGGCCGGCAGTGCCCCAAGCGCCTCGTTCATGGCGAGTACCGCCATCACTAGCATCACCATCACCGGGCCGCTAACCGTCCCGGCCTGCCACGCTTGGGCGGCAAACCAAAGTGTCATCAGCGTGGCGGCACTTACCAGCCACCCTTCCAGCGCGTTGCCCAACGCCGATAGTCGCCCGAGCGTTCGCTGGTCGTGCTGCAAGCGCATTTCAATCTCATCGAGACGCGCGCGGTGGTCAGCCAAACTGCCGTAAGCTTCCAGTTCCGCCAGCCCCTGAAGCTGCTCAATGGCGCGGCTACGCAGCGCTTCCAGCTGGTGAACGTGGCGCTCGCTTGCCGCCATGCCCAGCCGCGCCTGGCCGAGCGTCAGCCATAGCCACCCAAGAATGAGCACAGCAGCAAGTAGCGCGCCGGCCCTCGGAACAAAGATCGCGACGCCGCCGCTCAGCAGGAGAATCGCGACTAAGGCCACCGCAGGCGGTGCAAGCAGGCGCAAATAGAGACTATCCAGGGTGTCGATATCAGCTGTCAGGCGGTTGAGCCAGTCGCTGGCGCGACGTTTGGCTAGCGTGCGGCTATCCAGCCCAGCAAGCACGCCAAAAAGCTGGGTGCGTAAATCCGATAGCAGGCGCAGTACCGTATCGTGGTTGTACAAACGCTCGACGTAACGGGTCACCGTGCGGCTGACGGCGAAAAAACGAATTGCCCCGCCGGGTACGTAGACCTCAAGGCTGGCGGCAACGCCTGCGGCGAGCAACAGCCCGGTGATACCGGTGGCGGTAATAAACCACCCGGAGATAGCCAAAAGCCCCAGCGCTGAGAACAAGGTGAGCGCCATGAGTAGCGCACCCAGCCATAGCCGCGCACGGCGTTTGGCCAATGCCGAAAGCCACGGGCGTAGCGTGTCGAAAAGCGTATCAGGCGGGGTCATCGCGCACCTCCTGGCCTTGAGCTGAGTAAAGATCGCCGTGTTCGATATGCCAGTGGCGGTCGGCCAGGGCCTTAAGCGCCGGGTGGTGGGTGGCAATCACCAGTGTGCGGCCTTCGCGCTTGAGCGCTTCAAGCCCCTGCATCACCGCGCGCTCGGTGTGTTCATCCAGGCTGGCGGTGGGCTCATCGAGTAACACCAGTGGCGCCTGGGAGAGGAATACCCGTGCCAGCGCCAGCCGCTGCGCTTGCCCGCCGGAAAGCCCTACACCGCGCTCGCTAATAGACGTTTCGACACCGTGGGGTAAGCCGCTGACCAAGTCAGAGAGGTCCGCATGGGCGAGCGCTTGGTGAAGCGCCTCGTCGCTGGCTTTCGGGGCGGCGAGGCGTAAATTTTCCGCCAGCGTGCCCTGAATCAGCAGGGGGCGTTGATCCATCCAGGCAAAGCGTACATCGGAAGCGACCAATCGCGAGCCCTCGCCTGGGTCGACAAAACCGGCGAGCAGCTGCAAAAGCGTTGATTTACCGCTACCCGAGGCGCCGGTAAGTATCACGGTTTCACCGCGCGCGAGCGAAAGGGTGACCGGGCCAAGCACCACGCCACGCTCCGGGTGGGAAACGCGGGCGTTTTGCAGCGCGATAAGTGTATTGGGTGCTTCCGGCACGGGAGGCGTGTGGCCGGTACGCGTGGTCGGCGGCGGCTCGGCGAGTAAGTTGACTAGACTATCGGCTGCCCCCAGCGCGGCTGCGCGGTCGTGGTAGTGCTGGGCAAGGCTTCTTAGTGGCTGAAAAAATTCCGGCGCCAGCAGCAAGATGAATAAGCCGCTAAATAGCGTTAGCTCATCCGAGGGGCCGTACTCGATGTAGCCAAGAAGCCCAAAGCCGATGTAAATCGCCACTACGGCAATCGCCACCGCAGCAAAAAACTCCAACACCGCCGAGGAGAGAAACGCAAGGCGTAGGGTGCGCATGTTGCGGGTGCGGTAGCCTTCGGAGGCCGCCCACACGCTTTCGCGCGCCTGCGCCGTTTGGCCGAACAGCTGCAGCGTGGTGAGGCTTCTTACACGGTCGATAAAGTGCCCGGAAAGACGCGCGACCGCGGCGAACTGGTCACGGTTTAAGCGCTCGGCGCCCATGCCGACGAGCGCCATAAAGAGCGGAATCATCGGCGCAGCAAGGGCAAGAAACAGCGCCGCCAGCCAATCTTGCCGCAGAGTAATGACGAACACCCCTAACGGCAGCAGCGTGGCAAGCCAGAGCTGCACGCGAAAGTGGGCAAAGTAGCCGTCCAGCGCTTCCACTTGTTCTACCAGCTGATAGGAAAGCGACGCGGAGTGATAGCCCGACAGCCGCACTGGCCCGAGCGCGATCATATGATGTAAAAGCCGCTGGCGAAGCCGTTTGCGGATGGCGAGTGACGCCTGTTGGCTCAGCGTTTCTTGCAGGTAGGTGAGAAGCCCGCGGAGCGGCAGAATCAGAAGCCATAGCGCGAAGAGCGGGCTGAGCTCGCGTAGTGGCTGTGAATCGACAATAAGAGCGGTAACACACCAAGCAAAGAGTCCCATTTGCACCCAGGTAAACGCACCGGCCAACAGGCCGCTTGCCACGGCAAGCCTAAAGCGGCGTTGCTCCTCGCGCGCGAGCTGGTTGAGTAATTGCTTAGCGCTATTGCCACTTTTATCGCTTTTAGCACTCGTAACACTATTAGCACTAAGTGCCGCCATGACAGCCCCTTAAATTCGAGCCCCTGAATTTGAGGTCCTGAAACTTGAGAAAAGTAGTCAGGTAATGCCGTTAGAGTACGGCGAAAGTCGAGCTTTACCAAGGCGAGTGCGGCAAAGCGTCTCGATAGCGCCTCATTGCATAGCGTACTGAAAGGCATACATGCAAAAGAACGCTAGCACGACGGTGGTGGCAACGGCTTCAGGTGAGGCATCTTTGAGCGCATCGGGGAGTAGTTCGGCGAAGACCATCCACATCATGGCGCCGGCGGCGATACCCAGGCCTACGGGCAAAAAAGGCGCAAACCAGGTAACGAACAGAAACGCCGGCACCGCCATCAGCGGCTGCGGCAGGCTGGTAAAAATACTCCACCATCCGGCTTTTAACACCGACATGCCGCGTGGGATCAGTACTAGGCTGATGGCTAACCCCTCTGGAATATTGTGAATGGCAATCGCGGCGCTGATGAACATGCCGAGCGACTCCCCGCCGCCGTAAGACACCCCCACGCCGACGCCTTCGGCAAAGGAGTGAATGGTCATGATCCCTAAAATCAACAGCGCCTTTCGCGCATTCGCGCCGCTTAATTCACTAACATCCGGCGCACCATGGCGGGAAATAACCCGGTCAGATACCACCACGAGCAAAAGCCCCAGTGCCATTCCCAACAGGGTTAACCAAGGGGCATCGCCGCTGCCTTCGCTTACTAGGCTGTGGCTGGCGGCCAACATTAACCCGGCGGCCAGCGCGTTGAAAAGGCTGAGCCAACGAGGGCTGAACTGCTTCACAAACAGAAAGGGGAGCGCACCTAAACCGGTCGCGATGGCGGTAATCATCGCGGCAACAAACACGACCCAAACGGTGACCTCAACAGACATAATCGGCTCCTTATGCAGGATTCGCGGGAATACGGTGCGCTTGATCCGTGTTGACAAAAAAGCTGACGCCTACGAATAGATTAGCGTCGCTGTGAGGACACGCTAATTTGTCGACTGTTCGGAGCTATCGGTTTGGGACTGCCCCGTCCGCTCGGGGTTGAGCTCCTGTTCAATCCAACCCGCGACGTCGCGGCGATAGCGTCGCTTGACCAGCTGCTCGGTATGGATGTTTTGTGGGGAGATGCGCGTGCGTTTGTCGTGGTGCAGATAGAAACGCCGCCGCGCGCCTACTGGGTATTGGCTCGGGCCGTGGATCACCGCCGCGCGTAGCTCCAGTTCCGTGACGTTCTCTAGTAGCTGCCCGGCGTCCTCCTCCTCGCTGCGCTGGCCGAGGATGATATCCCGAAATGTCCCTAATACCAGGTAGCCCCCAGGCTGAACCGGACCTTGGCGTAGGCTCTGCTGAATATTGGTGTCATCGGCGTTAACACGGTCGTAGCGCGTAACGGTGAACACTTCTTGCTCATGGTGCTTAGTTCTGATATACGCCTGGACGCACTGCACATGGACCGGTTCCTTGCCCATATTCACCAGCAAGCAAAGCGCGCCGGGACTGTCGTTCTGGGCGTGGTGAATCACCAAATAAGGGCGGTTATTGCGCCGATATTGAACAAAAAAGAGCTGAAAATAGATCACCCAGACCACGGCCATCACCGCGCTGCTGATAGGGGCTATGTATTCCATGAGGGTATATATTCCATTATGGATTCTATGAAGCTATTGCCATTTAATGTGGCTGGTCACAAACACTGGCAATAGGCGGTGCTTCAATGACTTGGTTCCGGCCTGAGTGTTTCGCCCGGTACAACGCCTCGTCGAGACGCTTCATGCTGCTGTGAGAGCAGTCGGTGGACTGCAGCGTGGTGACGCCAAGGCTGGCGGTGATCGTCCCCACCACGCTAAAACGGTGCGAGGCGATCTGCTGACGTAATCGTTCGGCGAGGTGGTGCGCTTCACTTAAGCCGGTATCGGGCATCAGAAGCACGAACTCTTCGCCGCCCCAACGGGCGAGTAAATCGGGCACACGCAGGCTTGTCTGGATGAGCTGGGTAAGCTCCACCAGCACCTGGTCGCCGACATCGTGGCCGTGGGTATCGTTAACGGGCTTAAAGTGATCGATATCGAGCAGTATCAGCGCGGTGGAAACACTATGGCGGCGGCGTCGGGCGAGCGCTTTCTCTATCTCTTCGTCAAAGCGTTTGCGGTTAAAGGCGCCAGTAAGGTGGTCGGTAATGGCGTTGTGCTCAAGCTCTGCTTCCAGGCGTTTCTGCTCGGTAATATCTTGTATGGTACCTACCATACGCCGCGCTTGGCCGTCTGGGCTGAATTCTATTTGGCCGCGTTGATGTAGCGTGCGCACGCTGCCGTCGGGGTGTACCACACGGTGCGTGATATCGTAGGGCGCGCCGCGCATCGCTGCGTCAAAGGCGGTTTGAACACGCTTACGGTCATCGGGGTGAACGGCCTGCATGAAAATCGCATGCGTAATGCGCTCGCCTTGAGGACGACCGAACATTTGGTAAATCTGCTCGCACCAGCGGATTTCGCCACGCTCAAAGTCGGAAATCCAGTTGCCTAAGCGGGCGATGCGCTGCGCTTCGAGCAGGTCTTGCTCGCGCTGTAGCAACGCTTGGCGCTGCGCTTGATGCTCGCTGGTATCGCGCACCGTGGCTTGCAATACCGTGCCCTCGGGCAGATCAAGGCGGTAGAGCATCACCTCGGCGGGAAAGTCACGTCCATCAAGATCACGCATTTGCCAATCAAAGAGCACTTGACCGACGTTAAGCGCCTGCTTTATATGCACGTTGCCTTCAATATCGCTGCGCTGGCCACTTGGCTGCGTGCGTGGTGAAAGCGTGACGATATCCAGCTTAGCGATCTGTTCGCGATCTTGAATGCGAAAGAGCGCTAGGGCGGCGGGATTGCAATCGAAAATACGTCCGTGTTGAAAGAACAAGATCGCTTCGCGCGATTGGGTGAATGTGGCTTGATAGCGGCGTAAAAGGGTAATATCAGCCGCCTCAACGACGTCTTTTTCGTTATGTGTCGAGTGCTCAATCGCCATCTCGGGGTCCCTGTCGAGGCATCAAAAACGTATGCTGTTACGCATGCTGTTTTATGGTTGCGGGCTGGCCTGCTCGCCATCCTGGCGTCGTCTTTATTCCAGGTGTACGTCAGTGTTTGCGTTGTATTGCTGTTGTTGTAAAAGCATTCTACGTTACTCAGTTACCGAATGTGAATCAAGGCCGCGATGCTAGGCAATGACCTCGGCGCGCTATCCGCAAAGAACGCTACCAGGAGAGCATAAACCAAACGTTAAGTTAAATGAGTGACAGCGCGCTAGCGGGGTAGTTGTTTGGTCTGGTGGTGTTTGCAAGTAAAAAAGCGTGAAGCAACCATAGGCGCGAATGGCGCTTTTTTACCGCGCACCGTTTTCCACCGCATCGGCCAGCAGCTCGGCGGTAATGGCTGAAAGCGTCCAGCCGAGGTGCCCGTGGCCGGTGTTATAGAATACGGTCGGCCGCTTTCCGCTTCCCACGCGGGGCATCATGTTCGGCAGCATCGGCCGCAACCCAGCCCACGGCACCACCCGGCGGGTGCTGACGTCGGGGAAGCATTCCTCCACCCAGCGAATCAGCGGACGAATACGGTCGTCACGGATATCGCGATTGAAGCCGTTGAACTCTGCGGTACCTGCCACGCGAAAACGGTCGTCCCCTAAGCGGCTGGTGACGAGCTTGGTTTCATCGTCTAGCAGGCTGACCGTCGGCGCGCCCCGCTGTGACGTCGGGTCATCGAGTTGGACGGTGATCGAGTAGCCTTTGACGGGATAAATATTGACTCGGTCGCCGAGCTTGGCCGCCAGCGCGCGGCTGCCAATCCCCGCGCAGACTACGAGGCCATCAAAGGTTTGGCGCACGGGCTCGCCGTCGGCGTCGGCGGTGACCCAGGCGCTGCTGGCATCGGCGCCGATATCTTGCACGCTATGGCCGAAGTTCAGGGTGGCGCCGCGTCGCTCGGTGGCTTTGGCGAGCCCGTGGGTGAATTTATGAATATCGCCGGTGGCGTCACTATCGGTGAAGAAGCCACCGTAGTAGCTTCCTGCCAGCGTCGGCTCGATGGCGCGTATTTCCTCCTGCGTGACCGCGCGGCGCTCAAGTCCGCCTTTCGCCAGTAGCTTGGAGACATTGGCGGCGTGTTCAAAACCGGCTTTGTCGCGATAAATATGCAAAATGCCTTTGCGCTTCAAGTCGAAGTCGATGGCTTCGTCGTCGGCCCACTGAAACAGGTGCTCGCGCGCGGCGATGGCAAGCCGTGCCGTTTCGCTCGTGTTTTCGGCGTAGCGCGGAATTGAGCGAATAAACTCGGCGAACCAGCTCAGTTTGTGCCAGGAAGGGCGCGGGTTAACTAGCAGCGGCGCGTCGCGGCGTAGCATCCAGCGCATGCCTTTGGTCACCGTTGGCCAGTGGTTCCACACTTCGGCATTGGAGGCAGAGAGCTGCCCGCCATTGGCAAAGGAGGTCTCCATGGCGGCATAGCGGTTTTTTTCGAATACGGTTACATCAAAGCCGCGCTTGATCAGGCTATACGCGGTGGTAATACCGGTGATACCGCCGCCGATGACGGCGATATGGCGGGGGGAAGCGGGTAGCATGTTGTCTCTCCGGGGAGGTTAGGCGTCAGGGAAATACACGCTGAATCTGCGTGTGCCCCTTCCGTCTATAACCTGAGAGATTCACAAGCGGTTGGCTTGTTTGCTCCTTCGGTGGGCTGAATGACGCTGACACAGCCGCTCTTCGGAACGTGATCGCGCAAGCGGTCCGGGGGCCTGAGAGTTTCCGGGGCGGTTGCTCCTTCGGCGCTGCCAAGAAGTGAGGGTCGGGGCAGTCTCTCCCGCAAGTGCGTAAATCATGCTAGCGTGCATTGATACCGCGTAAGGGAAATATTGTGCAATCCACCAAAGGTCTAACGATGCAGGCAAACGGTTTTTTTCAGGGAATCGGCGAAGCCGTTGGCGAAGCGATTCACGCGGTTGTCACCTTTTTGCTCTCGGTGTTTACCAACTTCTTCGACGCCTTTGAGGCGTTTATCGACGGCCTGGCGCGTTCGCTGGGCATCAGCCCGTCTTTTTTCAGTATTTTGGTGCTCGTGATGGGTCTGTGGATTTTGTGGGGAGGGCTACGCGCGCTGTTTCGCGGTGCACTGATCGGTGGGATTGTGCGTACTGTCTTGGGTCTTTTCGTGCTTGGCTGGCTGCTGATGTAGGTACCATTGGAGGCTCGGCATGTTTACGCTGGCGGCATTAGGCGATTCGCTAAGGCAAAGGTATGTGGGTCGTCGACGTCGAGTTCACGCAGGGCGCAAGCGAGGTTGAGCAGGTATTCACGGTTGGCGCCGCTTGGGCCGTGGGCGCGATCAATCTGGGCAGCGATGGCATCAAGCGGCGCGTCGCCAAGGTAAGCAGGGTTCTCTTCGGTTGCGAGATAAACCAGCCCTTCCGCGTGCTTGCCATCGTCAAAGGTGAGCGTGGTGATTTCGCGTAAATAGCCGTTTTTTTCACGGATATCCAACGGCTTGAGCGTTTCTCCCGTGATACGGTAGGCCATGCCGTGGCACACCGCATCGGGTGAAGCGACTAACGTCGCCACGCGGCCGGGTGCCTCAGGCGTGCCACGGTGGTCGTGCGATCCCTGCCAAAAGCGCCGCTCCCAGCCGCAGATAAACGCACGGCGACGCTCAAGAAAGGGGAAATCCGCTTTCCAAATTAGCGAGCCGTAGCCAAATAGCCAAACAGATTCGTCGTCGCCCACGCGCTGGCGCTGTTGGTTAAGCGCGCTGGTATCGAGCAGCATGAAACACTCCCAGGGGTTTGTCTTGCGTGTTTAGCGTGAGAAAAAAGCAAACTCGTATTGTATCAGCGTCAATGGAAAAGAGGGCCGTGCGATGCGCGCGATTTTTCTTACCGATAACGGTTCACTGCGGCCGCAGGCCACATTCAACCTGCGCCGTATCGCGGGGGAGCTTAGCGAGACGTGCGGCGAGCCCGTGCAGGCGGCGTCACTTTTGCACGCCAATAAAATTCCCGCCGAGCAGCTTGACGGTGAGCCGGCGGTTACGCTTGGGCCTCTCGCTGAACGCGCCGCCGAACAGGGCGCTAGCGACATTGTCATCGTGCCGTTTTTCTTCGGCCCCAGCCGGGCGCTGACCGATTACCTGCCGCAGCGCATGGGCGAGCTGCAGGCCCGCTTTCCGCATGTTGCTGTGCGCGTGGCCAAGCCGCTGGTCGATGAGCGCGCGCCTGTGGGTTTGCGCCTTGCGCAGTTGCTCGCCGATAATGTGCGTGAGCGCATCACTCCGGGCATACAGCCGAAAGTGGTGCTGGTGGATCACGGCAGCCCGATTCCGGAAGTAACGGCGGTACGCAACCGCTTGGCGGGGCAGTTGAGCGTGCTGCTGGCAGAGGAAGCCGCGTGCGTGTGCGCTGCCTCTATGGAGCGTCGTGAAGGCGAGGCTTATCGTTTCAACGAGCCGCTTTTGGAGCACTTGCTGGCAGAGCCGTCGTTTCATCATGGCGAGGTAGTGCTGGCCATGCTGTTTCTCTCACCCGGGCGCCATGCCGGCGAGGGCGGCGATATTGCCACGATTTGTGCGGCAGCCGAGCAAGCGCATTCCGGGTTGCGCGTGGTGCCAACGCGCCTGGTGGGTGAGCATGATGGGATTACCGCGATACTCGCCTCACGCCTTGAGGCGGTGGATGCAAAAGATGTGCTGCTAGCTTTGCCGCCGCTTAGCCGATAATGCGCGCGTAGGTCTCTTCGCTGGCAGGTTCGCGTTCGCCGTCGAGCATGTCGCCTTCAAAAATTTTGCCCATCTCTTTGGCGAGTTCCACGTACACCACCACTTGCTGGTTGCGGCGCTTACGTAGCGGCGGCTTGACCAGCAGGCTAATGCCCTTGATCGGCTGGTGGACCTCGCCGCTGATTAGGTCGGGCATTTCCCCGGGCGGAAAGGCGTTGGCAATCGTGATGGGGTTGGAGGGCTGTTCGCCGTCAATATGAAAAACTTTTTTTACCGGGTCGAACGTGGCCTGTTTCTCTTTAAGCCATTCGGCCAGGCGTTGGTCGGTCGCTTCGTCAGGTTGGGAGAAGATAACGAACAGTGAGTGCTGCTTGCCTTTGGGGGGCCGCTTAGCAGCTTTACTGCTATCGCCTTCCTGGGAGGGGGCGCTATCGGAGGCAGGCGTTTTGCGCGGTGCGGCGGTTTTGTCGCGATCAGCGGCAGCCGCTTTGCGGCGACTGCGTCTACTCGGCATTGCCATGTAAACGAGCAGGGCTATCGCCGCGATGCCTAAAACCAGTGAGGCGAGCGCTAGCGCAGCCACTAACGAGTTGTCCATCGGCGTCTCCTTAAAGTACGTGGGCGGCAACGATGCTGTAATTCCCTATGCAGCATCGGGTTATTGGTAGATTATCAGGAGAAAACCTGATGTAGGGAGTAAAAAAGCACCACGTGTGTGGTGCTTTTTGGCTTAGCGCGACAGAATCACTCGAAGCGATCATAACCGTTATGCATAAACGGGTAGTCGGTGTACCCCGTCTCATCGCCGCCGTAGAAGGTTGTGTGATCCGGTTCGTTAAGCTTGGCGCCCACGCGGAATCGCTCGGCGAGATCCGGATTGGCAATGTAGGGGCGACCAAATGCCACGGCGTCAGCGGTGTTTTCCTCCAGGCGCTGGATGGCGCTGTCAGCATCGTATTTGCCGCAATAAATGATGCTGCCCTTAAAGCACTTGCGCAGCTGCTCGCGAAATCCCTCGGGGAAGGTAATGTCACCGCCAGCCCAGTTAGGCTCGTTAAGGTGAATATACGCCAAACCGCGTTTAGAGAGCTGTTCTGCTAAGTAGAAGGCCATCTCCTTGGGCTCGTCGTCGGTCAGGCCGAAAAGCTCGATAAAGGGCGTTAAACGAATGCCCACACGGTCGGCACCAAAGACTTCCGCGACCGCATCAACCACTTCCAACGGTAAGCGCGCGCGGTTTTCAACCGAGCCGCCGTACTGATCGGTGCGCTTATTGCTTCCGGTGGCGAGGAACTGATTGAGCAAGTACGCGTTGGCGGCGTGGACTTCCACCATATCAAAGCCAGCGCGCTTGGCGCGTATGGCGGCCTGACGGTAATCCTCAACGAGGCCGGGGATCTCATCAGTCTCAAGTGCGCGCGGCGTGCTGGTGGGGTGCTGCCCTGCGGTGCCATCCTCAAACTCGACAAAACACTGCGCGCCTTCGCCTTTTAGGGCGGTGGGGGCCACGGGCTGTTGGCCATCGGGCTGAACCATCTCGTGGGAGACGCGGCCTACGTGCCATAGCTGCAGCGCGATGCGCCCTCCCTTGGCGTGTACCGCGTCGATGACGCCTTTCCAGCCGGCTTCTTGCGCATTGGTCCAGATGCCTGGCGTGTAAACGTAGCCGCGAGCGGTGGGGGAAATGTTGGTTGCTTCGCTAATGATTAAGCCAGCAGCAGCGCGTTGGCCGTAGTAGGCTTGCTGCATCTTACCGGGAATGCTGTTGGGCGTACGTGCGCGGGTTAGCGGCGCCATAATTACCCGATTGGGAAGGCTCAAACTTCCGAGTTGAAGTGGGCTAAGTAACGCGTTATGCGGCATGCAATCGCTCCTATGGGTTAGCGCGTATGCGCTGAGGGTATAAAAGTATCAACACCATAGACGTATTGACGATAATCGCCAAGGTGCTTGGAATAAGGGGTTGGTATGAGGTGCTTGCAATAGTAGAGCGCTGCTACCCAAGGCGTATGACGTTTTGCGTATCGCTTTAGTAAGCTGGCAGGGCAAAATCATGAGGTCCGTTGATATGTATCAAGCAAGCGGATGCAATGTGTTCTGCAAAAAACGTACAATGCTTAATAACAACGTATTAGATTAAACGAGTCGAAAGGCTGAGTGACCACCCCATCGCCGCACTATCGGCACGAGGAGTATAAATGCGCGTAACAATCAAGGCGCGTCTGATCACTGTGATCGGCGTGATGCTGGTATTGATGTTGTTGATTGGTGCCATGGGCTTTAATGGCATGATGTCATCCAACCGCTCAGTCGATAACATTTATCAAAATAACCTCCGTAATACCCAGCGTATTTCCGCCCTAAATGAACACGCCAAAGACATGATCATGGAGTTAGCGCTGGCGGGGCAGCACGACCCGATTCTTCCAGTGAGCGACCTACACAATCACGAAGTGCAGATGCACATGGACAATATCGTGATGAATCTGTCAGAGGTCGATTCTCATTGGCAGGAGTTGACAGAAAATGAGCTGTCGCCAGAAGCACAAGCGATTGCCGATCAGTTCATGGTCGATTATCGCCAACTACTGGGCTCTATCGCGCCCGTTATGCCGATGTACTCCGCCGGCAATTACGAGGCTGCGAACGAAAAAGCCTTTACCGAGGCGCTGCCCGCTTACCGTCAAATGGACAAAACCCTCACCGAGCTCATAGAGCTTGAGGAGCAAGAAGCGCAGGCTGAGTACCGCAACGCTGAGTCGCAAGCAAACTTCATGCGCAACCTGATGATTGCGGCGCTGATCGTGGCCGTTATCTTGGGCAGCATTATGGGGTGGCTGCTAATACGGCGTATTACCGAGTCGCTCGCATTGGCTCGCCGGCACTTCCACGCCATGGCGGAGGGGGATCTGACCCGTTCGATCAGCTCCTCACACCGCGATGAGATCGGCGATATGCTGATGGAGCTTGGAGATATGCAGACCAAGTTGCACTCGTTGATTGGCGATATTAAATCCTCCGCGGATGCTATCTCTACCGCTTCCTCGCAAATCTCCACGGGCAATATAGATCTCTCGCAGCGTACCGAACAGCAGGCCTCTAGCCTGCAAGAAACGGCAGCGAGCATGGAACAGGTCGCTGCGACGGTGAAGAACAACACCCAGCATACCGGCGAGGCGAACCAGCTGGCTCACACCGCCAGCACCTCAGCAAGCCAGGGCGGCGAGAAGGTCACTCAAGCGGTGGGCAAGATGCACGAGCTGACTCAAAGCTCGGAGAAGATCAGCGGCATTGTCTCTATGATCGATGGGATTGCCTTTCAGACCAATATTCTGGCGCTTAACGCCTCGGTAGAGGCCGCCCGTGCCGGTGAGCAGGGCCGTGGCTTTGCCGTGGTCGCCCAGGAGGTGCGCAGCCTGGCGCAGCGTAGTGCCGATGCGGCGAAGCAGATCCAAGAGTTGATCGTGGAAAACGATGAGATCGTCACGCAGGGAAGCACGGTGGTTGAAGACGTGGGTGACTCCATGAAGCAGATCGTTACCAACATCGGCAAGGTGTCTGACTTGATGGAAGAGGTGAGCCAGGCGTCCAACGAGCAGAGCTCTGCCATTGAGCAGATGAATACTGCAATAAACCAAATGGACGATGTCACCCAACAAAACGCTGCTCTGGTGGAGCAAACGGCGAATGCGTCGGCCTCGATGGAAGATCAGGCGCGTGACCTGTCCAATGCCGTGGCGTTCTTTAAATTAAGCAGTACCGAATCACGCCCTAGCCTAGCTCAGCCGTCATCTAATAGCGCAATGAAGCGCCCCGCGCTGGGCAGCAGCCAAGCAAGCACATCTTCTCACTCGGAAGAAACGCCCCGCTCGCAACCCAAGCCCAAGCAGCAACGTGTCACGCAAAATGACGATGATGATTGGGAAACGTTCTAAAGGTTGTTTTAGTGTGACGCGCTAATCGCAAAACGCCGCTGGTTACGTCATGGTAGCCAGCGGCGTTTTGCTGTGCGGAGTTCTGTTTCGCTTCCATTAGTCTTTACGACAAAATGGCCAGACTTGATAAAACTTGCGGCACTGAAACTCCGCTTCACAATTGGCTAGCTGCGAGCGGTAGCGGTTGGCACGGCTCGCGACTTGGCGCGCGGCACGTTGTACTGCTGGCTTGGCGCGATAGCTGCCGCGTTGATAGCCGCCGGCGCCTTCGTGGTAGGCGAGATAAAGGTGCTCGGGGTTATGGAGCGAAATACCCGTTTGCGCGCGGGTACGGGTGTTGTACCAGCCGATAAAATCGGTGGCGTGCTTCATGTGCGTGCGCCTAGCGAAAAGGCTGCCGGCTTGGTCGCGGTACTCCCCCCAGACCGGGTCTTGGGCTTGGGCGTATCCTTTGGCCGATGATGGGCGCGGGCCGGGAATAAAGCCGAGATAACGTTTGCGCGGCGGACGAACGTGGCTGCGAAACGACGATTCCTGCTGGATAAAAGCCATTTGCGTCTCGATCGGTGTGCCCCACGACGCTTCAGAATCGCGCGCGTAGTCGTACCAGCTGGGCTGTTCGCGGAAAATTTCGCAGATATTGCTTTGGTCCTGCGGTGGGGCGGGCGCAAAGGCGGCGCAGCCCGAGAGCAAAAACATCAGCACCAGCGCAGTGGCAAAAGGCGTTTGTTGGGTCATGGTGACTCCCTTGCGAGTATAAATGTGTCTCGGGCATGGCCTTAACTGCTTACTTAGTGGCTCATCGGCATGATCGGTCGCACGGGGGCGGTTATGTCGAGCGTTTCGCCGTTATCAAACGTGAGCGTTAGCGCCACCTTATCACCTTCGCTCACAGCGCCTTCCAGGCCGATCATCATCAGGTGCAGCCCGCCGGGGGCGAGGGTGACGTCACCATTTGCCGGTACGTCAATGTGCTCGATTTGGCGCATCTGCATAACGCCGTCGACATCCACGTGATTGTGCATTTCGGTGTGGGCAGTGAGCTCGTTATCCGCATTGATTAAGCGAACCGGCGAGTCGCTTGTGTTGTGTAGTGTCATGAAGGCAGCGGTCGTGGGGGAGCCAGGAGGCACTTCGCGCACAAAAGGGTCGAGCGCGGTAATAGCGTCAGCGTGTGCGGCGGTGGTCAGTAGCAGGGCGCTGGTCGCCGCGGTAAGAAGTATCGATTTCAGCATGAGTCGGCCTCGCGTGATGATGGATAACACCACGGGCATCATACAAGGTTTTCTTACGCCACCGCCAAGCGTGCGACACCGCGTCCAGTTGAGCGTGCTGGCCTATTTGCAAACGCGTTCGATCACGGTAGCGTAGGTGAGACTCAATAATGAAGAGGACAAAGCTATGTATATCGCCATGAACCGTTTTCGTATTGCGCCTGGTCGTGAAGAGGACTTTCTCAACGTCTGGCGCAACCGCGACAGCCATCTTGAAGAAGTGCCCGGGTTTAAGCAGTTTCAGATGCTGCAGGGCGAAAAGCAGGACGATTACACGGTGTTTATCTCGCACAGTGTTTGGGAGTCCGAAGAAGCGTTTCGCGCCTGGACAAAATCTGACGCGTTTCGCAAAGCACACGCCAACGCCAGAGCGCCGGAAGGCATCTACCTTGGCCCGCCGCAGTTTGAGGGCTATCAGGTGGTGCTGTAGAAGCGGTTATCATCCCTAGCCGTTTATGACCCATAGATGAACGCTAAACATCCAATAAATGATGTGTGTCAATTATATGCATAAATAATGCGCAAAAACCCCTTAAAAGCTGTGCTAAATCAGGCATCCTTAGGAGCCCAAGATCCCCAATAATGACGATAAGGTACTCGGCGCTATGCCAGATTCCCCTGAAGCACTGGCGTCTGAATCGCGCTTATATTCACGCTTACGGGTCAATGCCTTTACGCTTTATATGCTAGCGCTGATCGCGATGGCGGTAATTTTTACCTGGATTTTGAGTGATCAATACCGCCAAGAGATTGATGCGGCGCATGAGCGCAACTCAACGCGAGCCGATCTGGTCGCTGAGTGGGTGAATAGCACCTTCGCGTTAAGTGAACATGCGCTGAGGGATATTGCAGAGCTTTTAGAGCCGCCGCTTTTACCGCGCGTGGACGACTACTCCTCCCTGGAAAGTCTGTTGATCAAGCGCCGCGATAGTCTGCCGCTGGTAAATGAACTTGCCGTGATCGACGAGCAGGGCAGTGTCGTGGTCAGCTCGAACGCCTCTCACCCGCCGGGGTTTGATGTCAGCGGCATGCCGTTTTTCCGTGAGTTTCAACAACACCCGCAGCGTGACGACTACGTGTCGCCCCTTTTGTGGTCAGCGGTTGAAAGTGACTATCTTATTTTTCATGTGCGCCGGTTACGCGGCTTAGAAGGCGGCTTTGATGGCCTAGTGGTCGCACGCATTGCCCCGCAGCGATTTGATGACACCTTGCAGCGCTTAACGATGCGCCTGGGTGAGAGCATGGCGATCATCGATAGCGAGGGAAAACTGCTGGCTCGTCGTCCTGATGGCGAGGAGGTGCTCGGTGGAGTGGTCACGAATGATGAAGTCGAGCGTTTTCTCGCCAGTAACGTAGGCACGCAGGCGGTGCGTATGCAGTCGCCGGTGGATGGCGAAGAGCGCCTTTACTGGTTGCAACGCTTGGACACCTTGCCCTTCGCGGTTGTGGTGGGGGATAGCATTGATGCGCTGCTAGCACCCTGGCGCCAGCGGTTGATGATTTTGTGTGTGATTGCCGCGGCGATGGCGCTGCTGGGTATCTGGTTCGTGCGTCACTACCTTCACCGGTTGCAGCTATCGCAGCAGCTGCACCAGCGGGTGCTGGAGCGTGAAGAGGCCCGCACGCAGGCGCAGATGCGCGAAGCACGCTTAGAAGCGCTGGTGCACTCGATTCAGGATATGATTTTTGTCTTCGATGAGTATGGCTGCTTTACCTATATTCACGCATTGAACGACGAGCAGCTGCTTCACCCCCAAAACGAGGTCATCGGCCGCCATTACAGCGAAGTGTTACCCGATGATGTTGTTCAGGCGCTTACGGGCACCTTCTATCGCGTACAGCATAACCGCGAGTCACAAGAGCTTGAGTATTCGCTGCAGATCAACGGGCAACGGCGCTACTACCACGCCATTTTAAGCCCGCTGGCCGACGGGATCGGCATCTTTAACGGCGTGCTGGCCGCCGTGCGCGATGTGACCCAAGCCAAAATCAATGAAGCGGAATTGCGCATTGCCGCGACCGCGTTCAAGACGCATCTGGGGATGATTATCACCGATGCGCGCGGGCGCATTCTTAAGGTCAACGACACCTTTACCCAAATCACCGGCTACAAAGAGTACGAGGTGCTGGGTAAGAACCCGCGGATCTTTAGCTCTGGCCGCCACGACCGCGAGTTTTATCACAAAATGTGGTCAGAGGTTGCCTACACCGGTAGCTGGGAAGGCGAGATTTGGAACCGGCGCAAAAACGGCCAAGTCTTTCCCGAGTGGCTGACGATCAGCGCCGTTCGCGATGAAAAGGAGTGCCTGACGCATTACGTCGCCACGCTGAACGACATCACCGAAAGCAAAGCCGCCGAGCAGGAAATTCATCAGTTGGCGTTTTATGACCCGCTTACCGGGCTTGCCAATCGGCGTTTGTTCCTTGATCGCATGGCAGCTGCCCTCAAAGATAGCGAGCGTCATGCGCAGCACGGTGTGCTGTTGTTTATTGACCTGGATAACTTCAAGCAGGTGAACGATACCCTAGGGCATTATGCTGGCGACCAGCTGTTGCAAAACATGGCGCGCGAGCTGTCTCAAATGCTGCGTGATAGCGATACCCTAGCGCGCCTGGGCGGCGACGAATTCGCCGTGCTGATTCAAGCGCTGGACCGTGATGTGGAACAAGCCGCTCAGTTGGCAGAGGGCATTGCGTTGAAGCTGCTCACGGCAATTCGACGCCCAATCGATGTGAATAATGAAACGGTACTGGTGACCGGCAGTATCGGTATTACGCTGTTGGATGACAGTGTGAATAGCGTCGATGGCTACTTGCAGCAGGCAGATATGGCGCTTTTTCAGGCCAAAGAAGCCGGACGAGATACGTTAAGTTTCTTCGATCCCAATATGCAGGCCGCGCTAGTATCGCGGGCACGGCTTGAGAAGGATCTGCGCCAAGCCTTGGATAATGATGAGTGGCGGTTGGTGTATCAACCGCAAGTGGATATCGACAGCATGATCACCGGCGTGGAAGCCCTGCTGCGATGGCATCACCCCGAGCGCGGTATCGTCTCGCCGGGGGATTTCATTCCGCTATTAGAAAGTACTCGGTTGATTAACGACGTGGGGGGCTGGGTGTTAGAAACCGCCTGCAAACAGCTGGCCGAGTGGCAACATCGCCCGGATACAGCGCACCTCACTGTGTCGGTGAACATTAGCCCGGTGCAGTTCCGCGAAGACAATTTCGTCCCCAAGGTGAAATCGATATTGCGCCGCACTGGTGCGCCAGCGGATAAATTAAAGCTTGAAGTGACCGAGACGCTGTTTGTCGAGGCGCAGGATGATACCCGCCGCAAAATGGAACATCTGCGCTCGCAAGGCCTGCACTTCTCTCTCGATGATTTTGGCACGGGGTATTCATCGCTTGCCTACCTAGCGCACTTGCCGCTTGATCAACTCAAAATCGACCAGAGCTTTGTGCGCCAGGTGCTTGATAGCCCTGCTAACGCCGCGATTGTGGAGAGTACCATCGTGTTGGCGAAGAGTTTGGGGCTTTCGGTGATTGCCGAAGGCGTGGAAACCAAAGCGCACCAAAACTGGCTAGCACGCCACGGTTGCTATGCCTTCCAGGGCTTTTTGTTTGGCCGGCCAGTAGCGGTCAGTGAGATTGAGTCGATATTGTAGCGCAGGCGTTGAGCCGCGCTAAAAGCGGCTCAACCGCGATCATCTCTGCGCTGGGGTGAATCACCTCTAGACGTGAATCCTGCCGCCATGGCGTGCTTTCCAGCTGAAAGGTACCGCCTGAGCGATTCAACCGTTTCCAGCCGTTGTCGGTGTGAAATACGCCTTTGATGCGCGCATCCAAGGGGAGTTCACCTAGCGTGGCCGCCAGCCGGTCGAGATCAAAGCACGTGCCTGGGTGCCAGCGCATCCCGATGCTGGTGTACCCCAGCGATGTGCCGACCTCTACCTGCGGCTTTCCAAGCGCAGGCGGGAAATCAAAAAAACCGCCGTCTACGCTTGGCACGGTACTCGAGTCAGTACTTGAGACGGTACTTGATACAGCGCCTACCTGATGCGCGTCGGGTACCGCGCCGCTTTTCGCCTCGCTGGCACGGCTTTCCAGCAATAGCGAGATCGGCAGTTCACCGTGGGGCGCGTCGCGCACCCATTTGCGCGGCGGCCAATGCGCGCCGGCATGTTGGTGGGCGGCGTCGATCTGCTCGGCGCTGCTGTGGTCATGCATGGTAATGGCAATGGCGTCGGCAATGGCGAGTTGGTCTTGAAAGGTTTCATGTTCGCGGGCGCGCGGCTCATCCAAGCGGCGCGGGTCGAGCGTGGCGATAATATCGCGCACTTCAAGCGAATCAATGAACGCCTCGCTGCGCAGCAGATCGATCAACCCTGCCGGGTGGCCAAGGCCCGAGGGTTCAATAATCAGCCGATCAGGCTGGGTGCGTGAGAGTAGGCTAACAAGCCCCGCTTGCAGCACAAAAGCCAGCTGGCAGCACAGGCAACCGCCGGGCAATCCCTTCACCGCCACGTCATTGCGCTGCTCAAACATCGCTTGGTCGATGCCGATCTGGCCGAATTCGTTGACCAGAATTGCCCACGTTTCATCCACAGGCTTCTGCGCAACCAGGCTGTGGATAAGCGTGCTTTTGCCGCTACCCAGAAAGCCGGTAATGATATGCACCGGCACGCGTTGTGCCACGTTTAACCCCCGGTCATGTTCATAAAACGCACGACTTGCACGTCGCCGTCGGTGGTGAAGTGATGGCGCTCGGGCTTTTTCGGCAGCGCATTGACGATGGCCATTTTAAGCGCATCCATATCGCCCGGGTGGCGGCGCAGCACGGCGCGCAGGTCCACCGAGTGCTCATTGCCTAAGCACAGCAAAAGCCGCCCTTCAACGGTAACGCGTACGCGGTTGCAGCTTGAGCAGAAGTTATGGCTATGCGGCGAGATAAACCCGATGCGCGAGTCGCTGTCGGCCATTTTGAAGTAGCGCGACGGCCCGGGCGTGGCTTCGGTGGTGGGCATGAGCGGGTAGCGGCGTTCGATGTGCGCCTGCACCTCGTCGCTGGAGCAGTAGGTTTCATCGCGGTTGTGGTCGGAAACATCACCAAGCGGCATTTCCTCGATAAAGCTGATATCGAGCCCCTCGTCGCGGGAAAAATCCACCAAATCCAGGATTTCGTCGTCGTTGCGGCCTTTGAGAATGACGGCATTGAGTTTGATGCGCTCAAAGCCGGCTTCTTTTGCGGCCTGGATACCGTCGATTACTTTGGCTAGCTCACCGGTACGCGTCAGGCGTTTGAAACGGCCGGGATCGAGCGAATCGAGGCTGATGTTTAAACGTGTTAAGCCGCCTTGGCGCAGGCGCTTGGCATGTTTGCGCAGGCTGGCGCCGTTGGTGGTCATGGTGAAGTCGTTAAGCCCCGGCAGCGTGCCGATTTCATCGACTAACTGCTCGACGCCGCGACGCACCAGCGGCTCGCCGCCGGTCAAGCGGATCTTCTCCACGCCCATCTCGGTGAACGCGCGGGCCACCATACCCATCTCTTCTAGGGTGAGCACTTGCGCGCGCGGGAGAAAGGTCATTTCCTCGCTCATGCAGTAAACGCAGCGAAAATCGCAACGGTCGGTGACCGATAGCCGAACGTAGTTTACCCGGCGGCCAAAGCTGTCGATGAGTTGTTGTGTTTTTACCTGCTCTGTCATGGTTAATCGAGCCTCTTCTCTTTATGCCGTTCGTTCCGAGTTGCTACCGTTCGCGCTGTGCGTGTCGAAGAGAGTTTGCCGGAGGGGGTGAACACAGGCGGCTTTATCTATCTACGCTATCAGCGGTTGAATGGTGACTGCCTCGCCCGGGGCGGCACCTTCGCGCTCATCGGGCAGCTCAATCAGGCAGTTAGCGGCAACCATCGAGGTTAAAATGCCCGACCCCTGAGCGCCGGTGCTGCGTACGTGAAGTTGTCCCGCTTCGTCGCTATGGTAGACGCCGCGAATAAAGTCGCAGCGGTTTAGGCGACTTGAAAGCGGCTCATCGGTGACAGCGGTGAGCCGCATCGGCGGCGTCACCGGTTGGTGTTCTAAGCGCTGCAAAAGCGGCACGACAAACTGTAAGAAAGTGACCATAACCGCCACCGGGTTACCCGGCAATCCCACTAGAGGGGTACGCCTTTTGCCCAGTTGCCCGCAAGCGAGCGGTCTGCCGGGGCGAATCGCCACACGCCAAAACGCCAGCTGGCCGAGCGCTTGTAGCGCGTCGCGGGTAAAATCAGCCTGGCCGACGGAGACCCCGCCGCTGGTGAGCACGAGATCGCTCGTTTCTGCGGCGTGAGCTAGCGCCTCACGAATCGCGTCGGTGTCATCGGGCAAAATGCCGAGATCCACGACCTCGGCGCCATGCGCTTGCAGTAATCCGGTCAGGGTGAAGCGATTGGTGTCGTAAATCCCCGCAGCGGGAAGCGGATCGCCAGGGGCGGTCACTTCGTTACCGGTGGAAAATACCGCCACCCGTGGTCGACAGTAAACGCTCACTTCGGCACAGCCGAGCGAGGCGAGAAGCCCCAAGTGCGCCGCATCAAGCCGGGTGCCTTCGGAAAGCGCAATGGCGCCCTCTTGAATGTCTTCCCCGGCCTGGCGCACGTTTTGGCCACGCTTGACCCGCTCGGGGGCATCGATAATCACGTGACCGTCGTACTCGTCTAGCTGCTCGCGCATAATCACGGTGTCGGTGCCCGACGGTAGCGGCGCGCCGGTGGTGATCGTGACGCAGCGACCGGCTGGCACGCGGCCGTCAAAGCGCTCGCCAGCAAACACCGTGCCGGAAAGCGTCCAGCGGGTTTGCTCGGCGTTTTCCCAAGCCAGCGCCACGCCGTCCATGGCGGCGTTGGTATTTTGCGGCACGTTAATGGGCGCGTGTATCGCTTCCGCCAAACGCCGCCCGTGGGCGTGAGCAAGTGCGATTCGCTCGTTGCCCACTGGCGTTTCCACTAGCGTGGTAAGGGCCGCGCGGGCTTCGTCGACGCTTAGCATCTGCTCGCCGAGATCAAAGCACGAGAGCGTGGAAGGAGACAGTGTCATAAAGCGCCTTCCTTCAAGGCCGCTTCCAGGCGCGCTTTTTCTTCATCGGTATTCAAGTTGGCAAAGGCCGACGCGGCATCACTCATGTCGATGCGACACCAAGGATGTCGCGCGTACCAACGGTCGATTTTACGTTCGCCAGCCGCAAGCGCCGCATGCAGATCATCGGCGAGCTCGGTGCGGATCAGCGCGACCACGGGGTGCAGGCGCTCGCCGTCAAAGGCCACACCGATGTCGTTACCCTCGATGCCTTCAACCAGGCGCGCCACTAGATCCCGCGGCAGCGCCGGGGAGTCGCAGGGCGCGACGAGAAGCCACGGTGTTTTTGCCGCGCGCAAACCGCTGTAAATGCCCATCAGTGGGCCTTGAAAACCGCCCTCGGCGTCTTCGATGATGCGGTCGGCGTAAGG
Source organism: Vreelandella salicampi (assembly GCF_013415105.1). Classification (GTDB taxonomy): domain Bacteria; phylum Pseudomonadota; class Gammaproteobacteria; order Pseudomonadales; family Halomonadaceae; genus Vreelandella; species Vreelandella salicampi. Next base: position 106,898 of record NZ_JACCDF010000012.1, read on the forward strand.
GCGGTAGGCGTCGATGTTACGGTTAGCGTTGATGAGTAGCTCCGCCACGTGGCCACGCAGGCGCAAGCTGACGTGCTCGACTAGCGGCGTGCCGGCAAACGGCTCTAGTCCTTTGTCGCGGCCGCCCATGCGGCGGCCCTCGCCCCCGGCGAGAATCATGCCGGTGATGTCGCTTGCAGGGATCATGAGCGGGCCTCCGTTGTGACGTCAGCGCCCGTAGCGACGGCGGGCGCTGAAAGCTCTTTTGAGCTGCGCTCTTTAGGCGGGCGCGGCGGAATGGCGTCGAGCGTCAGCCGACCCTCGGTGTTGAGCGCTTGAAAATTTTTGCCTTTGGCGCGGGCGATCAACATCACGCCGAAGCGCTCGGCAAGCTCGACGCCTTTTTGCGTTACGCCCGAACGCGATACCAACACGCTAATGCCCATTTGCGCGACTTTGAGCACCATCTCCGAGGTCAAACGCCCAGTGGTGTAGAAAATATCGGCGTTATCGCTTTTGGCTTCATGCAGCCATTGGCGACCGGCGAGGGTGTCCACGGCGTTGTGGCGGCCTACGTCTTCGACAAAATCGAGCACCTCGGCCTGGCGGCACAGCGCGCAGCCGTGAACGGCGCCGGCGCTGCGGTACGTTTCGTTGTAGGCGTTGAGGTTTTTCAGTAGCGCATAAAGCGTTGATTGCGACAGCGGCGTTTCCGGCAGTGCGCTCAGCGCGGTTTGATCGAGCAGCTTGCCAAACACCGTTCCCTGGCCGCAGCCAGTGGTCACAGTTCGTTGGCCTAAGCGTTCGTCAAGGTCGTCGGGCAAATGGCGTGTGGCGACGACCGCGGCTTCCACGTCCCAATCCACCTGGACGGCAATCAGATCTTCCGCTTGGCGCAAAAGCCCTTGATTGCGCAAGTAACCGACGACCAGCGCCTCCGGATCATCGCCGAGGCTCATCAGCGTAACGATTTCGCGCTTATTGAGGTACACCGTCAGCGCCCGCTCGGCGGCTATCGCCTGCTCGCGGGTATCGCCGTAGGCATCGAGCACCTGCACCTGCGTGGTGGCGGGTAAGCGGGCATGACTTAACGCAATCGCGGGCATCCAGCGTTCCTCGCTTGTTTTAATACTTGAGTAAAATTGTCGATATTGACGATGATGGCGCCCTGCGTGCTTACTTGTCTAGCCTAGCGTTTGATTTCACTTGCCGACGGGAGAGACAGCGTGATGTCTGACAATACAAGGCCGCTGAGCGTAACGCTTACGGCAGAAGAGAAGCAGGTGGGCAAGTTTCGCCTGCGCCAGTGGCGGATCGACTCGCTCACGCCTGGCGAGGAAGGCCCCTACACGCTGTGGTTGCAGCTGTCGATGACCGAGCGCGCCGCTTACCGCTTCAATCTTACCTCGCAAGCGCCGCGTTTATTTGTGCGTGCCGGGTTTACCGGGGAAGATCCCGCTCCTGACGCCGTCAGCGCGAGTCAAGATGTCGCCGCGAGCTGGATGGACGGCGAGCAGCAAGTGTTGGAAACGCCGATGCCGATGGCGATTCAAATGTGGATCGAAGGATATCTCGCCCGCCACGGAGAAGCACCGCCCGAAGGACGCAAGAAAAAGCGCAAAGGGGCTGGCCGAGCTAAAGAGCAGCCGACCAAGGAGAACCCACAATGAGCCGCTTTGAACGCTGGTCGCGGGCCAAGCGCGGGCTGCCCGTGGATGAGGTGTCTGATGAAGACGCGCCGACCGCTGAAACACCCTCGGTTGAGAAGGCGGTCAAGTCCGCAGAAAAAGCGCACCTTGATGAGTCTGAACACGTTCATCAGCTGGCAGAGGGCGACGGGGTAAGTGACGCGGCTGTCGACGCACACGATGCCGCCCAAGCGCCGCCGGAACCGGGAAGCTTGGATCACACCCTGCCCGACCCCGACACGTTAGCCGCGGGCAGTGATTTCAGCGCCTTTATGTCACCCGGGGTGAGCTCGGCGCTAAGGCGAAAAGCGTTGCGTCGGCTGTGGTCGACCGGTGATTACAACGTGCGCGATGGCCTCAACGATTACGATCATGATTTCAAAGCGCAAATGAAACCGATGGCCGCGGAGATGGCCGACAAAGTGCGCCAGTGGACCAAAAAAGTCGAAGATACGCTGGATGATAAACACGCGGATCGAGCGGACTCCGAGCCCGAGCCGGCAACAACCGAGCAATCTCCGGAAGACGACACGGCGACGGAATCGCAAGAGGATGCCGACGAAAACAACAGCGAGAATCACCCAAACGTTGAACAGCGTGATATTGGCAAGTAGGGCATTTTCGCCATACGCTAGGAAATACGATAAAGCCGACGTGATATCACCAACAGCTTATATTAAAATAGAAAAACATAATTCATAAATATAACAAGAAGACACCTGACCGTGAGAAAGCATGAACCAGCATATACAACTGGCGTCCATCGATGACGCGCGTAACGCCCAGGCGAAAGAGGCGGTGCGTCAGCGCATCTCCTGGCCGGTCAACCTAACGCCCGCGAATGTGACCTATCACAGTCGCGGCCATGCGCTGCTGCTTGGCAGTGAGCGCGATACCCGACAAGCCGCACGTGCCTTGCAGGGGCGTGGTCTGGCGTCATTGACGCTGGTTTTTACCACGCCTAACGCCGCCCAAGCGGACGAAACTCAAGCGGACGGAAAAAGTAGCGATGAAGATCTGCTCGCGGCCACCGAGACGCTCACCACCCAAGCGCTGACCCGCGCTCAAGCTGAAAAGCTGCGTATCAGCGGCCATCTGGGAGCCTTCAACGTAATACTCGATAGCGATGAGCCGCTTGATCTTGCCCGTGCGCTAATCGAGCGCGACGCGTTCGATATGATTCTCGATGTGACCCCCACGCCTTGCCTGCCGGTGGACTTGCCGCCGCCCGGTTACGTGGTGCTTGACTGGCAGCAAGCGGACGCACGTCGCGATGCGCTTGAGCAATTGACCGAACTGGTCGGCGAGTTCGACAAACCCCGCTATTTCCAAGTCAACAGCGACCTTTGTGCCCACTCGTCTAGCGGCAATGTTGGCTGCACGCGCTGTTTGGACGTTTGCCCCGCTGATGCGATTTCAAGCCACCAGGGGCGCATTGAATCGCAAATTGACATCGACCCTTTCCTTTGCCAAGGCGTGGGCAGTTGCACCAGCGCCTGCCCCACCGGGGCGATTGAATTTCGTTTGCCCGAAACCCGGCGCCAGCAGGAAACGCTCTCGACGTGGCTTGCCGCGTATCGCGACGCTGGCGGTAGTGCGCCGGTGTTGCGCTTTGTGACCTACGACACGCTGGAGGCAGAACAGCAGGCGGGCACCAACATCGCCGGGCACGTGCTTGATGTGCCGCTTGAAGAATTAGGCGCTGCTGGGCACGACCAGTGGTTGACCGGGCTGGCTGTCGGGGCCGGCGAGATCCGCTTGCAGTATCACGCCAACATGCCCGCCAGGTTAACCGCGTTTCTCGACCAGCAAATCGCCCAGGCGCGCACGCTGCTCGAATCATTGGGGCTAGACGCTGATCGTATTCAGCCGCTTGCGGCAGATGACACTCAGGCGCAAAGCGCGATGCCCAAGCATCTACCCCTCACCGATGAGCCGCTCACGCTTAACGCTCCGGAAAAGCGCGCCCGTTTGAATCAAGTGCTGGCCCGTTTGGCAGCGCTAGGCGAGCCAAGTGGCGAGCGTCACGACATGCCGAGCGGCGCGGCCTATGGCGCTATCAACGTCGATAGCAACGCCTGCACCCTGTGCATGGCGTGCGTGAGCAATTGTCCGACACCGGCGCTCAAAGCCGGGACCGACCAACCGGCGCTTAGCTTTCTGGAAGCGGATTGCGTGCAGTGTGGCCTGTGCGACGCGGCATGCCCAGAAAACGCCATTACGCTTGACCCCGGCTTTTTTGCCGCGCCCGAGCGTGCTGTGCGGCACGTTTGCCACGAAGAAGCCGCGTTTGCATGCATTTCCTGCGGCAAGCCGTTCGCCACGGTGAGCACCGTTGCCACGATCAAAGAGAAGCTGGCGAATCACCCCTATTTTGCCGGTGACGCCATGGCGCGCCTCGAAATGTGCGAAGACTGCCGGGTAAAAGACGTGTGGCAGACCTTGGCCCGTGACCCCAACGCGCAACTGAAGGTGTAAGCGATGAGCGACGAGACGCCGTTATCCCACAGCACTCTCTACAACACCCTGCCTGAAGAGCGCGCCCTCAGGGCCGATATCTATGCGCTTATTGCCGCGCTTTTGCGTCAGGCACCCGAAGCTGAGCTGCTCGAATGGCTGGCCGCGCTTGAGATTGAGCGTGATGGCACTCGCCTGGCGGCCGCTTGGCAAGGCTTGGCCGATGCCGCCGCAGTGGCAACGCCCGAGGCGCTTGAGCGCGCGCACTTTCGTCATTTGGTCGGCGTGATTCAGGGCGAGATCACGCCCTATGCGTCGTGGTACCGCCAAGGCGAACTGATGGAGACCGCGTTGGTTGAGTTGCGCCAAGATTTGAAAACGCTCGGCATTGAGCGCAGTGAACATACCCGCGACCCGGAGGATCACTTGGCGGCGCTTTGCGAAGTCATGGCCATGCTGATCCAGGCGGATATGAACGAAACCGACGAGCGCGAGCAGGCCACGTTTTTTGTCCGTCACGTAGCGCCTTGGGCGGCTGACTGTTGGGGCGATCTGGCACGAGTGGATACCCCTTTTTATGCGGCGCTTGGCGAGGTAGGCAGTGCTTTTATGGAGAGCGAGCAGGCGCGGCTGCGCGCCGTAGCAAGTGAGGCGCCGGTGCGCATCGTTGAACCGCAACCTTAGCGTCTTGACAGATAACATCTAACATTAAGCACATAAAAGGCCTATCTAATAAAAAACTAGCATGAAAGAGGAGAGCCCCATGCAAACATCACACAATCCCGAGCGCCGCCGGTTCATGAGAACCGTGGGTCTAGGCACCGCTGCTGCCGGTGCCGCCGCCGCAGTGGGGAATGTCACCCTGGTCAATGCCGACGCCCCTGCCAAAGAGCGCGATAAAGCATCGGTTAACTACCGTGAAACCGACCATATCCGAGCCTTCTACGCGACGCTGCGTGACTGACGGCCAACGCCAGGAGAATTGCCATGCGTTTAACTCGCAAAACAACCGCCTCTAAAGCGAGCGGTCTGGGCATCAGCCGCCGCCAGTTCTTAAAGCGTAGTGGGGCAGCCACCGGTGGCGTTGCTGCGGCCGGCTTTATGGGCGCGCCGATGATGCAGCGCGCCGAATCGGCGGATAAAACGCCGGTACTGGATTCGCCGGTGGAAACCAAGCGAACGGTTTGCTCGCACTGCTCGGTGGGCTGTGGCGTGTACGCCGAGGTGCAGGAAGGTATCTGGACCAAGCAAGAACCCGCATTTGATCACCCGATTAACCGCGGCGCCCACTGCGCCAAGGGTGCTTCCTTGCGCCAGCACGGCCACTCCAGCCGTCGTTTGAAATACCCGATGAAGCTGGTCGGAGGCGAATGGCAGCGCATGAGTTGGGACGATGCCATCGAAGAGATCGGTAATAAGGTGCTGGAGCTCTCTGAACAGTACAGTCCGGATAGCATTTACTGGCTCGGCTCGGCCAAGTTCAATAACGAGCAGGCGTATTTGTTGCGCAAGTTCGCTGCCCTCGCCGGTACCAACAACACCGACCACCAGGCGCGTATTTGCCACTCCACGACCGTCGCCGGTGTGGCCAATACCTGGGGTTACGGGGCGATGACCAACTCGCTCAACGATATTCAAAACTCAAAGTCGATCATGTTTATCGGCTCTAACCCCAGCGAAGCCCACCCGGTAGCCATGCAGCATATTTTGCTCGCCAAGGAGCGCAGCAACGCTGAGATCATCGTCGTCGACCCCCGCTTTACCCGCACGGCGGCTAAGGCGGATAAGTTTGTGCGCCTACGCCCCGGTTCTGACGTCGCCTTTATCTGGGGGCTGTTGTGGCACATTTTTGAGAACGGCTGGGAAGATAGCGAATACATTAATCAGCGTGTCTACGCCCTCGACGAAGTGCGCGCTGAAGTGGCGAACTTCACGCCGTCGGAAGTCGAGCGCATTACCGGCGTACCCGAAGAGGCGATGTATGACACAGCCAAGCGGCTAGCGGATAACCGCCCCGGCTGTATCGTTTGGTGCATGGGCGGTACCCAGCACACCACCGGCAATAACAACACCCGCGCTTACTGCATCCTGGAGCTGGCGTTGGGTAATATCGGTAAATCCGGTGGCGGTGCCAACATCTTCCGCGGCCACGATAACGTGCAAGGCGCGACTGATTTGGGCCTGATGTCCCACTCGCTGCCCGGCTACTACGGCCTCTCCGAAGGTGCCTGGAAACACTGGGGGCGCGTTTGGGGTTTGGACTACGAGTGGCTACAAAGCCGCTTCGATGACACCGAATACGTTGACGGCAAGCCGATGCACTCGAGTGGCATTACGGTCTCGCGTTGGATCGATGGGGTGCTGGAAGAAGACGAAAACATCTCACAGCGTTCCAAGCTAAAAGCGATGTTCTACTGGGGGCACGCGGTTAACTCGCAAACCCGCGGACCAGAAATGCAACAGGCGATGAAGCAGCTGGAAATGATGGTCATCGTCGACCCGTACCCCACGGTGGCCGGTGTTATGCACGACCGCACCGACGGCGTTTATCTGCTGCCCGCAGCAACGCAGTTTGAAACCACCGGCAGCGTGACGGCGACCAACCGCTCAATTCAGTGGCGCGATAAGGTCATTGAGCCGCTCTTTGAGTCCAAGCCCGACCACGAGATCATGTATCTGTTGTCGCAGAAGTTAGGCTTTGCCGAGGAGCTATTTAAAAACATCCGGGTGGAAAACAATGAGCCGCTGATTGAAGACATCACCCGCGAATTCAACGCCGGTATGTGGACCGTGGGCTACACCGGCCAAAGCCCAGAGCGTTTGAAAGAGCACCAGAAAAACTGGCATACCTTCAGCTTCCATAGCCTGCAGGCGCAAGGCGGCCCGGCTGACGGTGACTACTACGGTTTGCCGTGGCCGTGCTGGGGTACGGCTGAAATGGGCCACCCCGGAACGCCGATTCTCTACGACACAAGCAAGTCGGTAGCTGAAGGTGGTTTGACCTTCCGTGCTCGTTTTGGCGTTGAGCGCGATGGGGAAAATATCCTGGCGGATGGTTCCTTTAGCGCAGGCTCTGACATCGAGGACGGCTATCCCGAGTTTAATGCGCAGATGCTTCAAGATCTGGGCTGGTGGGATGATTTGACCGATGCCGAGAAAACTGCGGCTGAGGGCAAAAACTGGAAGACCGATCTTTCCGGCGGCATTCAGCGTGTGGCCATCGACCATGGTTGTGCGCCGTTTGGTAACGCCAAGGCGCGTTGCAACGTCTGGACCTTCCCCGACCCGATTCCGAAGCATCGCGAGCCGCTTTATACCAGCCGCCGCGACTTGGTCGAAGATTACCCCACGTGGGACGACGTGGCCTCGCATTACCGCCTGCCGACACTCTACCAGAGCATCCAGGAGAACGATGTCACCGACCGCTATCCGATCATTCTGACCTCGGGTCGTTTGGTGGAATACGAAGGCGGCGGTGAAGAGACGCGTTCCATGTCGTGGCTCGCCGAGCTGCAGCAGGAGATGTTCGTCGAGATCAACCCGGCACTGGCTAACGATATCGGCATCCTCGATGGCGATATGGTGTGGGTTGAAGGGGCTGAAGGCGGCCGCGTGAAAGTGAAAGCGCTGGTGACGCCGCGTGTCGCGCGGGAAGTTGTCTTTATGCCGTTCCACTTTGGCGGCATGTTCCAAGGCGAAAGCCTGCACGACCGTTATCCCGACGGTACAGCGCCCTATGTGCTAGGGGAGGCGGCTAACACCGCCACCACCTATGGCTACGACACCGTGACACAAATGCAGGAAACAAAATGCACCCTGTGTCGTATTGAGCTCGCCTAAGTCCAGACCTGACGCACCGACGGCGCGGTAGCCATTTCCGCGCCGTCAAAGGAGAACACCATGGCTCAAATGAAATTTATGTGTGACGCAGAGCGCTGCATCGAGTGCAACGGTTGTGTCACCGCCTGTAAAAACGCCAATGACGTCGAGTGGGGCATTCAGCGCCGCCGCGTGGTAACCCTAAACGACGGCGAAGCCGATGAAATGTCGATTTCCGTGGCCTGTATGCACTGCGATGACGCGCCGTGTATGGCAGTCTGCCCGACCGATTGTTTCTACAAAACCGATGACGGCATCGTGCTGCACGATAAAGACCTGTGCATCGGCTGTGGTTACTGCCTCTATGCTTGCCCGTTCGGCGCGCCACAGTTTCCTCAGCAGAACGCCTTTGGCGAGCGCGGCAAGATGGACAAATGCACCTTCTGCGCTGGCGGCCCGGCGGAAAGCAAAGAAGAAGAGTACGAAAAATACGGCGCCAACCGCATTGCCGAAGGCAAGTTGCCGCTATGCGCGGAAATGTGCTCCACCAAAGCCCTGCTCGCGGGCGATGCGCAGGAAGTGGCCGACATTTTCCGTCAGCGTGTGGTACACCGCGGCCACGAAGACGGTGCCTGGTCTAACAACCAACGGGCCAGTGCGGACAACCTCGCCTATGATGCTGCCCGTAAAGGGTAAGGAGGTCCATCATGAACCTGATACGTTCAGACCTATGGCGGTGGTTGTGTCTGGCACTCGCGCTGGTGGCAAGCGTGGGTTTTACCCAGCTTGCGATGGCTCAGGCCGACCCTGAACGCGAGATGACCACTGCCGCCCCTGCCATTGATGCGGATCAATGGCGTCAAGTGCGCAGCGGTGAAACCGGTGCTAACTACCGTGATTCGCGTGCTGACAGCAATTACAATTTGATCAATGCCAGCGGTGAAACCTGGCGCCAGCTGCGTAACCGCTGGGTGTCGCCCTATGGGTTGATCGTGGTGCTAGGGATGGCCGGGGTAATCACGCTGTTCTACCTTATCATCGGGAGTAAGCACCTAGATGAGGAACGTACCGGAAAAAAACTCTTTCGCTGGTCGCTGTTTATACGCTCGCTACACTGGACAGTGGCGTCGCTTTTTATCGTGCTGGCGCTCACGGGCTTAAACTTGCTGTATGGCAAGTTTGTGTTCCGCACGCTGTTTGGCGATGCTTTCTGGGCGAGCATGATTTCCGGCTCCAAGTTGCTACACAACTACCTGGGGCCCATCTTCGGGATCTTGCTGGTGGTGCTGCTGCTCAAACTGCTCAAAGACAACATGCCGAAAAAGCATGACTTGGAATGGTTCAAGAAAGGCGGCGGCTTAATCGGCAAGGGCCATGTGGATGCCGGCTTTGCCAACGGTGGGGAAAAAGCATGGTACTGGTTATTGGCAACCGTCGGGTTGCTGGTGATCGCCAGTGGCTTTGTACTCGATTTCCCCAACTATGGCCAGGGGCGCGACACTATGCAGTGGGCCAATATCATTCATGCGGTGGGTGCACTCGGCTTAACGGCGGTGTCGCTGGGGCATATCTATATCGGCACACTTGGCACCGAAGGCTCGCTGGAAGCCATGACCACCGGTTACGTAGATGAAACCTGGGCCAAAGAGCACCACAACCTTTGGTACGACGAGGTCAAGGATCAGGCGCTTTCCGAAGAGGAAGTTGCCGCGCAAAAAGGCACTAAGGGGACGGGTGACACAGCACCATCACAGCCAAGCTAAATTCCTCCCTTAGGTACGATTTTGTTGACCTTTGACACCGCCTACGGGCGGTGTCTTTTGTTATGCTTTATGCAGCTGATGCACAGCGCCTTAGCCTTTATGAATCTCAGGAGTCACAATGCAGCAGTTTGATGATGCGACCCGTACTGAGCTCGAAGCCGCCGCTTTTCGCCGCCTACTCCAACACCTAGATGACAATAAGGATGTTCAGAACATCGACCTGATGATTCTGGCCGATTTCTGCCGTAACTGCTTGTCCAAATGGCTCGTCAGCGCTGCCGACGCGCGGGGCGAAAGCCTGAACTACGAAGAGGCCCGCGAGTACGTCTACGGTATGCCCTACAGCGAGTGGAAAGAGAAATACCAAACGCCTGCCACGCCCGAGCAGTTAGAAGCTTTCGACGCCCGCCAAGCGCAGAAAAAAGCCCGTTCTCAAAGTCAAAAGGAGTAATGCCATGAGCGAGGAAATGATCCCGTTAAACGTGGCGGTGCTGACCATCTCCGATACCCGCACGGAAGAGACTGACCGCAGCGGCCAAGCGCTGGTCGAGCGCGCCACGAGTGCCGGCCACCGTGTGGCGGAAAAGCGTATCGTGGCGGACGATGTTTACCAGATTCGCGCGCTAGTGGCAGCCTGGATCGCCGACCCCGAGGTGCAGGTGATTATCACCACCGGCGGCACCGGCTTTACCGGCCGAGACTCCACGCCCGAGGCGGTGTCTGTGCTGCTAGACAAGCGCATCGAAGGTTTTGGTGAGCGGTTTCGCCTGCTTAGCGGCGAGGAGATCGGCAGCTCCACCATCCAAAGCCGCTGCCTCGGCGGGCTCGCTAATGCCACGGTGATTTTTTGCCTGCCAGGCTCCACTGGCGCCTGCCGCACCGGCTGGGACGGCGTTCTCGCCGAACAGCTCGACAGCCGCCATAAGCCCTGCAACTTTGCCAACCTGGTAATTCCCGAGCGGGGGCAGCATGGCTGATAGTTTTACTTTTGCGTGTTTGTTGTAAAGCACATTCGAGGTTGGCCTTGATACGCTGATATTGTGGTGGTCAACGTGGAAAAGGGAAAAGGATGACACTTAAAGAACGCGACATCGAGCAGAGCCTCTTAAAAAAACTCGATGAGCTCAAATATACCTATCGGCCCGATATCTGTGATAAGGCCAGCTTAGAACAAAACTTCCGCGAAAAATTCGAGGCGCTTAATTATGTGCGGCTCACCGATGCTGAGTTCGCCCGGCTACGCGATGATATTATCAATGCCGATGTATTTCAGGCCGCCAAATCCCTGCGAGAATACGGCCATTTTCAGCGCGAAGATGGCACGCCGTTGGATTACATGCTGGTCAACCTCAAGGACTGGTGCAAAAATGACTTCGAAGTTGTTAACCAGCTGCGAATCAACACTGATAATAGCCATCATCGCTACGACGTGATCCTGTTGATCAATGGCCTGCCGGTGGCGCAGATTGAGTTGAAAACTCTCAGCATCAACCCACGCCGTGCGATGGAGCAGATCGTCCAGTACAAAAATGACCCCGGTAACGGCTACGCCAATACGTTACTGTGCTTTATGCAGTTGTTTATTGTTAGCAACCGCAGTAATACCTACTACTTTGCCAATAACCACAGCCAGCACTTTTCTTTTAACGCCGATGAGCGCTTTTTGCCCATCTACCAACTGGCAAGCGAAGATAATACTAAGATTACGCATCTTGATGACTTCGCCGAAAAGTTCCTTGCTAAATGCACGCTGGGCCAAATGATCAGCCGTTATATGGTGTTGGTGGCCAGCGAGCAAAAGCTGATGATCATGCGGCCTTATCAAATCTATGCGGTTAAGGCCATTGTCGATTGCATTCACCAAAACCGGGGCAACGGTTATATCTGGCACACCACCGGCAGTGGCAAGACGCTGACTTCTTTCAAAGCGTCCACCTTGCTCAAGGACAACTCAGACATTGAAAAATGCCTGTTTGTCGTGGATCGCAAAGACCTCGACCGGCAGACCCGTGAGGAATTTAACAAGTTCCAACAAGGCTGTGTAGAGGAAAATACCAATACAGAAACCCTGGTGCGCCGCCTGCTCTCCGAAGACTACGCCGACAAGGTGATTGTCACCACCATCCAGAAGTTGGGCTTGGCATTAGATGAAAACAGCAAGCGCAACCAGCAGCACAAAGAGAGTGGTCGACTTACCTATAAAGAGCGGTTAGAGCCATTGCGGGACAAGCGGATGGTGTTCATTTTTGATGAATGCCACCGCTCCCAGTTTGGCGACAACCACAAGGCCATCAAAGCGTTCTTTCCCAAAGCGCAACTGTTTGGCTTTACCGGCACGCCCATTTTTGAAGACAACGCCACCTACAAGCAGATCGACGGCACGGTAGGTTCCTACCGAACCACCGAGGATATTTTTGAAAAGCGGCTTCACGCCTATACCATTACCCACGCCATTGATGACCGTAACGTGCTGCGCTTTCATATTGATTATTTCAAGCCCGAAAGCGCGAACCTGGAAACACCTGAAAAAGCGGCCAAGGTGTCCAGTAAGGGCAAAAAGCAAACCCAGGTCAAACCCAGCGAGACTGTCACCCAGCAAGCGGTCGTTGAGGCAATTCTGGACAAACACAATGCCGCCACCAATCAACGGCGCTTTAACGCCATACTGGCGACGGCTTCCATCAATCATGCCATTGCGTATTACGAGCTGTTCAAGCAGATACAGGCTGAACGCCTAGCGCAAGATCCAGCATACCCAGCATTAAATATCGCTTGCGTGTTTTCACCACCTGCTGAGGGCAACAAAGACGTTAAGCAACTGCAAGAAGACCTGCCCCAAGAGAAAGCCGATAACCAGCAAGATCCAGACATAAAGAAAGCAGCGCTCAAAACCATCATCGACGACTACAACACGCAATACGGCAGCAACCATACGATTAACGAGTTCGACCTTTATTATCAGGACGTGCAGCAGCGCATCAAAGACCAGCAATACCCAAACAGCGACTATCCGCACAAAAACAAAATCGACATCACCATCGTAGTGGATATGCTGCTGACCGGTTTCGACTCCAAATACCTCAATACTCTGTATGTGGATAAAAATCTCAAGCACCACGGTCTGATTCAGGCCTTTTCACGCACCAACCGCGTACTTAACGATACCAAGCCCTACGGTAATATTCTCGATTTTCGTGGTCAGGAAGCGTCAGTAGACGCCGCCATTGCGCTGTTCTCCGGCGAGGACAAGAACCACTCTCGCGAAATATGGCTGGTAGATCCAGCGCCCCAGATTATTGAAAAATATGAAGAAGCGGTAGCGGCGATGGGTGAGTTTATGGAGCAAAGTGGTCTGGTTTGTGAACCCCATGCTCCCTATAACTTAAAGGGCGATACGGCGCGCATTGAATTCATTAACCGCTTTAAGGAAGTGCAGCGCCTTAGAACACAACTCGACCAGTACACCGACCTGGATGAAGCGCAAAGAGAAAAAATTAATACCCTTTTGCCTGAAGATGATCTGCGTTCTCTACGAAGTTCGTACCTGGAAACTGCCCAGCGCCTTAAGGCTCAGCAGGGTAAGAGCGGCGAAGAGTCCAGTGAAGCACAGGAAGCCATCGAACAGCTTGACTTCGAGTTCGTGCTCTTCTCTTCAGCAGTTATTGACTACGACTACATCATGGGGCTCATCGCACGCTACAGCCAAAATACACCTGGCAAGCAAACCATGAGCCGCGATCAGTTGGTCAACATGCTGACCGCGAGCAGCAACCTGATGGACGAGCGCGATGAGATTGTCGCCTACATTAATAGCCTGCAAGCAGGAGAGGGGTTGAGCGAGCAGGCCATCCGTGACGGCTACCAAGCCTTCAAGGCACAAAAGGCTGACAGTGAGTTGAGTGAAATGGCTGACAGGCACGGCTTACAGGCGGATACGCTTAAAGCCTTTGTTGAAGCTATCTTCGACCGAATGATTTTTGACGGTGAGCACCTAAGTGACTTGTTTGAACCGCTGGAATTGGGTTGGAAAGATCGCACAAAAGCAGAGCTGGCATTGATGGAAGAGCTGGTGCCCTTTTTGCAAAAACAAGCGCAAGGACGTGAGATTTCTGGGTTGGCGGCGTATGAATAGTAACTGGGGAGCACATCATGAAAAATGAAGTAATTCAAACGCTGACGGACAGTTTCGAAGGGCACGCCCAGCAGACAGAAAACGGCGTGGAGTTCTGGCTGGCAAGAGATTTGCAGCACCTTCTTGGCTATGGCAAGTGGGACAATTTTCAGGCTGTGATATCTAAAGCCAAAACCGCCTGCGAGCTCTCTGGTCATGCAATCGCTGACCATTTTGCCGACGTCGGGAAAATGGTCGAGCTTGGCTCCGGCAGCCAGCGCGAGATCAGTGACATTATGCTGACACGCTATGCCTGCTATCTCATTGCTCAAAACGGTGACCCAAGAAAACAGGAAATTGCTTTCGCCCAAACCTACTTTGCCATGCAAACTCGCAAGGCAGAGTTGATAGAGCAGCGCTTGCTGGAAGCTGAGCGGGTGTCAGCGCGCAAGAAGTTATCTGCCACGGAGAAAGAACTGTCGGATATTATCTTTGAACAAACCGGCGGCAACCAGAATTTTGCTTTGATCCGTAGCAAAGGTGATACCGCCTTGTTCGGCAAAAATACCAAGTCGATGAAAGCCCAATGGCAGGTCCCAGATAATCGCCCGCTAGCGGATTTCGCCCCTACGATTATTCTCAAAGCCAAAGACTTTGCCACAGAGATTACTATTCACAATGCCCGTGAACAGTCGATGACTCGCGAGCCCCAAATTTCGCAAGAGCATGTCACCAATAACCAAGCCGTGCGCCAAACCCTGATTGACCGTGGCATCCGCCCGGAAAGCCTGCCACCCGCTGAAGACGTGAAAAAGGTGGAGCGCCGCCTGACAACAGCCGAAAAGAAAGCAATTCAAAATCCTGACGGTCTGGAAGAGAAATGAGCGAAGAGCAAGCATTGGTGCCCAGTCTGCGCTTTCCTGAATTCCGGGACTCGGGGGAATGGGTGGTTAAAAAGCTTGGTGACAAAGACATATCAAGTTTTGTTAAGAAACGAGTTTCAGTCAATAATTTGGAGTTAGATAGTTATGTTAGTACTGAGAATATATTGCCAGATTTTGGTGGCATAAAAGGTGCATCTAAGCTCCCACCTTCGGGTTCATTTACAAGCTATAAACCTGAAGACATATTGATCGCCAACATCCGCCCATATTTGAAAAAAATATGGGTAGCGGATAGGAATGGCGCTGCATCAAATGATGTGGTTGTTGTGCGTCCAATGAAAGGGATAATAGGCTCATTTTTATCTTCGCTCCTGAGAAGTGATTCTTTCATAGACTACGTAATGAAAGGAGCAAAGGGCGTAAAAATGCCAAGGGGAGATGTTTCCTTGATGAAGGAATATTCCCTTGCAGTACCATGCCCGAAAGAACAAAAAAAAATCGCTGATTGCCTCTCGTTGCTCGGTGCGTTGATCTCAGCGCAAGCGGAAAAACTCGATGCTCTTAAAACTCATAAAAAAGGACTGATGCAGCAGCTTTTCCCCCGCGAGGGTGAAATCAATCCTCGCCTGCGCTTCTTAAGGAAGGAAACATGGGATATAGCCAACTTGTCTGAGGTTACTTTCTTTCAGGAAGGACCAGGGATTATGGCCGTTGATTTTCGTGATGAAGGTGTACCACTTGTTAGGCTGGCCGGTGTAAGTGGAGAAGTCGTCACTCTTGATGGGTGCAATTACTTGGACCCTGAAAAGGTCGCGCAGAAATGGTCACATTTTCGACTTAAGATTAATGATCTAGTAATTTCAACAAGCGCGACCTTTGGGCTCATAGCTATTGTAACTAACGAAACTGCTGATGCGGTATTTTACACTGGACTTATTCGATTCAGACCTAGATGTGACATGCTTTATCTGGGTTACCTCAAGGCTTTTCTTGGAAGTCCGTGCTTTAAGAGACAAGCCGCTGCTGCGGCAGTTGGTGGAGGAATAAAACACTTTGGCCCTACACACCTGAAACAAATGGATATCCCACTCCCATCAGTGGCAGAACAACAAAAAATGGCCGGCTGCCTTTCATCCCTCGACACACTGATCGCCGCACACACGGAAAAACTCGACGCCCTCAAAGCCCATAAAAAAGGCCTAATGCAACAGTTATTTCCTAGCCCGGAGGCTGTCAGCGCATGAGTCGAGAAATGCCACCGTTACTTCAGACTAATACTGCCTATCAATCGGCCACAGGCTGCGTGGTTTGGCAGGGTGAATGCGCGCAAGACGACGCTGAACTGGCAGCTTTTTTGCAAGGGCCTGTGGCTGCCCGCCTAAACGATACGGCAGGCGGTGAGGCCCTGCATGAGCACTTGCGAGGCCTTAGTCTTACCGGCATGGGGCAGGATACGCTGGCAACGGTGCTGGCAGCAGAGGTGCCGGAAACACGGGACTGGGCAGCGGGCGAAGCACTCGCAGAGGCTGTGCTTGAGACGCATCATAAGGTAAAGCTGCCGTGGAATAATGAACGCGATAAGCGCAATCCCTTTGCCTCGCTCCCTGGAGCGGATATCGTTGGCTTTCAGCGCGACGGTGACTCCCATCGTCTAGCCTTGGGGGAGGTTAAATGCTCGTCTGAAGCCAAATGGCCGCCCCAAGTGATGCACGGTAGAAGCGGCATGATTCACCAGCTTGACTTTTTGGCCAACGATCTAGGAACCATCAATCAGTTATTGATGTGGCTTTTGCCGCGAGTAAAACATACTGAGCACGAGGAAGCATTCAATGCCGCCTGTACGCGCTACCTTAATTCAGGACGTCGTGATCTGGTGCTGTTTGGAATCCTGGTTCGAGACCAAGAAGCCCGCGAATCTGATTTGAGCGCCCGTGGCCGTCGTTTGGCAAGCAGCCTAAGTGGCCCAACCCATTGCCAACTCGTTGCCCTCTATTTGCCTTGGCCCATTGCGCAGCTTCCCCAAGCAGTTGGCCAAGGAGGTGTTACATGAACCACTGGCTATTGGATGCGATGGACGAAAAGCGGCGCGTAGCTTTACGCGAGGCGGACCGTGTGCAGTTTTACCAAGAGATGGGGCGAGAAGTGCCCGATTTCGACGTGGAAACCCTGCGCGATACGGCTGCTGCGCTGGAAATTGCGGTGTTGGACCTAGAGGTGGATCGGCTTTCCGACGACCTCGACCGTCGCCAGTTGTCACGCCAAGCGGCGGGGGATGCCTTTCGCCTATTACGGATGTTACCAATCCCCACTAACTCGATGGCGGCAGGCACCCATTTGTTAAGGGCTTCGGTACTCGCTGTGCTTGGCGACCGAGGTGCCGATGCTGCCCGCTGGCTGCGCGCTCTGGGCGAGGCGCAACAATGGCCCACTATGCCGCAGGATGCGGCGGATTGGGGTGAACGCTGCCGGGCCACGCTTACTGACGTATGGCTGCGGTTGGTGCGTAAAAAAGGCTGGCAAGACCGCGATACTGTGCTTGAGCGAGTAGCAGCGCTGCGCACTGCACAGCAGGTATTCGAGCGAGAGTACCTGAACGCCTTTGAACCTTTACAGGCCAAGCGTTCGGCGCTGGAACTGATCGCCATTTACCACTTGGCAAAAGCGGCGGATGTCTTGGCCCATTACATCACTGATGGTGTGGTGGACGGCAGCCACCAGATTCAGCCTTTGCTCGACTCCCACTTTGATCGTGCTATCGAAGCCTGTGAGGCCGCGCAGCTCATTGAGCTGGGGCCGCTCATCCGATTGCTAGCGCGCGCTGCTGCTCAGATGGCAGATAACGCTTTGTGGACGGTGACACGAGCGGTGAATTCTCGGGTGACGGAGTTTGTGCGTGAGTTGGTGAGCCGGGGGCGTGGTGACCGAGCCCTGTTCGATGTGCTGCCTCCACAACGCCGCACGCTGGCTGAGCGTGGTTTGCTGGGTTCCAGCCGCCGCGCAGTGGTGGTGAGCTTACCCACCTCCAGCGGTAAAACACTGATTGCCCAGTTCCGCATGCTGCAGGCGCTGAACCAGTTTGAAGACCGTAAAGGTTGGGTAGCTTACCTGGCACCCACGCGCGCCTTGGTCAATCAAGTGACACGGCAACTACGCCGTGATTTTCAGTCACTGAGTTTGCCCGTTGAGCGAGTCAGCCCGGCGATGGAAATCGACGGTGTCGAATCCGGCATGCTAATGGAGGCGCAAGAGGATACGCAGTTTCGAATACTCGTCGCTACGCCTGAAAAGTTCGATTTGATGTTGCGCCAGGGTTGGGAGGAACAGATTGGCCGCCCCTTGACGCTGGTTGTGGTCGATGAGGCGCACACCATTCAAGAGGGTGAGCGAGGCCTGCGGCTGGAGCTGTTACTGGCTACCATTAACCGAGAATGTCGTGATGCCCAGTTTTTACTGCTCACGCCTTTTATTCAAAATGCCCGCGAAGTGGCCCGCTGGCTGGGCGGACAAAATGCGGAAGACATTAGCCTGGGCGTGGATTGGCAGCCTAATGACCGCGCCATTGGTATCGTTAGTCCGGTGGATGATGGTGCCCTGAAAGGCCGCAGCCGTAATTATCGATTGGATTTCCAAACGGTGCATACCTCTCGCCATACCATCGACTTGGATGATACGTTTTCATTGGGCAAAGAGGGTGAGCTGGCTAGCACACTGTCGAAATCAAAAGATGTGGGTACTTTAGCTGCCATCGCAGCGCGTAAGCTCAAAGTGCGTGGCCCCGTGATTGCTATGCACAATCGACCGGATTACGTTTGGAAGCTTGCCGAAAAAATAAAATCCGAACGGATCCAAGAACTGTCTGACGACGTGCGTTTTGTACAAAACTATGTGGCAGCCGAATTAGGCTCTCAATTTCCTTTGGTTGATCTGCTCTCGCATGGTGTGGGCGTGCACCACGGTGGATTACCCGAAGAAATACGCATGCTGATGGAATGGCTGTTTGAGAAAGGGAAACTCGATGTGCTGGTGGCTACTACCACCATTGCTCAGGGTGTGAACTTTCCTGTTAGCGGAGTGGTTATGGCCGCCACAGCCTACCCCTATGGTCAATCGATGCCGCCGGAAGATTTCTGGAATATCGCTGGGCGAGCCGGTCGTGTTTCCCAAGGCCAGCTTGGCGTAGTGGCACTGGTGGCTAAAGATGAAAATGAAGTGGCACAACGCCGAGATTTTATTTGTCGTGCTACGGGAGACCTGAATTCTGCATTGATCCAGCTTGCGCAAACCACTGCAGAAGAGCTTTCCGATTTAGGTGGAATCGTTTATCGCCATCCAGAATGGTCGAGCTTTCTTCAATACCTTGTGCATACCTATCGACAAATGGGAGCACCGGCCAACTTTGCCGACCAAATTGAGCAAGTTTTACGGGGAACGCTGGGCTTTGAAAAGCTGCGGACATCGAATAGCCGAATAGCCAGCCAATTATTGGGCGGCATTCGGAGTTATGTTTCTTATATTGCAAGTCCTCAACAACCCTTGAAGCTGGTGGATAGCACAGGTTTTTCTCTGCAGAGCATTCGCACAGTGATGACGCATCGCGGCGATATCGGCCCTGATTCATGGAATCGAGAGCGCTTGTTCAGTCAAGGTGACCATACCCTTCAAGACATGATGGGCGTACTGTTACGAGTTCCTGAGCTGCGCGGCAATCTGGAAGCCGTTCTGGGTGGCAAAACACATGACGGGGATAAGCTGGCGCTTATTTTGAAGGATTGGGTGAATGGTGAAGAGTTGACAACAATCGCCACACGCCATTTCCAAAAAGAAGGTGATGATGACGTAACCGCCTTGACTAAATGCGGGCAGAACCTTTTTGGAAAGCTCGCACAAACCTCTTCCTGGGGTTTGAACGCGTTAATGGCAATAACAGCCTCGGATTTGCCGGACGAAGAACGCAGTAGGCTGGCCAACCTTCCTTCACAGGTCTTCTACGGCGTTTCCACAGACGAGGCCATCACGTTGCGTCTACTCGGCGTTCCTCGCCGGGCGGCAGCACCCTTGGCGCAGGCGTTGAACTTGAAAGCTGGAGAATCCTTGCCATCCATCCGTCAGCGGCTCACCGTATTGCCAGAAGAGGAATGGATGGCAGCACTCGGTACTACAGGCAGTGTCTATCGTAAAGCTTGGCATATTATGGATGGAAGAGAAGAGTGATGACCAGCCAATCTTTCGACAATCTCTCGGTGCTTGCGACGTATCTGCGACAGCGATTAGAGCAGAAAAAGTACATCCTACTGTTTGCATACAATGGAACGGGGAAAACACGCCTTTCGATGAACTTCAAAATGATCGGAAAAGTAGGTAATGACGAGGAGGAGGTGCGCGATACTCTCTACTTCAACGCTTTCACTGAAGACCTATTTAGTTGGGATAACGACTTAGATGGTGGTGCACGGCGCGTGTTAAGAATGAACACCGATTCGCGCTTTTTCAGCGGTCTGCAAGAGCTGGAAATGGAAAATCGTATCCGTCCGCTATTGCGACGCTATGCAGATTTTGATTTTTATATTGATTATGAGCAGGCTACGGTAAATTTTACCCGCGAGGTGCGGGCAACGAGTGAGCACACGGAAACCCTGGAACATATAAAGGTATCACGGGGTGAAGAAAATATATTTATCTGGTGCTTTTTTTTGGCGGTAGCTCAATTGGCAGTGGACGAACAAGAAGCCTATGACTGGGTGGACTATATCTACATTGACGATCCCATTTCATCGTTGGACGACAACAACGCCATCGCTGTTGCCAGCCACTTGGCACAGTTGTTAAAGAGCGGCAGTGGTAAAATTAAGACGGTTATTTCCTCGCATCATCACCTGTTTTTTAATGTGATGTGCAATGAACTCGGTAACGCCGAGAAGTATTTTCTTAGTAAGGAAATAGGCAGCTATCTATTGACAGATACCGGTGAGACACCGCGTTACCATCATGTTGCTTTATTGAAACAGCTGCATGGGGCTGCGGAGTCAGGCGAGATTTATACTTATCACTTCAATATTCTACGAAACATTCTGGAGAAAACCGCCACATTTCACGGCTTCAGAAACTTTTCTGCTTGCATCAAACAGGGCAGTGATGACCCAGACGGTATCCTTCATGCCCGGCTGGTGAATGTGCTTAGTCATGGCAATTACTCGCTCTACGAGCCTCAAAATATGCTGCCCGAGAACAAGGATTATTTTCGTAAAATCCTGAGGGATTTTATGGAAAACTATCGTTTTAACCCGGAACTTTTTCCAGCACCGACTCAAGAGAGCAGTAACCCATGACCAAAGAACAACTTAGCCAACTGGGTAAAACCCTCTGGGGCATTGCCGACGATCTACGCGGCGCGATGAACGCCGATGATTTTCGCGACTATATGCTGTCGTTTTTGTTTTTGCGTTATTTGTCTGATAACTACGAAGCCGCCGCTAAAAAAGAGCTGGGTTCTGATTATCCAAAACTGGAGGCAGATGACCGCCGAGCGCCTCTGTCTGTTTGGTATCGGGATAACGCCGAGGACGTGACGGAGTTTGAAAAGCAGATGCGCCGCAAGATGCACTATGTGATCCACCCGGATTACTTGTGGAGCAGTATTGCCGAGATGGCGCGCACCCAAGATGCGGAGTTGCTGCAAACCCTGGTGCGTGGCTTTAAGCACATTGAGAACGAGTCGTTTGCCAGTACCTTCCAGGGGCTATTCTCAGAAATTAATCTGCACTCGGAAAAGCTGGGCAGAAGCGCCACGGATCGCAACAAAAAACTTTGCACCATCATCAGCAAAATCGCCGACGGCATTGCGCAGTTCTCCACCGATAGCGATATTCTGGGCGATGCCTACGAGTACCTGATCGGCCAGTTTGCCGCTGGCTCCGGCAAGAAAGCAGGCGAGTTCTATACCCCGCAATCGGTGTCTACCATTCTTTCGCGCATTGTAACGCTGGATAGCCAAGACCCATCTACAGGTAAAAAGAAAAAGCTCAACCGCGTGTTGGACTTTGCCTGTGGCTCAGGATCCTTGTTGCTGAATGTGCGTAACCAGATGGGGCCGCACGGCATCGGCATGATTTACGGCCAGGAAAACAATATCACCACCTACAACCTGGCGCGTATGAATATGCTGCTGCATGGGTTGAAGGATACCGAGTTCAACATCCATCACGGCGATACCCTGGAAAACGACTGGGATATCCTCAACGAGATGAACCCGGCCAAAAAGCTGCAATGTGATGCGGTGGTGGCTAATCCGCCGTTCAGCTACCGCTGGGAACCCAACGAGGTCATGGGGGAAGATTTTCGCTTCAAAAGCCATGGTCTTGCGCCCAAGTCAGCGGCAGATTTTGCTTTTTTACTGCATGGTTTTCACTTCCTCGGCGACGAAGGCACCATGGCCATCATTTTGCCCCATGGCGTGCTATTCCGTGGCGGCGCAGAGTCGCGTATACGCACCAAGCTACTGAAGGATGGCCATATCGATACGGTTATCGGTTTGCCGTCCAATCTGTTTTTCTCTACCGGTATTCCCGTCTGTATTCTGGTACTGAAAAAGTGCAAAAAGCCGAACGATGTGTTGTTTATAAACGCAGCCTCTTCTGAGCACTTTGAAAAGGGTAAGCGTCAGAATTACCTGTTACCTGAGCACATCGACCAAATTGTCGGTACTTACCGATACCGTAAGGAAGAAGAGCGCTACGCACGCCGGGTGGGTATGGAGGAGATCGAAAAAAATGATTACAACCTCAATATCTCCCGCTATGTCAGCACCGCAGAGGCAGAAAAAGAGATTCACTTAGACGAAGTGCATAAAAAGTTAACAGAGATTGATCAACGTATCGCCAAGTCAACTGAGACACATAACACATATTTGAAAGAGCTAGGGCTGCCAAGTTTGTCGATCCATTGACTCAATGAATAATTCATAAGTCTAAAATTCTGACCTCAGAGTAAATTTAACTTCTAGGTGTGGGGTCCCTGATGATCACATGAGCTATAGAAGTTATCCTCTATTGGCCGCTAGAGAGCTTCTACAGCAATGCATCCGGGAGCAGGTCTATGGACATCAAACTGCATAAGCAAGCGACCACGACACCCAAAATCCGTGCTGAGATTCAAGCAGCACCTGCCAATATCAGTGATAGTGAATTGGCGCGCCAGTTTAACGTGACCGATTCGACGATCCGGCGCTGGCGATACCGTGACGATGTTCATGACCGACCGCACACGCGGCGTAATCTGCTCGCTACCCTGACGCCTGAGCAGGAAGAAATTGTGATCGCTGCTCGTGAATTTCTGCGCCTTGGCTTGGATGACCTATTAATTGTGGCACGCGAGTTTTTGAATCCTCGTTTGTCACGCTCAGCACTGCACCGTATGCTCAAGCGGCGCGAGGTGCAGACACTGGCGGAACTCGCCCGACAAGATGCTGGCGATGACGGTAAGCCCCGGCACAAGCCGTTTAAGGATTATGAGCCGGGTTATGTACACATCGATATCAAGCATCTCCCGCAGATGCCTGATGAACAGCAGAAACGCTACTTGTACGTTGCCATTGATCGGGCCACTCGCTGGGTGTATTTAGAGGTCAGGAACAGCCAAGCTTCCAAGGATGCGCAAGCGTTCATGACGCGTGTAGAAGAGAAGGTGCCGTTCAAGATCCAGACGGTGCTGACCGACAATGGTAAATCGTTCACGGACCGCTTCACGCGGGCGGGTGAGCGACAACCGAGTGGCCGCCATCCTTTCGACCAAGTGTGCCAAAAGAAAGGCATTGAGCACCGTCTGATCAAACCTGGGCGACCTCAGACGAATGGCATGGTAGAGCGCTTCAATGGCCGTATTAGCGACGTTCTCGCCACCCGTCGGTATGAATCAGGCGAGGATTTGGAGCAGACACTGAAGCGCTACAATTGGCTTTACAATCACCATATCCCCCAGAAGGCACTGCACCATCAGTCGCCGATCTCAGCGATGAAGGAATGGCAAATTAAGCGGCCCGAGTTATTTAATAAACGGGTAATTAATCACGCGGGACCCGACATCTAGGGTGTTTATGCGAAATAAAGGCAGTAATAAGTATTATTGCGCTACATTAGTTTGTGTTAAGCGGGGGCAGCATGGCTGAGTTGGCTTTGATAGACGACGCGCTTTCTGCGCTGCTGGCGGATATTCACCCGCTGACGAGTGAGCGCATCGCGCTTACGGATGCGCCTGGGCGAGTGTTGGCCGAGGACGTTAGCGCTCAGCTTGACGTACCGGGGTTTGATAACAGTGCGATGGATGGCTACGCGCTGCGCGCCGCTGACGCCGGCAAGCGGCTGCCTGTGAGCCAGCGCATTGTCGCGGGGGTGCCGGCCACGCCGCTTGCGCCCGGCACCTGCGCGCGGATTTTTACCGGCGGTGAAATCCCACCAGGCGCGGATTGCGTGGTAATGCAGGAGCGTGTCGAGCGCGACGGCGACGACGCAGAAATCCCGGCGGATATCCCTTTGAGTGATAACGTGCGCCGCCGTGGGCGTGATGTGCAAGCGGGCGCGACCTTATTGGCAGCTGGTACCCGCCTGGAAGCCGCTGCCCTTGGGCACTTGGCGGGGCAGGGTGTGGTAGAGGTCAATGTGCGCCGGCGCCCTAAGGTAGCGCTGCTTTCGACTGGCGATGAGATCATCGACCCGGGCAAGCCGCTGGCGCCAGGCCAGCTTTACAACTCCAACCGCCCGATGCTTAAGCGCTTGTTAGAGAACTTTGGCGCCGAAGTGGTGAGTTTGATTAGCGTGCCGGATGATTTCGCGCAGACCGTGGCGTTGTTGCAGCAGGCTGCTGAAGACGCCGATGTGGTGGTCAGCACCGGCGGCGTTAGCGTCGGCGAGGAGGATCACGTTAAAGCGGCGCTGGAGCAGCTTGGCGAGCTTAACCTCTGGCGGCTGGCGATTCGCCCCGGCAAACCGCTGGCGCTCGGGCGCTTACCCAATCCTAGGGGCGAGGCGCGTTTTGTGGGGCTGCCGGGAAACCCGGTATCGAGCTTTGTGGGCGCTTGGCTCTTTCTGCGCCCGTTGATGGGGGCGCTTTCGGCTTGCCTGGCGCTTGCGTCGTTGCCAGAGATCACCGCCCGCGCAGGGTTTGTTACCTCGACCGGCCCGCGCCAGCACTACATGCGCGTTCGGCTGCACTTCACGCCGGAAGGTGCGCTGGCAGATGCATTTGAGGATCAAAATTCAGGGGTACTCTCCTCCTGTATTGACGCCGACGCGCTGGCGGTCATCCCGCCCGAAACGCAGGTCAACGAGGGCGATAGCGTGGCCTGTTTATGGTTCGGCCGTTAGATCAGAAGATGACAGCCAGGTAAGGGCCTCTGGATAGGCCAGTTTCGCGCCATCGAGCAGTAAACACGGTGTTTGGTCTTCTCGCCAGCCGATACCGCACAGCGCCGGATGCGTGCGTGCTTTAAGTAGCGGCGGTAGGGGATGTAACTGTGTGGCGGCAAGCGTTGTCAGGTGCACGTTACCCGCCACTCCCAGTTGCCAAGCCCCGTGAGCGTCTTTGAGCGTGAGCCAGTGCGAAGGGAGGCGGCCAACCGCAGGTGCCATCAGCAGCGCATTGGCACGGATCTGGCGCGAGACGTTGGGTGTATGGGCCATGGTGTGGACAAAACGCGCATCCAGCGCGTAAGGCGTGCTGCCCACTTCAAATGCCACAAGCGCAACCGTTGCCATGCCGTTCACCCCAAGCCGTTTTGGTAGGCGGTGAAGAGCGCGCTGGCGTCTAATAGCGCGACGGCGTCATGATCCGCTGAGTCACTTGGGGCGGATTCGCGGTATTGGAACAGGGCGGTCACATAGGGGCGTAACGCCTCAGAGAGCGAATCCGGTGGTGTTTTGAGTGCGCTTTGCGCGATGTCGCAGACGTCGTCTAGCTGATCCACGCGCACGCCGCTTGTCAGCCCCGCCGCGTTGACCATCAGAATCATTTGGCTGGCAAAGGGTGAGGATGGCGGTGTCATGCCCAATAGCGCGTGCAAATACACCACTGACTCAATTTGCCCACGCAAGTGAATCACGCCCTCCGTCGAGGCGGGTAAACCCGGCAGCGGATAAACCGGCTGCTCGCCGCCTAAGATTTCCGTCACTGCGTGGCCTGGCAAAGCAAAACGCCGTCCCTCTAGGCGAAACAGCACGAACTGCTGTGTGGGTTCCTCCCGCTCAATCGTGTCATTGCGTGTGGCATTAGGCGTTAGCGCCTCGGTGAGGGAGAGTGGGGCATCATGCGTCATACGTCACCACCTGATTACGGCCTTGGTGCTTGGCGCGGTAAAGGGCTTTGTCAGCAGTGAGACGCAGGGCTTCGGTCGAGGGCTGGCTAGGGAAGTGACTAATGCCGGCGCTGAACGTGCAGCGAAAATGCTGCTGCCCCGCATGATAATCCACGCGCGAAAAGTCGTGGCGAAGGGTGTTGATTAACTCGGCGGTGGCGGAGACGTCGATATTTTTCAGCAGTACCACAAACTCTTCACCGCCATAGCGGCCGATGATATCGGAGTTACGCAGGCGGCTTTTTAGCAGCCTGGCTAACGTGATGATGACCTGATCGCCCGCAAGATGGCCATGGGTATCGTTGACCTCTTTGAAACAGTCGATGTCGATCATGACCAAGGTGTGCTGGCTGTCTTCTCGATGGCCAAGTGCGAGTGCCTTATTGATCAACTCGGTAGTGGTACTGTGGTTGTAAAGGCCGGTCATGCTGTCACGACTCATGAGCGAGCGCAGCATACGCAGGCGCTCGGCGCGAAGACGCACGGCTGAAACCAGCTCCGTCGGCGAGACCGGTTTGGTTAAAAAAGCCTCGACGCCGGCGCTCATTGCAGATATCTGCTTTTCGCGGTCGGTTTCGGTGGAGAGGTAGATAATCGGCAAGCCCACATGTTCGAGTTGCTGACGGATAATGCTGGCAAGCTCCTCACCGGAGCATACGGGCATGTACACATCGACGAGTAACAAATCGGGGCTAAAGCGCTCAAGTGCGGCTAACGCATCGGCGGGGTGATTTACTTGCGTGACCGCCATGCCAGCTTGTTCAAGGATCAGGGTGTGATAGTCAGCGGCGTCGGGCTCGTCATCCACCACCAGCACGCGCAGTGGCTCATCCCCAGCGGGCATGGTGATTTCATCCACGGCGAGTATTAAGTCCAACGGCTTGACAGGTTTGGTGAAATAGCCATGGCAGCCAGCGCGTACCGCACTTAAGCGAGAGTGAAAATCACTGTAAGAGGAGAGCACGATTGACGGAATAGACTCGCCGGTAAGGCGCATTAAACTTTCCAGTGTTTCTGTCCCGGCGGTTTGGCCCTGGGGAAAGTGTACATCCATGATCACCGCATCCGGACGGCGGGCTAATACGGCGCTAAAAAAGCGTTCGGTATCGGTAAAGTGGACGGCTTCATGGCCGAAACAGCGCAAATGATGCACTAGCTGATCAACCTGCTCGGGTTCGTCGTCGCACAGGTAGATCAATCGTTGCTGCTTATTGTGCGTGCTACTTTGTGGTGCAGGGGGGAATTCAACGTGGTGATCAATGATATCGGCGAACTCGCCGGGATGTTGCGATGTAAGCGTTTGCACTTCTTGTTCAAGGGCGGTTAATACGCGGGCAAGCGAGGTGGTGCCGCCTGCCGATAGCGAGGTTTCTCCTTGATCAGCGAGAATGGCCAAGCGCTCGAAGCCGAGCGTTCGCCCGGTGCCTTTGATGCTGTGAAAAAAACGGTGCAGTACCGGCGCCAACCGCGCACTCGCCTCGGTTGAGGCTTGGCTCTCTTGCCACTGCGCGCTTGCTTGAGCCAAGCGTTCGGGCAACTGAGCGATAAAGCGTCGGCGAAGGGTATGAAGCTTCTTCTGTAGCGTCGCGGCGGGCGTGGGCATGACGTCGACCTGAGAAAGTGGATTTAAGGTGTTAGTGCCTGACGTAAGGTGTGAGTAAGCACTTCTTCCATATCAGCGTCTTTCTGTAAGCAAGCGGTAAGTCCTGGCGTTTGTGCCAGCGCCGCACTGGGATTTTCGCCGCTTAACAGGATAAACGGTAGCGTAACGTTCTGTTCGCGCAGGGTATGAAGAAGCTCCACGCCGCTAATCAGCGGCATGAAGTGGTCACTGACGATCAGGCCGATATCGTCATGCGTATCGAGTTGTTCCATGGCGTCCACCGCATCGCTGGCTAACAGCGTCTCATAGCCGAGCGATTCGATGACGGCAGCGGTCATTTCACCTGCAAGGGGGTCGTCGTCAATCACTAATATGTGCATAGTGTTCCCTGCCTGTACATAAATAAAACGTAGTGCCCGTCACATGCTATGTCAGAAAACGGACCACAGAGCTCTAACCTAGCAACGCCTTTAGCGTTTCCACTAAGTTATTTTGGTCAAAACTGCCCTTGACGATATAAGCATCTGCGCCAACGTCGATACCGCGGCGCCGGTCGGCCTCTTTTTCTCGTGAGGTAATGATAATGATCGGTCGGTGGCGGTAGGCGTCATTTTCACGTAGTTCAGCCGTAAGCGCAAAACCGTCCATCACCGGCATTTCCACATCGGTAAGCACGGCGTCGAACGGCTCAGCAAGCGCTTTATTAAGCCCGTCACGCCCGTTTTCCGCCAGCGTGACGTGATACCCCCAGGCTTCGAGGACGTCTTTTTCGATCTCGCGGGTATTAAGCGAATCGTCTACGACCAACACCCGGTGCGCGTTGCGTGGTGGCGTGGCCGGGGAGATCGTTGATGCGGCATCGCGGCGTGCCTGCGCCATCAGCGCGGGCACATGAAGCAAACTCACCAGCGCATTGCGTCCAAAGCTCACCATGCCGACGACCAGTGGTAACCGGCGTAGATGGGTGGGTAGCGGTTTGATAATCCGCTCGCGCTCGTCGATTAACGTCTCTACCTGCAGCGCCAGTTTATGTTGACCCTGGCGGACCACCATCAGCATCACAGGCTGTTGGGCGGAGATGGGAGAGGGAACGTCGTGACCACCTAACAACGCGGCGAGCGGTACCACGGGCACAAATTCATTGCGCAGAATCAGGGTTAGACGACCGGCTGCCTCGATAAAATCGGTCGCTTTGCGCTCGACGATTTCGACCACATGAGCGGCAGTGATGCCCACCGTTAGCGTACCGGCGCGCACGAGCAGTACCCGTAGCATGGCAAGCGATAGCGGCATACGGAGCGTAAAGCATGATCCCTGCCCCCTGTCGGTTGTGACCTGCAGGCTACCGCTTAGCTCGTCGGTGACTGTGCGCTTCACCACATCCATCCCTACCCCACGGCCGGAAAAGTCGGTGATCAGGGTTTTGGTGGAGAACCCGGGAAGAAAGATAAGCTCCAGCGTTTCCTGTTCGCTCAGTGTTTCCAGTTGTTCCGTGGTCACTAACTGCTTGGAGAGCGCTTTTTGACGTATGACGTCTAGCGCGATACCGCGACCGTCGTCGCGCATCTCCACCACTACCCAATTACCATCTTGGAAAGCCCGAAGGGTGATACGCCCCTGTGCGGGTTTGCCTGCGGCTTTGCGCTCATCCGGTGTTTCCAGGCCGTGGTCCAAGGCGTTGCGCAGTAGGTGAATAAGCGGGTCGGAAAGGCGGTCGATCATTTGCCGATCAAGCTCGATATCGCTGCCGCTCACCTCGCATATCACCTGTTTATTCAGCGTTCGGGCTAACTCGCGGGCCATGTGCGCGAGGGGGTCGAACACCACGTTGAGCGGCAACATGCGCATTTGCAGGGCACGCTCGTGCAGATCGCTCATCAAGGTGTCGTGGGCTTGCACGCTCTCTTTTAGCTCACGGCGAAACGCGTGCGCGGGATGCTCGCGCGGCAGGCTATGGGTCAGGCGGCGCGCCTCTTCCACCAAGCTATGCATATGCTGGTGGCCGGAAAGCACCTCACCCATCAGGCGAATGACGTCGTCGAGTCGCTCAAGGCGTACCCGCACAGTGTCGCTTAAGCGCAGCGTGGTAGGGGGGGGGATAGAGCTGGAAATAGGAGAAGAGGCGGCTTGGGGTGCTGTGTCGGGCGTTGGCGACGCAGGCGCGGCAGCGTCTGACGGGGTGATGTCGAGTGCCGGGGGCTCGGGCTTTAGTGACGCACTGCCAGGGCCGGGTTGTGCCGCTTGTTCTAGCGCTTGGCACAGGTCAGCGTCGGCTTGCGGGAGGGTGTCGGGGGTCGCCCCAGCGGCGAGTCGGCTGACGTTATCTTCCAGCGCGTCTACCGCTTGGTTGAGTAGGCGGATCACCTCATCATCCGGCGCTTGCGTGCCATCGCGTAGTGCGCTCAACAACTCCTCGGTACTGTGTGCGAGGGCCGTGATCGGCGTGAGCTTGAGCATGCGGGAAGAGCCTTTGACCGTATGCGCGGCACGAAAAAGCTCATCAATCTGCTCATGGCTTGCATTTCGCTGTGCAAGGGCATGGATACCGTCACGCAGGCGCGGCAGGTGATCGGCGGCTTCTTCGATAAAGCGCTGTATAAAGCGGCGAGTGTCGAGCGCCATTCCTTTAACCCCCTGCCCGTTCAGTGGTGGACGTGCTTAAGCGCCGCGCCGCCAGAAAGCGCGCATCGCCGGGCGGTAACGGTGGCGGTAGCAGCGTCATTGCGCCGCTGGCGGTAGGGCTGGCGGTGAGAATCCGCACCACGGCGGCATAGCCATTCGCCTCATAGCCCCGCGCATTGGCGTTGTCGGTGTCTAACGTACCGCTACGTGCCAACTCCGCCTGATAAAAGTGCGCGGGCCAACACTCCGGGGCACTATAAACGGCATACTTAAAGTGCTTGTAGGCAGCCTCGCTGTGCTGTTGCCAGCGTGCGGCGAGGCCGGCATAAACGCGGGCATCCACCCACCACGGCAGCTCGATCAGTAGCGCATCCAAACGCTCGGTGGCTTCTTGAAAGGCGTTGCGCTGAAATGCGAGATACGCTTGACATAACGCGGTGGATTGCTTCTCCACAGAGTCGAGCTCACCCGCTAAACGCAATGAGATCAGGGCGTCAGCACGTGATAGGTCGCCGTCAGCCAGGCATTGTCGCAAGGTATTCAGGCTCGGCGGCGAAGTGGGTGAGGCGGCTGGTGATGACGGTGTCGAGGAGACCGAAGCAGGCGCGGGTTGAGGCGCAGCGAAAAGAGGCGTTGTGGGTGCGGTGGAGGGGGGCGAAACGGCAATTGAGGCCCCCGCTTGGAAGTAAAAAATGCCCTGATCTTCACAGAGCGTCATCTCACCTAAGTCATTTCCTAACACCTCCGTTACGCCGCAGAGGAGAATACCGCCTGGGGCAAGATGATCCCGGAGACAACGTTGGATACGCTTAAGGGTCGGCGTGTCAAAGTAAATCGAGACATTGCGAAACAGAATCACATCGTACGCGTCGGTTGTCTGGGCGCGTTCATCGAGCACGTTGAACGGCGTAAATGTGACCAAACGGCGGATAGACTCGTTTAGCTGAAAATGCGATTGCGCCGGGGTGAAGTAGTGTTCGCGCAGGGCTGGGGGCAGGGCACGAAAGGCCATTCCGGCATAATAGCCCCGACGTGCTTTTTCTAACACGCCACGATCAACATCGCCGCCGGTCAGTGAGAATAAGGTGCGCGTCTGTTCACCAAAGCGCTCGTACAATAGCATCGCAAGGCTATAGGGTTCTTCACCTGACGAGCAGCCTGCGCTCAAAATGCTGACGGGCGCGCCTTTTTCCGCTAAGCGGCGTGGGAGAAACTGTTCCACCAGCCAGTGTAGGGATTCCAACTCGCGGAAGAAGTAAGTTTCATTGACGGTTACGTGGCTGACCAACGCATCGAATTGCGTATCATCGCGGTGAAGCCGCTCTAACAGCGCGGCGTCTGAGTCGAGACCGGTCGTGGCTTTTAATGCGTTGACTGCGCGTTCCAGCCGGGGTCGGGCGAGGCCATCAAGTTGCAGGCCGCAGCGCTGGTGCACCAAGGCTTGGAGCGCGGCGAGTTTGTCACTTGAGAGCTGTTCTTTCATGCGCGCGGCTCCCAACGGTGAGTGGTAAAGCCGGTTTCGCGCAACAAGCGCGCGGGTAACTTGTCTAGCGGTAGCACATGCTGGATCACGCCCGCCTTGACGGCCTCTTGGTTCATGCCGTAAATCACCGAGCTTGCTTCGTCTTGCGCCAGCGTCGTGCCGCCGGCTTGATAAATCGTGCGCATGCCATTGACGCCATCACGCCCCATGCCGGTAAGAATCACGCCAATGGCATCGGCGCCGTACACGGTGGCGACACTTTTGAGCATCGCATCGCCGCTGGGGCGATAAACGACGCCTTTCTCGCGTGTCAACAGCTGCAAGTGGTGGTTGGGGGTGACGCTTAAATCGCGCTCTGAGGGTGAGAGATAAATGTGCCCGGCGCGTAACAGATCGCCTTCAGCGGCCACCGTGACCGGCATGGCGCAGAGCGAGCTGAGCCACTTGGCCATGCCTTCGATAAAACCGTCGCTGATGTGCTGGGCAATTAAAATCGGCGCCGGAAAGTTCACCGGTAGAGGGCAAAGCAGCTGCAAAAGCGCTTGAGGGCCGCCGGTTGAGCAAGTGATCGCGACCACGCGTTGAAAGGCGCGCGCTACCTTCCTGGCATCCTCGGTGCGTATGATCGCGGGAGGCGGTAGCGTTCGGCGGCGGCGTAGTCGCGTAATGACGGCCACGCCCGCGAGCAGGCGTACGCGTTGGGTGAAACGCTCGGCATCTTCCTCAGAGGTGCTGGGTTTGGCGATGAGTTCAAGCGCACCTACTTCCAACGCGTGGTAGGCGGTCTGCGCATCCGCGCGGTCGCTGACCACCAAAATCGGCAACCCGCGGGTGTGCATCAGTTCTTCGATGGCGCTCAGACCGTCCATAACCGGCATATTGAGGTCCATGGTGATCAAGTCAGGCCGTAGTGAACGTGCCAGCGTGACGGCTTCCTGGCCGTTTTTTGCCTCACCTACCACCTGAATCTCAGGGTCGCGGGCAAGAATGTCGCGCAGCAGTTCGCGCACCATTTGGCTGTCGTCGGCGATGACCACTCGAATGTCACCCATGAGGCATCCTTAGCGGTGTGTCTCGCTTGGCGTGGGGGCTGGCGCGTCGGTAGCGAGCTGAAACTCCTGCACCAGGGCGGTAAGCTCCGCCGACATAATGATCATGTCTTCGCTGATATCGGTGATACTGCGCATCGAATGAGCGTTGCGTGAGCTGGCGGCATCAATGTCGCGCAGCGCTACCACCACCTGATTGCTGGCGGTTTTTTGCTGCTGGGTCGAAAGTGATATCTGCTGCGCGGCGTTACTGGTCTGGCTGGCGGCCTTGAGCAGGGCTTCCAAGTCTTGTGCGGTGTTTTTGCTCACCTCAACGCCTTGCTCAATGGAAGTGGCGCCTTTCTCAGAGGCGACCACCAATCGATTAATGGCGCTTTGAATCTCATCGGTGTGGTCTTCGATTTCCTGGGTAGAGTCGGTCACGCTATCGGCTAGGCGGCGAATTTCACTGGCGACGACGGAAAAACGACGCCCCGCATCGCCAGCGCTGGAGGCTTCCAACGCGGCGTTGAAAGCGATCAGTTTCGTTTGGGCCGCTAAATGGTTAATTAGCTCCATGACCTTGCTGATCTGTTTCGATTTAGCGCCGAGCGCCATGATTTCTACGAGGCTTTGCTCGTTATCGTGGCGAATATCCTGCATTTTGGTTTGCAGCGTCTGCATAGCTGCGGTGCCGGTGCGACTGCGTTCTAGCGTTTGGTTCGCGACATCGACCACTGATTGGGAGTGGTCGGCAATTTGGGTAGAGGAAGTGGATAGCTCCTCCATGGTCGAGGTAATCTCCGCCACGGAAGACGCCATTTCTTCTACCGCGGCGGCCATGGTTTGGCTCGCCTCCTGATGAATATAGTCGCGCTGGGTATAGGCAGATGTGCCGGATAGCCCGGCCGTTTTCGCCAGCCGGTCAGCCACCTCGTTAAGGGCCACGGCATTCTGCGACACTGCCTGGATGGCATGTGAGAGGCGCGCCAGAAGTTCATTGGTCTGGTTGGCTAAATCGCCAAGTTCGGCATGGTCATCGGTCTCGATACGGCGGGTCAGATCCAGGCTGTGCGTAATCTCTTTTAGCTGTCGCTGAAACCGTATCAGCGGTCGGGTGAGGGTGCCGGTCAGCGGATAGAGCACGGCAAGGCCCACCAGCAAAATCAAAAGCCCTATCCCCATGGACTCGAGTAAGCGCTGCTGAAGCGCGCTCAGGTATTCTTCTTTAGCGACTTCCACCATTAAGTAGTGCTCGAGCTCGGGTAACCAGCGTGTGCTGACCAGGAAGGTGTCGCCATCGCGGGTGACTTCTTGAACGCGCGGCAGCTGTGTGACGTCTCCAAGCAGGCGCGCGGCATCTGAGGGATTTAAGGTCGCTGTATTCGCCGTGTCGCTTTGGATCAGTGTCTCGCCTTCCGGGCTCAGCAGGGCCGCACGGCTGCTACTGCTTGGGCGAAAGTCCTTAATCAGCGCTGCAATGCGATTGAGGTTAAGCCCCGCGCCTGCCACGACCCGTGGGCGTCCGTTTTCAGCGCGGCTTTCACTGCGGAAGTTGAGGTACACAAAAGCTTCATCGGGAGAGAAAGAGTCGCTATCTAAGTTAAGTTCGTAGGCATCGCTGCTATCGGTAAAGCGGTAGTACCAGGGATCATCATCGGGATTCATGGTGCGTTGGAGAAACTCGCCGTCGCGAAGCTGGAAGTAATAGCTACGGTTTGCGTACTGCGCGGCGATAAAGAGGAGTTCGGTATCGAGTTGTGTCATCAAGCGGGAGAGGTAAGCGATTATGCTATCGCGTTCCTCTTCCGGGAGGCCGTTTTCAACCCACTGTTCGATGAAGTAGTCGTTAGCCAATGTTTCTGAGATCGCCAACGGCCGGCTGAGGCGCAGGTTAAGGTTGGCGGCAAGCCCTTCCAGCTGGGACGGAAGTCCCTCGTCGAGCAGGGTTTGAATGCGCATCTCACTATGGGCACGCGCTTGAAACCACAGTGCGGCGAGCATGGCAATAATCAGCACCGTACCAAAAGAGAGAAATAGACGCAGCCGCATCGGGAGGGTTTTCCAGCGCGCATTCATTCAGGGAGTGCTCCGAAAAGAGGATCGTATAGCGCTGATTTCAGCGGCTTTCCGCCCCCCTGTCTAGTCTAGGGGTTAAACGTTGCGGCATTATTTTTATTAATTTGTGTATAGGTTTTTGTTGCCACTGTAAAAGGAATGAATGTCTTTGATTATTTTTTTAAAAATAATCTTATTTAATCAGTTGGTTATATGAAGTTCCGGCAGTTTGATAGCCAGCCTCAACAAGTCTAATTCTTTGACAGAAGTGATACGCGTCCGTAAGCTTGCTACCAAATGGAACAGTGGCGCAGGCCAATCAATAAGGACTCATTATGTTATCGCTCTCATCGTCGTCACTTCTGCGCTTATTGCGCTCTTTGGCTGAGCAAGCCGGTTCTGACACGGGCATGTTGCCTGCTGTGGGTACGACAGCACGCCTTAAAATTCGCCACGATATTCAGCGGTTTTTCGATTTGACCCCTGAGCAGGTTGAAACCCTGTTACCGGATAGCGCCGTCTCGCTAGATGAATGGGGCGCTGCACTTAGCGCCAAGTCCTCGTCGTTCTCGACGCTGTGGCTTTATGAACTTTCCGCTGACGGCGCCTTTAGCTTCGAGCTCCCCGAGCAGCATCATCACCACGCTGAGGCATTGTGTGACGAGGCAAAAGCACTGCAGCAGCTCTTATGCCCGGCTGCAACGGCGTCGCGCACCTTAGTCCACTGGCTTTCACCGCAGACCGTTTCAGGGTTTATGTTCACTATGCTGCTGCCGGAACAGGCCGGCTGGCGTTCGCTGTCGCTTTTTGATCATGCCAATGCATTACAAACATTGATGCCGGGCGATGCGGTGGTGACCAGTGCAGAAGGCTGGCATCAGTTAGCCCAGCGCTTCCCATCGTTACCGATGAATGTCACGGCGATTGCGACTGAGCCGCTTGCGGTGAAGACGTACCGCACGCTGCTGGCCAAAGGCGTGTCGCAGGTGATTGAGCTGCACTGCCAGCCGGAAATCGGGACGATTGCCGCGCGTCGCTCACAACAGGCGCCGTTTGAGCTTTTACCCCACTGGCATCCTACCGAGAGCGATGACTGTCTGCTGCGCATGACGCACGGTGGTGAGCCGGAGGAGATTAAGCTGAGTCAGCCGCTGCACTGGGTTGGGGGACGCCACTTTTTAGCTGCGCCACCGACGGACAATGCGCCTGCACGTTTGGGTAAGCATAGCGCGGCGTCACATCGTATCAGCGCCGCGTGAGGAGGCCTTCAGCCGTCAGCGTTGATCCTGGCGACGATTTCCTCAAGGGTGTTTGCGGCCTTGTCGTTATCGATTTGGCAGGTGCCGGCGTTGAGATGGCCGCCGCCGCCGTATTCAAGGCATAGCTCGCCCACATTGGTGTTGCTGGTGCGGTTTAAAATCGATTTGCCAATCGCAAACACGGTGTTTTGCTGCTTTAAGCCCCACATGACGTGGATGGAAATATTGCACTCGGGGTAGAGCGCGTAGACCACAAAACGGTTGGTGGCATAAATGGTCTCTTCGTCCCGCAGGTCGAGCACCACGAGATTGCCGTGCACCTTGGCGCAGCGTTTGATCTGCTCTTTGGCTTTGTCTTCGTGATCGCGATAAAGCTCGACGCGCTCGCGCACGTCATCAAGCGCTAAAATCTCGTCAATGGTGTGCTCGCGGCAGTAATCGATCAGCTTCATCATCAGCTGATAGTTGGAGATACGAAATTCGCGAAAGCGGCCAAGACCGGTGCGCGCGTCCATGATGAAGTTGAGCAGTACCCAGCCTTGCGGGTTGAGGATTTCCTCTTTGTTGAACTGCGCGGAGTCGCCCTTGTCGACGGCTTCCATCATGTCGTCCCAACGCGCGGGGAAGGCGTCATGGCCGCCGTAGTAGTCGAACACCACACGCGCGGCGGAGGGCGCGTCGGGGTCGATCACGTGATTGTCGGCGCGCTCGGTGTTACGCACGGTTTCGCTTAGGTGGTGGTCAAAGGCCAGATGGCAACCGGGCACGTAGGGCAGGTTGGTGGTGATGTCGCGCTCGGTAATCTCGACCTTGCCATCCTGCATGTCCTTCGGGTGGACGAAAGTGATGTCGTCGATCAAATCCAAGTGCTTGAGAAGTGCGCCGCAAACCAGGCCGTCAAAGTCACTGCGAGTGACAAGTCGGAACTTGTGCGAATCAGTAGAAACCATTAACCATCCTCAATGTTGTATTCAGTTTAAAAAGTCATAAGACGATACCAGCCCTTACCACATAGGGGAACGGGAGAAATATGAGTACAATCGAGGTCTTATCCATTTCCGGTGCCAGGAGTAGGCGGTGAGCGATTCCATCATTCGTATCGAAGGCCTGAGTAAGACCTTTGCCGGTGGCTTTCAGGCGCTGCGTCAAGTGGATCTGTCGATTCAGCGCGGTGAGATTTTTGCACTGCTCGGTCCTAACGGGGCGGGTAAAACAACGCTTATCAGCGCGGTGTGCGGGTTGGTATCGCCCACACAAGGTACTGTGTGGGTGGATGGCTTCGATAACGTCAAAGCCTATCGTGCTGCCCGTGAGCGAATTGGATTGGTACCTCAGGAACTCACCAACGAAGCGTTCGAGACCGTTTGGAATACCGTCAGCTTCAGCCGCGGCCTGTTTGGCAAGCCGCCTAACCCGAAGCACATCGAGCGGGTGTTAAGATCGTTAACGCTGTGGGAGAAGCGTAATAACCGCCTGATTACCCTCTCCGGCGGGATGAAGCGCCGCGTGCTAATAGCCAAGGCGCTCTCCCATGAGCCCCGCATTCTTTTCCTTGATGAACCCACCGCCGGCGTGGATGTGGAGCTTCGCCGCGAAATGTGGAATGTCGTGCGCGAATTGCGCGATCAGGGGGTCACCATCATTCTTACCACGCACTATATTGAGGAAGCCGAGGAGATGGCCGACCGCATCGGCGTGATCAACCACGGCGAGATCGTGTTGGTGGAGGAGAAAAACGTGCTGATTGAAAAGCTCGGCCGTAAGCAGCTGACCGTGCAGTTGTTTGAGCCGTTAGAGGCGCTGCCACCTGAGCTTGCCACCTTCGCGCTGATACAAAATGAAGCCGGTGATGAACTCATTTACAGCTACGAGAGTGCCATCCAGAAAGCGGGTGATGGAGGGATTTCGGCGCTTTTAGGCGCGCTCAATAAGGCGGGTGTCGGGGTGAAAGATCTGCATACCCGGCAGAGCTCGTTGGAAGATATTTTTGTCGACTTGGTCAAGGAGCGCGCATGAACGTCTACCCTGTCCGTGCCATTTATATGGCGGAAATGATGCGCACCCGCCGCACGCTGCTGCAAAGTGTGGTGTCACCGGTAATCTCGACGTCGCTGTATTTTGTTGTGTTTGGTGCGGCGATTGGCTCGCGCATTGATGAGATTGGTGGCGTTAGCTACGGGGCTTTCATCGTACCCGGTTTGATCATGCTGATGCTATTGACCCAAAGCGTCTCCAACGCCTCGTTCGGGATTTTCTTTCCTAAATTCTCCGGCAGTATTTATGAGCTGCTTTCTGCGCCGATTTCGTTTCTTGAGATCGTCATTGGCTACGTTGGCGCGGCCGCGACAAAATCGGTGGTGCTGGGGTTGATCATTCTGGCGACCGCTCGGCTGTTCGTTCCCATGGAGGTGGCACACCCTGTCTGGATGTTGCTCTTCTTACTGCTGACCGCGGTGACGTTTAGCATGCTCGGCTTTATTATCGGCATTTGGGCGGATGGCTTTGACAAGCTTCAGCTGGTGCCGCTTTTAGTGATTACCCCGCTGACTTTTCTGGGCGGCAGTTTCTACTCCATAGATATGCTGCCGCCGTTCTGGCAAGGCGTGACGCTATTCAACCCCGTCGTTTATCTGGTGAGCGGTTTTCGCTGGAGTTTTTATGGCATTAGCGATGTCAGTATGGTGGCCAGTCTGGCGATGATTTTGCTTTTTCTGCTCGTTTGTTTGGCCACCATCGCTTGGATTTTTCGCACCGGTTACCGCCTTAAGCCCTAAACCCGCCACACCAGAGAACGCTTCACGCTATGCCGCTATTGCAAAGTATTGTTCATCATCTCGAACCCACGCTCGATGGAGGACGCCTGACCGTCTCCGCCGCGGATGCGCCGCACCCGCAAGAAAATGCGGCGATGGATACGTTGGTCAGCGAGTTAAACGACACCTATAACACCAAGCCCAAGGGCTGGGGGCGCTTTACTGACGCCGAGGGTTCAGGCTTTAGTCGTGAGTTGCGGGCGTATCTTGCCGAGGAGCAGGGGTTTGCGGCAATCACGCAGACACTCACCGAACGCTTGGCCGTAGCGCTTGCCAAGCACCTGGCCGTGAGCGGCTACGTAGTGTTTGCCCATCAACAACAAGGCGAGACGCAAACATTACTGCTGGCTCTGGTGCATCAGCGTGAGGGTATCGGGATCAATGCGGCGCACCATGCTGAGCCTGCCGCCCAGCTCAATACGCGTCAGCTGACGCTTGCGGCACGCATCAACCTCACTCAATGGCAACAGGGGGATGCGCAATCGCAGTATGTCTCGTTTCTGAAAGACCGAGGCGCCAAGAAGCTCTCTGAGGTGGTGGCCGAATGGCTGGGCGTTGAGGAGGGCGTGGATGCCCCGACGGAGACGCGCACGCTGCTCAAAGCATTCAGCGACTACGTAGAGAAGGAAGACTTTGATGATGAGTCGAGCCGCGAAAAGACCGATGCGCTAGTAGGTTACGCCAACGACCAGCTGCGCCGCGGCGAGCCGATGACCCTGGATGAACTCTCGGCGGTCGTGGATGAGAAGCAGCCGAAGGCATTTTACGAGTATATTCGCCAAGCCGATTACGGCCTCGCTCCGGAAATCCCACCGGATAAGCGTACACTCAACCAGTTTAGGCGCTTTACCGGCCGTGCAGGTGGTGTATCGATCAGTTTTGACTCGCACTTGCTGGGTTCTAGCGTGGAGTATGACGAGAACGCTGACCGCCTGATCATTAAACAAGTGCCTAAACAGCTGAAAGAGCAGCTTAAACGACATGATTGAGTGTTACGTTAAGGCTTACCTGATTTAAGAGGCGTTTACATGACGCAAGCTTCTAGTCTGACGCACCTACTGGAATCCTTAGAGAACATGGAGCGCCGTAAGCTTCAGGTGAGCGTTGAGG
Source organism: Vreelandella salicampi (assembly GCF_013415105.1). Lineage (GTDB taxonomy): Bacteria > Pseudomonadota > Gammaproteobacteria > Pseudomonadales > Halomonadaceae > Vreelandella > Vreelandella salicampi. The sequence goes on from NZ_JACCDF010000012.1 coordinate 146,916, forward strand.
ACGTGCTCACCGCTGCGGGGAGGCGTTCGTTTGGCCCTATGCTGTTGGTGGCGGGGCTTATTACGCTCGCTCCGTTGATTGGCGATATTCCCGGTATGCCTACGCTGATGGCGGCCATCGTGCTGTTGACCGCTGGGCAGTTGTTGGCGGGGCGAGATCGGTTTTGGTTGCCGCAATGGCTGTTACGGCGGCACATGACACGCAAGACGTTTGACAAAGGCTTGCAGCGGATGAAAAAACCGGCACGCTGGGTTGATCGCTGGCTGCGGATGCGCTTGCCGTGGCTGACCGGTTATTGGGGCAGCCGCCTGACCGCGTTAACGGCGCTTATCATTGCGCTGGCTATGCCACCGATGGAGTTTATTCCCTTTTCCGCCAACGGGGCAGGGTTGGCACTAACGCTTCTTGGCTTGGGGCTGGTTGCCCGCGATGGCGTGGTATTGCTACTGGGCGTTGGCATCACGGTCACCACCATTATGGTGGTGGCGGCAAATCTTTTGTAATAGCAGCAAATAGCGTTTGAAAGGAGCGCGCTTAATGGCAAGTCATCCCCATCATCAAGACGATAACCCCATAAAAACCCCCGAGCAGCAGCACCCATGGGAGCGCAGGACCGAGCGTTGGTTATGGAACTCTCGCTTTTTGGTCATGCTGGCGGTAGTGCCAAGCCTGCTGGGGTCGCTGACCTTGTTTATCGTCGGCACCGTCGATATCTTCAAAGTAGCAGCGGGAACACTCAGCTACTATTTCGTCGGCAGCGACACCAATATACACGATACTCTCGTGCCCGATATTATCGTTGCCGTGGATATTTACCTGATCGCGATTGTGCTGTTGATCTTCGGGCTTGGCGTGTACCGCTTGTTTATTTCGCGGATAGACATCGCTGAAATCAATAACCGCAAGCATCCCTTCAACGTGGCATCGCTCGATCACCTCAAAGATAAAATCGCCCGCGTGGTGATTCTGGCGGTGATTATTGAGTTCTTCCGCGCGGTCGTGGATATTCGCTTTGCCACGCCGCTGGATGCGATTTACCTGGCACTTTCGGTGCTGGCGCTAGCGGCAGCGCTTTATTTTATGAGCCTGGGGCACAAAGACGAGTAACGCACAACGCCACCCGAAGGTGGCGTTGTGGTGAGGGCGGCTAACGGCTTAAGCGCAGTCAGCAGCGCCCTCGCCGAACATATCAAACATCAGCTCGCGCCCCATGCGGGTCAGCACAAAGCGGCCATACTCGTTGAACGTGGCGGCTTCGCTGGCTTCTAGCACTTGCTGGCAGGTCGCCCATTCTGATGCGCTGGTTTTCAGCGCCGACAGGTCACGGCGCGCTAAGCCACGATGCGGCAAGGTAACGGTTTCTAAAACGTGACCGTGGTTGTAAAGCAACTCAGCGACGGTAGAAAGACATTGGCGTAAGCTACGCTGCACATGCGCTGCGGTAGAGGTATCGGGAGGCATAGAATGTTCTCCTGCAAACAGCCCAAAACGGGTTTGTTGCAGCGCATTATAAACGAAAGTCGCTATAATACCAAGGTTGTAGTTGTGGTGATGGATCCGCGCAACGGTAAGCAGATAGTAAGGGAGAATAAGAAAGCGAGAAGAACCGTTCAGCCTCTTTGCCTGCATGATAAACTGGCGCACCGCTTTGGGGATTTCTATTAAGGAGTTTGTTATGGCACGCGCCAGCGCCCGTCATATTTTGGTAAGCAGTGAAGAGCAGTGCAATGTGCTGAAACAAGAGATCGAAAATGGTCGTGATTTCGCTGAAGTGGCCAAGGAGCACTCTAGCTGCCCTTCTGGGCGTCAGGGCGGCGATCTTGGCAGCTTTGGCCCGGGCCAAATGGTGCCGGAATTCGATAAAGTCGTCTTTAATGATGAGTTGAACAAGGTACTCGGGCCGGTAAAAACCCAGTTTGGGTATCACCTGCTTGAGGTTACTAGCCGCAGTTAATGGCAACATAAAAGACGTTAAGCGCCGCGGTCTAACGGTCGCGGTGTGAAACGCGTGCCTTGCTTCCTCCAGGCACTAATCGTTGTATTTGTAGTCGTAAAAGACCGACGTCACAACAGATCAGTGCAACAGGAGCGAATAACGTGCTGGATGCGATTACTCATTTCTTTCAACAAGCGCTAGCGGCGCCAGAACAGCGCGATAACCAAACCGTAACGCTGGAGCTCGCTTCAGCGGCGTTGCTCTGCGAAGTGATGCGCGCCGACTACGATAAAAGCGATGACGAGCGCGCTGCGCTCAAACAGATGTTAACCCGCCGTTACCGCTTAAGCGACAGCGCGGTAAGCGAGCTAATAACGCTGGCGGAAGCGGAAGTGGATGATGCCGTTGACCACTACCAGTTCGTCAGCCTGATTAAACAACATTACGGGTATGAGCAACGTTGTGAGCTGGTGGCCTTGATGTGGCAACTGGCTTGGGTAGACGGCAATATCGACCCGTTCGAAGAGCATCGCATACGGCGGTTAGCGGACCTTTTACACGTTAGGCACCGTGATTTTATTCGCAGCAAATTACAGGCAGAAGAGCACCGCAACGCCAACGATAATTAATCTGCCGCCTGCACTGACGCCGCTTCTTTTCTTAGCAGGCCCATCACCAGCTGGTTCAATCGCTGCTGAAACTGGCCGCCAGGTGAAGGCGGCGTAGGGTCGGAGGTGATCGCCACGGTCATTTCCCGCTCTGGGATCACGTAAAGCGCTTGGCCGCCGTATCCTCTGCCGTAGTAAACCGGCACATCCACAAGGGTGGTGATAAACCAGCCGTAGCCGTAACCATCGCCTGTCCAGGGCGATTCGCCTCTGGGCGTCCAAGAGGCGTCTACCCAGCCCTCCGGGAATACCTGCTTGCCATCGACCATGCCCTTTTGGCGGTAAAGCTCACCAACTGCCACCAGCGCCCTCGGCGAGAGCCGCATATCGTTGCCGCCGAAGTAGATACCCTGCGGGTCTTGTGGCCACGGGGGTATCGCAATATCCAGCGGTTTGCCAAGCAGGCGCTGGGCAAGCGTATGGGTGCTTTCTCCGCTGGCCTGGGTCAGTGCTGCGGAAAGTAAGTGACTGGTGCCCGTTGAATAAAGCATTCGCCCACCGGGTTCATCGACAAAGGGGCGGGTTAGCGCATCATTGACCCAATGCTGACTGGCCACCCAAGCGCCGTAGTTGCTGCCCGACGTTCGCTCCAGGCCCGCTTGCAGGGAAAGCAGGTGCGAAATGGTAATATCGTTTACCCGTGGATCTACCCCGCTAGGCAAGTTGCCCAATAGCGCCACTAGTGGCTGCTCGGTAGAATCAATAATGCCGTTTTCAATGGCGGCGCCAGTAATCGCCGCAAGTACGGTTTTGGAAAGGGATTTGATATTAGCGGGAACGGCTGTTCCAGGGCCGCCCTGGTGAAGCTCGTGAACAATTTCCCCTTTGTGGGCGATTACCACCGTATGCACACGATTAAGCTCAGCGGCCTGCTGATCAAGCGCTTGTAGCGCATCTGCCGATGGTTCGCTCGCGGCCGCAAACGCCGCAAAAAACGCCGTCAACGTATAGGCAAGTAGTAGGGCTTTAGCGCGCATCGCAACACCTTGTATCGCTTTCGCGTTGGCAGGTATTTGGAAGGGAGAAAAGAAAAAAGCACCCGTAGGTGCTTGATTCTTCGACTTGAGTGGTGGAGGCGGCGGGAATTGAACCCGCGTCCGCCGGCACTCGCCCATTGGCTCTACATGCTTAGATTTCGTCTTTTGCTTTAACGCGACTGGCTCCGACGATCAGGATCCAGCAACGCGAGCCTTCTAAAGTTTAACGATTGACGAGAAGACACCGCCAACCGCGGTCCTATCATTTTTAGCTCGTATCTCCTCAGCGATGAATAGGCACATCACCTTGGAGCCGGACAAGAAGCTACCAGCTTACGCTGCTAGCGCGCCCTGAGCATAGTTTTCGTCGTTTGCGACTATTTTTCGTGATGTTGGATTTACGAGATACATCACGCTCTCGACATGCACCGCAGGGTTTGTCACCGGCGTCGAAACCATGTCGCCCCCTTAGTGAGACGCGCATTCTAACGCGCCTGCAATGAATTGACCAGTTATGCCTTGTTTTGTTCCCGCATAATGCGGCCTTTTTGACGTTGCCAGTCGCGATCTTTTTCAGTGGCACGTTTATCGTGCAACTTTTTACCCGTTACCAAGGCTAGCTCGCACTTCACTAGGTTGCGTTTCCAGTAAAGCTTGAGCGGCACACACGTGTGTCCTTTGTCCTGCGTTTTGGAAAAGATCCTGGCAATTTCTTTTCGGTGCAACAAGAGCTTGCGTGTTCGCGTGGGGTCAGCGATTTCATGGGTGCTCGTGGTATTGAGCGGTGTGATATGGCTCCCAAGTAGCCACGCTTCCCCATGGCGAATCAAAATATAGGTGTCGGTCAGCTGCGCTTTACCCGCGCGAAGGCTTTTGACTTCCCAGCCAGCCAGCGAGAGACCCGCTTCGAAGGTTTCATCAATATGATACTCAAAGCGGGCCTTCTTATTTTGAGCGATGACGCTGCTGCTAGGACCTTTTTTGGTTTTTCCTTTCTTTGTGGCCATGAAACCTCGTCATTGATCTGTTGGTTGCCTCTTCGTGGAGAAGAGAGCCGTGATACTATTTTTGCGTTAAGATTAGCCCCTATGATACGCCTTGGGCACTATGAAGTCAGCGGAGAGGTCAATGCCAACCGTGAATCGTTCCGCCTTGGTGCGGCACACTCCTAAGCAAATGTTTGAACTGGTAAACGATTTCGAGTCCTATCCGGAATTTTTGCCGGGTTGTCGTCGTGCGCGGTTGATCGAGCGCGATGATGCCCATCTTATCGGTGAAATGACCTTAGGGCGCGCAGGTATCGAGCAAACCATTAAGACGCGTAACGAGTTGTATTCGCCCGAGCGAATTGAAATGTCGCTAGTCAGTGGGCCATTTAAACGCCTGAAAGGGCGTTGGTGCTTCGTACCGATGGGTGAAGATGCTTGCCAGGTCAGCTTGGAGATGGAATTTGAGTTTGCTAACCGTCTACTAAGTATGGCGTTCGGTAAGATATTTCAACAAATCGCTGGGCAGTTGGTGGATTCGTTCACCAAGCGTGCCAATGAGTTATATGGCCGCTGAAAGCCATATAAACTCGCTGTTGGTTGAGGTGGCGTTTGCATTGCCGCAAAAACAACGCATCGTTGCCCTGACAGTGCCTGATGGAACCACGGTGCTTGAAGCGGTGGAAAAGGCAAGTTTGCCGCTACTATTCCCCGAGGTGCCACCCGAGACATTTTATCAGGCACCGCTTGGAATCTTTGGCAAAGTCATACGAGAGCCGTCTGCGCACCCACTACGCCAAGGTGACCGTGTCGAGGTATATCGCCCGCTCGAGGTAGACCCCAAAGTGGCTCGCCTAGCGCGGGCGAAGCGCCAGGCGGAGCGCTAGTTAGGGCCGAGGCGTCGGTGCGCGCTCTGACTCAGGGGGCTGGGTTTGCGTGCTTTCACTTGGAAGCGCGTCCAGTGGGTCACCACCTTCTGTGGCAGGCCCTAAACGGGTTTCTGTGTCCAGCGGTAGATCTTCGGAAAAATCCCCTTCTTTATCAATCTCGATAAGTTGCCCTTGGCGATCAAACGTCAGCGTGACGCGCCGGGTTTCGACGCCACTGTAGGCTTTATCTAGCCGAAAAACATAGTCCCACTCGCGCGAGTCGAAGGGGGCTTCGAGTAGAGGGCGGCCCATGACATATGTGACCTGTTCTTGCGTCATGCCGGGCTTAAGCTGCTCCACCATATCTTGCGTGATGAGGTTGCCTTGCGGGATGTCGCGTTTATAAACGCCGACATAACTGCAACCGCTGATGAATGCGAGTGTGGCTGAAAACGTGATAATTCGAGTCAATTTTTGCATTTGCGCCTATTCTTCACTATCGTGGTTTCGGTCGATCATACCCGACCTAACCTGTTACTGCGAAGAGCAACCATGGCCGATCAGAACCATGAACTGCGTAAAGCCGGGCTCAAAGTGACCCTGCCGCGCGTTAAAATCCTGCAGATCCTCGAAAATGCCTCTGGCCAACACCATTTAAGCGCAGAAGAAGTGTATAAAACACTGATTGATGCGGGTGAAGATGTCGGCTTGGCAACGGTCTATCGCGTGTTGACTCAGTTCGAGACAGCAGGCCTTGTGATTCGTCATAATTTTGACGGCGGGCATGCTGTATTCGAGTTGACCCAAGAAGATCATCATGACCACATGGTCTGCCTTAATAGCGGTGAGATCATTGAATTTGTCGATGAAATGATTGAGCGTCGTCAGCAAGAGATTGCCGAAGAGCATGGCTATGAATTAGTGGATCATGCGCTAGTACTTTATGTGCGTCCTAAGGATGGCAGTCCCTCACGCGCTGATAGTCACTTGCCTAGACCCCGACGTTGATGCGTATTCAATGAGTGATTTCGGCAGGCATTTAGCCTGCCGTTTTACTTTTTAGGGGCGACGCTCGCTAACTACTTCCCAAAGTGCCTGAATCCTAGGCCGCTTTAGGCGACGATTAAGTACGCATAAGCCAACATCGTAATAGGGCAGCTCTGGCTTGACGTGGAGTATTTTGACACTCTCAGCCAATGGGCTGTTATCCAGCACAATTTTGGGTACCACGCCTACGCCAAACCCCAGACCCACCATGCTTACAATCGCCTCGTGCCCTGCCACCTGAGCATAAATGCGCGGCGTGACGCCCAATGCTTTAAACCATGTATCGGCATATTCGCGCGATAATCCCGCCTCCGACAAGATCATTGGTACCGCTTCCCACTGCTGCGCGGTTGAGCTTTCGGGGGTGTGGGGGAGCCACTCAGCTGGGTTCGTGGGGGCAATGAATACAAGCGACGAGCGTGTGAGTGATTTAAACGCCAGCGCTGGCGGCGGTGTCCGTGGGCGAGGCGTGATGGCCATATCGTCATCACCCGATAGCACACGGTTCATGGCATTTGCGGGATCGCCGGTGTGCAGCTTGAACTCGATGCCGGGGTGTTGAAGACGGAAGTCGCTAAGCAGTTCGTATAAAAAGCTGTAGCTCGCGGTAACAGAGCAATAGATGCTGATGTCGCCGGTTAGTTGTGTCGCTTTGTCTGCCAGCGTTCGCTTGATGGTTTCCCACTGATCTAGCGTATCCCGCGCGTAGCGCTGAAAGTGCACCCCTTGTAGCGTCAACGAAACATGTCGGTTATCGCGTTCAATAAGTGTCGTGGCGAGCTCGCTTTCTAACTGCTGAAGCGAGCGGCTAAGGGTAGAGGGGCTTATGTGGCACAGTTCGCTAGCGCGGCCAAAGTGCAGAGTGTCAGACAAAGTGATGAAGTGCTTAAGCAGCCGAAAATCCATGAGAGTTCCATGTTTCACTATGTGCATTGTTGTGTTGCAAATATAGCGTTTTACGCAATAGAGGGCATCGCGTAAAGTGACTCAATTACTTGCGGCGAATGCTGCATGAGACAGCGCCAGTGGCTACCAACGCTGACACGACGTTTTATTTCAAATACTTAATGGAGTTTCTGCTATGCACGTTTATTACGATAAAGATTGTGACCTGTCTCTCATTCAGGCCAAGAAAGTCACCATCGTTGGCTATGGCTCTCAAGGGCACGCGCATGCCAATAACTTAAAAGAGTCTGGCGTTGACGTAACCGTTGCGTTGCGCGAAGGCTCCTCTTCTGCGGCAAAAGCGGAAGCCGCTGGCCTGAAAGTCGCCACCGTGCCGGAAGCGTGTAAAACCGCTGACGTAGTAATGATTCTGGCACCGGATGAAAATCAGAAAGCGATCTACGAGCAGGAAGTGGCGCCGAACCTAAAAGAAGGCGCGACCTTGGCCTTTGCTCACGGCTTCAATATTCACTACAACCAAATTGAGCCGCGCAAAGATCTCGATGTGCTCATGATCGCGCCGAAAGCGCCGGGCCACACGGTTCGTTCTGAATTTGTTAAAGGCGGTGGCATCCCCGATTTGATTGCGATTCATCAGGATGCGTCAGGCAAGGCCAAAGAATTGGCGCTCTCCTACGCGGCAGGTATTGGTGGTGGTCGTAGCGGCATCATCGAAACCACCTTCAAAGATGAAACCGAAACAGATTTGTTCGGCGAGCAAGCGGTACTTTGTGGCGGTGCTGTCGAGTTGGTTAAAGCCGGTTTTGAAACACTGACCGAAGCGGGCTATGCGCCAGAAATGGCCTACTTTGAGTGTCTGCACGAGCTCAAGCTGATCGTTGACCTGATGTACGAAGGCGGCATCGCCAACATGAACTACTCCATCTCGAATAATGCGGAGTACGGCGAGTATGTTACCGGCACTGAAGTGATCAATGAGCAATCGCGCGCCGCGATGCGTAACGCCTTGAAGCGTATCCAAACCGGCGAATACGCTAAAATGTTCATCAACGAAGGTAACAGCAATTATCCATCGATGACCGCGCGCCGTCGCCTCAATGCTGAGCACGAAATTGAGCAGGTCGGTGCCAAACTGCGTGGCATGATGCCTTGGATCGCTGCCAATCAATTGGTAGACAAGTCAAAGAACTAAGTGGTTAGCTCGCACTTACGTTAATCATAGCCTCGGGGCGCGCACTGTCGCGCCCCGAGTCATTTGTGGTTGTTCACCTCAATGCTGGCTGAGTGAGTCTCACCGTGTAGAATGAATAGAGATCACTGTTTATGTGACTTCATTTCAAACGGATGACACTTATGACCCAGGATGCCCATGACCCAGAGCGAGCTCGTTCTCCCTCGCCGGAAGAGGAAGATTCCTCTAAACAGGTGAGTAGCGAGGACTTGGCGAGTACTTTTTTGCGCGAAACCGAAGTCATTGAAGAGTCGGTTGAGGATGGCAAAAAAATTCGTCGCAAGGGCATTTATTTACTGCCTAACCTTTTTACAACCTCGGCGCTGTTTTCAGGCTTTTTTGCAGTAGTGGCTGGGATCAACGGCGATTTTACTGCCGCGGCCGTCGCTATCTTCATTGCCATGGTGCTGGATGGTTTGGATGGCCGTGTTGCGCGAATGACGAATACGCAAAGCGCATTCGGCGCCGAATACGACAGCCTGGCCGATATGATTTCTTTCGGCATGGCGCCCGCGTTGGTCGCCTTTACCTGGATTTTGCAGGATATCGGTAAAACCGGTTGGGTGGTGGCCTTTCTCTACGTCGCCTGTGCGGCACTGCGGTTGGCGCGTTTTAACGTCCAGATTGGTAGCGTGGATAAAAAATGGTTTATCGGCTTGCCCAGCCCCTCCGCGGCTGCGCTAGTGGCAGCCAGCGTATGGACCTTTCATAGCTTTGACGCTGATGCCTTTGGTTTCAAGCTACTGATGCTAGTGGTTGTGGCGGCAACAGGTGTGCTGATGGTGAGTAATATTCGCTATTACAGCTTCAAAGATCTCGACTTTAAAAAGCCGGTGCCCTTTGTTGTACTGCTCGCCGTCGTATTGGGGTTCGTTATGATCTCCGTTGAGCCGTCCGTGATGCTGCTGCTGCTGTTTGGTGCCTATGTATGCTCAGGCCCTGTTTTAGCTGTTATGCGTAAAGCAAAACCGAAAAGCTGAATTTTCTGTCACAAACCCCTTGCCAACCCGGCGGTGAACCCGTAGAGTACGCATCCGCTGCCGGGGACGCCGAGCGTTACCAGCGGTGAATGAGGTGTAAAAACCTTGGTTTGTCAGAAGGTTAAGGGTTTGATCGCTGAGTCAGTTGGCATCGATC
>NZ_JACCDF010000013.1 GCF_013415105.1 Vreelandella salicampi
ACCGGCCAGGAGCCGGCCGCAGCGACTCAGGATGGCCAGGTGCCCCAGGCGCCCTCCTACGCGGCTGATACCGGCCAGGAGCCGGCCGCAGCGACTCAGGGTGGCCAAGTGCCCCAGGCGCCCTCCTACGCGGCTGATACCGGCCAGGAGCCGGCCGCAGCGACTCAGGGTGGCCAAGTGCCCCAGGCGCCCTCCTACGCGGCTGATACCGGCCAGGAGCCGGCCGCAGCGACTCAGGGTGGCCAAGTGCCCCAGGCGCCCTCCTACGCGGCTGATACCGGCCAGGAGCCGGCCGCAGCGACTCAGGGTGGCCAAGTGCCCCAGGCGCCCTCCTACGGGGCTGATCCGGGCTTGACCCCTGACCAGGTGAGCAATGCCGGCGAGCCTTGGGACGCAACAGAGCAATCCCAGCCAGCGCAAGCACCGAGTAATGGATGGACGAGTGATAGTGGTAGCGGCTCAAGTTCTAACGGGGAACCTCCAGCTTCTTCCCAGCCGCGGGAACAGGCCCCTGGCCAAGACGATGAAGTTGACCCAAGAGAAAATATGGACTCAAGGTAATGAAAAGCCCCCGCAGATTGCGGGGGCTTTTTTTAGGCGTGACGGATAAGTTTCTTGTAACGGTGGAGGAAGATCATTTGCAGAATGAAAAATGCAATGAAGGAGGCCCAGATATAGGGGCTGTTATGGCTTATTACCCCACCTTGATTAGCGTTGGTGTGATAAAGAAGAAAGAGGAAAGCCACAAGGTTGAATCCAAGAATTAAATAGACGTTAACCTTGGCTCGCCACCGGATCGCCCTCACAACGCTTTCTTCGTCTGCTCCAATGAGATGGTGAAGCTCATTGGCGATCACAGAACCGCCAGTGTGTGATGCAGCCTGACGACGAGCATTGAGCGCCCGTTGGCGTTTTGCATTTCGCTTATTCTTTGCCATAAATCACCCCCGAGCGCTTGGTCATTCTTTATGGTTTATTTGTAGGGTCCCGGATGATCAAATGAGCTATAGGAGTTATCCTCTGCTCGCAGCCAGAGAGCTTCTACAGCAATTCATTCGGGAGCAGGTTCATGGACATCAAGCTGCATAAGCAGGCCACGACGACACCGAAGGTTCGTGCCGAGATCCAGGCGGCACCCTCCAGCATCACGGATAGCGAGCTGGCTCGCCAGTTTGGCATCTCCACCGCGACCATCCGGCGTTGGCGGTACCGTGACGATGTTTATGATCGGCCCCATACACGTCATAACCTGCTGGCCACGCTTACGTCTGAGCAAGAGGAGGTGCTGATCGCCGCCCGCGAATTCCTGCGTCTCGGTCTGGATGACCTGCTTGTCGTGGCACGTGAGTTCCTGAACCCTCAATTGTCTCGCTCAGGCCTGCATCGCATGCTCAAACGCCGCGAGGTGCCGACACTGGCAGAACTGGCCCGTCAGGATGCTGGAGATGAGGGCAAGCCCCGGCACAAGCCCTTCAAGGACTACGAGCCCGGGTACGTGCATATCGACATCAAGCACCTACCCCAGATGCCCGACGAGGAGCAGAAGCGCTACCTGTATGTCGCCATCGACCGTGCCACACGCTGGGTCTATCTGGAGGTCAGGCGCAGCCAGTCCGCCAAGGATGCCAAGGCGTTCATGAAGCGTGTGGAGGAGAAGGCTCCCTTCACGATCCAAACGGTGCTGACTGATAACGGCAAGTCGTTCACCGATCGCTTCACGCGGGCAGGTGAGCGCAAGCCCAGCGGCCGCCACCCCTTCGACCAGGAGTGCCAGGCCCATGGTATCGACCATCGCCTGATCAAGCCGGGAAGGCCGCAGACGAACGGTATGGTAGAGCGGTTCAACGGCCGCATCAGTGACGTGCTGGCGACCCGGCGGTATACCTCAAGCGAGGACCTGGAGCAGACGCTCAAACGCTACGCTTGGCTGTACAATCACCACATCCCTCAGAAAGCGCTGCATCATCAATCACCGATCACGGCGATGAAGGAGTGGCAGGCCAAGCGACCTGAGCTATTTACCAAACGGGTTGTGAATCACACGGGACCCGACATTTATTGAAGTATACGGTACGACGATTTCAATGTCAAACTATAAACTACTTCCTTATCTTGTCAGCGGGGTCAAAGTAGCTGCGGGAATGAGAGAGGTGACTAATAAGATCAAGGTGTGCATGGATGATAGTTTTGACAAGCCAAAGCATGTAGCCCGCAGCAAACTTCACTACTTCCACAACGCCTTTTGAAAGTATATCCATAATCGGGCGGAATACTTCTTTGACGCCTGGTAATACGCCTAGGAGGAACATGGCGAATATTGCGATAGTCCCCCAAAAAACAATCGTAATCATTTGCCCTCCTCATGCTACTTCAGTAAGAAATTCATTAAGTCTGTCTTCAAAGTTAAGCGGCTGCTTGTTCGATGGTATCTTTGTGCTGTGCTTGACGGCCTTGAAGGAAGGTATTTTCTTTGGGTAGTTGATCATTGGGGTTCTAAGATGGTACATACGCGCTCCCATCATCATTACCGCATGCCCCATATCCATGGCTCTTAACTGGTCGGGCGTGACACGAAATTCCTCGATTTCACGCCAGCTTTCCCCCATGCCACCGCCGTCTGACATGCTTGACTGAGGCGTTGTGCGAAGATACTGGGCGCTTTCACCTTGGTTGGCCGAAACGGACACCGATCGCTGGAACCGTTTTGTTTTGCCGAGAATTTCAGCCGCCTCCTCCGGGCTATCCTTCGAGCCAAATTTGAAGAATATCTTGTTCCAAGTGTTTTGGATCACAATGTCAGCAAAGTCAGGAGAGACACGGTTCAACTGGCTGAACGACTGAAATGCTGGTATGAGGGCGATGTTTGCCGAACGGGCTTGCTCAAAGAGCCTGCCTACGCCCTCCATAACATAGGCACCCATCTCATCGAGCAGAGCAATGAAATGTTCTGGCCGTTCTCCTTTAGGAAGATCCTGTATATGGGCAACGGCAGATCGTATGTCCGATACAATCATCTTGCCGAGATTCAGAGCAGCGGTGTCCTTCCCCATTGTTGGCAACGAAACATAAAGCATGTGCCCTTTGCGGATGATCTCTGTAAGGACGATCTCGGGTGCATACACGTTAAATACTTTCCCGAATTTACCTTGTGCAAAGAGGGCAATGCGGCCTGCCATGCCTCCCAGCGTCTGCTTCATGCGGTTGAGGTCAATCTTCGTCCCTTCCTTGGTACGGGTGCGGAATTGATCCAGGAAAATCGAGAGGGCTCGCCTTTCAGAGCCCTGGGGGGTCATCCGTTCGAGGTTTTCAAGCGCCTTATCCGATTGCAGTAGGATCGAAAGATCACCGAAGTGGTAGAGCTGGCCGGAGGCTTGCAAGGCTGCGATGATGACAGTCAAGGCGTGGTTGGCCGACTGTCGGTAGTGATCCGCGCCAGGGTTGTTTTCGGCGGAGGGGATCAAATTCATGAGGCGGGAGGCTACCTCATCTGGATCACCATGGAGGACGGGGTTGTAGGTGTTAGCATTGTCAGGATCGGAGACATCGATGATATAGAGTTCATCCTCTCGCCCGGTCACTTTGGCCATGTAAGCGAGATGGTCACGAGTATCGCGATCGATCTTCGCATCGATGAAGAGCCAGCCCCCTCCTCTTGCGGTCTGCTGCCACAGGATGTATTCACCAATGGTCGTTTTACCCACGCCGGATTGCCCCACGATCGCCGTGTGGCGTTTCCCGAGGTTGTCTGGCATGTTGACTCGGGTGTTCTTATCGGTTGTCAGGCCAATGTGCAGGCCACTGCCTTTGTCATCGATGGGCTCATCTGACGGAAGAACAAACCCTTCACGCGAGTCCTCATCGATTCTCTCAAGGGTCGCCATGGCTTGGCTCCAGGTGAGCTGGGCCATGCCAATAGTGCCCAGTAGCCCCGCAGGCCACACAGGCAGCGCTCCGGCTGCCCAGGGGGTAGCCGTGGCCACCCCAGCTGCGATCGCAGTGAGAGCCAGTGCATCTCTCCTCCCGGCAATCATGGGCAATCCTCCAAAATCACATCATCAACCTTGAAGATCCCGGCTGCCCATGAGGCAGGAGCAATATGGCTCTTGGAATCTGGTAGCGGGGCTTGGTGACAGCGGATCGTTGGTGTCGCTGAGGGATCGGCCCTATGAAGGCTGATCAGGTGCCCTGGGTAGGCAGCGAAGACAAGCACACCGACATGGCCTTGCGGCAGCTCGTGAGGGGGTTGACCACCAAGGTTCTCGAACCATGCCGTCTGCCATTCAACCGCATTATAGGTAACGATCGATTTGTTGGCTGTACCTCCTGAGTCAGGGCCACCATAAAGACGATTGCCTTCCCCTTCCGGTTGTTGTCCGAATGCACTGGCAGAAATTAGCAATGTCAAAAGAGCTGGAATGACGGTGAATTTCCTGGAATATTTCATTTGTTATTCCTGTCAAAGAATCCGCTGGGAAGTTTGTCGCGTGAACCTGCGCCATTAACGCTGGGTAGAAGCTGGTTGGGCAACACTCGACCTCCAGGCACAAGTGAGTCGAGAAAGTTATTCCACATGCTGTACTGAAAACGCTCTGTATAAGCATCCCCAGAGGTCGTGACGAATGTAATTCTTCCTGTATAGACCACACTCCCGTTTGGCGTTATCGAGCCCTCCTTCGTGCGGTGGCCATAGGTGTGGTAGGCGGGTGTGCCGGGTGTCACAGTCGTAGCGTTCGAGCCATCTCCCCAGTCGACAACGGCTTTTTCAACCTGCCTGACATTTTGACCACCATGCTCAAAAGAGGTATAGGTCATCGATACATCAAGGCGTGTTTCCAACCCAACGTAACCGTTATTAGGGGTTAACATAAAAGGGCGTTGCCCGCCATTCTGAACAACCTCTTTGGATGAGGCTGTACCAGATGCCAGAGCGTTGGCTTGATCTGAAATACGCTCGATGGGGCTCCCGTAGGAGCCCATTGAGACTAAAGCCAAGCAGATAAATGCGATTTGCTGAACCTTTAGTTTGCCCATGTCTGGTTAAACTCCGACTTTGCTTTCTCAGACAGTGTTTCCACGTACTCAGAGAAGTCCATGTCACCGAGATCCAATGCAAGGAACTCATCGATCGTGAAGCCGGAGCAGTCAGGTTTGTACTGGCGGTCGTAAGTCGTGGATGCTTCTGCAACACAGCTACCCAGGACTTCTAGCATGCACGGCTCATACTTTTTCTCGGAGTATGTGTACCACGGTTTTGCGGTTAGATTGACCTCCACGGTGGCTCTGAACTCGCATTCACTGTCAGTGCAGCCGCCAGTCAGCGTGACAGGTGGATTGCTATTGACATAATTATTCATGTCGTTGATGTCATTTTGAATATCAACTTCAGTCCACGTCGAGTCATATCGACACTGATAGGATGAGCCAATACACATCCGCAAGCCCCGATCCGGTGATTCCGTGCCGAGGGGGTTTGTATATGCCTCAAAATGCACATTGTTGTGAGCCCACGAGAACTCTCCCCAGCCTGAGTTAGGGAAATTGATCGGCCATTTCATATCGATCGGTATCCTCATCTGCCCGCCAGCCCCAGCTTTCCAGGCGTGTACTTTGTACTCGCAGGAGCCATCGTCGAAGCAACCGCCCTCAACGACTGAGTAGCGATTGACTGCCCGAACATGATGGTCTTCAGCAGCTAGTCGATGGGTCTCCCAGCCTGGACTGAACCCATAGACTGGGTGATCAGGTGGAGTGCCACAGGTGTCTTCTGAACAGACAGCGGCATAAATGTCTGGGCTTGATGGGCAGTCATAGCCAGACAGCATTGAGTTTGTATAGCCTTCCTCCGTTGCACACGACTCCTTCCACTTCCAGAATCTCACCCGGTTGCCATTAACGTTCAGCTCGCTAGTCCACCCTCCTGTGGATTCGTAGAAGGGAAAACTTGCAGTCTTGGTTTCAGCTCCTCCTGCATTTTGTGCTGCCAGTTCAGCAAGCTGCTCTCGCCCTTGCTCCTGAATGATGCGGGCCAGCATGGAGTCAAACTCGCACCAGCGCTGATACTCATCGACCTGTGTTTGGGTGTTTGCCAGTGACCATGGCCGAGTCCAATGCGAGCATATCTGCTTGGCATAAGCCATATCACCCTTGGCTGGGGCGTTATAAACGTAGTTCGCAATCGTGCAGAGCGTATTATTGGTTGGTACGAATCCCGGAGTAACCTGAACAGCTCTTTTTGCCATCCGAGCCGCAGCAAGCTCGACATCCTCGAGATCGCAATAATCTGCACCGATGCCGGTGGCCATTGAGATGAATGAGCTGGTAAGAACCACATCCTCAGGATCATCCTGGCAGCACTCCATGTGCTCGATCGCATTGAGAATGTCAGCTGATGCTGTTCCAGCTAAGACTGCGCCGAGCGGACCACCAAAATATGTCGCAAGGATAGTTCCTACGGTTGCATTGAATTCCATCATGCGACGGAAATCGCTTGTAATGGCTTTGCACTCTCTCTCAAACCCGGAGAAGATTCGCATGTTGCCATCAAATCCACCCTCGGCTGCGATCATATCCATAACACCGGCTGCGGCGATCGCATCAGAGAATGCCCCTTCGTCATCACTGACTTCAGGCATAACTTCATAGGAGCTTGGGTCGCACTTGCCCTCCTCACGGCAGGTATAGGTTTGCTCTTGTCGAACACACAGGCCGTCCTGTTCTTTAGTGCATTCGTATTCGGTAATGCTGCAATTCGGGTCATTGTTGCACCGCGGAGTCTCGCCAACATAGCACCGCTTCCTGACCCGTTGGCCAATCACATTTCCAGAACCATCTAGGATGTCTTCGCTGCTTATGTCTGGTCCGCAACCATAAGAGGTGTCAGCATTGCAAGTCGATTCACTTTTTTGCCACTCCTCCTTCCAGCTATCAGGAAGGACATTAGAGTATTGAGTGAATGTTCCAGGGTAGGTTTCGTCAAATGTGTTGACCAGTTCCCACTCATCACTATTATTCAAGGCATCCAGGTTGCAGCTGTTGCTATATGGGTCGCCATAACACATGTATGTGACGGAGTAACGCCAACAGTCTCGATGGACTGTATGGCCAGCGATTTGACGAGGTGCGTCGTCGACGCACACCTCGCCTGCTCGATAACATTCCGCATAATCGTTGAGATTTTGGGCGCTTGCGTTACCAGTGACAATCAACATTGCCATTAGCGCGAGCACTTTGATCGCGTACAGCATCAGTCTGTCTCCGGCCGACGTTGTTCAAATGCCTCACAGTTTTCAGTTACGGTGTCCCTGAAAATCGGTGCGGCCTCGTCATAGCGATATTTTTTAGTGCTGTCACTTGGGTTGCGACGATAGTGGATGGTGCAGCGCCCATTGCTGCATGTTTGCTTGATATAATAACCGGACGGTGCTCCGGGCATTAGCTCAGGATGATGCCAGCCAAGGTTTCGTGAATACTCGAACCTAAAGGACGATCTCCATCCAGATCCGTTCTGATTAAACTGATAGAGCAGGCAATTAAACGGATGGTGGCAAGATTGACATACAAAACGCCGATACAGATGCGAGTATGGCCGCCATTGATATACCACTTGGCCCGGTGTGCAAGCCTCACTGCCAACCTTTTGCACTTGCAGTTCACGCTCACAGGTGAATTGAGCAGTTTCCCGCTGTACGTCGCACGTTTTTGATTCCGGCTCACAAGTTACGATTCGAGTAGGGATGTCGACGGTACATGTCTCTGTTGTGATCCGATCAGGCTCACACTGTCCCCCTCCGTCGATGTCCAGGAAGTCAATCGTTCTAGGGTCTTCAGGATCACATGAAACTGGAATGTCGCCTTCGCTGAACAGCTGGTTGATCTGTCCCCCCAGGCACTTTGAGCGGTCCTCTGCATACTGACTGCCCTGATCGAATGTCGGGTTGTCCCGGACATCCGCGATGGTGTTTGAGGGGTGATTAGGATCTTGATTGACGCGATCGTTGCCCTGTTGGCGCATGTTGTTGCCGCCCCAGGCATCTCCATGTAGCTGGTGCATCGTCATCACACAGGATGTTCCTGAGCACTCAGCCTCGACTCGGTATGCACCGTAGAGATCGCCGCCGCTGAACGCGGCCTCGCCCCCTGCCGGGACTTCTCGCGTCTGCGTATAGCGATCGTCGCTGCACCGGATGCCTTGCGTCAGGGCATCACAAACGGCGACTCGCAGCCTCTGCAAGTCACCGTCATCGGATTGCTGACACTCTTCGATATTGACCCGGATACCACCCGCCGTCAGTCGAGCGCCGTCACGGCACCGGAAATTTCGCTGTTGCTGTTGCTTGACCTGGAGCCCAACCTCGCCTCCCAGCTCCCCCGAGGTTTTGGTGTCCTCAAGCCCAAGGGCTGAAGTGGCTGACTGGAAGCTCTTGCCGGGGTCGAAGTCTTTTGCCCAGGCGCCCCCTGCACTCAGGCCCGATTCACTCGGCCCAGCTATCGCGATAGTGCTCAATGGCACGAGGGCCGCCATGGCGACCCCCGTGAAGAGCTTTTTCAGATGAACGCCCTTCGGCATGCTATTCCTCCCAGAGATGGTCAGTGTTCTGTCCCTTCGGCCCCACGGCTGGCCCCATTGGCGTGTCGTAAACTTCACGATCTGAGCCTTCGTACCGCTCCTTCAGGCGTTCCGCGTTGCGTTCAGCAAGGGCATCGGTGAGTGATTCCCACCGTTCCGAGCCGATACCCGGCTGCTCGGACGCGCTGAGTGCCCCTTCACCCTTCAAGGCACCGATGTAAACGGCTGCATTGCTGGCCCCACGGTCTTGGAACTCCTCTAGGGCATATAGGGCTGTCACTGACCCTTCGACCTTCCAGTAGGTGTCTGGGGCCGCCTCCGGGCAGGCTTTGTAGTCGAATGTCTGGCCATTGATTTCCCCTGTCCTGGGCTCTGCGGTTTGGCAAACCCCCATCGGGTCTTCTTTGGCGAGCACGATGGTTGGCACACTGTCGACCGCATAGGTGTCGAACAGGCGGGGATCTATCTGGATCGGTGCAGTCATGCCGCCTGGACGCAGCACCTTCAGCAGTCGCTCCATGGTGAATTGCCTGAGGTCCATCCCCGGCTCTACCCCCCGGAGCACCAGCTCACCACCGGCCCGAGCGGCATCGAGGGCATAGCCGCGGATCATGCTTTCCGGCATTGAGAACGAGATGAAGAAATACAGGCGGTCTTGCTCACCCAACCCAAGCGAGCCACGCAAGGCCTCCCATTCGGCTGCCATCTCTGGGTCTGCAATCCCACCTGTCTGGCCGGGCTTACGGATGTTTTCCACCATGGCCGCCCCTGCGGCCTCACCCGCAGAGTTGGCGCTACCTGCCCCCATGGCCTCGAGAACACGCTCTGCGCTTCCCTGGCCAGGGAAAGAAAGCTGGGCTGCGCTCTCGCCTTCAAGAGCCGAGAACGCGCTGTGAGCGGCTTCCTCGGGTGTCTTTTGCCCGAGAGCTGTTGAGCTGGTGAGAACCAGTGCTAGGAGTGTCAGAGAGCGCAGCATTGCTTACCTACCCAGATCAGGAATGCGGAATCGGTACGGACGGCTGTGTTGGCGGGCGGCATCATCCCCCACCGAAATTCGGACATGCCCAGAACAGCGGTTTGATTACTCGCGACCGGTGCAACCGGGTCGATCCTGTACTGGCTACGGATCATGTTCGGCAGATAGACCGACTGGCACTCGGCCCATGGGCCGATGGTGGAAAGCAGACCAGCCATCCGGGTCTTCCGCTGCATGTACTTTCCGAGGACGTGCAGATTGCCCCCCTGAGGAGAGCTGTGTGTCGGGCTGGAGCCGGTCAGCGGGTACAGGACGCCTTGCGATCCCTGGCACCAGAACATCATGTCAAGAGGTCGACCGGCTGCTGAGGCAACGGCGTCCGGAATGCAAGAAAGAGCGCCAACCGGGTTAGCGAACAGGGCGGACTCAGGAAAGGCGATCGAAGTCCAGGTATCGTCCTGCCAGGTGGGATCTACCTCGGTGAGATCCGCCAGGTTGAACCCCGAAGTGTTCATGCACCCGAGTGAACTCATCATGTTGAGCACACTGAACAGGGGGTAGATATACCAATGAACCTGCATCCTGGTGACGGAGCCGTGGTCACGGCCGGAGCCATACTTCTGGTTCGAGGTTTGCTCGTCATACCCCTCGAGCACTTGCACCCCGCCCAAGGTCGACATGCAACCGGGAGTGCGTGCCACCTCGGCCAGGAAGGTGGGCTCCCAGTACGTCATCCCAATCCCAGGCATATCCACACCGTAGGGGCCAGGGCACATGCAGATAGGGTCCATGTGCATCAGGGGCGGGTTTGAACCACCCCCCATGGATATGCCCGCCACAGTCACCGGAAACATGTTGTTCCAGTTGGGGTCGTTGATCGGATTGAACACCTCCCCCTGGCAAGCGGCTGAGCCTGTCAGGGGAGAGGCAGTAGCTAAGCTGGCCGCGGCCAGTGATAGGGCAGCCAGGCCGGAAAGGACCGTTCGTTTCATGGCAGGTGGGCCTCCAGGGTCTCGACATCGTAGGGGTAGGCAAAATGCGTCACTTCGATGGCGTCGGGACGGCTATCCCGCACGCCAGCCAGTGAAGGCGTGTGAGTGATGCCCAAACGGTCGAAATGCCATTCCTCGGCGAAGTAGACGGCACGCCCCAGGTCAGCAGCCAAATCGCCGGGATCGCCCGCGGTCACAATGACGGTCAGGTTGACCGGGTGAAGCTTCTTCAGCTCCACGGCCAGTTCGCGCTGCCTGTCCACCCGTAGATCGACAACGAGGAGCCAGTTCTGCGGGCGAACCTTGTCCAGGGGATTAACCTTGGTGCCTGCCTCGTAGATGGTGCCCCACTGATAAGTGCCGTCCGGTTGCCGCTTCAGCGCTTCGATGTCTTCTTGAAGGGTGTAGGAGGGGTCTACGAAATGGGTTTCGGTATGCTCGGCGACGGGTACATACCAGTCGGGGATGTCGTTGGTGTGTGTCTGGGCCTGACCCGCCAGGTGCTCATGGACTGAATCCCAGTCGACGCCATGAGCTTCAGCCACGATGGCCAGACGCATATCCGGCTCGCCGATTTCCCAGGTAGGCCCGAGCGTTCCGAGATCCTGGTCAGCGGCCAGGGCGGTACTTGAGAGCGCTACCGTGAGCGCTGCAATTTTACTATACTGTACTACGATTTCCATTTTTCAGCCGTTCCAATCTGCGGTAGACACTGCGCTCGGTCATGTCAGCCGCCGCAGCGATTTCGGCAGCCGACAAGCCTTCACAGTGAAGGGCAAGCAGGTTCTCGTTGGACAGCCCTGATCGAGCTGAGCGTTTCGGAAGGTCGATGAGGTGGGCTGAGACGGTGGACGTGGGTTCAATCTCCACGGAGGCCTCAGTATCGATCTCGTCGTTGAATTCTTGGGTAAAGCCAGGGATCTGTTCAGCCATCAGATCGTACTGCTCAGCACGGGGCTCACTGTCCGCCTGACCCGCCTTATGGACAGTGACGGGGAGTACGGTATGCCGGCGCCAGGTGCTAATGGCCAGGAAGGCGGCTTCGCCCGCGTATTTCATGATGGCATCATGGGAATAGCTGGCGTCGTACTCCCGCCCAAGCCAGGCAAGGTAGATTTCCTGGCGCATGTCGTCCTGCCATTGCCGCGGTATGTGCAGACGGGAGGCGGTCCACCCGACCAATCGCTGCATTTCGGATGGCGGTTGTTTCGACAAGTATTCAAAGAGGTTAGCCATGCGAGACACGCTCCTGAACGACCTGATCAATACGCTTGAAAGGCATGGCTGCGAGATCAAAGTGAGCATCCCCACGACCCGTGGGCGTGCTGAGCGCAGCTCGACGGATAGCGACCTGGGCCGGCGCATCAATACATTGCGTGACGAGTACGGCATGACCCTGGCCAAGATCGCCGAGCTGCTGACCTCGAAGCTCAACAGCAAGATTTCCGTGGCATCCGTCAATGCCTGGACTGGTGGCGTAACCCCTCGGAAAGTCCCCTACGAGCGAGTGCAGGGCGCCCTCGAGGAGATCATGGAAGAACATGAGGCAATCGAGGGCGGGGCATGGGTCGCCGCTGATGAGGTCAAGGCAACGGTGGATCGCTGGATGGAAGTGATGACCCCACGACAAATCGCCGTAGCCGCCGACGAGGCTGTGACCTCGATTCGGAGCTGGCATACGGGCAACCATCGGGTGCTGCGTACCAAGTGGAACCGTGTGGTCCCTCTGGTCGAGCAAATGCGTGAGGTCATCCAGAAGCGGCATGGTGAAACCTAGCGCCCCATGCCCTGTTTTGGCTGACCGTGCTTGCGGTCTTCCTCGCCTGTGGTGTGATTTCTCTCACCCCCACCATCACGAGGCTCACCGGCCAGGGCCTCACCCCCCTGGCCTTGCTGCTTGGCCTCTTGCTTGGCCTCTTGCTTCTCCTTCCGCTCCTGGTCCTTCAGAAACCGCTTGAACTCACGGTCCCTGTCCATGACGTTCCTCAGCATTAGGTCGACCAGATCACTGGTCGAAACCTTCTCGCCGAAGGTGAGCTGGTACAGCTCACGGTATTGATCCAGCCGATTAATCGTGGATTCAGGCAGTTGTGCCTGAATCTGCTTTTTGGGGTCGTGCTCTACGCGGCCAATGAGCATTTCGGTCTCCTGGGTTATCATGACGACGAAGCAATCTTGCAGCTACGCTGACTGCTGCGGATAGCCCGGGACCGTTAGAAAACGTTATCTGGTATAGTTACATGTGAGTGGCGTCGAATTCCGGCGTATGGGAGAGAGCATTGGATCACGACAATGAAAACGACGACCTGAAGAAGGTCATTGAGGCCGGAAAGCGCAAGCCAGGCCCCGGCCCGAAGGGTGGGCAGAAGGGAAAGCCTAAGGGGCCGCGGAGTGACTATCTGCAAATCGAGCCAGACGCCCCAGGCTACAAGCTGGTTCAAATCATCTTTGAGCGGGCGGTAAGTGAAGGGATCTCTATCACTGAGCTGGCCGAGAGCCTTGGCATAGCACCTTCCACGTTGAGCCACCTGAAAACAGGCCGGCGTCAGGCCACTACCCTGGGCCGGGATGTGGTAGAGCGATTCGCGGAGTGGCTGAACTATCCCGTGCTGGCTGTCATGATCCTGGCCGAGCAGGTTCATTTGGAGGACTTCTACTCGCCTCAGAATGACCTGGATCGCGCAATCGACAGGGCACTTCACTTCATGGCTGATGATCCTGAGTGGGGCGGCATGATGCCCAAGGATCTCGATGGGGCCTCAACCCACATGAAGCTATGGAGTGTCTGGATGTACGAGCGAGCCACCAAGACTCGGCTGATCACGGGTGGCGTTGACTACCTGGACCTGTTGAAAGCCATGGAAGATTTCAGGGCTGAGTACCCCTCGAGCAGCTAGGCGAATTCCCTTACCAAGGTCAGGGAGCGCCTGAACGGCGTGCCGACTGGCTTCAGTAGGAAGCCTATGAGCCCCGGCCCTGGATTGGCCAGTACGGGAATCGATCCCCGTTCCCATGACTTGACTATGATTACGGGAATCGAACGGGTTAGACGCATCTTGCCGCAGGTCTGAGATAGAGCATTCCGTTGGCGATCTCATGGAAACCGCTCCTGAAACGCTCTTCATGGTGCTCTGGTAAAGCTATATCGGGGCTCATATTTGGGCATAATTAGTTGGCATATCAGCACTTTTCCAGCGCTCCTGGTAATGCTCGACCGCTGCTTGTACTCAATGCTCGAGACCCTTTCCACATACAACGAAAAGCACATGGGCCGCTCCGCGGCCTGGGTACGAGGCAAGCCTCGAAATGCCTAGCCCTGGTGGTTTCCCATCCTGCCATTTCGCCCGTATGGACTTCGTTCTGTGACGGCAGCAAAACTGCGTTGTGGTGTCCACGCTTGGGCACTGCCGCTTGCAAAACGAAAAGCACATGGGCCGCTCCGCGGCCTGAATACGAGGCGGGCCTCGAAATGCCTAGCCCTGCTCGATCCAAAACCCAGAATTCGCCCCAAAGGCACTTCGTTCTAACTGGCCCTGGCTGCTGTCGCTCACGCACCGAAAGCGCCAGCCGCAGGCACGGTGGCATGGCTTCCCCACACCCCGAACGGCACACGCTCATCGTGGTCGCTCACGCACCGAAGGCGCCAGCCGCAGGCCCGGTGGCATGGCCTCCCCACACCCCGACAGGCACACACTCGCCGTGGTCGCTCACGCACCGAAAGCGCCAGCCGCAGGCCCGGTGGCATGGCCTCCCCACACCCCGACAGGCACACACTCGCCGTGGCTGCTCACGCACCGAAAGCGCCAGCCGCAGGCACGGTGGCATGGCTTCCCCACACCCCGAACGGCACACGCTCATCGTGGTCGCTCACGCACCGAAGGCGCCAGCCGCAGGCCCGGTGGCATGGCCTCCCCACACCCCGACAGGCACACACTCGCCGTGGTCGCTCACGCACCGAAAGCGCCAGCCGCAGGCACGGTGGCATGGCCTCCCCACACCCCGACAGGCACACACTCCCCGTGGTCGCTCACGCGCCGATAAGTCGTTCGCACTGTCGCCACCTCTGCCCGTTGGGGATGCTTTCCCGCGGTGCGCTCGTACCCCCTAAGGATTCAGCCTGGCGATCGCACACCCATGTCGCCTGTAGTGCCGGTATATGCCATCTCGGATAACGCTCTATGGGACGCTCTGGCGGTGTCTTATCGCTCTATCTGCCAGCCACAAAAAAGGCTCCGCGAGATGCCCCGGGAGCCTGTTTGCCGCTTGTCAGCGATACCGTATCAGGATGCTCTACTCACCCTCCCCTGTGTGCTGAAACCCTAGGTCGGGACGTGTACTGCGAGCTGCACCGATGGCCTTGTTGATGCGCTTCAGGTGATCGATAAAACGGGCTCTACGCTCGATCAGCGCCTGTGCTTCAGCAATCAGTTCGCGGGCCTCGTCGGGGATGCTTTTCGAGCGTGCGGCGGTGCCTGGGCGAGACAGTCGAACGGCAATCCACTTGGAGGCGGACTGGCGGTTATTCTTCTGCTTGTCCATCCACTTCACCCACACCGGATGCGGGCACCCAAGGCACCCGTACCCGCAGCGGTTGAGGTCCATCAGGACGGCGCCGTGTGAGCGCGGCTGAGCGTCACGCAACCGCTCATGGAGGTCTACTAGCTGGCGGTTGTACTCCCCCATGATGGCCGTGATGTCATGACTCAGGGCGCCTACCATCTGGGCGGACTCGTCCAGGTAGGTTTGCCTGTCTACCGTGCGTCTATAACGCGACTTGCGCTGTGTCGGGGAAGCCCCCTCTGTGTTGCTGGATACGCTATCGGTCATGCGTCATTCCTGTGTCACCTACCATGTCCAGAGCGGTTGCCTGCCCCTCAAGTGAGAGAGGGTTCAATCCGTGTTCTCTCGCCCCCTTCCTTGGCGAGGGGAAGGGCCTATTCGAGCGGCATGCAGGTGGTCGATCTGGTGTGTCTATCCCCGCCCAGGGGGTGCCCGGGCGGGCCTCGTGCGCGGCTACCGCGGGTGCTCGCTCAGGAACAGCCGGCACTCCTTGACGCAGGTGCGGGCGGCCTCGGGAATCTTGACCCCGTAGCGCTTGGCGGCGGCTTCAGCGGCGGCCAGCATCTTGGGGGTCGGCTCCCCGTTCTGGAGGTGCTTGTCGATGAACGCCTTGCACTCCCTGAAGGAGGTCAGCTCACCATTCAAGGTGACGCCGTTCTCGTCCGCCAGGCGCATCGCCAACGCCTTCATCTTGTCGGTGGGCGGGGGCGTCTGCTGCATCACTTCATCCAGGAATGCGCGGCAGGTGTCGAAGCTGTGCTCAATGCTCTCAGGTAGCTCCAGATCACGCGAGGCAGCGATCTTCCGGGCAGCGGCAATCATGTTCTCGGTCGGTGCGTTGGTGGCCTCACGAACGGCCTCGGGGGCGTTGTCCATGGTCTCGATAACCTCGTTGATGCGGGTGGTGATGAAGTCGCGTTGCTGAGTGATAAAGGTGTCGCGCAGCCGCTTGGCCTCGGCATCGCTGGAGGCGTTCTGGATCGCGTCGAGTTCGCGCTCCCAGGCGGCCGTCACGCGGACATCGGAGAGCATGCGCGGGGTGTTATCGATGAAGGCGCGGCCTCGGGGAGTGGACACGATCAGCTGCTGCTTGCCCTTGCGCTGAGTGGCGATGTATTCGCGATCGAAGAGCGTCTGAATCACCGTGTCGCGGGTGGCCGGGGTGCCGATTCCCTCGGCCTTCTTGAGGGCTGCTGCATCCTCGCCTTCAACCTGTCGTCCAGCGTTGAGCATGGCGCTCAGCAGGGTGTCAAGCGTGAAGTGCTTGGGAGGCTCCGTGCGGGCCTCGTGAAGCCTCACGGCTTCGATGGGCAGGCTGGCGCCGGATACCAGCGGGGGGAGATCCTTCTGCGCTTTCGGCGTCTGGAACGCGGTCATCCAGCCCGGGTCAACGACGCGCTTGAAGGTGCCGGCGAACAGCGCTGGCTGGCGCTCCAGTACGTCTTCCACATCGACGCTGGCGTTGACCTTCAGAGACTCCACCGTGGCCGGTGGGAGCAGCGCTTGTATGAACTGCTGGGCACACGCCAGGTAGACCTTTCGCTCGGCGTCTGAGCGTGCCGACAGGTCCGGTGTCTTGTGCGTGGGGATGATCCCGTGGTGGTTCATCGGCTTGTCGGTGAAGCACCGTGGGCGCGGCACATCGGCCCCTTCCAAGCAGTGCCGGCGACCCGCCAGGCGTGCTGGCGCCATGAGCCCGTCATCGGCCTTGGCAGCGCCCCCCAGGATCGCCAGCAGGTCATCCCGGTTGTAGAGACTGGCAGGCAGCTCTCCGTGCTCTGTCCGGGGGTAAGTCAGGTAGCCATCGCTCCGCATGGCGTCGGCCGCCTTGAGGGTCTGCGTGGCCGTCATCCCGTGCTGTTTGGACATGTCCCGCTGGAGCGCGGTGAGGCTGTAGGGAAGCGGTGGGTGCTTGGCGGTTTGCTTGGTGTCCGCGGCCAGAATGTCGGCCGTGTCGGCGCCCTCGAGGCGTTGTGTGAAGGCCTCCATGGCGTCCCGGTCCAGGAACAGCGGCTTGCCATCGTCCTGGAGCTTGATGCCGCTGGCGCCAGCAGGCGGATCGACCGGGGCATAGCTCAATTCGCCACCGCCCAGGGTGATCTTCGCCTGGTAGTGATCGACCGGGACGAAGCCCTCAATCGTGCGATCGCGATCGACCACCAGCCCCAGGGTGGCGGACTGCACACGGCCGGCAGAAACGACGCCGGCCTTGCCCTTCCCCTTGCCCAGATCCTTGCCCATGAGCCCGATGCGGGCGGACGCGGTGTAGGCCCGAACGAGGTACTGCCAGAAGCCATCGGCGTTGGCGCGGGCCTGCTGGGCTCGCCAGTAGGAGATGGTCTCCCCACCTTCCCGGAGGCGCTTGGCCGCGGCCTGCACGTCTGACGCTTCCATGGAGCCGGTGAGCCACATGCGCTTCACCGTGCCCCGGTATTTCGCGTGTTGCAGAACCTCGTAGCCGATCGCCTCCCCCTCACGGTCGGGGTCGGTCGCCAGCCACACCTCACTGGCCTGGGAGAGGGCCTTCTTCAGGTTGCCCAGGTACTTCTTCCCCCGGTCTGTCGGGGTCTGCGGAAAAGCGGTAGGCAGCGGCAGCAGGCTGCGTGGATCACGCCAGTTGGCCTCAGGGCTCACAACGGCAGGCTCGACCGGCGCCAGCAGGTGGCCAGCCGCCCATACCAGCGTCAGGGAGACCCCATTCCAGGTGCCGGTATAGGAAGAGCCGTTGCGTGTCAGCCCCAGGGCAGGGGCTATCTTGTCTGCCTGATCCGAGTGCTTCTCACACAGAATGAGTGCTTGTGATGTCATCCTGTTGGTTGTCCTTCGGTAGGGATTGTCGAGCGGAATATCGCCCCGCTCGGGAGCATGCCGACAATACGATGTCTTCCATTCCCTGGGTGTGTTGCATTCCTATAAATCGTCGCCTAGTATAGCAACACATAGGCAGAGGAAACAGCGAAACCCCTGCCGACCGAATTACGCGGAGTGCGCCCGTGACTCCTCTCTCTCCCCTGACGCGGCTTTGGGGATGCGCATCAGCCGCCTGGTCGTCCCGGTCACCGGGGCTACCGGAGAGCCCACTGAGCAGCCCTGATCCGGCTTCTCTCTCTCACACCGCTTAGTGGGCTCCCCCGTAGTAGAACCAGCGCTTCAGTCGGGCGTGTCCCGGGCGTGCTAATAGGCCGCGCCGCTCTGCCAGAGCCTATTGACTCCCACCCTGCATTTGCCCGGCTCTCCCCAGCCGGGCTTTTTTTTGTGAGGTAGATCCATGGACAACCTGGAGCAGTTGAGCGGAGTGGTTGCCGATGTCTGTTTCGTGGGCGAGGAGGGATTCCAGATCCTGACCGTGCGCGATGAGGCGGAACGCGAGGTGACCCTCGTGGCGGTGTGCCAGCCGCTCAATGAGGGGGAGTCGGTAGAGGCTCATGGCGCCTGGACGACCCATCCCCGCTTCGGGCAGCAGTTCAAGGCCGAGAGGCTGGTGACCCAGGTGCCCCGGGGGTCGAAGGCCCTGGGCGCCTACCTGGCCAGCGGCAAGGTGGCCGGTGTCGGCCCGACCTTCGCCAAGCGGCTGGTCGCGCACTTCGGCGACGGCCTGCGTGATGTCCTGGGCGACGAGAAAGCCCTGCGAGCGGTGCCCGGTATCGGCAAGAAGAAGGCCGCACGGATCGCCGGCAGCTGGAACGAGTATGAGGAAGCTCGGGAAGCCCTGATCTTCCTCCAGGGGCACGGCCTCGGCGCCTCGCGGGCCATGTCGGTATTCCGCCAGCTGGGCCAGGACACCATCGCGAAGGTGTCGGCCAACCCCTACCGCACCTTGCTCAAGACTCGCGGCATCGGGTTTCGCATCGCCGACACCATGGCGCGGTCGATGGGCTTCGAGCTGACGCACCGGGATCGCATCATCGCCGGCCTGCGTCATGTCGTGGATGCCCGCTCAGCCTCGGGCCACACGTTGGCAACCTCGGGGGAGTTGGCCTCGGAAGGCGCGAAGCTCCTCGAGGTGGATGTGGCACGCACGACCTCGGTGGTTGAGCTGCTGCTGGCGCACGAGAAGCTGGAGCAGGTGGATGGCGGGCTGGTGGGATTGCCGGCGCTGATCAATGCAGAGCGCACGGTCGCCGCTGCCCTGCTGGCGCGAGCGGTCCCCTGGGAGGACAGCGGGCTGGCCAGTGTCGATGGCGAGCTATCCGATGGGCGCGTGCTCAGCGACGAGCAGCGTGAAGCCCTGGTGACCTGTCTGGCCTATGGCGTGGCGGTGCTCACGGGCGGCCCGGGGGTCGGCAAGACCACGGTGACCGAGGTGCTGGCGCAGACCCTGGATGACAGTCGCTATGAGCTGGCGCTGTGTGCGCCTACCGGGCGAGCCGCACGCCGGATGAGCGAGGCGACCGGGCGACCCGCGACGACCATTCACCGGCTGCTGGGGGCTGGCGCCAACGGCTTCGAGTTCAATGCGGACAACCCGATCGAGGCGGACGTGGTGATCATCGATGAGGCCTCGATGGTGGACGTGCAGCTGTTCCGCGCCCTCGTCGTCGCCCTGCCCGACCACTGCCGGCTCTACATCATCGGTGACCAAGATCAGCTGGCCTCGGTTGGCCCGGGGAACGTCCTGCGGGATGTGATCGCCTCGGGGCGAGTGCCTGTCGCCCGGTTGCAGAAGATCCGCCGCCAGGGGGAAGGCTCCCAGATCATCGTCCAGGCGCACGCCGTCAATCAGGGACACCCGCCCCAGTCTGTCCCGGGTAGCGACTTCGAGATTGTCGCGGTGCCCGAGGGCAGTGACCCGGAGCTGGTCCTCCAGGAGGCGTTCCGCGTGGCCACGACCGAGATGCTGGCGCATGGCTTCGACACTCTGCATGAGGTGCAGGTGTTGACGCCCATGCACGGCGGCCCGGTGGGCACCCGATCGCTCAATGACGCGCTGCGGGCCTATCACATCCCCGGCGACCGGGGCTCGGTGACGATCAATGGCCGGCGCTGGGCGGCCGGCGACAAGATCGTGCAGACCGAGAACGACTACAACCGGGAGGTCTTCAATGGCGACCTCGGGTTCGTGGTGGCGGCCGACCCCGAGGAAAAGACGGTGCTGGCGCGATTCGAGGACCGGGAGGTGCTGTTCACCAGCGATGCCCTCGGCAAGTTGCAGCTCGCCTACGCCATGACCGGCCACAAGGCCCAGGGGTCGGAGTTCCCCGCCGTGGTGATCCCGCTGGCGCGATCGCACTGGCACATGCTCGAGCGGCAGTGGCTCTACACCAGCATCACCCGGGGGAAGCGCCGCGTGGTGCTCGTGGGCCACCCCTCGGCCATCGAGCGAGCGGCCCGGCACGTCACCGGGCAGCGGCGGCTGACCTCCCTGCCGCTGTGGCTGCGCCAGCCCACCCCTGCAATAGAAGAAGGAGAGCCCCATGGCCAACCGAGCGCTTGATGGCGCCGAGAGGAAGGGGTGGGAAGCACGCGACCGTGGCGACCCCCGGCATGCCTGCCCCTACAACGACTACCGGAAGGACTGCGGCCGACTGACCTTTTCGCGGGCCTTCCGCAATGCCTGGCTGCACGGCTGGGAAGACCGAGATCGCGAGCTGGCGCTGGCGCCAGCCGCCACAGGCAACGGCGACCCTCGCCCCTGACCAAGATGGAGAATCCAGATGGAGCAAGCCTACGTTCCGATGGCCCGGTGGGGCCGAGACCACTGGCGCTGCCTGGCCTACGTCGAAGCCGTGATGGTGGAGATGGCCGGCTTCCAGGTGGGCGCTGATCCGCGCATGACCGCCAATCGTAGACACTACCGCGTCCTGGCCGAGCAGTGCCCGCGCCCCAAGCGCCCGAGTCACCCGGTTCGCCCGGGCATGGTGATGCGGCCGGAGCATGCCACGACGCTGGCGGACGGCACCCAGCCGGACCCGTGGCACGACGACTGGAGCTGCGTGCAGGACTTCGCCGCCGAGGGACTGTTCACGGTCGGCCCCGAGCAGGTCGAGCCCGGCACCACCCTGACCTTCAGTGAGGCGGGGCTGGCGCTGACGGCCAAGCTGCGCCAGCACAAGGCGGCCGGTGGCCAGTACCGGGATTTCGCATGCGAAATCGGCCCGGATGCTGCCGTGGCAGGAGGTGGCCTATGACGCGCCTCCTGGTTCTGGTGTGGGTAGCCGCCCTCCTCTATGCCCTGTTCCTGACGGCGAAGCTGGTCACCCGGCGAGCCCGCCTGACCGATCGCCCGTTCCTGATCCGCTGGATGGTGGCCTGGGCCGCCATGCTGGCGCTGTCGACCGCGATTCGGATGACCGCCCCCGAGCCCGAGACACCCGAGCCGCCCCCGGCGCCGCGGCTGGGAGAGCCGGTGGACATGGCCATGCAGCCGGTCATGCGCAACGGCGTGGTGACGTTTTCGCTGTGAACGACCTCGGCCCCTTCCTTGGCAAGGGGAGGTGGCCTCGTCGGCTGGTGTGAGATTCGTGTGTGGGAGTGAGCCTGTGCGAGACAAGACAACGACAACCCGATACCTGGAAAAGCTGCCGGCGCTGCTGGTGCTGACCGGCGCGATCGCCCTGCTTCAGCTGCACGCCATCCAGTTCTGGACCGAGTTCGTCGGCCCGATGGGCTGGGCTTGGGCGGTGCTCCTCGAGGTCGTCGCCCTGTGGCTCTGGTATCAGCGCCAGCTGGCGCGACGAGCGCTGGCGCTGGTGACCAGCGTGCTCGCGCTCACCGGCCCGGTCTACACCGTCTGTGAGCCTCTGGTGGAGGAGTGGCAGGCGGCCTCGCATGTCGACGCCGGCCGTGAGCTGCGGATCGAGCGGCTGACCCAGGAGGCAGCGCGGTTGGAGGAGAGCCTGGTGACCTTCCGGGAGAACAGCGAGGCCCGGGCAGGCTGGCTCACGCCCATCCAGGAGGCCCAGGCGCGGCTCACCGAGGTCGATGCCGAGCTGGCCGAGCTGCTGTCGACGCCCCCGGCCGAGGCCATGACCTGGCGCCAGCAGGCGCTGGTCGTGATGCAGGCGCTGGCGCTGATCATCTTCCAGCTGTCGGCCGTGCTGGCGATCACGTCTCTGTCGCGCATGGGGCGGCCGGTGCCCGCGCCAGCTGTCAGCGGTGGCCCTACCTCTTCAGGCGACAGGTTGGCCGAGGGCACTGCTGGCCTCGGAGAGGATGTGGCCGTGCCGAGCACCCCATCTCCCGAGGCCGTGACCTTCAACCTCGAGCCCAGGCTGGGCAAGCCCAGCATGAGTGAGACCAACGATGAGAGCGAGCTGAGCAAGGGCCACTTCGAGTACGCCGATATTGTCGCGCTGCGACAGGCCCTGGAGCAGCTGCTGGAAGAGCGCGGGACCACCCAGGCGGCGTTTTGCCGAGACCACGGGGTTTCGCCACGGGATCTCTCCCTGCTGCGCCGCCATGAGGCGCGTAGCGCGGCAGGCGAGAGGACGATCTCCATCACGGCCCTGGAGCGACTGGCCTCCATCATCGACGCGCAACCGATGAGCCGTGCTGCAACGTAGGAGGTAGAGATGGGCACTTCACTGCATACCGTGAACCCGTCACCGGAGCAGGCCCCGGACGAGTCTCTGGCCGGTCGTCTCCAGGAGTACCAGCGCCACCGCGCCGTCATCGAACAGGATCTTCGGCGGGCCGGCATTACCGATACCACCCCTCTCGAGCTTGCGGATCGCATCATCGGCGATGCGCTGCATTCCGCCTATGCCTGCATGGTCAGCGCTCACCGCATGGCGCATGCCGGCCTCGAGAGAGGGGCACAAGAACACCAAGGGGGACCGAATGATGGCGAAGCCGAGTCACCGTAAGGGAGAGCTGTTGGCGCTCTCCAGTGGTGGGACCACCTACTACCAGTGCAGCGGCCTGTACCGGGCGCTCGTGGATCTCAACCTGGGCGAGCTGGCCGAGCAGTATTGCCGCCAGGCGCCCTATCGCCAGGGGACGCTCGACGCCCTCAACAAGGGGCTGGTGACCATCGAGCAGATCAACGAGATGGAGGCTTCCGGGGCTTTCTCGCACCGCGATATTTCCGATCAGGGCTTTGGCAACTACCTGATCAACCGCGGCTACCTCCAGCTGGTGATGATCGATGAGGTCCACTGTGGTGCCGGCTTCTCTCCCGACATCGTGCGCGAGAGCGCCAATGCGCGGGCTCAGTCACTGAGCCAGCTCTCCGGGGGCTTCGCATGAATGTCCGGTCTCAAGAACCCATCACCCAGCAAGCACCGGGAGGTGTCATGGCAGAGCGAGCGCCCTGCCCTGTCTGCGGCTGCGAGGACAGCCCGGACTACCTGCGGCGAGTGACCGACTGGTTCCATGCCCACTGGCTGTCCTGCCAGCGCTGTGGCTACCAGACCGCCACCCACCCTGCCTTCGAGAGCGCCGAGCGCGACTGGGACAAGGCCTCCACAGGCCGCCAGGCAGAAGAGGCAGGGCTGCTGGTGCCGGCCGTCCAGGTCTTCTCCATGCGCGACCTCGAGCTGCTGGAGTCGCTTCAGATGCAGGTGCCCGAGGGCGACTGTGCCCGAACCTACCTCGTGTCCCGGGATGCCCTGGAGCGCTGGAAAGAAGTCGCCCGCTTGGGCAGGGAGGAAGTGGACGAGACGCTGGCGCCAGCCGTGGCATCGGTCGAACGGGAGATCACCGCCCTGCTCCAGGCGCAGCAGGACGATGACTGACCCTCTGACGCCAGCCATTGAGGGATGGAGGAGGATAGACGTGACCCCTGACGGATTCATTGCGAACCCCAGGCAGAGCCAACCTGGCTGCCTCATCAAGCCTCGCCGACTTGTCGAAATGGCCGAGGAAGGGGCTGGGTCTGGCTGCGGACTTCACTACGAGCTTTATCACTCCGAGGTCGTGACGCAGCTTCGCCGCTGGCACGACATGTTGGGTGATCCCGCAGATCGAGACGCATTGATGGCGGCAGCCGAGCGTCGGGGTTTCCCCTTCGATGATGCTGACCTCCAGGCAGCACAAAAGGAACGCGAGACGTTACTGGCCGAGCTTCGGGAAGAGATGGAGTGACCCGGCCGCCCACCACTACTTGAGGAGAACCCATGGCGACATGCTTGTTCCATGTGACCGGGCCGGTGCAGGCCTACCAGATCGCGAAGGCGGGCCGGTATGTCCCGTTCTCGGTTGACCCGATGAACACGGATGCCTGCCTGAACCTGTATGCCACGGTGGTGCGCGGCAAGCCCGCCGCCCAGGCCCCGGATGGCCAGCAGGTGGAGGCAGCTGGCGCGGCCCTGGTGGTCGAGTGGGATGGCCCCGAGGAGGTGCTGTCGACCTGGCAAACCGTGCCCAAGCCCAATGTGCTCTACCACCAGCCCTGGGACCAGTACAAGCACGCTGACCCCCTGGAGGAGCCGGAAGCCTACTACCGGAGTCTCGTCGCGGCCGGCACCGATCACCATCTCAAGATTGTGGGCTTCAAGCTGGACGAGGAGACCGTGGAGGAGGCCTGGGTAGCCGGTGACCTGCCCGACGAGATGATGGGGCTCTGGCGTTTCGTCCCGAAGGCGCTCAGGCGTCTCAAGTCCGACCGGGGGATCAAGCGCATCTACGCGGCCATGCAAGGTGCCATCGGTGGTGGTGATAACGGCCGGACCCTGGTGGTGGATGGGTAGAACGAATCATGGAGCCCCTACCGGAGAGGCCTCTGTGACGTGCCCGGAGCTTCCCCGGGTGACAGCTGAGGGTGACCCACCCTCGGATAACAGAAGGGCGTGAGGCGCCCACACAACCTGAATAGAAGGGATGACACTATGCGAAAGCGGAACCTGATTGCCCTGCTGCCGGCCGCGGCGATGCTGACCCTCGCCGGCTGTGGCGGTGACAGCGCCGTGATCTCTGACCTCAAGGAGAAGACCTTTCCGGTGGGCTCCTCGCTGACCTATGAGCAGGCTCTGGATCGCCGGGCCGTGTGCGCCAGCACGAGCTGGGAGGTGATCGAGGACAGCCGTGGTCGTGAGGTGGTGCGGTACGAGTGCGACCTCGAGGGGGTCGACGGCTTCAATGAGCAGTTCGTCGCAGAGAGCAGCCTGCCCGAGGAGGAGCTGTCTCTGCTGAGTGGCGCCACCCATATCGTGGAGTGGTTCCACAACGAGGGTGAGTACGAGATGAAGGATACCCGCGTCGACTTCCACACCGAAGGCGAGCCCGATGAGACCCTGGAGATGAACCAGCGGATCTCCTACAAGATCGCCGTTACTGACGAGATTACCGGGCTACGCGAGCTTCTGGCGGTCTCCAGCGAGCTGCAATCCCCCTGGGGCTGGTAAGCCGCAGGCTCCACCCCACAAGCTGAAAGGCCCCCAGGATCACTCCCGGGGGCCTTTTTCATAGGTCGTTTGTCGATCTGTAGGTGCCATGGCGGATAGCCCTTGCCGATGGGTAACCGCTGTAGTCGATCCCTGTCGGGGAGCCATCACCGCTATACACGTCATAGTTGCCGAGATAGGACTTCTTGCTGGCGCCAGCAGCCGGCTTGTAGGCGACGACGATGAGAGACCAGACAGCGAGGAAGGCGATGATCCCCCAGCCAAGCCAGCCTAGCTGGGTGAGGCCAAGCGGCGGGAAGGTGTATGTCAGCGTGCCCAGCATGGCGATCCAGAAGAGGGTGGCCGCCCACTTGCTGTAGTGAATGACCTTGGCGATGGCCAAAAAGCCGCAGATGAACGCGGCGACCCCGAGAACCAGCGCCATCAACGTCATGCCCGTATCGTGGCTCGAAGCGAAGCCCCAAGAGGCCCAGGAGAGGCCGCCGAAACCGGCTGCGCAGAGGAGGAGCTTGATGATGAGTTCCATGGCGAGTGTCCCGTGTTCTTGTCCAGGCCAGTGATCCGATCATACCTACTTTCATGAGGACGCAAGCGCCTGCTGACGCGGAGCCCTCTCGCTGGCGTCGATCACTCCTCAGCGGTGGCCAAGCCAGCCTCGATGCTGCGCTGGGCGCGGCGCCGAAGGAAGGGCTGCGCCTGAGTGGCACCCTCGAGCCAGGCGGCATAGTGGTCGAGCATGTCCACCGCCCCGTCAGCGTCTGTCTCGATGTCGGCGATGATCGAGCAAACCGCCAGCGTCTGAGCCAGGGAGCTGCTGCCGGCCACGATCGCCCGCTCCTGCGCCAGCATCTCCTCCACGGTCGTTGCCTCGCTGGGCTCTTTCTCCGGGACGGCGGCCCGGACCAGATCCGCGACCTCGCTACCGAATACCTCGCGAATGTCCTCGATCATGGTGGCTGTGCGCTCGACAGCGGGCAGCAGCCAGGCCGCGGCCCGGGTCTCAGGCGAGGACAGGTTGGCCTGCTCGAGCAGCCGAAGCACTGCCCTGGGATGGGAGTTCTCCTCGAGGCCCGCCAGATTGGGGCGAATCTCTGATCCGGCATAGGCGCCGCGAGTGAACAGCCGGGCCTGAGCCTCGAGGGAGGCTGAGTCGATAGTCCAGCTCATGGGATTGTCTCCGGTTGGTCGCTTGATCCGTGTGCCTGGAGTTTACCTGCTGGCGCCAGGTCACCGCTCAGTGACGATTTCGCATGCGAAACTGAGGCCCCGGGCTGCCCCGGGGCCAGTTGGTGGGTTATCCCACCATCGCCAGCTGGAATTCATTGCTGGCCAGCTCAGGGCGGCCACCGTGGAAGGCCCACTGCATGACGCCTTCCTCGCGCAGCCGGGCGACCGCGGTGAGGCGGCGATCCAGCTCGCCACGGCGGCTGGCCGGGATGCTGACCACGCCACGCATGAGCAGCGAGTTGGCCACGCTCTCCGGGGCCTTCTCGGTGTCGGCCGCCAGCATGTCGCCCTCGATGCTCAGCATCTCCATGGCGCCCTCGGGGTCAACCTCGAGGCGAGAGCCGGTGGCCACCGTGACGCCAGCATGGGCCATGAGCGGGGTGGTGACAGAGCCCAGGGTCTCCCCTTCCAAGGGGTGCAGTGATTGGCCGCCTGCCTGAGCCGGGGCTGCGGTGCTGGCGCTGGGAATGGGGAAGCGCTTGCCCTGGTGGTGGACTTCGACCCAGGCGCGGGTGGCCTCCCACGGGCGCACCTGGATGCCACGGATTGCCCAGTTCCACTCGATCGCGACCAGCTCCTGCGGGGTGATGATCTGGAAGGCCGGGTTGTCAGAGCGCTCCATCTCCTCGGCGTCGAGGGTCAGGCAGGCCCGCAGCAGGTCCAGCAAGACTCGGCCGCTATAGCCAGCAGCGCTGATATTGATGTCGCCACCGTCTTTGATGTCGGTGCCGATGAAGTTCCGGGCGCCCACGTCATGACGCAGTGAGACGATGTACTGGCGCAGCGCCAGCAGCGGCGCCATCTCCGGGTTGTCCTTGGCCATGTTGGTGAGGCTTTCGTCAGACTTGCCGGCATACGGGCACGCCCAGCAGCCGGTGCGAGCGCCGCACGGGGTCCGCTTGCCGCTGTCGCCGACGATGGAGCACTCGCCGTTGGCGCTGTTGTAGACCTCCAGCACGTCCGCCAGAGAGGTGGCGTAGCTCGGGAAAGGCCCTCCCTGTCCAAAGGGCTGGGCGAACAGGATGTAGTCCCACACGTCGCTGGTCGTCCAATCGGCAATGGGGTAAGCCAGCAGGCGCCCCTGGTGATCCACCACGCCGCTCCCGGCGCCCTGGTCGGCCATGTTCGCCGCACGGCGAGCGGACTCCTCGAACCGGCTGCCCAGCAGAGTCACCTGACGCACTCCCTTGGGAAGGGACTTGGCATGCTGGCGCTTGAGCGTGTCGATCGGCTTGATCTTCCAGTCGACAGAGCAGTATTGGCTCTGCCCTTCGCTGGGCCAGGCCATTTGGCGGCGGCCACCCAGGACGCTCACCTGCCAGCTCTCGGCCAGGCTCGGCAAGGCCCACTGTGCCTTCAGGGGGATGGCGTGCTCGGCGCAGAACGTCCGCATGGCTCGCAGATGGCTGCCGACATGGCGCTCGATCACGGGGTTCTCGATGCCGGTGTTGGAGGTCACGGCCATGTGCTCGATGTCTGCACTCAGCTTCCCTTCCTGCGCCAGCTCGGCCAGGGCCGCCAGCGCGAGGCTGGTGACCACGGTGGAGTCCTTGCCGCCCGAATAGGCGATCAGCAGTGAGGTGGGTTGCTCGGTGACGATCGCCTTGAGGAGGTCGATAGCCTGACGCGCCCGCTGGGGCAGCGGCGCCGCGGTCGGCTCGAAAGTGGTCGGTGCTGCGGTTTCGGTGTCCAGGTTGATCGCCAGGTTCATGGTCTACTCCCTTCCCTTGTCGTTGTTCGGCTCGTGCGATGCGTGGTCGTGCTTCAGGCGCTGGCGCCTTGATGGACCTGGCCGACCAGCCGCGCCCCATCGGCGCTGTATTCGATGACGCCGACTTGCTCGTGAGGACGAGCACGGCGGGCCATCTTCTCGGCCTCGCGCTCGGCGACTTCCTGCACCGGGTAGGTCTGCGTTGAGATCGGCATCCACTGGTTCCCGGGCTCGCTCTGGCTGGAGAGGCCGGCGACGACATAGAGCGGGTGCATGATGTTGAGCTTCATGGGGCTTCCTCACGTTTGGATGTTGGTAGCTGGTTACAGGCGTTTCACGATGTCGTTGGGCGTCTCAGAGGTGGCCATGATTCTTCCGGTCTTGTGCCACCGCTCGGCGGTGCCGCAGCTGGCATAGCGCCCAGTGCAGTTGAAGTCGTGCCGGCTGGAAACCCGCTCGACCAGGACGCGCTCTCCGGCCCGGGTCAGGTAGTGGCCGGGCTCGACCACGATGGTGGGAAGAGAGAACAGGGGGATGAAGTAGGTCGTCATCGATGCTCGTCCTGTGTTGGCGCTATTCGGGAGGCCCTGGCCTCCACCTGATGACTGTTATTCTAGTGTGCAATGCACACTTTTTCAAGGAGGGCGCACACTTTTTTTGCCGGAAAGAAGATAGGTTTCCGATGTTCATGAATATCTATCAGGCGCTATCGTGGGGATGGGGCACACTTGCAAAGGTGTGCATTGCACATATAACATTCGCGTTATGTTCAAGCCGTGCAACCGGAGGCTATATGTCGGGTGAAGAGATGCGTGACCGCCAGCTGGCGACGATCAAGGGCCACGCCGAAATTCAGCGCCTCATCCGCGACAACGAGGAGGTCGCTCAGCTCGATCCTTGGACGACTATCGAGATTCATCAGGCTGTCGACCGCCTCGTAGGGATCGACCTCGATCTGAACGACCGAGAACTATTCGGCGAACTGCTGGCGCACTTCAACGCTGAGGAGGCCCAGGAGCCCGCGCCCGGGTCGGCGCTGGATCGTGCCCGCCAGCGCTGGGGGCTTGAGGCGTGACCCTTCCCTGGCGTCAGCAGAATGTCGCAGGCGCCTCCATGAACCTGGCCACTCGCCGAGGTGGGCGGCCCTGAGTGAGAGACGTAGATGAGCAAATCGGAGACATCGACCACATCGAACAACGAGGCCTTGCGCCAGCTCATGGAGCGCCATGGGCTGAAGCAAGAGCATGTCGCGACCCTGACGGGCTACAGCGTCGAGACGGTGAAGGGCTGGTTTGCCTCACCGGAGTCGACCCGCTATCGCACGGTGCGTAAGCCGGTACTGGAATCTGTGCGTCGGGCTATCGAGCTGGGCGAGCACTACAACCTGGAAGGTGTGAAGATCCCCAAGCCGAAGTCGTGATGGGGAGGGGCTGAGAAGGCAAGGAGGTGTTGAGATGGGAGCTGCGATCGCACATTACCACGTCATGTCGGAGCAAGAGCTGCGGTGCGAGTGCATTCGCCTGGCAAGACGTGTAGCCCGCCTGGAAGACGAGAAGGCCCAGGCCATTGAGCGCCGGGACCACTGGTTCAGAGAGCGCGAGCACGAACTGGATGCGAACGAACGGTTGCGGCAGCGGTTAGCCACACAGGGCGGAGTCGAGGCGAGACGCCTCGGCTGATCAACGCCTCACCCTGCTGTGGCTCAGCGCCAGCGATGTGGTAGCTCTGGGATCAGCGCCAGCTGGTCAATCGGCCCAGGTCGCAGCTGGATCATGCCATGACTGGCTAGCTCGCCCAGGAACTCAGCGACCGCGCCGAGAGGCCTGGGGAGTTGTGCCAGCGCCAGTATTCCAGGGTCATCGGAGAGCACCCGGTAATACTGGGCAGTATTCAGCAGCTCTTCGGCAGCCAGGAGAGGTCTCGCGGGTCGATAGCCGAATTCCTTGATGCAGCGCTCAACGTCGAGAATGGACACCCACTCCTGCTTGCGGAGGTGACTATGGGTATAGACTTCCTCGAAGAAGGCAACCAGCTTCCACTCCTGAGGCGACACGTTGAACATCCAGTCATAGGCAATGGAAGTCGCCAGGGCGCGTGGGGTCTCGGTGACCTCCATCTTCGCCATAGCGCGGGGCACATGGCGACGTGCCATCGGTAGCGCCAATCGCTCCGGCACAGAGGCATGACGCCATTGCGCCTCCAGATCCTGGCAAGCATTGAGGAGGTGCTGTGCTTTCCCGCGCATGCCGTCAAGGTCCAACTGGCTGCGCTCCTCTTCCCAGGCGAGTTGCTGGCGCTGCTTCTCCTCGGCCTCCCGGCGCTGCCTGGCCTCTGCCGCTTGTTGAAGTTCCCTTTGTGTTCGCTGGCGCCTCTCTTCTTCCTCCTGGCGGCGCTTCTTCTCGTCCTCCTGACGGCGCTTTTCGGCCGCCTCCTCCAGCTTCTGGTAGTGCGCCTCCATGCGGGCATAGTGTTCGCGGAGACGGCGACCCTCCTCCTCGCGCTCCTGGCGAGCTTTCTCGATGCGAGCGTTTTCTCGGTCGATGGCTTGCTGGAGTCTGGGCTGTAGAGCGGCTTCGGCCGCAGCGAGCTTGGGGTTCACGATCCAGTAGGCGCGTCCCCGGTCATAAACGTAAGACTCCAGCTCGGCCGGTGTCACTGTCCGGGGGATGTCGCCTAAATCGATCTCGATGCACCGTAGTCCTCTCGCTTCCAGACGACGCAGCTTCTCATCATCGATGTAGTGCGTTACGGCGACCTCGATCAGGATCTCGTTTCCTGCCAGGGTCACAATGAGGTCTGGGCGTATGTCGCCCAGGTGGTGCTCCAGTTTGGCCCTGTCGACCGGCTGACGATCGCACCCCTTGAAGATGACCTTGGACTCCCTGACCGAGTATCCCAGGCTGTCCTTACCCTCGAGTGATGCTTGCAAAAGAGGAACTGGAATCGCCAGGTTATCGGCAATCATCTGCTTTGCTGCGAGGTGAATGCCGGTTTCGGCGCCTCCGGCGCAGGGCCGGTTCCCGCCTGAATGGGCGAAGTGGTGCCGGTTCACCTCTCCCATACGAGCCGTCAGTGGCGACTTGCACTCAGGGCAGACGCAGCCGCAACGGCTCCCGCGTTCGCCTCGAGATAACTGGCTGACATGGACAAGGCGATCATCTCGCAGGCCATAGGGGATTTTGGCGTCGTAAGCCATGGGCAGCTGGCGCCAGCAAAGCCGGCAATTCCTTCTTGGCCAGGGTGTGTGGGAGGACTGGTTAAGCGGCAGCTAGGGCAAAGCGGCCTTCTACTACTAGCCGCCTGCCTTAGCCATGGGAGGCAGGAGCCTCCCATCTGTCATTTCGGGGGCTCTACCCCGACAAGGACAGCATCAACACCATGGGGTCGAATGGCGTCTCGATGAATCCGTGACGTTTGTAAAACGCCGCCGCCTCTTCATCAAGCGCGTGGACCAGCAATGCACGCACCGCAACATGCTCAGCAGCAGCGAGGGCGCGATCGACCGCTTCGGCCAGAAGGTCGGCACCGAGCCCAATCCCTTGGCAGCGCTGGTCTACCGCCAGCCTGCCCAGCACTACCACGGGTATTTCCGTGGGCATGTTGCGCTGCATCCTCTTGGGGGCGCTTTGGCGCATCACTGCCCCCGTGGCCAGCGATATATAGCCAGCCACCTGATCCCCGCTTTCATAACAGACCACATAGGTAACGGTCGCCCGACGCCTGGCGTTTTTCAATGCTCTCAACTTCAGGAAGTCATTGAGCGAGGGGCGGCCGCAGTCAAACTCAGATATATCATGGTGCTCCCCGAGTTTTTCGGGAGCCTTAATCTTTACGTCCAGCGTTTCTTTCGGTTCATCAGCTTCACTACACATGGGTTATCCTCGATAGGGGTTTCTAGCGCCCTTTCGAAGGCTTCAAACGAGTCGTCATCCAGCATAAATACCTGCCGATCCAGCAAAATATCTTCGGCACGGCGGCATGCTGCTTCGAGAACGAAACTGGTTCGATCTCCACCCAACTCGGCGACAGCCCTATCAATAAGGGCGCGTTTACGACTCTCAACGCGCATATTGAGAGGCAACAACTTGTCTCGCGCCTCTGCAACTTGGCTCATAATATTTACCTGCTCAGTGGATGGGCTATAAGCTCTCCTTTGACCCTGGCGGGCCGGTTTACATCCGCCGCGATTTGCATATCCGCAGCTTGTCCATGGCGATATTTGATTTACACATGTCTTTCTCCTTTTGGTTTATATCGTGCGAAGTAGCCAGGCTCTTCGTCATCGAGGTCAGCTGGCTTGGTCCAGTGACAAGGTTAAGATAGCACTCTGTAACGCTCATGTCTATACGTGTAGCCATAGGCGTTACTGGGGGGGGGGGGGGGGGGTAGGTTGCTGGCGCCCGGCGCCCCTTGGGATGTAAGGCTGGCTTGCAGCAATCCTGCTGTCTCTCCGATACTGTGCATATGTGGCTATGTTGGTATCTGGTGTTGGTCTGCGCCTATCGCTACGCGAAACCACGCTTCCTCGGTTGGCCTCGCGGTTTCAAACAACCGCCGCCATGCTAGGTAATTGGATAAATACGCCGTCCCCACCCCATGGAAACGCGACATCCAGCCCTTCAATCGGCTCATATAGCCGTTCACGTTCTGAATGTGGTATTCCTTGCCGAGCACGCGCTGGTTATCGAGTGTGATTAGACGATGGTGGGCAATGCCATGGTCAGCAGAGAAGGTTTTATACCAGCTGTGTCCGTCAGAACATAAAATCGAGTCGCGATCGATTATCGGCGCCAGGAATTCATGGACAGTCGACTTTTGGAGCGCCGGATCCACTAGCTCACTAATCTTCCCATTGCGATCACGTGCAATAAGCACCGGAATTTTATCCGCTTTTTTATTCTTTTTACCTTGCCCACCACGCTTTCTAGGTTTGCGGTGAGTGATATTACGCTTCCCCTTGCTGGACTCCGGGAAGTAGGTTTCGTCTACCTCGATGATGCCGGATAGTGGGGTGGCGTTTTCTTCAGCGCTCGTTTTCAGGAAGCGATGTCGCCACCGAAAGGCCGTCTTCAAATCAATGCCTACTCGGGCCGCCGAGACGCGCAACGTCAGACTGTCTCGCATGCAGCGCAGGTAGTCGAACCACTTGTCGCGGTGCTGCAGTTTGGCCAAGGGCGTGCCGGTGAGAGCATTGAACGTCTTGCGACAGTCGGGATTCCGGCAGCGATACCGCTGCAGGCCACCGCTGCGCCCCCACTTGGCAGGGTGTTCCGCGCCACAGTGCGGGCAGGGAAGGTGAGGTCTCACGGTGTCGAGCAGGGTATCCGCCTGGGCGCTTATTTGCCCAAGCAGCTGATCCGCTAGGTATTTCTTGAGATCAACAGGGAGAGAAGCCAGTGTCTTCTCAAGGGCTTGGAGGTCTGCTTGCTTCATGGCGTACTCCAGAGGCAAACTGCATATACAGTAGTTTATACAGTCTTTTTAAAGCACGCCAACACCAGATACCAACATAGCCGCATATGTACAGTTATGAGAGAGAGCCATGCCACCCCTTCAGCATGATGACGTTACCGCCTGGGGCCTTGAGATCCTGGGCCAATCGGCCTGCGATTCCCGCCATGCCCTGCCGCTGATGGCTGGGGAAGTGAGGGCCGGGTTCCCCATC
Source organism: Vreelandella salicampi (assembly GCF_013415105.1). Classification (GTDB taxonomy): domain Bacteria; phylum Pseudomonadota; class Gammaproteobacteria; order Pseudomonadales; family Halomonadaceae; genus Vreelandella; species Vreelandella salicampi. The sequence continues at coordinate 33,981 of NZ_JACCDF010000013.1, forward strand.
CACGCCGACGCGGAGCTTGATCGTGTCCTGGACCTCACCGAGCACCTGATCCCTCACCCCAGCGCCAGCTACTTCTGCCGTGCCAAGGGCGACAGCATGGAAGGCCACGGTGTCTATGACGGGGATCTGCTCATCGTGGATCGATCGCTGGCGCCTGTGACGGGTGACATCATCGTGGTCGCCCTCGATGGGGAGCTGACCTGCAAGCAGCTGGGCCAGTGGCATGGCCAGCCGGCGTTGCTGTCGGGGAACCCCGAGTATCCGCCTATCGCGCTGCGTGGCGTGGAGTGTGAGACCTGGGGCGTGGTCACCCACAACATCCATTCCCATCGTCGCCGAGGCCGGTGATGATCGGGCACTGCGACTGCAACAACTTCTACGTCAGCTGCTTCCGAGTGTTCATGCCTGAGCTGGTGGGGCGCCCTGTAGGGGTGCTCTCCTCGGGAGATGGCTGCATCGTTGCCCGGTCGAACGAGCTGAAGGCGATGGGGGTCGCCAACGGCACGCCGGTATTCCAGCTGCCTCATGAGGTGCGCCGGAAGACCGTGTTGCTGAGTTCGGCCTATCCGCTGTTCGGGGAGTGCGCACGGCGGGTGGTGGCCACCATGCGGGCTTTCAGCGGTCCCGTGGAGCCCTACTCAATAGATGAGCAGTTCGTTGATTTCTCAGGGCTTTCCCTCGAGGCCATGCAAGCACACTCCCTTGAGCTGCGCCAGCAGGTTCAGCGCTGTACGGGCATCCCGGTATCGATCGGCGTGGCGCCCTCGCGCACCCTGGCGTTATCCGTAGAAACGCAAACTTGACTAAAAGCTCTATCAAGTATGTGTCCTGACTTGTGCAAGTAGTGATATTCACTAGAACCTCAAGCCCAGCCCGTTCACCCGGCAAAGCAAAACAACTGCGTCACTTCCTTGGTGAAAGTCTGAGCGCTGAGCTTGAGCCCCTCCACTATGGTCTGGTAGGGAAACAGTGATCTTGCTCAGTCACCATTGCCCACTCGCAGGGCCACGAAGTAGGCACGGCCGTCGCGGTTGAGCAGAACCGGCACCGTTTGGTCGTCCGGCAGGTTGGTCAGCAACTCCGTCAGCTGTTGCGGGCTCTCTATCGGTTGCTGGCCCAGGCTGACCAGCACATCGCCGGGGCGAATGCCAGCGGCAGCGGCATGGCCGGTCGGATCGACCTTGGCGATGCGCACCCCGTGATCAATGCCAAGCCGGCGCTGTTCCATGCTACTCAGCGGCTGAACCACGATCCCGAGGCGCACCGGGTCGCCATCGGATTGCTCGGGGCCGGCATTCGGCCACTCGCCGACCTCTAACGTGATGCGCTCTCGCTGGCCATCGCGCAACACTCTGAGGTCGACCTCCTCACCAGGACTCGTCTGACCGACCAGGCGCGGCAGCGTGGTGGAGTGGTCTACTTCCTGACTGTTGACTTCGAGAATGACATCACCTGCCTTGATCCCGCCTTCCGCCGCAGGGCTGCCGGGCTCGACCTGGGCGATCAGGGCACCCTCGGCCTGTTCCATGCCGAAGGACTCCGCCAGGTCCTTTGACACCGGCTGTATGCTGACGCCCAGCCAGCCGCGGCTCACATAGCCCTCTTCGCGCAGCTGGTTGGCCACGTCCAGCGCCACATCGATGGGAATGGCGAAGGAGAGGCCCATGTAGCCGCCGCTGCGGGTCAGAATCTGGGAGTTGATGCCCACAACCTCGCCATCAAGGTTGAACAGTGGACCGCCGGAGTTGCCAGGGTTGATCGCCACGTCGGTCTGGATGAAGGGAACGTAGACGTCCTGGGGCAGAGTGCGGTTGATAGCGCTGATGATGCCGGAGGTCACCGAGTGGTCGAAGCCGAAGGGGGAACCGATGGCGGCGACCCACTGGCCGACTTGAAGGTCGTCGGAGTTGCCCAGCTCCAGGGTAGGCAGGTTGTCGGTGTCGACCTTGAGCACCGCCACATCGGTCTTCTCGTCGGCCCCCACGAGCTCGGCCTCGAGTTCGCGACGGTCGTTGAGTCGCACCAGGATCTTGTCGGCGCCCTTGACCACGTGGGCGTTGGTCATGATGTAGCCGTCTTCATCGAAGATGAAGCCCGATCCCAGTGACTGACGTGGCTCCTCATTGCGATTGGGCGCACCGCCGGGTGGCATCGGGATGCGGTCGCCGAAGAACTCTTGAAAGATCTCTGGCACCTCCTGCCCCTCAAACTGCCGAGAGGACGTCATGGACCTCTCGACCTCCCGTGAGGTGGAGATGTTGACGACGGCTGGCGCGGCCTTGTCGACCAGCGCTGTGAAGTCTGGCAGCCGTGGCTCGGCGAGGACTGGCGTCGACAGCATCAAGAGTAAAGCTAGGCTCATCAGCCAGGTGTGCGAGTGAGGCTTGGGTATCACAATGAGCTCCTTCCGGGGCATGGGAGATGGTAACCATGTCTGGTACAGCGCCCACTATGCAAAGTTCCACCACGCCTAGCCCTGGCTCGGCATTCATTATAATTCGAGCTTGAACCTTGAGTTGGTATAGGTTTTATACTGCCGTGTCATCAGGTGACACCACAAGGATGACGCATGGGACATCATCACGATCATCCCCATCTTGACCCCACCTCTGGTGACCGTCGGGTGAGCATTGCCATCTGGGCCAACGGGATATTGACCGTTGCTCAGATTGTTGGGGGTATCCTGGCCGGAAGCCTCGCGCTGATCGCGGATGCGCTGCATAATTTTTCCGACATGGCTGCCCTTGTCATTGCCTTTGCGGCCCGCAAGATCGCGAGGCGACCACCTGACTCTCAGATGACGTTTGGCTATGGACGAATCGAGATTGTCGCTGCGCTGATCAACTACACGACCCTCATTCTTGTTGGGCTTTATCTAATTTATGAAGGCGTCATGCGCATGATCGATCCGCCAGAGATTCAGGGCTGGATAGTCGTCATCATCGGCATTGTCGCTCTTCTTGTCGACGCGCTAACGGCCTTGCTCACCTGGTCGATGCAAAAACATAGTGTCAACATTCGGGCTCTCTTCCTGCACAACCTGTCTGATGCGTTTGCGTCCATCGCGGTGATCATTGGGGGCTCGCTGATTCTGCTTTACGATATGCGCTGGGTAGACCCCGCGATTACGATCGGTATTGCACTCTATATTCTCTATCTTGCCTTTACGGAGATAGGTACCCCTATCCGGACACTGATGCTGGGCTCGCCACCCGATGTCGATGGTCAATCAGTCATTGATCTCCTGCGCAGCGTCGAAGGGGTTGAGGATGTGCATCATGTTCACCTATGGCAAATGCAGGAGAATACCGCCGCACTTGATTGCCACGTGGTGACGACGAGAGAAGGCTGGCAGCAGCTCGAGGCGATCAAGGCGGATATCAAGGCTCAACTGAAAGCGCGCTTTGACATTGGCCACTCCAGCTTGGAATTCGAGCATATTGATCATGCGCACGAGGGAGCCAATCTTTATGGGCATGGATGATACGCCACTATTCCCCGAATTAGGCACCCATCAGCGGTTGAGACCCACTCAGCAGTCCTCTGGTCGTGCTTTCCGCTTAACCATTTGAATTGGAGAAGTCAATGTACAAAAAAGCGACGTTTATCCTGGTTGGTGCGTTGATGCTGATCGCCCTTATCGTGATCGTAGCGAGACCCTCGCTGTTGGGCATGGGCGCCGAGGCGGCCAGCCAGGATGGCGCGCAGGCCGACAATTCGTTGGTGCGCTCACACTCGCCTGTTCTGGGGCCGGAAGAAGCGCCGGTGACCATCGTGGAGTTCTTCGACCCGGCCTGTGAGGCCTGCCGTGCCTTCTATCCGCTGACCAAGCGCATCCAGGAAGAGTATCCCGACCAAGTGCGGTTGGTGGTGCGCTACACGCCCTTCCACGGAGACGTGTCCGATACCGCCATTCGCGTGCTGGAAGTCGCCAGGCGCCAGGACGTCTTCCACCCGGTGCTGGAAGCGTTGCTGGCCCGGCAGAGCCAGTGGGCGGCTCATGGCAGCTTCGATGAGGCCGCTATTCTGGATATCGCCAGCGAGGCCGGTCTGGACAGGGCTGCAGCAGAGGAACAACTTGACTCCCCTGAGGTACAAGCGGTCATTGATCAGGACAAGGAAGACGTCAAGGCCAACCAGATCCGCCAGACGCCGACCTTTTTCGTCAATGGTGAGCTGTTGGACCCCTTCGGCATGCAGGAACTGGTCGACGCCGTCAATCGTGAGGTGACCGAGGTCGCTGGCGAGGACGATGCGTCATGACACGGCGCTGGTTGCTGCTAGGATTGGTGGGTCTGGGCCCTCTGCTGGCCGAGGCCCATTGGCAAGAGAACACCTTGCTATCCCCGAGCGAACCGGCATCGGCCAGGGCACAGGCTCTCGCACAGAGGGGCTCAGCGCCCTTGGCCGTTCAGCCACCCGAGAGCGTCGCCCAGGAGCTAACCGTGGCGCCTGGGGATACCCTGAACGCACTGCTGCAGCAGCTTGGCGTGAATGCCGAGACGCGCACCCAAGCGTCGACATCGCTGGCGGAGAGGTTCGACCCAAGACGCTTGCGGCCTGGAGACCGTCTCACTGTCACCTCTCTGACGACCGGACAGCCGGTGTCGGTGGCCATCGAGCGTGAGTCGGGTATTCAATACGTCGTTACGCTGGGGGAGCGGCCGTCAACGCGGATTGTCCCGCCTCGTCTCGACACCCGGACTCTGGGCCGTGAAGTGGACATCGAAACGTCACTCTATGCCGCCTTGGCGGCAGAGGGGATACCCACGCGTTTCGCCATGGACCTCGAGGTGCTGCTAGGCGGACTCATGGACACAGCCCGAGATATTTCGGGCGCGGAGCGCCTGCAGTTACTGTGGGAAGAGGATCGCCGAGAGGATGGCACGCGAGTCGGGCCTCCCCGTCTGACCTATATGGGATTGGCTGACCCGTCGGCACGACTGGAGATGGTGTGGCCGAAGGACCAGAGAGCCGCCGTGATGCTCTTCAAGGACGGTAGCCTTGTGGAAACGAAGCGGTTCCCGGTGCTCGGCGCACGCCTGACGTCCGCCTTCGGCAATCGACGCCATCCCGTTTACGGTGGGGTACGTCGTCATGACGGTGTCGACCTTGCCGCCCCTCGCGGCACCACGGTCATGGCGACGGCGCCGGGGCGGGTCTCCTTCGTCGGTCGCCGTGGAGGTTATGGTCGTGTCGTGGAGGTAGAGCACGAGATGGGCACTCTCAGTCGCTATACGCATCTCAGTCGCTTCGCCTCCGGCCTGTCGGTCGGGGACGCCATCAATGCCGGCGACACGCTGGGTGAAGTCGGGGCCTCCGGACTCACCACGGGGCCCAACCTGCACTACGAAGTGAGAGTGGGTGACCGACCTGTCGATCCCCTGGAGGAGGGGCAGCGCATCATTCTGGGGGAGTCACCGACACCCCAGGATTATCGAAGCGCGCTCTTCGAGGCTCGTGGTCGTCTGAAAAAAGCCATCGGTACGTCTGGTCTGGTCGCCTTGGATAATCGATAGGCCGCCAGGCTGGCTTGTTGTATGAGACGCAGCGGTGGCCATGTAATGGCTATCGTCGTGTGATTCAACATTCCCTGCAGTACCAATCCTCCAAAGGGGAAGGGTCTATGGAAGGTGTCTCTCCAGTCACGCTGGGGTTTTTGGGTAGTCTTGCCGCCGGTTCGATGACCGCGATCGGAGCGCTACCTATCCTGATCAGCAAGGCGCCCGATCGTGCCGTTCGCGACCTGGCACTCGGATTCGCCGCCGGTGTCATGCTGGCGGCGTCCTTCTTTTCACTGATCATTCCCTCCCTGGAAGCCTCTGGACTGCGCTATGGCGGTAGCGTCTTGCCTGCCGCCATTGCCTGCGCGTCGATACTGATGGGGATGGGGCTGGTCGCCCTGCTGAATGAGCGACTCCCCCACGAGCATTTCGAGCAGGGGCGTGAAGGGCCACAGGCGGCATCGCTTCGCCGAATCTGGCTGTTCATCATTGCCATCACGATCCACAACCTGCCAGAGGGTCTGGCGGTTGGTGTGGCCTTTGGAGCAGGGGGAAGCGAAGGGGGACTTCCCCTTGCCATCGGTATCGGCCTGCAGAATGCGCCGGAAGGCCTGGCGGTGGCAGTGGCATTGCTGGGTGAAGGCTATTCACGCTGGCGATCCTGGACCATTGCCTCCCTCACCGGGCTGGTAGAGCCGCTGGGTGGCCTGCTAGGTGCGGGAGTCGTCAGCATGTCACAAGTGCTGCTCCCCTGGGGGCTGGCCTTCGCCGCCGGCGCCATGCTCTATGTCATCAGCCATGAGATCATTCCCGAGACCCACCGAAGCGGCCACCAGAACAAGGCAACGCTGGGGCTCTCGGTGGGATTGGTACTCATGCTGTTCCTGGATGTCTCGCTGGGCTAGCATGCCGATCCGTCCAGATGCCTACCCCAGATCGTGAGCGCCTTCGTGGGCCCGGTCGCTGATACAAAGCTGATGATCGCTCAACACTTCGATGATCCGGCAGCTTTCGACCTTCCCCCCGGCACACTGGCTGACCATCCGTTTGAGCTCGTCACGCAGTGCGGAGAGCCGCTGCAACCGCGACTCGACCTCCTCCAGGTGGTGCTTGGCAATGGCGTCGACCTCCTGACACGGCATGTCGGGCTGGTCTGACATGGCCAGCAGTTCACGCACCGCTTCCACCGAGAAGCCGAAGTCCCGGGCATGGCGGATGAAGGTCAGCCGCCTGACGGCTTCCTCTCCGTAGCGGCGTTGACCGCCCTCGGTACGTGTCGCGTCGCTCACCAGCCCGATGCTCTCGTAATAGCGAACCGTTTCGGGCTTGCAGCCGGCACGCCGGGCCAGTTCGCCGATGCCGATTGCGTCGCTCGTCTCCGCCATCCTGAAGCCCTCCTGAATGGCTTGAATCTATAGTTGCTACAAGGTTTATCCTTCAGAAGATAACCCATCGCCAGGAGTGTCACCATGGAAAATTCGACATCCACGGCAACGTCAGCGGGCTTTACGCTACGAGTCGAAGGTATGGACTGCGGCGGCTGCGAGCGCAAGGTGGTGGCCGCGCTGGGTCGGCTGGAAGGCATCGAGGAGGTGTCGGCCAGCTCGGTGACCGGATCGGTCACCATACACCCCGAACCACACAGGGCTCCGTCTCATCAGTCGATCGAACGGATCCTTAACGAGCTTGGCTACCGGCTTGCCGCCCCTTCCGAGAAGGATGGGTCAGATACCCCCCCAGCGCCCTGGTGGCAGACCGCGAAGGGACGCCTGGTGCTCGTCACGGGGGGGCTGCTGGCTCTGGCCTTGGTCCTTCGCATGACCTGGCCGGACCTGGGGGGCTGGCCCTTCGTCGCCGCCACCCTGGTGGGCCTGGTGCCCATCGCCCAGGGCGCCTGGGGCGCACTGAAGATGCGCAACCCCTTCACCATCGAGATGCTGATGAGCATCGCCGCCCTGGGCGCCCTGGCCATCGATGCCGCGGCCGAGGCGGCGGTGGTGGTCTTCCTGTTCGCGGTGGGCGAACTGCTGGAGGGCGTGGCCGCCTCACGGGCACGCCGCAGCATCTCGGCGTTGGCCGACCTGACGCCGTCTACCGCGAGATTGATGGAGAATGGGGATGCCCGGGAGGTCTCGGCCGCTACGCTCACGCCTGGCCAGCGGGTACTGGTAAGGCCGGGCGACCGTGTGCCCTGCGATGGACGCATCCTGGCCGGCGAGTCCGATCTGGATGAGTCACCGATCAACGGAGAGTCGGTGCCCCGCTCGCGTGCCCCGGGTGACGACGTCTTCGCCGGCACGGTCAACCTCGATGCCACCCTGGAGGTGGAGGTAACCCGCGGCGCCGAGGACAACACCATCGCGCGGGTCATCCGCCTGGTGGAGGAGGCCCAGGCCGCCAAGGCACCGGTGGCCCGTTTCATCGATCGCTTCGCTTTCTACTACATGCCGGCGGTGGTGGGGCTCGCCCTGCTGATGGCGGTGGTGCCGCCGCTGGTCTCGACCATGGCCTGGTCGGAATCGGTCTATCGCGCCCTGGCCCTGCTGTTGATCGCCTGCCCCTGTGCCCTGGTGATCTCGACCCCCGCGGCGATCGCTGCCGGCCTCTCGGCGGGCGCCCGGCGGGGCCTGCTGATCAAGGGCGGCGCGGTACTCGAACAGCTGGGCAAGTTGCGCACGGTGGCGTTGGACAAGACCGGCACCCTCACCGCCGGCACTCCCCAGGTCACCGACGTGGAAGACTGGGCTACCGGCCAGGGCGAAAACGAGATCCTGAGACTGGCAGCGGCGATGGAACGTGATTCTAGCCATCCCATCGCGACGGCCATCTTCTCGCATGCACAGAAACTGGGCCTTTCCATCCCCCAGACGAACGGTAACCGCGCCCTTTCGGGGCGTGGCGTCGCCGGTTGGATCGAGGACCGAGAGCTGAGCCTGGTCGCCCCTCGGCACCTGACAGCGCCGACCTCTCTCGATGACGGTCTGCGTGCCCGAATCGCCGAGCTGGAACATGCCGGCAAGAGTCTCGCCCTGCTGGTCGAGAACGAGCGTCCCCTGGGGCTGATCGCCGTACGCGATGAGCCGCGTGAGGACGCCCGGGAGGGGCTAACGGCGCTGTCACGCCTGGGCGTGCAGGCAGTGATGCTCAGCGGTGACAATGCGCGTACCGCCGCTGCCATCGGTGACAGCCTGGGCATCGAGGCGCATGGCGAGCTGATGCCCGAGGACAAGGCGCAGCGTGTTCGTGACTGGCAGGCCGACGGCCGAGGCCCCGTCGGCAAGGTAGGTGACGGCATCAACGATGCCCCGGCATTGGCGGCAGCCGATGTGGGCATCGCCATGGGCGGCGGCACCGACGTGGCACTGGAAACGGCGGATGCGGCGCTGCTCAAGAACCGCGTCGGTGGCATCGCCGAGCTGATCGACCTGTCCCGGGCCACGCTGCGCAACGTCAAGACCAACGTCGCCCTGGCGCTGGGCCTGAAGGCCATCTTCCTGGTGACCACGGCATTGGGCATCACCGGCATGTGGATCGCGGTGATGGCGGATACCGGCGCCACCGTGCTGGTGACCTTGAACGCCATGCGGCTGCTGGGCTATCGCTTCTCGCCAGGCAATGCCACGACTGGCTCGGCAAGCCCGCGCTATCAGGCAGCCACGACATGACAACGAAGGGGATAGCGATGGTGCCGCAGAGTCGGTACTGGTTGGCACTGGCGGGCCTGGTCGGCCTGGCCGACCAGGCCATCAAGGGGCTGGTGCAAGTGCTGATGCCGTATGGCCAGGCCATCCCGCTGACCCCATTCTTAAACTGGGGTCACTGGTGGAACACGGGGGCAGCCTTCAGCTTCCTCGCCGACTCAGGTGGCTGGCAGCGCTACCTCTTCCTGTGCCTGACAGGAATGGCGGCTATCGTGCTGACGTTCCTGTTGTGCAGGCCCAGGCCCCGCCTGGAGGCGCTGGGGTACAGCTTGATACTGGGTGGCGCGCTGGGTAATGGCATCGACCGCCTGGCGCGAGGGTACGTGGTGGACTACCTGGACATCTACTGGCGAGAGTGGCACTGGCCCGCCTTCAACCTGGCGGATATCGCCCTGTTCCTGGGGGTCATCGCCTTTGCGATGGCGGCTTTGCATGAGCTCCCCTCCCCCAGATTGTCCGAGTGACGGCATGGATGCACAGAACCAGCCAGTCCGGGACATGACGCCTGTCGGACGGCTTTCTCCGGTCCTCGGCTGTTTGCTGGCCCTGACCGCCGGAGGATTGACCACCCTTAGCGCCGCGCCCTTCACGCTGTGGTGGCTGGGCCCGGTGGCGGTGGCCCTGGTCTATGTCGGCATTCATGCCCTGACACCCGCTCAGGCCGCCCTCCGCGGCTGGTGCTATGGCGTGGGCCTGTTCGGCTCCGGCACCTCCTGGGTCTTTGTCGCAATCCACGACTACGGCTATACGGGGGCGCCACTGGCGCTCTTCCTCACCGGCCTATTCGTGGCCAGCCTGGCGCTGTTCTTCGCCGTGCCTTTCTGGCTCTATCGCCGCGTCACGAGTCCGCGGTTGGCCTTCCTCAGCTTCGCCGGCCTCTGGGTAGTGAGCGAATGGCTGCGCACCTGGCTGTTTACCGGGTTTCCCTGGCTGCTGCTGGGCACGTCCCAAGTGGACTCGCCGCTGGCGGCCTGGGCCCCGGTGGGCGGCGTCTATCTGCTGTCGCTGATCACCGCCCTGACCGGCACCCTGGGCGTGGAGCTCCTGCGCCGCCGCTGGTGGGCCGCGGCGCCCATCGCCGCTCTCTGGCTGACTCCCTTGGCCCTGCCGTCCCAGTGGACCTCGCCGGCAGGCGAGCCGCTGCGGGTCGCCCTGCTGCAGGGCAACCTGGCTCAGTCGATCAAGTGGAAGCCCGAAGGCCAGCGCGAGGCGGTCAACATCTACACGTCGTTAACACGGAAGCAGCCCGACGACCTCGACCTGATGGTCTGGCCCGAGGCCGCCCTGCCGATGTTCGAGGAGAACGCGCGGCCCATACTGGAGCGGGTACAGTCCAACCTGTCGCCCGACACCGCCTTGCTTACCGGCATCCTGCAGCGCGACGGCGGCGACAACTACAACGGCGTGATCGGCCTGGGTAACGCCGAGGGCCAGTATCGTAAGGTGCGTCTGGTGCCTTTCGGCGAGTACCTGCCGCTGAAGCGCCTGCTCGCCGACACCATCGCCTTCTTCGACTTGCCCATGCCGGTCATGACCCCCGGGGCCGAGGCTCAGGGGCCGATCCACGCCGCCGGAACCACCATCGGTAACGCCATCTGCTACGAGATCATCTATGCCGATCGTGTCGCCGAGCAGGCGCGCGATGCCGAGCTGTTGCTGACGGTCTCCAACGACACCTGGTTCGGCCGCTCCATCGGCCCCCTGCAGCATCTGCAGATGGCCCGCCTGCGTGCGCTGGAGAACGGCCGGTACCTGATCCGCGCCACCAGCAATGGTGTGACCGCCATCGTCGATCCTCAGGGCCGTGTCACGGCCCGCGCACCACAGTTCCAGGCGACGAGCCTTCGCGGCGAGGTGATGCCCATGGTGGGAAACACGCCGTTCACCCGAACCGGTAGCTGGCCGACCTGGCTGTTGGCCGGCTTACTGGTGCTGCCTGGATGGCGATTCAACACACGTCGGTCTGGATGATAAGGGTCCAGCCGAAAAGGGAGAGAATGATGACGTTATCCGAATCCCACTCTGGCACAGCGAGGAAATCTCCAGGGTGGCAACTCCGGACACGCACGCTGATGGGAGTGCTGGCAGGCTGGCTCGCGCTCATCGGCGTTGCTCAGGCCCAGGAGGAGAACAAGTGGCCACTCGGCCACTATCCGCTGCCTGAAAAAGGCAATGTGATCGGCGACACCTACCGCATAACGGTGGAGGATCGAGAAGAAACCCTGCTCGATATCGCCAGGCGACACAACCTGGGGTACAGGGAGATCGTGCGCGCCAACCCGGACGTGAGCATCTGGATTCCCGGCGAGGGTACCGAGGTGACCATACCCGGGCGCTTCATCCTGCCCGCCGCAGAGCGCACTGGTATCGTCATCAACATCGCCGAGCTGCGCCTTTATTACTATCCCGAGGTGGATGACGACGAGACATCACGTGTCGAGACCTATCCTATCGGCATCGGTCGCGAGGGCTTCGATACCCCCCTCGGTGTGACCAAGACCACCATGAACATCAAGAACCCCGCCTGGTACCCACCCGAGTCGGTTCAGCGCGAAGCCAGGGCACGCGGTGAAGAGGCGCCCAGCGTGGTGCCACCAGGCCCGGACAATCCGCTGGGAGACCATGCCATTATCCTGGGTTTCGATGGCTACTTGATCCATGGGACCAACCAGCCGGATGGTATCGGCATGCGTGCCAGTCGTGGCTGTATTCGCATGTTCCCTGGGGACATCGAGTCGATCTTCGACCGCGTGCCCGCCGGCACCCAGGTCCGAATCGTCAACCAGCCCATCAAGATCGGCTGGCATGAAGGGCAACCGCTGGTTCAGGCATTCCCGCCCCTTGAGGGGGAGGGGCACAGCATGTCCACGTTGGTAGAGACCGTCACACGCCTCAACCAGCGCAAGGCCGAGGGCTGGAACTTCGATTACGAACAGCTTCGTGGCCTGTTGGATGACCCCAGCGGTCGCATGGTAGCCCTGAATCCCATGCCGGAGCCGGATAAAACACCTGACCCTGACTACCAGGGTATCTACGCAGAAATTGCGCTGCGCAGGCCATGACGACGACAACATGGCGGGTCCTGTCAGTCTCGTGACGCTGACTTCAGGCGTGGCTGATACAGGATCTATCGCCCTCTGCAGGAGCACTGGCGGTGCGTTGGCAGTATACCCAACCACTGAACTGGTGCCCTGCCTTGGGGCGCGGCCTTCCTCGCCTCCCAGGCACCGAGGTGCGGGCTCTGGCTTCATCTGCGTTTATTGTCCCACCTTGCCGCATGGCGCGGTGGGCTCCTAGTCTCATCGTTGGCATGCCGATTCTGGGGAGGGACGGGCTATCGACCTCGACGTTGCTCTGGGCTACTTGCTGCCGTGGGAGTTCTCGCTGGCCTGGTCGGGGGCCTGCCTGCTGGCCATCGTGCTCTACCTGCGTGGCCTCCGGCAGCGCCGACGGCGAGGCGAGGCCACCGGCGCAGGTCGAGTCCTTGCCTACCTGCTGGGTGTCGCCACCATCTATGGCGTCACCCAGACCCATTACGACTACCTCGCCCAGTACATGTTCTTTACCCACCGGGCACAGCATCTGGTACTGCATCACGCCGGTCCCTTCCTGATTGCCCTGGCCGCCCCCCTGCCGGTACTGGCAGACGGCTTGCCGATCCGAATCAGGCACTTCTCAGGATGGAGGCCGATCGCGCGCCTGCTGCGCCCCGTATACCGGACGCTTCAGCATCCACTGATCGCTCCCGTACTGTTCGTCGGGCTGATCTATTTCTGGTTGGTTCCCGAGGTCCACTTCGATGCGATGCTGAGTACCGACCTGTATCAAGTGATGAACTGGAGCATGGCGCTGGATGGGTTGCTTTTCTGGTGGTTGATCCTGGATCGCCGCACGCCGCAGCAGGGCGGCCTCGGCTACGGCAAGCGCATCGCCATCCTGTTGGCGGTGATTCCGCCGCAGATCGTGCTGGGGGCCTATATCGTCTTTAGCAAGAATGTCATTTTCGATGTCTATGAGGTGTGCGGGCGCGCCTGGCCGCTGGACCCTCTGACTGACCAGCTCCTCGGTGGCCTGTTGACTTGGGTGCCGGCCACGATGATGAGTGCCATCGGGGTTCTGATCATTCTCAGCTTTCTGTTCCGTGATGCCCGCAAGGAGGATGCCGCTGATGTCTCTCACGCCACACCCTAGTCTGACGCGACTAGCGAAACGCTGGTGCTCGACCTTCCTGCTGCTGATCGCGACGTCCGGCACGCTGGCGGCTGCCGAACTGGAGGTCAGCGAGGCGCGTCTTAGGCTCCTGCCCGGGGACCTGCCCGCGGCAGGCTATTTCACCCTCATCAATACCAGCGAAAAGGGCGTCACCCTGACAGGAGCGGATAGCCCCGCTTTCGGTAATGTCATGATGCACCGCAGTGTCAATCAGGATGGCGTCACCAGCATGGAGCCCGTCGCCCAGCTGGAGCTGGCGGCGGGGGAGCAGGTCGAATTCGCTCCGGGTGGCTACCATCTCATGCTCATGAAGCGGGCTCGCCCCCTCGCCGTTGGTGACGACGTCGAGGTGAATCTTCATTTCGCCGGCAATCAGCGACAGCGTGTCACGTTCCGCGCCGTGGCGCCGACAGCACAGTAGGGGAGCAGGATGCGCCGATGCATCATGGCACTATTCGTGACGTTATGGATTGCAGGCTGCAGCGATCCAGACTGGCAGACCAAGGATATCTCGGGGCTGATGCCTTCCCTGGCGTTCGAACTCATCGACGAGAACGGGAATACGGTGAGCGCCGATCAGTTCCTCGGCAAGACGACGCTGCTGTTCTTCGGCTTCACCCATTGCCCCGATGTCTGTCCGACCACCCTATCGCGTCTCGACGCGGCCACCCAACGCATGGATGAGACCGCGCGCGATGAAATCCAGGTGCTCTTCGTCTCGGTGGATCCTCGCCGCGATGACGCCGAGACTCTGGATAGCTACACCGACGCCTTCGGCCCCCAGTTCGTCGGCCTCACGGGGGATAAAGCGGCACTCGATAAGCTGACACGCCGCTATCGGGTGACCTACGGATATGGCGAAGAAGACAGCGAAGGCAACTATGATGTGTCGCACTCCAGCGCTGTCTTCGCCTTCAATGCGCAGGGAGAGGCGCGCCTGCTGATCCGCGACAGCGACCCCATGGAGGCCGTGGTTGCCGACCTTGAAAGGCTGACCGGCGAGGCCTAGGGTGACTGGCTCTCTTCTGCAGCAGCTCAGTCCGCGACGAGGCTACCGTTCACATCATGCGCGCCACACTGGAGCAGCATCAGGTCTGGATCTATCTCACCGCGATCCTGGCTGGCCTGGCGATCGGCTGGGGATCGCCGGATACGACCCAGCGTTGGGAGATATGGCTCTGGCCACTGCTTGGCGTGCTGCTCTATACCACCTTCACCCAGGTGCCCCTGCTTCATCTGACCCGGGCATTTCGCGACCGGCGATTCATGATGGCGCTAATGGTGGGCAATTTTCTGCTGGTTCCGCTGGCCGTTGCTGCCTTGTCGCTGCTGTTGCCAGAACAGCCTGCCATTCGACTCGGCGTGCTCCTGGTACTGTTGGTCCCCTGCACGGATTGGTTTATCAGTTTTGCCCATCTGGGTAGAGGAGATAGTGCGCGGGCGATTGCAGCCGCCCCGTTGCTGCTGCTGGTTCAACTGGTGATGCTGCCGCTGTATGTCTGGTGGTTGATTGGCGATCTGGCCATCGAACTGACAGCCGACAGCCACCTGCTGGCGGCCTTCTCAGGCCTGATTGTCACCCCCCTAATACTGGCCTGGCTGACCGAACGGGTTGCCGAGCGACACATCGTCATCGAGGAAGCCGTCGATGGGATGGGCTGGCTCCCCATCCCCCTGCTGGCACTGGTGGTGTTCCTGATTGCCGGTTCCCAGGTTAGCCTGGTGGTCGACAGCGGCATGCTACTGTGGCGGGTTGTAGCGGTTTTCGTGCTCTACCTGATGGTCGCGGCGGCCCTCGGCAAGCTGTTGAGCCAGGTGTTCCGGCTTCCTGCTGCCACGGGCCGCACGCTCACCTTCAGTCTCGGCACACGCAACTCCTTCGTCATGCTGCCACTGGCACTCTCCTTGCCTGAGGCCTGGAGCGCAGCGGTCGTTGTGATCGTTTTGCAGTCGCTGGTGGAACTGCTCGGGATGGTGGCCTTTCTGCGCTGGGTGCCGACTAGGCTGATAAAATAGTGCGTAACATCGCGTTGAGAAAAAGCATGAAGTTTCATCATTTCCCAACACTTCCTGGATAGTTAGAAGGCTCTAAACTGTTATATCTAGATCTTCTTTAAAAGATGACTTTAGACCCAGTTTTTCCTGGATGATCCGGTCGCGAAGGACTCCATTCGATTTTTCTGAGCAAGCCAGCTCCCGCTCAACAGCGATAATTCGAACGGCCAGTTCAGCTTTGGTTTGGCGCATCAAATAATGCATACGTCGCCGCTCCGCATCGGTGGGACTTTCCACTTCGCGAGCAAGCGACCGACCAACAGCACGCCGCCGGCGAACGGGTTGGGCGGCTTCTTCGTATAATTGATGGCATTCAGGATTTCGAAGAATAGTGGACTCGGAGATACCCATTCCCGTGTCGGAGAGTTCGCGCGATATTCTCGCAATTCGTCCCAGCGTCACGGGACTTCCGATCTCCTGCAACCGACTGATCGCTCGACGCACGATCGTGACGCTTCGATTGCGTCGCTGCTGATGACTGCGCTTCAAACCGGCCATTGCAGCCTCTGGACGCGCCTTACGGGATTGTGGTGTCACCTCTCCTCCCTCCCGATGGTCAGTATGACGGGATCGGCAGCCGCCTGATCAGCTTGTTCCAGCAGTTCCATCTCGGCCAATACATCGTCGCAGCTCGCCATGGCTTCCTTTGCCTTGCGCCCTTCGGCGGGCAGGTTCTGTGCTTCTGCCATCTCCGCCATCTGCGCACAGGCCTGCCGGTAGACAATGACTTGGTCACGCTTGTGCCAGTCGGGCGCATTCCCGGCACAGCCAATGCAGGCGAACTTGATGGGACACTGACTGGCCACGGTGCACCGTCCACCGATAACCGGTATCAGTGCGCCCACCTGCTCCTGTGCGGCTTCGACCTGTCGTCGGATCTGTCCTGGGGATCGCACATGGGTACGAGACAGATCCACACGACTTTCAAAGATCTTTTGTTGCAACTCCATTAGCCGGGCCGGCGTCGGCTGGGAATAGTACTCGGTCACTCGCACATCTCGCTGCTTCATGAGGAGTGCGATCACATCCACGGGCGTGTTCAACGCCCGCATTTCCGTGGCAAAGCCGTGGCGCAGCAGGTGGGAAGTGACCCGCACGGCTTCACCGGTAGCAGTTTGCAACGAGATGCCGTGCAACATGATGGACATCGTCGCATTGACATCCTTATGACTGAAATGCTTTCCGGCATGCTGCCATAAGTAGGGCGCCGGTCGAAGTTTGTGACGCAAGCTTCTGGTAGGCGGGATGGTCTCCAGGTACTGTCCTCGCTCACGCTGGAACTTCCACCAGGCGTGTAGTGCCCTCATGCAGCGCTCGTCAATATAGTAGGGCTCTTCTGCCTGGCGTCCCTTGGGGATCGCGCGGAAAGCAATCGCTTCACGATCTTTGGCGAGAAGCACTCGTGATAAGTACTCTTGACTCAATCTTATCTGCAGGAACTCGTTCATGCGAGCCCCGGTCTTGGTCATGATCTGAATGGCCGCATGCCCGACGAGAGCGGCTAGCCTGAGTGCCTCCAGTGGAATAAAGGTTATGTCAAGATCCCGTGAGATTCGCTCCAGCCAATGGGATATAGACACACCCCAAGTTGATCGTGGCGGGAGTTGGAAAGCCGCCTTTGAGAAGCCGTTATGCCTCAGAAAGTCAGAATCGATAACTTGAGACTTAAGCACATTGGCCTGCAAAAGCTCGATGAACCAGTAAGGCTCTATCAAAGTGGCATCATCACGAGCATGGCCACCCTCATAGCTTAGGAAGTAACGTGCCTGGTTACCTACCTTCGCACGTATACGCTGACGCTGATCCTGATGATAATAGAAGTCTTCTGCCACGGGCTCATGCACAGAACGCAATGTTGCGGAATCCCAGAGCCTGAAATGCTGCTGTGTCGGTCGAGTGCGGCCTGATGTTGATACCGTTTCATCGGTGATCGAGAATGACATCGGCAGGGCTTCCCCTTCCCGTTCATGATGGGCAATGGCGTCCTGAAAGGCTGTATGCAGTCGCTCGACCTGAATGCTTCGGCGCTCGGCCACATCACGAAGCAGATAGAATTGATCATGTACAACGGCGGTCGCTGCCTTGCGACGCATCCTCTGGTCGGTTCTCACGTCTCGATGGATAGTGGAGCGGTGCCAGAAGTGGTCATCCTTCAATCCACTGAGCTGCCAGGGCGCCACGGCCCGGCGCTGCTCGGGTGTCAGTCTAAGCAAGTAATCCTCTTGTTTGCGCAGCAGGCGAAAATAGGTCTGCAGGAACCGACCGCGTTTGGGGGAGCCTTCTTCCGGCAACACCTCACCATCATGGTATCTTTGGTAAAACACCTCAGGGTCAAGTGCGTCGATATCCGGTAGCTTCAACTGTTTCAGATAGCGCGACATGTTGGAAAAGAAAGTGATGTCGTTAGGCCGGTTTCCATCGGCGAAGGTCATGACGAAGAATGCCACATCCCGAAGTTTCGGCTGCGAAATGGAGTGAATCATCCGTCGTTGGGATTCATTGAAGGGCCGTCCCATGGTCGGTGATTCCAGAAAGGTCAACGGTAGGTGATGGAGCGCCGGCGATACCCTGTCGAGCACCCTCTCCAGCGTGATCTCCTTCCATGCTCGCAGCGGCCTGGCCTGATGCCCCGTTTCTTCTTCCCAACGCCGGATTTCTTGTTTAATGTGACGATCGTTGTGCTCGGAGATCCGCAGGACCTCGCTGTAGGCGACCGTATGTCCCTCGCTATGTAGGTGCTCAATGGTCAGACGTGTGAGCCGCGTAAGCACTTCACGTGAACGCCGCGTATTGGGAAGGGAATAGCGAAAGGTGTTGAAGTCCCGACGCCAGCCCTCATAGGCCTCACGACTGTCGACTGGGGCGCTCAAGAGCTCATCGGCCAATGTTGCCACATAGTGGCGCGAATACCCCGACACGGTGGCGACGCTAAATCCTAAGCATCTACTGATGTCGGCCAGCTTGAAGGGAGTGCCGAGCCGGCGACGACGGTCCAGTTCGGCCTTGATCGATTCATTGCGCCGATTCAGCGCATGATTTTCGCCCACGAGGACGGTGGTACCGGAGGTGTCGAGAGATTTCCAGGCAACCGTGCGCGCTACCTGATGACCGGTCTCCTGCTCCCAGAGAACCAACTCCTCATTGAGGACCTGTCTTCGTCCTCCCGTAAGGACTTCAACTGCGTTCACCGTCATCACCGCGTTCTCGCGATGCAGCTGTTCGATGACCAGCCGCGCAAAGCGTCGGAACAGAACCGGACCACTTGTTGTGCGCGTAATAAAGGGGCGAAAGGTGCGGTAGTCACGTACCCAGCGTGCATAAGCTTCTTTATTCTCGACTGCCGTGTCCAACAACTCCGCTGCCAGTTCACGGACATAATGCTGGGTAACGCCACTGATCGTCTTGCGATCGTAGCCGGTTACCGCCATAATTTCCTGGTTCACGAATGCCACACCCAGCTCGCGTCGGCGATCAAGATCGGCACGTATCGTAAGCCGTCGATGCTCCGGATCAACGCGGTGTTGCCGTGCCGGCGGCGTCATGGTTTCAGCATCTCATCTAACATTTGCTGGCTCTCGGTAAGTGACTCGGGACGAGGAGCCGGTTGGGAACGGCGAGCGCGATCATGCCGGTGCTCACGTTCGATGCGAGCATGAATGCGATGAGCCAACTCCGGCAGGTTATGCCGGCGGATAGCTTGGTCATAGATTGGCAGCATGTCGCTTGTCCAGGCCATGAGCTCACGTAGGGCACCACGCAGGCTCTGCAGTTCCTCGGCGGATCGGGCACGCTGGTGGATGTCATTGAGCGCCTGTGTCACGAACCAGTGGCGGACCTGATGGCAACGCACTTGTAGGCCCGCGGCGTTTAGCGCCGGTGCCCAATAGTCGCGGCGGAAGTGGTCCGGGTTCATTGATGTGCCGCGTCGAGTCAGAAACAGTGGAATGCGGTGAAGGGCTTCCACAGGGAGTTCAGCGAGTTCCGACAGCCCATATCCTCGGGGATCTAGCCGAGCACGCTGCTCGTCCACATATCGTCGCAAGACCTTGGCCGTGCGGTCGGTAATGAACAGCCTTTTCACTCGGCGTCCATGACTTCCCTTGCTGATCGCCAACATCTCTCGCATAAAACCACTCTGTACCCAGTCCGCCACGCTGAGTTGGCAAGCCTCGTGCACACGGCAGCCGCTATCAAAGAGGATACGTACCAAGGCGGTTTCACGTAGTGTCCACCCCCACTGCTCACCAGCTGACATGACCTTATTCATCAGGGCTGGTTCATCCAGTATCTCGGGTAACCATTGATTCCCCTTCAGCCGGAAATAACTGGCGGAAAGGCGTATCTCTCGAACGCCGTCTACGCCGCTGTCAGCAGGCATGGGCATTCGACCATGGGCATCGACAAACGCTCGGAGTTGCCGGCGGCGCTCCTCTTCGATGTAACGGCGGGCGCCGTCGGCATCCATCGGATTGCCATGGTGATAGTGACCGTGCTCATGCAGTACCGTGTAGAACGATCTCAGCGCCGCCAGGAGCCGTTCTAGGCGCCGGCCAGTCTGCCAAGTCGGTTCGATCCGACGGGTTTCGAATCCACCGCGATCTCGACCCAACGCCACGATGCACTTCATTTCCGAAGCGAGAAAGAAAGCCAACAGTGCCCGCACCTGAGCCGGTGGCCCCAGCAACTGCCAACCCTGTCGAATCACGACGGGATGATCTGTCGCCCATGAAGCAAAGGAAACCACTTCCCTCGTGTAGGCTCTTGCCGTCAGCGATGCATGGTGACGCACGGACATGCAGGCATAGAGGGTCAGCTCTGGGTGCGGCAACCCTTCTCGATCCACAACATGAAAGGGAAAGTCCCCTTCGGCACGTAGGACCCGATAAACCGGCATGAGAGAGGTTACCTCATCAGGGAAGGCGCACTGATGCTACCTGCACGTGTCCGATGACTGTGTTGTAGCATCATCAGTCAGAAAGAGTCTGCTCTGTAGTATAGGGCCAAGGTGGCCACCGGCATCGCCAAGAAGCAACCCGCCTATGGGGGTGTCTGCGTCCTCGAGGCGGACCACCCGGCGACCCGGACTCACTTGGGGCGCATGCCCGTGACGGATGTGTGGGGCGTGGCGAGCCGGACAGGCGAGAAGCTGGCGCGGCTGCGTATCCACGCCGCCCTGGATCTTCGCGAGGCCAACCCCAGCGAGATCCGCAGACGCTTTGGCATTGTGCTCGAGCGGACCCTATGGGAGCTGCGCGGCCAGGATGTGATCCGCCTGGATGACATCGACCAGAAACGCCAGAACATCATGACCAGCCGCACGTTCGGGAGCACCACCGGGCGCCTCGAGGATCTGCGCGAGGCGGTTCGATCGCATGCGCAGGCTGGCGCCGAGAAGGTGCGCCGCCAGCAGTCCGTGGCCCGGGCCGTGATGGTGTTCCTGTCGACGCCTCGCTTTCGCAGCGACCTCCCCCAGGACTTTCCCAGCCTGACCCTCACCTTGCCGCGGCCGACCGATGACAGCCGGCTCATCGTCGCTGCGGCACAACGTGCCCTGGAGGCCATCTACCGGCCAGGACTGCTCTATGCCAAGGCAGGCGTCATGATGGTCGACCTCGTGGATCGTGAAGGCATGCAGCTCGATTGGCTCGAGGGTCAACAGACGGAAGCCGAGCGCCAGCAGTCGGCGAAGGTGATGGGCGTGATGGATGCCCTCAACCGCGAGTTCGGCCGGGGCACGGTGACGCTTGGGGGCCGCCGTCAGGATGAGCGCTGGCGCCAGCGGCATGCACGGCAGACGCCGCGGTTTCTGACCTCATGGGATGAGCTGCCCAGCGTGAGAATGGGCTGAGACGAAGCGGAAGGCGCTACTTCGCCCTTGGCGGGGGGAGCATGCGCTGAAGCACCCTGTCGGTGAATCCAGCGTCATCCTCTGGCACGTTGCCGCCCTCCTCCTGGATGATCCAGCTGAGCGCGGCATGCAGCATGTAGGCCTGCACATGAGACGGCACCGGAAAGGTGCCAGCCCGCCATTCATAGAGCCTGTTCGGACGGTACTTGGTGCCCAGGTCGCGGTTGAGCTGGGCCAGGGCCTCCGACTTGGGGTGCGTGCCGCCAGCGGTGGCGACGTGGAGCCAGGAGTCTATGAGGTTGGAGGGCTTGGGCATCAGGGATTATCGGTTCGTGAAGAGGGAATGTAGGGCCTTGCTCAGAAAGCCTCGCTTGGGCTCACCCGACGCTTCAGCGGGTTCCGGCGCCGCCTCGGGGACCGAGGCCGCGTCCTCAGCATCGCTCCTCAGGGTGGCCGCCTCGGGCTCACCGCGGAAGTAGTTGGCCAACGCGACCCGCTCCTCAAGATACGATGTCGAGACACTGTTGGACAGGTCCGCGGCCTCTGCCGGCGTGAGCACGGCAGGAGAGCCCTCGACCTCTTCTGCGATCGCCCTCAGGCCTTCCTGGTTGAAGGGCAGCTCTGCGCCCCGGAAGATGGCCGAGAGGATGGCTTGCAGCATGCCGATGGTCGGTATCTCCTCGCCCTCTATCCCGAAGATCCAGCTGCCCTCGAGGTTGAAGAAGAACGTCCCCATGGCCTCGTCGTAGCCGGCCACGCCATGGCTGAGCCAGTCATAGAGGTCGTACCCTACGAGGTCGGTGAGGTCTTCCTGGGCCTCGGTGGGGTCGTGTAGCACCTTGAAGAAGCCGTGTCGTGACATAGGTAGTGTCCTATCCCTGTGATGGTTTGTGCTGGTCGATCCAGCAGAAGTGTTCGCCCGGCGTGAGCCACTGGCCCTGGAAGTTGATATGGCCAAGGGTCACATTGCCGAGGAGCGGATGGTCACGCCGAGCGTAGTCAGCGCAGCCTGGATTGGTGCAGTAGCAGCTCAATGGGTAGGCGACGTTGCCGCACGAGTTGCAGCGCGACACCGGGTATATCTCCAGCATGGCCTGCTGCTGCTCGAGGTCATCGTCGTAGGTGCTGCTGGGTGCGTGCGTCTTGGCACCTTGCAGCTTCCGCCGCAGTCGCTGCATAGCGTCGTTCATGGTCGCGGCTTCTCCAGGCGCCCTACAGAGCGCCCTCCTCGAGGTGGATCTGTGCCGGGGCCGGTTGCGTCCCAACGCCGCGGAAGAGCTGCGCGGCCTTGCCTGCCTCGCGTCCCGAGCGGATCGCATGGATCTCCTGCTCGCTGCTGGCTGGGGGCTGCTCGCGCCACTCGGCCTTTTCCAGCTCACCGTAGGTCTTCTCCTTGAAGCGCTCGATCACGTCGCGGTCCTGCTCGCTGATCGCGATGGCCTCCACCTTGGAGCGCACGGCTTGCACCCAGGACTCGCAGAACAGGTCGCAATGGCGGCTTTTCCGACGGGGCGCCATGCGCGGGTGCAGCTCCTTCCTGTAGCGGTTGCGGTCGGCGCTGATCTGGCGGAACAGCACCTCATAGCAGTATTGGGCTGCCTGGGGCTTCTCGCCGATGCCGACGAAGACGGCCCAGTTCTGCCAGACGCCACCGAGCTTCTGGTAGCGGTTCATGACTTGCACGCCGAACACCTCGCCGATGGTGCTTCTCAGAAACACCACCCAGGCGGGCAGTGACTTCGCACGAGACGCGCCCCGCGCCTCGGCCTCGCTGACGGTGTGCAACGACAGGTCTGAAGCGGTCAGGTTGTGCTTCTCCATCAGCTTCTGGGCCTGGCGCAGCGCGGCAGCTGCCTCTGCCGGGTTGTCGCTGCTGGCGAGGTTCATGCACTTCTGGATCTTGTCCAGGACGCGGCTCGTGCTCATGTGGAAAGGCCTCCTTAGGCGTTCAACTGGCTCATTGGCTTTGGGCCATGGCGCTGGCTTCCCAGTCCGCCTCTTCCACCCACTGGTTCACTCGCTTGGCAACACTGTCCCAGCTCTCACCGTCGAGGAGTCGATCGATCGCTTGCTGTTGCTGGGCGGGCTCCAGGTGGTCGAACAGGGTATGCAGGCTCAGTTCACGGCGGGCTGCATCGGTCTTCATCGTCATGGGTCATTCCTTACGTCAGGTTGATGGAAAGGCCGAGCCCATGGGGCTCGGCAGGCCTTTCCAGCTATCCAGGGCGCGTGACCACCGGGCATGGAAAGGCCTGGAAAGCATGGAAACGTGGTCACGCCGCGTCCCAGCAGCAGGCCTCCCAGGCGTCGACCACCGAGAGGAGGACCGACGAGCAGGAGGCCTGCATGGAGGTGATGGGGAGGCGCCGGCCGGGCTCGACGGTCAGCGAGGCTGTCTCACCCGATTCGGTGGTGAGGGTCAGCGTGCCTTTGCGCTGCTGCCCGAGGGCGCCCACCAGCTCCTCGAGGCTGACTGGTTGCCGCTGCTGCCTACCTGTTCCGAGGGTGACGCGCTCGAGCGATCCGTTGACCAGCTTTCCGATCCCTTGCGGGGTCAGCTCACCCAGCAGGCGTTCCAGGATGCTCATGAGGGACGGGGGTGCCTCGGCACAATTCGCCGAGGGAGCTTGTTCAAGCGCCAGCATGGTGACGGAGGCTCCGTGTTTCCTCGCGAACCTTGGCAACCCAGTCCCAGTAGGAGAGCTGTGTGTCGCCGTTCTGATATTCGAGCTGCCAGTCCTGGCGGGGGAATTGCGGGTGCTCGTGGGAGGCCTTGCGGCCTCGCAGCGGAATGTTCTGGTTGTGATCGGTCATGAGATCGCTCCGTGATGCAGAGTTACGCAGCAGCCTCGCTGCAAAACGTGGCTTTCCAGTCATGGATGGGAAGTCCGGGGACAGGGCGGGCATCGGGGTCGAGCATGAGCCACCGAAGGCCAGCGCTGCGCGCTTCCTTGGCGAGGGCGCACAACACCGGCAGATCGACATGAGCGGCCTCACTCGGGTAATGCGCCGCGCAGTCCCGTGGAAAGTCGGCGGATATGACGAACCATTCTCGATGGGCGCTTGCCCCTGTGATCGCGCGATTAGCCAGCAGGATGGCCACGGTTTCCGCCTCCTCTTCCGGGAGGTGGAAAGTCCTCAGTGTCACCATGCGCTGGGCCTGATTGATGGGGGCAAGAGCCAATGGAGATGTCATGCGTTCACCTGTCCCGCCGAATGGATGTGGTTCTATTATAGTCCCAGATATAGGACTATTCCAAGAGACCGAGGCGTCGGCCCCGGCCAAAGGAGAGCCGGTGTCACAGCATGGGTAGGGGCGTGACCGTCACTCAGGGGGGGAAGATCGAATTTCGCATGCGAAATCGCCCCGGCCTTCTGGGTGCGGTTATTGCTATGTCGAAGGATGTGATGTGTGGCACGCTCGATGTGTCATTTCCCGGATCAGAGAGGCAGGCATGTCAGAGTGGACGTGTGACACATGCGGAGGTCGCATCACTGAGGCTAAGGACGGCTGGGTAGAGTGGCTGTATGAGCACGACAGCGATCGTGAATACGGGCTGCGGCTTGTTCATCATCGCCCTGCATCGCCGCGGCCTGGGGGTTGCCAGTATGACGGTAGGGAAGAATTTGCCCGCTCCAGAAGCTCGGTAAAGGATCTTGAGCTGCCGTTCTTCCTCTCGCCTGATGGGCTGATGCAGCTCCTGCAAATGGTGTCAGATGGCCGTTTTTCAGACCGGGAGGAGGTGCTGGAAATGATCAAGCGCCTGCACGTTCCAGGCTACGAGAAGGCCCATCGGCACCTGGAGGCAGCCGTAGCGGAAGGGGTCTACGAGCCTAATGCACCGCTGATGTACCCTTTCCAAGACCAGATTCAGCTCGCCAATGCGTGGATAGACCGGGAGCGCGAGAAGGAACACTGACAGCAGAAAAAAACCGGGCAACCTCAGTGTTGAGGCTGCCCGGTCGGGTCGGGTCATTCATGGGGCGACGACTCACCCCTCTTATTGTGCCGGAGTGGCAGCTTCATCCGGCTGATCATCCAGGGTGTCAGAGGCAGCCGATAGGGATGCCTCGGCCATGGCAGCCGCGTTCTCTCCAACTTCCTCGGGGCTGAGCTGCCCCCCTCCCTCGCCAAGCAGGATCGCGTGCATGGCGACCATCGTGTATGCCTCAAGCCGGGTCATCTCCAGGGCAGGCTTGGTGAAACGTGAGGTGTTGAGGGTGTCATCGCCCATGATGCTCTCCTTTCAGTTGGGGGCCGCGCTGGACGCGGCCCCTTGCTCGATCAGACTTTCTCCCAATCACCCTTTGCGTTCTGGCAAGTGGTGACGTTCTGCTCGCTGTCCTCGGGGCCGCCTGTGACGCTGATCTGGTAGTCGATGCAGGTGCGACCTTCGGCGTCCACATACGGATCGCTCTTGGTGACATTCTGCTGCATGTTGGCTACGTCCTCGAACCCTACCTCGGGATCACCTTGCATGGCGGCGAAAGCCCCGCGCATCCCCTTATCGACCACGCCCAGCGCCGTTGCGCCAGCCGCGCCGTAGGCGGCACCGCTCATGCCCGCGCTGCCGCCATTGACCAGGCCGCGAACGCCGCCCATTTGTCCCGCTGCCCGTGCGCCTGCGGCACTGGCGCTATTGGAGCCGCGACCGCTGATGGCGTCGGCAACGCCGCCGATGGCATTGGCTGCGGCCCCCTGGAGGTGTCCTGCGCTTTGCGGAACGGCACAGCCTGTCGCCAGAACGAGCAGGGAAGTGGCAGCCAGACCTTGGAATGTGCGCTTGATCATCATTTTCTTCTCTCCCTTGGTTGTGATCCCGAGCAATGTTGCTCGATACTTGTAATTATACAATACGACGGTTTACAGCTCAAGCCGATGCGGCATCATTTGCGTATCAGTATGCTTGCCTCGGGTCAGGATTTCGCATGCGAAATCGCTAAAGCGAGTGTACCGCAAAGGCGTTGGTCTGATACCGCAACCGCATGGCCTGGCAAGGCGACCGCCGATGCGCCGGGTGGACTTAACTAAAAAACGTCGTATTGTATAGATAAGGCTTTATAATGGACTCTGACACGTTGATTCAGGAGGCAGAAGCCGACCTTTCCCTGCTGTCGAGGCTCGTTGTGGGACGGGCCTCAATGCAGGAACGCAACGGGAAACTCGTGCTGGGGATCGACCAGGAGGGAGCGCGATTACTGACGATGGATCGCGTGAGGCAGGAGATCGAAAGCGCGGTTGAGCGAGTCTGGGGGCTGGAGGTCGTGTATGAGCGAGCGTAGTACCCGCCAGGCCCGGCAGTTAGTCAGGCGTCTTGCCCGCGACTGCAACCTTGAGTGGCCTGGCGGCGAGGAAAACGCCGCGCTCCTCTATGACCGCTCGACTCGCCGCTGGGAGCTGCGCTGCATCGACAGCACCCCCTCCCCCGTCATTCGTGGCCCTACCCCTCTCACACACCTGTTGCGCGATGGCTTCGTGCTGATCCGCTGGCCTGACGACCAAATTGAGCTGTTCCACGTTGAGACGGTTCATTCACAACTGCGCCACCGGCTTGAAAAAGCGGAGGTGGCCCAAGCCGGAGCATAGTTCGATGAGTACGAGCATCACCTATCGAGTCAGCCACCGTGCCTTGCTGGGCTACTGGCTGCTCATCCCCGTTGGGGCGGCGCTGTATGCTGCCCCCGACGCCCCATTCACGTTGGCCGGGGTGAACCCCGCCGCGCCGCTGACAGCCGCCCTTACCTGGGCCGGGATGGGGGTAGCCGCCTGGGGGCTGCTGAACGTGGCCTACCAGCGGCTGGCTCACAAGTACGTCATCGAGCCGGATCGCGTCATTGAGCGCCATGGGATCATCGCTCGGCGCGTGACACCGCTTCACATCCATCACATCCGCTCAACGGAGGTGAACCAGACCATCATGGGGCGGCTGCTGGGCTATGGCACCGTGGAAATGTCCGCCGCTGGCACAGGCACCAGTGAGGCCCGTTTCGATCGCGTATCGCGCCCCATGGACGTGATGGCCGCGATCGACGGTTCCGTGAGCAACAAGGCGTCCACCGCGGGAGGGGAGTAGCAAGACCATGGAAAACCTCACTTCGACCCTCGCCAGTGTGTTGATCCCCGGCCACCATGTTGCCGTTGGCGCTCCTAGAGGACAGGAAACCCTGCCCGAGCGCCAGCTACTCTCTCAGGTATTCCTGAAGGCCATTGATGACCTGAAGAGCGACAACCTCAAGCACCAGTATTCGGCGGCTGAGTTCCTGGCTGGCCCGGTGGCAGAGGAGTACATCGGCCACCTTGGGCTGCCGGAGTGGACGCCGAAGCTGGCGCTGCTGATCCACGCCCAATGCGATCTTCGCTCGTGCCTGGAAATCCCCGATGACCTGGAGGACGTACTGAGCCGCTACCGGCCCGCCGTCAGGGGTGGCAACGAAGCCTCGCTGTGACTTGCCACACGCCATGCCGCTCGGCATCCTGCGGCCTGATCACGTCAGGCTCGACTACCGAGGAGGGGATAACGGCATGGCCGACTTTCGTTCGACAAGGATTGGCGTAGCCAACGCAGCCCGCATCCTCAATGTGCGGGTTGCGGAGCTGAAGGAAGCGGTGCGTCACGACCAGCCGCTGTACGGTGTTCACCTCCCCAAGCCAATCGGCTATCTGGGGGCCTCGGCCAAGGAAATGTACTTCACCGCTGGCGAGATCATGGACGCCGCAGACCAGATCGCACAGCAGCGCAAGGCCCCATAGCCATCACCTTCCAGGGTCGCGCCCGTTGTCCTCGGGCACGATGATACCGTTGAGCCTCCCTTCTGCTGGCGGTGCTGCCTGAAGTCGGCGCTCCTGAGCCGCCAGCCACCCTCGCTTCTCCTCAGCTTGCCGCTGCTCTGCCTGACGGGACGCCTGAAGGACGACGCCTCGGGCTTGTCCCTCCAGGGCGCGAGAATCGTCATGCGCTAGAGGCTGCTCGCTCTGTGACGCTGGGCTGGCCTGCGCCAGCATGGCTATCGGCATCCATAGTGCGCCAGCCGCCATGGCTCCCAGTGCCCAGCATCCTCAGCCTGGTTTGTCGCTGGGCGACACGCTGCCCCCTTTGGCGTTGACCCACGCCTCCAGCTCGCTCGCGCAGTCGTGCGGCAATCTGACCTCGACCGTGACGAAGGCTCGATCGACCTCGGCCCGAATCCGCTTGGCGGCTTGTGAGACAGCCGCCCGGCTGATGCCGTGGCGTTGCGCGGCCTCGGCATAGGTAGCGCACACTCCTTCGATCACTTCAACGGCAGCATCACAAGCCCTTCCGCGAAGCCTTAGCCTCGCCAGAGCTGCATAGAGCTGCCCCTTGCTGATGTCCCGATCTTCCACGCGCCCTCCTTAAAAGTGTGCATTGCACGCTAAAAATGCTTGATGTAAATACTTTTAGTGTCGTAATCTGTTTACATCGTACCGACAACGCAGCGAGGCCGCTACCGATGCAGCAAGACACGACGCAGCTCCCGTCCCCCGCCCTGGGCGCCATGGATGATCTGCTGGCGCGTCGAGAAAAGGCGCTGGCGCTGGTGCAGGGTGCAGCGGCGCAACTGGCCGAGGCCGCCTCCCTCATGCCCATCAGCAGCTTCCGGTTTGCTTCCATGCTCCGGCACCTGACCTGGCACGATCTCAGCGTTCGCCCCGAGGCGTTCTGTGACCGGCTCGCCAACGAGGCGCGGCAGACCTTCGATGCCAATGGCTGGCGCTGGTTGCTCGATAGCTCCGGCCTGGGTGACGTGATGACCGCCCAGGACAAGCAGGAGGTGCAGCGCCAGCTCAATGATGACCCTCTGCCGTTGAGCCGGGAGAACGTGCAATCGACCTTTGTGGCCCTGTTCGAGACACGCCATGAGGTATTCCGGCGCGGGGTGGTCGAGCTGTTCCAGAGCCTCTGCAAGCGGTATCGCAGCCACAGTGCGTTCAAGGTCAAGCGGCGGCTGGTGGTCGAGCAAGCGTTCAGTGAGCACGGCGGCTGGCGCAGTTTCGGGAGCGCCAGGGAGCGCGTGGATGACCTGGAGCGCATCTTGCTGGTGCTGGAGGGCCTGGAGCCTTCCCAAGTGCCCCATGAACAGCGGTTGGCCCACCGCCTGCAAGAGCAGCGCCATGCCGCCTTGATGGGCGATGGCGACCGGGCGGGGGAGATGGAAACGGAGTGGCTGGTTTGTCGCTGGTTTGCGAACGGGAACCTTCACCTCTGGCTGAAGCGCCCCGACCACATTGACCGGATCAACGGCCTGATCGCGGAACACTACGGCGCCGCGCTGGCGCACGAGCGCTACTAGGGAGGACACCTACATGATTCACGAAGCTATCGACACTCGCGCCAGCACCGAATACCTGGACGACCTCGGGGAGTTCTTCGCCCCCGTCTCCACCGACCTCATTGACGGCCTCGTGGGCGAGCGCCAGACGAGGAAAGCGGAGATCGAGGGACTGGCCAACCTCGTTCTTGGCGAGGGATACAGCGCGGCCATGGGCTACTTCCTGGAGGGGAACCAGCACGACCTCTCCCGATTCGGCGGCCATCAGGTATCACGGCTGTTCGATGTCGAGGGTGCCGTGGGGGCGCTGGATGCAGACATGTGGCAGCGGACGCTGGCGCTGACTGATGTGCTCGACGTGATGCCGGCTGACCGTCGCTATGAGTGGAATGACGAGATCCGCCGCCACAAGGCCCCTGCGTTCGAGGAGGCCACGGTTCGAGCCACCCTGGAGCAACTGCTGTTGCAGCGGGCCGAGTTCTTCGCCGAGAAGGTAGATGGGGTGTTCCGCGCCCTGTCGGGCCAGCATGTCACCAACCGCCCGGAAGGGTTCAGCAAGAAGATGATCTTCGGTGGCCTGCTCGACGTGCTGGACTTCATCGACTCTCGCCGCTGCGGCTATATCCACGACCTCCGCACTGTGCTGGCGCGTTTCATGGGGCGCGAGGAGCCCTTGCCGGGGACGACCCGCAAGGCCCTGGATCTCGTGAAGCGCCGCCTTGGGGTATGGCATGACCTGGATGGTGGCGCCATCCGGCTCAAGCTCTACAAGAAAGGCACCTGCCATGTGGAGGTTCACCCGGAGCTGGCGTATCGGCTCAATGCCATTCTGGCGAGCCGGTATCCGGCTGCGATCCCGGCTGCCTTCCGCAAGCGGCCCTCTGCTGGCGCCAGCAAGAAGCACTTTGCCGCCCTTCAGATGCCCCTGCCCTCGGCAGTGATCAGCCAGATCGCCGACGCCCGCCTCAACGGCCGCAAGCTCAGCCTCTCCTGGTACACGCTCGATCAGCAGTCGAAGCGCGAGCGCCAGGCCATCGAGGAGGCCCTGGCGGGCATCGGGGGTGCCAAGGTCGATATGGCGACCTTCGAGTTCGACTATGACCCCGAGGAGGCGCTGGCGCATCTCGTGATGACCGGCTGCCTGCCTGAGCAACGCTCGCACCAGTATTACCCGACCCCGGTGAGTGTGGCCGAGGAGGCTGTGGACCTCGCCGAGATCAGCCCTCACGACAAGATCCTGGAGCCGAGTGCAGGGCAGGGCCACCTGGCCGAGTGGCTGCCACAGGCGCAGACGACCTGCGTGGAGCTGGCGGACCTTCATTGCAAGGTGCTCGCGGCGAAGGGCTACACCTGTCACCACGCGGATTTTCTGGACTGGGCTGAAGATGGGCGCATGGCTGGCGCCTTCAGCAAAGTCGTCATGAACCCGCCCTTCAGCCACGGTCGTGCGGCCCTGCACCTTGCCGCTGCGGCGAAGTGTGTCACCCCAGGCGGTCGCCTGGTGGCCGTGCTCCCGGGCTCCCTGCGCGGCAAGGACGTGCTGCCGGGCTGGGACGTGTCCTGGTCGGCGCCTCGGCAGGGGGAGTTCGCGGGAACCGGCGTGACGGTCGTGCTCCTGGTGGCCGACCGCCCCGCCGTTTAACTGGCTGGCTGGCGCGGGCCGCCCGCTCGCGCCAGCTCAGGCCCTTGGGATAGCATCGCAAGGCGCGAGACAGGAAGGGTGATCGCATGGACCGTACTTGCCGAGAGGCGTATCAGTTATCGCATGAGCTGTACCGGACGCTGGGCAACTACCAGCCGTCCCCCTACGCTCCTTGGACGGCAGAAGACCTGGCCTGGCTGGCTGGCGCTGATGATGCGTCAGGCTGCTACCCCGATCGCGCCACCCCGGCGCCGGCCCCAACGACGCCGGCCCCTACCGACCAACTCGCCCTGTTCTGAGCCCGCGCCAGCAGGCGCTCCCCCTTGCCGCAGAGCGCGTGATGACCGCGCATCCAGCGCTGATCGAAAAAAAATCGCCCTCCCCCGCCATTTAGTGTCAGTGGCCGCCCTATCAGTCAGCGAGGCCCATTCGGGCACCTGATGAGAGAGCACCGCTGGGAGGCGGAATATGATGGGAGTTCGTGGTAGCACGCTGATCGGCGTGGCCATTCTTGTCTGGGTTGCATGGATCGTCCTGGCTACCGACTCAGAAGCTCGTATTGAGCGCACCTGCCAACCCGTTCTGTGGTTCGGCAATGTGGCAACGTCCCTTACACAGCTGACCTTCAATGAATATCAGGACTCGGTGCAGGAGAGCTTCGAGTCTGCCGACTACGCTTGCCGCTTTACCGTGTGGCGCCTGCTGCACGAAGACGCCTGGATTGAGAGCCAGCAAGGCACCGATCCCGAGGCGCCGACCGGGGAGGGCGAATGATGTTCGCACCCCGTCGATTCCCCGCTCTGTTTCGCACCCTGGCCACCACCCTGCTCGCCGTGGGGGTCAGTGCTGGCGCGACGGCTGCTGAACCACGCCCTGTCGCGCTGGTCGAGTTCGCCAGCTTCGATTGCCAGTTCTGCCAGGCAATGAGTGATCACCACCCGGCGATCGAGGCAGCCGTCGAAGACGCCGAGCTTGAGTACCGCTACGCCCCTCTCCCCTCCCACACCAGCCTCGAGCGTGCCTGGCGCGAGCGCACCTATTACGCCTCCCGTGAGATCCCTGGGATCGCTGAGGAGGTCCGTGAGGCGTTCCTGACAGCCGGGAAAACTGGCGTCCCTCTCGAAAACCTCGATGAGGTGCTGGCGCATCTCGAGCTTCACGTTCCCCAAGTCCGCTGGAACCCATTTTCTGAAGACCGCATTCAGGACCGCAGCTCAGTTGAGGCCATTGAGCGGGCCATCCGGCTGGCTCAGCGGGCCGAGCTGCGGGAGTACCCAGCCTTTGCTGTCGTCTCTCGCTCCGGTGTCGAGCTGCTGAGCCTGACTGGCGACGTGGATGAGAAGGCCGAGGCGGTAATCAAGTATCTGGAGAACCTTTGATGTCCTTGCGAAACCCCGTGCTGGCCGCCTCGCTCGTGGCCACCCTCGCTGGCTGTGTGGCCCAGCCACCGGCTGAGGAGCCCAAGCGATGGGAGGTGTTGCCTGACGCCTACAACACCCTGACCAGCCGCTATGTCCTAGTCCCGGGCTATGAGCACCTGGGTGTCTACGCCAACCGTACTTACAACTGGTACTACGGCGCCGGCAAAGGCCTGGAGCGGTATGCCCAGGGCGGCACCATCTACGACGAGGCGTACTGGCAGGCCCGCTACGCGGCCATGCCGGATGAGTACAAGGACGCCCTGGATGGCGTGCCGCTGGCGCGATTCCACTTCGAGTTCGACTCCACCGCCCTGACCCCGGCCTCCCAGCGAGAGCTTGCGTCCTTCCTGGATGGGGAAGCGCTCACCGGGCGCGTGCTCGTGGTCGGGTACACCGACCATATCGGACCCGAGACCTACAACGGTCCCCTCTCCCAACGCCGAGCCGATGCGATCGCTAGTGAGCTTCGCAAGGCCTGGCCTGATGCCCGCTTCCTGACGGAAGGGCATGGCACCTACCCCAAGCTGGTTGACGGCACGACCGATACAGCGCGGGCGGCCAACCGTCGCGCCGAGATTTTTCACCTGGAGGCAGATCAATGAACGTCTTTATCGCCCACGCCCAGATCCTCCGTAAGGAGCCGCCCAAGGAGCCCGGTCGCTCCGGCCTGATGGTCCTGAAGGTCGGCAAGAACAAGCGCACCACCGACGCGCTGATTCAGTCGGTGAACCAGATCATCGTGCGCATCCCGGGGCACCTGTCCGACCGTGCGGCCAAGCTGCCGGTGGATTCCTACATCGAGATTTTCGGCCATGTCGGCGGCATTGTGCGTCGCTCCCAGGTTTCCGGCGAGCAACACCTGAGCGCTGAGCTGGTGGCCAACAACATCCAGCCGGCCACGCCGATGATCGAGGGCAACATCGAGAAGCACCTGTTCAACCGCTTCATCGCGGTGGGCCTGCTGCGCGGCGTGAAGAGCCCGGAGAAGGAGGGGCCGCCCTCCACCGCCTACCTCCAGATTGGCCCGGATCGCCCGGACCTCGGCCGCTCGTTCCAGCATACCGGCGTGATCGGCATGGCGGCCTTTGGTCGTGTGGTCGACCGCCTCGCGGAGTATTCGGCCGGCACCGCTCTGCACGTCGAGGGTCGCGTCACCGGCCTGTTGCGAAAGATCCCCAAGCCAGGCGCCGAGGGCGGGTTCGAGGAGAGCCTGGAAGTCGGCCTGGTGATGGATCGGGTCACCCCAACTGCGATGGTCGCCGAGCGCATGCTGACCCCCTTCGAGGCGCCCAAGCCGGCCGCCGAGCGGCAGGACGCCACCCCGCAGTCCAGCGCCGAAAACGAGCGCCAGCCGGCGACGGCTGCTGATCAGGCTCAGAGCTAGGAGGTCGTCAGTGTTCGCCCTACC
Organism: Vreelandella salicampi; assembly: GCF_013415105.1. Taxonomy (GTDB): domain Bacteria; phylum Pseudomonadota; class Gammaproteobacteria; order Pseudomonadales; family Halomonadaceae; genus Vreelandella; species Vreelandella salicampi. The sequence goes on from NZ_JACCDF010000013.1 coordinate 68,061, forward strand.
CGATTGTGCCGTTGAGATCGCCGCCTACTACGAGGTGCCCATCCAGGTAGTCGCTGCTGTCCGCCAGCAAGAAAGCGGGAGCCGCGGCCAAGCAGTCGGCCGTATCGGGCCGAACAAGAACGGCACCTATGACCTCGGTGCCATGCAGATCAATACATGGTGGCTCGATCCAGAGACCAACCGGAATCACCTCCAGCAGTGGGGGATTACCGAGCAGGAGCTGCTGGAAAACGAGTGTACGAACATCGCCGTTGGAACGTGGATTCTCTACGAGAACATCACGCGCTATGGCGACTGGGAAGCGGCCTTGGCCGCTTACAACGCAGGGTCACCGGAGAGCCCGGTAGGCCAGCAATACGCAAACCAAGTCCTTGCGACACTAGGAGATCAGTACCAATGACTACTTCCGTCGAGATCCGCGACACCAAGCCCAGCAAGTTCGCCCAGCTGCGCGAGTCGCTGACGACCAACAAGAAGCGCATCGGGGAGCGTTCCCTGCTGGTGGCCACCACGCTTTTCATGGCCATGCCCGCCTGGGCGCAGTCCACCGAGTTCCAGGACTTCGCCGACAAGGTGGAGGAGCTGGCGCATGGCCCGTTCGGTATCGGCATCTCCATCCTCGCGCTGATCATCGGCTGCCTGGTGGGTCTGGGTCGCCAGTCCGCAGCTCCCGCCTTCCTTGGCCTGGGGATTGCCGGCGCCTTCGCTGTCGGCCCCTTCATGATCAAGGAAATCTTCAGCTGGTTCTCAGGCACCTGAGAAGGAGTAACGGGTCATGTCCAACGAGTCCTATCGGATTCCACAAGATGTCGACGCGCCAATCCCCATCTTCGCGTGGGAAATGACCGAGGTGGTCGTGGCCATCATGGTCATCGGCGTGGGGATCATCATGCGGTTCTTCATCCCGGGCCTGGTGGCCGGGATCTTGCTCATGATGGCGGCCAAGAAGATGCGTGCCGGCCAGAAGCGGGGGCAGGTACAGCACGTCTTGTGGCGCATGGGGCTGCGGCTTGACCCGTTACTTGGCAAGTACGCCCCTCGTCCCATGCGCCTGGAGTACATCCGCTGATGAAATACCTCAACGCACTCCGTAATCAGTGGATCGCGGCCCGGGGCTGGATGTTCTGCACCCTGCTCCTGGCTGGGCTGCTGATCTACGTCATGCAGAGCTATGTGCAGCTGAGTGCCAACATGCCGACCCGGCTGGTCCCCTATGACCTGCACCTCATGGAGGGGCCAGTCGAGGTGGGCGCCAGCGCCGGCTACACCGATGAGGACTACCTCACCGAGATAGCCGTGGCTGACACCCAGCTGCACAGCACCTGGACCCCGAACAACGTCGAGAGCCAGTACGCACGCTTCCAGAACCGGATGACCCCGGCCCTGTACGCGAAGGTCGGCAACGACCTTCAGGGCCGCCTACCGGACCTGGAAAACTCCGAACGCTCCCAGGCGTTGTTCGTAGAGCACACCGAGGCCCTGGAAGACACCGTTCGGGTCACGGGACGGCTTCGCGCCTGGATCGGCAGCGAGCAGGTTGAAGACCGGCCGATCGCCTACCGGGTCCGCTACGCCTTCAGCGATGGCGTGCCCTACGTCGCTGGTTTCTCTGTGGAGGAAGAATGAACAAGCCCAAGATGCTGGGGCTGATCGCGGCGGCGGCCATGGTCGCCGCCCCCTTCGCCAGCGCCAGCGATGAAGTCCAAACGGTGGCTGTGTCCACTGATGCCTATAACCGGCTCGTGTTCCCCGAGCCGTACTCGCAGATCGTGATTCCCCCGGAAGCCGAGCTGCGTGATAACCCCGTGCCCACCGATGGTAAGCGGGGCCTGTTGATTCGACCGGCTGAGGATGCAGAGCCCTTCTCTGTCTTCGTTCAGCTGAAGAGCGGCGAGGCTTTCACTGTGAAGCTGGCGCCGGATGCTGACATCGAAGCCCAGGTGTTCCGCTACCGGAATGCCCCTGACCTCTCTGAAAAGCCCGAGCAGGAAAGCCGGCCCAAGGATCGCTGGATAGCCGACACCATTCTGTCCGCCTTCCAGGGTGGCCGCCCTGCCGGGTTCGAGCCATCGGGTCGCCCGTCTAGCGCCCGCATGGAAATGCCCAACGGCGGCACCCTCAAGCTCACCGCCCAGGACCAATACCGTGGCTCCGGCCATGTGGTGAACGTCTATGTCCTGTCGGCGGACACCTCCGTGGAGGTCGAGCCTCGAGACTTCTACCGGGCCGGCGTCGTGGCCATCTCCCTGGATGGGGATGTGGTGAGCGAGCGCCAGAACCCTCGGATGATCGTCGTGGAGGTGGACCGTGGCTGAAGAGCAAGGCAAACAGCAGCCCGAGGAAGGCGGTGGCGGCAAAGCCTCTGCCGTCTCCAAGGCCAAGTCCAAGATCGTGTCTCAAGGCCTGCTGGAGCGGGCGCAGACGCGCAAGTGGCTCCTCTATGGAGGGGCTGCATGTCTGGTGGTGTGGCTGGTGGCCAGTAAGGCTATCAGCGAGCGCAACAGTGATGATGACCGCGCCCCGCCGCCTCCCGAGTTCGTAGACACCTCGCCGAACACTCGCGAGGGCGAAGAAATCACGATCGCTCGACTTCAGCGCCAGCTTCGAGACGCCAATGAGCAGATTGCCCAGCAGCGTGAGCGCCAGGAGCAGCGTGACGAAGAGTTCATGGAGCAGCTGGAGTCGATCAAGTCTTCCATGGAGACCGAACGCGAGACGATGCAGACCACCATGGCTGAGCTGCGCGAGAGCCTGGTGAATGCCTCGGACAGCGACGGCGATGCTGGGGTACGGATTGGCACCGGGTCGCGTGACAACGACAGCGATGCCAGCCGCTCCCCGACTGATTACCTCCGGCCGCCGCGGGGCGATGACTCCGGTGTGGTTCCGCCGCCCCCGCTGGCGCGTCGTGACAGCGACTCAGGCCGAGGCAACCTGCCCCCGCGCCAGCAGGCCTCATCTGTTTCGAGCGGTGGGGTCATCCCCTCGCAACTGCCCCAGCTCCAGCAGCCCGATGAGCCTGCCGAACCTATCGTGCTCGATGGCTCGATCGGTGAGTCCAATGCCCGAATCATCCGCAACGAGGAAGTCGCTCAAGAGGATGACGAAGAGAATATGGGGCCGCCGAAGGCGGGGTTCCTCCCGATGGGCTCGTTCTCCGAGGTCGCGATGCTGACCGGGGCCGATTTCGGTGCCGCCGAACGGACGCGCAACAACCCGCAGCCGGTGCTCTTCCGCATCCAGAACGATGCCTTCCTCCCGGGTAGTGCCCGGTATCGCCTCGCCGACTGCTTTGGCATGGGCGGTGGCTACGGGGATCTCTCGAGCGAGCGGGCGCACATCAATGTCACCCGGATCTCCTGCGTCGACACCAAGACCGGGATGATGCTCGAGTCCCCCATCAATGGGTACATCGTGGACTCCGATGGCCGCCTGGGGCTGCGCGGCAATGTTGAGCGTCGTGCTGGCGCCCTGCTGGGCAAGGCCATGCTGGCTGGCTTTGCTGAAGGCGCCAGCAGCCTCGCGGCGACCGCTGCCCAGGGGGCAGAGCAGGCCGTGACCGGCAGTGGCGTGGTGACCACCGTTGACCCCGATAGCGTTGGCGAGGTGGGCCTGTACGGCGGTGCTGGCCGTGCCATGGAGATCCTGGCCGAGCGCTACATCGAAGAAGCCGAATCCATGTTCCCGGTGATCGAGGTTCCCTCTGGCCGCCGCGGGACCGTTGTGATCCAGGAAGGTCAGCAGCTTGAGTGGGAAGCCTACGAGCTGGCCGACAAGATGCCGACCCAGGAGTAACCCGATGACCAAGAAGCTGTTGATCCCCCTGGGCGCCCTGCTGTTCCTCGGCGGCTGCGCCACCGTCCAACATGACTGCGATCTCGGCGAAGAGTGCGTGGGCACCAGTGATGTCTACACCGCAGCCGTGGCCAATGAGGGCTCAAGCGAGTCGGTGATGGAGGGCGTGGAGCCCGCTTCCGAGGCTGAGGAGGAGCAGATCGAGCAGTGGCGCCCCTACAGCGGGGGTGGTCTCACTGACCAGCCGGTATACCAACCGGGCAAGCCCGTGCGTATCTGGGTGGCCCCGTGGCGCGGTGACGATGGGATTCTCCGCTCAGGCGAATACCTCTACGTCACCCTTCCCGATTCATGGCGCTATGGCGAGCTGCGCGAGGCAGGCGTCGGTGCCGGCATGATCGGGCCTGCTCCAGGCGAGCTGCACATTGCGCCTGCGGGCCGTGGGCGCCAGCCGAACCCGAACCGCATCCAGCCGCAAATGCAGATCGTCCCGGAGGAGTGAGATGAAGATCACTGCGATGACCCGCATGCGGCACCAGTTGCGCCGCATGATCCAGCAGGGGGCACCGGACTACGGAGACCGGGCTCTCCCTCTCCAGGCGGCCGAGGCGCTGACCGAGCGGGATGACCCGGCCACCCTGCTGCCCTACCTCGACTACGAGGATGGCTACTGTGTCAGGGATGATGGCAAGCACCCCCAGCTGGGGTTTGGCATCCAGTTCTCCCCGCTCATGGTCGCCGGCAAGGACATCGAGGAGCAGATCGAGTCGCTGATTACCCGGGCGCCAGCTGACACGGTGATTCAGTTCGTCGCGCACAGCTCTCCGGCGATCGAGGACCGCATCCAGACCTGGGAGACACGGCGGCTGCGTTACTGCAAAGACCCCATGCTCAAGGAGCTGGTGGAGCGCCGGAGCCAGCACATGCTCGATGCAGCGGCCAACAACAAGAGCCTGCTGCCGAACGAGCGCCTGTACCCTCGCGAGGTTCATTACTTCGCCTTCTTCACGATGACCTTCGACGGTGACCCGGAGCACGCTGAGGAGATCCGCTCGTGGCGCCACATGTGCGACGAGTTTCGCCAGTCGGTGCAGGGGGCCTTCGCCTCGATGGGACTTGGCCCCGCACTGATGAACGAGCTGGGCGCCCGTCGCGTGTTGCGCCGGATCGCCAATCCGCAGATGGTGCCTGGTGAGCTTCAGCGCCTCGAGGAGGAGGATGGGAGCTTTGTCGACTCGATATTCGACAAGCGCACCCGCGTCCGCGTGAAGTCGTCTGGCGCCATCCAGTTCAGCGATGACGAGCGCGAAGTCGACGTGGTGCCGATCACCATCGACACCTACCCGGACTACCTGCGGCTCTACATGACGGGTGACCTCCTGGGCGAGCTGAAGTCGGCCACCGACCGGATCGCGCCGGCTTACTGGATGCACACCACGATCTACAAGCCGTCGACCGAGAAGGCGCGGAACGACATCACCATGCGCATGGGGATGATCTCCAAGCAGTGCATGAGCGATTCCGAGTGGTACAAGGGCATGATGCCCCACCTGTTCACTCGGCGCCGGGACACCCAGCAGCTGCTCAACGACACCCGCTCGAGTTACTGCCCGGTGCGCATGTGGTCAGGGATCAACATCATCACCGAGCCAGAGCGTGCTGCCTCAGATGCCGACTACGTTACCTCTCTGTGGCGGAAGGCTGGGTTCCGGGCGTCCCGCGAGCGCTACATCACCCTGCCGATCTGGCTGTCCTCGCTGCCCTGGGGCTATAACCCGCGCATGGACAAGCCGACCTCGGGCCTCCAGCGGGCACAGATGGTCTCGAGCCTCAACGGGGCCTGTGCGTCGATCTGCCAGGGCGACTGGGGCGGCAATGGCCCGGTGGTCCGCAAAGACCCTCAGGGCAACCCGTACCTCTATGCCAACGGCCTGCTCCTGGTCTCGCGCCGGGGGCAAATGTCGTGCATCGACATTTTCGACTCGGCGACCTCCTACAACTTCTCGGTCATCGCGACCTCGGGGGCGGGCAAGTCATTCCTCGCCAACGAGTTCGTCACCGACATGCGTTGTCGGGATGGTGTGGTGCGGATCATCGACGTGGGCGGCTCCTACAAGGAGCTGTGCGAGCTGCTGGGCGGCCAGGAGCTGCGCTTCGACCCCAACTACCCTGTGTCCCTCAACCCCTTTTGGGGCATCCGTGGCAAGCAGCGCTACGACGATGATGACGGGGGGAGCGAGATCGCCGAGATGATCCCGGTCCTCAAGGACGCTATCTCGCAGATGGCCTTCCCGCTTGGGGAGCCGGACAACTACGAGTACCAGCTGATCGAGAAAGCCATCCTGGAGAGCCATGACGCGCACGGTGAGGTCATGGAGACCCAGCACGTCTACCAGTGGCTGGCGAAACGGGCAGACAGTGATCCCGTGGCCAAGAACATCGCGTTGCAGCTGGAGCCCTATGCGGTCGGCCGCCACGCTGCCTGGTTCAACGGCGAGCCGCAGCTGGACCTCTCCAACGAGTTCACGATCCTCGAGCTGGAAGAGCTGAACGTCGACCGCGAGCTGCGCAACGTGGTGATGACGCTGCTGATGGCGCGGACCACCCGGGACATGTACCTGCGCCCCCGCAACATCCCCAAGATGATGCTGATCGATGAGGCCTGGGATCTGCTGGCGGACCCCAAGAGCGGCAAGTTCATCGAGACCGCTTTCCGCCGTATCCGTAAGTATTACGGCAGCGCCGGCTTCATCACCCAGGGCTTCAAGGACACCGACCTCTCGCCGGCTGCCCAGGCTGCCTTCGATAACGCGCCCTGGACGTTTGTGCTCAAGCAGTCCGGCCCCTCGCTGGACTATGCCGAGAAGAACGGCAAGCTGGGCGGCGAGGACGAGTTCCTGTTCGACATGCTGCGAGGCGTGAAGCCCGGGGCGGGCTACTCCGAGGTGTTCGTCAAGCACGAGAGCGGCGGTGGTCTCTTCAGGTTCGTGGTCGACCCCTACTCGTACTTCCTCTACTCGACCAACCCGAAGGATCAGGCTCGCTTGATGAAGCTCACCGAGGCGGGCCACAGCACTCAGGAAGCCATCCGCATGCTCGCCGAAGGGCGAGGGTAGGGTTGGCTGGTGCTGGCGCTTCTATCCGCCCTGTCGGCCTGTCTCGCTGGGGCGGTGGGCTACTCGGTCATGGTGGTGCTGCCTGTGGTGGTGTTCATCGGGGCGCCTCTGGAGCTGCTGCGTCCACCGGGCGAGATGGCCGTCTCGCACACCCTGGCCCAAGGCACCATTCTGGCGGGAGCCGCCGTCTCCATCCTCGCTTGGCTAGGGTATCGGCTGGCGCCAGCCAGCTACCGGGTCGGCCGTCTGTTCCCCGGGGCTCGCGAGCTGGCTGATCGCGTCTGGGTCTACGAGTCCCCTGCCCTTCAGGCCTATGCCATGCCTAGCCCTACGGGTGGCGTGGTCGTTCTGACGCGGGCTGCCCTGAACCTCCCCAAGGCAGAGCTTGACTGGCTGCTGGCGCACGAGCGATCGCACCTGCGCCGGGGGGATGCCTCGGCCAATCTCTGGTGGTGGACCCAGCACCTCATCCTGCGGCTGGCGCTCCGTGTGGCCCTGGTGATTCACACGCTGCTGCGTCCCGTGCCTGTCCTGGGGCTGGTCAGCCGCCTCTATTACAACGTCGCCTTCCTGGGCTTGCGGCTGGCGCTGTGGCTGTTCAAGGCGCTAGACCGGCACCTGGGCCGCCTCATGGAGTATCGCGCTGACAGCGATGCCGCACGCGCCACCACGGCGGTGGCCGGCTGCTATCTCCTGAGCCGCCTGCCAGCTGGCCTAGAACCCAGCTGGGGGCTTTTCTCCACTCACCCGCCCACCTATCGGCGGATTCGGCGTCTGGAGCGCATGATATGAGCCTGATGGGCTATCGCTCGACTCTCCTGCGATCCGTCATTGCCCTGACGGTCTTCTACAGCCTTGCTGGCATGGTGGCCTTCTACGCCATGGGGCCAGAAGCGCTCCAGGCGTGGCTGGAGGCTCGTGGTTTCTGGGATGCGGACAGGGGTGACATCAATCCCGCGAACGCCGCCTCTGCCGCCACAGAGGCGGTGGTGGCCAGGGTAGATACTGTCTGGCCCTGGCTGGTTGGCGGCATGGGCGTGGGGACGCTGATCGTCCTCATGGTGGTGTTGGTCGGCCGGGTCGTGCGTCGGTATCGAGCGAAGTCCCGGGGCGAGTTTCGTGGCATGGATCTCACCATCACGTCCATGCCCACACCCGCCCCGGTGAAGTTCAAGCCGATCAAGGCACAGCTGGCGGGTGACGTGCCCCGCCATCATCTCCCGCTGATTCACCAGCTGCTGGGCTACCTGCAAGCACACCCTGACGCCTACTGCGGGGATGGCCATGGGACGACGCTGCTCGAGCACCACCTCGGCGTCATGGATCAGGCCTTCGAGTATGAAGGGGCCGACCCTCTTCTGCCCCTTGCTGCGGCAGCGCACGACATCGGCAAGACGATTTCGCATGCGAAACTGGACGGCGAATGGGTACGGCTCTCCCCTCACGACAAGGAGGGTGGTCGACTCCTGCCGAAGTTTCCCGCCTGGTGGGAGCTGCCTGATGATGAACGGGCGATCCTTCTGCTGGCGGTCAAGTACGAGCACTCGCCCTCCAAGATGCCGCGCACCTTCCCAGGGCTCACCGACAAAGGCCTGCGTCGAGCGAGCACCCTCCTCCAGCAGCTACGGGAAATCGATGGGCTCACGACGCGCACCGAGAAGAGCAAGGTTCTGGAGTCAGTGGATGTGGAGGAGCTGGCGATCGATGCCTTCCTGCGCGTCATCCCCCTGGTGCCTTATCAGGTCAAGGGCCTGGCCAAGGGGGTGAAGGCGGCGGGCTTTCGCGTGGGCGACCGCCTGTACCTGTCCGAGCCGATGATCCGTGAAGCCGCCCTAACCAAGCTGGGGCAGGGTGTTGCCGAGGCGCTTGGCGGCGGCTATCGCGCCCCTGGCAAGACTGGGCAGTTCACACAGATCCTCTTGAAGGCGCTCCATGATCGCGGGTGGCTGGTGACCGAAGCCGAGGGCGTGCCGGAAGGCAGTGAGACAAGCAAGACGTGGACGCTACCAGCTGATCAGGCGCTGTGGCGCGTGCGATCCGGCATCATTGAGTTCCGGGGCATGATCGCTGTCGAGCTGCCTGAGGAGCATCACGGGCTTTATCCGCGAGAGACAGCCTATGAGGTGACGGTGATCGGCCCACTGCGCACCAGCGCTGGCAGTGGCGTCGTGCCGACCAAGGACAGCGGGAAGCGTGAAGAGCGTGCCGAGATTCCCAAGGGCATCCCTGCCTCCGAGGTATGCGAGGTCAGCCTCTTCGCCGCTTCACAACCTGGAGGCGAGGCCGGGAAGGTGGAGCCGCCAGCTGCCGGTGGGGATGTTGCACCGAAAGGCGAGGAGCCTGCGCCGAGCAAGGCCCAGAAGGACAGCCCGCCTTGGCTGCTCGAGGATGGTGACAGCGCCAGCACGGCGTCAGTCAGCAGTGGGGACGCTGCACCGATGGACGAGCCCGTAGGTGGGAACGCTGCACCGAAAGAGGCTGCGGCTGCCGTTGGGGATGCTGCACCGAAGGGCGACCCGGTAGGTGGGGATGCTGCACCGAAAGGAGGGGAAGCCGCTGGCGCTGGGGTTGTCCCGGCCCAGGATGAGGCCTCGAAAAGTGACGTGTCATGGCTGCTGGATGATGGTTTCGAGGATGCCGCGCCGCCAGTCAGCGGTGGGGATGCTGCACCGAAGGACGATCCAATAGGTGGGAACGCTGCACCGAAAGAGGCTGCGGCTGCCGGTGGGGATGCTGCACCGAAGGATGAGCCGGTAGGTGGGGATGCTGCACCGAAAGGAGGGGAAGCCGCTGGCGCGGCCGGTGAGCCCGCCCCAGAGCAGGCCTCGAAGCATGACGCCTCCTGGCTCCTCGAGGACGATGACAGCGCCAGTACAGCGCCAGCCAACGGTGGGGATACTGCACCGAAAGAGGCTGCGGCGGCCGGTGGGAACGCTGCACCGAAGGGCGACCCGGTAGGTGGGGATGTTGCGCCGAAAGGCGAGCAGGCCGCCGACGCAGCCGGTGAGCCCAGCCCAGAGCAGGCCCCGAAGCATGACGCCTCCTGGCTCCTCGAGGACGATCACGGCGCCAGCAAGGCCTCAGCCAGCGGTGGGGATGCTGCACCGAAGGATGACCCGGTAGGTGGGAATACTGCACCGAAAGAGGCTGCGGCGGCCGATGGGAACGCTGCACCGAAGGGCGAGCAGGCCGCCGACGCGGCCGGTGAGGCCGCCCCGGAGCATGACGCCTCCTGGCTCCTCGAGGACGATGACAGCGCCAACACGGCCTCAGCCAGCGGTGGGGATGCTGCACCGAAAGAGGTTGCGGCGGCCGGTGGGGACGCTGCACCGAAGGGCGATCCGATAGGTGGGGATGCTGCGCCGAAAGGCGAGGAGCCCACCCCGGAGCAGGCCCCGAAGCATGACGCCTCCTGGCTCCTCGAGGACGATGACAGCGCCAGCACAGCGCCAGCCAGCGGTGGGAATACTGCACCGATAGAGGTTGCGGCGGCCGGTGGGAACGCTGCACCGAAGGACGACCCGGTAGGTGGGGATGCTGCACCGAAAGAGGCTGCGGCGTCCGGTGGGGATACTGCACCGAAGGACGACCCGGTAGGTGGGGATGTTGCACCGAAAGGCGAGCAGGCCGAGGAAGGAGCCCAGGAGGCCGAGGCGAAATTGTCGCCAATCGAGCGGCGGTTGCAGAAGCGCCGAGCTAAGGCGAAGAAGGCAGCCGCCAGCCACTCAGGTGGGAGTGCGTCACAAGCTGGCAGCGACAATGGTGCTGGCGCGAAGGGCAAGCGAGCAAAGGCCGAGGTGGCAGGGCCGCCCAAGCTCTTCAGCTGATCCTTGCGGGAGGCCACCGGAGTCATGGCCATCCCTATCTCTCCTCGAGACCTGCAATCCCGCAGGAATGAGGAGAGAGACCATGCAGAACACTGAAGACGTGCTGATCGTTCGGGAGGAGAGCGACCTCCGTGGATTCTGGCGAGCGTATGAGCGCCACCATGAAGGTGCAGACCCTGCCGAATTCGGTATTGAGCGCAGATGCGCCCAGGTGCGGTTCCATCGACGTGATTGGCCCTGTTCGGCCTCCGCGAGGCTTTCGATCGATGGCCAGCGCCGCACTTATCCGGTCACGCACGGGCTCTATGGCCTAGTTGTCCGCCCGGATCGCTGATTCCCTGCCTCCCCCAGCTGCTGCTGCGGGAGGCTTCCCTCCAAGTGTCACCCCACCCCCTACCTCCTTATGAGACCTGCATTAGAGCAGGAATGAGGAGGAAAACATGTTTGAGAAGATCCGACGATGGTTGCGAGAGCGACCTCCACTGATGAGGCCTGCAAGCCTCCAGGTTGTCACAGAGGATGTGCGTAAGCTGGGTATCGGCGCCATGGGTGCCGGCGTACTCGGGTTATTCGCCCCAAGTGACAAGATCGCCCTAGGCGATTCCGTTGCCTTGTTTGCTCTGGGTGCTATCATCTGGGTAACAGGCATCATGCTGCATGCGCTCAACGAGCGCAGCCGACCTGATACCGAGGAGTAGGTTATGACACCTTTTGGTTGGATGATCTTGGCTTTTGCCCTGCTTATGGCAGGCGTTTGTGGTTTCACTTACGTTCAGATTTTGCGCAACGATCACCAGCAGCATCGCAACGGCAATAGTTAGCCCAATCCTGGAGATTGTCATTCTCGCCAGGACAAATCATTGTGATTTGCTATTCAACAGGCTCCCTCCGGGAGCCTTTTCCATTTCAGGGGCCGCGGCGATTCCCGATTACCTGAGCGCCAGCTACCCCACCACCTTGGACAGGGATAGGGCGACAGCCCCCACAACGACCATACCCCAGGCATACGGGCTGGCAGCCATGCGTGACAACACCTGCCTGACAGGCCGGCGTGCAGTGCTTTGGCAGGCCTCTCGAAGCCGCATGGCCTCCCTCTCGAGACGCTGGCACTCCTGCGCCAGCATGGTGATCTCCCGCTGCTGCTCCGCGATCGCGTCGACGGTACTGCTCTCCCTGATGTTCGACCTCCAGGCCTGCTCCGCTTCCTCTGTGACCAGCTCGCCGGCTCGCATGGGCTTGGACTTGGACTTGGCGGTGATGCTGTGACCGGGTGTGCCCGGGGCAAAGGCTATGCCGAACTGCTCATAGAATCGATCTCGCCTCTCCTTGTTGTTCCCTCCCCAGCGACCCTCTTTCTCGTCTTGCCAGGACAAGTCGATCCGCATGACCTCAGCGGTGGGCCATTGCTTGGCCCATGCCACGATCTCTGCCATGAGGTATGTGCCAACGCGGTGGCCGATAAGGTCGTGCATGCCGATGATGACGTTTCCACCGGGGCGAAGTTGCCCGTCAGTGAGCTTGATGCGCTCGGGCTCCCTGTTGTCACCCGGCGAGTAGCAGGCAGACCAGGAGAACTGGTTGGTGCCAAACAGGGGGTGATTGCCGATGCGCCTCACCTTGAGCGTGAGGCGTCGATCCTGACCCACCTGCTGCTCGGTGCGCTGGATGAGCAGTAGCGCTACAGGGTCGGGGCTATCAGGGTGCTGAGGGTGTCGGACTTCGATCACTCTGTCATCGCTGTGGCTGGCGCCTCTGAGGTCTTCAGAAGGAGGGGGCATGGTGTGTCGCTCTGTCTCCGATTTCGCATGCGAAACTGCTCCCGCTACCCTACCACCACGCTCCCGGTCGAGTGTCAGTCCTGCCTCTACCTCCTCTTGAGACCTGCATCCGCAGGAATGTGAGAGAACCAAGAGAGAGAGAAGCAATCATGGAAACGATCGGCGATCGTCTGGAAACCGTTGTCTTCACCCGCAAGAACGGGAACCACGGAGAGTACCTGGGCACTGAGCCTGGCGTGTTCGCTGTGGTGCGAGTAGATGGCCAAACCTTCAAGGTGCGGTACGGCGTGGATCTTGATGCGCCGTGGTGCTGGGAGGTTGAGCATGTAGCGAGTGGCCTTGCCGCCCGCGGCTGCAAGCGCTGGGATCTTGGCATGGCTACTGAGCGACTGACGCGCCTTGTCATGCGCCAAGGTGCCTGGGAGCCTTCCTGGAGCATGACGGAAGTGCCGATGGAAGCCTTCCTTGCAGCCCAGTCCATGGGGGTGCGTGCTCATGTTTGAGGCTACTGACCTGATCCACTCGTATACCCGTAGCGATGCCATCGCAGATGGGGATCTGATCGAAGTCAACGAAGCCGCCAAGGAAGCAGGGTTCAAGGTGCCTGTCGCCCTGACCACTGCTGCCTGGCATGAGCTGGTGGCTTGGGACCAAGCTGCTAGGCCACATGGCCCGCTTCAGGATGAGGCAGGCCGCTTGTGGGATGTTCTGTCGCTCGCGGTTCATGCCGCACGCAAGGAGCGAGACTCGCCCGTAGTCGAGTACACGGTGAGAGTCATGGAACCACTGGAGAACGGCCCACGGGTTGTTCCCAAGCGTGCCGTGATGCACATAGGCCCTGGAGACAACCATGAGCCGGTGATCACGATCATGCTCTCTGGGGAGGACTGACGCGCTCGCGTCATGCTCCATCCTCTTGCCCTCAAACCCCTGTCAGCCTAGTGCTGCCAGGGGTTTACCATCTCTGTCTCAAGATGCTGCTTGCCAGGCTTGGCTCCAGGCAGTGCTCACGCAAACGGACATGATCCGTTTGTTGAACCTTCTCCGTAGGCAGTTGAAAACCTGGTTCACAAACAAGGCGCTGAGGTTGCTGGGCATCACGCGGTGGCGAAGGCGGTGGCTACAGCTACCTATTCTAAGGTGCCTATTGCTCTGCCTAGCAAGTATCCAAACGAGAACATCAACGCCTGGTAGTGCGAGGGGGCACGCCGCTACCGCACCTTGTTACAGTGCAGTCAAAAAAATACAATGAATGCACTGAATGCAATGAGAGACGCTTCCAATGGCCATGCTGACTGTTCGCAACCTACCTGATGAGGTACACCGCGCCCTGCGTGTCCGTGCTGCCCTGCACGGGCACAGCATGGAAGCCGAGGTACGCGAGATCCTGGAGGCCGCTGTAGCGCCCGAGGGGCGCGTCAAGCTGGGTTCGCTGCTGGCCGACATTGGCAAGCAGGCCAAGCTGACCGATAACGAGTTTGCCGTGTTCGAGCAAGTCCGTGACAAGACGCCAGCCAAGCCGGTGCACTTTGAATGATCCTGCTTGACACGAACGTCGTCTCCGAACCACTGCGCCGGGAGCCAGAGCCTCGCGTTGTCGAGTGGATCGACGCGCAGGCCCTGGAAACCCTCTACCTGTCCGCCATCACCGTGGCAGAGCTTCGGTCGGGCATTGCCCTGATTCCCGCAGGAAAGCGCCGGACTGGCTTACAAGAAAACCTGGAACGACGAGTACTGCCCCTGTTTGCCGGTCGTGTGCTTCCGTTCGATCTCCCCTGTACACAAGCCTACGCCGAGCTTATCGCCAAGGCCCAAAAGGCTGGGCTGGCGATTGCCGCCGCTGATGGCTTTATTGCCGCCATTGCGGCTGCCAACGGCTTAGCGGTGGCTACACGGGATACCAGCCCTTTTGAGGCAGCGGGTTCAACGGTTATCAACCCATGGAAAGAATAAGCCCCATGTGGCCAATGGATAGCAGAACCAAAAGAATTAGGAGCTGTTAGTGTCACGACTGACCGATTTGATTGCTGATCTAAAAGCAAAGGACCCTAAGCTAGGGGCCGACCTGGACAGAGAGTTTAAGGCTCTTTCATCCCGCTTGCCCTTTGGCCTGAACTTTGAGCGCCATCGCCCTGAAGCGGTGGAGTTACCACTGCGCTCTATACGGAAAGGCGACAAAGTGCGAGTTCTTCCACCGCGTGGATCGACCGGAAAAGGCGATCAGAGCCTATGGCAAGTCAAAGCAATTCAAAAGAAAAAGGAGCTGGCTGAATTAGAGCTTAAGGATGGGGTTGACCAGAAGAAGAAAACTGTCTCCCTTAATGATCTGGTGGTCGTAGCTGAATTCCGCGATACGATCTTTCCGGGCTTGATCAGCACCGGGAAAGTCGAGCGTAGCGATGACAGGCCTTACCATACAATTATTAATGGCGAAAATTATCATGCTTTAAAGTTATTAACCTATACACATCGCGGAAAGGTTGACGCAATTTATATCGACCCACCTTACAACACAGGTGCTAAAGACTGGAAATACAATAATAGCTATGTGGAGACTGATGACCTATATCGCCACAGCAAGTGGCTTGCATTTATGGAGCGAAGGCTTCTAATTGCAAAAGAACTTTTAAGGCCAGATAATTCTGTATTAATTGTCACCATTGATGAAAAAGAATACTTACGCCTCGGGCTGCTGCTTGAACAGTTGTTCCCAGAGGCAGAGATCGAGATGGTCACCACTGTCATAAGTGCCAAAGGAGTGGCGAGGTTCGGGCAGTTCTCACGAGTAGAGGAATATATTTATTTTGTAAGAATAGGTAAGTCGGAAGTTTCTCTTGGCGAACAAAATATGCTTGATGATTCGCGCTCAGCAACCGATAAAATCGGAAAAAAAGTTGACTGGCTGGGGTTGCGACGTCGTGAGCCGACTGCTCGTAGAGGTGCCAGGCCGAACCAATTTTACCCTATTTTTGTCAATATTGAATCTGGGTATATACACTCTATTGGCGATCCAATAGGAGATGATGTAGATCGTAAATCAATTGTGCCGCCTCAAGGTACATTCGCTGTCTGGCCTCTCAGGCCCAATGGAGATGAAGGGCTTTGGGGTATTACGCCTGAAACTTCTAGAAGGTATTTAAAACACGGTTTTATTCGCTCAAGGCGACACAAGCCACAGGAAGGTAAAGCATCTATTCATTATCTTCCAAGTGGTACTGTAGATGCCATTCAAGAGGGAAGAATTGCTATAACCGGTTGTGATGCAGATGGAGCGGTCCAAGCCGTTTATCGGGAAAAGAAAGGGGTAATTCCAAAACGAGTTTGGAATATGCCATCGCATAATGCCGAAAATGGGGGGTCGGTTATTCTTTCCCGCTTGTTACCAGGGCGTCGATTTCCATTTCCAAAATCGTTATACGCTGTAGAAGATGCACTTCGTTTTTTTGTAGGAGAAAAAAGAAATGCCATTGTCTTAGACTTTTTTTCAGGATCTGGAACAACTGCACATGCTGTTATGCGCTTAAATCGCCAAGATGGCGGATATCGACAATGTATTTCAGTCACTAATAACGAGGTCTCGGCAGACGAACAAAAATATTTGCGTAAGAAAAATCTTCGCCCGGGAGATTTTGAGTGGGAAGCGTTGGGTATTTGTGATTATATAACTAAGCCACGAGTTTTGGCGGCAATTACAGGAAGAGATCCAGAAGAGCATCCGATAAAAGGTGATTATAAATTCACCGATGAATTCCCTATGTCAGAAGGTTTCGAGGAAAATGCAGAGTTTTTCACGCTGACCTATGAAGCCAAGGACGCTGTTAACCATAACCTGGCTTATAGCCGCATCGCGCCCTTGCTGTGGCTTCGCGCAGGCGCACATGGCAAGCGTATCGACAGTCTCCCCGAGAGTGGCTGGGCGGTTGCAGATTCTTATGGCTTGCTGACCGAGGTAGACAAGGCCACTCCCTTCATTAAAGCATTGAATGAAGTTCAGAGGCTTCGGATCGCGTATATCGTGACCGATGATGACCGCCGCTTCCAGGCTATTGCTCGACGCCTGCCAGAGGGTGTAGAGCCGGTGCGCTTGTACGAGTCCTATCTGACCAATTTCAGCTTTGCTAATGGTGAATAATCAATGAAGTTTACGCTTAAAGACTACCAGGCGGACGCGGTGCGTGATTCTCTGGAAAATCTGAATAAGGCGCGTACCTACTGGCATAGTCATAGTGATAAATCAGCTTTTTCACTAACCGCTGTAACAGGTGCTGGTAAGACCGTGATGGCCGCTGCGGCATTCGAAGCCTTATTCCATGGTGACGACGAATTCGATTTCGATGCCGATCCTGGTGCCGTGGTTATCTGGTTTAGCGACGACCCTTCGCTGAATGAACAGACCCGCTTTCGCCTAAGAGAATCCAGCGACCGTATTAATCACACCGATATGGTGGTAGTAGAAAATACATTCAGTCGGCCAAAGTTCGAGGCCGGGAAGATTTACTTCCTGAACACACAGAAGCTGAGCAAGAACAGCTTGCTTGTCCGTGGACACGACCAAGACGAGCTGGAGGAAAAAGCGGGCGGGTTATTTCCGGAAACTCGCCCCGACCTGCGTGCGTACACCATTTGGGACACCATACAGAACACCATTGAAGATCCTGAGCTTACGTTGTACCTGGTGCTTGATGAAGCACATCGTGGGATGGGTAACGGCAACAAGGAGAAAAGCACCATTGTTCAGCGCATGATCAATGGGTTTGGTGCCGTGCCGGGTATTCCAGTGGTCTGGGGCATCTCAGCCACGGTAGAGCGTTTCAACAAGGCTATCGAAACGGCCATTAAGCGCACGAAACTGCCAGACGTGGTTGTTGACTCGGCCAAAGTACAAGAATCAGGTCTTATCAAGGACACTATTCTGCTGGATATTCCTGATGAAGTAGGCGACTTCGATACACTCTTGGTGCGTCGCGCTACGGATAAGCTGCGGGAATCGGCAATGCTTTGGTCAGAATACGCCAAGCAACAGCAAGATTCAGGAATGGTGGTACCGCTGATGGTATTGCAGGTGCCCAATACGCCCGACCCGAACGAAATAGGCCGTTCTCTGGATGCTATCTTTGCCCGATATCCAGAACTACCTAGCAGCAGTGTCGCCCATGTGTTTGGTGAGCATGCGACTCAACGATTCGGCAACCGTGACGTGCCTTATATCGAACCACAGCGCGTCCAGGACTCGACCTGGGTACGTGTCTTGATTGCCAAGGATGCCATCAGCACTGGCTGGGATTGCCCCCGTGCAGAAGTTATGGTGTCTTTTAGGGCTGCAAACGACCGAACCCACATCACGCAGTTATTGGGGCGCATGGTCCGCTCGCCTCTTGCGCGCCGCATTCCAGGGAATGAGCGCTTGAATGCCGTGGACTGTTTGTTGCCGAGGTTCAATCGCAAGACGGTTGAAAGCGTAGTAGAAGCCTTGATGAGTGGTGACGACACCTCCTCAGCTACGCCAGGTCGCATCTTGGTGAATCCAGTTGAGATGCACCCAAACCCTGCTGCTTCCGGTGCGTTTTGGGAAACGTTCGAAGCCCTGCCTTCACAGACTCGCCCCCAGCGTGCCGCCAAACCCGCCAAGCGGCTTACTGCCCTGGCTCAAGAATTGGCAGATGATGACATTCTCGAAGGGGCTGGCAGAAAGGCACATGGTCTGCTGCACCAGGCGCTCGACGAGTTCCAGGCCCAGCACCAGGACAAGATCAAAGCCAAACGTGACTCTATATTGACCGTGGACGGCAAGACGGTAGTCGCTGACATGAAGGGCAAGAAAAAGACGTTCAATGAGTTTTGGGAAGATGCCGATATGGCGGTCATTGATGACGCCTACCGCCGTGCGGCTCGAGTTTTAACCCCTGATATTTCGCGTACCTACGTTGAACACCTTGCCCGCAAGGTTGCCAGTGTGGATGACGATCCAGAGGAGTTTCTGGAAGCCATCGTTGAAGCCCGTGTCACCGTTGCAGGCTTGGGCTTGGTGACAGAAGTACAGGATTATTTCGACGGAATTGCAGATGGGATTGCAAAGGATTGGCTCACTCAGTATTGGCCGACAATCAAAACACTTTCTGATGATCGGAAAGAATCCTATCGTCAAGTCATTGAAATGAGCACCGAACCCCAGAATGTTGAGCTTGTGAAACCAGAAGCCAAATTCGAACCGACCAAGGTGCGACAGGGAGAAAAGGAAAGCGATCTACCCACTTGGCAGCAACATCTGCTATGCGATGAGGATGGTAACTACCCCGCAGAGTTGAATACTTGGGAGCAGCAAGTTCTTGAGCGTGAATCCAATCGCGATGGTTTCTCCTTCTGGTACCGCAACCCACAGCAGCCGGGGCAGTCCTCGCTGGGTATCGCGTACCAGGAAGCTGACCAGTATAAAATCCTGCGCCCGGATTTCATTTTCTTTGCCGAGCAAGATGGCCAAGTTGTCGCGGACATTGTTGACCCACATGGGCTCCACCTGGCCGATGCCTTACCCAAGCTGCAAGGCCTGGCGGTGTATGCCGAGAACCACGCCAGCGCATACCGCCGTATCGAGTCCGTGGCCGAGGTGAAAGGTAAGCTCCGTGTGCTTGATCTGACTAAGGACGAGGTGCGGGAAGCTATCCGCGGTGCGAAAGATGTGATCAGATTGTTTGGCCATGCGGTAGCTAACGACTACTAACCATGGACTGCACCGAGGTGACGCTCTTCATGTGGCGTAGGCGGCCATTCAGAGAGGCAGCCAATTTTTTCGCATGCGAAACTGCCGGAGGGGTGTCACCCGCCGCCCTATCTCCTATCGAGGCCTGCAATCCAGCAGGTATGAGAGAGGAGAATGACTATGGGTACTATGTGCATCCCGATGCCGGTCGACAAGAAAGCCTACCTGGACGACAACTACTCCAGTGCGGATGGCTCCCATATCGTGCTGAAATCGAGCTTTGTGGGATCGACCTACTACGCCGCGGTCAGAGTCACCAGGCGGGGTGAGTCGGATGGCGAGCCCCCGGTGACCTTCACGCTCGGCGCGGTCGTCAAGACGAACAGCATGCAGGGTGAGTTCTGCTACAAGTCGATGGACGAGAGCATGGGGCCGTATGAATCTCAGTGTCCTATCGGCATCCTCATGCTGCTGACGCCAACCGATGAGCTGGTCCGCCTGAGTGTCTTCTCGGAAACCTCGAGGGAGAGGGCCAGTGACTGGCGCGAGCGTTGCCGCAAGCATGCTGAGGGTAAGAAGCGTCGTGCTCGACTGAAAGAGGGCGATCGCATCAAACTGCCGTACAAGGTGCGGTTCGTTGGTGGCCTGGAAGCCGACACGTTCACCAAGGTGAACTTGCCTCGGCGCCGCAATGTCTTCAGGCCAGAAGGGGGTTCCTCGTTCGTGAGGCTCACCTCGCAGCATCTCGACGATGCTGAATTGCTCGCATAATCCTTCCAGCCCCCTCTGCTGTTCTCAGCATGGGGCTTTTTCATGCCCGCTTACCGGCGCCGCTCGATCGGACACTGGCCGCCCTACCTCCTCTTGAGACCTGCAATCCCGCAGGAATGAGAGAGGAGACGATCATGACTAAGACGAGCAAGACCACTTGCTGGATTCCCAAGTGTCACCTCCCCGCGCTGCGAGAGAAGGTGGAGAAGCTGGACCGCAAGGCCAAGAAGCTCGGTATGCAGCCCTTCGAGATCAGCGTCCTGGAGGAAGCGGTGAAACCGTGGACCCACGAGACGGTCGACCTCGAAGATCGCATGTCCTACATCCGTGAGGAGAAGATCCTCGCCGTGAAGGTCGCCATCACAGGCGAGCCCCCGAAGATCGATGGGTATCGCATGCTGGCGCGGATCGATATGGCAGCGGCGCAAGCCGTTCGGGTCACCCCCCTGGCCTGGGCTTACAACCGGCTCCCAGAGCCGTATCGCTCAGGTGATGCGACGGGTGACTGCGATCACTGCCACATGCAACGTGAGCGGCGCTACCTCTTCCTCCTGGAGGAGGTGGAAACCGGCAAGATCCTGGAGGTGGGGAAAACCTGCCTGAAGGATTATGTCGGCCGCCAGGGCGCCGAAGCGATGATGCGGCGAGCCCAGCTGTTGATGACCGTGATCAATATGGTCGAGGAAATCGATGAGGTTGGGCTCAGCAACGGTCGTCCGCCTGAGCCGGTGGTTGACCTTCGCTGGCTGATGGCAGCGGCAGTACGCCAGATCCGCCAGCGAGGCTTCGTGTCACGCGCTCGAGCTGAGGAGACAGGTGACCTCGCTACCGCTGAGATAGTGGGGGAGATGGCACGCTCCGGCCGCATGGTGGGCAAGGGCATGAAGGCCTTTTCCTCGGAGGACGTGGCTCGGGCAGACGCTGTGATCCACTGGGCGCGTAATGTGCTCCCGCAGAAGGCTGACCTCGGCGAATTCGAGTCGATGATCATTCATCATGCCCGATTCGACATGGTTGGCTTGAAGCGTGGTGTCGGCGTCATGGCCGCAGCGGTGACCGCCTTTGACCGCCATGAGGAGCTTGAGGCTGGCGCTGAGTCACTGAAGGCCCTCGGGTACGCCGGGGAGCTTGGTGAGCGCCTGGAGACGAAGGTTGTGCGGAAGCGGTCCTTTTCGTCGGAAACGCGATGGGGCCTGATGTGGAAGCATATCTTTCGAGATCCCGAAGGCCGCCAGATCATCTGGAAGACTGGCAAGGCCCTCGAGGAGGATAAGGTCGTGTTGAAGGGGCGTGTGAAGGAACACGGTGAATACCGGGGGATTCCCCAGACCGTGGTGACACGCTGCTCGATTCGTCCAGCATCATGATTCACTCGCCCCCTGCACGCTAAGCGTCAGGGGGCTTTTTCCTGCCCGCATACCCTCAACCCGGGCGATCGCCGATTTCGCATGCGAAATCCGTTTGCCAGCCTTCCAGCGCCAGCTGAGTGGCAGTCCCCGCCCTATCTCCCTCTGAGACCTGCATCACGCAGGAATGTGAGAGGAGAGAGCAATGAACATCGAGCTGATCGTGAACCAGGAAGATGCGCTGGCCTTTGGTCGTGAGTTTGGCGGGCTGCCCCAGGACAGCCTCGAGGAGGATCAGGTGGCATTCGCCATCGACCCCCAGCAAGGGTCGCGATTCGTCCTCCCTCGCCAAGCGGGACGTAGCTGGCGCCAGCCAACACAGCGCGAGATGGCCAGCCTTGGCACTGATGCCAACGTGGCCTTTGAGGTGTTCTCGCTGAATGACCTGGAGGGCTTCGCGTTCTCCACCGAGGACGGGACTGTGATCCAGGTGCGCCGGCCTGACCGTGAGTTGCACCGGGAAAGCACCTTGCAGTCTATCGACAGCGATGAGGACGTGTTCGTGGTGAGCTTCACCAAGCGGTTCTTCCGCCGCATGTTCCTCAACAACCTGGCGCAATGGAAATTCCTCCAGCCCAGGGCAAAGATCGCACGTCACCTACAGCGGTGATGTTTCCCGCCCCCTAACTCTTCGAGCTAGGGGGCTTTTCTCGGCCTATCGAAAAAAATCACCAGGAGGCGGCCATTAGTGTCAGTGGTGCCCCTATCCCCTACCGAGACCCATTCGGTGGGAATGTTGAGAGAGAGGAGATTGAACATGTGGGGCAAGACTATCCAGATCGGTCACATCGGTGAGCCTGAAGCACGCACCAACGACAAGGGAAACACCTACGTTCGGTTCGGCATCAACATGGCCAAGAAGTCGACTGATGAAGCCATGTGGCTCAACTGCATCATCGGTGGTCGCTTCGCTGAAGTGATGAAAGACCGCCTGATGCGAGGCCAACTGGTCTTTGTGGAAGGCGCCTTGTCTTTCCGCAAGGCACAAAATGGCACGGTGTACACCAACCTGATGGTCGACACATGCCGCATCCTGCGTGACCCGCGCTCTGCCAATGGCGGTGCAGGTGACGAGGAAGAAGACGGGGAGATCCCCTTCTAAATCATTCATTTATAGCCCCTGGGTAACTCCTGGGGCTTTTTCATGCGTAGACGACAGGGGCAGCCATGAGCGACACCGAACCGAATTCACAGAAGCCCAGAGAACAATCTCCCTTGGCAAGGGTGCTCCCCGTGGTGGGCGGGGCGCTGGGCATTGCCGCCTTCGCCTTGACCGTCATCCCGGTCCAGCTTCCCTGGGCATCGTCCGACGCAGAGACACCGCAGATCGTCACCTTCGACACCGCGAAATACGTGAATGCCCGCCGTGCCGCAGCCAGCAGCCTGCTGGGCGAGGACGGTGAGACACGAGACGCCGCGATCTCCACCCTATCCCGCATCGACAGTGGCGTGCGCCCCGCGATTGAAGAGGTGGCGGATGGCGCCGTGGTGATCGTGCGCCAGGCAGCCGTGCTCGATGGGTCACTCCCGGACATTACCGACACGGTGCTCAGTGACCTCGGCCTTCCGACAGACGCGCCAACGATTGAGACCAGCTTGGATCGCCATGGTGACACCTCTTACAGCTCCTCGGACCTTTATGAAGAGGCCCGTGAGCTTGTTCGCCGAGCCAACCAAGAGGCCCGTGAACAGGCCGCCTCCCGCAGCGAGGCGGACATTGAAGAGCTGCTGCCTTGATGCAGCAGATAGGAAAAACCCGATGTGGCCATGCCCTGCATGGCGAGAGACACGCCAGTTCTGCTGGCGCAAACCTAAGCTCAAGGAGCACACCCATGAAGCACCTCACCCTGATCGCCTCAGCTGTCACCATCGCCTCTGCCCTGATGACCGGCAGTGCCTTCGCCGAAGACTCGAAAGCTGAGGGAGCCAAGGAGCTGCCCAAGGCAGTAGCGGACCTGGGCATTCCGGGCGCCAAGGTGGACAAGACGTTCGACACTGGCCTGGAAGGGATCAATGGCTGGGTTATCAGCGTCGAGAATGACACCAACGTGATCTACACCACCGAGGACGGCAAGCATGCGTTCGTCGGCATGATCCTCGGTGAGGGCGGTGAGAACCTGACCCAGGCGCACATGGAAGAGCACATGGAGAACAGCCCCCTAGCAAACATGCCGGGTCGAGCTGGCGCCAGCCAGGCCGACAACGGCTATTCCGACGACGAAGAAGCCAAGGCGCTGGAGCTGATCCAGGATGCCCCGTTCTACGTCGAAGAGGGCTCTGGCGAGCGCGTGCTGTACGTCATCTATGATACCCAGTGCCCCTACTGCCAGCGCATGTATGAGGCCTCTCGTGATGTCCTCGAGGACGTGACCATTCGCTGGGTGCCGGTGGGCTTCCTGGGAGAGCAGTCGCTGCACGAAGCGGCACAGATCGTGGATGCTGAGAACCCGGCAGAGGCCATGGCCACCATCAAGCAGGGCGGCTCAATCTCCGGGGCCTCTAGCACCGAGGCGATGGACATCGTGAGCCAGAACAGCCAGCTGACTCAGCAGGCGGGCATCGGCGCCACGCCGACCACTATCTACGAGGACGCGAACGGCGAAGCACAGATCCGCCGCGGCGCCCTGCGTGCTGCCGAGATTCGCAACCTGTAACCTCTTCCATGACCGACCAAGGCGCCCAGGCTCCTCCCGAGGAGCCCGGGCGCTGTGCTAGAGGGCGTCTATGTCACACTATGAACCGCCACGCATCAGTGTTGCTCGACGTGCCCTGGAGGGCATGTTCCCGCAGCTTGCCGTCAACCGCATCTTCCCGCGCCAGCCTCGCAAGGTTGGCCATGGGAATCGCGAGAGGACCATCTATCCCCGCCGCTGGCTGCATCATCCTCTCACCCCGGAGCAGGCCCGCTGGGTAGCGGAGCGCTCTGCTGATTACTGGTTCCGCTGGTTCATTGCATTCGGCGGGTCAATGTTCCTCTCGGTGAAGCTGGGACCACCCTACGGGGCGTTTCTCCACCTGGGCTTTACCATCGTTGCTGGCTGGACGCTGATTGGCGTAGCTGTCGCAGTCGGCAGGAACCGGAAAAACCCGAGGATTGACGCATGACACAAGGCAAGGAGCCCTGGCTGGCAGGGCTGGGCCGGTGGCTCACCGGCCGGAAGGCGCCAGCTGACGAACAGGCAACAGTCGACCCTGGGGATCGCGCCATCACGGCAGCCACTCGCAGCCTGGCGCTGGACATGCTGAACGAGGCCCCCTCCCATGAGCGCTTCGCCCCCAAGGAGGTCGTCGTCTGGAAGTGGGGGATGAAGAACAAGGCCGTGCCCTTGGCTGGGCAGACAGCGTTGGTGATGAAGGTCCGAGAAGAGGCGCTGGTCGATGACACCCAGCAGCCGTCATCGACCTACTACATGGAGCCCCTGGATGTCCTTATCGGCGTCTACACCCATGAGGGCATCTTCCGGGAGCTATGGATCGACGGCCGCAGGCTGTGCCATCGCACCGATCGGCGGGCGAAAGCCACCGGCTATGGCACCCCAGGGGAGGCCTCATGAGGGACGAAGCCAGTATCAAGGTCTCCGACACCCCACCGCAGTTCGATGAAATGATGAGCAGACTCGCCCGCCAGCAGTTGGGTCTCGATGCCCGGTACACGGTGTATGCCGTGGCCACCGACCAAATCGATGAAATCGAGCTGGACCTGATCGATAGCTCTGAAGACCCCCACCTTCAGAGCTTCACAGTCCACCTCCCAGCTGGCTTGGCCAGGGTCAGCCTTGCGCCCTATGAGGATGGCGTCTGGCACCTCAAGGAGGCCGTCCATGGCGTTGTGAACCTAGGCCACGACGCTCGTGAGGCGCTTGCTGCGGGTAGTTCAAAGCCCCGCCCCCGGATCGCTCTACCTCCCCGTGGGGGCCGGCACTAGACGCTAGATCCTTCGCAATCCTATAAATTGTCGTCTGGTATTGTTACAATATGGCGCATGCAGATACTCGCCTTGAACAGCTCCGAGAGCTTCCTCTCACGAATGAAGACAAGCGCTACATCACGCACTGCCTCAATGAAGGCAGGGTGGAAGATGCTGAGCCGGTTCTGGCGGCGTATGCGTCATGTTGGGCCACCGCAGCTGACGGAGCCCCAGATCGAATGCGGGATAATGCCGGCCGGCGAGCAGCCAACACCTTCCTCCGGGAGGCGCTGGGCGTCGATGGGCCGGCGTCCCTCCGGTAAGCAGCAGCGCCAGCTGCCGGCATAGCTGGTGGGGAGGAGGAGTTATACCGTTATCTATAGCGTGCCTAACTCTAGGACTACCCGACACCTGCGCCCCTATCCATAGTCACCACACTGCGATAGGGGGTTACATGTTCGACAATGCTTTGATCTACCGAGCCCACAGCCATTTCCCTGGCGCCGACCAGCTGGCACAGCTGTGCCAGAAGCAGCTGTTCCGAGCCTGCGCCGCGACCGAGGCCAAAAGGGTAGGGTGGTCGACCGTCTGTGGTGACCAGATGGTGCATCCGGTGAACTCGCAATTCCTGGTTCTGCGCTTCAGCCGGCAAGAGCGGCTACTTCCTGCCGCTGCGGTCAAAGAAGAGGTTGAGGAGCGTGCTGCGGCACGCGAGAAGGCGTCTGGATCTCCGTTGCGGCGAGCTGAGAAGCAGATCCTGAAGGAGGAGGTCTACGAGGAGCTGCTGCCCAGAGCGCTGAAGCGCACGGGTCACTTCCTCGTGGCCATCGACACCCAGCGAGGCTGGATTCTGGTGGATGCCGCCAGTCGCAAGAAAGCTGAGGAAGCGCTGGACTTGCTCCGGCTGACCACCGGCTCCTTGAAGGTCACACCTCTCGCCACTCGCGATCGCGCTACTGACCTGATGACACGCTGGCTGGCCAACCCGGCTGAGCGTGCGGAAGGCTGGGAGCTGGGCGAGGCATGCCAGCTTGAGTCCCCATCCGGGGATGAGGGCGTGATCAAAGCCACCGAGGTCGACCTCGAGAGCGACGAGATCCAGCAACACCTCGAGGGCGGCCGAATCTGCTCAGCTCTTGCAGTGGCCAGAACCGACCAGCTGGCGCTGGTTCTCCAGGACGACCTGGCGCTCAAGAAAGTCAAATTCGATGACGCGCTGATCGAGGGTGCCGACCCCTCCGATGACGATGCCTCGGCCTTCGACACCGAAGCCCATTTGCACATCCCAGCCCTCGCGGCCGTCATCGAGGAGCTGATCGGCTTACTCGGTGGCGAGGTCAGTCCGGTCATCGAGGAGGAGGCGTCCACCGAGGAACAAGAGGCAGCTTAGGCCTCGGCATAACCCTCTATGGCCTGGCGCCCGCTAGGCCTTTTTTATGCTCTACCTGTCCCGCCTTATGATCCTTGTCGGCTCACTTTATGTCGACTATTATGTTTCGCATGCGAAATTGGCCTGGCCAGGCCCTGCATCCTGAGCCGGGCAAGGACCAACCATCCTGCCTCCTCTGGAGGCCGGGCAACCGGGGACACCATGACCAAGATCATCAGCTTCGCCAATCAGAAAGGCGGGGTCGGCAAGTCGACCATCTGCCTCCAGACTGTCTTCCACCTACAGGAGGCAGGGTTTCGGGTGCTCGCTATCGACCTGGACCCTCAGGGCAACACCTCCAGCCGCCTGAGTCAGCAGGAAGGCGAGTACACGGGAACCCCCTCCGCGTTCCTGTTCCGGGAAGACTACACCGACATCCGCCCGATGCGGTGCGCCCGTGGGATGGACCTGATCTGGACCGAGAAGAACGACCCTGAGCTGTCGGAAATCGAGTCCATGCCGCTCAACTGCGTGCTCAACCCGATCAACAACCTGAAGGCCAGCGGAATCCTCGAGCACTACGATTATGTAGCGGTCGACTGCCCGCCCAGCCTTGGCCGGAAGCTCGTCGCCGCTCTCACCATGTCCACCCATGTCATCTGCCCGGTCCAAGTGAGTGGCTTCGCCCTGGATGGCGTCGAAGGCCTGCTCAACACCATCATCAACGTCCAGGAGGAGCTGAACCCCGACCTGGAGAACACCGGCATGGTGATCAACAATCTGAACCGCAACTTCCCCTCTCACCTGCGGGCATGCGAGCAGCTGCGCGAAGCAGTCCCCGATCTGGTCTACACCGCGGAGATCGGCCTGCGCGGGAAACTGGACGAGGCCAACAACCTCGGCGTCCCCGTGTGGAGCATCAAGACGACCTCAGCGCGTGACGCGGCGAAGGACATTCGGGCGGTCATCAACGAACTCATGGAAAAGGTGGGCTGACATGGCACTGGGAAACCTGAGCAACCTACAAAGCCTGTCTCGTCGCTCCAAGGGTGCGAAAGAGGTGCTGATGCTCGATACCGCCGAGGTAGAGCCCAAGCAAGGGCAGGTACGAGAGAAGTTTGCTGGCATCGAGGAGCTGGCCGAGTCGATTAAGGTGAACGGCCAGGAGCAGCCGATCATCGTCTATCCCAAGGACGAGAGCGGGAAATACCGCATCCAGAAGGGTGAGCGGCGCTGGCGAGCCTGCAAGCTGGCTGGTGTGCCTGTGGAGGCGATCGTCAACAAGAAGGAGTTGGACGACCTGGATGAGACGGCTGGCGAGCTGATCGAGAACATCCAGCGCGAGAACCTGACCCCGATGGAGATCGCCAAGGGCATCCAGAAATTCATCGATCGCGGCTGGCAGGGCATGGATGTCGCCAAGCGGCTAGGCAAGTCCCGGGGGTACGTCTCCTCCCACCTGTCCCTGCTGAAGCTCCCCGATTGCGTGATGCGTCTCTACGATGAGGAGGTTACGTCTGACCCGGAATCGCTCAACACGCTGCGCCAGCTGCACTCTATCGCCCCGGAACAGGCAGAGCGGATCTGCGCCAAGGCCCTGGAGGAAGGTATCAGCCGGAAGGCATGCCGTGAGCTTCTGAAGCAGGCCAAGAAAGGCGGCCTGCCTGAAGATCCCGAGATCCCGTCCCCGGAGAACCCGGCGCCGGCTCCTGGCCCTGGGACCAACGACGACCAACCGAGCCTCCGGGGATTCGAGGAACCCTCTGAGGGCGGCGATGGCGACAAGGAGCCAAGTGCCGGCACCTCCGCGGGCTCGAGCGAAGCGTCATCCAGCCCTTCGCCTGGCCAGAGAGGTTCTGCTGCGGGAGAAGAAGCTGGCGCTGGCGCCGAGCTGCCGCAAGAGGACAAGGCCACTCCCAAGTGGGATGCACGGAAAGACCCTGAGGCCAAGGACGCCACCCCGCCACAGCCAGTACCCACCAAGGAGCCGGCACGGGCTCGGATCGTGGTCAGCGTCAGCACCTCAGACGGGCATCGCAGTGGCGTGCTGCACACGGATCGCATTGACCCTGAAGCGGGCTATTGCTGGGTTCGCCTCGACAATGGTGACGAGGAGCCGTTGCGGGCGCGAGTATCGGACGTTCAACTGCTTGGCGTCGAAGGAGAGGAATAGCACCGATGCCGAGCCTATCGCGAGACACACAGCGCAAGTACGCCATCCTGCGGGCGATCGACACCATGGAGCGGCCGTCGCTTCAGGACATCGCCTCGGAGACTGGCATACCTGCCGGCACCGTCAAACGACAGCTGACTTCGATCCGGGAGGAGCTGAAGGTGAAGATCCTCTTCATCCGAGACCCAAGCTCGCCAGAGGGCGCCAACGGGTACTACTCCCTCGAGGGGTGGGGCATCCTCGACCCGTCTTCCTTCCGCAATCACTTCGGTTGACGCCGAACGACCACGCGACCCAGGGAGGCCACGGCCTCCCTTTCTCATGTCCAGCCGCCTGGCTAGAAGTGGCTCAGTGGCCGGAAGTCAGGGTTCAGATCATCCAGGATGTCTCCCAGATCGGCCAGTGCGTCTCCGTAGCACTCATGGACAACCCCTGAGGACACCCGGTTGGGCATGTCGAGCTGATCGAGCACGACGAGAAGCAGACCCGGTGCCCCGTCTCGGGTTATCACGTCGATGTTCCCCCACAGATTCTCCCGCGAGACCGCATAGCTCAGCATCTCTCTGAAGCGCTCACGGTCATGCAGGATCTGGATGTTTCGCATTCCGGGCTCCTGGTTCATTGTCCCTTCATCGCCTCCTCGAGGCGCCGTTCCGCGCTACGGTCATAGCGCTGCGTGGTCGCTAGGTTCGAGTGCCCCAGCGCATACTGCACGGTCAGCACGTCAATGCCACGATCAAGCAGGTTGGTGGCAAAGGTCCGCCTGAAGTCGTGAGGGGCGCATTCGTCTATGCCGGCCTGGGCCGCACGCTCCTTGATGATGTAGTAGACGGCCTGATCGGTCAGCCTCTGATCGCACACCACGCCATGCCGGCGCACCCTCGTGAACAGTGGACCAGTGTCACGGCCAAGACAGGCCTGCCAGGCCCTGAGCCCCTTGAACGTCCGGTCGGGAAGGAAGACCAGCCGCTCCTTGTTGCCCTTGCCGACGATCCTGATGGCCTTGCGGCTGGTATCGATAGCCTCCAGATCCACGGACACACTCTCCGACCGGCGCAAACCCGTCGATACAAGCAGCTGGAGCAGCGCTGCATCACGAACCCCCTTGGGGCTGTCGTCAGTTTCGCATGCGGAACTGAGGGCCTGGATCGTGGCTTCATCCAGGTGGACCCCTTTGGGAAGACGGGAGCCAGGGACGCCCTTCAAGTCGCGGATCTGCTGGTAGCTCTCGCTGTCCATGTCCCCCATGACCCAGGCCTCGCGGGCAACACCCTTCATGGCCGACAAGGCAGCATTGACCGTGGCTGGCGCCTTGCCCATCTCGGTCATCATCTCCACGATCGATCGGACATGCTCACGGCGTATCAGCGCCCATGGGCAGCCCTGGATGTCGTAGCCACCGCTCAGCCTGGCGATGAACTGTAGGTGGGACCGCATCGTGATCCGGCTACGCCGGGAATTGAGGTTCAGCAGGTACGAGAGCCCTGCATTGCCTCTGGCCTCCGAGAGTGCGTCCTCAGCACCGGCCGCGAGCGCCTGGGAGCCCTGGGGTCGAACAAGGGTCAGCTCGCTATCCATGGCCACCCTCCGCCCCGGTCGACACGAGCTGCTTGAGGTGGTCGGCTTGGTGACTCGAGCACTGCTCAACCCCGTCCAGGTTGCCATGCTGGTGCTTCAGCTCGTAGAAGCCGTCGCCCCCAGGCACCTCCTCGACATAGACACGCTGGCGCTTGAGCCCGCCCGGGATGGTGCAGCTCAGGTGCTCCAAGACGGAATCAGCGTCCTCTCGGACGCTCACGATCTCTCCGTGATCGCGAAGGATCACCATGAAGTCATTGGTCAAGACAGCCGAGTATCCAGCCCTCGGTGGCATCGTGATCTGGTCTACCATTCAGGTCTCCAACACAGATGGTCGGCGGGCACCCTCGAGGCCGGAGCCCCGCTGGCACCGCCAGGTGGTTTCAACCATGGCCATCATTTTCCCTGGCCAGGGGGCGGTGAGATGGGTCAGCCCGTGCAGCAGCCCATCGATCGCTACACCTCCTCGAGGCACCATTCAGCAAAGGCCTCCTGCTGGTGGTCGCTACAGGGGGCGAAGCCGGTGAAGTGGCCACCCTCGATCCTGATCTCATCGAAGCGACCCATGGTGTCGCGGTAGTAGACTCGTCGCCGCCCGAGGTCGCCCAGCTCAGCGGTCAGACGGTCGATGACGCCCTGGGCATCGTTGGTGACGGAGCGTGGCCCATCCTGATCGATGATCACCACCAGGATGTCGCTGACGAGCGCGATCTTGTAGATGGCCTGTAGCCTCATGCGTGAATCCTCTCCATGTGCTCTTCAGGGAGGCTAGTCGCCCCTATCGCCCTTCTCTACTTTCTTAAATAACTATTTTAATAAGTAGAGATAGGAATGGCCAGACCAAGCTACATTTTATGTGGATCTAGGCAGTCACTCGTAAACGATAAAATTACGCCTATGAACCTGTTTTCATTCGATTTATCGGTGTTATCGACGGCTTTCGTGCCGCCTGTACGCAAAATCTGAGCGCCATTGGCGGGTGTTCCTCTGGATTTTGCACAGCGGCGCCTGTCCAGCGGCCCAGCACACTGCCAAGTCAGAGGGCTTCGGCAGGTCGACCAATCACCAAGGAGCCCATTGACACCGGGTTAAGCAGTCGCCAATATGTGCTTTGCACACTTACCATATCCATAGGGGTTTAGGAATGAGCATCCTCGCTAGGTACTTCCAACTCGAAAATGAGGCCCAAGAGCTTCGCAGGAAGATGCAAACTTTAGAGGACACTCCTGAGTTCAAAAGGGAAAAGGAATTTATAGATAAGCTCAGAAGGCTAATGGATGAATATAATAAGACAAATGGCGAAGTTATATCAGCTCTTGCCCCTGAATCAAGCATCGAGAACACTGAAAGCAAAAGAAGAAGAAAAAGAAAACTTAAAGTATATAGGAACCCTGAGACTGGTGAGGTTGTAGAAACCAGAGGTGGCAACCAGAAGACATTGAAGGCATGGAAAGAACAGTACGGGGCAGAAACTGTTGATTCATGGCTGATTGAAGAGAAGTAATCGGTTATATTGTGCAGCAGGCTGTAGAGGTTTACGATGTCTAAAAAAAGCAGCAATGACAAGGATATACAGGCCATCTCGGTGAGCAAGTCGGCTCAGCTCGACCTTTTCAGCCTGCTAGACGCCCGTGATGGCGATTATAGCAATAGCATCGATATTTATGATTCTTTGCCTAAATATTCGCTCGAGCGGCGTCGGCGCTTTACTGATATTCGGCAAGCCGCCGCGAAAGAACGTGAATGCCGGGTGGGTGGTCGCGTAATAAAAGTAAAAGTCCGCCCTGCTCTAATTGAAACACGTCCTGGGAAACCTGAGCTTGTTTACCCAGGTGAGCGCGAAGAGATCATTGAGGATGCTTTGAGAAAACTCGCTGTAAATGGCGGGATCGCGATGATTGACGGAAAGGTGGGTGTGCTATTCACATTCTATCAACTTCGCAATGAATTAAAGAGAAACAATCACGAGTTTAAACTTAGCGAAATAAAAGAAGCTATTCTTGTTTGCCGCGGGGCTCAACTTGAAACGGTTTCTGAAGATGGGGAAACGGTTATATCATCGAGCTTCTTCCCTATGGTAGGTCTTACCACAAGGAAAGACTTGAAGCTGAGGGAGGGGGATACAAAGTGCTATGTTCAGTTTAATCCCCTGGTGACTGAAAGCATTCATAACCAGACTTTCAGGCTGTATGACTATAAAACGTCTATGGCTATTAAGAGCCCCCTTGCTCGCTATATTCACAAGAGAATGAGTCACCATTGGAGTCAGGCCTCCTCCACCAATCCCTACACGCCGCGGCTTGTCTCCTTTCTCAAAGGGAGTCCGAGGGGGCTCTCTGACCGTATGGCCACGAATGTGAGGGCCATGAAGATGGCTCTTGATACGCTGAAGGAGCATAATGTCATCGATAGCTACGATGACAGCGAACGAATCAAAGACGGAAAGAAACTGACCGATATTGTTTACAAGATATACCCTACTAAGCAGTTCGTTAAGATCATAAAAAAGGCGAACTACAAGAATGGGATAATATCTACAAAAAAGGCTCTTACAGCTTCTGAAGAGAGTGAGTAGGTACGAAATATATTACTCCCTTTCATGCTAGCCGCGGGATATTAACTGCGGCTTTTTTATTGCCACTGGCTTTAATTGGGTAAGCGGATTAAATGGTTGATCTTACCTTTGCATGAGAGTGAGACAGACCGGCATCTCATCGGATTATCTGGTTGATGCTTCACCTACTGCTGGTGCATGTTTCCTTCGCTAATTCCAGCAAGAACCCCACACGCCTCAACTTCCCGGTCATCGTTGCAACTCGCTCTCAGTGAAACGAGTTGTTTCTCAAGCGCTTGCAGAGCGGTTATCTGCGACCGCACATGAGAGATGTGATCATCGAGCAAGGCGTTGACGGCGGTACAAGGCTGATGAGGGTCGTCCTGATAGCTCTGTAGTTCGTGAATCTCAGCCAGTGACAGGCCCAGGATTCTGCAGCGACGGATGAAGGCCAGCCCCTCACCATGCTTCTCGGTATAGACACGGTAACCGTTGTCCTGCCGATCAGGCGGCGGCAACAAGCCCTGCTGTTCATAGAAGCGGATCGTCTGTGTTTCGACCCCTACCAACTGCGCCAACTGACCAATGCGCATCAGCCTCCTCCCCAACGGATTCTTTACTCTATTGACCTTATAGTAGCTTTATAGTTTTAAATGGTACCACAACATTGTTCAAGTGGAGTCGTATCATGAGCAAATCCTGTGGTGGCGCCTGTGGCGGTGATGCAACGTCCGCAGCGGATACCGATATACAGGCCTCCTCCGAGGCGCCAGGGAGATGGGTCAGTGTTTATGCCGTGCCGAAGATGGACTGTCCATCAGAAGAACGAATGATTCGCCTAGCCCTGAACGGCTTTGAGGAGATTCGGGCGCTGTCCTTCGACTTGTCGAACCGCCGGCTGAAGGTCGTGCATGACGGCGAGGTCGAGCCCGTCACCTCGAAACTGAAGACCTTGGGGCTAGGCGCCTCGCTTCAGGAAACCGTCGCTGCAAATCCGGAGACCATCAAGGCCGCCGAGTTTTCGGCAGCTTCTGCTAAGCAAGAATCCGGGACCCTGCGCTGGTTGCTCGGCATCAATGCACTTCTGTTCGTGGTGGAAATGACTGCCGGTCTGATCGCCCAGTCCACCGGCCTGATTGGAGAATCCCTGGACAATTTTGCCGATGCGGCGGTGTACGGGCTTGCCCTTTATGCGGTTGGACATAGCGTGAAAATGCAGGTACGTGCCGCGCATCTTGCTGGTGTACTGCAACTGATCTTGGCTGTGGGCGTGCTCGTAGAGGTGGTGAGACGCTTTGTATTCGGTAGTGAGCCTGAATCGCTGGTGATGATGGCTATCGCATTCGTCGCATTGATTGCCAATACCAGTTGTCTGCTGCTCATATCCAAACATCGGGAAGGCGGGGCGCACATGAAGGCAAGCTGGATATTCTCGGCCAACGACGTGGTGATCAACCTGGGGGTCATCACCGCCGGCGCCCTGGTCGCGTGGACCGGTTCCAATTATCCGGATCTGATTATCGGCACCATCGCGGGGGGCATTGTACTTAACGGTGCCAGACGCATTTTGGCGTTGAAGGGTTAAATAATGCTCATTATTGGCAAAAAGCTCTCGCCGTATGCCCTATTGTCCATATCGGGCCTGCTGGCAGCGTCTGATCAGGCTGTAAAGTGGCTGGTGCAGCAATCAATGGCCTATGGCGAGTATGTTTCGGTGACCCCGTTCTTTAACTGGGTGCACCTATGGAACACCGGTGCCGCATTCAGTCTTTTTGCGAATGGTGGAGGCTGGCAGCGCTACTTTTTTATCGGAATCGCGGTAGTGGTCTCGATTTTTCTGATCAAGCTGATCCTTGAAAATCGTCATAAAGGAGAAGCCATCGCTTACAGTCTTATCCTCGGTGGCGCCATGGGCAACCTGATTGACCGGGTCTTTCGCGGCTATGTTGTGGATTCCTTTGATTTCTATTGGCGAGACTGGCATTGGCCGGCCTTCAACCTGGCTGATATTGCAATTGTCCTCGGTGCCTTACTTTTCGTTTCCAGCAGCTTGTTGGGTAAAAAAGCAAACACCAATGCCGAGCCGGATGGATCTGACTGACACCTACGCCTATACAACACCATGACCGAACTTCCCGACAACATCCTTCACCTGCCGCAATACCAAGTACTGGGCTGCAAATCAACCGACGACGAAATGCACTTCCAGGTGGACGTGCCCGATCCCATCGCCTGCGAGGAATGCGGCGTGCAGGGTGAGTTCGTACGGTTCGGCAAGCGTGACGTTCCCTATCGTGATCTGCCCATCCACGGCAAGCGGGTCACTCTCTGGGTGGTCCGCCGCCGATACACCTGCCGGGCCTGCAAGACAACATTCAGGCCCCAGCTACCGGAGATGGTGGACGGATTCCGTATGACACTGCGGCTGCATGAGTACGTGGAGAAGGAATCCTTCAACCACCCCTACACCTTTGTGGCGGCACAGACCGGCCTGGACGAGAAGACGGTGCGCGACATCTTCAACGCCCGCGCCGAGTTCCTGGGGCGCTGGCACCGCTTCGAGACGCCCCGCATCCTGGGCATTGACGAGCTATACCTGAACAAGCGCTACCGCTGCATTCTGACCAACATTGAGGAGCGAACCCTGCTCGACCTGCTGGCCACCCGCCGCCAGGACGTGGTGACCAACTACCTGATGAAGCTGAAAGACCGGCAGAAGGTCGAGATCGTCAGCATGGACATGTGGAACCCCTACCGGGCAGCGGTCAAGGCTGTGCTGCCCCAGGCCCGTATCGTGGTCGATAAGTTCCATGTGGTGCGCATGGCCAACGATGCCCTAGAGAGAGTGCGCAAGGGCCTCAGAAAGGAGCTGAAACCGTCCCAGAGCCGGACTCTCAAGGGAGACCGGAAAATCCTGCTGAAACGCGCTCACGAAGTCTCAGACCGGGAGCGCCTCATCATGGAGACCTGGACAGGCGCGTTCCCGCAACTGCTGGCCGCCTACGAGCACAAGGAGCGCTTCTACGGCATCTGGGACGCCACCACACGGCTCCAGGCAGAAGCCGCCCTGGACGAGTGGATAGCCACCATCCCGAAGGGCCAAAAGGAAGTCTGGAGCGATCTGGTCAGGGCAGTGGGAAACTGGCGCGAAGAGACCATGACCTACTTCGAGACGGACATGCCCGTCACCAACGCTTACACGGAGTCCATCAACCGACTGGCCAAGGACAAGAACCGTGAAGGGCGCGGTTACTCCTTCGAGGTGATGCGGGCACGAATGCTCTACACCACGAAGCACAAGAAGAAGGCACCGACTGCGAAGGTCTCTCCTTTCTACAAGAAAACCATCGGTTACGGACTGCCGGACTTCGCAGAGGAACTCAACTACGGAGTCGATCTATCAACCATCTGAGGGTGGTATCAGATTGATGGGGTGAAGGTGCCCCATCAACCATTAAATCCGTATACCCCTTTAATTATGCCGGCTACGGCTGTCCTCTCCAGGATCGGTGGAAATTCTGCACTGTTGGTAGGCTTTGTCACCACCGCCGCCCTCACCCGGTCCGCGAGAACCCTGCACCGTTGGCCGCCCAGGGCACCGGCTCCCGGCCCGACCGTAGGTGGGAACGCTGCACCGATCGTCGCTCTCAGCAGCGCCTGCTGGCCTCGTCGCAGGTGGGAATACTGCACCGTTGGCTTCCCAAGGCACGGGCTCCCGGCCCTGCCATAGGTGGGAACGCTGCACCGTTGGCCTCCTCGAGCGCCAGC
Organism: Vreelandella salicampi; assembly: GCF_013415105.1. Classification (GTDB taxonomy): domain Bacteria; phylum Pseudomonadota; class Gammaproteobacteria; order Pseudomonadales; family Halomonadaceae; genus Vreelandella; species Vreelandella salicampi. The sequence continues at coordinate 104,800 of NZ_JACCDF010000013.1, forward strand.
TCCCGACCCTTCCGATAGGTGGGGACGTTGCACCGTTGGCCTCCTCGAGCGCCAGCTCCCGACCCTTCCGATAGGTGGGAACGTTGCACCGTTGGCCTCCTCGAGCGCCAGCTCCCGACCCTTCCGATAGGTGGGAACGTTGCACCGTTGGCCGCCCAGGGCACCGGCTCCCGGCCCTACCATAGGTGGGAACGCTGCACCGTTGGCCGCCCAGGGCACCGGCTCCCGGCCCGGCCGTAGGTGGGAACGCTGCACCGTTGGCCGCCCAGGGCACCGGCTCCCGGCCCGGCCGTAGGTGGGAACGCTGCACCGTTGGCCGCCCAGGGCACCGGCTCCCGGCCCTGCCGTAGGTGGGAACGCTGTACCGTTCGTCGCTCTCAGCAGCGCCTGCTGGCCTCGTCGCAGGTGGGAATACTGCACCGTTGGCTTCCCAAGGCACGGGCTCCCGGCCCTGCCATAGGTGGAAACGTTGCACCGTTGGCCGCCCAGAGCACCGGCTCCCGGCCCGGCCGTAGGTGGGAACGCTGCACCATTGACTATCTCGTGCGCCAGCTGCTGGTCGACCTGCCCTCTCCTGGCTTCATGGAGCATTCATAAAGCAGCACTCGGCGCCATGGGAGGCTGTTGTCTCCCTCGGAAGTCCTACACCCACCAAGTCCAGGCTCAACCAGCTGAGATCCAGGCCAGCCATCGCTCTGTTCTCTAGCTACCAGCGCGGGTTTGGGGGGCATCCTCCAAATGTTAACGGTATAAAGTTAGTTGCAACCGGGCCTGTATCCACATTTCCTGTGGGCAACCTTGTGGGTAAGTGCCATTTTGGCGGTGGGAATGCTGCACCGATGGCGGTCACTTTCGGTGGGAATGTTGCACAGGTTATTTTTTGACCAGCACGATCACTGTTTTTTTCGGTGGGGATGTTGCACCGTACGCTAGAGCCCAGATTCCCTAGCATCTGTCAATCAGGTAGTCAGCCATTTATGTAGGTGGGGATGCTGCACTTTTGAACCCATCACACCCTTAAATGTGGACAATTTAACGGTTTCTGTGGGTATCTCCTGAATAACTTTCACCCATAGGTGGGGATGTTGCACCGTAAGCGGTGGGGATGTTGCACCGTAAGCGGTGGGGATGCTGCACCGTAGATTTTCTATATTCCTTTTTCTTTCATGATGTTATGACGCTTTCAATCGCCCATAACCCTGTTTTAGCCCCGAACTATCCCTATATCCCTTTACCTATACAACCCCATTGACCCTTCGGTGTGTTCTCCCGCCAGCTTCGGCTGACCTTATTGGTCACTCCTGGCATAGAAACCTCCGATCTATCCTCCTCGGCATGCTGCAAATGCTACATGGCATGAAAAAGCCCCTCCAGCAAAACTGCCAGAGGGGCTTTGAAAGCGGCTGAGCCGCAATCGCTACATCAAGCCTTGTTCAGCGAAGCTCGTGCAGTCCGTGCCTGCCACGATGATGTGATCAAGCACTTTCACGTCGAGCAACCCAAGGACCTCCTGGATGCGCTTAGTGATCTGACGATCTGCATGACTCGGCTCAATCGAACCCGAAGGGTGGTTGTGCGTGAGGATCACAGCCCCAGCATTCACCTCAAGAGCCCTGCGAGCTATCTCACGCGGATAGACCGAGGCACTGTTAAGCGTGCCCTGGAACAGCTCCTCATGCTGGATCAGCCGATGCTGGGAATCCAGCCAGCTAACCGAGAAGACCTCATAGGGTACTGTGGCATAGCGAATCGTCAGGTAGTCCAGGGTGATGTTCGGCCGATTGAAAACGGCGTTAAAGTCCTGGTACTTGCCATAAAACCGCTTTTCGATGATCCGCAAAGCCTCTGCTATCACAGCGTCCTCTTCCTTCTTGCGCTGGCCAGGGTCCACTGCAAGCCCCTTTCCAGGGAAGGCATAGACCTCAGCCGGCTCGGATACTGCGAACAGATCCATCTGGTTCGTGCGCTTCATCACATTCTCCTCTCTCTCATACCCGTTGCCGGGCCTCACCCAGAGATAGGGAGATCACTGACGTGGCCGCTCTTCATGTCACCACCCGCCCTATCTCCCCACGATACCTGCATTCCGCAGGAATGAGAGAGGAGATGGATCATGAGCAAGAGCAAGCGTGCGATCGACGGCATTCGGGAAGCACTCATCCAGGGCCTGAAGGAAGGCACCGCCCCCTGGCAGAAACCCTGGAAGCCCGGTGACACGGATGTGAGCCAGCCCTACAACGCCTCTTCAGGCCGCGTGTATACGGGTTGGTCGAACATCGTGAGCCTCTGGGTCGCAGCAGATCGATTCGGCTACACGAGCCCTGCCTGGGTCACCTTCAAGCAAGCGAAGGATCTCGGCACACACCCTCGCAAGGGGGAAAAGGGCACTCCGGTGGAATTCTGGAAGTTCCACAAGAAGCGCGAGAAGGACGAGAACGGCAAAATCGAGGAGAAGGTCATCCCGGTGAACCGTATCTTCTACGTCTTCAACGAGCAGCAGCTGGCTGACCCGCTGACGGAGGCTGCCAAGCCCCCCGTCATTGAGGCCCAACCAGAGCCCGTGCAGTTCGTTGCGCGGCTGATTGAGGCCTCAGGGGTAGCTCTGACCTGGGGAGGCGACAAGGCCTACTACCGGCCCTCTACGGACGGCATCCGCCTGCCTCGCCCTGAGCAGTTCCATGAAGTCAGCGAAATTGCGGCGACTGGGCTGCATGAGCTGATTCATGCGACTGGCGCTGCCAACCGCTTGAACCGCGACAAGAGCGATCGCGCTCGAGAGGAGGTGGTGGCGGAAGCTGGCGCCTGGCTTGCTGCTATGCGTTTCGGCCTGCCTGCCACCCCGGAAAACTCCGCGTCCTACCTCACCGGCTGGGCCTCACGGCTCACTGGCGATCAGGCGAAGGAGCTGGACCGTGCTCTGTCTGATGCACAGAAGGCGGTCACCTTCATTGAACAGCTCGCACAAGAGTGCGGGATGCTTGATGAAGCCCCGGAGTCACCAGCCGCTACTGCGGTTGCGTGATAGCAACACCCATTCAACAGCCTTCCCCCCCGGGAAGGCTTTTTTTCTGGGCGGCAGTTTTCCCTGGCGCTATGTATGTATTATATGTACAGTACATACATACAATACATACACCGGGAGAGAGAGGCATGACGATCAAGCCTGAGATCCAACAGCGCATTGTAGCGGCCGCGGAAGAGCTGGTAGCGGAAGGCGTGGACAAGCCCACCAATGAGCAGGTCCGGGAGCGCCTGGGCGGCGGCTCCCTATCCCATATCTCGCCGGTCATGCGGGAGTGGAGGGAGAGCCAGATGGTCACGGCCGTCGCCATCCGGGACATGCCCAAGGAGATTCGCACGGTCCTCGAGCGCGTTGGTGCCGAGCTGTGGCGCAGCGCCAGCCAGCTGGCGGATGAGGATGTTGAGAGGATTCGCGCCCAGTCGAATGAGCAGCTGAAGGCCGCTCATGACGAGCGCGATGAAGCCCTCAGGGAAATCGAGCGGCTTGAGGCTCGCATCACGTCCATGCGGGAGGACCACGAACATGATAAGGCGCAAATTGCACGGCTGACGGAAGAGAACCAGAACCTGGCCACCGAAACGGCTACCGCCAAGCAACGCGCCGAGGACGCCATGGAGCGTGTCAACGATCTCCATGGTCAGCTGAGCCGGCAAAGCGACCAGCTGGAGACAGCTCGCGGGCAGGTACAGCAGTTGCAGTCGGCCGTGGATCAGCTGCGCGAGGACAAAGCCTCGATCGGCAACCAACTGGCCACCGTCGAGAGTGACCTCAAGAGCACCACCAGAGAGCTTGAGGCAGCCCATCAACGGGAATCACGCCTCCAGCAGACCCTGGAAGAGGTCAGCCAGGAGCTGTCCTCGCTTCAGCAAGAGCAGGCCAGCCTGCGATCAGAGCAAGCCTCGACCGCCAAGCGGAACGACGAGCTGAAGGAAGAGAGCGCCAGCCTACGAAGCACCATCGACCAACTCAGGGCCTCGGGCAGCGAGGCAAACGCCGAGCTGAAGGCTGCCCGGGAGCAGATCGAGGAGCTGAAGGGAATCAGGCAAGAGCTGGCCGACACCCGGACAGAACTCGCGGTCACGCAAGCCCGGGAAAAGGCGCTGCGCGACCAACTAGATCAGCGTCCCGATGCGTCACAGTCGACGCGGGGCGATAAACCCTAAGCACGGAGGAACCATGACGTTCAAAGCCCCCATCGCGATTGCCAGTGCTGTGCTGGCGCTCTCTCCCACCTTGGCGCCAGCTGACATGATCCTGGGCAGCTGGAATGTGCGCCAGCTCGGCTGGGACAATGGCAAGGAGGTCGAGAAAGTCGCCCATGTCGCCCAGTCGATGGACCTCATCGCCTTGCAGGAGCTGATGGACAAGAGCGCCCTCGAGGAGCTGGTCGCCCACCTCGAGGCGACAACCGGCGAAGCCTGGGGAGCCATGGCCAGCCATTCCCTTGGCGCGGGGGAGCGTTACCGGGAGCACTACGGCTTTGTCTGGCGCCTGTCGGAGGTGGAGTACGCTGAGGGGGCCGTGGTGTTCCTGGATCATGATGACGTGTTCGCCCGTGAGCCCTACTCAGCCATGTTCCGCGATCGCGAGACGGGGCAGGAGCTGGCGCTGGCCAACCTGCATGTCATCTATGGGGATAGCGTCAGCGAACGTGCGCGGGAGGTGGAGACCTTGGCCGACTACTGGGGATGGCTGGAGGAGGTCTACCCAGACACGCCACGAGTCCTGGCCGGCGACTTCAACCTGGAGCCGGATCACGAGGCCTGGGGGCCTCTGCGATCTGCTGGCGCCTCTCCCGCGCTGAGCCGTGTGGCGACCACGCTGGCGCATGAGACCGGCGTGTATAGGCACCTCTACGACAACTTCTGGCTCAACCCGAATGAACTCCCCATCAGCGATACTGGTGTGATCCCGTTTCCCACCTTGCTGGGCATGAACCACGAGGAGGCTCGGTCCAGGGTCTCCGACCACGCACCGATTTTCCTGGCCACCGATGGCGCTGAGATTCAGCTCTATGCCTGGCCAGGCACTGACGCCACGCCAACCCAAGACGTGGCACCGTCCGACTTGAGCTGCATAGACCTCAACGAGAGCCCGGAGGGTGCCCTGGAGGGGCTGCCCCACATCGGTCCCGCCCGGGCCGAGCTTGTCGCCGAGGGGCGCCCCTGGGGCTCTGTGGCGGCGCTGAAGGATATAGACGGCCTTGGGCCTGCCCGTGTCGCCGACATCCGCGAGAGCGGTCTCCTGTGCCCGCTGAGCGTGGCTGGCTGACAGTGAAGGCCCTACCTCTCCTCGAGACCTGTATCCAGCAGGAATGAGAGAGGAGATGGATCATGAGCGCACACGACGACATCCTGGATAGGCTGTGGGTGGCACGCCCGAAGGTCTACACCGCGATCTGCAAAGACATGGCCGGGGAGTGGGAATTGCGCATTGAGTATGTGCAAGTCACGCCTCAGGCCGATCGCGAGGTAGAGCACCAAATGGCCATCCAGAAAGCCAAGGAGTCCTGCGCGGGGGCATGGGAGCGTGTCGTGGAGTATGCGCCCTGCATGTCGACGCCGGACACCAGCACCATCGCCTGCATAGGCCTGTTCGAGGGAGCTATCGAGCCGGCGATGCTCGATGAGGCCTACTTCGACTGTTCTGCATAACGCGCATCCCGACTGCGTGCTTCACTGGGATGGGTGGTGATCCTGACTGGACACCCCCTCCCCACCTTCCCCCAGGCACCAGCCTACCGCCTTGTGTCACTCCCTTCCCTACCTCCTCACGAGACCTGCAATCCCGCAGGAATGAGAGGAGAAAGCACCATGACGATGAAGACAGCCACCCTCACTGACGCCCAGTGGGCCGACATCATGCAGCTGATTGGCCGCGGCGAATCGGATCTCGCCGAATACGTTCCGCACCATGCCGTCAGGGATGGGTACGCGCCAGAAGAGATCGATGACCTGGAGAGGCTGCTCAAGGGTGAAGCCTCAGCGGCGCTGTCCAAGCAGCTCGCTGACGACACAGACGCTTCCAGTGAAGCGCCAGCGACCCGGACCTACACCGCCTTCTGTCAGGAGAGCAATGGCACCGGAACGGTCTGGATCAGCTCCATCGAGGTTGATGCTCAGGAGGACCGCGACAAGGAGCTGGTGGCAGCTGAGGAGCAGGCGAGGTACGAATGCGCCCGTGACTGGGACCGTTTGACCGACCCTGACGATGAAGACTCACCGCTCGATATAAGCGGCATAGTCTGCATGGGCCTTGCCGATGGCGAGGTTAGCATTGCGATGTGGGATGACTCTCACTTCGAGTAGTTTGCTTCAAGGGCACCATCCGAGGATGGTGCCCTTTCCCTTCCCGGGGCGGTCAGGAGCCTCGGCAAGCGTCACCCCCACCCCTACCCCCTCTCGAGACCTGCAATCCCGCAGGAATGAGAGGAGAAGCCCAATGAAGACCATCAATGCAGTCCGCCACCATGACGCCGACGCTGGCCAGGCATGGCTGGAAGTGCCGAAGCCCATCGTGAAAGGCCTGGGGATCGACAATGCTATCTCGCGCAAGTGCTTTGTCGATGCCACCAGCGTCTACCTCACGGAGCCCGTGGCCTCCCGCCTTGTGCAGCTGGCGCTGGAGGACAAGCAGGTTGAGGTGGTGATCACCGAGCAGCCGGCCTCACAGGAGACCATGGTTCAAGAGCTGAGCGGCTATACGCCTGCTCGCCTCGGAGACCAAGTGACCCTACTCGAGGACCGCCTGATCGACCTGCCTCGGATCAACGACCTGGGGGGCGAGGAGATCCTGAAGATTGCCTCGCAACTGCAAGACCGGGCGCAACGATACTGCAACGTCATGCTGCCTGAACACGAGTGGGTCTCTGACCTGCTGCAATTCAAGGATGGCCTGAATGAGGTGGTGGCGTTGTGCCAGTGTCCGGCTCACACCTCCACGGTCGGCATGATGACGGAGGTGCGCCATGGCAACAGCGAGGGGTACGTCTGCACGGCATACCTGACCCGAGCCTTGTCAAAGGCTGGCATGGTGGCCGTTCCCTTGATGAACGCCAAGTTCTGGAGCTGGGAGCAAGCCGACCAGCTCTCGAGGAAGATCCAGGAGTGGTACTGCTGGTGAGCTGCCGGATCGGCATGATCCACATAGACGAACGGGCCTGTGGCCCTCTGGAGGAAAGCATGTCCAGCATCACGTTTGTGACGGATCAACGACCCGGTGAGCCTGATCTCCTGTCGGGACATCAGCTCGAGGCGTTGACCATCATGGATCTTGATCGCAGCAAGGTGCTGCTGCGCGTCCTACCGTCTGGCCCATGGACCCATGAGGCCTTGGTCGAGACGGGGGATGGCATCGCACAGATGCTGCCCCAGGAAGTCGAGAATGGCGTTGAGGCCTTTCTCGGCTCCCAGTGGGTAGGCAGCACTGAAGTGTGACCTACCGGATCGCTCGATCCTTTCTCAAGCCCCTCCTCTTCTGAGGCTGGGGCTTTTTCATATCTCAGCCGGCCTGCTCACTACCGGCTCGCCAGAGCGCCCAGATCCGCTGGAAGACCTCCCCATAGCCGAGATCATCGGGATAGGCGCGATGGCTCGCCACCCACAGGAATACCACGCTGCACGCACTGGCCAGCTCGTCATCCATTCCCCAGAGGGTGGTGAGGTCAAAGCCCCCGTTCTCCGCGGCGTTGTACCACGCCAACAGGAAGTCGGCGCAGCGCCGGGATTGCCCGGTATCGCTCAAGGCGACGGCGACAAGCCTCTCGAGTGCCTGCGTCGTGATGTCATCCATCCTCACTGAGGTCATGCCTGTCCCCCTCTCCGGTTGGTGGTGCTGGCGCCAGCCAAGCACGGTGCTTGCAAAGCCTCGCCCGCAGCACCATAGAGAATAGTGTCCGAAGGCGCGGTATGGCCACGGGCGATCGCAACCACGAAAGGAGCCACAGGATGAGCATTGATGCGCTGGCGCGGGCCGTGACGGCTCTCGACAACCATGAGATATACAACCCCGACGACGAACTGAACCTCCTCGACAGCGAGTTCGTGAGCGTCACCGATGAAGCCACTGGCGACCTGCTCGAGCAGATCGAGCAGCTGGGCGGCGAGGTGCTGTTCGGCCCGGATGGTGGCCCCAACCGGAGGGCTATCACGGCGCTGCGCAAGCGGGGCCTCGAGGTGTCGGAAGCCGGCTCACCCTACCCGGACAACCCCTATGAGACGTGTGTGGTGATCAAGATCCGGGAGGGCGAGATCCCGCTCACCAGCGAGCAGCTGGGGTGACCGGCCGACCACCCCTAGTATCATATTTGAATCAAAGACTTACATGACAATGTAGGAAGGTCTGGAAACGGCATCCTAAGCTACCGGACCTCCTCCTGCCGGGCTTACTGCTTGGATAAGCGCAACCCTCGGCCATGAGAATGTTGAAAGCCCACTCTGGAGTTTTAGTACCCAGACTGCTCAGGAATTGACTGGCAGTAAAATATCAGTTACTGTGTCCCGTAGGCTGGGTGTACCACCCAGGTGCTCTTTAAACGTGTTGATATACCTCGATTGAGCTTGCAAGCGGGCCAACCTAGTTGGTCAACCCAGGGAGTAGTTCACCCAGGGTTCACTTGCCGCACAACGGTCCTGCTGCCCGGTGATCCAGTGACCAGGCGATCAGCAGTATTGTACGGCGGGAAGCTCCTCTGACAAGGAGCTGAACGGTGGTTTGCTGGAGCATCTACGCGTTCCTTATCGGCTCAATTGCTTGACGGCGGGGCAATTCCGCCCGATGAGATACGAGGTATTCCAAATGGATACTGCACGTTTAATCATGACTGTTGACCTGCTGAAGCAGGTGCGGTCGGGAATGCACGACGACGTAGATGCTCGCGTTACTGATAGACTGGATGAGGCAATTACGATTCTGGAGGAAACTCTGATAACCGATCCAAAGCCAGCAAGGGCGGGTGCCGCTCTAGCCAAGCTAGGTGAAGCGTTGAAGTATCTTCCAGTGATCAAGGCGCTCTTTGAGGACTTGATGTGACACAGCAAACCACCACTTTAACTCACCTTTAGTCTCTGCGAGGTATTTGCCCATGTCTTCTAATTTTGACACTAGTGGCTTAGACAAACTGAAAAAGAATATGGAAGAGTTTCAATCCAATAGCCAGGTGAAATTGGTAGACATGCTTTCACCAGCATTCATGGCTCAGTGCTCTACCTATTCCAGTTTTGAAGATATGCTTGACGCTAGCGGGTTTAAAGTAGAGTCGGCAGAGGATTTTGCGGCCATCCCTGACGAGGAATGGGATGCATTTGTTTCAAAAAATACTTCTTACTCTTCTTGGGAAGAAATGCAAAAAGGCGCCGCAAAGGATTATACAAAAAGACAACTCACCAAGGGTTTATAACCTCCCGAATTCACTTGGTATTTCGCTCATCTAATCTGCATATCCAATCCAGGCGATACTACTGGTCTCACTAAATGAACGTTGGTTACGCGATCAAACTATGCCGCCAGCAGCGTAAGCTAACTCAAGGGGAGTTAGCTAAGCGGGCTGGGGTGTCAATTTCCTATCTCTCGTTGCTTGAGCGGGGGGAGCGATCAGATCCTGGCCTATCCGCCTTGGAGAAAATAGCTAAAGGCCTGAATGTACCCATGACTCTGTTGCTCTTCCTTGCTGCCGATGAAGATGAGTTGAGTGGGTTTACTCCAGATCTGAAGGAAAAGCTCTCTGCGGCTGCTCTGAACCTGATGAGGGAGTCCGCGTGAGATCCATCTGCAAGCTAACTCCGACATACCCTCACAATGCCATCATTGACCCTCAACACCTCGCCCTTCTGCTGAATACACCGCTGGAGAGTCTGAAAGCAACTGCAAAGATTGCTTCCGGCTCGTATCGTCCTGTCCCTCAAACGAAGAGAGATGGCAGTCCTCGGATGACCTATGATGCTTATCCAGAACTGAAGCGAATACAGCACCAGATCGTCAAAAAAATTCTACGCAAGGTGCGTTTTCCGCGATACTTGCAAGGAGGAATTCGAGACACTGAGTTCCCCCGCGACCATGTATCAAACGCGGCGCTCCATACGGGGGCCTCGATCTTGGTGTTAGATGATATTGCGGACTTTTATCCTTCTCTCGAAAGCCAGTTGGTGTTCACGATCTGGCTCAGGTTCTTTGGTTTTTCTCCAGATGTTTCGGAATTACTTACGAAGTTGACGACACGCCACTGCGTCGTGCCGCAGGGGGCAAGGACGAGTAGTTATCTGGCCAACCTGGCATTCTGGGACAAGGAAGCAAAGCTGGTTGAGGACCTCGGAAACATGGGCCTGACATACTCCCGGTTCGTTGATGATGTGAGTTATTCGTCCCACCACCAAGTTTCAAACAGCACTATCGGCGAGGCCAGGGCAAAGGTGTACAGGATGCTGGCATCAAAGGGCTGTCGCCCTAAACGCTCCAAGAGTCAAGTCTGCCGAAAAGGACAAAAACTTAAAGTTACTGGGCTGGTTGCAGCTGGAAACTATCCAGCAGTTGGAAAGGCCGAACGAAAAAGAATTCGCTCGGCTGTCCATAACCTGGAGAAAGCTGTCGGCAGAGATGGAATGACTCCAGAAAATCTCAAAGCGTGGAACAGCGCCAAAGGGCGAGTTGGTATGCTATTCCGTTTGGAACACCTTGAGGCACGGAGTTTGTCTCAGCGTCTGGACACCCTTCTTTAAGCCTATAGGTTAGGAAAAGAATGCACGATTAATGACATCAGCTCCTCAGCGCGTCAAACGCGCCTCTTTACGGTGTCTCTCGGTTGATTATTCCTGGATGTACACTAGATCCAGCCCAAGATTTCCAATTCAGTGCTGAGTCAACATAAGTTCCAGTTTACGATCGCATGAAGACTGCAATATGCCAGTCTTGCGTATCAATTCCACTGGTTCCGGTTTTTCTGGCATCCTCCATTATGGAGGTGGACGGCCTGTATAGGCGTGAGCATTCAGCTTCTCAGGGCACTGTTAGGCACGTGCCTCGCCCCTATGGGTTTGCCTGGCTTTTCAGTAGAGCGCTGACATCGAACCAGTCGTGCTCGCGCAGCACCGCCGCGGCGCCAGCGGCTTTCCGGTTATCCCGGGGCAGCAGCAGCAGGCGATATGTCCCGTCCCAAGGCGGCGGTGCTGGGCACGTTGCGTGCGGAACCCCTGCCGCGGCCATGCGGTGCGTGAAGGCCTCGAGCATTGCCTGGTCCTCGGGCTCGCAGAACATGTCGTAGGCGTTGAGGATGTCCTGGGCGGCCTCGTGATTGATGCTGTACCTGGCCAGGGGGGCATTGATGCAGAACCTCGGGGCGTAGAAGCCAGCGAGATAACGGGCAGCGGCAAAATGGTGGGCGCCGCCCTGGTTGAGCAGGTGATAGCCGCGGTCGTGCCAGCTGAAGCTCTCCAGTGTCTCTCCCGCGCCAGGGGCTGCATTGAACCTCAGCTCGTGCCAGCCGAGCAGTTTCTCTATCCAGGCAGGGTCACTGTTGATGAGACCGCAGCATTCGCTGAGCGCGTAGGCGTCGAGGGTGGCCGAGGTGGTGAGACCGCCCTTACCGGATTCCAGGCTGGTGATCTCTCGTATCGAGCAGCTGAAGGCGTCGTGATATACCGTCGTGATGAGGCGGGAGGCTGGCGCGAGCGTAGCGCGGCGGCAGAGCATCCCTCGAGGACCGGGCTCCCAGTGTGCAATATCCCCACCGAAGCAGGGCGGCCAGTCTTGCCACCGGATGATCCCTTGGCCGCTGGCGCTTTCGGCCGGGAACGCTACTTGGCGGGCTTGTTCGTGAAACGCTTGAGCGTATTTCCAGGCTGCGGTGTCGACCCATCGGGCTTTGTGCAGCCAGCGGCCGAATGGCAGGGTCGCCGGCATGTACTGCTCTCTCCTGACTGTCCTGGGTAGCGTCAGCCACGGACCTATCCATGGGGCAACCCGATATGAATCATTGGAGCCCCAGGTAACCATGCCTCAGACCCACTCGACGTTGACGCGCCGCAGCTCGCCATCGATGACCACTGGTATCGGCATCACCGCCCTATTCTTGACTGGGATCGCGATGATGGCCCTGGTGGTAGAGCGCCAAGTCATGCAGGAGGTCGTGGGCCAGTTGGCAACCCAGGATGGGCGCCATGAGCTGGCGCTTGAGGTAGCACGCACCTCGCGCCAGCGGCGCCAGGGACTGATGGAACGCCCTTCGCTTCCCGCCAACACGGGGATGCTCTTCACCTACGACGAACAGCAGCCGGCGCAGAGTCGCTTCTGGATGTTCAAGACCCGTTTCCCCATCGACATCGCCTTTCTCGACAAGCGCGGGAGGGTGCTGTCGATGGAGACGATGCCGCCCTGCACCCGCCAGCGTGAGGATTGTCCTCGGTATCCGGCCGGCGTGCCTTTCTGGATGGCCCTGGAGCTGAATGCTGGCGCCTTCGACGCCATGGGGGTGGAGGTCGGCGACCGGCTGGAGGTCGACCTCTAGCCCGTCAGGCCTGCCCCTACCTCCTCTCGAGACCTGTCATCCGGCAGGAATGAGAGAGGAGATGGATCATGAGCACGTCTGTAATTTCGCACCCGACCCGTGGCAAGTGGGGCAAGTCGAGCTGGCGCGGTAACTGTTCGGGGCATGTCTACAAGGACATTTTCGAGCAGCTTCGCCCGGAGACCTTCTGCGACCCCATGGTGGGCAGTGGCACCTCAGTGGAGGTGGCCTCAGAGATGGGGATCGAGGCCTTTGGCCTGGATCTTCACTCGGGTTTCAACATCCTGCGGCACTCCATCCTGGATGCCACCGGGAAGCCGGTGGATCTCTGCCTGTCGCACCCGCCCTATCACGACATGATCGTGTACAGCGGGAACGTCTATCCCGGCGAGCACCCGGATGACCTGTCGCGCTGCGCTGATCCTGAGGAGTTCATGGACAAGCTCCAGCAGGCTCTGCTGAACCAGCGCGAGGCCGTGAACCATGGTGGCTTCTACGGGACGATCATTGGCGACCTGAGGCGGAATGGCCATTACTGGTCCTTCCAGGCTGATGCGATCGCCAGGATGCCTGCGGACGAGCTGAGGGCCGTGCTGATCAAGGCACAGCACAACGTCCAGAGTGCGTCACGGCAGTATGCGGGCATGCGGCTGCCCAGGGTGGCTCACGAGTACATCCTGCTGTGGCAGCGTCCTGATCGCAGCGTGGCACTGCTATCGACGCTCTCCAGCATCGCTCACAGCCAGCAGCGTCGGCTGCGAGGGTCATGGAAGGCCGTGGTACGCCAGGCGCTGGTGTCGCTGGGAGGTGAAGCTCCGCTGTCGCGCCTGTACGAGGCGGTAGCGGAGAATGCGCCGGACAAGCTGGCGGGTCGTCAGCATTGGCGCGAGAAGGTTCGCCAGACGCTCTACGTCAATGACTGGTTTGCGCCGGTCGAGCGAGGTGTGTGGCGAGTCGCTTGATTGCACTTCAGCCCCCATGGCATTGCCTGGGGGCTTTTCTCTGGGAGGCCTTGGCAACTAGGTTCCAAGGAGAGTTTTCATGGAAAATACCAAGGCCATAAGCCAGACCGGGAGGTATAACAGAGCCCGCCCATGTTTTTTCTTCCCGTTTAATATGATAATAGGCAAAGAAATAATGAACACTATGATGACTAGCGGAATTATTTTAGCGGATAGTTCACTCATAACTTCAGCGGCCACAATATCCCCCGTTCTGATTCTCCCTCGATGAAATGATTTTATCGAAATAGAAAGGGTGCGCCATGTCTGCACCAGCGATCGATCCCGGATGGGGCTGGCGCTACGCACGGCGTAGGGGCTGGTATCCTGAAAACCACGAACCGCCCACGAGGAGCCCGCTGATGGCAGTCGAGGAGAGCAATACCGTACCGCTGACAATCACCCTGCCGGCCGATGTCCATGCCGAGCTGGAGTATCTGACGAAGCTCCAGAAGCAGCATGGCGCCGCGATTCCATGGGGAACGGTTGAGGAGATGATGCAGGAGGTGGCGGTTGCCATCGCGGATGGCTCACGTCGACCTGGCGCTTGGGAGCGCCAGCTTTTGGACATGATAGGCCTGACACCGGAATGTGAAGAAGCCAGACACTATCGCGAGCAGTACGGTGAGCCGGCCGAATGATCGAGTGAACAGCAGCCATGTGTGGACGCTTCGCCCTCTACGATGACCCTCGCCAGGTGGCCGAGAGCTTCGGCTTCCCCCTGGCGTCCGGTGCAACATTCCCACCGGCCCGGTACAACATCCCCCCGGGCGGCCCCATCGTGGCGATCGCTGCCACGGAGGGCGACCCTGAAGTGACCACCCTCCAGTGGTCCTTCAAGCCCAGGTGGGCGCCAGAGGATGCGCCACGCACGCATGTAGCCAGGGCCGAGAGCCTGGCCTCGAGCCGGTTCTGGAAAGGCGCTTTCGCTCGCCACCGCTGCCTCGTGCCAGTGAACGGCTGGTTCGAGTGGCGGCACGAGGGAGAGCGCAAGCTCCCCTTCTACTTCCACGGGGCCTCGAGTGGCATGCTGCTTCTGGCGGGCGTCTTCACCAAGCGAGCTGATGGCGAGCTGGGGTGCGCGATCGTGACTCAGCCGGCTCAGGGCGTGGCGAAGCAGATTCATAGCCGCATGCCGGTCGTCGTGGCTGCTGGCGCTGATGCCTGGCTCGACCCCGAGGTGCAGGATCGCGACACGCTGAAACAGCAGCTCAAGCCTCTCCACCCGTCGCAGCTGGCGACCTATGAGGTCGGCCAGGAGGTCAATGATGCAACGGCCGATGGCCAGCACCTCCTGGCGCCGGCTGAGGGATGCGCGGGGTAGGAGTGGCTGACCGTCGTACTGCCCTGCCAGGAACGTCTCACCTCACGAATTTCCAACTGGTGCCTTCCCAGCTGTCACCTGCCGCCCTATCTTATGGGCGAGGCCGTTCGTAGAACGGTATGAGAGCGAGAAAATTGCTTTCGTAGACCTCATCGGTTTGGTTTTCAGGCTGCTTGGACAAGGCCCGCTGGCTTATTCGGCTATCACGCGAGGGCGCTTACGTCAGCTGTCCTGAAACCTCCATGAGGAATCCCTGTGGTTATGTTGCCCAGGGGAAGCTGTCACGCACAGCAAATCAGCAGCCCAAGCCATTTGAGCTGATCTGATTCCTAGCAGTACCCTTCAAGCCCCTTCTAGTTCGCTAGTTGGGGCTTTCTCACCTCTGGTCGCTGTGTCACCTACCGCCCTACCTCCCTTCAAGCCAGCTGAAGTGTCGGCTGGCGGATGATGTGGGAGGCCCCATGCAGCGACCCGGCCCCGTGATGGAGCCAACCAGAGAGCAGTTGGTCCGCCATTACCTGGACAACCCTCTCTCGCGGTCACTCGTCATCGGCGAGGCCAGCGAGTGCTTGTCTTGGCATCGCTCTCACCCCATGTACCCAAGTCGCGACAGCCTGGCGCGGTACTATGCCGCCGCTCAGGCCGTCCTGGTCGAGACCCAGGGCGCCTTCAACCGACTTGAGACACAACAGGCTCGGCGTGATCTGAATGCCGAGTATGCGAAGCGTCTGAGCTACGCCGGCCATATCAAGCAGCTGGCGCTAGACGCAATGAACACACGAACGGAGGTAGCGTCATGATTACCAGCATCGAATACACCAGCCGTCGCGACATCGAACGCCGGCAAGCCGCCGCGGATACGGTTGTGCTGTCCATCCATGGCGTCGATGAGCGGTCACCCCGCTTGGCCAGGGGATGGGGGGACGTGCTCTCGATGCAGTTCGATGATGTCGTGCCAGGGGAAGGCTTTGGCTGCGAGGAGCCGATGACCCGGGATGATGCGCGTCGGATCTCGGCCTGGATCGGCCATTGGGCGCAGGCCCGGCAGCCGGTGAAACTGCTGATCCACTGCAACGCAGGCGTCAGCCGTTCCGCCGCGGTCGCGCTGTGGGCGAGCCATGCGCTCCGTCGCCCTGCCCAAGGCGTGGAAGGTGATGGGCGGGATGCCAACCCGCACGTTCGCTCCCTGCTGTCCCAGGTAGCGGCATAACCCCCTCCTGCCTCCCGTTCGTCTGACGGTGGCCACCGGCCTGCATGGTGGCCACCGATTCCCGGCGCCAGCACTGTCATTGACCTCCCTACCTCCTCTCGAGACCTGCACCCCGCAGGAATGAGAGAGGAGATGGATGATGAAGCTGGAGCGGTTCTATACCTACGCGATGATCGGTGATTCTGTTGTGGGCTTCGCTGGGGCCTACACGGTGACGGTCACCTTGAAGCACGATTACGAGGCGACCCCTGAGGACCACATGCGTTGTGCCGAGGCCACCGAGCATTATGGGTTCGTCGCCATGCTGGAAGCCGAGGTGAGCGTGGCCATCAACGAGCACTCTATCCGCATCCCCGATGCTCGGACCAAGCAGCACGCGATCGGTATCAATGTCGGGCTGACGAGTAACCACCTTGATGCCCAGGCCGCCGTGCTGGCGCACCGAGCCCTGGAGAAGGCAAGAAGCATGGTCGGCCCAACGACTCGTGCCGCTTGATACCAGAAAGACCTTCAGAGCCCCCCCCATGGCGACATGTGGGGGCTTTTTCACGTTGGCGCCAAGGGTGGTGTCACACCCTCCCCTACCTCCTTTCGAGACCTGCATCCCGCAGGAATGAGAGAGGAGAACGATCATGGAACTCACGAAATTCGACAACTTTGCTATCTGCTCCGACACCGTTCAGGGCACCCAGGGGGACTTCACTGTGACGGTGCTCCTGGATCGCGACCCGGACGTAACCCCGGACCACTTCGACTGCCACAGCGAGACCGATAAACAGCGCTGGCGGGATGATGAATGGTTCTACGGTTTGCTCAGGGCAAAGGTGTCTGTCGACGTGGCCGGTCAATCCGTTCTGCTGGATGACTGCGCTGCGGTCCTTGGCGGCGTCGAGGTCAACATCGGCGACGATAACAGCCATCTGGATGAGCATGCTGAAGAGCTGGCGCGTGAAGCCTATGAGCGCGGTGTCTCTTTGGTCAATGCCATCAAGTCGGCTGCCTGACCCTGTTTCTCAGACCCCACTCGCTGGGGTCTTTTCCTTTCCTGGAGTGACGTGATGACCGTTGGCTTGCCGACCTTGCCTCTGATGCTACTCGGTCAACGCGCCCCCACCCTGTTAGATGCCCTCCTGTTTGAAGCCTGGTATCGGTTTGAACATGCCGTGATCACGAAGGCACTCCACCACAAGCAGGCATTAGGCCTCCCGTCCCACAGAGAGCGCAGGCTGCTCCAGAACCTCGAGGCAATGCCCAAGCTCGGCTACGTCGCCGAAATCCGCCTGAGGGGCCGGAGAGAGCGCCCTGTATGCCCATGGCTGCCTACCATGGCGACCTGTCTTGTGCCTCACCATGTCAGCATAGAGGTGGTCGCCTCGCTGGCGCGGGCTATTCAACACCCCATGGAGCCGCTAATCGACGCCTGGGAGGCCAGTGGAGCCACCCATGACCTCCTCGAGGGGGCCACGCTCTTCGACAATTACGGTCGAGCCGTCTCCCGACTGGGTTACGCGCCGCGCAGCCAGGCGCTGGTTCCTGTCGACTACGCGATCCCCCCTTTCCCGGCCTACCTTTGCCGGCAGCGTGCTGAGGCTTACCGGGAGCGCGCTGAAACTGCCCTGGCTGAGTCTCCCGGTATGGCCGCCAGCCTTCAGGAAGCCGCCGATAAGCTCCTCGAGGAGGCGTCCATCCAGGAATATCAAGGCAGCTGTTGCTGAGGCCTCCTGGCATCTCAGGCTTTCCCCTCCCCGTCCCTCGGTCACTCTGCGCCCTACCTCTTCTCGAGACCTGCATATCGCAGGAATGAGAGAGGAGATGGATCATGAGCAAGAGCACTGTGATTTACACCAAGATTGGTGAGCATCGTGGCAAGCAGCGTCTGTGGCTGGAAGGCAACCGGCTGGCGCGTACCGGGATCTCTCCTGGTCAGCGTTTCAACCTCGTCGCCGGTCGAAAAAGCCTGACCCTCCAGTTTGCGGCAGATGGCGCCTACAAGGTGTCTCGCCGGAAGCGTGGGGAGAACGAGCTGCCGGTGATCGACATCACCGCTGCCGAGCTGGCTGAGGCGCTGGGCAAGGTCGAGAGGGTTCGTGTCGTTGTGCGGGGCAAC
Source organism: Vreelandella salicampi (assembly GCF_013415105.1). Classification (GTDB taxonomy): domain Bacteria; phylum Pseudomonadota; class Gammaproteobacteria; order Pseudomonadales; family Halomonadaceae; genus Vreelandella; species Vreelandella salicampi. Next base: position 122,960 of record NZ_JACCDF010000013.1, read on the forward strand.
CGCATCGACATCACGATCCATCATCACGACCTCGCTGAGTCGGAGCGCATGGAGCGGCTGCTCAAGGCCCTCAGCAACGGGGAACCCTTGGAAATTGGCTCGATCGCGCATGGTGGTGGCGTGCTTGATCTGGCCATACACACGGGGCTGGCAGATGCCGGGGTGCCCTCTCGATTGGCTTTTGCCAATGAGCTGGAGGGTGCCTACCTGGATGCTTCACTGGCCAACAATCCCGTCTGGGATGAGGACAGTATCGCTATCCAGGGGCCAATGCAGGATGTGGAGTGGCATAAGCTACCCCCCGTCCATCTACTTTTGGCCGGTTTGCCCTGCACTGGGGCCAGTTTGTCGGGGCGTGCCAAGAATGGCCTGGCGCATGCGGAAGCACACGAGACGGCTGGTAGCCTTTTCGTCGCCTTCCTAAATGCCATCCAGACCCTTCGGCCGGCAGCCGTCCTGCTCGAGAACGTCCCGCCCTACCAGAACACTGTCAGCATGATGGTAATTCGCAATGTGCTGTCGGGGCTTGGCTACGAGGTGCAGGAGACGGTCCTCGATGGGCATGCCCTCGGTGCGTTGGAGCGGCGTGACAGGCTGTGCATGCTCGCGGTCAGCAAAGGGATTGAGGTTGACCTCGGGAAGCTGGAGCCGGTGCGTCAGCGTGAAGCCTCGCTTCAGGAAGTGCTTGAACCTCATGAAGCGGTCGCGTCACGGTACAAGGCCTACTCGTACCTGGCGGACAAGGAGGCGCGTGACCTGGCCTCAGGGAAAGGCTTTCGTCGGCAGCTGCTCGATGGAAGCGAGGATGGCCTCGGGACGATTGGGCGCGGCTACGCGAAGGCCCGATCTACTGAACCGTTCATCCGGCACCCGGATGACCCCGGCTTGTCCCGCCTCCTGACCAAGGCGGAACATGCTAGGGTCAAGACGATCCCGGAAGAGCTGGTACATGGTCTGCCGGAAACCGTCAGCCATGAGCTGCTGGGCCAATCAGTCGTGTTCACGGCATTCCGTGCCGTAGGCCGTCTGGTCGGCAACTGCTTGGCGAGCTTGAAACGCTCAGATGCCATAGCAGCCTGATCTACCCTTCAAGCCCCAGGCACATCCGTGCTTGGGGCTTTTTTCAGTTTCGCATGCGAAATCGAGCTGGCCCCTTGATCCCGCCACCCGCGAACGTGGCAGTCGCTCCCCTATCTCTCCATAACCGTCACACCTCGCCCTACCTCCTTGTGAGATCCGGGCAACCGGGAATGAGAGAGGAGACTGATCATGAGCAAGAGCAACAAGTACGAGATCGCTGATGTGAAGCGTATCGCCCAAGGGCGCTGGGGGGAGGTCTTCCAAGCCCTCTGTCCAGAGCTGGACGCAGCTCTCGAGCACCCTGGCACGCATATCGATTGCCCCGTCCATGGTGGGAAAGAGGACTTCCGGCTCGATCGCGACTTTCAGCTGCGTGGCACAGCGATCTGCACTTGCGGTAACTGGGATGGCTTCAGCCTGCTCAAGGAGCTGAAGGGCTGGAATCTCCCGGAGATCCTGGAGCAGGTGATGGGAGCACTCGGCGAGAAATCGGTTGAGCCGCTGGCGCCTACTGTGTCGCGGCCCGTGCCGCCTAAGCCCAAGCCCAAGCAGGACATCCGCCCCACGCTGCGTAAGCGCTGGACGGAAGCTCTGCCGCTGGACAAGGGGGAAGGCAGGTTTCTCCTGGGGAGCTACCTGCAATTCCGCGGCTTGCCCGTGAAGTCGATGCTCAGCGTGATGGAAAGCGAGGCGCGGCTTCACCCGAACCTCGCCTACATCGAGAAAGGCAAGGTGGTGGGGCACTATCCGGCCTTGCTGACGCTCGTGAGGGATGCCGATGGCCAGCCTGTGACCATGCACCGGACGTATCTCCACCGTTCGCAGAATGGTGTGGTGGAGAAGGCGCCCGTGGCGAAGGCCAAGAAGCTGTTTCCGGTCGTCAATGGCGGCGAGGTCGGTGGTGGTGCTATCCGGCTTGGCACTGCGGTCGGCGGTGTTCTCGGCATCGCTGAGGGCATTGAGACCGCCCTGGCTGTTCGGGCAGCGACAGGCATGCCGGTATGGCCCGTGTTGTCCGCGTCTCTGATGGGGGCTTTTGAGCCACCAGAAGGGGTCAAGGAGGTCGTGATCTGGGCTGATCGTGACCTGCCGGACAGGAAGGGTCGAAAGGCTGGGCAGGATGCGGCAAAAGCGCTTCAGGCTCGCCTGTGGGAGAAGGGGATTCAGGCGTCTATCCGAATCCCGGATGCACCCAGCTCCGGTCCTGACAAAAGCCTGGACTGGGCTGACGTGTACACCAGTGGCAACCTGGCGAGGTTTCCTCGCGTAGGTCAGGCCGCTTAACCTTCAAGCCCTCCTAACATCCTGTTGGGAGGGCTTTTTAATGTTCAGCCATAGGGACGGGATGCTTGTTAGCTGAATCAAGTGTTTCGTGGGGATGGAGCGTCGTTCAGTTAAATCATCGTTAACCTCCGCTCCCTGTTTGTTGCTTTCGGGACACTCTTCAGGGTGGCAAGCAATCCACCTGGAGGAGCGTCAGTGTTCAAGGCCATCAGCACGGGGTCGGCTGTCGCTTCCTTTGCCTTATTTCCATGATCAGCTTTTTTATTCTTGTCGATTATGTGCGCTGCGACTCGTGGTGAATGGGGCCTAGCGTATTCGTCTAGTTCCCATGCGCGGTACATCAGTTCTCCATGCGATACGTTTCAGTTTCTGCGTCCATTCATAGTTTTCTTTTGAAAGTCAGTTAGTTGCGTCACCTCCTTGGCTATCTGTCAGTCCCCCCCCTACCTCTCGTGAGACCCCGCTACCTGGGGGATGAGAGGAGAGCACGTTATGCACCGTAGCGACTCAATCGCCAGCATTGGCAGAGCGTTGGCTTCAGTCCAGGCAGAGCTGGGTGGGGTTGTCGCTTCGGATTCCAGCAATCCGATGTACGACAGCTGCTACGCCAGCCTCACTGCCATCATCGGCAGCGTCCGCAATGTCTTGAATCGGCACGAAATAGCGTTGGTTCAAGCGCCTGTTCCAGGCAATGTGGGGGCCGTGGTGATGGAAACCATGCTGATTCATGGTCCGAGTGGGGAGTTTATTGGCTCCTACTGCGAGATGCCAGTGGACACCCATGATAGCCATGGCGTGGCGTCTGCTCAGACGTATGCACGACGGTATGGGCTGCTGGCGCTTCTGGGCCTGGCTCAAGGGCCTGATGACGATGGTAATGCTGCCAGAAATGCTGCTGTGAACACCTCGGCAATGCTCCCCGGGAGCGATGCTGAAGCTGATTCTAAGCAGTCAAGAAACGGCCGTAGACTTGCCTCCCCTGAGGTGATTCTGGCCGAGATCGACAATGCAGATGCTGAGCGGCTGGCCGCAGCTGAATGCTGGGTCACTACCGCACAGCTGGATGCTCACCTGTCGGCACGGTTGAAAGGGGCGATCGCACAGCGGCGCCGCTTCCTCCAGCGACAGCAACACCAACCAGCATGACGATTCATAGCCCCCTTTCCTTCGTGGAATCGGGGCTTTCTCGCGTGCATTGAATTGACCCTAGGAGGCCCTGTGACCGGCAACGCGCACCGGCTTTTTGGTTTGGCGTTTGGCGTGACCGCAGGAGCGGCGATCAAGCCCCTGTATGGAGGGGGGGCGGCGCTTGCGGTGGCGGCGCTGGCGCTGCCCGGATCAACCGCACCGGACTGGATGGAGATTCGGCTCGGGCCGACCACGCTGATCCCACATAGAACCGTGACGCATTGGCTCCTCCCTTGGGCAGGGGGAGCGGTGGCCGCGTGGTTGTGGCTTGCAGAAACCCCTCTCCTGGCCGCGGCTCTCCTGGGGTTCGTCATCGGCGGTCTCTCGCATATCGCGGGGGATGCAGGAACCCCATCCGGGGTGCCCGTTTGGCACCCCGCTAAGCGTCACTCCTTGAATCTATGGGATGGCGGCACTTCGGAATTCTGGCCCGTGCTTGCCGCATGGGTACTTGCGGCAATTTCACTTCGGAGCTTCGTGCTATGAAACACCTACTGGCTGGCCATGTGCTGGCCCCCTTGTTCTTGGCGCTGCTGGCGCTGTCACCGGCCACGGAGGCGCAATCCGAGGCCGGCTCGAATCGTGCCTGCCTGGATTCCAACAACCCCAAGGAGTGCGGCTGGTTCTGGGGCCACCTGGATGACGATGAAGAAGAGAAGGAGGAAGAGCAGGAAAAACCTCCAGAGGTTATCGCTGAGCCTCGTGAGGAGACGAGCGAGGAGGACCGTGACTGTACCGACCCTGACGAGTGGGAGCCGTCATGCGGCTTCGTGGACCCTCAGGGGAGCTTCGACTTCCAGGCCAAGCAGCGTGACATGCTGCTGAATCAAGCCGTGATGAGCCCCAACAACCCAGAGACCGTGGAGCGGTTTCAGCGGTATATGCGCTGGGCGGTCGACCAGGCCATCACGATGTCTCGCATGTGGGAGTGGAACCAGATTCAGAACCAGGATCTGAACCCGCTGGTTCATAGCCCGGTGTCGTCCTTTGGACTGCGAGCGGCGTCTCGCGCTCAGGACGGCAAGCGGAACGCCGTCATGGAAGAGATTAACGACCAAGGCGGGTTCTTGGTCTGGTTTACCCGTTCAACCTGCCAGTTCTGCCATGACATGCAGCCGGTGATGAAGCAGCTCGGCCGGCGAACGGGACTCACCATCTATAACGCCCCCCTCGACAACGTGTGCATGTCGGACTTCACCGAGACCTGCGATACCACAGGGCGATCAGTCGAGGCAGCTGGCCACCTGGCCATCGAGGCAGTCCCGGATCTATGGCTTCACCTCCCCCAGGATGACCTGTGGTTCCGCGTGTCCAGTGGCGTTGAGGCAGCCCAGCGCATCACATCACGCATTGAGGTTTTCTTTGGCGCCATTCAGCGAGCAGCAGAGAAAGGCCTGAACGCCGTTAGTGACGGTGCTGGTCCGGCTGTCGATTTCAGCGTCCCCGACATGCTTGAACGGTCGTCCGGTGGTCTGGGCGCCGGCATTCCCCAAGGAGTTGAGTGATGATTCACCGCAAGAAGATAGCAACCATGGTGGCGACCTCCGTACTCACGGGAATGTCGCTCACCGCTACGATCGGACAGGCCGAGGCGAGCGCCCTGAATGATGCGTTCGATAGGCTTTCAAGTGCTGGCGGTGGTTTCAGCAGCAGCACGAGTGCCACAGCATTTGAAACTCGCACGAGACATGGATACTCCGCGGGCGGCATGACAATGCGCTTCTCGCAGAACCGTTACTCGCTGGTGAACCTCGATCCGCCGAGGCTCGAGGTCGGTTGTAACGGTATTGACGCCCATTTTGGCGGCTTCTCGTACATTGATAGCGAGCAGATCCAGCAAATGCTGGAACAGATCGCCCAAGGGGTTGTCGCCCTCTCCTTCCAGCTCGCTCTCAAGCAGCTCTGCCCTATATGCGGCGATGTCTTGGAGTTTGCTCAACGCATGGCTCAGGCCGCCGCAAAGCTGTCCCAGGATAGCTGTGAGGCGGCTCAGGCCATCGTAGATGGTTTCCCCGACTACACCGATGAACTGAGCAACCTCTGGTGTAGCTCGGTCGGCATGTTTGAAGGGGTAGAGAGCGACTGGCTGGCTGCCCAGCAGGACACCTGTGACACAAGTGGAGATGCGGGCGGCGAAATTTATGATCACCTGGAGGCCAATGAAGGCGACAAAGCCCTTGCGATGGACATTAACGGCAACCGTACTTGGTTGGGCCTTCAGGAGGCCGGTATCGCACCGGGCAAGGACGGCACAAACAACATGGGAGCAGAAAATAAAATATTTGCCGAGCTGTTGATGAGCTGGATTGGCACCGAAGTAAGAAACAAGAATAAAGATGGTGAAACTAATACGTATGCGCCAACCATAGAGACTGGTAGCGCAATGCTTGATGTTTTCCTCTGTGGCAGCGAGCGGGCATCGCCCTCGCAAATTCAATATGCAGAATTCATAAACGATTTCTGCGAGGACAAGGTATGGCAAGAGGGTAGCTCAGGCCAAAAGATGGAGATATATACTTGCCGTAATAGTGACCTTAGGAATTGCTGGTCACCTCAAAGGACGAAAGTGGAAGACATGTCCCTTGGGCAGGGGTTCCTCACTACGGTTGTGACAGAACTGGAGGGCGCGGTTGAGAATGTGGCCTCAGGCACTCCACTGTCCTCATCTCAAAAGGCGATCATTGCCGCAGCTCCGTTTCCCTTGTATCAGGCTGTCAATGTGGCTGCGACTTATCCCGAAATTGCTTACGACCTCGTTGTAGGCAATTCAATGATCTTGAGTTACATGATCTCTATTGAGTATATCCGCCATGCTGTTCAAGCCACAGCTAAGACCACGACTGTTTCTCAGCTGCCAGCGGACGTTCTCAAGGAGTTTAGGGATGCACAAAATGAGCTTGTTGCCCTTACCTCTGAAAAGGCACAGCAAATCAACCTGATGGCCGAGACTCAGGAAAATATCATGGCACAAGTCGATCGCATCAATCGGTCGACGCTCCGCAACCTTCATGCCATGGGGCTCTCAGGCATGAACTTCGCCCGCGACATGGCACGGGAGGTGAACTGATGAGGTGGCTAGGAATAGGCCTTGCGGTTATCGCTTTGGCCCTACCGGGGTTGGCGATCGCCGAAACCATGACCCCGGGCGGTGGTGCCGATACCTGGACCTTCTATGGTTACGGTAATGGCTATGCCCTCGCTCAGATCCTCGAGGCGATCAAGCGAATGACGGACCCGGCATCTAACCCTGGGTTTCGTAACCTGACGCTTGTGCTGGCCATGGCAGGTTTCTTGGCGATGTGCTTCACCGGCATTCTTGCTGGCACATTGCAGAAGATTGCCATGTACTTCGCGGGCATGTTGCTGACGGTATACATGCTTTTCAGCTTGAAAGTTGACATTTTCGTTGAGGATATGGTGTGGGATGGAACTGGCGCACCGCAGTTTACTCAGCGCATCGAGGGCGTCCCCGCTGCGATAGGCCTGCCTGCTGTGGTCATTTCAGAAATTGGGATGTGGGCGACAAGCAGCATTGAATCTAACTTCACAACGCCGAACTTCGCGAGCCTTCGTCTCTCTGAAGGTGCCCCTGTCGGCATGGCCGCCAGCATGCTGAATGACATGAAGAACATTCGGCTTACCGACCCCTATCTGCGGTCTAGCATTCAGAGCTTTTTGAACGACTGTGCCCTTCCCAATATCTTCAATGGGAGCATTTCGCCGGTCACCCTCATCACGTCCCAGAATGCGTGGAGTATCCTTGGCTCTAACTTGAACCCTGCGGTTTACACAGTGGTTTATGACTCTACAGACCCGAATGGTGGCATGGAGGCCTGTGACACGGCTTACACCAAGATCGATAACCGCTTGCAGACCGCAGCACCTTCACTGCTGAACGGTATGGGGGAATCATCCCCCTTCTGGCTTCAACAGGCCGCGGGCTCTACCGCTCTCTCTCAGGCTGCCCTGGAAGACTCTTTCCGCTGGGCTTCCGGTGGTAGCGTCGTCCAAGACGCGACCGGGCTGGCCACCCAGGCGGCGATCGCAGAAATGTACTCGGGCACTTACGAGTACGCGGCGATGGCGACTGGATCTAGCGAGCTTATCTCTGCCCTCAATATTGAGCAGGCTAGAAGGGCTCAGCAATCTGGCTGGTACAGCACCGCGATCTTGTTCCGTGACATGGCGGGCTATTTCTTTGCCATCTTGCAGGCATTTGTCATTGGCCTGGCTCCAATCGTGTTTGCTGCCATCTTGGTGCCAGGCCTCGGTCGAAAGATGGGCACCTCGTATGCCCAGGTCATGACGTGGCTCATTATGTGGTGGCCGGGCCTCGCGATCGTCAACTACATCATGATGCTGTATTTCCAGGGGCAAACAACCGGCTATCTGGCCGATGGGCTCACCATGGCCAACATGGGGGCTGTCAGCGAAATGTCCGACAAGATGGTGATGGCCTCGGGCTTCATGTCGACCCTCGTACCAGCCATCATGTGGGGCTTGGTATCCGGTAGCGGCTATGCCTTCACGTCTGTCCTGGACAGGGCTTCTGGATCTCAGCACGCGGCAGCAGCTGCTGGCAGCATCTCTTCCGGCGCAGCTACTGCCGGTCAGGTGAGCATGAACAACGCGAGCATGAACGCCCACCAGACTTCACACCGCTATAGCTCTGGCAATGAGGTTTCCGCTCACCATGTTGGTGTTGGTGCTTCGCAGGTGACCAATATGAGCGGTCAGGACATGAATGTGGGTCTCCGGGCTGCTGACTTCAGGGAAAGTATGTCGGCCTCCCAGGGCTATACAGAGGCGACCCAGAGGACTCAGGAGGCCAAAGAAGCATTCACTCAGCAAACCCAGAGCATGATGACCGATACCTTTCGGGGGGCTACGCAGTACGCTGAAGATCAGGGTTATGTTCGAGATGGCAATATCGACTGGTCTCGAATGAGCCAGGACACTCAGGGTCAGCGCTATATGGAAGAGCTTGCAGCAACACGCTCACTGATGGAGAACGCAGGTGTTTCCGAAAGGGAGATGGCTGAGATAACTCAACGCTCTTCCACCACGGCTGCTGCGGAAGTCGGTGCTCGCGTTCAAGGCGGTTTGAGCCTAAATAGCGGCGTATCGGCCTATGGACAGGGATCAGTGCGTGGTGAGACAGGAAGAAGCTCCTCTGACTCAGAGCAGGCAACTAGGGAAGAAGGTAACAGTATCTCTCAATCCGACAGCGGAAGACTCACTTTCGCCGAGGATGGTGCGTTGTCTGTAACTGGATCTGACGGTGAACGATACTCCGTTAAATACAATGAAGGTGAAGCCCGTCAAGTTCTTGAAAGTCGTGCTGGTGAGGATCGTGCCTCGATGCTTTATGCTGCATCCACCGACTACCAGGAGGCTGTCCAGGCTCAACAGAAGGCCCATGAGGAGTGGACAGCCAGCAGGTCGGGCTCTCTGCCAACGCCGGCTAATCCGCAGGTTGTGTCCGACATGCAGACTGACATGAGCAATCTGCGAGGTCGTGTCGGCCAGACGATGGAAGAAGATCAGGCAGACATTGACGGCCAAAGAGGCGATGTAGTTGGGGCAGTTGGCGCTAACACTTCTGATGTAGGCGCACGAGCAGGGGATGCCGCAGCGACGACCGCCCCTGTCCGTGATCGCGGGGTCAGTGATCTTTCTGTCGATACCGGAGCACAGCTCGACAACATACAGGGAGCTGCACAAGCACCAGTTGAAAGGCCGAATGATTACCATGTGGTCGATAATGGGGATGCCATATCCGTAGTGGACAGGCGTGATATTGCTGCTGCGGATCAGGCCAACGCTGATGCTCTGATTACTGGAGGTCAAAGGAGTAATATCCAAGTCGGAGATGATACGTTTGTTCCCACCTTCTACACACAGGACGAGAGCGGCCAAGCTCAAGCTGTCTACGCTGTTGAGCGTGAAGGAGGCCATTCTTACTACCAGTACGGCGGCGACGGGACTTTTGAGCCGGTCGACGTAGCGGTTCCTCCTACTCAGGATCAGATTGATCAGCAAGCGCAGACTGGTCCGACTGTTCAATCCACCGAGGCCAACCTAACTAGGTGGCAGCTCCGTGATGATCAGCCTGCTTCTGAATCACAGGCAGGTAATGACCAGCCTGAAGGCTCAGCAGTAGACCAGGCACCCTCTGACACCCCAGGAATTGCTCCTGGGCCTCAGAATGGCCAGCAAGCTGCTGGTTCAGGCCAGGAGCCGGGCGCAGCGACTCAGGGTGGCCAGGTGCCCCAGGCGCCCTCCTACGGGGCTGAAACCGGCCAGGAGCCGGCCGCAGCGACTCAGGGTGGCCAGGTGCCCCAGGCGCCCTCCTACGGGGCTGAAACCGGCCAGGAGCCGGCCGCAGCGACTCAGGATGGCCAGGTGCCCCAGGCGCCCTCCTACGCGGCTGATACCGGCCAGGAGCCGGCCGCAGCGACTCAGG
>NZ_JACCDF010000014.1 GCF_013415105.1 Vreelandella salicampi
ACAAGCTGAACGATAGACCCAGAAAGCGGCTGGGATACCGAACCCCAGCCCAGGTGTTCTTAGGAGAATATTCAGGAGCACTAGAAACCGCGGGTGCTGCACTTATTAGTTGAATTCAGGAACCGTAATAAATCAGCGAAGGAATAGTGCCGGAAGCAATCCAGCTGGCTACCAATACCCCCACCATCATCAGGATCAGCATGGGCAACATGGCAATCTCACAGCCATAAAGAATACCTTTCTGGATATCCTGCCAACTGAAGCCAGATACTAGCGCGATGATGGCACAGACCACGATGGCAAAGATCAAAGAGATGTGAGTCACCCAGTCTTCGCCCAGCAGAAAGATCTGCGCAAACATCATGAAGCATAAGAAGCCAATACCGATAAGCGCCCCAATAAATGAAGGGCGTTTGTCCGCGTCGTTCGTATTTATCGTTGACATGTAATTCTCCTTATTTAGGAGTTTGTATTTTTTGCCGCTACCAACGCGGCGCTCAGTTGCCCTTTTTCTGGTAAGACGTGAGTGCGTTGTTTGAAATAAACCACAAGCGCGCACGGCAATACCGTCAATTGGGCGTCGGCGTGTGATGGCGCACAGCATTGATTTTTTTGTTGTGCGCGATCGAACGAAGGTGAACGTGGCGTAAGGTTCGCTTGGTTAAAAGCGACTCCATTTTTATTATTGCGTCCAGCGGTATGATCTAGGCGCCACAAATTATTGAGGCGCCCGATGGTCTAACTAACAGCGTTCTAAAATAATGGCGACTCCTTGCCCGCCGCCAATGCAGGCTGCCGCGCAGCCGTAGCGCTGCTGGCGGGCTTGTAAAACTCGACCAAGCGTCCCAGCAAGGCGGATGCCGGTCGCACCTAGCGGGTGCCCCAGCGCCATAGCGCCGCCCCAGATATTGACGTTTTCGGGATCAAGAGAAAGCTCACCCATGGCATGCAGCGGTACAGCGGCGAAGGCTTCGTTGATTTCCCATACGGCGATGTCTTGAGGTGTCAGCTGCGCCTGTTTCAGCGCGCGCTGAATGGCAGCGGCGGCTCCGGCACCCATCTCCTCCGGCTTGACGCCGCAGTCAGCGATGGCCACAACGCGTGCTAAGGGGCTAATTCCGTGCTGGCGCATGGCCGGTTCCGATATCAGTAGCGTGGCGGCGGCACCGGAGGTCAGCGGGGAGCTGTTGCCTGCCGTCACTACGCCTCCCTCCATGAATACCGGGTCTAGCCCTGCAAGGCGCTCAGCGCTGGTATCCGCGCGGATGTTGCTGTCCGCGCTGACCGGTTCGCCTGCCGAGTTATTCAGGGTTAAACGTTCGCCATCGAAATGGCCCGCCGCATCGGCTTTGGCGGCACGCTGATGGGAGCTTAGAGCAAGGGCGTCCATCGCCTCGCGAGAGATACCCGCCGTCTTAGCCAGCCGCTCGGCAGTCAGCCCCATGTTGAGCACCACGTCCAGCGCCAGCCAATCAGCTTTTTGCAGATCCGGTGGGCTGGTCAGCACTCCCTCTTTGAACAGTGCCGGGCCCATGGGCACGCGGGTCATATTTTCCACCCCGCCGGCCATGCCAATGTCGACGGCACCGGCCTGAATTTCCCGTGCGGTGTTGCGTAGCGCGGCAAGGCCGGAGCCACACTGCTGATCAATCTGTCGGGTCGCGCATGACTGACCCCGTGGCCCTAAACGCTCAGCAAGCCATAGTGGGTAACGCCCGCCAAAGCCCCACTGCTCTTTCACCGGCAAAGCGCAGCCAATGCTCAAATCTTCCACCGCCGCACCGTCGATACCGCTGCGTGCCAGTAGGCCGTCGATCACACTGGCCAGCAGGGCATCGCTGCGCGTGTCGGCCCAAGAATCGACCTCGGGTTTGCGGGGATGCGCGCGGCTGAAGGCGCTACGCGCATAGTCGGCGAGATACACGTTTCTCATGAGTGGGTCTCCTGGTTATCTGACATGCGCGCCCAGCGATGGATGAACAAGGCATAAGTGGTTAGCACGTGGCGGATTGAGCCGATGTCGACGCACTCATCACGCCGTGAATGCGCTGGGCGATTGGGCCGTAACAGGTACCGTTGATATCACCGGAAACGTGGAAAGCCCGTAGGTCAGTGGTGCAGGTGGAAACATAATGGGCAGGCGGTTCGCCCAGTAGCGCTTCGTGACATTCCGATAGCAGCCGGATGCCTGGGGTATCGAGATCGACCACATGCCCTTCTGAACGAAAGCCGTGGAAGCTCACCTTGGGCGGTGGCGTGGCGTCGTCAATCTCGGCGTGTCGGGCCATCAGGGTGTCGCGGACCCGCTGCATGGCATCCTCCGGTGACATGCCGGGTGGGAAGCCAACTCGCCCTTCGAGAATGGCGTGGGCTGGCACGCTGGAGGCCCAATTGCCTGCATCCACCCGGCCAACGCTAAGGTTGAACGGGTGAGGATGGTCAACGTAAAGCGCAGGCCGGGGTAGATCGTTCATCTCTGCTTCTAGCGCTTTCAGCGCTGGTAAATATTGCTGCAGAGATTCAATCACATTGCGCCCTGCGGATGGTTCAAGCACATGGGCAGGCACGCCATCCAGGCGCATACGGAACCACAGTACGCCTACCTGCCCGGCATAGATCTGGGCGCCAAATGGTTCCGGGATCAGTACAAAGTCGCCGCTATACCCCTGATGCAGGCACGCCAGCGCGCCGTTGCCAGTACACTCTTCTTCAATCACGGTTTGCAGGGTGAGCGGGAAGTTGATCTCGACGCCAGCCTTACGCACCGCCTCAACCGCCATCACCATGGCGGCAATACCGGCTTTCATATCGCCGGCCCCGCGGCCATATAACCAGCCATCTTTTTGCCAGGGCTCCCAAGGCGGGCGTGTCCACATGTCAGTGGGTTCGGCGGGCACCACATCGAGATGGCCGTTGAACACCAGATGCGGGCCCTGCGCGCCGGGGTTAAGGTCTGAAATCACATTGTAGCGACCCGCGCTGGACCACTCGGTGGGGGCGCGATGAGGGTGCTCATCAAACCCTGGGGCATCCAATGGCACACGGGTCACCGGCAGGCCCAGGCGTTCAAGGTGGCGCTCCATGGTCTCCAGTGCCCCCTGCTCCTGGCCGAGTACGCTATAGCCCCGCACCAGATCACTGGTCAGCTCCAGGGTGTCGTCCATCAAGGCTTCGCAGCAGGCAATGATGCGTTGTTCGGTCGCGTCGAGCATTAGAACCTCCCCAAGCGTGATTCATTGATCAGCAGCGTGGCGTCGGTGACCTCGCGCAGTGCCTCAACGCTCAACCCTTCGGCGATTTCCACCACTTCAAGCCCCTCGGGCGTTACGTCCATAACGGCTTTTTCGGTGATAATGCGAGACACGCAGCGGCTGGCGGTCAGGGGTAACTGGCAACGGGTGAGAATCTTGGGGTTGCCGTGTTTGTCATTGTGCGAACACAGCACCACCAGCCGCGCCACTTTCTGGGCCAGCTCCATAGCGCCGCCAATGCCCGGCGAAAACTTGCCGGGGATTTTCCAGTTGGCCAAATTGCCCTCTTGATCCACCTCAAAGGCGCCCATAAAGGTGACATCGACACGACTGCGGCGGATCATCGCAAAGGACGTGGCGCTATCGAACACGCTGGCGCCCGCACGGGTGGTGATGTAAGCGCCGCCGGAGTCGATCATATCGATATCTGGCGCTTCGCCTTCGTGGCGTGGGCGACAGCCCAGCACGCCGTTTTCGGAATGCACCAACACATCCATGTCGTCGGGCAAGTAATGGAAAAGCCGTGTCGGCAGCCCGATACCTAGATTGACGATCTGTCCGTCAATGACTTCACGGGCGGCACGGGTCAACATACGCTGCTGATCAGAGATCATGGGGGCGAACTCCTTGTTGGCTGGACGCGCGGTCGACCTGCACCACTTGGCTGATAAAAGCGCAGGGGGTATGAATGGTGTCGATAGGCAGGTCACCGGGTTCGTCGATGCGGTAGGTTTGCGCAATGACCCGCTCAGCGGCCATGGCCATCAAGGGGTTGAAATTGCTGGCCGTGGCGCGATAGATCAGGTTGCCATAGCGGTCGGCACGCTCGGCGTGAACCAGGGCAACATCGGCATGCAGAGCAGGTTCGATAGCCCACGTGCAACCCTCTATATTGATTTCACGGCGCCCTTCGGCTATTTCTGTACCTATCCCGATATCGGTGAGAAAGCCACCGTGGCCAACGCCTGCACAGCGAATTTTTTCCGCTAACAGTCCCTGGGGATGAAAAGTAACCTCCATCTCACCTGCATTCATGGCTTCAATGGCTGTTCGGTTCAGGCCTAGATGAGAGGTAATCAGGCGTTTAACACGGCCCGCCTCAATCAGCTTGCCAATCCCGATGCTGGGTTCATTGGCATCGTTTTTTATCAGCGTCAGGTTACGCTGGCCGCTGGCGAGCAGCGCGTCGAGCAACGCAAAGGGCGTGCCCGGCGAGCCAAAGCCACCGACCATGATGGTCGCGCCATCAGGAATCTCGGCGATGGCCGCGTCAATGTCACAGACTTTCTGGTTCAGCAACGTCATGGCGTTCAGCTCTCCCTGGAGGGTTGTGCGTGCAGTGCAGAAGGCGGCGGCGTAGTAAGCGTTTGATCAAAACCCGCCATGGCGCGCTCCAGGCGCTCCAGCAGGGTGTCAACTTCATGGGCCTGAATGGTCAGTGGCGGGCAGACAAGAAAGTGATCGCCGGCAATACCATCCAGGGTGCGGCGGGGGTAGATCAACAAGCCTTCCTGCTTGGCCAATGCCGTAATTTGGGCGAAACGGTTCTGCTCGGCAGGGAAAGGCTGGCGCGATTCGCCATCAGCAACCAGTTCGACGCCCCACAACAGGCCAGCGCCACGCACATGGCCGACCCAGTCGTAGCGCTCGGCAAGCTTGCGCAGCCCAGCTTCTAGTTGCGCGCCGCGCTGACGGGTATTTTCTAGCAAATTTTCGCGCGCAATGGCCTCGATCACTGCCAAGCCGGTGGCACAGGCCAGTGGGTTACCGGCATAGGTATGACCGTGTTGGAAGCCACCGCTGGCCATCACGGCCTCGACAATGTGGTTACGGGCGAGCATGGCGCCAATCGGGTAGTAGCCAGCGCCCAACCCCTTGGCGGTGACCAAAATGTCCGGCACCACATCGTAATGCTGGCAGGCAAACCAAGTGCCTGTACGACCTATGCCGGTGAGCACTTCATCGGCAATCAGCAGGCAACCGAATTCATCGCACAGGGCGCGGATACCTTGCAGGTAGCGCTTGCCCAACAGCCGCGCCCCCGTACTGGCCCCGCCGATGGGCTCTAGTACAAAGCCAATCAGCGATTCAGGCCCGGCGGCTTCCATGGCCTCGCGGGTTTCAGCCAGTACGCGGTCGACGTGAGCATCGTCATTGTCATCCTGATGACGATAAAAATCTGGCCCAGGCACTTTGATGGAGGCGTGGGTCATGCTGGTGAAAGGCGCTTCCAAGGGTTGATAGCCGGTCATGCCCAGCGCCCCCATGGTGCTACCGTGGTAAGACGGGCGTAGCGATACAAAGCGCTGGCGCTGGGGCTTGCCCAAGGCAAAAAAGTATTGCCGCGCCAGCTTGATAGCAGACTCGACCGCCTCGGAACCGCTGGAGATGAAAAACACCTTGCCGAGTTCATCGTTAAACAGCTCGACCAGTCGATGGCCTAGCGCGACGGCGGGGGCACTCTCAAACTGGGTGCGATAGGTGAAGGCCACCTTGTCCATCTGGGCGAGCATGGCATCACGGATATCCTGGCGGCCGTGGCCAAGGTTGCAAGAGATGGCCCCGGAGCAGCCATCCAGATAATCCTTGCCCTGGGTATCCCAGAGCATGACGCCATCAGCGTGGCTGACTTCCGGCAAGGCAGGGCCTGTCTGGTAGAACAGCGGAGAGTCGATCATCAAGGTTTCCGTTTTTATGGTCTGGTGAAAAATCTCCTTTGCAGTCTAGGTAGGCTTGTTACTATATTTCAATATATGATCGTTTTTCGAATATCAATGAGTAAAAGTCATGCCTGAAGTTACTGTTAACTCTTTGAAAGCATTGGTAACCTTCAAAACCTTGTTTGAGGTGGGGAGTGCCTCGGGCACTGCGCGGCTTTTGGGAATTACGCAATCCGGGGTTAGCCGCTCGCTAGCGCAATTGGAAGAAAACCTCGGCATTCAGCTTTTTTTGCGTGAAAAAAACCGCCTGATTGCTACCCCGGAAGCGCGTGAGCTATACGACGAAATCCTGCGCCTGATGGGCAATATCGAAGAATTGCGCCATAGCGTGCTGGCCTTGAAAGAATTTGGCACATCACGGCTACGTATTGCGGCCATACCCGGGCTGAGTTTTGGTTTTGTGCCGCAGCTGGTGGCGAGGCTACTGGCAGAGAATACTCATGTCAGCGTCAGTCTGGACATGATGTCGAGTCACGATGTGCAAGGTGCGGTTGAGTCCAGTCACGCCGATATTGGCTTTATCACCCTGCCATCGACCTCGCCGCAGCTTTTTACCGAGACGCTGCTGACCACCGATGCAGTATGTCTTGTGCCCGAAACGCACCCGCTTTGTGAGCGACAGGTGGTGGATGTCAAGGATCTACGCGACCAGCATCTGGTGATCAGCAATCAGCCGAGTATCAGCACCAACCCGCTGCTGGAGCTGGTGACGGCTCATGACGTGAGAATCGCAGGCAAGACCGAAGCCAATATCGGCACCATTACGTCCTTGGTAGCTAACGAAGTGGGCATTGCGGTAATCAACCCGATCACGGCCAATGACCAGTTAACCCGTGAGGATCGGGTCAAGATATTGCCTTTTACACCGCGCATCTCCTTCAGCTTTGGCTTGGTTTATCGCGCTGAATGGCAGCAATCCAAAGTACTGGCATTTTTGCGAGACAGCGCTAAAAAACTGCTGGCGGAGGGGTACTACGGTCTTGATGATAAAATACAATCTTGATTCACTTCTGTGTCGTTTTATTAATCTATTGCGCTTATGTTAGTTGAGAGCGCAAATGTCGCCGGAGCTTTGCAATTACTGGTTCGTGGCGTCCTAACGCCGATAAGCAGAGGTCGTCGATAATATATGAGCATCAGGATTCAAGCCTTAGAACCACGATACATTCCCAAGCTTGCCGCATGGCATCAGGCAGAATGGGCGCATTTGGATAGATCTCTTGATGAGACAACTCGGCAAGCAAGACTGGAAAAGCACTGCTCAACCACTAACCTACCGTCCACTTTTATCGCACTGGATGGCGATACCTTAGTTGGTGGCATCTGCTTGGTAGCGCACGATGTTCCCGACCGACCACAGTATTCTCCATGGATATCAAGAATCTATGTAGCAGAAGACCAACGCGGTAAGATGATCGGCAAGGCACTCATCGACCATGCTAAAGAAGCGCTTCGTCAGCAGGGTCACGATGCGCTCTACTTAATCACACAAGACAAGGGTCCCTTCTACGCAAGGATAGGTTGGGTGAAAGTGGAAGACTACAGGCTCAATGAACACCCTATGGAAATTATGAGAATCATACTCAATTGAGTACGCCCAATGATCAAAGAGAACAGTTGTTTGATCAAGCGGCGTTAACGTAAGCGGTTGAAATATAAAGGTATTGGATTTAATTAATCAAGGAGGGCTAAATGAAAAACGGCCACTTAGCTAATCAGCAAAGTGGCCGTTTTATTGTATTCAGCTTGAGCAAGCCGTTCTCGCTCATCCAGCCCAACTCATCTGGGTCGATCACTGAACTCGCCCAGCTCTAGTTTACTCGGCTTACGGTGCCAAGTTGCTATCGGCCCGCCTTGATCAACACCCGGGCTCAACGCCACCGCGTATAAGGCCAAGCCCACGGCTGCAAATAAGATTCTCGCGCTAAGCAAATCCTGAGCAGTGACAGCCAAGAGTAAAGCTATCGTTCCCATCATTAGGGCGAAAATGGATTTCATAACACGTCCTAGTTACGCCTCTTGGTCAGCTATCATGTCGTCCTGGGGGCATATCGATCCAGGATTCGAATCCTTGGTAGCCACCATTCTTCGAGTACGATATTTCGTGGTATCACCACTCCTAATACGCCAGACAAATTTACCCTGATGCATTAGGGGTGGTGTTCATTAGTAGACTAACGATTTCTTTCATGCCGCCGGGGATCATTCAAGATAGGCAGCATTTGCGTCCATGTAAGACAGTTGAAACCGCGCCCGTTCGCCCCAGAACGCCAGGACTTCAGCATCAAATGAAGTTGAATTTACGTTATCGAATGAATTAGATTCACGTTTCGTGGTTTTCATGGACATTACCCTTTATAGAATTGAATAATCACGCCTGCAGCGCACAGCGCAACGTCCTTGTTTAGGCATTCCTTTTGCCACGCTCACCCTGAGGATGAACCTTACGGCTCGCATTCACTGTGCGTTGGCGAACTCAGTGTTGAGAAATCAGCAAAATAGGGGCAGGAAGCCTTTTAAATCAGCTTAAATGGCGCCACATCACGGAAAATGCCGGTCTTGGTCATATCACGACGCAGGGCAAATGCCTCGACGGCGGTGACCGGGTCGACTTGATTGAGTTCATCAAAGTGAATGCGTGCCCACTGATCGCGGGTGGCTTTGATGCTATAGAGGTATTGATCGTGGTCATCACCGGTTGCCGGATCGGTAACGTGGCGATACCCGGAGATACGCGCTTCTTGTACGTTAGAAAACTTGGCAAACACGGCGCCCAACACACGAAAGGCAATGCCGTGGACATGGTCGCGATAGAGCTTACGTTGACGTGTCGCGCTTAACGGCTTGGGGGTAAGCTTCAACGCTTTGGCGGGCATCGTCCACTTGCGTTTTGGCATCTCGCTTTCATCCGGCAAATCGATATCGACAGCGATAGTGCGCTCGTCGGTACCAAGGTCAAAATCGATCTGCGTTTCCCGTGGCCAATCGATTTCTTCCAAACACTCGCGCAATGTTTGCTCCATCGCGGCCATGTCTTTAAATACGCCCTGCTCTTCGCGCTTCTGACGGGCAAACTCGTCTGCATCAAACTCCGCCTTGCGCCATTCCCACTGGCGGTAATCGTCGTCGAATACGGCCTGTCGGCGCGCATTCTCAGTTTCGATACGCTGCTTAGCACCAGGCCATATCGGATGCCACCAGCGTAAGGGGACTGGTTTAGGCGGGAACGGAGGTGCTTCAGTAAAAGGTTGGGGCGCGTAGTCATGGATGTCGGGTAAAGGGGTGTCCCAGTGCAGCTGACCTAGCGAATCTAACGCGGCGTTTGCTTCTTCGCATAGCGCTTCCAAGCGCTCTCGGATGGCATCTTCGGCGTGGCGGCGGATCAGACGCACTTCGTCATCGGTGAGAGGCGTGCTGTCTTCACGTAGGTAGCGCACATTGCCATTGTTATCGACTTTGAGCGTGAACGCGAGCGTGTCATCACCTTGGTCAACGCTGATACTGGCACTAGGAGACCCCTCTGAGAAACCAACGCCCCGTTTACTGGCACTCAAACGCACGCCGGGGGCTAGCGTAATACGACGTTGAAATCGAAAGGCCATGCCCTCTCCTTGTATCAAACGGACGCTAAACAAATGTGCGCTGCAATGCCGTCTAGCGCTATCACACGTGGCTCACAACGTTTCTACGTCAAACGACACGACCTGACGCTTTTCACGAAAGCCTCCCAATGGCGCCGAGATGACTCGCATGAGTTTAACATGTTCGGCCAACTGCGCAGGTCAGCT
Organism: Vreelandella salicampi; assembly: GCF_013415105.1. Taxonomy (GTDB): domain Bacteria; phylum Pseudomonadota; class Gammaproteobacteria; order Pseudomonadales; family Halomonadaceae; genus Vreelandella; species Vreelandella salicampi. The sequence goes on from NZ_JACCDF010000014.1 coordinate 9,760, forward strand.
CTGCATATTGCGATTTTATGGGTGCCGCTCAGTTAAATAATCGCATGGGGAACGAAACAGCTGGTGTCTTTGGTGATACGGCCGCTGTCCTCCCGAATTCCCATCCCGCAGGCGCGGTCGCCTACTACCCAGCTTCCAATCAGCGCATGGCGGTCATTGAAGCGAGGCATGGGATGATACTGTTGCAGGATGCGCGGGCTATCCGCGTAGGCCCCGCCAACCGATTCCGCCGCACCGTCAGGCGTAACCAGCGAGATATTGCTGCCTTCACGGGAGAAAAACGGCTTACGCACCCATCCTTTTGTGACCGATTTCTCCGGTGACGGATCGAAATACGCCGGTAGCAGGTTCGGGTGGCCTTCGTGCCACTCCCATAGCAGCGGCAAAATCGCTTTGTTGCTGAGTATCGCCTTCCAGGGCGGCTCAAACCACAGGGTATCCATCGATGGGACAAACTCGCCAAAGGGATCGTCGGCCATTTCTTCCCAGGGGTAGAGCTTGAAAATCGCGTCAATCGGGCGGTGTTCGAGATCCACGAAACGCGGATGATCGGCGCCTGGCGGGTAACCGATATCTTCCATAAAGACGAACGGTGCCTCTAACCCGGCCTGCACCGCACAATCCTGTAAATACTCGACCGTGGCGCGATCCTCAAGGTGATCTTTGATGGAGGCAAAGTGCAGGCGCCCTTCCGGTAATCCTTGCTTTATATGCGAGAACGCCGCGATCAAACGCTCCTGAATGGAATTAAACTGATCGGCATGGCGCGGAAGCGTGCCTTGGTTGATGCACTGCTCCAGCCACACCCAGGAGAAAACCCCTGCTTCGTACACGGACGTGGGGGTATCCGCATTATATTCCAAAAACTTGGCTGGATTTTTGCCGTCATAAGCCAGATCGATACGGCCGTACACATGCGGTTGGCCGCTCGACCAGGATTGGCGAATGGTATCCCACATAAACTCGGGGATGGCGATTTTTCTTAATAGCGCATCGGAGGCGCAGATGCGATCCACCGCGTCCATACAAAGCTCGTGGATCGCCTCGGTCGGGTCTTCGATGTCGCGCTCTACCTGTTCCAAGGTGAACTGGTAGTAGGCGTCCTCGACCCAATAGCGCTCACCTTCCAGCGTATGAAAGTGAAACCCCAAATCGTGTGCCAAGGCTTGCCAGTGAGGACGCTCTGAAATGGCGACACGCAGCATGGAGATATCCTTTTCGGGTATACATGAAACTGGCACTTACCCGGCAGGTAAGTGCCTGATCGCGCTTTTAGGAGCCGAAACCGCCCCGCGCACTGGAGCGCGAGCCAAAACCGGAACGCTGGGTGGCGCGGGTATTGGCTTTCGCCACATTGTTACTAATTGCCGTGTTGCGCCGGGTCACTTCTTGGCGTGTTTGTGAGGTAGCGGCACCCCACTGTCCACGGTTCTCACGCGTGCGGTAGATAGGCTCGTGATAAACGCTGCGAACGCGTGCGCCATCGCGGTTACGATTGGCCATCATGTTGCCAACCATGTAGCCCATTAGAGCGGGGCCAACCCAGCTACCACCGCCGCTATTGCTGGCGCTGTTGTCAGTGTCAGTGCCGTTGGTGACGTTGCAATTCCCTTCGCCATATTCGGTCTCGCACTCCTCCACCGAGGCAAAGCGCGGGGTGCTTTCCTGCGCGGCGTTGTACGCGGCTTCACAGGCGTTGCGGGTGTAGACGTTATCCTTAACGCATTCCTCGACTGACCGATACGCCTCGGGCTCCGTGAAGTTGACGTTGGAGAGTTCCGGCGCATCCAACGTGGAGTCGGGATTACCACACCCTGAGAGGATGGATGCCGCCCCAGCACCCATAAGCGCCAACGTTAAACGGGCGCTACGCTTACGGCGTGGCAGGATGGTGTCGTGTTGCTTTGCCATAAAACCTCCTTACCAGACCATGGATGCGGCATTGAGCAGGCCAACGGCCAGCGCAATCGTGCCAGCGAGCAGGCCGTAAGCCACATGCCCCTCGGTGATGTGCGACGACAAGCTTTCCCCGCGCGATTTGAGCACGGCTTTGATCACAAAAAACGTCACGATTTGCACGAAAAACGCGATGATGCCCCAGGCGATAAAATCCACATACGACACGGAGTTGACCATCGCACTGTAGAGAGGAATCGTAAAACCAAGCGTGGCGCCACTGTATGCCAAGGCAGCCGCGACGTTACCCTCGCGAATCAGTGTCCATTCGTGGTGCGGGGTAATACGGCTGTACGCCATCATAAAGACGACAAGCAACAGCGAGGCAGTAAGGAGGTAAGCGAAAAAGGCCGGTAAGCCCGACAGGTATAAACCCAGGTGTCCCATAGACGATTCCTTAGATTAAAGAGTGATACTGAAGTTAATGAGCGTCGATGACCAGGGCGCGGATATCGACCCCTAAACTGGTCACACGCTGATAGGTGTCATCAACCGGGTTGGCCTCGGCGCTAAGCAGGATGTACTCAAAGCGGTCTGAGCCCGCATCCTCGCGCTCGTACAGCATACAATGGTGATGGGTGGTAAAGCTGCTGGTGTTGGTATCCCCGCTGGACACGACCTGTTCTTCCAGCATGACCGGCGGCGACCAAGACGCCTCTGGGTCACCCCAAACGCGCGCGTAGACGGTAGGTTTTGCCTCACCTGACTCAGCGGGTAACTCGAACACGACATGGCCAAGGGTACTGGGCAGCGATTTTCCTTCAGGGGCGTTAATTTGGCGATCAAACTCGACATCGGCCAAATCCGCCGCTTCCCAGAAATCGAAGACCTTGTACTCAAAGACCTGCTGGTTGGCGACGGAGGCTTGAATCCACGTATCGTTAGCGAGATAAAAACGCACCAGTTGCTCGCCCTGCCCAAGCTCAACCACGCCTACAGCCGCAATGTGTTGCGGCTCGCCACTCCATGACGAATCAAAGCGCAAACCATCAAAGGCTTTCAGCGCCAGCATATCGAGGCTTACCATCCCGCCAAGGCGAAGGCCGGCAAAATCTTCTGGGGTCATCCCCACCGGCAGGCCTTTTGAGCGTGCATGCAGGTGAGCCGCATGCCTGTCTTGGGCTCGCCCTGAGCGTGAGCGAAGCAACGTTTTGAATGATTCCAACATGATCGTGTCCTCACCCTGTCGTGGTCAGCAAATCACCCAGCTGGCGCTCCGTCAGCCGGGTATCCGCCATGTAATAGACAATATCACCATCTTTTAACGGACGGTCGGTAGAGGGGTTGAGCATGCTGTCGTCGCCCTCCCCATTCGCCAGTCCCAAAACAGTCACATTGCAGGCGGTTTTGGCCTTCCAGAACAGATCGCCAAAAGTGGCATTGGCGGGGGGATGGCTCAGCGTGGTCTGGTATTGCGTGGCGCCGCGATCAACGGCCAACAGCTCATTCACGACCCGCGAAATCCCCGCGTCCGACGCCGAACGCACCAGCATTTCCAACGCCAGCGTTTCGGTACACTCAATGCCTGGCAAGGTACGGCGTAACATCACGGCGGTATCGGGGTTATTGCAGTGCGCCACGATATGGGCGTTCGCTGTCTTGAGACTGTATGCACTCAACGCGACCGTGGCGACCCGTTCGTCGCTGGTGTCGTAAATAATGATGCGGCTGGCGCTTTCAATACCCGCGCGCTTAAGCAACTCGGCATTAGAGAAACTCTCGCCTTTGACGAATTTCAAATCGGCCGGCCGTGGATTGCTCATTTCCTTCGTCACGCAGAGCACCACGTCATCGGGGAGCGCTTCATCTTCTTTTAGAATATCCAAGATGCGCTCGGTGGTTTCTCCGTGCCAACCGATCACCAGGGTATGCCCGGACAGATGGCGGAAGTCGCCTTTCCCTTGCATTTGCAGTCTCCAAAAATCAGAAATTGTGACCGTGGCCTTGCCAATCAGCGCGGCAAATAACGCAATGCCGCCGGGGATTAAATAGAGCGCCGTGATCCACTTGCCCGGCACCGTTTCAGGGCTGAAATCCCCGAACCCAACGGTGCTGGATGTCACAATATAATAATAAAACCAATCACTTAATGACTCCGCGACCGGTTCCCCGGCGAGGGTATAAAGCGCCCAGGTGGTGCCCAAGTGAGCCAGCATCACGAACAGCAAAAATGTCCACGTGACATTGAGCGTTGAGGCTTTAAGGGTGCGAAGTAACTGCTGAATAACGGGCATGGAGATCTCTTTCGGTCACCCTGCGCCGACCGAACGGCCGGCGCGAGAAAGCGTGGTTAGGCGTCAGTACCACCTGATTGTTTGGCTTTAAGGCGAGCGAGCACATCGCTGCCCGAGTTGCTGGCGCCCCCCCCGATGCCCGCTTTTGATAAGCGGCTTTCCAGATCCGCACCGGAATCCTGGTTGGCAAGCTCTTCACCGACTTTGAGCTTTTCGGCCTGCAGCTTTTGCTTTTCTTTGATGCGATCCAGTGATGCCACCGCAGAGTTCATGCTGGCATTATGCCCCGCATGACGCGAGGCCACAGCGGCTTGGGCTTTGTGGGCGGCTTCGGTCGCTTTGACGTGCGACATCTGTTGCTCGACGCGACGAATCTCGGCTTTGGATTTGCTAATGCTCGATTTGAGCGTTGTGATGGTGCTGTCGTACTGCTCAACATTGGCCTGGGCGATATTGCACTCGCCTTCCAGGCGGGCAATCTCCCCGGCGACTTCTTCGGCCAGCGCGTTCTCGCCTTTATCCAGGGCGGCCATGGCGCTTTTTTCGTACTCGGTAATCTTGCTGGCAATTTCCTGAGTTTCGTTCACGCCCAGGTTACGTTTGGCCATAATCGCGGTGAGTTCGTCGTTGGCCGCGTCAAGGTCACGCTTGGCGTCGCGGAGCTCTTGTTCCATGATGCGAATGGCTTGATTGTCCACGATAGCCTCGCCGGTTTCGGTGGCTCTGCCGCGAAGAGCAGTCATCATTTTGCGTAGTAGCATGAAGGGTTTCCTGAAAAAATTATTCGCTATCGATGAGATCGGCAACTTCGAGCGCGGCATTGGCGCACGCTTCGATTTCAGCGCTCAATGCTTCAAACTTACAGTCAGCAAAGAGCTGACCGTACACAACGTAGGATTCCCTCTCGCCCAGCTGGCCAATACCAATGCTCACCAGCGGCAGCGCCATACCTAAACGCAGAAGTGTGTGGTTAAAGGCAGCGACGTCTTTCACCGCCGATACCGGCGCGACCTCTGTCATTACCAGCCATTCGTCTTCGCCACAAGTGACGGTCACGGTAAGCTCACCATGATCGGGCATGGTGAACACCAGCGAATCGTTTTCGGACGCCAGCTCGACGATGTGCGTCGGCCATGCAATAGCGCCTGACTCGACGCTTTGCTGTACCTGATGGAGCTTATCATGAAGGCTCACGCGGACTCCTCGTTTCGGTGTTAAAACAGGATTCAAATTCTCCAGCCCCCACAATACCAGATTCACCCCGTCTAGATGCGGTACAATCTCATCATGAATATTGCCGCTATCGCCACCACTTCCCTGGATGATCCGCTTTACTACCTGCGCAATGCACAGCAGGTGATTCAGCTATGCCTAAAACAGTACGCTGACCTGCTGCTTTCAGACGAGATCCAGCAACTAGAGGAGGTATTGGCGCTTGAGGAACCGGCGCAAGCATTGTTGATCCGCATGGTGATGCGCAAAGGCAGCCTGTTCCGCCAAGGTAGCCTCAACTATAGCGAAGTCCCCGAGCGTGACAGCGCCATACGGCAACTGGTCGCCACGGGATTGGTTGATGATAAGCCAGCGCTATCCATACAAGCGCTCGGTGATCTTTGCCGGCGCGAGGAATGCCGGCTACTGGTTAACCAGCTTTTGCCTGAACACACGTTGGCGGCTTCCTGCCGCAAATCGGATGCACTCGGACGTTTGCTCGATCATTTTGCTGAAAAAGCGCCCAAGCAATTGAGGGACTGGTGGCCCGATGCCCCTTTTGAAGTAGTGGAACTCAACTGCACGACGTTGTTTGACCGGTTGCGCCTGATGTTCTTTGGCAATCTCTACCAGAGTTGGTCAGAATTTGTGCTGACCGAGCTTGGCCTTCAGCATTTCGAGCCCGTCTCGCTCACACCTGCATCGCGTCCGTTCCAGCGCCGTGCCGAGGTAGACTTATATCTTGATCTGCAGCAGCTGCGAGACCGAGTGACGTTAGGGGAATCCATCGAAGAGGTCTGCCAGGCCCTGCCCGAGCCCATCGAGTGTGACTGGATCAACTACCGTCGCCAGAAAGTGCTGTTTCAGATCGGGCGTGAAGCCGAGCGCCAACAACACATTGAACTGGCGCTAAACTTATACCAGCAGAGTCAGCACCGAGAGGCACAGTTACGCACCCTACGACTGTTTGAAAAACACGAACCGGCCGAGCACGTCTTCGCGTTGGCAACAGAGGCCCATGAGCAGGTTTCTCAACCCGAAGTCCGTATCGGACTGCAACGTATTCTTAAGCGTTCCGCACGCAAGGCAGGGCTGGGTTATCTCGCGCCTAAACCGTTAGAGGTTCCCCTCGAAACACTGACCTTGGTCAAGCCAGCCTATCACCGGGTAGAACGCGCCGTTATCGAAGCGCTGTCAGATGGGGACACGCAGCTATTTCATGTCGAAAACCACCTATTTACCGGCCTCTTTGCCTTGCTCTTCTGGCCGGCCCTATATGCCCCCGTGCGCGGCGCTTTCTTTAACCCTTTCCAGTCAGGCCCCGCCGATTTGTTCCGGCCCGGTTTTGCCGATGCGCGAACAACGCTGATTGATGAGGCCTTCGATCAGCTACGTACCGGGCGTTACCAAACCACCATCCTTAAGCGGCTCGAACAAAAACGGGGTATCAGTTGTTCGCTGATCTATTGGCCTAGCCTGACGTTTGAATTGGTTAAGAGCGCATTGGGGATTATTCCCGCCGCCCACCTCGAGGCTGTATTTCGCCACCTGCTACTGGACCTTCGACACCACCGCCGGGGGCTACCGGATCTGATTGCGTTAAATCACAATGCCGCTAGCTACCGGCTCATCGAGGTCAAAGGGCCCGGCGACCGCCTGCAAGACGCTCAACGGCTATGGATGCAAGCCATGTTGGCACACCACATGCCCGTCAGTGTCTTGCACGTACGCTGGAGTGAGGCAGATTCGTGAAAGTCGCCGTTCAATCATTATGCGAGTTTGCCGCCCGCGAAGGAGGCCTCGAACACCGCTACACCCCTTCGCCTACCTCGGCTGAGGGGATCAAAGGCCACAAAACGTTGCAATCTCGGCGGCCCCAAGGCTATCAGCCCGAATACTTGCTGGAAGGCGAGTGTTTAGAGATTCAACTGCGTGGCCGCGCCGATGGCTACCTGCCAGGACAACCAACGGCGTTACTGGAAGAAATAAAAACCCATCGCGGTGACCTTGCCCGTGTCGGCCCCGGACAACGGCGCCTACATTGGGCTCAGCTTAAAGTGTACGGCGCCCTGCTCTGCCAGCGTGATGACCTTGCCAGCGTTACGCTTCGGTTGGTGTATTACGATATCGCCAAGGATCAGGAAAGCCCCTTCGAGGAAGTTTGGGAACGCGGGCAATTGCATGGATTTTTGACGGCACTGTGCCTTCGCTACCGCGACTGGCATCAACAGGAATCCGAGCATCGCCAGCTGCGTGATCAGGCGTTAATGACTCTGGCGTTCCCTTTTTCGGATTTTCGCCCCCATCAGCGCTCGCTCAGTGAAACCGTTTACAAAGGGATTTGCACCGACCGTGCGTTGCTGCTTGAGGCCCCGACCGGGATCGGCAAAACCCTTGGCGTTACCTACCCGGCCCTGATGGCCATGCCGAGGCGCCAGCTCGACAAGCTGTTTTTGCTTACTGCGCGAACAACCGGGCGGCAACTGATTCTCGATAGCCTGCAAAAGCTTCGTCCACCCGCAGGCGAAGGTGAGACTTTGCCGCTCAGAGTGCTGGAACTGACGGCACGCAATAAGGCGTGTGAGCATCCGGATCGTGTCTGCCACGGCGATGACTGCCCCTTGGCTGAAGGGTTCTTTGACCGCTTGCCCGCCGCTCGACAAGCCGCTGCTGAGACCCGCTGGCTAGATCGTACGCGCCTGCGGGCATTGGCCTTAGATCATTCAATCTGCCCGTACTACCTTGCCCAGGAGATGGCACGTTGGTCTGACGTGATCGTCGGTGACGTAAACCACTACTTTGATCAACAAGCCATTCTGTATGGACTCACCCGACAAAACGACTGGCGCGTGGTGCCACTTATAGATGAGGGGCACAATCTGATTGACCGAGCCCGTGGCATGTACTCGGGCGAATTACGTCAGTGGCAGTTTCGTGATGTCGCCCGCACGGCGCCCAAGGCCCTCAGCAATACCTTTCGCGCGGTCCAACGGGCATGGCGCCAACTGATTGATCACCACGTGGAGACGAGTACCCTGCCCAACCAACAGACGATAAAGCGGCACCTTCCGGCCGTCCCCACCGAACTTAACGGGGCGCTGCAGCGTCTGGTTGGCGACTTGACCGATTACATGACGGAGCATCCCGTCATCCCAGAACTGCAAGCATTGCTGTTCGATACCCTTCGTTTCATGAAGCTCATGGAGCTATTCGGTGATCATTCGCTATGTACCCTTGATGTGAAACCGGCGGAAGGAAAGCGAAAATACCGGTCATTCGCAGCAAGCCTGTCGATACAGAACCTGATACCGGCGGATTTTCTAGCTGAGCGCTTTCAGGCGGCACAATCTAGCGTCCTCTTCTCGGCAACGCTAACCCCCGCCCGTTACTATCAGGATCTGCTCGGTTTGCCGACGATGACCTGCTGGGAGTCCATCCCCAGCCCGTTTACCGCCGCCCAACTTGACCCGCGGATCATCGACATCAGCACCCGTTTTAAGGATCGCCAGCGTTCGCTTCACCCGATCACCCAGCGGATAGCAAACCAATACAGCGCGGCACCGGGCAATTATCTGGTCTATCTCAGTAGCTTTGCTTATCTAGAGCAGCTGCTCGGTGAGCTAACCTCATACTGCCCAGATATTCCGGTCATGGCCCAATCACCCAACATGACCGAACAGGCCCGGCTTGCATTTATTGAGCGATTTCGTACCGAGCGCGGCGTGGTCGGGTTTGCGGTGCTCGGTGGGGTTTTCTCAGAAGGGATCGATCTTCCCGGGGATGCATTAATCGGGGTGTTCATCGCCACACTGGGGCTTCCGCCCTACGACGACCTCCACGAACAGCTAGCCAAAAGGCTTCAGGCTCGGTTTGGTCAAGGATACGCCTATACCTATCTTTATCCTGGTATTCGCAAGGTGATTCAGGCCGCTGGGCGTTTGATTCGCACACCCGAAGATACCGGGGTGGTTGAGCTGATGGATGACCGTTATAAAAGCCCGCAAGTACAACAGCTACTACCCCGGTGGTGGTTCGACGTCCCTGAGCCTACACAGAACATGGGACGGGCGTCGTCGGGTAATCCACCTCCCAACCATCGCGACCGGCTTGCTTGACTCGATATAGCGCCGCATCGGCAGCGGCATAGGCTTGCTCCAACGCCATGTCTGACGGGCAAAACCACACGCCGCCTACGCTAAGCGTCACAATCGGCCCTATGGGTGAGGAAGGGTGATTGAATGCCTGGCGGTGAACGGCGTCGACCAAGGCGACGCAACGTTGTCTTAGTACATCACGCGAGCGACAGCTCAGTAGCACCGCGAATTCATCACCCCCCATACGGTAGAGTTTTGCTTCCCCCGCCATGGAGAGGTCAATCAAGCCCACCAACTGGCGCAGCAGTCGATCTCCTTCAGGATGCCCGAGACAGTCGTTATAGGGCTTAAAATGATCGATGTCGATCAACAGCAACCCCATGGTTTCATCAGGCTGCTCGGCGATATGTTGGTGCAGGGCATTGCGGTTGCCAACCCCAGTAAGCGGATCTTGCAGCGCCTTCGTCATCCAACGCAAGCTTTCCCGTGAGGCCTTTTCAGTGGCACGCCGTTGCTTTTCGTGGAACCACCAGAAAAGCAGCCCCAGTAGGTAGACAATTAGAGTGCCGAAAAAAAGCAGCGCCTGGTGATCGCGCGCCTTGTCGACGAACCCGTTGACCGTCTGGCTGCGTTGCACCCGCTGACCGATCTCAATATCGGTTAAGCACTCAAGGACGGGGAGAAGAGAACGCGTTACCCGCTCTATTTCGGCAGAAGGCGCCCGCATGAGCTGTCTTTGCAAGCTATCAAGCACTGCCAGGGAGGACTCAGTGCACGCATAGCGTTCACGATAGATGTTGATGTCCAGAAAACCATAGGCGACTTCCAATGACAATGAAGCCGCCTCAGGAGAGGGCGACTCCTTCAGCAATTCTTCCAGCGTGTCGTGTAAGAAAACGCGTGAGCGAGTCGCCAATTGGTGTCCGGTCACATTATCGTGCTGACTGAAGTAACGGTCGACCTGCGGTGTCAATAGGCGCATATCGTAGATAACCAACAACACCACGGTGGAGAAGCTGGCGAGGCTCAGCCATAACCAGCCACTGCGCTTTTCCCACAGTCGATGAATCACGGCGCCCCCTCGATATGCGTGATCATCCAAATCCAGTTATTAAACAAACGCAGGTTCTCAGTATCACGCTCCCCGTAGTCGCGCTCCACCAAACGCAGCGGCCCCTTGTCACGCAACCCGATTTCCTCACCATCATGATGCGTTACCAGAATCCAGTTCTCCCCAGGAAGCTTGTCGAATTCGACCTTGAAACCGTCCATAGCCGTGAGTGTCAGCGCTTCGACCTCGTTGTCGAAGGTGCCTCGCGCCCAGTCGTCTAGCTCAAAACCGCGGATATCGACTTCACGGCCAAGATAGGGATCGTAAAAGCGAAAGGTGACGTCGGCTTGTTCGCGCAACTCATCCATCAACATTGTCGTGGTTTTTCCGCCCTGTTCGATCTCGATACTCTCAGGCCAGCTCTGGCCTTGTGCCTGACTAATAGCCAGCAAGAACCATACACATACTCCCACTCTCGCTGACATTGCTTGCCATCTTGTTTCCATGTCCCTCCCTCCCCCTTTTTCCTAAGCCACGCCTTCAGTCGTGGAATTCAGCCACGCTGTGCAATTTTTTTAACTTAAGCCTCGATCATGAAGTCTTGAATGGCCGCGTAGACCTCTCTCGGGTGTGACATGTGCAGGCAGTGGCCGACAGCCTCAATGACGCGGAGCGTGCTTTGCGGCATGGTTTCGTGCATGTATTCCCCTACATGCTCGGGGGCCAAGGCATCGAAACGACTCTGGATGATGAGGCTCTGATGCCTGTTCAAGGGCAGCAGATTGCGGCAGTCGGCAAAAAAAGTAGCCTCAGCAAAGGCCTTGGCGGCCTTGGGGTCGATGGCGCAGAAGCTTGTCGAAAGTTCTTGGGATAAGGTGGAATTAATGTCCTCACCTGCCACCATGGGGGCTAACTTATTGGCAAACCCCATATAACTCATATCCATGAGATCGATGAGATCCTGAATGTCTTCTTGATCAAAGCCGCCGAAGTAGTCCGGCGGGCTATTCAAAAAGCGCGGTGTAGGGCAGATAAAAATCAGGCGGTCGAACAGATCAGGTCTTGCCTGGCTTGCTATCAGGCTGATGTTGCTGCTCACCGAGTGCCCCACCATGTTGATGTTCTTAAGCTCTAGAGCATCGATGATCTCAATGACATCCTGAGCATAGCCATCGACGCTGGCATAGCGATCTGCATCGAAGGCCGTGATATCGGAGCCACCCGAACCCACATAGTCAAACAGCAACAAACGGTAGTCACTGGCAAGCCTAGGCGCAAGAAAGCGCCACATTTGCTGGTCGCAGCCGAAGCCGTGCGCCAGCATGAGTGTCTTCGAGCCCTCGCCAATAATCGTTACATTGTTGCGCTTGATGATCTCACTTGCGTTCATCTGGCTCTCCTTGTCACACTTCCTGCTTTCACGCAAAGGCCGGACGAAGAAAAAAACGCGATAGTAGGCTACGCTGCTAGTCAATTGCCTTTGCGACGTCGCTTGTCTTTACAATGGCGCCTCTGTCGCAGCATGATAAATATCAGCATCAATACACTAAACTTAGCAGTACTAAACCCCAATTGACCAGGAGCTTTTATGACGATTACCAATTCGGCAACTGCCCAATGGAAAGGCGGCCTAAAAGATGGTGGCGGCAGCTTATCTACCGCCAGTGGTACCCTAAATGATGTCGCCTACGATTTTCGTAAGCGCTTTGAAGGTGCTCAAGGCACCAATCCAGAGGAGTTAATCGGGGCCGCTCACGCAGGCTGCTTCTCCATGGCGTTTTCGTCGGAGTTAGAAAAAGCCGGCCATAAGGCGAGCAGCATCGACACCGAAGCTACCGTAACGCTGGACCCGGAGACGCTCTCCGTGACCGCAGTGCATCTGATCACCCGCGGCAACGTGCCAGGTGCCGATAACGCCGCATTCGAAAAAGCGGCCAATGATGCCAAGCAAAATTGCCCGATCTCAAAACTCTTGAATGCCGAGATCACGCTGGAAGCCGTTCTAGAAAACTGATCGCAACCGTAACGTGAACGTTACTTTAGGCCGCCTTCGGGCGGCCTTTTGCTTTCACCGCCTAACCAACCAGCCGCCCTTCTGGCGTTTGGTCAGGTACTGAAGCTCCTCGGCGGCGCGGGCGGTGCTGATGCGCTTTGACACCATGTCGCGATAGATTTGATCGGCCTTACGCCGGCGGCGCACGGCGTCACCCACGTCGAGAAACTTCTCCACCCAGCTTACGAGCGTCATCCAGAACCCGCCCGAGGATTCGCTGAGTGACGGGCCCTCTTCCTCTTCCTCGGGCCTGTTTTTGTCCTCGAGATTGGCGGCGATCAAGCGCAACTCCGCCTGGAAGCTCTCGCTCTGGGCCACCGGCAGCTCCCGCGCACGGCTCAGCAGCTCCTGCATGTACTCCGCCGAGAGCAGCCCGTACTCCTGGAAACTCGCCAAGAACTGCAAGCCCCGGGTGGCCTCGCCGCGATTGCCGTTCAGGATCATCTCGCCGGCGGCGTGAATTTTGTCCCAGGCCTGCCAACGGTAGACCCAATCAAGCCCCGGGCCCTTGATGTTCTGCATGCCGAGGATGCGGTTGGTGTAGCCGGGCGGGGTTTGATCGCAAATCAGGTTGACCAGCTGCTCACCAGTGACGAAGGGTGAGCGCACGATCTCGATACGCGAGCGGAACCAAGTCCAGAGCAACTCGCGCGCCTGCTCATCGAGTGAATCGGACGGTGTTGGGTGCTTGGCTATACGACCATCGAGTTCACAAAATGCCTGCCACTCCCGATAGTAAGCCTGATGCTGGGCAAGCATCGTCTCGAGATGGCGGGAAAGCGATGCCTTCCCCGGGTTGCCTTCTTGGGTGAGCGTTTTTAGATACTCTCTGGGGTCGGCGAGGTGTTTCAACAGCGCCTGGGGGTCATGTTCGACTCCCAGCCCCTCGAGCATGGCCGCAAGCCTGCCGAGCACCGCCTCTTCGGTAACACAAATTCGCATCTGGCGGGCCAGGCGATGCCACTCCACCGAGGGGTCGGGGTTCTCCTGGGAGCGCGGCCAGAGCGTGGTTTCTTCGCGGCGCACCGCCCAGGACTCCTCGATATAGCCCATCAGGCCCTCGAGGTTGGTGCCGATGAGAAAGTGACGATCGGCGCTGATGTCGTTGACCAAGATGTCGGCGAATACCCTTGAACGCGCCACCCGATCAGCACGGTTATTGATCACCGTCGAGATCCAGACGCCGGGTTCGGCTTCCGGGTCCTGCTTGTCGAAGCCCAGCCGGTTCCAGTTGCCCAGCGCCCCCAGGCGCTCGTTGGCGGACATGCCGTTGGTGAACTGCAGCCAGCGTCCTCGTGCATGGGCCAGCGGATAGACCTTGAGCACGCCGAGATCAAGAACCACGTGATCGGCCATGGCCTTGAGCGCGAACAGATGGGGAATATCGAACTCGTCGGCCATGCGCAGCACCAGGGCGATATTGGTGGGGTGCTCTTCATAAGGAAAGCGCGACAGCGTATCGCCGGGCAGCAGTTCTGACTCAATCCAACTGACGCTATGGCACTCGGTGCCGAGTTTTTGCGAGGCCTGCTGCAGGATCGGCAGCATTTCCGCTTCGCTAGTGATCAGCGTCGAGTTCTTGGGGATGAACTCGGTCATCACAATGGGGATATTGATGCCCGCGGGGCCCTGGATATCCTCATGGTCGGGGTAGGTATTGGTGATGGTGGAGATGTCGTCGCGCATCCACTGCTTCTGGAGGATACGCACGTAGGAGGGCGTGAGCCCCATGCACTCCCAGAGAAACACATCCGCGTCGAGCTTTTTGGACAGCTTCACCAGATCCGCCTGCTCCCAGATCGTGGCCTTATCGTAGGGCCGAAACAGGAACATCTCCTGGAGATCGCGGTGGCTGTAGCCGTGCAAAAACATCGCCTCACAGCCGGTGGTCTTCGAAATCACATGAAAGCCCATGCCATTAAAAAGTGCGGCCTTGAGACGTTCGGTGCCCGACTTGCCCCGGGTGCCCCAGCCACCGATCACAAGCGGCAGCTTGTTGCGAGCACGACGGGTGGTCAGGTTGACATAGACATGCCGCCCGACGAACAGCGCCAGCATACCGGCCAGAAAGAAGCTCAGCTGGCGCAGCGTGTTCTGATAAACCGACACAAAGTAGCCAGTGTAATCCTGCCACCAACCCACCAGCAATGGCGGAAAGGCAAGTGCGGGAAAGAAGCGCCGCACCGCCGGATCTTCGGGTAGCGGCTTGGCATCGGGATCGGTATGGGTGCGAAAGCCGACCGTGAAGCCCAGCGACTGAAGTGCGGTCATGTAGCCATTCGCTGCCCCACCGCTGTCGGCCTCCCAGTTGCGTAGCCTGGCGTAATGGGCAAAGCGGAAGGTGAGCTTGAGTCGCGCGCGCAGCCGGGCGACAAGCCCGCCAGGCGGGGTAATTTCGGTAACGCCTTCGCTGGTGTAGAGCTTCATCGGCCGGGTCGGCCAGGATTGGTCGAGGCTGGAGATTACCTGATCCACCAGCGGCAGGTAGGGCCGCCAGCCATCCTCGTCGCTCATGTGCAGGGGTTCACCAGGCACCTTGGTGGGGCTGAGCTCCGACATCCGTGCCGAGGGGACCTGAAAGAGGCCGTAGTAGACCCGCCCGATGGTGTGATGGCCCGCCTGGCGTTTGTCCGGCGAAGAGTGCATCAGCTCGTACCAGGCCCGCCAGAGCCGAAAGCGAAAGCGCTCCCAGCGCCGAAACGCAAGCTTTCCTGATGCGCGACTGGCATCCAGGCCAAAATCATCCTGAGTGAGCGCGCTGAGTACGCGACCCAAGCGATCATCGTCCGCCTGCTCAGACACCTTAAGACGCAGCTGCTTGCGTACCGGCGACTTTTTGAGCCGAGTGCGAAGCTGCTCGTGCAAATCACGCGCCTCGGGGTCCGCCATGCACCACAGCGTTTCCCGCGCCTGGGCCGCCCAGCGCCTTACGCGTAGATCGTCTGCCTGAGTATGCAGTCTGGTGAGAAGCGTAAAACCGGTTTCCGCCCACCTTTCAAGCGCTGCTTCCTCTTCCTTCTCGAGCAAGACGGCGGCGATGGCCGGCATGAGGTGGCAATAGAGCCGCAGAGTGATGGGCAGATGTTCATGGCGAGCGCCGCGCTCGGCAAGCTCGCGGCTGAAATCAACAAAAGAAGCGTCGCTCTCGACCAGCCGAATCAAGGCGTGGATGGCATAACCGCGCACTTCTCTAGCGCTGTCCTCCAGGGCAAGCGTCGACAGGTGCTGCTCGAGCGACGTCGGGCGCCGCTTGATCAGAAGGTCTATCAGCGCCTGGCGCACCGTAGGGCTCGGGTCATTCATGGCCGTTTCGAGCAGGGTCTCGAATCTCGCGTCATCGCTGTGATCACCCAGCACCTGCACCGCATGCTGGCGCACGAAGAAGTCGTCGCCCTCGACAACGCGAGTCAGGCGGCGCGCGATGATATCCACCACCGCGGGATAACCCATCACGCTCAGAAGCGACAACGCCTCGGTCTGGAGCCATACCGGCTGGCGGGGATCCATGGCCAGGCGGTAGCTATAGGTCAGGGTACTATCGCCCAGATAGCGTCCCCGACCTTCCGGCGGTAGGTCACGGGCAACGCGCGCCAGGCCATGAAAAGCGGCGAGGCGAACGCGCAGATCCCCCTCGTAAGCAAGCAGCTCACCGATCCCGCCCTCAAGATCAAGCTTTCGCCAGCGCTGAATGCCCTCTTCCGGCGTCACGCTCTCCGCGCCCATGTAGCGTGCGCCCAGCACCCCCAGCCGCTCCAGGCTGAAGCTTAGGTGGCGTTCGCAATCGGCGAACTGCTTCTGGTAGCGTTCGCTGACCGCATCGGGTCCGAACCAGCGCCCGAAGGCTTGGCGATCTCCCATGAGCTGGCGCCGCCCCGCGCCCAGGGTGCGGGCATAATCGAGTACGTGTCCGCGAATCTCATCTTCCGAGCGGGCGCTGGCGAGGCGCGCCGTGAACTCATGGTGGTTGGCATGCAGCCTAGCGATGTCACGGCGCTGCACCTCGATCCAGTCCAGCAGCGTATCAAGCAGCACCCGGTAGCGGGCATCCGCGTCATCCTTCGGCAGGCGACGCCCGCTCTTATGCAAAAAGGCCAGGATGGCGGCAATCTGGCGCCGGCTCACCCGCTGCCAAGGCGCGGAGAGACCTTCGGTCAACACATCTTCAAGTGGCACATTGGCGTTACGCTTCATGGGTAAACCGGATCCAGACGGTTGGTGTCAACACGCGCTCGCTGCTGGGCACGACGCAGCGGCAGAAAGTCGAGTTCATCTGGGCGCCTGGCCGGGCTCAGGCGGCCCTCGTTGGCTTCAAAGCCGATTCTCAGTCGGAAGCCTAGGTCGCTACGGTCAATATCGTAGTCGCCCTCCGCGCGCAGGGTCAGGGCATTGGCACCGCTGTCAAAGCGCAACAGATTGGCGCCCACAAAGACCCGCTTATGATCGAGGCTATCACCCCGGTCATCGTCTTTGAAATAACGCCGCCAACGCACACCCACCTCTCCGGCAACGGAACCGAAAAGCTGTCTGGCCGCTGTGGAGACTTCCCCATAATCAGGGTCAAAGGGGTTGAGGGATTCATTGCTCACCAGCGCCCCCTCGAGATAGACCCGCTGATCCAGATGGGGCGACCAAGTGAGGCGGTCGGAAAGCACCAGACTTCGCTGGTGATCGTCCTTGTAGGGCGAGTACACATCGGGGTCTATGTCGGATAAGTCGGCCAGGGGCACCGAATCCAAGCTCAACCAGCGCTGGTTCAAGGTCATACTCGGCTCGTGCTGAAGCCGCGGCGTCAGGCGGTAGGTCCTCTCGATACTTCCCTGCAGCCGCGCCGACCAGTGATTGTCACCATCGATGCCATCCACCCGGCCGGGCTGAAGATAGGCTTCGCCGAAGAAGCCGAACCGCCAGTCACTTTCGTCGGGGTAGAAATCCACCCACTGCCTGGCACCCACTATTTCGTGGCTGCTCTCAAGCTGGCGCATAAGCAGATCGCTGCGACTAAAAAGCCGTCTATCGGGCTGACGAAAACGGTAGCTAACGCCGGCCTCGACCGCGCTTGTTCCTTGGATCGGCGCTACATCGTCTTCGGTACCGTCGATGCGCTCCACTAAGCTCAGGTAGCCGCCCCAACTCTCCAGTCCGGCACCGGGCGAGTGATGATCCTCCAGCTTCCAGGCGACCGGCGCCGCCGGTTCCGTCGGCGGCGAGGGTCCCCGAGCGGGAACGGCAAGGCTTGCCTTGATCACGCCCGGCTCAAGCGGCAACTCGGCCTCGGGCGACGGGCGCAACGCATGCAGCCGAAAGTAGCGATCCTCGTCGCCTCTCGCCTCGAAGGTCAGGGTCTGCCAGCCCGGCGCCACGAAACGATAGGATGTCGAGCCGTTGCGCGGCGGCCACTCATCCACCCGCACCCAGGCAGGGCCTTTGACGTAGAAACTCGCCGGCAGGCCGGGGGCGGCAATGTGGTAGGTGCGCGTTTCATCTTCCAGCAGCGGCTCCCCGCTCCCAGTACGGGCAAGCCGGGCAGTAACGAACTGCTGCTGTCGGGGGTCTTCAAGCCACAGCCGCAGGGCGTGCTCTCCCGGCTCCAGCCTAATCCGCTCAATGGTCTCTCTTTCCGAGAGAAGTACCCGCTGCGGAGCCTGCTCATCAAGCTGAATCATCACCGCCGCAGGAATACGCGCTTCGTGGGGCAAAACCCGCTGAGCGAGGCGTAATTCAACCGTTAAGGGCTCGGGCGTGAAAAGCTCCACGCCTTCTGTGCCTCTGCCACTCAAGAGCATCGCGTCTACAGACAATTCCGGCATCAAGGCCTGACGCACGCGCCTAAAAGGCGAATGCATCGATTCTTCCAAAGGCAGCTGGCGTACCCCAGCACTCTCAAAGCTGCTGCTGATGCGCTCCCAGCGATACCCTTGAAGCAGCCTATCGGCCAGTTGGCGAATGGCCGGCTTCTCGGAATGCACCTCGGCCAACTGCGCCAGGCGTGCACTTACCGAATCTCTTGATTCAGGGTTCTGCTCAAGCTGCCAGAGCAGTGCCACAGCGAGGGCATGGGCCTTTTCAGGCGATTCGGGCACACCGGTACTCGTCACGATGTTATCGACCTGAACGGCATGGCTCCCTGTCGGCCAGCTTTCCGCTCCGCCACTCCCTTCTTGAACATCAGTCTGATCAGGAAAGTCGAGGGCCTCAAGCGTACTTTTGAGGCTGACTGCATCCAGGTAAGCAAGCTCGCGGCTATAAAGCTGCGCCGACGGCCTAACCGCCAGCGGCTCAAGCTCACCGTCGCGCACCTGAAAGTAGTCGGGCACCGGGGAGGAAAGGAAATTTTCCCTTCCAGGAGACGCGTGCAGCAGGTCCTTCAAGGCCAGGGGCGTCACCGGCGGCAATACCGCCCAAGGGTGGACCGGCTGCCACTGCCACATCTGGGTCAGGTATTCGTGTTGTTGAGGCCTAACACGGACACGGTGAAGGCCGGGGGGCACCGCCACCAAGGTGTCATCGCCGGTGGCCGTGGCGGTGCCTTGATGGATGGCCTGGAGATAAGGGTTTTCCGCGCGACTGAGAATCGGCGCTTTGAGCGTGGTCGTCTTGCCCGCGACATCGACAAGCTCCGCGGAAAGCCAGTCAAGCTCTCCCGCTTCACGGGTATCCGGCGCGACCTGCCGCAGCTGCACACGCAACACGGCTGGCCCTACCACCTCAACTTCTACCGGTGCATCGCGGCTTGCGTGTGGCAACGCAAGGGGCTTTTGCGTGACTTCGCTGAACAGGGTCGAGAAGCCGCGAGCGCGCTCGAGGCGGCTATCCAGCGAGACCCAGTCGAAGGTTTGCTCTGACGACAACGACCAGTCAAGCCAGCGCTCTACCCCTGCCAGGCGCTGCGCTCGGTTCGGGCTTTCAAGGGCACGAGCGATGGATTCACCCGCGCGCATTCGCTCTCTCCGGGCGCGGCCTATCTCCCCCGCTTTTTGCCAATGCTTCATGGTCTGAGCGGTATCGCCCTCACGGGCGGCGAGATCGCCCCGACGCAGCGCCTGCTTTAAAGCGGCTTGTTCGACGCTGTCCGCGCTCGCTTGCCAGCCCGCCGACTCGGCCGCCTCCGGCAGCCAGTTAGGGGTGGCCCCTTCATGGGCGAGCAACCAACCTAGCTGAGTTGCCCAAAGGGCGTCCCCGGCGCGATGCAGCGCCTCACCCAAGGGATCGAGAAGCGCTTTATCGCCTTCGCGCAGAAAACGCGCGGCCAGCAGACGCACCTGTCTGCCCCAGTTCTGGGTCTTGGCGTACTCCGTCAACATATCATCGGTCGCCAGGCGCCTTGTGACGGCATCACGCGCAAATACCGCCGAGGCCAAACGCTGGCGATGGGCCAGATAGTGCTCGCCAAGTTTTTCAAGGGCCTGCTGCGATAGCCGATAAGCCTCCGGGTGTTGCCCGTAGCCAGCTCGACCAAGCGCTTCCAGCACGCCGATCCAGTCCTTGCGCTCTACCTCTGCTCGGGCTTTTTTCAGGCGGTCATTGAGATGGCTAACGGTCGGGTTCGGGCCTTCCGACTTCATGTCATCCAAATAAGCCGCCTGAGCGGCATGAAGGTAGCGCAGCATCGGGTACCACTGATTCTCCAGGGCCTGCTCAGGCGTCGGGTCGAGGGGAAGTGGCCTTGATGCCGGGTTCGGTGCCGTTTCAAGCGCTCGGTGCAGGCGGGCAACCCCGCCGCTGGGCGCCTGCTCCAGCAGTGCACGGTAAGCACTCTCGCCAGCATCAAAGGGCTGACTTGCCCGGTACTGAAGCGCGACGGAAAGCGGCGCGTCACTCCAGACACGCACCGCATCAATATCAGCCGGCAGGGGGAGCTCGACGCTGGCCGCCGGCCAGTAGTGGCCAGGCTCCCGGTTTGCAGTAAAGTCACCGCCCAGAGTGGGGTGCACCAATGCCTGCCCCGGCGCTTTTCGCTGTGAAAGAACAGCATCCTCAGGCGTGGGGAGTGAAGCGCCCTTGGCAGGCTCCGAGAGCCTAAGCCGCTGAGCCGGTGCATCGTCGTACTGCACCCAAAGCTCGGCATCTTGGGGCGCCAACCGCGCCACGGAAAGGCGCAGCCGGGAAGGCCCGGCCCGCTCAGGCAAGGGGTAACGCAACGGTTCCTGGTTCAACTCGACAAAAAGGCCACGACCCAGCCGTTCAAGCACGCCCTCCCCCAGGTAGTAATGCTCATCAATCTCAAGGTTCAGCGGGCTGGTGGTGGCAAACCAGGCCATGTTCATGGCAAGGGGCGCAC
The DNA here is from genome assembly GCF_013415105.1 of Vreelandella salicampi. Classification (GTDB taxonomy): domain Bacteria; phylum Pseudomonadota; class Gammaproteobacteria; order Pseudomonadales; family Halomonadaceae; genus Vreelandella; species Vreelandella salicampi. The sequence continues at coordinate 30,638 of NZ_JACCDF010000014.1, forward strand.
TCGCCGCATGAACGCCAGCATCGGGGAAGAGGTTACGAAAGAAGCGTTGGCCGCGCTCGATCTCACCGGCAAGGGCTTGGCTCGCCGTCTGGGGCCGGGCGCCAGGGAACAGGGATGCCTCCTGTGCAAGAGGGCTTTGTTCAAGAAAGCCCAGGGCAATGTCGGCGGCACCCTCGAGGTGATTCGACTGGCTAAGTGTCTCCACTTCTTCCAGTGTTCTGCCATCGGCGCGCAGGGGCTGCGCGATAAGCCCTTGAGTAAGCTCGGACGTCGTCGGCTCGGGCTCGTTGAAATCGAGAAAGTAGTCCGCCTCAGCCTGTTCAACGCGGACAAAAAGTGGCAACGAGGCCTTGAGTGCCAGTCGGTGCTCTCCCTCAGGAATCGCCATATAGCGGCGGTCCATGCCGCCGTGAAACCGGGAGGCGCCTGCCTCTTGGTAGAGGGTGCTCAATTGAGTACGCTCAACGCTGAGACGCCGCCAGGACCCTTCATTCAGGCGCCAGCTCAAGGCGTACTGCTGCTGTTCTGCAACGTCGGCCGGCCGGCTGGCCACGGCGAGTACCCGGGGGCCTTCCAACTCCAGCGCGATCACGTCATCCTGTTCCAGGCGCTGAACATCACGCCGCTCGCCATCATCATCAATATGCTGGACGTGCTCAAACGCTTGCGTCGCGTGGGTTTCCTGATAGGTATCTGGCGCATCCACGGGGTCGAGTTCGGCGACGAAAAGCCGGCCATGAATCGCCGACTCAGCCTCCAGGCGTACCAATAGAGGCGATGGCTTGACCTTCACATGAAGCCACTCACCACCCTCACTGCTGGGCGTCCAAGGCGCCTGCCACCAGAGCTCACCGTCGCGGGAGAGCCATAGCAGCGGCGGTGTCTGGTCGTCATCCAATTGCAGACGCAGATGGCCTTGCGCGGCAAGTGAAAAGGTCGCCGTTTCGCCGGCATCGAGACTCACTCGGCTATCTCTTGTGTGATCCAGCCGCTTGGCTTGCTCCCATATCAGTCGTGGTGCCTGATGGGCGCGCTCGCGCTCGGCCAGCGGATCCGACGTGTAAGGATACACATCGGGCTGATTTTCACCGGCCGCACTCAAGGGCAGCGCAGCGGCCACGATCACCGCAAGCCATCTCATGGGGCAGTCTCCGTCACGCACTGGATGAGGGTATGTCGGGCATCCGCGTCCCTGATCAGACGTTTGCGCAGATCGGCGTCAAGCTCCAGATGCACAAAGCCATCGAAGTTGCGACGGCGCAAGTCGGCAGCCAACGTATTGGTGGTGGCGCCGAGTTCACGAACATCCCTGGGATAAAGCAGTGCGCGGATGTCGAGTCGGTCGGACAAACACGCGGTCAGTTGCACTAGCGACTTAGGCGGATAACTCGTGCCGTCGCTTAAGATGGCTTGAGCCTCACGCCCGGCGCGGCTATCACGCTTGGCACGGCTGTAACCGTGCAGCTGGAGTATCCGCCCTTCTGGATGTATATCGGCAAAGGCGCGGCTCAGGGCGTGAAGGTAGCTATCGGCAATGTGCACTAGGTCAGTGTCATCGCTTTCATAGCGATGGGTCGTGTTCCATGCCGCGGCCAGGGCATCACTTTCCAGAAAGAGCTGGCGCGCGAGCGTGCCGGTACGCAGGTCGAAATACTGATGCGGCGCCTGGATCAGCAACGGTGAGCCGCCCTCCATACGCGCAGCGAAGAGCCCCCGCCCTCGGCGCGCGTCTTTCTTTTCGGTCAAGGCAACGGTTTCCGACTGCGACAGGGCAACCGCCTCATAGCCCAGGGCCTTAAAGTTGCGCCCTCCTTCGCGGCGGTCATCCTTAGCGAGCCACTGCCGGAAGCCCTCCTGGGCTTGGAGGATGCTGTTCGCGGGGGGCACAACGTACTCTGCGCTGCGCGCCTCCTCAAGCAGTGTCTCAAGGCTCGCCTTGGCAGAGGCCAGCGTCAGCGTGCCGGGCACCACCAGCGTTGCCGCCGCCATGAGCAAGGTTTTTTTCATTACATTGACTCTTTTCATTCACCCTCCTCGCGAAAACTGCGCGTTCGCTCGTGCTCGCCCGGCAGCACTTCGTGGAAAACGATATAGCCCGGCGCTCCGCTCTGCAGCGAAAACTCCACCGTCACAGGACCATCGGGAAGATCACTGCCCAAATCGATCAGGATCGGCTGGCCATGGGCGAGCCGCTCGCGCTGCTGGTCGAGCACATAGCCGACCCCGGCCTCCTCGGCGGTGGGCGTCACCTGATAGAGCCGCTCAAGATGCGTCCACTCCTGCGTCGGCCCTGGGTTCAGCGCCTCAGGAGTGATGCGCACCCGCACCGTGCTCGCCTCGCCGGCGTCGCCAAGCGAGTAAAAACGCGCGCCAACCAGCTGGCCATCTTCACGTTTATCGACAGGATAGCGCAGCGTTTCCTCTTGAAGCCGGAAGGCCATGCGGCGCAGGTAACCCGACTCATCCGGGTAGCGGTAGTTCATCAGCCAGGTACCCGAGGTGCTGGCATCAAGTACCACCTCATGCTGGCCCGGCGAGAGCGGCGGCAAGCCTACCTCACCGCGCCTGCCAATCAGCTCGTGGCGGACCGTCCTGCCGTCGATGCGCAGCGTTAAGCGGAAGGGAGCAGACGCTTCGCGCAGATAAACAAGCTGCGGCGAAAGGCTTCGCGTTACCCCGGGCGCGGCGATTTCCACGCGCTGACTGCCCTGCTCCAGGGGCTGGAAGTAAGCCGGGAGCCCTCTCGGGCGCAGGCGCTCCTCCCCGCGCAGAGGCACCAGGATACGGGCACCGCGTGCGGCTAACTGAGGATCGAGGGCCGCCCACTGATAGCGCCCGGCGAGAAGCTCCGGGTCACGTTCAGGTGGGCGCGACTGAACGTGCAGCACTTGACTTGTCTCCGGCGCCGGCGCCGGCTCTTTCGATGGTGCTACGTTGGTTGCCGGCGATTGCGTCTTGGGCGGCTGCAAAATAAACCAGCTCGGCTGGCCCGCCTCGTCGCCTCGCCAAGCGTAGTAGTCCACCGGTACGCGCGTGCGGTGCGGCAGGTTGTCGGGCCGGGTATAGGCGTTGGCGAGCAGTGGCTGCTGGCTTGAGACCTCAAGACGAACGGCCTCGGGCGGCAGGCGCAAATAGAAGCTTGCCGGGTCGGAAAGATCCGCCACGGGCTGGGTGTCTGCCACCCGGTCGATCATCGAGGGCACGACATCGGCCTCAAGCCTTCCTCGATCGACAACTCCGCCTTGCGCTTCCAGCAGCCGGTACTCGGCCTGGATATTCTTTTCAGTCGGCAGGGGTTCACCACCGCCGTGGGCGCGAAGATCCAGGCGCAGAGACGTACCCACTTCCTCCCCGGGCAGCAATTGAAATACCGCGGCAAGCCCCGGCTGCACAGCCCAAGCGCGCAGAAAGCGTGGCTCGGGCAGCGCGCTCTGCTCGGGCTCCTCGACCGGCCAGATATCGAGCATACCCGGCTGATTCGGCGTGACCACCAGGAGCCCCGGCGAGAGAACTTGCTCGCTTGAGAGCGGCTCGCCTGAAAGGGTCACCCGCTCCTCACGCGGCGCCTCGAACTGCTCGGTGACATGGCGCAGCGAGAGTTCGGGTTCCAGGCCTTCATCGAAAAGGGGCGTGAATTGGAGGCGGTATCGCCCTTCTGTCTCAATGGGCAGCAAGCCGCGGCGATCCGGCCCGGCATACAGCCCTGGCGAGCGGGGCATCAGGCTCGGGTCGATGTAAGCGTCGGCGCCCTGGATGCTGAACAGTATACCTTGGGCAGGGTTGGTGCCGAGTGGGCCCACCGGCTGCCACTGGCGCTCCAGCAGGTTCAAGCGCTCCTGGCGCGTCAGCAGCTCCGGCGGGTAGATAGCCCCCTGTGACAGCCGCTCCTTCTGGGCTTGGCTCAGCCGCTCCCAGGCAACCGAGGCTTGCCGCTCGCTCATGCGCTCCTCGTAGTAAACGCGCACGGCGACGTTCTCGAGCGGCGGTACAAGCGGCTTCAGACGCAAGCGAACATAGGCCGTCTGAGGCAGCGCATCCAGCTGTACGTTGAAGGATTGACCGGCGGCCACGGCAAGCGCTTTGTCAGTGTAGAGGTTGCGCGGCACCGGCACGCCGTCCTTGATAAGCGGCTGAGGTAGGCGAGTCTCCTGGGTATAGCTTCCCTCATGCAGGGGGTCGCGATTGCCGTCCAAGAGCTCGTATTCAAGGACGTAGCGCAGCGGAACGTCCTTTTCAGCCTCGGGATTTGCCCCGGCGTGGGTGAGCACGCGTAGTCGCGGGGCTTGGCTGATGATGGGAAAGGTTAGCCACTCCTGCTCGGGCAAGAAGTAGACCGTTGAGGAGCGCGCGTGCAGGTCAAGCTGCTGGATCACGGCGGGCGCCGGCGGCGGCACCTGAAACAGCGAACGCAGAGGCTGGTAGAGAAACGCTGCCACGATAACGAACAGCAGTAATAGCAGCAGGCGGCCGAGGATTCTCATTGCTCGCCTCCCGCGCGCAGTAGAAAGGCCCGCTGGTCAATGAAGTCCTCGACTTCCCCGGCCCGTGGTGTATTTGGCGACAGTTCAGTGACCGCCTCACTTAGAGGGTTCAGATTGGCGATGGCCAGAATGGAGCGGGCGTCATCGGCTTTCGTTACTAGCAAAAAGGCCTGGCGGGAATCGGGATCCAGCACACGGGCAAGGCGATACCCACGGTGCTGGAGTATGCGCAGCGCCACGATATTGGCAGTCGCCACGTAATGCTCGAGAAGCGACGCCACGCTTTCTGGCAGCGGCGCTTTTGACAGGCCATACCGCTCGACCTGCTCAGTAAGAGGGGCATCGAGCGTGTCGATTTCCAGGGCCTGAAACTGCAGCTGCTGCTGACGATCATCAGCGGGCAACGCGAAGGCGCGCCGAACCGAAGGCGCAATCCAGACAGTGGCAAAATCCGTATTGCGGGCAGCGGCCAGATAGCGCGTCTGAGCACTGCTGCCCACTTCATAACCGGCGGTCGACTCGTCACCGAGCACTTCCTCGGGGGCAAGGCCCATGTTTTCCAGTGACCGGCGCAGCCGCTCGCGCAGCGGCAGTGGCGCGGCGTCCGGACGCAAGCCATCCGCGAACGCCAAAAGGCTCTGCGCTTGGATGTCCTCTCGCTCTCCCATGCCCCTCACTTGGGTGACGAGCAGCGGCGCGCCCTCCGCTTCACGCACGAAAACCTGATGCATCAGATTGAACACGCTGCGCTGATTGCGCGGGTTCAGCACGTCAGAATTCCCCGCCGGGTCGAGGAAGGGGTGGCTACCCGCGATCAGCAGCGCGCCCGCTTCGAGGGTTTGAAATAGCTGGGTGCCGGCCTCCAGTGTATTGCGTTCAAAGCGTGGGCGCGGCACCTGGACAAGCTGGGACGCCGCCCCGTTGGTGGCGATCACCACGGTGCCCCAGGGCTGAGTAGGCGTGGCGTCCCGGGTGTTTTCTAGGATCAGGTAGCGGTGGCCGCGGGAGCGATCATGAAAGCGGGTGATGCGATAGCCAAGCCCTCGGGCCAAGTCATTGAGGTAGCGAAGCTCACTCAACGCGTCTTCGGTCCATCCGCTCTGAGCGGCGCTGATGGCAAGCTCAAGAAGTGGGCTCAGCACTTCGAGATCGAGAAACAGCAGTTCATCGAGGCTGGGTGGCCGAAAAACACCGCCACCCGCCTCGCGGATCAGCGCGGTTCTTTCCAGCAGGTAATCGCTTAACGCCCCTTCATGGCTTGCTAGAGGGGGCGATGCCTCCTCTTGACGGTGGCTGCGGGCAAGGAGCGGTCGCAACGCATCGGGATTGAGGTAGAGCTCGGCAAAGCCCGAGCGTGTGCGCTCGCGCTGCACATTGGGAATATCGGGCGCCTCCCAGCGCAGGGTCAACCCACCCAGAAGCCGTTCAAGCGACTGCAGTTTTAGATCCTCGGGCAAGGCCTGTTTCACCCGCAGTTGGCTTGGCAAGGCAAGCAGACTCGATGTCTTGGGCGCACGCCCACCCAGCAGCTCACGGGCGGCGCTGCGGGTAATCAAGCGCACCTGCAGGGCATTGCGAGGGCCGAACGTCTGATGAAATTGATGAAAGAAGCTGCCGGGGTTGCGCGTCACGTCGATACTGCCGGCGGTGCTTTCGCGCAGGCGCACGCTGCTCACGGCAAGGGCCGCAGCCTGTTGATCACGAAAAAGCGAAAGTCCCGCTTCGGTGATGCCGCGCTCATCGATGGCCGCGGGTACCTCGACCACCAGCCGGCTTTCCGGGCGGGTATCGATAATAAAGGTGCCCCAGCCCCTCGGCGCGCCCACCTCGCTCAGAACCAGGTAGCGCTCCTCGACCCGGGAAATGGCGTAATCGAGTTCACTTAGCCCCCGCTGGGCCTGCTCGAGCTGGTCGTTATCGCCTTCCGTCTGGTAGCGCTTGAGCGCTAACAGTGCCGCCTGAAAGCGGGCGAGCTCAACGCCGCTGGGTTGCGGCAGGTTTTCCCGCCCGACCACACCGTAGTCCACCACCCGCTGGCGCAACAGCACATCGTCGAGCGTTGCCTGGGTTTCCGGTGGCGCCACCAGCGCCTGGGTATCGGCGCCCTCCTCGATCAACCGCGCGGGAATGAAGCTCAGGGCAAAGCCCACGAAACTTGCTACCACCACGGCCGTGAGCGACGTCTGCAGGGTGGCGCGGGTGACGCGAATGCCGATGTCCTTGTCGTGAATCTTGAGCGCGAGCAGCGTCGAGATGAGATAGCCAAAGGCGAAGAAGTCGGTGACCTTGACCCAGGGCGCGAAAAACTGAAAGCCGTAACCCAGCAGGAGCTTGTAGACAAAACCGACGCTGAAGAAAAAGAACAGCTTGCGCGCCCCGGAGAGGTTGATGTTGCCGAAAAAGGGCAGCTTGAGCAGCAGATGCACCGCGGTCAAGATCACCGCCACCTCGGCGAAGGTGAGCAAGAGTTTGGTCGGCTGGTACCACTGCAGCGCCAGCAGCGAGGGGATCAGGATGCCGTTGAATTCCCAGGCATAGTGCAAATTCATGCGCGAGGCGATAAAGGCCGTGGTCAGCAGAATGATATAGGCCTTGGGACTGGCCAGAATCGAGCTTGCCACGTCCTCGTAGAGGTAGTTCAGGTTGGAGACCGAGAAGTTGGTCAGCTCCATCAGGCCGAAACGCACCAGCGCGAAAGTCGCGGCCAGGGTCACCAGCAGCCAGAAGGTGCCGCGCACAATGCCTGGCTTCCAGAAGTTGTTGGCGATCAGCGCGACGATAATCAGGCCGAAGCTGTGCAGATTGTTGGCGTAGTCGAACTCCAGGCCGAAATTCGCATCAAGAAAGGCCCCGAGCCCCGGCAGCCAGTAGGCATCGAAAACCACCCGAACGATGACGCTGGTGAGTACCAGAGCAAAAAAGCGGTCGCGGCCGAAGAAATCGGCCAGGCCCAGATAGCGTGCGCCAAGCAGCGAAAAAGCCTGAACGAGAAGATAAGTGACCATGCCCTCGCCGATGATCACGGCCACGCTCCAGGGCTTGATCAATAACAGCGGCACTAGATAGCCGGGCACCACCAGCCCGGCCAGGCTCCAACCAAAACGCAGGTTGAAGAAAGCCACCACTGCCACGCCCACCCAGACAGTGGTAATGACAGAGCTGGCAAGACTGCCCTCGGGAAAGATGTGGAAAGGCAGCAGATCCCAGTTCATTCTCCCAGAAGCCCCCGCACCAGGGCATCGAGCGCCTGGATATCAAGGGGCTTGTGCGCCACGGCATCGGCGCCGGCGGCCTTGAGTTCCTCTTCAAGCCCCGGACGCACGGTGCCGGTGAGCATGAGAATGGGATTTTCGATCTTCTGCTCGTCTCTGAGCCAGCGCAGCAGGTATTCGCCGTCGAGTTCCGGCATCCACAGATCCAGAATAAAAAGGTCGGACGGTGGCGCATTGATCACCACTTCCATGGCTTTTTTGGCGCTTGGTGCATGTTTCACCTCGAAGCCCGCCCGGCGCAGCACGAAGCCGAGAAGCTGTGCCACGTCGGCATCATCGTCGACGAGTAAAATACGCTTAGTGGTCGTTTGCGTGTTAGTCATCTAATGAAAACCCTGGTAGTCGTATTTCAAAACGTATTCCTTCGCCGATGGCGGTGGTCGCCTTCAGCTCTCCGCCCCATAGAGTCACCTGGTTTGCGGCCTGCTGCAGCCGGTGCATGGCAGGCGTGGTAGCGCGGGCCGAATCGGTCATGGCGGCCTGCAACCGTTCTTCCGGCATACCATAGCCGGTATTCTCAAAAATGAAGGTCGTCCAGAACGTATTGTCTTCGTGCTTTTCTTCGAGGTTCAGGCGTATCACGCCGCCAGGGCTTGCGTCATCGGCGAGCACGGTGACAACGGCGTCCAGGGTGTTCTCGATTTGGGTCACATCCACCCGCACAAAGGCATTGAAGGGGGGCCTTTCGAGTTCGAAGGCGAGCTCACGAGTGGCAAGACGTGGCTCCCAACGCCGGGCCATATCTTCCGCCAGCGCGGTGACGTTGACCGGAAAGTCCGACAGCCGGCTGATGTCCTGGACGGCGTTGAGAATATTCTGGGAGAGGGTCAAGGTATGCGACATCTGCTGCAGCTTACGCTCGACAAGCTCACCGAATGCCACCTTGTCAGTTGTCGCCACATCATCCTGACGCCCCAACTCGGCGGCTAAAAGTGCCGCCTCCAACTGGTTGCGCAACTCAGCGCTGATTTTGTTGCCGAGTTCGTCTTTCAAGCGCTCAAGGCGAACCAGATGGGTGACATCCACCAACTCAAGCAAAAAACCATGGATCCGGAAAGGCGTCACGGTTTGGCTCGACGTCTCCTCCTCGGCGCCCTTTAAAGGCCGTACGTTGAGCGAGAAAGCGCCTTCCACGCCGGGCAAGTTGGCCGCGAACGTCAGGCTCTCGTCGGTCAACACCATGTGCTGGAGATGTTCCCGCGCGGTGGAAAGCGGCATACCGCCGAGGGTCGCGATGGCATCGGCGGCAGTCATGCTGAACACGGAAAGCCCCGAGCGCCGTACCAACGCCTCCATCTTGCGATTGACCTGCATCACCTGGCCAAAGAGGTCGTAGAGTATGGTACTGGTATGGAGCGAGTTGAAGACATTTTCCAAAAGCGCTAGGCGCCGTTCGAACAGCTGCGATACCTCGCTCAGGGAGTCGTATTCGGACTCGACCGAATCGAGACGCATCAGCCGCTTCCACTGACTGGCCTCGCTGCGTTGGCGCGCCTGCCACAGCTGGCGCTGATAGAGAAGCTCGCCGATCTGGCTGCTGAAATCCCGCAGCAGCGTGAGAAAGAGAGGATTATTCTCAAGGGTTTCTTCAGCCATCTCACCGATTAAAAAGCCCAACAGCTGCCCGTTAAACTCAAGCGGCACGATAAATTGCCGGCTGCCTGGTTCAGGATTCCTCAAAAAGGTCTTGGACAGCACGATGGGGCCACCCTCTTCCAGCGCAGTGGAATAGGGAGTCCGCTCGAAGTCGCGTCGGCGCTCGTCGATGTCGTCGATGGAGCAGCGGTAAGCCTTTATCTCACGCAGATGCTTGGCGCTGCCCTGGCGCTCCAGAAGAATGGCCCGATCAAGATTCAAAATCTGCGTGGTAAGCAGGATGATCTGCCCCCAGGGGTCTTGGCTTGAGTTGAAGTCAGAGGGTAGTAAGCGATCATGCAGGCGGCGGCTGCTGGCACGTAAAAGCTTACGCACAGTCGCCGACTCAAGCCGCTGCTCGCGACGGGAGAGCAAATACCAGAGCAGCAAATGAAAGGCGATCAGCTCCGCTACCGGCAAAACGATGCTTAGAAAGTGAAGGCTTAGCCAGCCCGAGATTAGCAAGAGCAGGCCGCCCCCCAACGAAACCCCGAGCGAGCGCTTTACGCCCAGACGAAAATAGAGCAGCACCGAGACACCCAACACGCCAAGGGAGAGCAGCAGGTTCTGCCACCAGGTCGTGCCGCTAAGCGGCTGGCCCCGCAATAGGGTATCCACCGCATAGCCGGCGTATACCAGTCGTGACACATTGGCTTCTTGCGGCAAAGGCGTGAGCAGCGGCGGATTGGTCGGGTCGATGCTGCGCCCCACCAGGACCACGCGACCGCCGACCAGATCCCGCGTGAGATCACCACGCAGCACCCGCTCGGCTTGTATTACCGGCAGGTAATTCATCCCCGGGCGGAAATCGATCAGAAAAGGTTCCTCGGCAACTGCTGTACCCTCTGCCCGGCTCACCACCGCCGCCTCGGTGCTGAGGTAACGCTCGCCGTCGTCGACGAAGCTGGACCGATGCAAGCCCAAGCTATCCAAGGCTTGGGAAGGCGGAAGCGTCAGCACCCGGTTGTCGCCGGATGCCTGAGCGGCCGTCTGGCCAATCACCACGCCTGCCTCACGCAGCCGTTCAAGGTGTGTTTGTGTTAGCTCAGCAGGCTCGTGTAGAAGGCCGATGTTTGCAGGCTCGAATTGCTCAAGTTGCTTAATAAGCTCAAGCCACTCTGTCTGTTGCCGCTGCTCGAAATCGGCCTCCACCAAAAGTACCTGAGGCGTGGGCCTATCCCCTAGGTTGAGGCGATGGAACTGCCAGTGCATCCAGGCATTAGGCAGCTGGAAAACACCCAGGGCACTTGCCAACCAGATGGCCACAAGAGTCATTAGGGCAATCCAAGGGCCAGCAAAACGCCAGCGGTTCAATGGCACCAGAAGCATAGAAGTAACCGGGTTGAGAAGCTGATAGCGCTCACTTGCTATAAACGAGGCTAATAAACTCAAAATATACACTAGTATGAATTTGAGTTTAACTTCATGGTCAACGCTTGTTTACCTATCTCATCATCGCAAAGTCATTTGCATATTGGGTAAACGACAACGCCTGCGTTAGAGTCACATCGATACCGACGCCCTTGAAGCGTGGTCATAACCGATGAGCTGCCAATAGAAAGGGACCTGTGATGCAAACGCCTCGCCTGCCTGCCAATGAAGCTGCACGGCTTTCCAGCCTTGCCGATCATTACATTCTCGATACACCCAGCGAGCCGGTGTTCGATGCCATCACGACCCTGGCGGCGAAGATCTGCGACACTCCTTATGCCTTCATCGCACTGCTCGATTCCCGCCGCCAGTGGTTCAAGTCCACCTACGGCATGGATCTCCAAGAATCCGCTCGCGAGGAGAGCTTTTGCGGCCATACCATCCTTAGCGAAGGCATCATGCAAGTGCCCGACGCCACCCAAGACCCCCGCTTTCACGACAACCCTTACGTTGAAAGCGATTTTCATGCCCGTTTTTATGCTGGCAAGCCCATCCACAGTGCCACCGGAGAGGCCCTAGGCACCCTCTGCGTGATGGACCGCAAACCCCGTGAGCTGGAACCAGAGCAGAAAGAGTCCATCGAAGCCTTGGCCCAGCTAGTCGAAACGCTGCTCAAGACGCGTCGGCAAGAAGCCAAGTTCGCCTGGTTGGGCTCAGTGCTTGACGCTATGTCGGAAGAAGTAGCGCTATTCGACATGGAGAGCCTGCGTTATGTCTACGCCAACGCCAGCGCCTTGGAAGAACTCGATACCGACATGGAAGCCCTCAAAGAAGCCACCCCACTGGACATGATGCCGGAGCTTAACCGGGAAAGCCTTGAGGCACTGCTAAAGCCACTGCGCCAAGGGGAAAAAGAGGTCGTGATCAGTGAGCAGATGCGCCGGCGCAAGGGAGGCATGTTGTATCCGGTGGAGATCCGCCTTCAAATTATCAAGACCGGCGTGCCGGTGTTCGCAAGCGTGGTCCGCGACATCAGCGAGCGCAAAGCAATCGAACGCGCCCAGCGGGAGCTTATCTCCACGGTGAGCCATGAGCTGCGCACGCCCCTGGGCTCTATCGACGGTGCCCTGTCGGTGATCACTTCGGGCATGGCGGGGCCTGTACCGGAGCCGGTGTCCGAGATGGCGACCCTTGCTCAGCGCAATAGCCAGCGGCTGGTAAGACTGGTTACGGAGTTTCTCGACCTCGAAAAGGCGGAGCTAGGCAAAGTCGACTTCACACTAAAGCCGCTTAATCTCGCCGAGTTTCTCAACGAGTCCGTCTCCACTAACCAGGGCTTCGCCCACAAGCACGGTGTAGGCCTTAAGCTGGGTGAAGTACCCCCTGGGTCGGTCTTGGCAGACCCCGACCGCTTGCAGCAGGTGCTAACCAACCTTTTATCCAACGCGATAAAGTTCTCTCCCGCCGGTGAGCATGTCAGAGTCGAGGCCCATCGTCTTGAGGAAAGCGATGACGGTGAAAACCGGGTGCGAATCAGCGTTATTGATCGCGGCCCCGGTATTCCGGAGGCGTTCAGACCCTACCTCTTCGAGAAGTTCAGCCAAGCACAGAATAGCGACAAAAAAAGGCCCGGCACGGGGCTCGGGCTTGCTCTCGTGAAAGCCTATGTAGAAGGCATGCAGGGTCACGTGCATGTCGACTCAAAAATCCACATGGGTACTGCCTTCCACGTGGACTTACAGATGCAGGAAACTCTAGAAAAAGACCGTGCTTAGCCTGGCTCTGTTAGCCGCCCCCTCGCACAACAGTGAGTGTGGCGAGGTTAGCGGCTCGCGTTGCGTACGACTTTCCCCCTCAATTAAATGTAGAGTCCCGCGTCATGGAATTTTTTTGCGTATTGATTGGGTAAAAAAAGGCACCACGTAAAGCACTACCCAGGCGAGAACTGTACATAACAGCGCCGTCTGCTCGCGCCCCAAGCCAATGGCTATCCCGATGGCGGCAGTAAACCAAATACCCGCCGCTGTGGTAAGCCCTGTGGCACCTTGTTCATCTTTGCCGGTGATAATGGTGCCCGCACAAAAAAGCCAATACCGGCAATCACTCCTTGAATAACGCGACTCATTTTTGAATCCGGGATTCCCGTTTACTGTGGGTTAAAATCCGAAAACTCAGACATGATGGTATTAGCAATCAACTCCATCGCTTTTTCCTGTTGTGTTTGTCATGCGGCATTCGGCGCTAAAAATGAGAGTCTGAATAAGGCCTAGGTGCATACCCCGGGGGATGGGCTAAAAGAAAACGGGGGCACAATGTGCCCCCGTTGATGATGGGGTTAGGCTTTACGAATCAGATTCGTCTTCGTCGCGCTCGAACTCGGGTGCTTCACGCAGCGCTTCCTCCTCAATCTCCGTGTAGAGCACGGCTTCGTCATCTTCCATGGTCCGCTCAATGTGTTCCCAGTTTATCCCGGCTTCTTGTCCGCCGAGCCCAAGAAAGCCACTGGTCTTTACCACGACACCGATGATACGGCCATCTTCGCCGATGATCAGGTCTTGTACCTCGCCAATCATCTCTTCTGAGCTACGATGCTTGATAGCCTCGCCAATAACATCGTCGGCGTAGAACGCACCGGTGGGCTTACTGCTCATCAGCTGTTCGCCGTTTTCCTTCATGGCGTCATCGTTCTCCGCCATTGCCGTTGTGCTGAGTGCAAATGCTGGCGCAATAGCGGCGGAAAGGATAAATGTCTTGAGCTTCTTCATCGTTATATCTCCTCTGCTTTACGCAGTTTGCCAAACCCTTGTGTGGGCCTAGAGTGCCATTCCCGAATCGCGGAAATGCCATATCATCTTGGGTATAAACGAACTATTTGTCCGTGCGGTACCACACACTTGACGAGACGACGGGTGAAAATAACGCGCTGACTATCTACCAATCGATTTCATTAGACCCCAACTTAGTGCGCATACTGTTTTTCACGTGCGCCCCGAGGGTGACGAGGAAGGCTGTCAGAGGAACGGCGAGGATCATGCCAATAACTCCACCCAGTACGGTGCCCCAGAATAGGATGGAGATCACAACCACAGCGGGATGCAGGCCCGAGCGATCAGCCATGATCTTGGGCGTAAGCACCACGCTTTCCACCAGCTGCGTGGCAGCGATGACTGCCAGCAATAGCAAAACGAGCTGACCGCCCCCGTCGGGCTGGAAATAGGCAATGGGTACGACGGTGACAACGCCGACAATAAAGCCCAGATACGGCACGATGTTGAGCAACCCCAACGCGAGGCCGAAGTAAATCGCAGCCTCAAGCCCGATGAGGGTAAAACCAACCGCCATGATGACACCCATGGTCAGTCCGATAATCAGCTGTCCGCGAAAGAACGCGGTAACGTAATCGACAAACACCTGACTCAGGTATATCACCTCTTTCTGCGTTTCGTACGTAAACAGAAACAGCGCACCCTTGGCGGACTCCCTCATGCGGTTGCCGGAAAGCAGTGCAAAGAAGAGGTACAGGGGGACAAAAGCAAGCCCCATTAGAAAACTGATGTATCCGATGGCACGGCTAGTGGCTTGCTCCGCATCGGGAAGCATCGACTGGATCTTTATGTCGGACATGAAATCTTCCAACATCGGCAACACTATTGGAAACCGGAACGACAAGATTTCGTGTCCATCCGCCGCTATCTTCGGCACAGACTCAAAAAAATCTCTGCCCTGACCTACGGCTGTGGGCAAGACCAGTACCATCACCGTGATAAATAGGCCGAACAGGACCAAAAAAAGCGTGATCACGGCGGCGAGCCGGTTCATGCGCAAGAATCGCTCGAATAGGTCTACAACCGGGTAAAGCACCAGGGCCAGCACGCCGGCAATCGCCAGAGGGAAAACCAGGGCGTTTAGGGCAGCGATGATGTGCCCAAGAACCCAGATGATAAATACAATCGTGCCCAACAGGGTGACGGCGCTGAGGGCGACAATGGTGTAACGGAACAGCCGTTGCTCGCCGGGTGTAAAGTCGAAAGGCGTTCTCTTTTCGATGCTCATGGGCTTCCTTCACCCTCTAGGTAAGCAAGGGGGTTCCATCGTGCTCAAACTCAGGCAAGTTCCGCAGAGTACTTCTCATTATCTGTGTAGAACACGGATTCGTCTTTTTCCATCGCGTGTTCTATTTATCGCCTAGCGATGATCCACACGGCGTGAACGATGCCGGGCACATATCCGAACAGCGTAAGCAAAATGTTGATCCAAAAATGCATTCCGATGCCTACCTGCAAGAAGACGCCGAGCGGTGGCAGAAGGATCGCGATGATGATGCGTAACAGATCCAATGGTCATACTCCTGGATAGAATAGGATGCCCCAACGGGCGAGAGACTCCGCATTCTGCACCGTATGGCCCGAAGGCTCCGTGCGGCATCGCACACTCGGCCGGAAAAAATACGGTAGTAGACGCCATCGCACAGCTCTGATCGTGGTTTTTCTTCCTCAAACAGCGTGCGCTAGCGCACAGTGAATATTGAGAAACGTGCCTATACTCCAACTATTGACGCCCGGCGCGTCGAAAAATGGAAAAGGTGGCGGGCTCGGGAAGCCCTTTCAAATGCTATGAGTATTGTTCTGGTCGCACTGGCCCTGATGTTGGTGATTGCTACGCTCCTTCCGCTACTGCGTTTCAACCAGTGGTGGATTCGCGTGCTGGATTTTCCCAGAGCGCAGATCGCTACCGCCGGTATTGTCATTCTTTGCTTCTACCTCTATTACTGGGACACGCAACGCCCCTACGAATCCGCCGTTCTCGCGCTATTGGTATTGGCCGTGGGATATCAAGTCGTCAAGATGCTGCCTTACACGGTGCTGATGCCCAAGCAGGTGCTAACGACTGAATCTGACTCGGATGACGCCAATATTAGCCTGCTCGTGGCAAACGTGTTGATGGAAAACCAGGAGTCAAAGGCGCTCCTGGGTATCGTGCGCAAGTATAATCCAGACATGATCCTGACCGTGGAGACCGACCGGTGGTGGGAAAAAGCGCTCAGAACACTGGAAAATGAGTATCCGCACACGCTCAAACATCCGCTCGACAACACCTATGGGATGCTTCTGTACAGTCGCCTGGAGCTAATCAATCCCGACATCCGGTTTATTCTCGAAGACAGCATGCCATCGATGCACATGCAGGTGATATTGCCTTCCGGCGACCGGGTATTTATGCATTTCGTTCACCCCGACCCTCCCAACCCAATGTTTGCGACCGAGACGACGGAACGCGATGCGGAGCTGCTCATTGTGGGCCGGGAAGTTGAGACGCGCGAAGGGCCCACCATTATTGCCGGGGATTTCAACGATGTCGCCTGGTCCCAAACCACGTCCCTGTTTCAGAAAACCAGTGGTCTGCTCGACCCGCGTGTTGGGCGGGGAATGTACAACTCCTTCAACGCCAAGAATCCACTCATGCGCTGGCCGCTCGATCACGTCTTCCACTCTGATCATTTCAAGCTTGTCCGCATGGAAAGAGGCCCCGCCTGGGGATCGGATCATTTTCCCATGTTCATCGAGCTGAGCCTTGAGACAGGAGCAAAAGCCGACCAGGTGGAACCCGATACCAACCGGGCGGAAGGCGAGCAGGTCGATGAGAAGATAGAAGATGGTAAGCAGCAAGCAGACGAATGACTCTGTCAGGAGGAACGTCTTTCTTGATCTTTTCTGCTCTTATTCAGAGCTAAACAATGCAGGCAAATATGCGATTAGCGGATTTTATTCGGGAAAATATAGAGCCGATTCTTGAGAACTGGGAAAAATTTGCCAAAACCCTCCATCATGCCAGCCATATGGGCACGACTGGGCTGCGCGACCACGCCAAGGACATGCTTCTGGTGATTGCCGACGATATCGATTCACACCAAAGTGACTCAGAACAGGCCGCTAAATCGAAAGGACGTGGATCCGAAGATGGTGGGGAATCCTGGGCAGAAGTGCACGGTGGCGAACGCCAAACCAGCGGCTTCAGTGTCATGGAGACCATTTCCGAGTTCCGAGCCCTGCGTGCGAGCGTGGTGTCACTCTGGACGAAAGCGTACCCAACGGTTTCCGGCCCGCAGCTTGACGACCTTACCCGTTTCCATGAAGCCATCGACCAAGCCGTCGCGGAATCGCTAGAGCAATATGCGACCGTAAAAGAGGTGGAAACTCGGTTGTTCAGCGCCGTTCTGGTGGCATCGCCCGACCCGATTTGTGTTCTCAATCTAGAAGGTCGGTTTATTTATGCCAACCAGGCCACGGCCGATCTTTTCGCTCTTGCGCCCGAGGCGATCATCGGAAAATCCAGCTTTGACCTCGGGTTTTCGTTCGCTTCGGATTTTCAGCGCAACCATGAAAAAGTAATGGCTGACCAGTCCACCTATCGCGGCAATTTGATTCACACCTTTGCTTCTAAACAGGGTGAAAGGTTCGAATATCTGCTGGCGCCCGTGCTTGATGAGCATCAACACACGGAAGCGACGGTCTGCATTTTCCGGGATGTTACCGAACGAGCGCTCGCCGAAGAAAAAGCATGGCACAACGCCCATCATGACCCTTTGACCGGACTACCAAATCGACGTCTGTTCCTGGACCGCCTGGAACAGGAAGTGAAACATGCAAAACGCAGTGGCGTGCCGCTTGCCCTGCTTTTCCTGGACCTTGATGGCTTCAAGGAAGTCAATGATTCGCTCGGCCATGAAGCTGGCGATCATCTGCTGTGTGAGGTAGCAGAACGTCTTGTTGATCGGGTTCGCGAGGACGACACGGTTGCCCGTCTGGGTGGCGATGAATTTACCGTGATTCTCACCGCGGCAAATCGACGTAAGGATGTTGAGCTTGTCGCTCAGAATATTATTGATGCGCTCGCAGTGTCCTTTCAAACCTCGCAACAGCCTATCCAGATTTCCGTGAGTATCGGGATCTCGTTCTACCCCGAGGATGCATCCTCTTCTCCGGTTCTACTGCAAGCCGCGGATCACGCCATGTACAATGCCAAAAAGTCCGGTTCAAACCGGATGTGCTTTTACGACACATCCGAAAAGGTGGACGCACATTCTCTCTGAACCGAATGTTCATTAAGGACTTAGGCCGACGAAAACGCGGCCTCTCTGCGCACCGCATCGATATCGTCCTCAATTACCATCACCCGTTCCGAGCGTGCCAGAGCCATCCGTGAATGTTTTTTGGCGGCGGCAGCCATCGCACTGTCGCCTGTTTCGGCCAACGCCCAAAGCGCTTTCTGCAGGCGAATGGATACTTCAACCATATTTGCTCCGTCACGGGCAATGGCCGTAAAGGCATCGTCGAACAAGTCGTCGGTCACCAGTTCCGGAACCGATACCCGGTCATAAGTGACCGCCTGTAAGGTGTCCTTTTCAACTGGCGATTGCCAAAGCGTAAATAGTCGTACCATTGTACTAATGACATTGATCGCGGTTCCCGGGTCATTGATACCAGGCGACAGCGCCTTGTCGGCAATCTCGGATAACGCTAGAACCCCGAAGCGGGGATCATCTTCAAAGGTGCGGCTTGAGCGAATCGTGAAGGCGCTGGAAAAGGCGTCCAGATTGGACGACTCGTCCTCCTCACTTCTCTGTTCAAAATCCCCTTCATAGCCCCCTTCAATACGAAGCAGCGGGCGGCATTGGCTAACAAACGCGCCGGGGAGTGCTGTCACCACCACGTGGCAATTGAGTGCTTCAGCGTGAGCTTGTAACGTCTCCAGATCAATACGCTGGATATAACCCACTGTTGAAGAACAGACGGGTATTCCCTTGCCGAAGACCTGTTGCGGGGAGGCTTTCATAGCGCCGAGTGTGGGCGCGTGTCGACGACGATCCAGAGCGTCACCGGCGGCCTTTTCTGCTTTCTCAATGGTATTCACCACCCTGCCCAGCCGGGCAATTCTGTCTACCCAGCGAACGAACGTGATGACAACAATGGCGAACACCAACAGGGTTAGCACGAAGATGGCAAACCGGCCAGCAGCGTCAAACAGGTCATTCTGGACGGTTATCAGGGAAACAATACTGAAGATGAACGCGCCGATAAACGCAGACAAAGCGTTCTGGGTGACGTCATCGGCAATAACCAGGGGGATGGAACGCGGTGTCGCACCGGCGCTGGCGGATGCATAAGCGGCCACCATGGAACCTACCGCAAAGGTCGCAATCACCAGCATGCTGGACGCCATGATGGACAACAGGGACTCGACAGATTCCAGGGTGATCTCAGGCACCACCGTGGAAAGCCCCAAATTGTCAGCCAACAAGGCGATAAAGGTACCACCAATAGACAGCACGCAAAGGACCAGCGGCTTAACCCACAAGCGCTCTTTAATCCGACTGAAAAAAAAGCGCAGCCTGTCCATGGTGAACCGTTTTGTTTGGGCCATCATTTCTCCTCTGCGGTTAGACTCAGGATTCTGAGGCCGACTTGCGGACATCCCCGGGGCCGTCAACGCCGACCAGACTGGAACCGTTACCCCCCTCTTTACTTCCCTTTTCTCCCGACAAGACGACGCTGAACGAGCCATCGGTCTCTAGGACGACTGCGCGCACTTTTTCCAACGAGTCGATCCCGGTCGAGCGGACCGCTGCCCGTATTTCGTCTTCGGTCACCCTCGCTTTCACCAGAGGTGCGGAAAGAAACTTGCCACAGTATAGCAACATCTGCGGCTCGCCCGTCGCCAGCCGCCGCACCCAACGTACCCGAACACTCGACCAGGTGACAGCGAACTGCAAGCCGATAAGCAAGGCGAAAGCCAACAGCCCTTCGGCCAAAGCGACATCCTTGGCCAGCAGGATGGTCGCCAAGGTTGAGCCAAGAGCGACGGTCACAACCAGATCGAAGGCGTTCATCTTGGAGAGTGTCCGTTTCCCCGACATACGAAGGAACACCACGAGAGCCACGTAAGCCAGCACCCCGACTACCAGGGTGCGGAACAAACTATCCCATCCACTAAACAGCATCTGTTTACTCCTACCGACAGCCGGGCAGCATCATTTAGCTGGTGGGTCTATTTCACGGGAGGAATGGCGATGCGCCGCCACGGCATCGATGAAGGTGGGCGCGATTCCGGCCGCATCGGCGCTATCCGCCATCAAAATGCCAGGGTCTTGCCCCGCGGCTGAGTCGATGCCCGCCATTTCCAGCAGCTTCCGCCCGGCACCCAGCGCAAGAATCGTTTTGCAGTGCTTGAACTGATCTTTGACGAACTCCATTGGGTCGCCGTTATCCACCAGCGTCTGGACCGCCTCACTGCCATCGGGTATGACGAGCGCATCGAACAAAAACCCCGGCGCATTTTCCATCGATTTGTCCGCTTCTATTTCCTCGCCAGTTTTATCGCCAGAATCACCGACGCCGGCAAATAAGCCTACCTTTGGCCCCACGAAATGCACCACGGCCCCCGCATTGGTCAGCGCACTATGAAGACTGGCAAGCGACGCATAGTGAACGCCGTCCTCGACCAATACGGCAATCTGGCGTGTTCGAACACCGCCTTCGCCCGGTAGCGACATCATCGACAAGGCCGGGGATTGGTTCACTTCAGCGGGCTCGGGGTTCTCCATTGCCTTCGGCATAGCAGCGGGCACTGCCATACCCAAACCGTCCGCGACCTTGGCGGCCAGGTCCGGTGACACGTTCACCAGCGAGGACAACATTCGCTCACGGATAGCGGGCACGCCGACCTTGCTCAGCTCGAAGCGGAACCCGGCCACAATATGCGCTTGTTCGACCGCCGACTGACTATTGAAGAACAGGGTGGCTTGGGCATAGTGCTCGGCAAATTTTTCCGGCTTGCCACGGACTTTGTCTTCGGCATTGGTATCGGGAAAAGACACGAATCCGCTGGGTCCGGTTTGGCTGGCGCCGCCTTGGAATGGGCAGCCACCCGCCAGCGAATTCGGTTCGTAGGCAACACGCCCGCGATGCACCGCCTGACGATGCAAACCGTCGCGTTGGTTGTTCTGTACCGGCGCAAGCGACGTGTTGATGGGGATTTCGTGGAAATTGGGGCCACCGAGTCGCGTGATCTGGGTATCGGAATAGGAGTGGATACGACCGGCAAGCAAAGGGTCGTTGGAGAAATCGATACCGGGTACGACGTGGGCCGTGCAGAATGCGACCTGCTCGGTTTCCGCAAAGAAATTGTCCGGGTTGCGGTTCAGCACCATGCGCCCGACCGGCGTGACCGGCACCAATTCCTCCGGCACGATTTTGGTCGAGTCGAGCACATCAAAGCTGAAGCTCTCGGCCTGTTCCTCGGTGAATATCTGCAGCCCCAGCTCCCATTCGGGGAATTCACCGGCTTCGATGGCTTCCCATAGATCCCGCCGATGAAAATCCGGATCCGCGCCGGATATCTTCACCGCTTCGTCCCAGACCAGTGAATACGTGCCCTGCAGCGGCGTCCAGTGGAACTTGCAGAATACCGATTCGCCCTGTTCGTTGACCAAGCGGAAGGTATGCACGCCAAAGCCCTGCATCATCCGATAGCTGCGCGGTATACCGCGATCCGACATTACCCACATCAGCATGTGAGTGGATTCCGGCATGAGCGACACGAAATCCCAGAAGGTGTCATGGGCAGACGCCGCTTGCGGCATACCGTGATGCGGCTCCGGTTTGAGGGCGTGGACAAGATCGGGAAACTTCATCGCATCCTGAATAAAGAACACCGGTATGTTATTGCCGACCAGATCCCAGTTGCCTTCATCGGTATAGAACTTCACCGCAAAGCCACGGGCGTCGCGGGCGGTGTCTTTCGAGCCGCGTTCGCCAGCCACGGTGGAGAAGCGCGCAAACAAGGGCGTTATTTTACCTTTCTCAGCGAATGGGGCCGCCCGAGTGTATTGGGTCAGCGCGTCATAAGCTTCAAAGTACCCGTGCGCGGCTGAACCGCGGGCATGGACGATGCGCTCGGGGATGCGTTCGTGATCAAAGTGAGTGATTTTTTCCCGCAGAATGAAATCTTCAAGTAACGATGGCCCACGCAGCCCGGCTTTCAGGGTGTTCTGATTATCGGCAATACGAACCCCCTGATTGGTCGTCAGCGGTTGGTCGCTGGGATCGACTTTGAATTGGTCGAGCGGCGCGATGGTTTCGTTCGTGCCGAGCTGCGCTGGACCGCCGGTTTTTGCCGTCCCGGGTTCCTCAGTCGTCGTGCTGGCCGTCAACTCACTGGAGCCCGGCTTCACTGTCTCCCCGGCCGGTGGCGCCACGGCGTTGTCGTGACCGTGCTCAAGCGCCTTGGTCCGGTTATGGGGCATCGCAGCGACGAAATCATCGCTGGCAAGGCCTTGCTTCGCGACGACGTCGTTGGTTCTGAGCACTTTCTTTTCTGTAGCCATGATGTTTCTCCGAGGATGCGGGGAATGTGGACAATCGAGAGACTGCTCGTACCGATAGCCTTGGTGGATCTTCACGCTGCGGGTAAGCGCTGTCTGTTCGGTAACGAACGTTCATGCTTAGTGCGATAGCGCACCGACGCGGCATCCGCCGACGGGTGACGCTGACTGAAAAACGCACCGCTCAGTCAAACTAGGAGGTAACAGCATGAGTGAGACAACCCGCGGCAGGCCCCGGCCCCGCTTGACCAATCTCCGCTTGGGCGAGATCACGATGGCGATGGGTGTGGCCATGATCGCCGGCTTGGGCGTGGGACTAGCGGCATTGGCCGTGGATATTACTTGGCTGTGGCCTCCGCCGGTGGACCTCGGCACCGTTGTTGACGCGCGGGTCCTGCTAGGGGCGGTAACCAGTGGTCTGATCACGGTCGCGGTGTTCGGTCTGTGGATGCGCACCGTCGTGGTGGGTCTCATGGCCGCGCACTTTTCGCCCCGGACGCTGTTGATCTTTCTGGACGACCGTTTTCAGCGCAATCTACTCGCCTCCATGTCGGCGGGTGTTGTGGCCGTGCTCGCCATCCTGTTGAGGATGCCTACCGAGGAACAGGCACCCGCTCCCCTGGTCAGTACGGTGCTGGTAGTGGTGATTGCGCTCGCCGCGATGGCGGGGGTACTGCTCGCGATTCAGCACGCAACGCGAAGCCTGTCGCTCCCGGAGCTGATCAGCCGGCTTGCAGAAGATGCCCTCCAAGTGCTTGATCGCCACCCCGAGGTACGGGTCGAACTCACCGAGGTGCCGCCACCGCTAACAACACCGCGGACGGTCCTCGCCACAGGGACTGGCTGGATTACCCGCATCGACACCGACCGGATGCGCAAGGCGCTGCCGCCCGGCGGGGTTGTTCATCTACGCTGCCGAATTGGCGAGTTTGTTACCTCCCGCCGCCCTGTCGCGATCATTTCCTCCTTAGGGGCCGATGGAGACGCCGACTTTCAAGCCGTGGCAAAAGCGTTCAACATCGCCCGTACCCGCAGTCCTGATATGGACCTCGCGTTCGCCGTGAGCCAGCTGGTGGATGTCGGCACGTTCGCGCTGCAGGCACGCGCGGACACCTCAACGGCCCATGAGGTCATGGTCCATCTCGAAGCCGTGCTTGAGGAAATCATCATCCAGGGGCTGCCGCGGCTGCACGACAAGGACAAAGATGGCCGCTGTGTCTACGACGAGGTCGGCTGGGATGTCGCCGATCTGGTGCAGCTGTGCATGGAGCGACTGCGGGAACAGGCCTCACAGGACCCAGAAGCGGCCCGGCACCTGATGCATACGCTACATCGAATCCGAGAGGTCGCCGTGGAACGTGAAGCGTCCGCGGTCGTCGCTGAAGTCGAGAGTCAGGTGGAGATGATTCTGGCGCTGGCGGAGGCCAACGGGATGCTGGCTCAAGACCGCCGGCGGCTTGAGCGCGAAGCCGAGCTCATCGTCAACGGTGACGCTAACGGACACATACGTCATACATGAAGGTTGAGGAGTCGCCGATGGATTTAAATCGAACGCCGCACACATCCATTGACCGAGCTGTTTGCCTCTTCACGGCTGGGATGTCATTGACGATATCATTGACTCAGTATCGCGAAACCATGCTCGAGCTTATCGACAACCATCCAATCCGCTAAAACATAGAACTTCGCATACGTTAGATAACGCACAGACCAGAGCTTGAGCTTCAACTAGCTTGTAAACATCACCCTGCCTTTGCATGAGTTCATGCTATGAGTCCACCGCAATAGGCAGAACCCAAGCGAAATCATTACCTGGAGATCAACGTATGAATAAGGATCAAGTCGAAAGCCGTGCCAACGAGGCGAAGGGAAAGGCTAAGGAAGTAGCCGGCAAGGCGACCGGTGATAAAAGTACGGAATACAAGGGTAAAGCCGAGAAACATGGCGGCAAAGCTGGCGCCGTATTAAGCGACGTCAATGGCGATCCCAAGGATAGCAAGGAGGAAAAGCAATAGGATTGAACTCAATGTTTCAATCGCAGAGGGTAAGCCGTTAACTGGCGAAAGCGCCTTGTGTGGTTGCCCTAATGTCACTGTGCGGTATCGCACGGTGACCATTAAACAATTGCCCTACACTTCATGTGTTGACGCCAAGCGTGCGTCAAACCTATCTAGAGGCAGACATTATGGGCATTATCATATGGCTTATCATGGGTGGCTTGGTCGGCTGGATCGCCAGTAAGATCATGGGCACCAGTGGCCAGCAAGGCATCATTCTCAACGTTGTAGTCGGCATTGTCGGCGCACTGATTGGCGGATTCCTGATCGGGCCGATACTCGGCGCGGGCTCCATCAACGAGGGCATCTCCGTCATGAGCTTCATCGTGTCACTGATCGGCGCGATAATATTGCTCGCCATCCTAAGCTTCTTCCAACGCAAATCTTCACACTGAACTCTTCGCACTGAACCATATCCCGCCCGCCACGCAGTAAAAATGCGTGGCGGCCTGTTGCGTGGTAAAGCTCAATCATTGCACTGCTTTCATTGCACTACCTTTTCGATCTTGCGTTCCATTTCAGGCGTTATCTTGGTGGAACGAGGAGGAAGATTTTCCTCACCCTGTTCTCCATTTTGTGCAATATCATTTAGGAGCAGTTTCATTTCAGCTATTTCGCGGACCTGAGCTGCAATGATCTGATCCGCAAGCTCGCGAACGCGTGGATCGCTGATGGACGCCCTTCGTGAGTTGTTGATGGCAATCGAGTGGTGGGGAATCATAGACTTCATGAAATTGACATCCCCGATTAGCACCTGAGATCTATTCACGAACAGCAAAATCACGGCGAACAATAAGGCCAAAACAAGCACCGCGATCTTGGTTCCCATCCCTTTGTACATAGACCACATAAAGGCCAGCATCACGACAGTCATGACGCACCCCATCACCAATGAAGCGGTCAGACGGTTTAAGCTGAGCATTGCGTGATCGAATGAATAGACAAGCTGATACATCAAGAAAAACATAATGAAAGTCGATGTCGCGATCATCGCCGCAAATCGGCCCCAGCCCATTCCCATCATCTGCTTTTGTTGTTCCATTGTTGGTTCTCCTTCGTTTATATAGTTTGATTCCTGTGTTAAAAGACAAAGAGAATCTAATGTGCGTCGCTTGTTGATTTTCTTTTAAAATGATTAAAAGAAAATCCGTCTTGCTTCTCTATTGTGGTCAGCGACCTTTTCTATGAATTTAATTAATCTCACTATCCCCAGTTAAACAACTTCATCATTATTTATAACAACATTTCCCGGAGTGCTCTGTGCGCCGGGGCACAGAGCAAAAATGAGATGGTTTAAGTAGGGAAATAAATATGAACCACCCTGCTGTCCAGGCCACAGTGACTAACAATCAGGTAGCTGTGGGGGGTGACACAGTTCAATGGGTTTATCGTTCGACCAGGAAGCAGCAAGCCACGTCATGTGCGACAACGCACAGATGCGAAGGCAATGAGTGCATATGCTCAATGTGGGTGAGGCGAAGGAACCGCCTATACACGAAGTTGCACCATGTGCCGCACGGACTGCGATGCCATCATCTCACTAGATATTTCGCAATATCCTGATACAGGAAAATGCGCAAGGAGAGAGGAAACTATATGAGACTTTCACAATCCGCTTCTATTTTAGCCCTAGCAATTGCCTCTGCCACGGTAGCGACACAAGCTCAAGCCGAAGAAAATAAAGGTAAAGGTAATGTAACTGCTATTAGCGAATGGAATTATGACACCCTCTATGAAGAAGGTGGCATGACCGCTGAAAGCTTGATGGATACAGAAGTTTTCGGTGCCGATGATGAAGAAATTGGTAGCGTCGAGAATATACTTCTGAATGATAAGAACGAAATCGTTGCCGTTATCGCCCAGGTTGGTGGTTTATGGGACATTGGTGATACGCACGTTCTAGTCCCATGGGAAGAGGTTGACGTTAACGAGGACGGTGTTTCGATTCCCGTTCATGAAGACAATGCCGATGACTATGGTCTATTTGACGAAGAGTATGTGACGAAAACAGACCTTTCCTACATATCCCAAATAGACGATGACGCCAACACCGGTACGAGAATCTGGAAACTTACCGACCTATTGGATGACTACGCAAGTGTCGGAGAAGGTAACGGCTATGGCTACGTAGATAACGTACTGTTTAAAGAAGATGGGGAAATCCAGGCAGTCGTAATTGAAGCCGACAGCTCATACGGTGGCGAACCCTATGCCTACCCTTTCCATGGGTTCGATACGGGTTGGGATCCTAGCTACAGCACGTACACGCTTCCCTATGATGAGGCAGATCTGGACGATGCAACTGCCTTTGACTACGACGAGTACGATGGCTTGTGGGATTAAATGGCTAAGCTTGAGTGCATAAGGTAACCGAGCGCAACTCACTTAGTGTTCTGGTAAGGGGAGACACGGTCTCCCCTTACGGGTATTAGGAATGAGACAAACTCGGCCAGCCATACCTCAAACATTTTAAAATCTTGAGTGTTGGAGAAAACCGTTATGACATGCCTAAACCGCTTAATCCCGCTCTGTGCTGCTCTGCCCTTCACAGCAATGGCAGCGCCTGAAAATCTGAGTGACTGGCAGAATCAACGCAGCGACTCCGCATCGAATTGGACGATAACCCAATTGTTGGGGGATGACGTAATTGCAGGCGAGAACACTGAGGTCGGCGAAGTCACCGACGTGATACTCGACGATCAAGGCAATCTTCAGTCGCTGGTGATCTACTCCAACGGCAACGCGGTGGAACGCGGTTTCCGTACCGTCGAGTGGCCGGTTAAGCTCTTCGAGCCTAGCGATGTCCTGCTGTCCATTGGACACCAGCCTTCGGCATTTGGTGATCAGCAGGTCACGCTTTCGTCGGTGGAGCTTTTCGGCCAAAACCAACTCAGTGCCAGAGCCATGCTTGGTATGGGCGTACATGTGGAAGGTTCACCCTATGCCGAGATTGAGGACTTGATCTTGAATGATCAGGGGCAGGTCACTAGCGCGGTCATCGACCCGGATGGCATGGAAACCGACAACTACTGGATACCCACCGATTTCGGCTGGATCAACGAGGATTGGGTAATGACCATGCCCTACTCGCAGAGTGATATCGAGCAGTCGGGTTCGGATTGGGAAAATTAATATCCGCAGCAGAGCAAATAAATACATCTCAATAAGTTACTAAATAGACGCTGCATGAATTCCCGCCCTAGCTGCCAAGTAGCCGTGTCGGGATTCATGCCGCGTTTTTGGCTGGAAATTCCGGTACCGCCTATCAGGTGCCAGCGCATTGAAAGCCAAGCCCGACAAATTTTCTATTCATAGAAAGCTTATATTTTCTTTGCTTATGTACTACACCGTACTGATTGGACACATACGGCAGTGATACTGTGCTAAGTGTTCCGCGAATAATAATTTAGCAAGCCTGGTATCCTCGGCAGGTACGGTCTATGAACGATGATTTCCTTCTACTGGAAGCCCAAAAAGGCATTCACCAGCGAATCGCACGGCGCGCACCCTTACCTGAAACGCTGGACGGCATTGCTCAATGGATAGAGCAGTTGCTGCCCGATGCCATCGTGGCATTCATGGTTTACGACGCGAAAGAAAACACCCTGCGCCTACTCCCCAGTCCGCATTTTTCCGCTAACTACCATGAAAGCTTGCAGCGGGTTGAGGTCGCGCCTGATGTGGCGTCCTTCGGCACCGCAGCGCATGACCGCAACTTGGTGGTTACGGAGGATATCGCCTCTGACTCCCGCTGGAACCTTTTCCGCGACGCTGCCCTGTCTGAGGGGCTTCACGCCTGCTGGTCCAGCCCTGTGATCGCGCCCGAAGGTGAGTTGCTGGGTACCTTTAGCACCTACTACCGTACCCCTAAAGTGCCCACTGCCCATCATCAGCAACGGCTGCGCTATGCCGCCGCGCTGATCTCACTAGCGCTGGTGAGTGACAGAGATACCCAGCGCCATCGAAAACTCGCTGAACAGTACCGATCACTTCTGAATGGGAACTGCCGCGATGCCACCGAGCGAAAGCGCCAGAACGATACGCTGAGGCTGCTCAGCCGCGGGATCGAAGCCAGCCCCAACGGCGTGGTAATGGCCGATGCCCTCGAACCCGATATGCCCATTGTGTTCGCCAACCCGGCCTTTTTGACCATGACCGGTTATTCACACGATGAGGTGATAGGCAGTAACTGCCGTTTCCTACAAGGGCCGGAAACCGACGCCTCAGCGATTGAACAGATTCGCGCCGGCATCTTCGAGCAGTGCGGTGTCAGCGTCACTTTGCTCAATTATTGTAAGGATGGCTCCACGTTCTGGAATCAGCTGGATGTCAGACCGGTCTTCGACGACAACTATGTGTGCAGCCACTTTATCGGCATTCAGCAGGACATCACCGAGCAAAAAATGCAGGAAGCGCGCATCGCCTACCAAGCGACGCATGATTTGCTGACGGGGCTATATAACCTAACGGCCTTTACGAATCTGCTCGAAGACACCTTTCAGCGTAGCCAACAAGAATCATTGCTAATGGCGATGATGTACCTCGATCTGGATGGCTTCAAAGCTATCAACGATGGGCTTGGACACCATATCGGCAACCAGGTGCTAGACACCGTGTCCAAGCGTCTGGTAACACTGCTGAACCCGGTTGACGTGTTAGCACGCCTGGGTGGGGATGAGTTCGGCATACTTCTGACTCACTATGGCAACCGCAATAATGTGATCCAGTTGGCCGAGCGCATCCTTGATACCTTGTCACAACCCATCGAAGTGGACGATCAACTCCTCAAGGTCAGCGCCAGCATCGGCATCGCTTGCAATTGCCTGCCGCTGGAGCAGTCCCACGAAATCGTCCAGCATGCTGATCTGGCCGTGGAAGAGGCCAAGCGCCAGGGGCGCAACACATGGCAGTGGTATCGCGGGCGCCAGGCAGAGAAATCTCGGCACAATGTACTAATGCGCCATGACCTGCACACGGCGATACGCGAAGACCAGTTCGAGATGCACTATCAGCCCCTGATCGATGCCCAAAGCGGCTGTATATGCAGCGTCGAGGCGCTGGTACGCTGGCGCCATCCTACCCGTGGAATGATATCGCCGGGCGAATTCATCCCGCTGGCCGAGCAGACGGGGCAGATCATTCCGTTAGGGAATTGGATTCTAAATCAGGCCTGCCGCGATCTCGCCGAGCTAAGAGCCAACACAGGCCGGGAACTGCCGGTGGCGGTGAATATTTCATCGCTGCAGTTCTACCGCGATGGTTTTCTTGATGAGGTCAAAGACGTTTTGGCACGCTCAGGCCTGCCGCCGGAACTCTTGGAACTGGAAATTACCGAGAGTGTCCTACTGGACGGCGCCAAAAAGGTGATTGAGCTGATGGAGACGCTCAAGGAAATGGGGGTGCGGGTTGCGCTTGACGACTTCGGTACAGGTTTTTCAAGCCTCAGCTATCTGTGTGACCTACCCGCGCACAAGCTCAAACTCGACCGCAGCTTTGTGCAGAAGGCTCAGCATGACCATCGCACTGCCGCTATCGTGCAGGGTGTGATCACCATGGCACACCATATGGAGATGATCGTGGTCGCCGAAGGTGTCGAGACCCGAGAAGAGCAGCAGGGCATGATCTTTCGCCAATGTGATGTACTGCAAGGCTTTCTGTTCTCACGGCCACTGCCCTTGAATGACCTTATCACCTTACCGGAATACCTTATCGCCGATGTCTCATAATACTGACCACTGCTCGGACGAGTACGAAACGCGACGCTTACAGGCGCTGTCCGACTACGATATCCTCGACACGCCAGAGGACCCTGCGTTTGATGAGATCGTCGAATTGCTCTCGCTCATCTGCGAGACGCCCATCGCCGTCATCAACTTTATTGATCGTGATCGCCAGTGGTTCAAGTCGGTGAAGGGGCTCAATGTTTGCGAAACCCCGCTAGATGTCTCAATCTGCGCGCATGCCCTCTTGAAGCCGGGGTTGTTCGTTATACCTGACACCACCCAAGACTCGCGTTTCGCCAACAACCCTCTGGTGACCCACGACCCCCACCTGCGTTTTTATGCTGGCGCCCTACTGCAAAGCCGAGATGGCTATCCGCTGGGAACACTATGTGTACTCGACTATCACCCGCGTGAGCTGAGCGAGCGCCAACGCTTCGCGCTCCAGGCCCTCGCCAATCAGGTGATGGCGCACATGGAACTGATACAGGCACATCGCAAACAGACCAAGCTTGCCACCACCGACCAGCTAACCGGGCTACTCAACCGTCGCGCGTTTGAACAGCGCCTTGACCAAGAGGTCGCACTGATCAAGCGTGGAGGCGATCCCACCGCCTTGATGCTAATCGACCTAGATGGCTTCAAAACAGTCAACGATACCCTGGGCCACCACGCCGGGGATCAGGTTATCGAGCGTTTCACCGAGTTATGTCGTGAGACATTTCGCCAAGCCGATGTGATTGCCCGCTGGGGCGGAGATGAGTTTATGGTCATGCTGCCCAAAACCAACATGGCGGAAGCACAGCGTGCCGCCGAACGGCTTCACCAGCGCTTAGCCACGACACCAATGCTGAAAAACAGCTCCCCTGCATTTTACAGCACAGCCAGCATCGGCGTGTGCTCCCTGACAAGCGCCAGCAACATGGATGAGTGCTTGCAGAGAAGCGACAAGCTTCTCTATCAAGCCAAGGCTCAAGGCCGCAACCGTACGGTCTGTGAGGCGCAATAAATGCCTTACACATGGAAGACCTCGCCTGCCCCCGTCACCACCCGGTCACGCCCCCCTGCTTTAGCCTCGTAGAGGCGCTGGTCACCGATACGCATGAGTGAATCCATGTCATTGCCGTCACGGCCCATTTGGGCACACCCCATGCTGATGGTGATCTTAACTTCCTTGTCGAGTAGCCGGATCGCTAAGTCGTGAACAGCCAAGCGGCAACGCTCGGCGATCTCGTATGCCTGCTGAATATCGGCATTCGGCAGCAATATCTGAAATTCCTCACCCCCCACACGAGCCAGCAGGTCGGAGGGTCTCAGCTTCTCCGCTATCACTGAGGTCACGCGCTTGAGCACCTCGTCACCGGCCTGGTGCCCATATACGTCGTTGACCTTCTTGAAGTGATCAAGGTCCAGGCCCAGAAGCGATAGCGGCGTGCCGTCGCGCTTGGCCTGAGCTAGCTCCCCTTTGGCCTGCTTCATGAAGTAGCGTCGATTAGCCACGCCAGTGAGCCAGTCCGTGGCGGCCTGTTGGTTTAGGCGGGCATTGATTGCCTCGAGTTTTGCCAGGGCTTCCTGGGTCTGAGCCTGTTGCTCGCGAAGCTGCTCCATCACTTCCGCCTGGCTGTAGACGGTGGAAAAAGAGCGCGTGGTATGGAAGGCGTGAACGACGCCATAGCTGAGTAGGAAAAAACCAGCGAGGAAAATGGCATGAGCCAGCCACCATAGATGGCTCCACAAATCGGAGATCATGAAAGCAACCGACGCCTGGGCGAAAACCGCCATGGAGAGCATGTAGACGATCATCAACGACAGACGAATGCGCCGTAGGATAATGACGATGATACTGACCACAAGGAGCACGAATGCCAGCGCTTCCATCGCCTGGATCATGTTCTCCGCACGGACCAGCGGGTTCAGAATGAGGGCCGCAAGCCCCAGGTTGATGGTCAGGATAATGCCCAGCGCCACGCCCCAGGTGGCCGGGCGTCGGCGTGTCTCAGGAGAATCCGGCGGCACACCGAGGCGCTCTAGCGCGACCAAAAAGCAAACACCCATAGCCAAGCGGGAAGCCGGGCCATAGGCGATGAACACGTCCATCATGTCGTCGGAAATCTGGCTAAGAAGCGCATGGGGCAGATAGATCAGGGTGAAGCTCATAAACGCCAGGACCAGCCAGCGCAAAAATACCTCGCCGGACGCAAGGTAACAGCGCCAGGTCACATAGGTAATAAAAGCCCCTAGGGCGATAGCCAGTAGAGAACTCGCCTCATACAGGCCTGGCGCCTCAAAGCGCCGCTTGGGGTCTTGGAAAAGCGCCAAATAGCTGATCGCCATTAGCGGCAACAGGGCAATCAGTATCCCCAGCAAGCATAGATAGCCCCCCGTCAGGCGCCGAACGATGGCATCGGCTTTTCCTTCGGTGCCTGACGCCGTCATAACGACCGTGGCCAGCTTTTGAGTAACGCCAAGGCGTCATCAGCCAAGAGCGGGCGACTGAACAGATACCCCTGAATCACATCACACCCTAATTGATGCAACAAGGCGCGCTGAGCCTCATGCTCGACTCCCTCGGCAACCGTCTTCAACCCCAGGCCACGGGCGATACGGATAATGCCATCGACCAAATCGACGGCGCGCGAATCGTGAGGTACGTCGTCGATAAAACTTTTATCGATCTTGAGGGTATCGAGCGGCAGGTTCTTGAGGTAGCTCAGCGACGAATAGCCGGTACCGAAATCATCGAGCGCCACGGCGATGTTGTGGCTACGAAGAACGCGCATGGTCTGGATGGCCTGGTCGACATGGGACAGCAAACTTTCTTCAGTGAGTTCTAACGTCAGGCGTTCGGGAGCCACCCGATGCGCCTCGAGGGTACTGAGAACACGATCAACGAAACCTTCTTGATAAAACTGCGCAGCGGGAATATTGATCGCCATCCGCAAGGGCGCATCGCAGGGCTGTAGCGGCCAGTGCGGCGCTCTCTCACAGACCGTCCTGAGCGACCAGTCGGTCATCCGCCGTGACAGCCGGGCATTTTTTTCAGCCACCGGTACAAATTCCCCAGGGCTGACTTGGCCCAGTTTCTGATCCTCCCAGCGCGCCAGTGCCTCAAATCCCACAATGCGACTGCCGTCGGCAGTCACCAACGGCTGATAATGCTTGATCAGGCGATTATCAATCAGGGCCTGTTCCAGCCGTTGTTCGATGGTGTGGCAGCGTAGCGATATCTCCTCTGCTTCGTGACTGAAGACATGCACGCCGTGATGGGATCTTGGCCCATTGAGCGCGGCATGGGCCCTTTCGAGAAGGTCTTCAGGCGTCAGACCATCCAGGGGAGACAAGCTGATACCCACGTCGATATCCGGGCGAATCGTCGTTTCGTCCACTTCGATGGGATGGGAGAGTTTGTTGACGATGGGGGTGATGACGTCAAACAAATCACGCAACGCATTCAACGGTACCACGGCGCCAAAGCGAGCCATACTCAAATGGCCGGCGGCCAACACCTTGATATCGGGCGCGGTCAGACGCTTGGCCAGGCAGTTGACAATGGCGTCCCGAACACGGCGCCCATTGATGCGCGTGATTTCGTCGAGCTTGTTTAAGCGCAGATGCAGGACGGCGAGATAACGCTCCTCCTTGTTCGATAAATTGAGCAAGTGAGTGAGCGAGTCCCCGAACAGCGTCTCGTCGGGAAGGCCGGTGCGAGTATTGCGTTGGCCACGTTGACTGTTCTGCTGACGGGCGGCGGTAATGGCATGGCCATGGTGGATCAACTCCTCCACCAGGTTGCCAAAGGTCTGAAGCCAAGCTCGCTGCACTCGGGTGAGATAGCGTGAGTGGGTATCCATAATACAGAGGGTGCCAAGGGGCTGGCCGGTGGGTCCGCGCAGCACGGTACCCATGTAAAAGCGCAGGGACGGGCTACCTACCACCGAAGGATGGTGGCAGAAAAAGTCATCTTCCAAGGTATCGGGCACTTCCAGCATGTCCGTTTCGAGGGCATGCACGCAGAAGGACTCTTCGAGAGGCGTTTCATTCACCTCAAGCCCGACAGATGATTTGATCCATTGACGATCATCGTCAATCAACGTTACCGCGGCCATGGGTACCTTAAATATCTCGGCCACGAGGCGCGTGTAGCGATCAAAGTACTCCTCGGGTGGCGTATCCAGAATGCCGAGAGAGTGGAGTTCGGCAAGGCGCTCCCTCTCGTCAAAGGGCTGGTTTTTATCAAGGGGCTGTGCGGCGATGACGTTGGGCTGGTTCATGACACTCCCTCTTGGTAGCGCACCACTATTTGGGTGCTACCGTGTTATGTAGGGACAAGACCTTCGCTTGCCGAACCAGGTTTATTGGTACGTGAAAGGTATTGTCTGAGCCTTAAGAATTAGGCCCTTAGGCTTTATGCCTTAGGCCTGATCCAATATTTAGTGAGGGTAGTTCCGTGACGAAGTTGCTTCTGTGCGCTAGCGTACAGAGCATGCATTTATATTTATGTAAACCTATCGGCAGTTGAGCACGCATACCTCACATAGCTTGTTCGATATAGGAGAAACCGTCATGAACCAGCAACACGATCCGCGTCAAAATCATCTACTAGCAGCTCTGACAGATGAGGAATACGAGCGCTTGGCGCCCAACCTTGAGCGGGTCAACTTGACGCTAGGCGAGTCACTTGCCGAGTCGGGGCAGGCAATGCGTTACGTCTATTTCCCGACGGATTCCATTGTTTCCCTGCTGTGCGTCATGGAAGATGGCGATTCGACGGAAATCGCCGTCGTTGGCCCTGAGGGTATCGTCGGCATTTCGCTGTTCATGGGCGGCGAAACCACCCCAAGCCGTGCCATCGTACAAAGTGGCGGGACGGCTTATCGCCTTAAGGGACACCTGCTGAAGGACGAATTCTACCGTGCTGGGCCAATGCAGCGCCTGATGCTGCGTTACACTCAGGCACTGCTCACCCAGATGGCGCAGACAGCCATATGCAATCGGCACCACAGCCTGGATGAGCAACTATGTCGCTGGCTGTTGCTAAGCCTGGATCGCTTGCCGACCAACGAGCTGCTCATGACTCAGGAGCTGATCGCCAACATGCTTGGCGTGCGCCGTGAGGGCGTCACTGAGTCGGCCGGCAAGCTGCAAAAAGACGGCCTGATTGCCTACCATCGCGGGCGAATCACCATTCTGAATAGGGCCGGCTTGGAAGAGCGGGTCTGCGAGTGCTACGAGACCGTCAAGCAGGAGTATGATCGCTTGCTGCCCTACACTCATAGCGGCAAAGCATTTCTCCGCGATTAAATGTAAAAACAACAAGTTAAGGAAACTTAACGACCTATATTTTCTTCTTTTTATGTTCCACAGCGTACCGACTGAATAAGCACTTCAGTGCTACCGTGAGTGATGTCGTCGGCGGGAAGTTATTTTTCCTGATCGGTCTCTGACATCGGAGTACCATATTGTTTTTTTTTCCATGTGCCGATGGCCTTTTCTTCACGCCAGGAGCAAGCACATGGGTTTCACTACCCCTTTTTTACCGACCAATCGACTTATCGAAAGCCTGCCTGAAGAGGAGAGAAAACGCTTTCTCGCTGACTGCGAGATAGTAGAGATGGAATTCGGCCAGATGCTAGTCGAGCCGGGTGAAATTATCTCGCATGCCATTTTCCCCCTCGACTGCCTCGTTTCTCTGATAGCCACGTTAGAAAGCGGCGGTCGGCTGGAAGTTTCCATGGTCGGCAATGAAGGCATGATGGGCATCCCCCTGATGCTCGGGGCACAGACAAGCTCACTACAAGCGCTTATTCAGGGAGTGGGGCCGGCGCTGCGCATGTCGTCGGCTTGCTTCCAGGATCACCTGGCGCAGAGTCCCACCCTTGAGAGGCTCATGAAGCGCTATCTCAACTTTTTGATGAGCCAAATATCTCAGTCTGCCGTCTGTACCCACTACCATCCGCTAGAAGCGCGGATGGCGCGCTGGTTACTCATGACCCACGACAGAACTCGCGGGGACCAGCTACGTATCACCCACGAGTTTCTTTCCAACATGCTAGGCGTGCGTCGTGCGGGCGTCACCCTGGCCGCCAAGGCGATTCAGAATCGCGGCCTGATCAGCTATCAACGTGGCCGGATCATCGTGCAGGATCGTGCCGGCCTCGAAGAAGCGTCTTGTCGCTGCTACGTCGCTGATCGCAATATCTATGACCAGATGCTAGAACAGGTAGCGTGTCCTATGCATACCAGCGCCCATAAATAGCGGCGGCAGTGCGGCTAATTGCTCCTGTTCCTGGAGTTGCACGCGGCCCAGGGTATAGTCGCCGCCTTGATTGATCAGCAAGAAGCCTTGGAAGCCATCGCGCAGTCCTGAGTCCTGTACTCGCAAGAGGCGCTGGTCATCCACATGGACTTGCATTATGCCGTTCTGGTCACGGGTCCAAGCGATAGTGTGGAAGCGGCCATCTTCAAGATCCAGCCTGCCTTCATGGCGGGCCACCTCTTCAACACTCGTGGACGTCAACCTGACTAAGCGAAGCCCCGGGCGCGAGCCAGCAGAGTAGACCAATCGGTAGCCGGTACCGTTGGGCCGATTGCCCTGGAAGAGCCCCAGCTCCAGACTGCCCGGCCGCTGACGAGAAGCGATTTCCAACTCCATCCTGAAGGCATTGTCGACCGGGGCATTGACGAAGATGCGCGCCGGTTCTGCATTAGTGGGCGTGTCATCTCGTTGGGCGTTGCCCAGCTGATTTTGGATCAGCTCCAGCATGGCCAGGCCAATCTCTTCCGGGCGTTCGGCGCTGAGCCTACGTGATTCGCGACCAGACGACCGCTGAGTCGCAACGATGCTGCGTAATCCATTGTCATCGACCTCGAAGTCGCCGCTAAGTACGGTCCAAGGTGGATTCCGCCGAAAATCGCCGTCGCTAAAGTTATCCTGCAGCGCGACGCGGCGCGAGGCTATAGTTGGCGACTCCGAGGCTTCCTGATCCGTCTGGCGCAGGCGTTTCAGTAGCTCAGCCGATGCATTGCCGTCACGGGCCATGTCTCTATTGCCCTGGTACTCGCGTATCGCGCTGCGAGTGCGGCTTCCCATTAGACCATCCGCCGGGCCGGCATCATAACCGAGCCGGTTAAGCTCGCGCTGTATCTCGGCCACCCCTTCCCGATCCGACAACGTCGCGATGTCGGGCCGGGATCGCGATGTCGCCTGTGAAGCAGATTCCTCTTCCGGTTTCCAGGCACGCGCCGCCTGCTGCGCCTCGGCTATCTGCCGAGTCGTCATGCGTTCTGTTAGAGAATCACGCGCCGCAGCGGCATGGCGATTACCTCGAGCCGCCGCTAAGTTATACCACTGGTGAGCCAGCACGAAGTCCTGTGGTGTCCCGCTGCCCGCCTCGTGCAGGCGACCCAGCATGTACTGCGCATCGGCATCACCGCTACGGGCCACTGCGCCAAACGCCTGCAGCGCTTGGCGATACTCTTGTCGCTCGTAATGGCGCATGGCCTCGGCGTAATCGGCGCTGGCCAACGCGGCGGGGCCGGACAGAAGGAGCAGGATCATAAATCCTTTGATGATCATCATGGGGCTTCTCCCGTGGGTTGGGCGGCATCTTCGACTTTCACCCTCTTGATGAAGGCTCGCCGTACTGCCTCAACGAAGGCCGAGAACGGACAAAATCACCATCACGATGACGACTGCACCGATTATGTAGACAATATTGTTCATAAAAACTCTCCGGTTTAGCGCAAGCTCCTGTTTCAGGATGCTGCGTGATACATCGTATTTTGATGGCGTCGCCGTCCCTGCGACGCTCGGTGCAACAGATCCCTGTAAAGCGTCTCCCTCGTTCCCTTGCTACACCCAGGTTGAGGATATGCCATGAGTGGCCTTCCATCTGTGCGCCAACGAACAGAGCTAAAAGGATTATTTTTTAGCGCAAGCGGAGCGGTAAGTAAGGTGCGTTGCTTTCATAAAAATTAACTATTACGCCCCATGATTGTGCCCATTACCCATCGTCATACCAATTCCCAATAATCACGCTATCCTTTTGTTAAGCTTCTTTTCTTCTAAACACACAGCAGCCGTGCCCTGACGAACTTCGCTCTGACCATCATTAACGTGCATGAGCAGTTTTTTATAACGGCTTTCAATAACTATGAATAATCAGGAGGCAGCGTTTGGAGCTATTTCACTTCGCCTTGGATAATGCAGGCCTACTGCTGTCACGCACGATCGAGCATATTGCGCTGGTGGGTGTCGCCGTTGGCATTGCCGCGTTGACGGGCGTACCGATTGGCATCGCCATTACCAAAAATGAGCGTGTCGCGCAGAGTGTCCTCTACCTAGCGTCCATTATCGTTACCATCCCTTCAATCGCACTTTTCGGGATTATGATTCCGGTTTTGTCGCTCATTGGGCATGGCATCGGCTATGTGCCAGCGGTTATCGCGGTATTGCTGTACTCCCAACTACCCATCATCCGCAACACGTACACGGCGATTAATAACGTTAATCCCGCCTTGCGAGAAGCCGCTAGGGGCATCGGCATGAGCCCCAATCAGCGGCTGCGTTTGGTCGAAATCCCGCTTGCAGTACCGGTCATCATGGCGGGGGTTCGCACGGCCGTGGTGCTCAATATCGGTGTCATGGCGATTGCTGCCTATATCGGTGCAGGCGGTTTGGGTACCTTCATCAGCCGGGGTATTTCTCAATCAGATCCGCGCCAACTGATTGTCGGCGCAATCGCCGTGAGCCTGCTGGCCATTATCGTTGACTACTCGCTGCTGTATTTACAAAAGCGCCTAACCCCCAAAGGGATGAGCCGTGAGGCCGCAGCGAGCTAAAGCCTCTTTCCAGATGTCATTTCTAAATAAGAGACACCCCTATGATTCGACTGGATAACCTGACGAAGGTGTTCGATACGCAAAAAGGCGCCGTGGTAGCCGCTGACCATATCAATATGGAAGTGCCGGAAGGAGAAATTTGTATCCTTTTAGGCCCCTCGGGTTGCGGCAAGACCACGACGCTCAAAATGATCAACCGCATTGTTAAGCCCACTGCCGGTAAAGTGTTTATCAATGGCGACGATACCACCGGTCTCGATACCCAAACACTGCGCCGCAATATTGGCTACGTGATCCAGCAGATCGGCTTGTTTCCCAACATGACGATTGAGGAAAACATCACCATTGTGCCGAAGCTCTTGGGCTGGGATAAAGCCAAGTACAAGGCACGGGCGCGTGAGATGATGGCGATGATCGCACTGGAGCCGGATGCGTTTCTTAAGCGCTTTCCCAGTGAATTATCGGGCGGACAACAGCAGCGTATTGGTGTAGCCCGCGCGCTTGCCGCCGACCCGCCGGTGATGCTGATGGATGAACCCTTTGGGGCCATCGACCCGATCAACCGTGCGGTCATTCAAGATGAGTTCCTTAAAATGCAGCAGGAGCTCAACAAAACCATCATGTTCGTGAGCCACGACATCGATGAAGCGATCAAAATGGGCGACCGCGTGGCGGTTTTCCGTGAGGGGAAGTTGGTTCAGTATTCCACGCCCGACGACTTGCTGGCGGCACCCAAAAACGCCTTTGTGGAATCCTTCCTCGGCGAAGACCGCGCACTTAAGCGCTTAAACTTGGTGAAAGTGCGCGAAATTGTCACCGATGAAATCGCCACAGTCGTACCAAGCGACACGCTAGAGACAGCGATGGCGAAAATCGATGACTACGGCTATCAAAATGCCATTTTAATGGTCAACGAGCGAAAGCAACCCGTCGGCATTATTAACCGCTCCGTTGCTCGAACTACCAAAGGCTATTGCCGCGATCACTTCCAGGCCGTCCCGGCGGTTGTCGATCTTGACGACGACCTGCGCAAAGCCGCCTCGCTGATGTTTGCCCACGACCAGACCTGGCTACCCTGCGTCAATGATGAAGGCACGGTGTGCGGGCAAATTACCCAGCGCGCCATGACCAGCCACTTAGGCGCACGCTATCGCGCTCGCCAGGGGGATGATCGCAAGCCATCGGCGGCCATTAAGGAGTAACCATGCCTATTCGATCCATAAAAGGGGCGCTTAAGGTACTGGTGCTGGTGGCTATTTTTTTCGCCGGGGTATGGAGCCAGTCTAGCGGCATCATCGATGAGTTTGTGTGGTATCTGCCTGACGTTAAGTATTTGATGGTGCAGCATATCTGGCTCACGGTGATGTCGGGTAGTTTGGCGATCCTCGTTGCCATTCCGCTGGGTATTGTGCTGTCGCGCCCCAAAATGGCGAACGTAGCCGAGTCACTCATGCAAGTGCTCAACGTCGGTACCACCATCCCTACCCTTGCCGTGCTCGCATTGTCGATGAGCTTTTTAGGGATTGGTACGGTACCGGCCGTTTTTGGCCTGTTTGTGGCCACGCTGCTGCCCATTACCCGTAACACCTATACGGGATTGAAGGGGGTTAACCCAGCCCTCATGGAAGCGGCCGCGGGTATTGGTATGTCACCCATGCAGCGGCTTTTCAAAGTCGAGCTGCCCAACGCCCTCTACGTGATTTTTGCGGGGATGCGTACAGCGCTAACCATCAATGTGGGTACGGTTCCCCTGGCGTTTTTGATCGGCGCTGGCGGTCTTGGTGAGCTAATTTTTACCGGCATAGATCTGTACGACCCGGTCATGATGCTATCAGGCGCCATTCCTACGGCACTTTTGGCCATTGTGGTCGATGCGCTGATCGCGCTTGTCGCGTTTCTCCTAGTTCCCCGCGGGGTCAACCCCAGCCGGGCCTAGCGCTTAAGCTCCATTAACCTCTAAGCTTCACTAACAAAAGAAGGACCCGATGATGAAAACATTAACCACCGCACTGACAAGTATTGCCCTTGCGAGCAGCGTCTCGCTCGCTAATGCCAACGAAATCAGCGTTGGCGGTAAGAACTTTACCGAGCAGCAGATCCTCTCCACCATGACGACACAGTACTTGGATGGTTTGGGTTACGACGTCGATAATCGCTCAGGTATGGGCTCGGCCATTTTGCGCCAAGCCCAAGAAAACGGTCAGATTGATCTTTATTGGGAATACACCGGCACGTCCCTGATCAACTACAACGACATTACCGAAAGCCTAAACCCTGAAGAGACCTACCAACGGGTCAAGGAACTCGACGCCGAAAAGGGGCTTACCTGGCTTGAGCCGTCGGATGCCAACAACACTTATGCGCTTGCTATGCGCGAAGCTGCCGCCGAGGAACAAGGCATCGAAACGCTCTCCGACCTGGCCGAAGCGGTCAATAATGAAGAAGGCCTAACCTTTGCGCTTAACGCCGAATTCTACGCCCGAGAAGATGGCTGGCGCCCGCTGATGCAAGCCTATGATTTTCGCGTGGGTCGCAGCGAAGTGAGCCGCATGGATACGGGCTTAGTTTATCAAGCACTGCGTAATGAAGAAGTCGATGTCGGCCTGGTATTTGCCACCGACGGCCGTATCCCTGCGTTTGACTTTTACGTGCTCGAAGACGATCAGGGCTTTTTCCCGTCTTACGCCCTCGCCCCAGTGGTTCGCACGGATACGCTGGAAGCCAACCCTGAACTTGCCGAGCAGATGAATCGCCTTTCGGCACTGCTAGATGATGAAACCATGGCCGAACTCAATGCCAGCGTGGATGTCGAGCGCGAGTCAATTGAAGACGTGGCAAGGGGCTTCCTCGAAGAGAATGATCTGCTGTAACCGCTGCTTAAGTTACCGCCCCGAATACCTCGGGGCGGACTCCACCAGCATCTCAACTTCTAGGATATTCATGAAAACCCAACTGAAAGCCTTGGCGCTATCCGCCCTCACTCTTTGCTTTTCTAGTTTGGCCCAAGCCGAGACGCTTAGTATCGGCGGCAAAAACTTTACCGAACAGCTGATCCTAGCCTCCATGACCAGCCAATACCTGGAAGGGCAAGACTATGATGTCGACGAACGATCAGGTATGGGCACTTCAGTGTTGCGTCAAGCCCAGGAAAACGGCCAGATCGACCTTTACTGGGAATACACGGGCACCTCGCTGATCAGCTACAATAAAGTGGAAGAGAAACTATCCCCCGAGGCAACCTACGAGCGCGTCAAGCAACTGGATGGTGAGAAAGGGCTGGTTTGGCTCGATCCTTCCGACGCGAACAACACGTATGCGCTGGCCATGCGCGAGGGCCACGCTGAATCGTTGGGCATCAACAGCATCTCCGATTTGGCTCGTGTAATCAACGAAGGCAACGCCCTGACACTGGCCTCCAACGCCACTTTCTATTCCCGTGATGATGGCCTACGCCCGATGCAGGAAACCTACGGCTTCGAATTCGGTCGGCGCAACGTTTCACGCATGGACCAAGGGCTCACCTTGACCGCACTGGATGACAAACAGGTCGACGTCGCCATGACCACCGCCACCAACGGGCGCATTCCAGCCCTAGACCTAACAGTGCTGGAAGATGACAAGGCATTCTTCCCCGACTACGCTCTAACGCCTGTGGTGCGTGAAGATACGCTGGAAGCCAACCCTGAGCTAGCCGGCCAGATGAATCGTCTTTCAGCACTGCTAAACGACGCGACCATGGCCGAACTCAATGCCCGCGTGGATGTTGATCGCGAGTCAGTCGAAGACGTAGCAGAAAGCTTTCTACGAGAGAATGATCTGCTCTAGGCGCTCGTGCATGGCGCTGGCATAATACCTCGCTAGAATATCGCCACAAAGCCGCTCCATTGGAGCGGCTTTTTCAATGGGGGAGCCAATGCATTATCAAGACAAACTTCGCGTCGGTGCCGCGCAGATCAATACCACACTGGGTGAGTTGAACCCCAACATTGACCACCATTTGGCACTTATTGCCGAGGCGGAGCGTAAAGGTGTGGAGTTGCTGGTGTTCCCCGAGCTTTCATTAACTGGCTACCGCCTGGCGAACCGAGTGATGCAGGTGGCGATGCCGCTGGAAGACCCTCGCCTGAAAGCCCTGGCTGATGCATGCGGCTCTATGCAAGTGGTGGTGGGTTTTGTGGAAGAGGCGAGCCCCGGTGAGTATTACAACGCACTGGCCATTTTTCAGCACGGTCAGCTGATGGCCGTGCATCGCAAGCTCAATCTGCCTACCTATGGCGGGCTGGAAGAAGGCAAATGGTTTACCCATGGCAGCGAACTCACCCACACCGACATTTGCCCTGGCTGGTCCGCCACGCAGCTGATTTGCGCCGATTTATGGAATCCGGCGCTCGTGCACGCCGCCCTTCTCGCCCGCCCGACGGTGCTTTGCGCGCCGATTAACTCGGCCAGCGGCATCGTCAGCGACGACTTTTCCAATGAAGAAAACTGGGCGTTGAATACGCGGTTTTACGCCATGACCTACGGCACGCCAGTCATTATGGCCAATCGCTTTGGGCCGGAGGGCGAGAGCCACTTTTGGGGCGGCTCGCGAATCCTCGGCCCGGGTGGTGAAACCCTCGCGCAGGCCGACGACGAAGAGGCGCTGATTGTGGCGGATCTTTCTCGCACCGCCATTGCCAAAGCACGCTTTGAGTTACCTACGCATCGCGATGCCGATACACCATTGGTCAGGGAGTTGATGGCGGGTTATCGCTAGCAACAGCCAGCTTGCCCGCCGGAGGGAACATCCGGCGGGCAGGGGTAACGAAACATTCAGTGGGAGGGAAAGTTAAACTGTGCCGATTCTTGCGCACTTTCCTTCGGCCAGCGCTGAGAAATCGCCTTACGCCGAGTGTAAAAGCGCACCGAGTCAGGGCCGTAGGCGTGCAAGTCGCCAAACAGTGACTCTTTCCACCCACCGAAGCTATGGAAGGCTACTGGTACGGGTAGCGGCACGTTGATACCCACCATGCCGACTTCAATCTCATCGGCGAAGCGGCGTGCCGCCTCCCCTGCGCGGGTAAATAAGCAGGTGCCGTTACCATACTGGTGTGCATTGATGAGCTCAACGGCTTGATCGAAATCATCCACGCGAACGACACACAAAACGGGGCCAAATATCTCGTCTTGGTAAATACGCATCGCTGACGTGACGTGATCAAATAGCGTCGCGCCAAGAAAGTATCCAGGGGCGTTTTCCACCAGCGGATGTTGGCGGCCGTCGAGTC
This sequence comes from Vreelandella salicampi, assembly GCF_013415105.1. GTDB lineage: Bacteria > Pseudomonadota > Gammaproteobacteria > Pseudomonadales > Halomonadaceae > Vreelandella > Vreelandella salicampi. The sequence goes on from NZ_JACCDF010000014.1 coordinate 74,662, forward strand.
TTAGTTCCGCGCCGGCCGATTCGCCTTGAGCGATATAGCCAGCCACCCGATCACGATGAGCCTCGTTCACCAACGCGCCCATATCCAACCCAGGCTCTGTTCCGGGCCCAATATTAAGGTGCTTCGCTTTTTCCGCAATTTTGTCTACCAGCACATCAGCGGTATTTTGACCCACACACACCACCACCGAAATCGCCATGCAGCGCTCACCGGCACTACCGTAAGCGGCGCCAATCAAGGTATTGGCCGCATTTTCAAGGTCAGCATCAGGCAGCACGACCGCATGATTTTTTGCTCCACCCAATGCTTGCACGCGCTTACCCAGTGCAGCACCGCGCTGATAAATCGCTTTGGCTACTGGAGTCGAGCCAACGAACGACAGCGCTTTAACGTTTGGGTGTTCGATGAGCGCGTCGGCGGCTTCACGGTCGCCCTGTACGACGCTAAACACGCCGGCTGGCAAGCCCGCCTCTTCAAGGAGTTCTGCCATTTTGATCGCCACCGAAGGCACTTGCTCTGACGGTTTCAGAATAAAGCAGTTGCCACACGCAATCGCCATGGGGAACATCCATAGTGGCACCATCGTGGGAAAGTTGAACGGTGTGATGCCCGCGACGCCCCCCACAGGCTGATGGTTTGACCACGTATCAATGCCAGGTCCGGCGTTGTGAGAATACTCGCCCTTTAACAACTCAGGAATACCGCAGGCGTATTCGACATTCTCAATGCCGCGCTTGAGCTCTCCCATGGCATCTTCCAGCACTTTGCCATGTTCTTCGCTAATCAGCTCACATAGTGCCTCAGCGTCACGTTCTAGGAGCATTTTGAAGCGATACATGACCTGTACGCGTTTGCTAGGTGGCATATCACGCCAGGCAGGATACGCCGTTAGCGCTTTTTCCACGGCTGTATTCACCGTGTGCGTATCCGCCATTGCCACTTGGCGCACCGTTTTCCCAAACGCCGGGTCTACGACGGGTAAATAACGTGTTGCTTCTATAGGGTCCCCCCCTATCCAGTGGGGGACGGACTTAAGCGATGCATCGGTCACGGGGTTATACTTCCTTATTTAGCAGCTCGTCGTTGAAGGGGTAGCGTGAGAGTTTTTCGATACCGGTATCGGTAATCAACACCTCTTCTTCGAGTTTGACACCATCGGCCGCGCCGACCTCGCCAATATAGCTTTCGACCGACACCACCATGCCCGGCTCCAGAACACCGTCTTTGGAGAACCTATCGAAATCCATATGGTGTGCCACCAGCGGCGTTTCGCCGTGCATCCCTACGCCATGAATGATCGAGGGATAGCGGCGATCGATAAAGCGCTCGGGGATTTTCCAGGCTTGTTCGGCAATTTCACGGTAGCTAACGCCCGGTTTAAGCAAGCCCATGTTGTGGTGAACCTGGTCGTACGCCATGCGATAGATCTCGCGCTGATAGGCAGAAGGTTTGCCTGGCCCAACGTGGAACGTACGCGAGAAATCCGAATAGTAGCCGTGGCAGCCGATGGTATCGGTATCCAGCGCGACCAGCTCGCCAGGGCGAATCTTGCGGTCGCTGGCCTCGTTGAACCAGGGGTTGGTGCGCGGCCCGGAAGAAAGAAGGCGGGTTTCGATAAACTCACCGCCGCCTTTGATCACTTCGCCGTACATGATCGCGAACAGTTCGTTTTCGGTGATGCCCGGTTTAATCGCGGCTTCGACTTCTGCCACGGCGGCTTCACTGGCGGCCATCGACTGCGCCAGGCAGGCAATTTCCTCGGGCGTTTTGATGCGGCGACAGTGCAGCGTGTCCTGCATGCAGTCATAAACATCAAGCCCCTGCGCTTCTAACGCCCGCGCGAGATTAAGCGCACAACGGTCAAGGCCGACTTTCTTATTACCCTTGCCGTGCTCCTTAACCAGTTCGGCAATCTCGACACCAAAGGGGTCAGATGACATGCCGTCGCGCTGATTCACCGCCGACCACACCACCTTCGAAGTGCGCGCCTCATCGATGGTCTCAAGCCAGGTGGAGACGTGCGCACTGCCGGGGTATTCAAACAGAATAATCGGCCCTTCCAGCGGTACGTAAACGTAACGCGTGGAGTTTCGCAGGAAGTAACCAAACATATTGCGCGACCCTGTCGCGTAGCGCTGGTTATTGGGGTCAAACAGCACCAATGCCGCATAGCCTTCTTCCGCCATCATGGCACGCAGGCGCTCGAGGCGTCCGGCTCGCAGCTGCTTCGGATCAAAGGCCGTGGGTATGCTATCGCCGTTGGCCATTGGCGCCGACGGCACCACAGGGATCTGATCCGGTTCGTTATCGGTAAGATTTTCGCTTTCAACAATACTCATGGTATCTCTCGCGTCAGGTTTGGGTTCGCATAACGGGGAACGTTCAAACGTTTCTTAGTCGGCTAGGCTATCGCTACGCTGCATGCCGTCTTTAAGGATTTGTTCATGAACCGGCGCCATGCGACCGAAAATACGCTCAGCACGTTCCGGACGACCGATAAACCCAGGCTCTTTAGCGTAGGCAAAAATCACAGTGTGACGCTCTTTATCGCCCTCAACCGGCGTGACACGGTGGAGAGAGTAGCGCCCAAAGAATACCTGCAAGTCCCCCGGCTGGAGATCCAGCGCTTTCAAGCGTGAGCGGTCACCGTCGATGACTTTTTCTACTTCATCAAAGTTTTCCCCCTCGGGGCTACGGATGCCCGGCACGTACTCGAAACGACCACCGCTATGCGATTGACGCGTCATCAGCGTGACGATGAACTCGTTGGTGTCGTAATGCCATGGGTGCTGGCAGCCTTCGCGCAACACGTTTACCACTAAGTCAGCCAACGGATCGGCGTACTGATGAATTTCCTCCATGCCAACCACGGCCCCGATAAAGCGCTGAAACTCCGGGTTTTCATATACCTGGCGGATAATGGTGTCACCATCGATACAGTCCCCGGCCACAAAACCATTGGTGCGATCATCAAAACGATTTTTTGGATGGCTGGCTGGCAGCGAGGGGTCTCCTTCACTGTTATACGGGTTCGTCTCGGTTTGGTTGTAATGAGCATCGGGCGATAACCGTTCAGTTTCCCGTTCAAGACGTGCTAGCGCCTCCTCGGGAACAAAGTTTTTAAGCACGACGCAGCCATCTTCGTCTAACTGACGGCGGCATTGTGCGATTAGCGTCCGTCCGGTTTCGCTGTCCAGCGCATTAAGAGGATAGGTTTTGAGATCGATAAGGCCATCTAATGCATTCGCCGATGGAGCAACCGCGGTCGCTTGCATGAAAACTACTCCTGTCGAATTAACGAATATTGTCTTAAATGAGGTCGTTTGAATGAGGTCACGTTAAATAACGTTTTAGACAGAGTAGTGACGGATACCTCATAATAGAAATGAATAGTTGAGATACCACCCATTTAAAAGGCTCATGCACTATGGATACGGATTTACTCCGCGCCTTCGTCACCGTGGCGGAATGCCAAGGGTTTAGCGCCGCTGGCAAGGTACTACATCGAACCCAGTCCGCGATGAGCCTGCAAATAAAGCGCCTTGAAGATCAGATGCGTCAACCGCTCTTTGAGCGCACTAGCCGTAGCGTGTTGCTAACGGCCGCCGGAGAGCGTTTGCTGCCCTACGCACGCCACATGCTCAAGTTAGAAGATGAAGCCAAAGATTTACTTAAGGGTGGGACGCATGGCGAAATCATTCGGCTAGGCACCTCTGAAGAACAAGCGGCTACCTACTTACCCGATCTGCTGCCACGCTTTTCAGCGCAGTTTCCCCATATTCAGCTAGAAGTACAGTGCGATATCAGCGATGCGCTGGTGAAGCGCTTTCAGGAGGGGCTGCTGGATGTTGTGCTATCGGTGAGACATAAGCCCACCCAGTCAGGGCAACTACTCGGTTGGGAGCCAATGGTGTGGGTAGTTGCTGAGCATGCCCCGCTGACGCAATGGCCAACATTGCCACTGGCCTTAAACCCCGAAGGCTGCATTTTTCGTGCGCATGCGTTGTCAGCACTCGGGCGAGAGGAGAAACGCTGGGAGCTTCGCTACGTCAGCCAATCCCCAACCGGCATTAATGTCCCCGTGCAAAACGGGCTTGCACTCACTGTTAAAACACCGCGCAGTGTACCGCCAGGCTGTCGAATCGTGACAGAAGCCGATGGATTGCCTGACCTGGGGCATGTGGAAATAGAGCTTCACCAGCGCCCAGGGCATTCCAGCGAAGCGTTTGAAGCATTTTGCCAAGCGTTGGAAGCAGTCGTTACCCAGCATGACGCCATTGCATGCCTTGGTGACTGACCCCGAGTCACTGAGGTAACCAAACAGAGACATTACAGGCGGAAAAAACAAAAAAACCAGTAACGTCTTAATATAAAAAGTTTTAACTATCCTGCTTGCTTCATTTCTAATTATCTTTAACCACTCAAAAATTACAAAAATTTAACATTCCACAAAACTACGCCATAATTAGAAACAACGCTATGTACTTGCATTCCATCACCTTAGCGTTGCTTTCTTTATTATGCATTTCAGTAAATTAGAATATAAAAGTAAAGATGACTTCCACTAGGAACTATCTTGCATATGAATAAACAAAAAATTTTTATGAATATGGAAGATGAGCCTATAACGACACTGCCGAGAAAGCTTCTGATCATGGGGTGCGAATCCCATGGGTATGATATTGCCGAAGCTTTGGAAAACGCTCTATGGAATGTCAGGCATGCCCGGAACCAACAGGAAGCCAGCTCCATTATAGAAAATGACGGCAGATCTCTTACGGCCATAGCCATAATAAATAATACTGATTCACGGCAGCTAGAAGACCTACAGGGACTGATAGATATGCACCCGGAGATAGCGTTGCTAGCTGTGGTGGATCCCTCCTCGCTTCAAGTGGAGCGAGTCCGCCGACTTATCCACCAATATTTCTTTGCCTTTTTAACGCTTCCCCTGGACCCTATCAAAGCCCAACACCTCCTTGAAGCAGCATGGGAGATGACTCTCCTGTCATCTCCCTCTCCGAACCCATTCCGAGACGAAGACTTGGGAATGGTAGGCAGCTCACCGGTAATGCAAAGCCTTTACCGCTCCATCTATCGAATTGCAAAAGTAGATGCACCGGTACTGGTAACCGGGGAGTCGGGCACAGGGAAGGAACTTATCGCACGGGCGATCCACGACCAATCACCAAGAAGAAATGGCCCCTTCAACGCTATCAACTGCGGTGCATTACCCCCAGGGCTGATCCAGTCTGAACTATTCGGCCATGAAAAGGGGGCATTCACCGGCGCAGGCCAACGCAAATTCGGCATTATTGAATCCACCAGTGGTGGCACCCTTTTTCTGGATGAAATAGGCGATTTACCCTTGGATATGCAGGTCAGTCTTCTGCGGTTTCTGGAGAATAATCACGTTTTTCGTCTTGGCAGTCTGAAAGAAGTCAAGGTCGACGTAAGGGTCCTCGCTGCTACACACGTAAACCTTGAGGCGGCTATTGAACATGGAACATTTCGTGAAGACCTCTACCACAGACTAAATGTACTTCAGTTGACGCCCCCTCCCCTTCGCGAACGTCGCGAAGATATCGAAGAGATAGCAAACTTTTTCTTCAAAAAATACCGCACGGAGAAAGCCACAAAAGTGAAGGGCTTCAACCAAGAAAGCCTTCTCTTGATGCGCCAGCATTCATGGCCGGGCAATATCCGAGAACTGATCAATAGAGTCCGAAGGGCCATGGTGATGTGCGACCAGCGCCTGATCAGACCAGAGGATCTTGGTCTGGAGCGTAGGCAAAGCCCATCTCGTGGCCAAGTCACCTTGGAGCAGGCTCGTGACCTGGCAGAACAGAGCGCCATCAGAGCATCCTTGGCTCGCAATAAGTATCAAGTACAGCATTCGGCCTGTGAGCTGGATGTTTCACGGGCGACTTTGTACAGGCTGATCGAGAAGCACGGGATCGACCGGCCATTAGGAAAAGACCCTCAAATAGCAAGGGGAACCACACCATGATACGAAATAAAAAGAACTTGGTTTATGTCGGCGGTCTGCTATCGCTTTTCAGCGTTCCCCCCATTCTGGCGCAGGATAATATCCAGCCAGTCGGCCAGGAGCCTGAGGAACGGGAAGTCCAACCGGACGTCCAGGCCATAGCTGAATATGGCGGCGTATTGACGCCCAAGGGCAGGCTGGTATTGGAACCGGAGTTCCAGTATTCCCACGAGAGCATCAACAGGATGACATTCCAGGGTGTGGAGGTATTGAGTACCCTATTGATCGGTGTGTTCACGGCAGAGGATGTCGATCGGGACAACTACACGGCCGCTTTAACAGGCCGACTAGGCTTCACCGACCGACTGGAACTGGAGATGAAGGTACCCTATGTCTACCGGGATGAGTCGAACCGCGTCACCGTTTCTGAAGTCGACCCCGACTTCACGCTGAATCGTGAGCTATCCAATGATGCACTAGGCGATATCGAGTTGGCCGCCCACTACCAGCTCAACCGTGGTCTTAATGGCATGCCCTATTTCATCGGCAACCTGCGCTACAAGAGCACTACCGGCGAGGGGCCCTTCGATATCCGCCGCAACAGCGCCGGAACTCCATTGGAACTGACCACCGGCACGGGCTTCCAATCTATCGAACCCAGCATCACCATGCTGTTTCCCTCTGCACCGGCCGTATACTTCGCCAATCTTGGCTATGTGTTTCACTTGGAAGATGATATTAACCAGCAAGTTACCCAGGGTGAAGACGACCTTTTCATCGGTGATGTCGACCCTGGAGATGCCGTGCGACTTAGCTTCGGTATGGCCTACTCCATTAACCCGAAAACGTCTTTCACGCTGGGCTACAAAAACGATTTTATCGGCAAGACCAAGACAAAATATGTCAACAACACTAGCGGCACTACTACTCAGGTGAGTTCCAACACCCTGAACGTCGGATCCCTGCTGCTCGGATGGAGCTACCAGATTAATCCCGATGTCTCGGTCAACCTGGGCCTAGAGCTGGGTATCACCGATGATGCACCGGACACGACTCTGAGCCTTCGCATGCCCATCGGCATGGGCATCTTCTAGCCAAAGGCGAAAACACGACGGCTGCCAAATCGGCAGCCGATTTTTACCTATTGGCGCAGGATACCCGAAAATGAGTCAACAATAGACGCCCGCAGTTTGGCTGCTTTCAATGCCCCAATGTTGTTGAGTCGCACGTCGATTTTGATTTGCTGCTGTATAACCCGCCCGGAGGCATTACTCACCACACCACTGACGATGGCGTTTTGTGTGATATTGTGCAAAGCCGCCGTAAAGCCTTTGGGATCGTTCAGAGCCACGCCGGAAAAATCAGCCAGGCCTGAAAGCTCGACACCTGCGGGGGTCATGTCGGTTATAGAAAGCCCAGTACCGGGCCCTACTTGATTCGCTGAAAGAGAGGGATCTCGGAACGTCTGAGACACGATATCCACGCCTGCCTTCGTGAAGTTCACAACCGAGATCAGCTCGATACTATTATCGATCATCGTCTGCAGCCTAGCCCCAAAATCCACGTCGAGCCCACCAACATTGAACCCAGCCCGCATCTGATCGAGTTCATTCTCGGCGATGACGGTTCCTCGATAGAAGTCATCCCTCACCACAGACAGTAACAAGATCTCAGTATAGAGAGTCACCGGTACCTGATAATCAAAGTCATGCGCCCATTGCCTATTTACTGCATGTGCATCATGTTCTACCAGAGGGGCCGCCTGAGCTCCCGCAGTCGCCAGCACCAACAGGGCGCCTATCCACCGTTTTCCACTTACCCTTTGCATAATCCTAGCGCGCGACAGCATCTTCATATCTCCTTATCACCGACCCATCTCATTGCTGGCAGGTAGTGTCAACAGGCTGGCACCAATGCTGATGCGGTTCACACCTCTCGACAGCGGTGAGTCGGGGCGTACAGCCCAATCCTGCTCATGGTTAAAGTGGTTACGGGCAATCTCGATCGCTTCGCGCACCCCCAGAACCGATCCGTTCCACAGCATCTCGAAGTACTCCCTTGGCAACACCTGGGTACCTGCCGCGGGATCTCCCACCAGAATATTGTCGGCATCAATGCCCTTGACGACAACGAAATGCTTGTAGCCCCCGGTGTTTACCATGGTGATGGCCGGCACCCCGATTTGCAGAAAGTCATCCAAGCTGATCCTGAACCCATCGGCATTGAGCCCTTGGGCATCCAGATAACGCTTCATGTCCAGCATGGAAAAGCCGTGTTGCTGTATCTGCTCAGCGTCCCCAGCTCGTATCATGCTCTCGAAGACCTCTGCCTCGGTGGTTTCACGCTGGTAATGGAAAGTCAGTAGCGTTGCAACGGATGCGGAACCACAGCTGAAGTCGTACTGCTGCCGAATCACTCTGTCCCAGCCTTTCTCCTGCAGGCTTTTAGCCCCCACCTGAAAACTTCCGAAACGATTAGTAATGGCCACTTGGCCGGCATGGGCCATCAAGGTGCTTCCAGTAAGCAGCAGTGATGCCATACCACAGCAGAGTTGCTTAAACAGTTGCCTGGACAGTTGTTTGGAAAGATGCCTGGACAGTTTCATGGCACGTCATCTCCTGGCTGGAAAACCGCGAACCCGACCAAGCCTCAGTTGGCAATAAAGACACTGATGCCCACGGCGTTATTGATAGAGTTTCCGTTGCCTGTCACAGCGCTGAAGATTCCCGTACCGCTATAACTTCCCAATGCATCGGGGGCGAAGCTGATGTTGCCCGAAACCATGTCTCCACCGATATCAAAGGATGTATCCGTCACCGAGGATTTCATGTTTTGGACACTTTTTACCGTATTGATGTTGATGATCGCCTCACCCTCTCTGGCGCGGGCCTTACCCATCTCCTCTAGATCCATCCTTTCCATCGCACCGAAGCCTTCCGCCTGAAGCGCATGGCGATTATCTGCCTGGGCCTGCGACACCCCTAATGTGATCAGCACCATGAAGAAAACGATAGCCATCAACTGCAGCGGTGGGCGAAGTAAAGAAAAATTAGTTGAACTGACTGATGACACCTTCATAGCCTTAACTCCCGGTATCCGATCCATAGGGACAGTTCATCAAGGGAGCTGGTGGAGTTCCCCTCCACCAGCTACCAGTTCGTAAGAGCGCAGAAAGCGCTCCTTATCAGTTGCCGATGCTCACGTTGCTGTGAGCGGCGACGTTAGTACCAGCCAACTGGGAGTTGTAGAGGCCGGTGGACACGTTCATGTTGCTGATGCCACCGAACACCCCAGCGCCAACAGACACGTTGGCCATGCCGGTTGCCAGACTGGCAGTACCGCCACTGCCACCGTTGCCACTTGATCCTCCATTACCCGCCATCGCGGTGGCTGCTCCACCAGTTCCTTGACCGTTGCCGCCGCTGCCGCCACTACCGGCACCCCCGTTACCCCCGGCTGCCGTGGCTAGGCCACCATCACCACCGTCACCAGCGGTGCCGGAGCCAGAACCGCTGCCGGAACCAGTGCCAGATCCGCTACCGGCGGTACCGCCTGCCACTGTAGAGCTAGCAGTTGATCCGCCAGCAGTGCTGCCACCATTGGTGGCACTATTGGTGTTATCATCTTCGAAATCACCTGTTGGCACAGACGCATAACCTTCTGCGGTGCCACCCTGGGCATCGGTGTCGTCATTGTTAGCGCTTGCACTGCCACCACTACCATTGCCGGTACCGTCTCCTTCACCAAAGCCCTCGGCTCTTCCGCCGTTACCACCATCACCGCCAGCGGATCTGGCGTAGCCGCCTCTTCCACCGTCACCTTCACCACCGTCGCCGCCGAAGCCTAAGCCAAGGCTACCGGCATAGGCGTCACCACCGTCTCCGCCTTCAGCACCGTCTGCCGCTGCACCGCCATTGATAACGATACGAGCGCCACTGACATTAGAACTCATCTCCTGCATTGAGATGACATTCGTAGAGGTGTTGTAGGACTCACTCATAGCCCAGGCGTCGCCGCCACGACCTGTTGTGCCACCAGCACCACCCGTGCCGGATCCGCTAGCAGCCCCGCCAGTGCCATCACCGCTGCTGGAAAGGCTGTTATCGTCGTTGTCTTCGCCGAAACCTCCATCAACATTGGAATAGACACTACCACCGAAGCCTTCTCCATAACCTTCGCCACCATTGGCATTGCCGCTATTGCCGCCCGTGGCTATAGCCCTGGAATCGACATCCTGATCTACTTCGTCAGCTGTACCAACACCGGGGTTCGCACTCGCCGTGGAGATGGCCATTACGATAGCCAGCAGAGGAGTACCCGCTACTACAAAATACTTTTTCATGATCATGTCTCCGTTAGTTTTATCTTCTGCAGCCTGCGAACACGCGACATCGTCCTGACTTTCAACCGCTGGACCCTTGAATGACGCTCTCCGTTCGCAGTCGCCAAGTAGATAGCAGCTTCCGTGCCAATGAAGAGAAAAAGCACTTAACACATTGAAATTAATAATATTTATTAGGAATAATACTATCAAAAGTAACAGTCGCTGGTAAAAAATAACGAATAAATGTTTTATATCTGAGACAGGGATACTTCGTTACTACCTTTCAACTTATCGCTGCGCTTGTAATAACGGGCCTCGTCAATTTTTTATGACGTGCCTTATTCATGCGACAAATCGGAAAGGTATTTGAGTGGTGGGCAACACCATCTAAAGAGCAATCAAAAATTATCGGACGATAGGTGGACATCTACCATGACCTTATTAAGGCCTGGAAGAGTGCTTCATTGATGAATCACCACAAAACACGAGCGGTATTATCACTCCCATCCTTAACGTCAAAAGAACGTTAGCCCAACTTGGAATAGCCGTTCCACATCACGAATACGGCGTTTGTCGATCACAAATAAAATAACGTGGTCGCCGGATTGTATTTCAACGTCACCGTGGGCAATCAGCACCTTTTTCCCGCGCACCACGGCCCCAATCGTCGTGCCCTCGGGCAAGTCGATCTCGCTGATCATGCGGCCCACCACTTTCGACGAATGCTTGTCGCCGTGAGCAATGGCCTCTATCGCTTCCGCCGCACCACGTCGCAGCGAGTGAACATTGACGATATCGCCTCGGCGCACGTGGGTTAGCAAACTGCCGATGGTCACCTGTTGAGGAGAAATGGCAATATCGATATCACCGCCCTGAACGAGATCAACGTAGGCAGAGTTATTGATCAGCGTTAGCACTTTCTTCGCCCCGAGGCGCTTGGCCAAAAGCGACGACATGATATTGACTTCTTCGTCGTTGGTCAGCGCGCAGAAAATATCGCAATCTTCAATATTTTCTTCTTCCAGCATTCGTTTGCTGGTGGCACTGCCGTGAAGCACCACCGTGCGGTCAAGCCGCTCGGAGAGCTGGGTGCAGCGCTCAAGGCTATGCTCAATGATTTTGACTTGATGGCTGTGCTCCAAGTATTCAGCTAGGCGCTCGCCAATGTTCCCTCCGCCAGCGATCACTATGCGGTGATGGTGGCCCTCGACGCGCTTAAGTTCGCTCATTACCGAACGAATGTCGCGCCGCGCGGCGATGAAGAAGACTTCATCATCGGCTTCAATGACCGTATCCCCACGCGGAATAATCGGCCGATCACGGCGGTAGATCGCAGCCACACGGGTATCAACGTTAGGCATATGGCGACGCAGAAAGGCAAGGTCTTGCCCTACCAAAGGGCCGCCGTAGATGGCTTTTACCGCGACTAACTGCACGAGCCCCCCGGCAAACTCTAGCACCTGTAACGCACCAGGATGCTCAATCAAACGGCGCACGTGGTCGGTGACCACCTGTTCGGGACTGATCAGTACGTCGACCGGGATCGCATCGTGAGCGAAGAGTCCCTTGCGGGTCATGTAGGCGGTGGACCGCACCCGGGCAATTTTAGTCGGGGTGCGAAACAACGTGTGGGCCACTTGGCAGGCGATCATGTTGATTTCGTCAGCATTCGTCACGGCGATCAACATGTCGGCATCTTCGCATCCCGCTTGGCGCAGCACCATGGGATAGGAACCCGCGCCGGTAACGGTACGAATATCGAGTTTAGTGTGTAATTCGCGCAGCCTGTTCGCGTCAGTGTCGACCACGGTAATGTCGTTATCTTCCATCACAAGGTTCTCTGCCAACGTACCGCCGACCTGGCCAGCACCGAGAATAATAATTTTCATAGCCGTAGTTCCCTCAAGTCACAGGTGGGTCGAGATCGACGATTCATATTCAGCGGCGCCAGAACATGGGCGTTAGCAAGACCAATACAGTCAGAATTTCCAGCCGCCCCATCAACATACCAATACATAAAAGCCACTTAGCCGCATTCGGCAAAGAGGCAAAATTGCCTGAAGGGCCGATAATATCGCCAAGCCCAGGTCCCACATTGGCCACAGCGGTGGCAGCGCCTGAAAGTGCCGTCACCATATCCAGCCCCATCAACGAGAGGCTTAATGCCAATCCGGCAATGGTGAGAAAAAAGAAGAACGAAAACGCCACCACGCCGCGCGTGACATCATCGGTCATCGGGTGTCCGTTGTAACGATTGGGAAAAACACCGTTGGCGTGGATGAGATAGCGCAACTGGTTACGCAACAGCAGCGCGGCTACCTGAAAACGGAAAATCTTCATGCCACCACTGGTGGAGCCACTGCAGCCGCCGACGAACGTCAGATAGAAAAACGCCACAACCGCAAGTGCGCCCCACTTGGTGTAGTCGTCGGAGGCGTAGCCGGTGGTGGTTACAACTGAGATCACATTAAACGTGGTGTGCGTTAGCGCCTCGAACGCGTCAGTCCCCGATTGAATCCGCCAAAACGTCAATCCGGCAATGACGCTGACAAGCAGCATCAGTAACCCTCTAACTTGCTGATCTCGCCAGAGCGCTGAGCGTGAACTGCGCAAAAAACGGATATAGAGCACAAAAGGCAATGACCCGCCAAGCATGAACAGGCTTCCCATCCAAAGAAGATGAGGGCTTTCGGCGTAAGCCCCAAACGAGGCATCGGAGTTAGCAAACCCACCGGTCGCAACGGACGTCATGGCATGCACAACGGCATCGAGAATCGTCATGCCACCCAGCCAATAAGCCAGTATTGCGGTAAAAGTGATAAAGCAGTAAATACTCAGGGTCGCTTTGGCAATGCCCCCTGTTCTTGGCATGACTTTGTCCGACCAGTCGGACGATTCAGTATGAAATAGCCGCATCCCGCCGACCTTTAACAGCGGGAGGATAGCGATACCCATGACGATAATGCCAATACCACCCAACCACTGCATCAGCCCACGCCAAAGCTTGAGCCCATCGGACAGGTGTTCAATACCCACGAGGATCGTGGAACCGGTGGTCGTGATCGCCGACACTGACTCGAAAACGGCATTGGTAAAGCTCAGTTGCGGTGCCCCCAATGCCAAAGGCAAGCTGGCAAAACCACTGATGGACACCCAGCTCAAAGTGGTCACCAAGAACATTTGCCAAGGTTTAAGTGCTAACGGCATGCGCCATGTCGAGACGCCTACCACGCCTACGGCCAACAACACAATGCCGATAGACTGCGCGAACGCCAAGGCATCGGCTTCACCTTCCAACAGCAATACCGTAAGCGGAATGGTCATAAAAGCCGCAAGCACAAGCCACAGCATGGCCAACACTTTGAAGATAGGCGCCCAATGGTGCCAGCGATCGCTCACGCTATTCCAATTCATCACAAGCTTCCCTCTGCATGCTATCAACACGACTCACGCTCTGCTCCCATTTGGCACCATGCCCCAAAGCAAAAAACACGACGAAAGCCAAATACGAGAAAATCGACACCTCCGGCTGAGATGCCTGTTGATTTGCTATGACCAAAAAAACAAGCCAGGCAGAAGCGATTACCATGTGTACAGCCATACGTTGATCTAGTCGAAATGGTTTCATGGCCCGCGAGCCCCTTTTAAGGCCAAATTTGCTTTACCAAAGCATAAGCAAACCATATCTGTAGGCGATTTAGGACGGCAGCCGTTGAATTTTTACGGCATTTTTACGGGGTAGGAAGTGAACCTTAATCTGGTAGCAGAGAACTCCCAACAAATGGATGGTAAGGAGACCCTAGATTGAATCAAGGCGACCAAAATCGCCCCAATCCCGATGCGCTTCTGAAGGCACAGGAGCGCGAAGCGGGTGGCGGGCTTAAAGTCTTTCTTGGCGCAGCACCTGGCGTGGGGAAAACGTACCAGATGCTCCAGGCTGCCCACGAATTACGGCGGCAAGGCGTCGATGTTGTCGTTGGCGTGGCCGAAACCCATGGGCGATCAGAAACCTTGGCCTTGTGTGAGGGCCTAGAGCAGCTGCCGGCCAAAGAAATTGAGTACTCTGGCAAGCCATTTCATGAGTTTGACCTGGACGCAGCACTCAAGCGTAAGCCAGACGTGCTACTGGTGGATGAGTTAGCGCACCGGAATATTCCGGGCACCCGCCATCCTCGTCGCTACCAAGACATCGAAGAGTTGCTGGACCAAGGCATTGCCGTCTGGACTGCGGTCAACATTCAGCACCTGGAGAGTCTCTCGGATGTGGTCGCGGGTATTACCGGCGTGCGAATGCGGGAAACCGTGCCTGATTCGATGCTGGAAAGGGCGAGAGACATCGTGCTGGTGGACCTCACCCCCTCAGAACTACTGGAGCGCCTGAAACAGGGCAAGGTCTATGTGCCCGAGCAGGCTCGCGCCGCCATGGATGGCTATTTCTCCCCCTCGAACCTATCAGCTCTTCGGGAACTGGCGGTTCAGACCATCGCTGAACGCCTGGATGCGGATGTCCGAGAGAGTATGCAATCCCGAGGCATCGAGGGTCCGTGGCACATTCGATCGCGAATGTTGGTCGCCGTAGACGGCTCGGGTCAGGGCGAAACACTGATTCGAGCCGGACGGCGAATTGCGGATCGTCGCAAAGCGCCCTGGACCGTCGTCACGGTCGACAATGGCCGTGCGGGTCCTGCTGAACGTCAGCGCTTGGAAAAGGTATTTGACTTGGCTTCCAGGTTGGGGGCGGAAGTCAGAACCCTTCGCGGTTACGATGTAGCGGAAGAAATTTTGGCATTCGCAAGGGAACAGAACGTCACCACACTGATTCTGGGCCGTTCCTACACTCGTTGGTGGCATTTGCGTAAATCTACTAGCCGCCGTCTACTGAAACAGGCCGAGGCTTTTGAGGTCACTTTTATCCCGGTGCCACGTAAGCATCGTCGGCGCCTGACCGAAGTGACCGTCAGGCAAACAAGGGGGAGTGACTATGCTTGGGCGGTCGCTAGTGTTGTTGCCGCGACGGCTGTGTCAATGGGTTTTCAAGATGTCCTGCCTCTCGGAAACCTATCTCTGATCTTTCTGACATCGGTGCTCTGGGTTGCCGCCAAAACGGGCATTCGGGCCGCGTTAGTGACCGCCATGCTGAGCTTTCTGGCTTACAACTTTTTCTTTACGGAACCCCGTCTGACCTTTCACATGGTGGATACGGATGAACTCCTCACCGTCGTGTTCTTCCTCATTATTGCGGTAAGTGGCGGCAATCTCGCTGGCAGGCTCAGAGATCAGGTTCAGATGCTGCGGGCCTCAAATGACCTGACAGACGCGCACCTCCAATTCACGCGTCGCCTCGCCTCCGCACCCGATATTACATCGGTACAGAATGAAGCTACTGAAGTGCTTTACGCGCAACTGAAGATCCCTCTCGTGATTGTTCCACGCAGCCCGGACAACAACGAGCTGGAAGTGGCCACCCAGAGTGGGCCAACACAGTCGCTAAATGAAGCAGCTTACTCGGCGATTGACTGGGCAATGCGCAATGGGAAACCCAGCGGTGCTTTCTCGGATACGCTGAACAGCTTACCGTGGCGCTTTGAACCTATCGAGGCGGATGGAGAGGTCTACGCCGTTCTAGGTTTGTGGGTGAACGATATGTCGCCTGAGTATTATCGAGGGCTTGCCATCGGCGTTTATGTGCACCAACTGGGGCTGGCGTGGTTTCGAACTCAACTGGCTGCCAATCTCTCCGCTTCACGGGTGGTCGAAGAAACCGAACGGCTACGCTCGGCGCTGCTGTCCTCAATTTCGCACGATCTGCGCACCCCGCTTTCTTCCATGATCGGCTCGGCGAGCACCTTGAAAGCCATGTCAAACCGGCTTTCAAACGAAGATCGGGAAAGTCTTCTGGATTCGGTTTTGGGAGAAGGTGAGCGGTTGGATCGTTACATCCGCAACCTCCTCGACATGACGAAACTTGGTCACGGAACGCTCAAGATTGAGCGAGATTGGATTGCATTGACGGACATCCTGTCTTCAGCCTTGAGACGCACTAGAAGCTTGATGGATAAGGTGCGGTTAGAGCGCGACGTGGCTGATGATTTGCCCTTACTCTACGTGCACCCTGCGCTTATCGAGCAAGCGTTGGTAAACGTGCTTGAAAACGCGGCGAAGTTTGCTCCAGACGGATCGACGCTGAGTATTCGCGCCTTTCAGACAAACGATGAGCTCATTATCGCCGTATCTGACGAAGGTCCTGGTATTCCCGAAGATCAACGGGAACAGGTATTTGATATGTTCTTCACCGGCGGCGAGGGTGACCGTGGCCCCCATGGTAGCGGTCTTGGGCTCGCCATCTGTCACGGCATGATTGGCGCTCATGGCGGGCGTATTCGGGCACTGTCAGGCCCAAATAATCGCGGCGCCACCATCGAAATTGCTCTTCCCTTGATAGAATCACCGGAGCCAACGTCTAACCGAGAACCGAGTCAATGACTGTTCCAACATACAACCGGGAAAAGCCCTGCATTCTGATTATCGACGACGAACCGCAAATTCGGCATTTCCTTCTGATCAGTCTGAAAACCGAGGGTTACGAGCTACTAGAGGCCGAAAATGGCGAAACCGGGCTGGGTTTGTGTGCCAGGCATTCGCCGGACCTTGTGATTTTGGATCTTGGGCTGCCGGATATGGATGGCTCCGATGTGCTCGCCGCCCTTCGCGAGTGGTCCACGGTTCCGGTCATCATTCTGTCAGTCCGCGACCGGGAGCTGGAAAAAGTAAAGGCGCTCGACCTCGGCGCCAATGACTATGTAACCAAGCCATTCGGTGTGGATGAGTTACTGGCCCGCGTCAGAACGCAGCTGCGCCATAATGGGCGTAACCGTGGTGCATCCAACGATGCATCGGCAATTTTTGACGATGGCACATTACATATCGACCTTTCTATGCGAAAAATCACGGTGGACGGCAACTCGGTCAGACTCACGCCCAAAGAATTCGCTGTTTTGAAAGTTCTGATGCTTGCGTCCGGAAAAATCGTCACGCAATCGCAGCTCTTAAAAGATATCTGGGGGCCGACCCATACCCAGGATACCCATTACTTGCGAATTCTCATTGGCAGGCTAAGACAAAAGCTGGGAGATGACCCAACGGAACAACGTTACATTCAGACGGAGCCCGGCGTGGGTTACCGCTTTCTGGAGAGCGTTGATAACGCTGAGTAAAAATCGATAAAAGCAGGCAACCCTGGCAAGTTGAACCCAGCAGGAAAGCACTATGAAACAGTACCATGAGTGCTACTTAGTACTGACTTTCCCAGAACTGGCTTTTCTAATGCCGATTTTCCGGTGAAGGCTTTTGGCCGTTTCTTTTGTGATCGCGGTCTTTGCGGCGTTGACGTGCCAACGCATTACCGTTGGCTAATCGAACCAAAACTCGACCTCGGCTTCACTTAAAGGCTGGCCAGTTACCCCATTCTCGAAAACGTCATAAAACCCTCACTGAACTGACGCCCAACTGTCATGAGAGAGCGGCTACGTTAACCGTTGCTCTTTTTAGCTCATCACTTTTTGGCGTCATTTCATGATTCAGCTTGATCACGTCAGCAAATCCTGGGGCAGCACCACGGCTGTCGATCGCATTAGCTTCGCCATCGACCCGGGGCAATTTGTCATTCTTCTAGGACCATCCGGCTGCGGTAAATCGACCACCTTACGTATGATCGCGGGCCTTGAGCAGGCAAGCCAAGGTCGCATTCATATCCAGCAACGTGACGTCACTAATTTACCGCCCGGCGACCGTGGCCTAAGCATGGTATTTCAGTCCTATGCTCTGTTTCCCCATCTAAGCGTTGCCGACAATATCGTGTTCGGCCTGCGTAGCCGTAAAGTGCCGAAAGCACAACAACGTAAACACCTTGAGCGCGTAGCGGAACTGGTGGATTTAACCGCCTACCTTAACCGCAAACCTGCCCAGCTATCAGGCGGTCAGCGTCAGCGTGTGGCATTGGCGCGCGCCATCATTTCCGAGCACCCGATTTGCCTGATGGATGAGCCCCTCTCCAACCTCGATGCGCGCCTACGCGGTGAGATGCGTCGTGAAATCAAGGCACTACAGACACGCCTCGATATGACCGTCGTGTATGTCACCCATGATCAGGTCGAAGCCATGAGCATGGGGGATCGTGTCATTCTGATGGAGAACGGCCGTATTGTGCAGGACGGTACGCCGGAACAGCTTTATCGATACCCCACCTCAACTTTTGCCGCCAGCTTTATCGGCAGCCCCGCGATGAACCTGCTCGCGCTCGAAGACGGCGAGCATGGAGCGACCGTGCAAGGCGAACCGAGTATCGCTGTTGCTCCCAGGGCCGCCGTTGGGGGGCATTTGGGCATTCGCCCAGAAGATGTCTCGCTGCATGCCCCCTCGGCATCGGGCATCCTTGCCACCGTGATCGACAGCGAATATTTGGGTGCCGATACCATCGGGCGTTTTCGCGTTGGCGATCAGACAGTACGTATTCGTCTTGCGGGCCAACATCCCTTGCCAGTCGGGCAGTTGTTTCGTCTTAGCTGGCCCGCAAAAGCTGCGCATGTTTTTGGGCAGGACGGCCTACGCCGTGACGATATACACCCCCTGCCCTTTTCCGCGGTCTCTGACCGCTTAAACGGCAATGGCGATACCACGCCAATGCCATCCGAACGTATCACCCTCGATTCACCCGCTTCTTAGGAGTTCTTATGCGTACCCGACTTCCTTTCGCGTTGAGCACTCTCGCCGCCGGTTTACTTAGCACCCAGAGCGCTATGGCCAATGATCCGGTCGAGCTGACCATGTACTACCCGGTTGCCGTCGGCGGCGAGCTCACCGCCGTCGTTGACGGTCTTGTCGAGGATTTTGAAGCCCAGCATCCCGACATTAACGTCGATGCCATCTATGCCGGCAATTATGACGACACTCGTGTTCGGGCCATGTCCGCCATCGAAGCAGGCGAAGCCCCGCAGCTATCGGTCATGTTTTCTATCGACCTTTATGAACTGCTGGAACAAGACGCGATTATGGCATTCGATGAGGTCGTCGAAACCGATGAGGAACGTGCCTGGTTAGATAGCTTCTACCCGGCATTGATGGAAAACGGCCAAGTTGACGGAAAGACGTATGGGATTCCTTTCCAGCGTTCCACCATCGTCATGTACTGGAACAAAGAAGCCTTTGCTGACGCGGGTCTGGACCCAGACACGCCGCCGGAAAACTGGGACGAAATGGCCCAAATGGCAGCCGCCGTGCGTGACGCCTCAAACGGGGAACAATGGGGTGTGATGATCCCCTCGACCGGCTACCCGTACTGGATGTTTCAGGCATTGGCGTTCCAGAACGGCCACCGTCTGATGAGTGCTGATGGCACGGAAGTCTACTTTGACGACCCAGCCGCCGTTGAAGCACTGGAATACTGGGTGTCTTTGGCTAACGAACACAACGCCATGCCCGATGGGGCCTTGGAGTGGGGCACGCTGCGGCAAAATTTTCTTGAGCAGTCCACGGCCATGATGTGGCATTCCACCGGCAATTTGACGGCGGTACGCAATCAGGCCGACTTTGATTTCGGTGTGGCCATGTTGCCGATGAAAACCCAACGCGGGAGCCCTACCGGCGGCGGTAATTTTTACCTTTTCAAGGACAGCAGTGAAGAAGAGCAACGGGCCGCGATGACCTTTATCCGTTGGATGACCGCGCCCGAGCGTGCCGCTACTTGGTCGATTGAAACCGGTTACATGGGCGTCAGCCCCGATGCTTACGCCACGGACGCGCTAGAAGAGTACGTTGAGACGTTCCCGCCGGCTGCCGTTGCTCGCGATCAGTTAGAGCATGCTACGGCCGAGCTCTCCACCTACCAAGGCGGGCGTATTCGCCAGGCGCTCGACAATGCGGTACAGGCCGCGCTCACCGGGCAGATGTCACCTGCCGACGCCCTCGCGCAAGCACAACGTGAAGCCGAAAGTGTTCTACGCCGCTACGCGCGTTAAATGCGAAACGACATGGCTCCCCTAATGAGTGGCGCGTGGGGAGCCTTTTCTTCGATGATCGATGGTACCCCGCCTCGACCCAACGTAAGAGGTGCGACATGTATTCGTTGAATGCGTATCGCGGTATGCAGTTTTATGGCGTGTTATTGCTGCTACCTGCGGCGATTCTCCTCATCACGTTTGCCTACCTACCCACGGCTAACACGCTGATCAATAGCCTCTATATACCCAGCTTTCGTGGAGAGCCGCGAACGTTCGTGGGGCTGGAAAACTACCAGGACCTGCTCTCCGACACCACCTTTTGGCAGGTGGCGCGCAATAACTTTCTCTATGCACTCGGCACCATTCCCACCTCCATCGCGCTAGCCCTCGGGATGGCACTGCTGGTTAACGCACGCCTGCCCGGTCGCGGTATGGTTCGTATGGCGTACTTTACCCCCACTATTTTGCCGATGATCGCGGCGGCCAATATTTGGATGTTCTTCTACGCACCGCAGATCGGCTTGTTCAATAAACTGCTTTCGATAGTGGGCATCAGCGGCATCAACTGGCTGGGCGATCCCAATGTGGCGTTAAGTTCCGTGATCGTGATGAGCGTTTGGAAAGAAGCCGGCTTTTTCATGATCTTTTATCTCGCCGCCTTGCAAAGCATGGCGCCGGAGCTCAAAGAAGCAGCCGATCTGGAAGGCACGAGTCGTTGGAGCTTTTTCTGGCGCGTCACGTTTCCACTCTTAATGCCGACCACGCTATTCGTGTTGATCAATGCCCTCATCAACGCGGTTAGGGTCGTGGATCATCTGTTCATTCTCACCAAGGGTGGCCCCAATAACGCCACAAACTTGTTGCTTTATTACGTGTACGAAAACGCGTTTTCATTTTTTGATCGCACCTACGCCGCCACCATTACCGTAGTGATATTGCTGGTGCTTGCCTTGGTGGCAACGCTAAAGTTCACGGTTCTCGACCGCCGAACCCACTATCAATAGATCGCTAACCGTCACGTTGAGACTCTCATGCGCCCTGCGACTGCTTCTACATCCAACGCGCTTACCTTCACGAGCCTACGCCTCCCCAGCCTGGAAACACTGGCCGCTTGGCTACTGGCACTGATCTGGATTTTTCCTCTCCTTTATGCCTTTTGGGCGGCCTTCCATCCGCCCGCCTTTATGGTGACGTTTGATCTAACCGCGCCGCTGACGCTTTCCAATATTATCGACGCATGGACGCAGGCCCCCTTTGCGCGTTACTACCTCAATACCTTTGCGCTGGTCACTGGCGTGGTACTGGCGCAGTTCGTGGTGTGTACGTTGGCCGGTTTTGCGTTTGCCCGCTTTCCAATTCCGGGCAAAAACCTGCTCTTCATGCTGGTGCTGATCCAGCTGTTTGTCTTTCCTGAAGTATTGATTGTTGAAAACTACCGCATCGCCAGCGAACTGGGCTTGATCGACACACTCACCGGTGTGGGGTTGCCCTACGTCGCCAGCGCGTTCGGCATCTTTCTTTTACGTCAAACGTTCAAGACCATTCCTCGCGAACTTGAAGACGCCGCACGAATTGAAGGCTGCGGCTGGATGGCGATTCTTTGGAAGGTCTACGTACCGTTAGCCAAACCCACCTATCTGGCGTATGGGCTCGTCTCGATCAGCCACCACTGGAATAACTTCCTCTGGCCGCTGGTGGTCACAAACTCAGTGGAAAGCCGCCCATTGACGGTGGGGCTTGGGGTCTTCTCAGCACCGGAAACTGGCGTGAATTGGGCAACCGTTAGCGCCGCTACCCTACTCAGCATCGCCCCGCTATTAGTGGCCTTTTTGCTATTTCAGCGTCAGTTTGTGCAGTCGTTCTTACGTTCGGGCATTCGCTAATGTTCGTTGTTCTTACCCCTCAACTTCACTTCCTTCAGCACCGCTTTGGCACACGTTGGCAAAAAGTGTCTTTCATTTGAAAGCTTATTGTCCTTCAAATGAAACAAACCTCTGTTGAGATGCTCCTCAGCATCGGGCGACAGGTGGTTGTTCGCCTAAGCAGTCATCTCAAGACTAATCGATGGAGCAGATTATGTTGCGTAAAACAGTAGCCACACTGGTTTTGTCAGCGATAGCCGTGCAGGCCCAAGCCGCGCAAGAAATCCAGTGGTGGCATGCGCTGGGCGGGCAACTCGGCGAGACCGTCGAGAAGATGGTGGCCGAATACAATAATTCTCAGGACGTGTATGAGGTGAAGCCGGTCTACAAGGGCAATTACACCGAGACCATGACCACCGCCATCGCCGCCTTCCGCGCCGAAGAGCAGCCGCACATCGTGCAGGTGTTTGAAGTCGGCACCGCCACCATGATGAACGCTCATGGTGCGATCTATCCGGTCCACGAGCTGATGCAGGAGACCGGCAACAAAGACTTCTCTTCTGAGCCTTACTTGGACGCGGTGGCGTCCTACTACACGACACAGGACGGCAAGCTGCTGTCACTGCCGTTCAACTCCTCGACGCCGGTCATGTTCTACAACAAAGACGCCATGAAGAAGGCGGGGCTCGACCCGAACCAGCCGCCCCAAACCTGGACCGAGCTAGCGGACATGTCGCAAAAGATTATAGACGCCGATGCCGCTACCTGCGGTTTCACTACCGGCTGGCCGTCCTGGGTGCAGATCGAGAACATGTCAGCTTGGCACGACAAACCTATCGCCACCCAAGCCAACGGCTTCGGCGGTCTGAGCACTGAGCTCACGATCAACTCGGACTTCCAGGTCGGGCACATGCAGAACCTAGCCGACTGGCAGGAGGACCGCATCTTCGTCTACGGCGGCCGCCGTGGCGATTCCAACCCGCTATTCATGAATAGCGAGTGCTGGGCCGTGATGAACTCTTCCGCCTACTACGACACCTTCGCAGAGGGCACCAATTTCGAGTGGGGTGTAACCAAGCTGCCCTATTACGCCAACGAGGTAAAGGAGCCGCAAAACTCCATCATCGGCGGCGCCACGCTGTGGGTCCTCAATGGCCACGACGAGGCCGAGTATAAGGGTGTCGCCGACTTCTTCGAGTACCTGTCCAGCGCCGAGGCGCAGTACTTCTGGCACAGCAATACCGGCTATGTGCCCATCACTGACGCTGCTTTCGAACTCGCCGAGGAGCGCAACCTTTACGCCAGCAAGCCGGGCAAGGAAGTGGCCGTACAGCAGTTGACGCTGAATCCGCCGACAGCCAACTCCAAGGGCCTTCGCCTGGGCAACTTCGTCCAGGTTCGCGACATCATTGAGCAGGAAATGGAAAACATCTTCGTCGGTAAAAAGACACCTCAAAAAGGCCTGGACGACGCTGTCACGCAGGGCAACAAGCTGCTACGCAAGTTCGAGAGCGCCAACGATTAAGTCTTTCATCGACGTGGCGGGCGGCGAACTCTTCGCTGGCCGCCACTTGTCCTTCCGACAAGACGATACCCATGCACAAGAATGTCACCTTCAAGAACCCCTGGCTGCCCTATCTACTGGTTCTGCCACAGATGGCCGTGACCATCGTGTTCTTCATCTGGCCGGCGGCGCAGGCGCTGAAGCAGTCATTTCTGGTCGAGGATGCCTTCGGTCTATCGTCCGAGTTCGTCTGGTTCGACAACTTCGTCGCGCTGTTCACCGACCCCGCTTACTATGAGGTCATGATCAATACTGCCTTGTTCAGCATCGGCGTCACCGTGGTGACCATGGTGGTGGCTATGCTGTTGGCGGTAATGGCCGATGGGGTACTACGCGGCAAGCGCACTTATCAGCTGTTGCTGACCTGGCCCTATGCGGTAGCCCCGGCGGTGGCCGGCGTACTGTGGTTGTTCCTGTTCAATCCGTCGAACGGGGTACTAGCGCTGGCGTTACGCACCATCGGCTACAACTGGAATCACTACCTCAATGGCGAGCAAGCTATGGCCCTGGTCATCACGGCGGCGGCCTGGCCGCGCATTGCCTATAACTTCATTTTCTTCCTGGCAGCGTTGCAGTCCATTCCGCGCTCGCTGATAGAGGCAGCCGCTATCGACGGTGCCGGACCGGCCCGCCGCTTCTTCAGTGTGATGTTTCCGTTGCTGTCGCCGACGACCTTTTTCCTGGTGGTGGTCAACTTGGTCTACGCTTTCTTCGAAACCTTTGGCGTGATCCACACCGTCACTCAGGGCGGCCCTGGTACCGCCACCGAAATCCTGGTCTACAAGGTATTCAAGGACGGTTTCATTGGTCTCGACCTTGGCAGTTCGGCGGCGCAGTCAGTAGTGCTGATGGTGATCGTCATCGGCCTAACGGCCATCCAATTCAAGTACATCGAACGCAAGGTGCAGTACTGATGGTCGAACGACGCCCGCTGTGGACTTTCTTCACCCATGCTGTGCTGCTGCTTGGCTTAGTGGTGACGATCTTTCCCATCTACGTTGCTCTAGTCGCCTCCAGCCACGACACCACAACCCTGATTGCCGGTGTGCCGATGACCTTCGGCACACACTTCTTCGATAACTACGCGCGCGTCATTCTGGAAGGCACCGCCGCCCCAGGCGCCGCGCCGGTGGGGCCGATGCTGATCAACAGTGCGGTCATGGCGCTGGGTATCGCAGTGGGGAAGATCGTCATCTCCATCCTGTCAGCCTTTGCAGTGGTCTACTTCCGCTTTCCGCTGCGCATGGTATGTTTCTGGCTGATCTTCGCCACGCTCATGCTACCTGTGGAGGTGCGCATCCTGCCCACCTACGAAGTGATCGCTGACCTGTCGATGCTCAACACCCACGTTGGCCTGATCGTACCGCTGATCGCCTCAGCTACCGCCACCTTCCTATTTCGTCAGTTCTTTATGACGGTGCCCAATGAGCTGGTAGAGGCGGCGCGCATCGATGGTGCCGGCCCGCTGCGGTTCTTCAAAGACGTGCTTCTGCCGCTGTCGCGCACCAACATGGCGGCGCTATTCGTCATTCTGTTCCTCTATGGCTGGAACCAGTACCTGTGGCCGCTACTCGTCACCACGGACGAGAGCATGTACACCATCGTCATGGGCATCAAGCGCATGATCGCGGTGGGAGACGATGTCGTCGAGTGGAATCTCGCCATGGCAGCGGCCATCCTCGCCATGCTGCCGCCAGTGGCGGTGGTTGTGATCATGCAGCGGCTGTTCGTCAAAGGCTTGGTCGAAGTCGAAAAGTAAAAGTAAGGGAAAACACAAAAAACATGGCCTCAATCACACTGTCCAACGTTCGCAAATCCTACGGCACCACCCACGTCATCCACGGCATCGACCTGACCGTCCATGACGGCGAGTTTGTCGTCATCGTCGGTCCGTCCGGATGCGGCAAATCGACCCTGCTGCGCTTGGTGGCAGGCCTGGAGGAAATCACCGAAGGCACGGTCGAGATCGGCGGACGTGTGGTCAATCATCTGGAGCCCAAAGACCGCGACATTGCCATGGTGTTCCAGAACTACGCGCTATACCCGCACATGAGTGTGCGCCAGAACATGGCCTATGGCCTGAAGATGCGGAAAATGTCGAAGGCTGACATCGAAAAGCGCGTGAATTGGGCGGCGGGCGTCCTGCAGTTGTCGGATCTACTCGACCGCCGGCCGGGCCAGCTGTCAGGCGGCCAGCGCCAACGCGTTGCCATGGGGCGCGCCATGGTGCGCAGCCCCGCCGCTTTTCTATTCGACGAGCCGTTGTCCAACCTGGATGCTAAGCTGCGCGTGCAGATGCGATTGGAGATCAAGCGCCTGCAGCAGGAGCTGCGCACCACCTCGCTCTATGTCACCCACGACCAAGTGGAGGCGATGACCATGGCCGACCGCTTGGTGGTGATGAACGCCGGCGTGGCCGAGCAGGTAGGCACACCCATGGAAATCTACGAGCGTCCGCGAACGGTCTTCGTCGCGGGATTTATCGGCTCTCCCAACATGAACTTCCTGCCTGCGCGGTTGCGCGGCGGCATGCTGGAGCTGGGCCAAGGCCTACTCGTGGAATGCCCCAATGCGCCCGCAGGGACAGACGGCCGCGACGTGACGCTGGGTATTCGGCCCGAGCATTTGGTGGTGGCCAAGCAAGGGGAGCCCGCCGACATCCAATTTGTCGTTCACATGGTTGAGCCACTGGGCGCCGAGACTCTGGTACACGGACGCTTCAATAGTGTTGAGACCAACGTCGCCCTGCGCTTGCACGGCACGCCGAACGTTTGGCGCGACGCACATCTGCCGCTGCGATTGCCCCCCGACGCCCTACACCTGTTCGATCCGGCCAGCGGCGTGCGCCTGACCGAATGACGTCGCGCCGCTATTGCCCCAACACTCTACAACGGATTAACCAACACGCCCCCATCGACATTAAACTTGATTAACTGACGATTGATACAACACCGGACACGTGATGCCTCTTGCCGACAACCTCACCTCTATTCGCTACCTCCTGACCGATGTGGACGACACACTCACCACGGATGGCCGCCTACTGCCCGAAACACTTGCCGCACTGTACCGTCTGGAGGACGCCGGTATCGATGTGATACCAGTAACGGGAGGCTGTGCCGGCTGGTGCGATCAAATGATTCGGCTCTGGCCCGTGCCTGCCGTGATCGGTGAAAATGGCGCCTTTTATTTCGTCCGCGATCCTACCGGCAAGGTCGAATTCCATAGTTGGGATACTCCAGAAGCTGGGCTCGCCAGCCGGCAACGGTTGCTTAACATCGCTGAAGTCGCCATGGCATGTGTACCCGCGCTCCGGTTAGCAAAAGATCAACCCTACCGGTTGTCCGATGTCGCGTTAGATCACGGCCAGGATGTAAGCGGCGTATCTGCCGAAGACATTGACCGAGCGTTAGCAACGTTTCGCGAGGCAGGGGCTAATGCCCGCGCTAGCTCCATTCATATCAATGCGTGGTTCGGTGACTACAGCAAACAAGCGATGGCGCAACGTCTTTTACAGCAAAAATATGGCTTAACCGAGCCGAATATTCAGCAATACGTCGCTTTTGTCGGGGATTCACCCAACGACGAATCCATGTTTGCTTACCTGACGCACACTTTCGGTGTGGCCAATATCGGCCGGTGGCTAGACCGGATGACACACCATCCGCGCTACCTTCTTGCACAACGCGGGGGAATCGGCTTTAGCGAACTGGCTACCCTGTTATTGCGAGCACAAAGACGTGAATCGAAAGCCGACATTGGCGGGAACGACGGAAGGTCGATATTGGCCAACGGCAAGGGCCCTTAATATCAGCCATGAATTCATTGTCAATCTGCTTACCTTGAAATAGCGTTGAACTTGTACATTGTGTACAGCATTTCCTGGAGGTATCTTAAGCAAAAATTGACACTGGACGTTTTATGTTGAGTAAAAGCCTTTCCGGCAGCCTTCAGAAAGCCCTGTTTGAACACACGGCCTGTATTCTTTTTAAGAGCGACGGCACTATCTTAGACGCAAGTCAACTGTTTCTTGACACGGTGGGTTATCCACTAAATGAAATACGTGGCCAGCATCACCGTATTTTATGCAGTACACATGCAACGAACTCGCCTGAGTATGATCGGTTTTGGCGTTCATTAGCGGCAGGCGAAAGCCATCAAGGCACATTTTGTCATTTAGACGCTGAAGGGCATGAAATTTGGTTGGAAGCCACTTATCTGCCGATAAAAAACCGTCGAGGTCAAGTGACCCGGGTTTTCAAAGTGGCCAACGATGTAACTCAAAAACATCAGGAAGCAGAAAGGCAAGACGCTATTTTACAAGCGCTGGATTATTCGATGGCTGTAATAGAGTTCACTCCTGATGGCACTATTTTAGATACCAATGAAAATTTTGAACAAACGGTTGGTTATCATAAGGAAGCATTAATAGGTAGCCATCACCGTAAGCTATGCCCCGATGAGTTCTATCGAGATCACCCTGATTTTTGGCAACAACTTGCGAACGGCGAGTTTATGAAGGGTAAATTCGAACGCCTTGATGCTCAAGGCAAAACGCTCTGGCTTGAAGCAACCTATAATCCGATCAAAGACAAGCAAGGCAGCGTAACGAAGATAGTCAAATTTGCCACTGACGTCACTCAGGCAGTTAACGAAAGCGAATCCGCGCACCAAGCCGTACTTTCGACACAGAGCATTTCTTCACAAACAGAGAACATTGCGCAAAATGGTTTGAAACATCTTGATAGCGTGCTTAAAGGCTCTGAAAAAGCAGCACAAACGCTTGCTGAAGCCCAAAAGTTGATGTACGCCCTGAATCAGCAATCTGAGCAAATCAATAAAATGACAGGTGATATCTCAAAAATTGCCGATCAAACCAACCTTCTCGCACTAAATGCCGCAGTTGAAGCAGCACGCGCTGGTGAGCAGGGACGCGGCTTTGCTGTTGTGGCCAACGAAGTACGCCAGCTTTCTAAGGGGTCAAGTGAAGCGGTGGCGAAAATCACGCGCGTGCTTCAAGAAAATAGTGCCCTGGTAGAGAAAACCTCTCAAGCAATGCAGGATGTTGTTAACAATAGCGAAAAGAGCCAGGAGAGTATTGGAGAGATTGAATCAATAGTGGGTGAAATTTTGACCGGAGCTCAGAATGTGTCGCAGTCCGTCGAAAAGCTGAGTAGCCCTGCTCGACTTGCATGATCGGCCGTAGGTCAAGCTCGTTATAGATGTATTGTTAAAGTAGAGCTGTGCATCACGTTAATTAACGCAATAGATAACGCCACCGCCCTCACGTAGTGAAGGCGGTGGCGTTTGCGTAAACAAAAGAGTATGGCTTAATTTAAGCGCGACAAACGCTTAAGGCCGACGTAGAAGCCCTGTGGGCTATAGGCTTAAAACGCTTCCCACTCTTGATCAGCGTTAGCCTTGGCTTTGTTAGACAGCGCTGGACGAAGCAATGCCGCCTGCGGCTTAGACGATGTCAAAGGCGCTCGATGGCCACTCGCCTGCCCTTCAACCAAACGGAAGGAGGAAACAACGCTTTCAAGTTTGGCTGCCTGCTCTTCCAACGAACTCGCCGCTGAGGATGCCTGCTGAACCAACGCCGCGTTCTGCTGGGTCACTTCATCCATCTGAGTAATCGCCTGATTGACCTGCTCAATACCCGCGCTCTGCTCCTGAGAAGCCGACGAAATTTCATCCATAATATCGTTCACGCGGCGCACCGAGGCGACCACATCCCGCATGGTGGTACCGGCGCTTTCGACCAAGACGGAACCTTCTTTTACCTGAGTGGACGAGGCGTCAATTAAGGCCTTGATCTCTTTGGCGGCATCGGCGCTGCGGCTGGCTAAGTTACGCACTTCGCTGGCCACGACCGCAAACCCCCGGCCTTGCTCACCCGCACGTGCCGCTTCCACCGAGGCATTGAGGGCCAAAATATTGGTTTGAAAGGCGATGGAATCGATAACGCTAATAATATCGGTGATTTTTTTAGAGCTATCCGAAATACCGTGCATGGTGGTAATGACTTTTTCCACCACTTCGCCACCACTGCTGGCCGTGCTTGAGGCGTCGTTAGCCAGTTGGCTCGCCTGACGGGCATTATCAGCGTTCTGTTTCACGGTGGTGGTTAACTGCTCCATGCTGGCGGCAGTTTCTTGTAGCGAGGCGGCCTGCTGCTCAGTGCGCGATGACAGATCCGCATTGCCACTGGCAATTTCACGCGCACCGATATGGATCGAGCCACTGCTGTCGCGTACTTCCGAAACCGTACTCGCCAAATTGCTCTGCATATACTGCATGGCGCTAAACAACTTACCGATCTCGTTGCGGCCACGGTCACTAACTTGGCCTGAAAGATCATTTTTGGCAATACGCTCGAAGTGCGCTACCGCTTCATTTAGCGGTTTTACAATAGATCCCACCATGGCGATACGCACAAATAGGACGATCAACGCCGCAATTAAGAGTACGGCGAGTTCGATATAGCCCATCAGCGCCACTTGGTGTTGAAAGTCTGCCACTAACTCGCTGCCATGCTCAGCTGCTTGGTCGTTGTACGCGGTGACGGCTACCTGTAGTTGTTCAACATACTCTCTTGCTTCTGGCCTTGCGTCGCGAAACTGAGCATAGTTGCCAGCTTGTAACGCCTCTTCAAAAGGCAACAAGCCCTCGTCCAACAAGTTATGAAAGGCACGAACCACATCATCGACAAGTACTTGCCGCGCGGCTTGGGAGGGGGACGACTCAAAGACTGCAAAATACTTCTGCGCAGTCGTTAGCGAATCTTCCGCTTGGCTAAAATACTCCTGTGCCTCAGCGTCGTTCCCTTCATTCATGGCGTCTAAGCTGTTCTCATAAAACAGTTGTGCGTAAGCGAGTGACCGCTGGCTGCGGTTTAGCGGTAGCATTTGATCCACTGCGGTTTGATTTAACTCGGCGAGTGATGAATTAGGGAACCGCTGAACAATTAGCCTCTGAGCGGCTGAAGGGCTCAGAGTAGCAAAATCACCGCATCAGCGATCATTTTCTGACCATCTCAGGTGATCTGTTTTTCCTGCCAGCCGGACTATCCG
>NZ_JACCDF010000015.1 GCF_013415105.1 Vreelandella salicampi
GCTTAAAGAATGTCGCCGCATCGCCACACGCTATGAAAAGCTGGCAAGTAGCTTTAAGGCGATGGTATGCGTGGCGTGCATCGACCGTTGCTTGCGAGCCAACTTTTCGTACAAAACCTAGGGCCCTAAATCCTGAAATGTGCGTCGAAGTCTCCGAAAAACAATTTTTCATTTGCGAACTTCTAAAACGAAAAAATCATTCCAAAACGCCTGTACCCTTCGTTTTTCTTCCACACGCATTCTCAACGGCTTGAAACCGTCGAAAAAAGAGATGGTTACGGCCTACTCGCCTCTTCTTACTACCCGGCTATTGCCCTTTCTACGCCTAAAAGCGAATGAAAATGAACTGAAAGAAGCATTGTCAGTTCGAAAGTGCTCAGCTAGCCTTTCGTTTGTGAAAACGAAAAACTTGACCCTTATTATCAATCAAGCCGCTACACCCAGACTACCAATAACAACGACGCTAGCGAGAAAGGCATGTCCTTACACCTGCAAAACATCGATCATATCGTCGGTGGCGAAACCCATATAAGCGGTATTGACCTGGAGCTAGAACCGGGCTCCTTCAACATCTTGCTGGGACGAACACTAGCGGGTAAAACCACCTTGATGCGCCTAATGGCCGGCCTTGAGCCGCCTACTCGCGGACGTATCAAAATGGATGGCAAAGACGTAACCGGCGTATCGGTGCGTAAACGCAACGTTTCGATGGTCTATCAGCAATTTATCAACTACCCAAGCCTGAGTGTCTATAACAATATCGCCTCCCCTCTCAAGCTGGCCAAAGCATCCAAGCAGGAAATCGACAAGCGGGTACACGAAACCGCCGCCATGCTGGGCATTGACCACTTGCTGGACCGCTTACCGCTGGAGCTTTCAGGTGGGCAGCAGCAGCGTACCGCCATGGGGCGTGCATTGGTTAAGGATGCCGAGCTGATCCTGTTTGACGAGCCATTGGTCAATCTCGACTACAAGCTGCGTGAAGCTTTGCGCGATGAACTGAGCGATTTGTTCAAAGCGCGTAACTGCATCGCAGTATACGCCACCACCGAGCCTAATGAAGCCTTGGCGTTGGGGGGCAACACCGCCGTACTGCATGAAGGTAAGCTGCTGCAGTATGGCCCAACCGAGCAGGTCTATCGCGAGCCCAACGGCATCCTCAGCGCTGAAATGTTTTCTGAGCCCCCGATCAATATCGTGCCGGGGCGCCTTACTGCTAACGAAATCACCTTTGATCAGGATATCCACTTCTCTTGTGACGAGGCCCTCCGCAATCTGCCTGCCGGGGAATATCGCTTTGGTGTTCGTGCTTCTCACGTCAGCCTGAAACCCCATGCGGCAGACGACCTTGAACTGGAGGTTGAGGTAGAAGTCGCTGAAATCAGCGGCTCGGAAACCTTCCTGCACGTGCGTCATAGTCTGTTTCCTCTCGTGCTCCACCTAACCGGCATTCATACCCCGAAAGTTGACCAACGTATCAAGGTCTACTTCCCCACCCACAAGCTGTTTGTCTTCGACCAGCAGGGCAATGTCGTCCATACACCAGAAACACGGGGAGGGGCTCACCATGGCTGAGATCGTATTGAAACGTCTGGCGCACACCTACAGCGCCAATCCGCAATCACCTGAAGATTATGCGATTCGCCAGATGGAGCACGTATGGCATCAGGGCGGTGCTTATGCCCTGCTGGGACCATCGGGCTGTGGCAAGTCGACGCTATTGAACATTATATCCGGGCTACTCGAACCATCCGAAGGCGATGTGCTGTTTGATGGCCAGCGTGTCAACGAGCTGCCGCCAGAAGAGCGTAATATTGCCCAGGTTTTCCAGTTCCCGGTGATCTACGACACCATGACGGTGTTCGACAATCTTGCCTTTCCCTTGCGCAACATCAACGTTCCTCATCACCGCATCACACCGAAAGTAGAGGAAGTCGCGGATATTCTGGAATTGACCCCATTGCTCAAGCGTAAAGCTAAGGGGCTGACGGCAGATGAGAAGCAGAAGGTTTCCATGGGACGCGGTCTGGTCCGCGATGATGTCTCGGCCATTCTGTTCGACGAGCCGCTGACGGTCATCGACCCTCAACTCAAGTGGAAGTTACGCCGCAAACTCAAGGAGATTCACCAGCGTTTCAACATCACCATGATCTACGTCACCCACGACCAGCTGGAGGCGTCGACCTTTGCCGATAAAATTGCGGTGATGTACGACGGTCAGGTGGTGCAATTCGGCACCCCTCAGGAATTATTCGAAACCCCTGCCCACACCTTTGTTGGCTACTTTATCGGCAGCCCCGGCATGAACTTTCTCAACGTGCGTCACCACGCCGGTGAGATCATGTTTGGTGAAATGTCACTCCCCATGCCGACACGCTTTGTCGAAGCCATCGCCAATACCGACAGCGCCAACGTGAAGATCGGGATTCGCCCCGAGTTTGTCTCTGTGCATGCCGACAAACGTGATGATGCCCTGCCGGCACGAAAGTGTCAGGTGCAAGATCTGGGCACGTATTCGATTGTCACGTTTGAACTGGGTGGCCAGACATTCAAGGCACGGTTGGCAGAGGGCCACCCCGATTTTGGAGACGACATTCATGTCACGTTCGACCCTGATCAGTTAGGGCTTTTCGTGGACGATTACCGGGTGGAGGTCCAAGCATGAACAATAAAGTCTATAACAATCGCGCCTGGCTTCTTGTTCTGCCGATGCTGGTGCTGGTGGCTTTTTCGGCCATCATCCCGCTGATGACGGTGGTGAACTATTCAGTTCAGGATGTGCTGGGTCCGCATGCGAGCTTCTTTACCGGCACCGAGTGGTTTCGCACCATGCTGAACGACCCGGCATTGCAAACCGCGTTTGGTCGTCAGATTCTTTTTTCACTGACGATCCTGGCCATCCAGATACCTCTGGGGATCGGGATTGCACTGATCATGCCGAAACAAGGCTGGCAGGCATCTGCCGTGCTGATCCTGATTACCCTGCCTCTGCTGATTCCATGGAACGTGGTCGGCAGCATCTGGCAGATTTTCACCCGGGGCGATATCGGGCTGATGGGCTGGAGCCTGCGTGAGATCGGCATTGAATACAACATTACCCGTAACGCCGGTGATGCTTGGTTCACGATCATCCTCATGGACGTATGGCACTGGACACCGCTGGTGGCGATGCTCTGCTACAGCGGTTTGCGCTCAATCCCCGAAGCCTATTATCAGGCGGCTCGCATTGACCGCGCTTCAAAATGGGCGGTATTCCGCTACATTCAGCTTCCCAAGCTGACTAACGTACTGGTGATTGCTGTACTCCTTCGCTTCATGCACTCCTTCATGATCTACGCCGAGCCCTTCGTACTAACCGGCGGTGGCCCGGGGAGTTCAACCACGTTTCTCAGTCAGTCGCTGGCGACCATGGCCATCGGCCAGCAGGATCTGGGGCCTTCTGCCGCGTTCTCGATCATCTACTTCCTCGTCATTCTGCTGGTGAGCTGGGTCTTCTATACCACCATCATGCATATGCAGAAAGACAAGACCCCACAGGGAGGCGCGTGAGATGTCTTACCAAATTGAAAACACTCAGCAGGGTGAAAAATACAACACTATTTTTAGCAAGGTTCCGGCAGCAACTCGACGCAAGCGCAATACACGCTCCCGGCTAAGAAAGCGGCTTTTGCTCGGCACCTATATTGTGCTGTTGATGCTGCCCATCTACTGGCTACTTAACATGTCGCTGCAGACCAACAGCGAGATCCTCGGGTCGATGACGCTATGGCCTAAGAACCTGACCTTCGATAACTATATCGGCATCTTCAGCAACCCAAGCTGGTACATGGGGTACGTCAACTCCATTACGTATGTGTTGATGAATATGCTGATCACCATGCTGGTGGCACTGCCTGCCGCCTATGCCTTTAGCCGTTACAAGTTCATCGGCGATAAGCACCTGTTCTTTTGGTTGCTGACCAACCTGATGGCTCCGCCTGCGGTGTTCCTGCTGCCCTACTTTCAACTTTATTACTCTGTCGGGCTGTTCGACACCCACATAGCGGTGGCCCTTGCGCACTGTCTGTTCAATATTCCGCTAGCCATCTGGATTCTGGAAGGCTTCATGAGCAGCGTGCCTAAGGAAATTGATGAAACGGCTTATATCGACGGCTACAGCTTTCCCAAGTTCTTCGTCAAGATATTCATTCCCATGATCAGCTCGGGCATTGGCGTGGTGCTGTTCTTCTTGTTCATGTTCTCCTGGGTTGAACTGCTGCTGGCACGCACGCTGACATCCACGGATGCCCAACCGATTGGCATGATCATGACACGAACCTCGACCGCTTCCGGTATCGACTGGGGCACGCTGGCGGCAGCCGGCATGCTGACCATTGTCCCGGGCATCTTGGTCGTTTACTTCGTACGCAATCATATTGCCAAGGGCTTTGCTCTGGGCCGCACCTGAGTAGGAGAAAATCTCATGTCCTGGATGGTATGGACGTTACCCACGGCCATTTTCTTTTCTTCCATTGCGGCCATGCTCGCTGGCATGACGGTGTGGGAAATCTATTCTCCCACCGTAGAAAGAAAAGGCTTTTTACCCATCTCGACCACCCGCGGTGATCGTCTGTTCGTCAGCCTGCTATCCGCTGCGTTCATTCATCTGGGGGTGGTCGGCTTTACCTCTTTATCGATTCTGGTGGCGTCTGCCATCTCGGTTTTATGGCTGCTCGTTTTGATGCGCTGGGGCTAATTCGCTTTCTTCGTCATTACGGACAGCTCAACAGTTCAGGAAAACCCATAACGGCAAGGATGCCGCGTAGTACCAACGCCAGTCTTGATTAGAGACTCGGTTGCTAACTCCTCAACGCACAACGAGGTCATCATGCGACACAATAATTTCAACAAGCACGTCAATATCGGCGGTTTCAAACTCACCACCCTGGCGGCGAGTTTGATGCTAGCTTCTGGTTCGCTATATGCCGACAACCACGACGCTCGTGCCATCGCTGAACGGCTGGTCGATGAGCACTTCCAGAATTCGACGCTGACCCGTGAAGAACAGATCGAAGAGCTTGTGTGGTTTGCTGAAGCCGCTGAGCCCTTCGAGGGTATGGATATCCAAACCGTCGCTGAAGGTTTGACCACTCACGTTTATGAAAGCGAAGTGCTGGCAGAAGCGTTTAGTGAGCTAACCGGCATCAATATCACCCATAACATCATCGGTGAAGGCGATGTAGTCGACACCATGCAAAACCAGATGCAGTCAGGTAACAGCATCTATGACGGTTTTGTGAATGATACCGATGCCATTGGTACGCACATTCGCTATGGCACTACCATCAACCTGAGTAATGCCATGGAAAACGAGTGGGCAGACTATACCCTGCCGACGCTGGACCTGGATGACTTTATTGGCCTGCAGTACGGTACAGGCCCGGACGGAAGCCTTTACCAACTTCCCACCCAACAGTTCGCCAACCTCTACTGGTTTCGCTATGACTGGTTCCAGCGCGAAGATTTCCAGGAACAGTTCCGCGACATCTACGGCTATGACCTTGGCGTGCCCACCAACTGGACCGCTTACCAAGATATTGCTGAATTCTTCAGCGAGCACGTTGGAGAAATTGACGGCACCACTGTCTATGGGCATATGGATTACGGCCGTCGCGACCCATCACTGGGTTGGCGCTTCCACGACTCCTGGCTTTCCATGGCGGGCATGGGTAGCCCCGGCGTCCCCTCCGGCAACCCGGTTGACGATTGGGGCATTCGGGTAAACGAAGATAGCCAGCCGGTCGGTGCCAGCGTCAGCCGTGGCGGTGCCACCAACTCGCCTGCTTCAGTATTTGCCATGCAGAAAGCGGTTGACTGGTTGCGTGATTTCGCACCACCGGAAGCTCAGGGTATGACCTTTGGTGAAGCTGGGCCCGTACCGTCGCAAGGCCATATTGCCCAGCAGATCTTCTGGTATACCGCCTTTACCGCTGATATGACCGACCCCGCCGTTGCGGTGACCGATGATGAAGGAAACCCGCTATGGCGCATGGCGCCGTCTCCCACCGGCCCGTATTGGGAAGAAGGCATGAAGGTCGGCTATCAGGACGTAGGCGGCTGGACCTTCTTTGACTCTACACCGGAAGATCGTCGTACGGCGGCCTGGCTGTTTGCCCAGTTTACGGTCGCCAAGAGCACGTCGCTGGAAAAACTCATCACGGGTCTGACGCCCATTCGTGAATCTGACATCTTCTCGGATCAGATGACCGAAATGGCCCCCAAACTGGGTGGTCTGGTGGAATTCTACCGCAGCCCCAATGAATCCAACTGGACACCCACCGGTACCAACGTGCCTGACTACCCCCGCATGGCACCGCTGTGGTGGCAGAATCTGGCACCGGTCATGAGTGGTGACATGTCAGCACAAGAAGGTTTGGATAACCTCGCGGCGGATATGGACAACACCATGCACCGCCTGGCCCGTGCCAATGTGTTCGAAACCTACGCGCCCAATCTCAACGAAGAGCGTGATCCCGAGTATTGGCTGAATCAGGACGGGTCACCCAAGGCGCGACTCGACAACGAAATGCCACAGGGAGAGACCATTCCGTATGACGAAATGATGGAAGCATGGATGGCAGCAGGAACGCGCTGATTCCTGTATGGCGAACCCTTCGGGGTTCGCCAGTCACTTATCGCATGACGCTATTTTGTTTTTTTCTTTGCTTTGCTGTTCTCAAAGCGAGTTATTCCGCCCGAGAGCCGCCCTTTCAGCGCACGGTTGCTCGAACGGACACCTTTTGCCTCCGTTGGGCAAAAAATGAGGCTTTATCTATTCAGTAATGGGTCACTCACTTATGAAACTTCGCAATAGCAACCTTGATAAGCTAGCTAACGACGATTTCGACGTCCTGATTATCGGTGGCGGAATCAACGGTGCCTCAGCGGCCGCAGCGCTGGCGGGCAAAGGGGCCAAGGTAGGCCTGATTGACCGCGGTGACTTTGCTGGCAGTACCAGCATGCACTCCTCCAATTTGGTCTGGGGGGGTATCAAATACATGGAGAGTAAAGACTTTGCTCTGGTGCGCAAACTGTGCAAAAGCCGTAACCATCTGATTAAAAATTACCCCTCTACAGTGGAAGAGATTCGCTTTTTAACCACGATAGGCAAAGGGTTTCGCCATCGTCCCAGCTACTTGTACGCAGGTACCTGGCTTTACTGGCTGATGGGCAACGGGTTTACCCGCATTCCCAAGCTGTTTTCTCCTGAAGGCATTAAACACGCAGAACCCATTATTGATACCGACAAGGCTGTGGGAGGCTTTGAGTATTCAGACGCTTATCTCCACGATAATGACGCGAGATTTGTGTTTAATTTCATCCGTCACGCCCTAGATTATGGCGCCAGAGTCGCGAACTATGTGGAGTCCAATGGCGCCTCTTTCGAAAACGGCCGCTGGACGATTCAGGCACGCAACGTTATCGACGGCAATACCTTTCCGATTCGCGCCAAAGTGCTTGTTAACGCTGCCGGCCCCTGGGTGGATCAGCACAACAAGCTAACCGGACAAAAGACCGAGTACCAACACCTTTACTCCAAAGGCATTCACTTGATTGTGCCACAGCTCACCGATTCCAAACGCGTGCTGGCTTTTTTTGCTGACGACGGGCGTTTGTTCTTTGTTATTCCGATGGGTAATCGCACCTGTGTCGGTACCACAGACACGCACATGGATAACCCGGAGGTGGATGTTACACAAGACGATGTGGACTTTGTGCTGGAAAACATTAATAAGCGCCTAATGCTGGAAAAGCCACTCACCGCTGCAGACATCATCTCGACCCGCTGCGGCGTGCGTCCGTTGGCCATTAAGGCATCCAAGGGTAGTGATCGGGGGTTTCTGCAACTATCGCGTAAACATGTCGTAGACACTAATCCGGATAGTGCTCACATCAGCATTTTTGGCGGAAAGCTGACGGATTGCTTAAACGTTGGCGATGAGATTATCGACGAAGTGCAGCGTCTTGGCGTCGATATCCCCTTTCCTGACTACAAATGGTACGGCGAACCGCCTGAGGCGATGAGGCAAGAGTTCATGCAACAGGCCGATCGCATGGGTCTGGATGAAATGACACCTGTTACATCTTCCGAACCCCTCAGCAAGCGCCTTTGGCGACGCTATGCCGCGCAGGCACTGGATATGCTTGAACAGATTCGTGAAGACCCCAGCCAAGGAGAGCTTTTAATCGAGGGTACTGAGTACATTCGCTGCGAATTGCGTCAAGCACACCGTAGCGAAATGATCACCAAGCTAGACGACTTTCTCCGCCGTCGCGCCAAAATTTCCCTGGTAGTGCCGCATGAACAGCTTCAGCACTCGGAAGGTTTACGAGAAGCCTGCCGCATGTTATTTGGGGATGAAGCGGAAACACGCTTTAACGAGTATTTTGATACCGCTCAAGACATTACTCGCTTTACCCGGTACGCAACAACAAATGTCAGCGCATAAATATCCCCCAGGCAGTGCGGTGCTGCCTGGGGGATATCTATCTACTTAACTCATCAATACGCTAAGCTGAGCGTACACGCGCCACGGCATCCTGCCACCCCTGATAGAGGTGCTCTCGCGTGGCTTCATCCATACAAGGTACGAAGCTTTTTTCGCAGCGCCAGAGGCGCTCGATTTCATCGAGATCGGCGTACCAGCCCAGGCGTAAACCGGCTAAATAGGCTGCGCCAAGTGCCGTAGTCTCCAATATCGCCGGGCGGTCTACTTCTACCCCCAGCATGTCAGCCAAGAACTGCATAACCCAGTTATTCTTAACCATACCGCCATCAACACGCAGCTTTCCCGATTTAGCCGACATATCGTCGCTCA
Organism: Vreelandella salicampi; assembly: GCF_013415105.1. Classification (GTDB taxonomy): domain Bacteria; phylum Pseudomonadota; class Gammaproteobacteria; order Pseudomonadales; family Halomonadaceae; genus Vreelandella; species Vreelandella salicampi. The sequence continues at coordinate 8,859 of NZ_JACCDF010000015.1, forward strand.
TACAGCGTTCTAAATCACGCGTCTGGTAACATACCGCCTGAAGCCCTGCTGCCACGATTTCGGCAATGCCCGTATCACGCGTCAAACCCAAAATGGCACCCCGTGCTTTTGGGTCCCAGTGCGGAGCACCCAAACCGGTAAAGGCCGGCACCAAATAGACGCTGTGGCCACTGCGCGTTTCGCGGGCTAATGCTTCCGTCTCCGCCGCATCGGCAAACAAATTTAGCCCATCTCGTAGCCACTGCACCGTAGCACCGGCAACAAAGATACTTCCCTCGATGGCATAGGTCGGCTTGCCGTTTAGGCGATAGGCGATTGTTGTCAGCAGGCGATTACGAGACGTTGCGGGCTCATCGCCCGTATTGACGATCATAAAACATCCGGTACCGTACGTACTTTTCCCCATCCCTGGCGTAAAACATGCTTGCCCAAACAGCGCGGCCTGCTGGTCACCTGCCACACCAGCAATGGGCAACTCTGCCCCAAGCCAACTCGCATCAATAGTACCGAAATCATCGCTTGAGTCTTTTACCTCGGGCAGTAATGAAGCCGGTATATTAAACAGCGCGAGGAGCTCATCATCCCACTGCTGTGTATGAATATTAAACAGTGCCGTACGCGAGGCATTCGTCGCATCGGTGACGTGGCGCTTTCCATTAGTCAAACGCCAAATCAGAAAGCTATCGACGGTGCCAAAAGCAAGCTCACCGCGCTCAGCTCGCTCGCGTGCACCTTCCACATGGTCGAGTATCCAAGCCAGTTTGGTGGCAGAAAAATAGGGATCTATCAAAAGCCCCGTGTGGGCTTGCACCGTGTCGGTATGCCCCTCATCACGCAAGGTCTGACACAAATCGGAGGTGCGTCGATCTTGCCAAACAATTGCGTTATATAGGGGCTCATTGGTGACTCGATCCCACAAAACTGTCGTTTCGCGCTGATTGGTAATGCCAATACCATCTATCTGCTGGGCGCTGATATCGGCTTTCACCAATACCTCTCTGCAGGTTGATACAACGGAATCCCAGATGTCTTCGGGATTGTGTTCAATCCAGCCATCTTGAGGAAAATGCTGAGGAAACTCCTGCTGCGCCACTGCCGCTACTTGGCCTTGTCGATCAAACAGAATTGCGCGGGAACTGGTGGTACCTTGATCAATAGCGAGGATAAAGGAAGACATAATATATTCGCTTTGTTGTATGTTATTTTCGGATAAAGGCTAATTTTTCGTTTTATTATAATTCAAGGCTACTCTTGCCGCTTCATATGCTCAAGTGTGAAACCGCCGGCGTATCAAAACAGCGCTAAGCAGTACATGCCATTTAATCTGCCATGGAATAAACATCTCACGCTAAGTAAAGCGCCACGTCGTGTTGCGTTAGCAAACGCTGAATCGCCTCGGGTGGTTTCCGGTCGGTAAACAAGGCATCTAGCTGGGAAATATTGCCTTGACGCACCATTGGGTTACGGTGAAATTTGGAGTAATCAGCGGCGAGATAAACACGCCGCGAGTTAGCAATAATCGCTTGCGCGACTCGCACTTCTTGATAATCAAACTCCAAAAGCGACCCGTCTTCATCGATACCACTGATCCCGATGATGCTGTAATCCACTTTAAATTGATTAATAAAGTCAATGGTGGCTTCCCCAATGATACCGCCATCTCGCGAACGCACCTGTCCGCCGGCCACAATCACTGTAAAGTCTTCTTTATGCTGCAAAATCGCCGCAACGTTGAGGTTGTTCGTGATAATTTCTAAGCCTTGGTGGTCTAACAGTGCCTGTGCAATGACCTCGTTGCTGGTGCCGATATTGATAAATAGCGACGAGTGATCGGGAATATGCTGCGCCAAGCAATGGGCAATACGCTCTTTTTCTGCGAGATGCAGGGTCTTGCGCGTACTGTAAGCCGTGTTCACCGTGCTGGATTCGATGCCAGCGCCGCCATGCACGCGCCGCAAACGACCTTCGTTGGCGAGTGTGTTTAAATCACGACGCACCGTTTGTGGCGTTACGGCAAAATAGTCAGTGAGTTGCTCAATGCTCATATAGCCGTGCTGGCGCACCAGCTCGACAATCCCATCTTGGCGGTATTGCTGTTTCATGGTGGACCAGCCCGTTCGTTATGTATCTATTCGTATGGACATAGATTAGCAAAATTTTCGTAATTACATAGCGAAAACAGCTTGAAACATCATAAGCGAAACCATGGCGGTCTTTATTTTCCAGAGAGCTGGCGAGATGCCGTTTTTTGAGGAGTATGGTCGCTCACTGCGCTACTCTCATAGCGGCAAAGCCTTTCTTCGTAATTAAATGTAAAATCAATAAGTTAAGTAGAATTAACGACCTATTTTTCTTCTTTTTATGTACCAAAGCGTACCGACCGAATAAGCACGACAGTGCTACTTTTCGAGATGTCGTCGACGGGAAGTAGCGTGATATTGCCGAGGGCTACTCGCCGATGGCGCTTAGATAACGACGGCATTTTTCTATACTGAAAATTCATAAAAAACCGTTTAAAAAATAAGGCCCACAGAGGCCCATGGGCAAGGCTTACCTTCACGTCAAAGACGAGACAAAGCGTTATCCCCGCGCTTTTTGCTAATAACGAATGACAAGGCGAAAAAATGAAAAATATCCGCATTCAATATGCCTTAACCGGCGCGATGACCCTGTTAATCATTATGGTGCTCATTATTAGCGCTCTATCGATTAATGCATCCCGCAATAGCCAAGAAGATATTAATGAGCTATCGACTTTAAGCGCTGAGCAAGTGATGGCAGCCAACCGCATGGAAGTCAATTTGATGGAAATGCGCTTACGTATGGCACGTTTTGTTGAGCTGACCAATGATAATGAGCCGGGGGCCGATGAAGCGCTTGAGCAAGTGCGTCATAGCCTGACCCGCACGCAAGCACGCTTTGAGGCCTTTGATGCCCATAACATCACTGAGGATCAGCCCCGCTACCCTTATTACATGGCAGTGCGTGACAGTTATCACGCAATGATCACGGATGCCTTGGTGACCGGCATTGAGAATGGCGACGTACAACAAATGGCCGCCGACGAACAACGCTTGGAAGATAACGCCCGCGAATTGACCGGAGCCACACGTGACTTTGGCCGTTTTGCTAGCGACCGCGCCAGTGAAATGGAGACCAATGCAGAGGCCGCCAGCCAGCAAGTGATCTGGACCGCCACCGCCCTGCTGGTGGTGTCGCTAGTGTTATTTGTGGCGCTCCAGTTGGGTATGCGCCGTTTGATTGTTACACCATTAAGCCGGGCAATCGGCATTTGCGAGAACATTGCCCAAGGCGATTTGACCAGCCGCATCGATGATGAAGGCCGCAATGAAATCGGCAAGCTCTACCAGGCCATGCGACTCATGCAGAACAAGCTCACCGAGATGATGCTAACGCTGACACAAACCGGCGAGTTAGTGGCTAACAGCGCGCGTGAAATCGCCAGTGGCAGCGAAGATCTTGCTGCACGTACCGAAGAACAAGCCAGTGCCCTACAAGAGACAGCCTCTAGCATGGAGGAGATGTCTTCAACCGTTAACCAAAATAATCAAACGACCAGCTCGGCGCGCCAATTAACCGAAAGCGCTTCTCACAAAGCCAGCGATACTCGTAAAGAAGTCGATCAAACAACAGCATTAATGAACAGCATGGAGGAGCACTCTAAAAAGGTTCAGGAAATTGTCCAGGTCATTGAAAGCATTGCCTTTCAAACGAATATTCTGGCCCTGAACGCCTCGGTGGAAGCGGCGCGCGCGGGCGAGCATGGCCAAGGATTTGCTGTCGTCGCCAGCGAAGTACGTAAGCTCGCCACCAAAACATCTGAATCCTCCAGTGAAATTCGCCATATTATTGACGATATTGCGAGTCGCATAAAAGAAGGCGTTCGACAATCAGAATTAAGCGGCGAAGGCATGGATGAGACCGTCACAGCTGTCACGCAAGTCACCGATTTAATGCAGGAAATTGCGCTCGCCGTCAATGAGCAAAAAAGCGGCATTGAGCAAGTGAGCACCGCCATTACCCAAATGGATTCGGCCACACAACAAAACGTCTCCCTGGTCACCCAAACCAGCACGTCGGCGGCATCACTCCAGGATGAGGCTGACCGGCTCGCTGAGCTAATTGCCAGCTTCAAACTGCCCAACGAGCGCAAGGGCGCAGCGTTCTCGCCTGCCAACAAGACCGCGTCGCCTGCCAGCTTGCCCAGGGCAACTCACCGCTCCAACAGTGAGCTGGCATGGGAGTCGTTTTAACCGCCCGAGAAATGTTGCCCTTATGATGTAACTTAATGTGCCCGCCAAAAGCGGGCTCATTCATGAACCTTAGGGGTGGCTGAGCACTGACAAACTCGCTACCAAATGCAGACTTGTCTCACCCTGCTCGCCACCTTGCTGGTAAAGGGTACGTCAAGACGCGTGCGTCAATTGATAAGTGCATTGATAACAACACAATATTCTGAGGTGGCTGGCTAAGCGCCAGCTGGGCATGGCCTCCACGTTCCTCAAGCCCTTCTGGGCGATGCTTTGTTGAAGGAAACAAAAATGGACCAGAGTCACCGTCGTCTTGCTACGCAGGCTTGGCTGCTGATCTTAATGACGAGCAGTTTTCTAATGGGTATCAGCAGCCTACTTATCGGTCTTGTGTCTCGCCTCCCCCTCCCAGCCCAATGGCAGCTGAGTACGGTGGGTGCCATCGCATTGCTGTTGGTAAGCCTTGGGTTACTGACATTACTGCGTGATTGGCCTCAAAGGCGGCGTTTAATCGGCGGCCTAGTGGTGGCGTTGGGTGCCTTCAGTCTTGGCCACCACCTTTTAGTTCCGGCGACTGACAACGGACTTTCTTCTCTCACCGGCCGCTCCCAGTTGAGTCCGTTACCTGCATCGTTACTTCTCATGATAGGGGCGTGCTACTTATTGCCCCCCGAATTAAAACTATCCAGGCGTTGCTATCGTTTGGTGGGTTGGCTCTGGGTAGGCGTTGGTGTCGTCACGCTGATGTACCCACTGACATCATCCTTGCCACCGTCATCGGTTGCCGGTATGAGATCGCTGGGCAGCTTGCTCTTCCTGCTGCTGGGGATGGCTTTGCTGGTGATTGGCCGTCAGCGTGTTCACTTGACGATGTCGCTACCCCGCACCGCTATAAAAGTCGGTGTGCTGGGTGTCGCTGCTAGCATCATGATCTGGCTGGCCAGTAGCTGGATGCAGCATAACGCCCGCCTAACCGATGCCAACAATCTGGTGGGTAACATCGCTGATGGGATGGCGCTGCGAATCGAGAGGAGAGTCGATATGATCGAACGGCTCGCTACTCGGTGGCAGTCCATGAGGGAGCAACCCGATCACGTCGTCCAGCAGATTTACCCGGTTGAGGCGCGCACCTACCTGGATGATGAGCCGAGCTTGCAGGCCCTCGCCTATTTAGATCCTGAGTTGCAAATCGGGTGGCGAGTGGGACGCGAGCCCGAAAATCTGTCGTGGCTAATGGACCAATTGGCCGAACCGGCAACACGTGGCTGGCTAACTCAACAAGATGAACAAAGACGACGTGTGAGTTGGCGCTTTCCCGATCCCGCGCATAGCAGCCACGGCCTTCTGGCGGTGACTCTCGACAACGGCCAGTCTACGATGCTGGCCACCATCGATGTTGCAGAGATCATCGGGCTGCAGCGGTACCTGGATACGGCTGGCTTCAATATCACCTACACCTCACAGGATAATACCTGGGGATCCCTACACGCCCATGGCGGGCACGAAGGCATTACGCTTCGGACGTTTGCTTCCCATGAAGTCGCCTTGCCGGGTGGCCCAACGTTCACTATCACCGCCATGAACGGGCCGCAGCCGCTGACCACCCTACCGGGCGCCTTACCGGTGATATTCGGTCTACTGGGCTTGTTATTCACTTACCAACTGATCATAAGCCGTGCACTGGTAGCGATTCGCGATTCTCAGGCGACAGCCTTACAGCGCAGTGAGCAGCGCTTCCGTTCGCTTTTTACCCAGCATCCAGATGCAGTATTTGCGCACAATAAGGATGGAACCTACGAAAGCCTCAACCCAGTGACAGAGGCTATTGCGGGGCTCTCGGAGGATACGCTACTGGGTCAGCACTTTCGCACCGTCGTCTGCGAAGCCGCCTGTTCGAAGCAGGATGTCCAACGCACCGAATCGGCCTTTCAGCGAGCTGTCAGTGGCTTCCCGAACAGCTATACCATGTGTATGTCACGCGTCGGAAACGCCCCCCAACATCTAGACGTGACGATGGTGCCCATCGTCGTTGATGGCGAAGTCGATGGGGTGTTCGGGATCGCTAAAGATATCACTGCTCGCATTATCGCCGAGGAGCGACTGCACATCCTTGAACGTAGTCTAGAGGCCAGCAGCAACGGTGCTGTGATCGTCGACGTTCGCGAGGAGGGTAAGCCGGTGGTCTACGTGAACCCAGCCTTCACGCGCATTACCGGTTATCTGGAGCAAGAGGTCATTGGCCATGCACCGGTATTCCTTACCGGCGATGAGACCGCTCCCGAAGACATCGAACAGATCCAAGCGGCTATCCGCCTCGGCAATAGCCTATCGACCACGTTTCGCGCCTATCGGCGGGATGGAAAGCTCTTCTGGAACCAGCTGTTCCTGTCACCTGTGAGGGATAGCGATCAGAACGTGACTCATTTTATTGGGATCATGAACGACATTTCCGAACGTAAAGAGCAGGAAAGCCAGTTAGCCTATCAGGCCACGCACGATGTGCTGACAGGCCTGGGTAATCGTGCTCTGTTCAGCGACCGCTTAGCCCACGACGTAGAGTTGTCGGTACGACACGGCCAGACACTCGCCGTATTGTTCATTGATCTTGATGAGTTTAAGCCGATCAACGACACCTTAGGCCACAGGGTTGGGGATCAATTGCTGATCAGTGTCACCGACCGATTACGGCAGGGTCTGCGCACCAGTGATACCCTGGCCCGCTTGGGCGGTGATGAATTCGTGCTCCTGCTTCCCGATCTAGGTCACGCCAGCGAAGCGGAAGACGTCGCGACTCGACTGCTGGAAGATCTCAACAAGCCTCACCGGGTTCACGGACACGAGCTACATGTCTCAGCCAGCATCGGTATCGCGGTGAATTCAGGGGCCATTGATGACCCTGAGCGACTGCTCCAACACGCTGATATGGCCATGTACAAGGCCAAGCAGCAGGGTCGAAACACTTACCAGCTGTACACAGAGGATCTCGACAGCAAACTCAGTCTGCGCGTTATGTTACGCAGTGAGCTTCAGGACGCTATCGAACACGGTCATCTCAGCCTGCACTACCAACCACTGATGGACCGTGATGGGCATGTTGATGGGTTGGAAGCCTTAGTGCGCTGGCATCACCCGACCAAAGGTTTTATCTCACCGGCGACGTTTATTCCCATAGCCGAAGAGACCGGACAGATTATCCCGCTGAGCCGATGGGTGATGAAACAAGCTTGCCAAGATGCCCGTCAGCTAGTGGCGCAGGGCCTATTGGCGGGACGCATGGCCATTAACTTGTCGCCCCTTCAGTTTCACCGGCCCAACTTCCTCAGTACGCTGCGTAACGTGCTGAATGAAACAGGCCTAGCGCCAGCGTATTTGGAGCTGGAGCTGACTGAGGGCATTCTAATGCGAGACACGGATGGGGCCATTGATACCCTCCACGCCCTTAACAGCATGGACGTCAGTACGAGTATTGATGATTTCGGTACAGGGTATTCCAGCCTGAGCTACTTGCGTGACCTCCCCATCGACAAGATCAAGATTGATCGCAGCTTCGTGAAAGACGCCTCCAAGAGCGATAAAAATGCGGCCATCTGTCGTGGCATTATCACCTTGGCACAAGATTTGGATCTTAGGGTAGTGGCCGAGGGCATTGAAACAGTTGAGCAGCATGACTACCAGATGTCATTGGGTTGTGAGGTCTTTCAGGGCTATCTCTTCGCGAAGCCGATGCCGCTGGATAGCCTCACCACTTGGCTCACACTAAGAGCCCAGGCGTCACCGTTTCCTGAGTCGTAGGACTTTGCCTTTGCCATAACAGTATGGCGCCGCATGACGGAACCTGAGGATTTAAAGCGCAACAGGGAAGCGCCATCATTTTGAACCTCAGTTGTGCCGGAACTGGGCGAAAATGGAGAACTGCTGGCCATCAGGGATGAATAAGTCGGTTAGAGAGCCGAAAACACCTTCACATAGCCATTGGATCACATGGCTTCTTCGTTTTGACAGGATATATCCCTTGTTACCCATTGAAGACGTGCTCAAACTAAGTCACAAGGTCATGCAGTCAGGCCACTGGTATCTGAATCTCAACAAAAACCGCTTGTTTTGGTCGGACGAAGTATTTCGAATACATGGTTATGAGCCGGGGGATATCCAGCTAGACCTTACAACGGCGATCAATTTTTACCACCCCGAAGACCGGGAGCGCGTCAGTAATATCATCAATAAGACGCTAAAAACTTACCAACCGCTAAACTTTGTAGCCCATATTTTGCGGAAGGATGGCACCAGTCGAGTCGTTCATTCGCAGGGCGAGATCAAGTATGGGGAGGAGGGGCACCCAACACATTTATTTGGTGTTATCCGTGACATCACGGAAGAATGGGCACAGCAACAGCATCATCGGCGATTGGCCAGCTCTCTGGAAAATACCGATGAAGCCATCGTCATGACCAACCCCAGCGGGTTTATCACCTGGGCCAATAGCGCTTTCACCCGCATTACCGGCTTTCCCGAGGCGGATTTCTTGGGACGAAAGCCCGGCGATTTTTTGCAAGGGCCAGAAACAGACCCCGCCACGATAGCGTACATGCGCAGCATGCTATCGAGGCGTGAGTCTTTTACGACGGAAGTGCTGAACCATCATCGGGACGGACATACTTATTGGGTACGTATTTCCTGCCAGCCCGATTTTGATGAAAACGATCAACTACTGGGCTTTTCCACTATCCAGAGTGATATCACCAATGAGAAGGAACTACGCCTGAATTTGCAGGAAAAAATTAATAGCGGGAAGATTTTACAAGAGCGCCTGCGCTATATCGCCTCCCACGATGAATTGAGCGAAATGCCTAACCGGCGCTATTTCATGACACAAGCGGAGATTGAAATAGGCCGCTGTCGACGGCATGACCATGATCTTTGTCTTCTCCTTGCCGATCTGGATCATTTTAAGACGATCAATGATACGCATGGGCACGCAGCTGGCGATTCCGTGATTAAAGCCTTCGCAACGTTATGTGAAAACACCCTGAGACATCATGATCTAGCCGCGCGTATTGGCGGAGAGGAATTTGCCATTCTCTTACCGGAAACAGATTTGGAGGGCGGCCAGGTGTTGGCCGAGCGCTTAAGGCAGGCATTGGCGAATACACCGGCGATGATAAATGGAGAGCCGATTTTTGTGACAGCCAGCATTGGGGTAACGATGGCCGCGCACAATGATGCGGATGTAGGGACCATGTTGGCCCGAGCAGACAAGGCGCTCTATCAAGCAAAAACTGGCGGTAGAAACCAAGTCATCAGTTGGATGGTTGAGTAGATGCTACCCTTGTAAACCGGTTTATTGTGTTATCTAGCGTTGCAATTGGAACTTGTAGCCGCCCATTTCCCTACGACTGTACAACCGGATCACCAGCGACGTTAGACCACTTGGTGCCGTCTCTCGCTGAAACGCCTCGGTGCTGTTAGGCCTTATCAGGAACACCTTTCGGACAGACGCGGGCTTCGTTATAGGGTATTGCTCTCCCCATTGCCTATGGCAGGAGCATAAAAACCGATAGGTTTAGCGCGCAGGAGGGGAGTCGAAAGCGCCAATGGTCGCGGCGGGCTGGTGAGGGTCTTCGCATCACAGGGATTAGCCACCGCGAGATTGTATTATTCGGACATGTAGTATCCTGCGAGAACGGTCATCTTCAGCGGGGTAACGCCGTGTCAGCATTACCGAGCGTAAAGAGACTCAAACTCAAATGCTAGGAAAACTCATTTATAAACAAGGACTAAGTAACTAAAGCTTGATGCGGGACAACTCTATTTCCAGCCTCAGCCCTATAGTGGAATCACAACCTTCCTACAGGGGTATCGGCAATGGAAAACGAGTCTTCAAATAGCCTCTTCCACGAGGCTTTTAATCCGGATATTAGCCGCAGGGACGTATTGAAGACCGGCTCCGCCGGTACCCTGGCATTGGCGGCGGGTTCAATCCCGCTTCCCTTCGTGTCTTCCGGGGCTTCTGCTCAAACGGCTCCAGCGGCCGCCGCAGAGGAGCGCGTGGTGTGGAGCGCCTGCACCGTTAACTGCGGTAGCCGCTGCCCCTTGCGCATGCATGTCCGCGACGGCGAAATCACCTGGGTGGAGACTGACAATACCGGACTAGATGAGTATGGCGACCACCAGGTACGCGCGTGCCTACGCGGTCGTTCGATGCGCCGTCGCGTCTATAACCCCGACCGCCTAAAGTACCCCATGAAGCGTGTCGGCGCCCGTGGCGAGGGCAAGTTCGCCCGCATAAGTTGGGACGAGGCCTATCAGCTGCTCGCCGACAATCTCAAGCGTATTATCGCCGAATACGGCAACGAGGCCGTCTATCTTAATTACGGTACCGGCACACTGGGTGGTACCGTGACCAAGTCCTGGCCACCCGCCTCATCCCTGGTGGCGCGCTTGATGAATCTCTGCGGCGGCTACCTCAACCACTACGGCGACTACAGCACCGCGCAGATCGCCGCCGGGCTTAACTACACCTACGGTGGCTGGGCCGCGGGCAATAGCGTCTCCGACATCGCCAACACTCGCCTTCTGGTAATGTTCGGCAACAACCCCGCCGAGACACGCATGAGCGGCGGCGGAATCGTCTACCACCTTGAGGAAGCCCGCCAACGCTCGGATGCCCGGATGATTGTCATCGATCCGCGCTACAGCGACACCGCCGGTGGCCGTGAGGACGAATGGGTCCCCATCCGCCCAGGCACCGACGCTGCCCTGGCGGCCGGCCTGGCCCATGTACTGATCAGCGAGGATCTGGTCGACCAACCGTTCCTGGATCGCTACTGCGTTGGCTACGATGAGAGCACCCTGCCCGAAGGCGCTCCGACCAACGGCCACTACAAGGCGTATATTCTCGGTGACGGGCCCGACGGCATCGCCAAGACGCCGGATTGGGCCTCACGCATCACCGGCATCCCCTCCCGGCGTATCGTTCAGCTCGCCCGAGAGATCGGTTCGACCAAGCCGTGCTACATCGTCCAGGGCTGGGGGCCGCAGCGTCACGCCAACGGCGAGCTAATATCACGCGCCATCGCCATGCTGGCCATTCTGACCGGCAACGTCGGCATCAATGGCGGCAACAGCGGTGCCCGCGAAGGCGGTTACTCCATACCCTTCGAGCGTTTTCCCACCCTGGAAAACCCTATCGATACCAGCATCTCGATGTTCACCTGGACCGATGCCATTGCCCGTGGCCCCGAGATGACCGCCACCCGCGACGGCGTACGCGGTAAGGACAAACTCGATGTGCCGATAAAATTCATCTGGAACTATGCCAGTAACTGTCTGGTGAACCAGCATTCCGAGATCAACCGCACCCACGAGATCCTCTCCGATGAAGATCTATGCGAAATGATTGTGGTGATCGACAACCACATGACTTCCTCGGCACGCTACGCCGACCTCTTGCTCCCCGACTTAACTACCTCCGAGCAGATGGACTTCGCCATGGATGCCAACGCTGGCAACATGAATTACCTGATCTTCGCTGACCAAGTCATTGAACCGTTGTTCGAGTGCAAGTCGGTCTACGAAATGTGCAGTGAAATCGCCGCGCGTATGGGGGTCGGCGAGGCCTTCACCGAAGGCCGCACCCAGGAGGAGTGGCTGCGTCACCTGCTGGCACAGAACCGTCGGCGCGACCCCGACCTGCCCGATTTCGAGGCGTTCCGCGAAATGGGCATCTACAAGCGCCAGAATCCCAACGGTTTCTTCGTTGCCTACCGCGACTTCCGAGCCGACCCGGAGGCGAATCCACTCACCACGCCCTCCGGCAAGATCGAGATCTACTCCGAGGCACTGGCGAAGATCGCTGCCGAGTGGGAGCTTGCTGAAGGCGATGTCATTGACCCCCTGCCTGTCCACGCCTCCACCTTTGAGGGATGGGACTCGCCGGAACGAGCGCAATATCCGTTGCAATTGATCGGTTTCCACTACAAGTCTCGTACTCACTCCACCTACGGCAACGTGGCATTGCTCAAAGCCGCCGCCCGCCAGGAAATGTGGATCAACCCCATCGATGCCCAGGCCCGGGGGATCACCAACGGTGACAGCGTGGAGCTCTACAACGAGCGGGGTCGGGTACGCATCGCAGCCAAGGTCACCCCACGCATTCTGCCCGGCGTGGTGGCCCTCGCCGAGGGCGCCTGGTACGCCCCTAACCGCCACGGCACGGATCAGGCCGGCAGTATCAACGTGCTGACCACGCAACGCCCCTCGCCGCTGGCCAAGGGTAATCCTTCGCATACCAACCTGGTCGAAGTGAACAAGGCCTGAGGAGAGCGTCATGACGCAATATGGTTTCTACATAGACTCCAGCAAGTGTACCGGCTGCAAGACCTGCCAGCTGGCCTGCAAGGATTACAAGGATCTTGATGTCGACGTGAACTACCGGCGTATCTACGAATACGCGGGTGGCTCCTGGCAGGCCGATGGCGACACTTGGCAGCCGTCGATCTTTTCCTATTACCTGTCAATCGCCTGCAACCACTGCGCCGCCCCGGCCTGCGTACCTGTCTGCCCCAGCGGCGCCATGCACAAGCGTAGCGAGGATGGCTTGGTCGTAGTGGATACCGACACCTGTATCGGTTGTAAATCCTGTGCAATGGCCTGCCCATATGGCGCGCCCCAGTACAACGCACGTAAAGGCCACATGACCAAGTGCGATGGCTGCTACGAACGCGTCGCCGAAGGGCTCAAGCCGGTCTGCGTGGAATCCTGTCCCCTACGGGCGCTGGATTTTGCTCCCATGGAGGAGCTACGCGAACGCTATGGAAACCTCGCAGAGGTGGCGCCGCTTCCATCAGCTTCTTTGACCGGCCCCAGCATCGTGATCAAGCCGAACCGCAATGCCCGTCCGGTGGGCGACACCACCGGTTCACTCGCCAATCCCAAGGAGGTGTGACATGGGCTGGCACGAATTTCCCCTAGTCATATTCACCGTTCTGGCACAATGTGCCGTGGGCGCTTTCATTCTGCTCGGCGCGCTAATGCTCACGGGACGACTGGAGGGGGCGTCGTTGCGGCGCCTCAATCGTCCGATGCTGATCATCTGGATTCTGATGGGCGTGGCCTTCGCTGCTTCCACCCTGCATCTAGGTTCACCGCTGCGCGCGCCTAATGCCCTCTTACGCTTGGGTAGCTCCTGGTTGAGCAACGAAATTTTCTTGGGCAGCCTTTTCTTTGCTCTCGGCGGGTTGTTCTGGCTGTTGACCCTGCTCGACAAGGTCTCACCACTGCTGCGCAAGGTCCTGCTCAGTATTGCCATGCTGTTGGGAGTTGCCTTCATGTACGCGACCATCCATGTCTACATGATTCCCACCGTGCCGACCTGGAATACCCCCTTCACCCCGCTGGGCTTTTTCCTGACCAGCGTCATGGGAGGCGCCTTGCTCGCTCAGTTACTGCTTAGTTTAAGCGGCCAGGGGCAACGCCTGCTGGCACAACTACTGCCATGGCTAGGTGCCCTGGCGATAGTGGTGGCGCTGGGCACCAGCGTGGCCCACGCCATGAGCCTGGCGGGCATCCAAAGTGCTATCCAGTCAGCGGTCGACTTGGTACCCCACTACCAGAGCTTGCTGATCATTCGGTTGGCGTTGCTGGCCACCGTACTAGCGTTGTGGTTGTTCGCCCTGCGTAGCATGCGCCATCAGCCGCTAGTACTGTGCGCCAGCTTCGTACTGCTGCTAGCGGCGGAAATGCTGGGTCGTAATCTTTTCTACAATCTGCATATGACCGCTGGGCTGTGAAGAGCTCCATGCAACCACTTGCCCACTCCGCTCGTCTACTTGGCGCCTGGTTCTACTATCCGCCAGGCGCACCGGCCCTGGAACAGCTTGACCGGCATTTTGATGACGGCAGCCTGGCCGAGGCGTGGCCCTACGCAGCGGGAACTCCGCTGCTCGTAACACTCAGTGAGGCACGTCAAGAACCACTGCTCGACGACGCCTACCAGCAGTTGTTCGTCGGCCCGGATGCCCTCGCTGCCCCACCCTGGGGCTCGGTCTACCTAGACCCTGAGCAAGTGGTCTTCGGCGACTCTCACCAGGCACTCAAGCGCTTTCTTGAGCACGAGGAGGGAGTGTCCCTGACGACCACCCAGCGCGAGCCGCTCGACCACTTCGGACTTCTGCTACTACTTCTCGGCCAGTTGGCGCTGGAAGGACGCGAGACCGGTGTCGACCGGCTGCTCGGCGAGTTTCTCCTGCCCTGGAGCTGGCGTTACCTTGAACAACTGGAGGAACACGCCCCCCATCCCTTCTACCGCATCCTGGCACAGCTAGGCGCGACAACCCTCGATCAGTGGCAAATGGAGCGGGGCATCACCCCGCATCAATTGAGGCTCTACCGATGAGCCGTATTGACGAACGCTATCTGCGTGCCCGCCTCGACCATACTCGTCTCAGCCGCCGGGAACTACTGCGGGGATTGCTGCGCCCGGTCGCCGCGTCTTTCGCCGCGACACCGCCACTTCGACAGCAGCGCGAGATACCCCGCCCTCCCCAGGCTCAAGAGGAGCCGCTCCTTGCCCAGTTATGCAACGGCTGCGGTGCCTGTGCCACAGCATGTCCCAACCAGATCATCAGTGTGGAACACGGGTTCCCGCGCCTAGACCTGGAGCACAACTACTGCGACCTGTGTCTGGCGTGTACCGCCGCCTGCGAGACACGCGCCCTCATTCCTGAGCTACCGGCCATGACCGGACTCGTTCCGGTATTCAACGAAAATTGCGTCTTGAGCTATGGCGAGTCCTGCACGTTGTGCCAGGAGGCGTGCCCTAGCCAGGCCATCACTTTGCCTTCCGCAGGACTGCCTCAGGTATCAGCCGAACACTGCCAGGGGTGTGCCCGGTGCATACAGTCCTGCTACGTCTCTGGTTGTACCATGCCTCAAGCTGACTGAAGCTACGTAAGCGCCCTTAAACCGACATTTACCGCTCTCGCTTTTACCACCTCACACTGATGCCATCAGATCTTTGTGAGGTGGCTCCATGGCGCATCAAGAGCGTAAGCAATATTGGCAGCAACAAGTAACCGAATGGCACACCTCTGGCTTGTCCGACATGCCGTTTTGCAAGCAAGAGACGCTTACTAATATCACACCAGCGGGCAAACGATTCCATTCCGCAAGCCGCCACGTGCACCAGTTATGGAAACGACTAGACAATGACTTTGTGTCGGCAAATGCGCTGCTAGCCCCTGATGAGCGGCAAGACCTGTTGGTGTTACGGCAGAAACTAGCGAGCGACAATAACCGTTTAAGCGCCTTACCTATGGTTACTGGCTAACGGTGATCACGCGGCATTTGGCGGCGTGGCTCACTTTATGCGACACACTGCCAATCACCACGCCGCCCAAATCGCTTAATCCGCGGCTGCCCATGACAATGGCGTCCACGTCTCGCTTTTTTGCGGTATCTAAAATCACCCGTACCGGGTCGCCTTGGATGAGCTCCTGCTCAATCTGTTCCACACCCTGCTCGCGCGCAAACGCGGCCGCTTGTTCTAGCAGCTGCTTGCCGGCCTTCTCACGCTCGGCAAGAGTCGCTTCGGCATTCATCGCACCGACTCCCCACACCAGCGTCGTTTCATACCCTAATGCCTGCGGCACGTGCAGCAAATGCACTGTCGCATCGGTTTTGTTAAGCAGCTGGCAAGCAATCGCCAACGCTTGTTTAGCGTGCTCTGAGCCATCAACAGGAACGAGAATACGGTCAAACATAATGGCAAACTCCTGATTGTTATGCGTTATAAGATAGCGTCTAAAAAAAGACCCACCCTGGCAAGCAGAGGCGGGTCAAGGAGAATATCGTGGTAACATGCCTACTCAGCATTGAGCCCAGCTCTGCCTTCGTGACGTAGGCGCTTCCCACGCCTTTCAGCGTAAAACGCCCTCGTAGTTTGACCATCATCGCGCCACAACACCAATATTGATTAAGTCATTGGCCATACCCAGGAGGTATCATGGAGCTGCGCCACCTACGCTACTTCTGCGCCGTTGCGGAGGAATTAAACCTCACCTGCGCCGCCGAGCGCTTGCACATGTCGCAGCCTCCTTTGTCGCGCCAGATCAAACAGCTAGAGCAAGAGGTCGGTACCGAGCTATTCGAGCGCAGCACCCGCGGATTACGCCTTACACCGGCCGGCATATTTTTCCAGCAGCACGCCATCCAGATTTTGGAAAAAGTCGACGTCACTATCGATGCCACGCGGCGCATGGCGCGCAGCCAGCGCACGCTGTTTGGCGTCGGTTTTGTGCCGTCTGTGTTTTACGGGCAGCTGCCCATGCTGGTGCGCGATTTACGCGAAAAGGATAGTGTTGAGCTCTCGCTTGCCGAGCTCACCACCGTGCAGCAGATTCAAGCGCTCAAAGCCGGCCGTATCGATATCGGCTTTGGTCGTTTACGCATTGACGACCCGGATGTCGAACAGGAGATTCTCTTCGACGAACCGCTAATGGCAGCCCTTCCAAACGGTCATCCGCTTGAAGGCACCGCGCCTAACTGCGAGGAACTGGCGCGCTATCCGCTGGTTCTGTTCCCCGCCAAACCGCGGCCCAGCATGGCGGATATGGTGTTGGGTATCTTCCGCCGCCAGGGGTTAAAGGTGGAAGTGGTGCAAGAGGCCAACGAGCTGCAAACTGCGCTGAGTCTGGTGGCCTCAGGCATCGGCATTACGCTGGTACCCGAGCAGGTCAAGCGCGTTCGTCGCGACGGCATCACCTATGTGTCACTGGCGGATAAATCGCTGACCACACCGGTAATCTGTAGCCGACGGCGCGGCGAAGCCCCCTCACCGCTCATGCAAGAAGCCAACGCTATCTTAGAGGTGCTGGTGGAAAATCGCCGCTCTGGGCGCTATCCGTAAAGTCAGCTAGCGAAAGCGCCGATGCAGCAGGTTATAGGCGAGTGCACCGACAACCACTCCCCAAAAAGCCGAGCCCAGCCCTAAAAAGTTGACACCCGATGCCGTGGCAATAAAGGTGATCACCGAGGCTTCAAGATGGCTTTTTTCGGCGGCAAACGCACTGATGTTGCTCGTAATCGCGCCAATCAACGCAAGGCCCGCCAAGATCGCGACAAACTCCCCCGGCAGTGAGGTGAAAAGCGCCACAATGGTGCCCGCGCAGATGCCACCAATGAGGTAGAAAAACCCGTTTGCCACGCCCGCCACGTAGCGTTTCTCCGGGTCCTCGTGAGCTTCTTTGCTGGTACAGATCGCCGCCGTAATCGCGGCAATCGCCGTGGTGATACCGCCAAAAAAGGCGGTGAAAAAAGACACCGCACTGGTCACGACGACAATCGGCTTGGCGCGGGTGGTGTAGCCAGAGGTGCGCATAATCGCCATGCCGGGCAGAAACTGCCCCGTAAGGCTAACCAATACCAGCGGCATGGCGAGACTCAAGGTAGCGCTCCACGTCCATTCCGGGCGAATAAATTGCGGCTCGGCGAGCTGAACCGAAACGCCTTTCAAGCTCGCGCCCTCCAATCCAACCGCCAACATCACCCCCACCACCAACAGTAGCACTAGGCTATAGCGTGGGGTGAGTCGCTTAAACACCAGATAGGCGAAAATCATGCCAATCGCCAGCGCCGGCACGCTTTGCAGCGAGACAAACACCCCCACGCCGAACTGGAAGAGAATGCCCGCCATCATCGCGCTGGCGATGCCCGGCGGAATCATCTGAATAATGCGGTCGAAGGAGCCAGTGATACCGATTGTGAAAATCACGGCCGCTGCGACCAGATACGCCCCCACTGCCTCATTGAGCGAAAGCTCCGGAAACAGCGTCACCAGAAGTGCAGTGCCCGGCGCTGACCAGGCGGTCACCACCGGTACCTTCAGCCATATACTCAGCAAAATGCCCGAGACCGCCGCACCGATGGAAATCGCCCACACCCAAGAGGTCATCATCGCGCTGGAAATATCGGCACTCTGCGCCGCCTGGAAGAAGATCGCCAGCGGCCCCGAGTAAGAAACCAGCACCGCGACAAAACCGGCGGTGACCGCAGGAATCGAGGCGTCCTTAAGAAGCTGCATGCAAACGTCTCCCTTACGCGCTTAATGAATTCCCATCCGTTTAACGCCGGGTGTTTTGGGTAAGCACCCGACCCAAGGAGAGCACCTACGGCTCTCCGCCGAAGAGAAACGTGCCGACATGGTAATACGTCGGCACAAAACCCAGAATCGATTTCAACAGCGATGGGGAAACCGTTAGCCTGTGCTCTCGGGGGCGTCACGTTTTTTTGAGGTTTCCAACAGGAAATCGAAGTCTTTGGTTTCGAAAATCATCGAGACCACCACCCCTAACACGAGCGCCCAGAAGGTTGCACCAATACCCAGTATCTGAATCCCGGACGCGGCAATCAGAAAGGCAAACAGGGCTCCCATTTCATGCTTCTTGCCGGCAAACGCAATCGACATCGCCGAGGTGATGACGCGCATCAGTGCAAGGCCGGCGATAATCGAAATAAAGTAGCCCGGTGTGGC
This sequence comes from Vreelandella salicampi, assembly GCF_013415105.1. Lineage (GTDB taxonomy): Bacteria > Pseudomonadota > Gammaproteobacteria > Pseudomonadales > Halomonadaceae > Vreelandella > Vreelandella salicampi. Next base: position 27,657 of record NZ_JACCDF010000015.1, read on the forward strand.
CTCTAGCAAGCTCACCACATAGCCGTAAAATGGCGCGCCGACAACAAAAATGGCCCCGGCAATGACCGCTGCCACCCAGCGTTTGTCGTGGGTGCCGGCCTCCGGCGAGGAGCAAATGCCGGTCATGGGCGCGGCAATGCAGGTGCTATGCAGGTTGAAAAAGGCCGATACCATCGTTCCGACGCCGCCCACAGCGGTAATGCCGTTGGCCGGCACGTCTTTGTAACCCATGCCTTTTACCAGGCCTACGCCTGCCGGGGTTTCCATCCCCACCAAGATAATCGCCAGCGGTAAGCCGTAAGTCAGAAAAGCGCTTAGGGTGAACTCCGGCATAATGAACTCGGGGAAGCGAATCGTCGCCTCGACACCGGACAAATCCACACCGGTCACCATGAGATACGCAAGGCCTGCCGCCATCGACACAACTAAAGGCGGAATTTTGCGAAAGAGCCTGGCCGATATAAAAAACGCTAGAATCATGATGGCGGCCGGCACAATGGCACCCTCCAGTGGGCTTACCATTTTCAGCCCGAAGCTCAATAACATGCCACCCACCATGCCCATCACGATCGGCATGGGTATCAAGCGCATCACCATGCCCATAACCCCGGTGAGCCCGGCCACCAACGAAATGGCGCCAGCGATCAAACTCGCCCCAAGCGCCGCTTCAAGCCCAACCACAGGGATTACCGCAGCAAACATTAGCGCACCGGGAATCGAGTTGGCCATTGGTAACGGCAGCCGGTAGTAGGCGGGAACAAAAAGGCCAAACAGGCCGTTGATCATCAGGTAGCTAATGACCCAAATCATGATGAAGGAAGAATCAAGCCCCGCTGATGTGCCGGCACTAATATGCACGACCCCAACGCTGAGCCCTAAAATGCCGGCGACCAAGCCTGTACTGGCGTTATCGACATTAAGGTCGCGTACAAAGTCACGGGGTGCATGCCGAAGGCTGACCCCTTTCTCAATATGTTTCACGGTTTGCTCCAGGGAATATTGTTGTGATTGGAGTTGGTGAGCGCTTAGCCTTGGTCGCCGCCTGCCACCGGAATCACGCTGCCGGTGATGTAGCTGGCATCACGAGAGGCCAAAAACAGAATCGGCGCAGCCATTTCATCTAGCGTGCCGTAGCGATCCATCAGGCAGCTCTCTTTGGTCTGATCGATGTGTGCTTGAAACCACGCCTGCTCGCTTTCGTCACGGGGCTCGGGGGTCCCGCGCGAAATACGCCGCGGCGGCGCTTCGGTACCGCCAGGGGCCGTCGCGACCACACGAATACCGTGGTCGGCATATTCAAACGCCAGCGATGCGGTCATGGCATTGACGCCGCCTTTCGCCGCTGAGTAAGGAATGCGGTGGATACCGCGCGTTGCCGCCGAAGAAACGTTGACGATCACGCCATTGCCCTGCGCCACCATGGTCGGCAACACCGCCCGGCAGCACCACAGCGTGGGCATTAGCGACCGGGTGATTTCGGCGGAAATTTCGCTATCGCTAAACTGGGTAAACGGTTTGAAGTTGATCGCCCCGCCGACGTTGTTGATCAAGATATCGATGCGCCCAAACTTCTCGCACGCGGCTTGCATCGTCTGCTCGGCGCCTGCAAAGGTTTCCAAATCCGCCTGCACGGCGATAACGTCGCTGCCCTTTTCGCTTAATTGAGCAACGACGTCATGAATCAAATCGGAGCGATCGACCAGCACCAGCCAAGCGCCGTCTGCAGCGGCGAGCTCGGCCACACGCTGCCCAATCCCTTGGGCGGCGCCGGTAATGACCATGACGTGGTCTTGAAAACGTAAGCCGTTACTACGTTGGTTGCTCATGCGTTCTCTCCCACTTCGTTAGGGGTGAACTTCTCGTAATGAAAGCTCTGCGGCACGATCCCTTCGGCATCGAAATGCTTAAGCACGGCATCCACCATCGGCGGCGGGCCGCACAGATAAACGTCCACGTTGCCGTCGTGCATCACCTCGGCGTCCATGTGGTGCGTCACATAACCTTTGCGCGGATGTTCACTCGCTTCGTCCACCACCACCGTTGAGTAGGTGAAATTTGGCAGCTTCTGTGCATAGCCCTCTAGCGCATCGGTTTTAACCAGATGGTCGTCTTTGTTGACGCCGTAAATCATGTGGATGGGCGCGTCGCAGCCCTTCTCTGTCAGCTGCTCCAGCATCGAAAGGAAAGGGGCAAGCCCCGTGCCGCCCGCCAGCATCAGTACCGGACGCGTGACCTCACGCAGATAAAAACTCCCCATCGGCCCGGTCAGGGCCAGCCTGTCGCCGACCTTGGCGCGCTCGGTCAAATAGCCACTCATCACCCCGTCGGGAATATTACGGATCAGGAAGGTCGCCCGGCGCTCGCCGGGCTTTGAGCTAAAGGAATAGGAGCGGTGTACCTCGGTGCCGGGCACATCGATATGAAGGTACTGCCCCGGCAGAAAGGTCAGCGCCGCCTCGTCGTCAAGCTCCACTGCCAGCTCAATGCTGTCCTCGGAGAGTGACTCAACCGCGGCTACCGTGCCCTCGACTTTCCCTACCTGCGTTTTGCACAGCGAGGAGGCCACCGGTACTTGGATCACACAATCCGTAGAGGGCACCATTTGGCACGTTAGTACCTGGCCTTCCGCCGCTTCCTCGTCGGAGAGCGCTTCGTCTAAGTACTCGTCACCCATGTCGAACTCGCCCTGTTCGCAGAGGCCTTTGCAGGTACCGCATACCCCGTCGGAGCAGTCCATCGGCAAGTTGACTTTTTGCCGGTACGCGGCGTCGAGAACGGTTTCCCCGGCTTTGCAGCCGATGAAACGGGTAACGCCATCTTCAAAGTTGAGGGCAATGGTATAACTCATGGTTAAATCTCCTCTCCCATCAGGTCACACGTGGTAAACGTCGATAACTTGATGGATATAGTCGTTATTCAGCTGCACGACTTTTCTTGTGATCAACGGGGACTCCCCCGACACGTCCAGGGTATAAAACGCCGTGCCAAAGTAGCTGTCGGTCTTTTTGTAGCGGTGGCTGAGCGTGTGCCAGTTAAACCGCAGCTCTAGCGTGTCGCCGTCGTCTTTGAGCACTTCCAAGTTGTTCACCTGGTGCGTAGTTCGCGGCTCCGGCGTGCTCGCCCCACTGCGCTCGGTCTTGATGCGGTAGACGCGATCTTCTAGCCCTTCGCGGTTGGGGTAGTAGATCAGTGAGATTTCGCTTTGCGGATCACGCGTGAGTTGGTCGTCGTCGTCCCAGGCGGGCATCCAGAACTCGGCGTCTTGGCGGTAGCACGCCAGCCACTCATCCCACTGGCGGTCGTCGAGTAAGCGGGCCTCGCGGTATAAAAACGCTTGGATTTCGTGGTAGCTAAAGCTCATGTCGGTTCTCCTCTTGCGTAGGCTTTCAGGCGGATGCAGTGGCGATGAACTGGCTACGCTCTTTGTCGATGGCACGCAGCATTTCGTCGACCCAGTGTTTGTGGTGCATCACGTAGAGGCCTTCGTCTTCTGGGGAGGCGCCGCTGAGTAGGGGTTTCATGTTGATCGCTTTAGCGTTGTCATCGGCCCCCTCGACCCATTGCTTGGCCCCGCGAGAAAGATCGTTCCATTCGGCAAGCGCGCCGTTGTAGCCTTCTTGGCAGGCGCGAAACTCTTCGAGATCGTCCGGAGTACCCATGCCAGAGACGTTGAAGAAGTCTTCGTATTGGCGGATGCGCACCGCACGGTTTTCCGCCGATTCGCCTTTGGGCGCGAAGCAGTAGATGGTGACTTCGGTTTTGTCGACGTCGATGGGGCGCACCACGCGGATTTGCGTGGAGAACTGATCCATCAGGTAGACGTTGGGGTAGAGGCAGAGGTTGCGCGTTTGGTTGACGATGGAGTCGGCCCGGGCCTCGCCCAATTGCTCTTCGATCCACTCTTTTTGCTGGTAAACGGGGCGTACTTCGGGGTTAAGCAAGCGCGTCCACAGCATCATGTGGCCGTTTTCGTAGGAGTAGAAGCCGCCTTGGCTCTTCGACCAGCCGTCGGCGTCCACCGCTTTGGTGCCGCCGGCGTCGTAATTGCGGCGCTCCATGGTGGAGGCATAATTCCAATGCACGGAGCTGACGTGGTAGCCGTCAGCACCGTTCTCGGCTTGCAGCTTCCAGTTGCCGGTGTAGGTGTACGACGAGGTGCCGCGCAGGATTTCCAGGCCTTCGGGGGCTTGGTCGACGATGTTGTCGATGATCTTGGTGGTTTCGCCCAGGTGTTGTTCGAGCGGTTGAACGTCGTCGCTCAGGCTGCCGAACAGGAAGCCTTTGTAGTTTTCAAAGCGCGGCAGGCGTTTAAGATCGTGGGAGCCGTCTTCTTTGAAAGTATCCGGATAGGCACCGTTCTTCTCATTTTTCGCCTTGAGCAGTTTGCCGTCGTTTTTGAACGTCCAGCCATGGAAGGGGCAGGTGAAGGTGCCTTTGTTACCGCGCTTGCGGCGGCACAGGGTGGCGCCACGGTGGGCGCAGGCGTTAATTAGGCCGTGCAGTTCGCCCTGCTTGTCGCGAGTGATAACCACCGGCTGACGCCCCATGGTGACGGTCATGTAGTCACCCGGCTCGGCGATTTGGCTTTCGTGGGCCAAAAACAGCCAGTTGCCTTCGAAGATGTGTTTCATCTCCAGGTCGAAAAAGTCACGCTCGGTGAACATGCTGCGGTGGCAACGGAAGATGCCGTTGTCGGGGTCGTCTTGGACGGCGCCGCGGACGCGGGCTTCGAGTTGATCAAGCTTCGTAGTCATGATCGCTCTCCTCGTATTTGTTGTGTCGTAGTGCTGTTGTGTCGCTATCGGGACAGGAAGCGACGAACCCAGGGGGTAGCTCGTCGCTTATATCGCCATTAGACCTTGGCGGTACCGGCCAGCTGGCTGGCTTGGTCCTGCTCGTTCTCTTTGGCGCGCGGGCGAGCGTGGCGGGTTTGCAGCTCGGCCGCGTCGGTCTTATTGAGTTCGATGTCGAACACGACTTCGGAGAACGGGCCGTCTAATTCGCGCTGGGCGATGGCGTCCTTGTCGTCGACTTTGTTGGCTGGGATAACCAACTCTTCGCGGGTGGCGAAGGCGAAATCATCAAAGGTGTAGGGGTCACCGGCGAGGTTGATCTGGGTGGTCAGGTGCTGGTGGCCCGGGGCGGAGACGAAGTAGTGGATGTGTGCCGGACGCTCGCCGTGACGACCGAGTGACTTGAGCACCACATCGGTTGGAGCGCCTTCGGGCACACCGTAGCCAGACGGGATAATGCTGCGCGCGGTATAGCGACCATCGCTGTCGGTATAGATCGTGCGGCGAAGGTTGTACTCGCTTTGCGTTTTATCAAAAAACGAGTAGCCGCCTTTCGAGTTGGCGTGCCAAATCTCGACCTTGGCATGTTTCACTGGGTGGCCGTTGACGTCGCGGACTTGGCCGGTCAGCCACATGGTCTCGCCGTCAGTGTCGGCGCCGTCGTCCATACGCGCGAAACCCTCAGCTTCCGGGGCGCCGGCGACGTACAGCGGGCCTTCGATGGTGCGCGGGGTCCCGCCGGTGCGCTTAGCTTCGGCGTCGATGGCGTCTTGGCGCATATCCAAGAAGTGGTCAAACCCGAGCCCTGGCGATAGCAGACCGAACTGGGTCTCGTGGCCTAAGGCATTTAGCAAGTTAACGGCGGACCAATACTCTTCTTCGCTAACGTCGAAGTCGTCGATCAACTTGAACATATCCGAGACCAGCCGGTGCATTATCTGCTTGGCGCGCTCGTTGCCGCCGTCTTGATCATACCCGGCGATGGTGTTGATGAAGTCTTGTACGTCTGGCGTGTCGAAAATCTTCACGGTCATGGTGAAATCCTCAGTTTGTTATTGGGTGTTGTTTTATTGATATGAACTGGCGTATTACGGCAGTAATTAGCTGTCGTCGTCGCGCACCGAAGAGGGGTGACGACACAGCGGTTTCACGCTGATGTCCATGTAGGGGAACAACGGCAGGCTGCTGACAAGCGCCTGCAGCTCAGCGTTATCTTCGACGTCAAAGATGCTGACGTTCGAGTAGCTACCCGCCACTCGCCACAGATGACGCCATTTACCTTGGTGTTGCAGGTCTTCGGCATACGCCTTTTCGGTGGCTTTGATCTCGGCCGCTTGCTCCGCCGGCATATCGGGCGGCAGCTTGACGGTCATCTCTACTTGAAACAGCATGCGTTTCTCCTATCTGATTCAGCGCCTAGCGCACCTGGGTTTACTGACGCGACTCGGTTTACTGACGTAAATAGTGCGCCAGCTTGTCTTCATCCAACGTGAGGCCAAGCCCCGGCCCCTGGGGCAGTGCCACTCCGAACTCGGTGTAATTCAGCGGCTTGACGACGATGTCGTCTTTAAGCAACAGCGGGCCAAACATCTCCGTGCCCCAAGCCATCTCGGGCAACGTCGCCCAGGCGTGCAGCGAGGCCGCGGTGCCGATGCTGCCTTCGAGCAGCGTGCCGCCATAAAGGCCAACGCCGGCGGCTTGCGCCACGTGGGCAAGCTCCAACACGCCGGAAATCCCGCCGGATTTCGCGATCTTCAGCGCAAATGCACCGCTGAAACCGCCGCATACCAGATCGAGCCCGTCGCGCGCGTTCTGCACCGCTTCGTCGGCAAGCATTGGCACGTTGAAGCGGTTCGCCAGGCGAATCAGGCCAGCGTGTTCGCGCGCGGGAATAGGCTGCTCGACCAGCTCGATACCGGCGTCCTGCAGTGCTTGAATGCCGCGTACAGCACTGGACTCATCCCACGCCTGATTGACATCCACTCGAACACTGGCCCGTTCGCCGAGCGCCTCTTTGATAGCCGCCACGTGGCGCACATCTTGATCGACTGGATTCGCGCCGATTTTGAGTTTGAAATCGCCGTGACGGCGTTGCTCTAAGCGCAGCAGCGCTTCGTCGATATCTTTGGCGGTATCGCCGCTGGCCAACGTCCAAAGCACCGACAGGTGCTCTTGGCGCGCGCCGCCCAAAAGTTCCGCCACGCTTAAGTCCAAGCGCTTGCCTTGAGCATCGAGAAGGGCTGTTTCTAGCGCGGATTTGGCAATCATGTTGCCGCGGGTATAACGATTAAGGCGGGCACGCAAGGCGTGAATATTGCTCGACGGCTGACCGATCAGAAGCGGTGCCAAGTAGGTATCGATATTGCGTTTAATGCTCTCCGGGCTTTCCGGCCCGTAGGCGAGCCCACCGATGGTGGTGCCTTCGCCCAAGCCCTCGATACCGTCGGAGTGGCGCATGCGCACGATAACCATGGTTTGGCAGGCCATGGTGGTCATGGAAAGCTTGTGGGGACGGATGGTCGGTAAATCGACCAGTAGCGTCTCAATATGTTGGATGACGGTTGACATGACTTCTCCGGCGGCGGCAATCGTTTAACTGGATGGCAGTTTGATTGCGCTGAGAAGTCCTAACCAATATTGTTTGAGTGCCTCGTCATACCGTGAAGGTATTGCCTACACGCGATTCAGGCGGTCTTGACCAGCCTCTTCACTTCGCTTTATTGTCCCGCTTACCGTCGCTTTTGGTTTTTTCTTATTATTTCAGCGAGTTAAGTTAAAAAAGTGCATTCACCCTGTATCGCGCAGGGCGTGTTATGCGTACGACAAATGGATAATGCGCTTATCAAGTGAAGCTAATTCAGTAGGGCATGACACAACATCGGCCGAGCGCGAAGTTCGCGCACGGCCGATGTTGTAGAAGGAGACATTGTAGAAGCGGTAAAGGTGCCGTAATCGACTGATTTTTAGCCTATTCCAGCGACTCGTAAGGTAAGCCGACGTAGTTTTCCGCAATCGTGGTCAGGCCAGCTTCGGAGTTTGTCACGTAATCGAGTTCCGCTTGCTGCATCCGCGTGGCGAAATCCGGCTCATCGGAGAATTTATGCAGCATGGTGGTCATCCACCAGGAGAAACGCTCCGCCTTCCAGATGCGCTTCAGACAGGTCTGGGAATAGTTAGCGATCAAGTCAGTTCGTCCCTCTTGATAGACCTTCACCATCAACCGATAGAGCGTATTTACGTCGCTGGCCGCAAGATTAAGCCCCTTGGCGCCGGTGGGCGGCACGATATGCGCGGCATCACCAACCAAAAAGAGGTTGCCGTACTGCATCGGCTCGACCACGAAGCTGCGAAGTGGTGCAATGCTCTTCTCAATCGACGGCCCGGTCACCAGTTTTGCGGCCACCTCATCGGGGATGCGGCGCTTAAGCTCATCCCAAAAACGCTCGTCCGACCAGTCTTCCACCTTTTCATCCAACGCCACCTGGATGTAATAGCGGCTGCGGGTTCTTGAGCGCATGCTGCACAAGGCAAAGCCGCGCTCGTGCTGGGCATAAATCAACTCGTCGGCCACCGGGGGAGTGTCTGATAAAAGCCCCAACCAACCAAACGGATAGACCTTCTCAAACTCCTTGATATGCCCTTCCGGAATCGACTTGCGCGAGATTCCGTGGAAACCATCACATCCCGCGATATAGTCGCAATCGAGCCGGTGTGTTTCGCCATCTTTCTCGAACGTGACGTAGGGATGATCACTTTTCAAATCGTGCGGCTGTACGTTATCGGTTTCGTAAATCGTCGTGGCACCAATGGCGTCGCGCGCCTCCATCAGGTCGCGAGTCACTTCCGTCTGACCGTAGACCATCACGGTTTTGCCCCCCGTCAGCCCCGCCAGGTCAACACGCACGCGGCGATTCTCAACCGCTAGCTCTACGCCGTCGTGAACTTCGCCCTCTTCGTCCATGCGCTGATCGACGCCGGCTTCACGCAGCAAATCGACCATACCCTGCTCCAGCACGCCCGCCCGAATGCGGCTTAAAACGTACTCACCGGATTTACGCTCTAAAATAACGTTATCAATACCCTGGCGGGTCAATAGTTGCCCCAGCAGCAGCCCCGAAGGGCCTGCGCCAATAATCGCGACCTGAGTTTTCATGATCATCTCCGTTGTTATCGGTGTCGTCAGTGATTCACTATTCAGACATTAATGATAGTGCACAAATGTTCGCTGTACGGATTGTATTTTTCACTGAAACATCGACGTATATAAGGCATTATTGGCAGACTTACTTGGATTATTGGCATATAACGACTCGACTTTCGTCGCAGTATAGGTCGCGACCCCTGCCGGAGGCACCATGCAAAGCGCAACCGTTCCGGTCTTTAAGCTCTATGGCGAGACGCAGCACTGGCCGACGCCAGATTTGCTTCACTGCGAATCAATCCCGGAGCGCAGTCGACTGCACAACTGGCACATTCGGCCACACCGTCACGCCGACTTGATTCACTTGCTACATCTTTCGGTAGGCTCGGTCACCCTAGAGCTCGAAGGCAACCGACAGTCCTATCAGGCACCGCTTTTCATCGTGGTGCCGGCCATGAGCATTCACGGCTTTGACTTTTCGCCAGATACCCAAGGCCACATTCTTACTTTAGCGCAACCGTTACTCGAACATTTAGAAGCTCGCCTAGGACCTCAAACACAGGTGCTCTACCAAGGCGGGGCGCATTCGCTGGGCGCCTCTTCCCAACGAATCGCCACGCTGGTCGAGCAGCTCAATGCAGAGTACCGCTCACCCGCGCCGGGGCGAGAGCCCTTGCTAGAAGCCTTGATAACCGCGCTCACCGTCGAAGCGTGGCGCTTAACGCTTGATCGGCCATCGCCAAGCGCGCTACCGCGTCACAGCGACCTCGCCCAATCCCATTTGCACCGTTACCAGGCATTGATCGAAGAGCAATTTCGCCAGCAACCCAGCGTCGAGCATTTTGCGACTCAGCTCGGCGTTACCAGCGCGCACTTAAATCTGCTCTGCCGCCGCTTGGCCGACCGCAGTGCGCTGCAGCTGCTGCACGCGCGCCTGCTGCTCGAAGCCAAGCGCCAGCTGACCTACACCAACATGACCGTAGGCCAGGTCGCCGATAGCCTGGGCTTTTCTGAACCGGCCTACTTCACCCGTTTTTTCAAGCGGCTAACGGGACTTTCCCCGCGCGATTTCCGCCGCCGCCAATTAGCGTGACGTGCCACATAACGAAAGCACCCCCGGCCAGCCAAGCTGACCCGGGGGCGCATAGGCCAAAACGGGGTTTCGCTAGAGTAAGAAAAACGTGGAGAGTACAGGGAAGACAATCAAAAGCGCCAAACGTAGCAGGTCAGAGACCACAAACGGCGCCACGCCGCGGAAAATTTCCCCCAATCCCACGTGCGGGGCCATTGCTTTGATCACGAACACGTTCATCCCCACCGGCGGCGTCATCAACCCAAGCTCCACAGTGAGCACGGTGATAATCCCAAACCACACGGGGTCGATACCCAGCGCCTGAATAATCGGGAACACCACCGGCACCGTAATCACCAGCATGGCAATGGAATCCATGAACATCCCGAGCACGAAGTAGAGCGCCAGAATGCACAGCACCACCACAATCGGCGCGAGATCCATACCGTAGAGCACATCGGTGATGGTGAACGAAATCCGCGATACCGAGATGAAGTAGCCGAGCATATCGGCGCCCACCAGCATGAAAAACACCACTGCCGAAAGCGCGAGCGTCTCCTGCACGGTGTGCCACAAGCCCTTAAAGCGCATCCCTTTAGCCAGCGCGTACAGCAGTGTCGCGAAAGCGCCGACGCTCGCCCCTTCGGTTGGGGTAAACGCGCCAAAATAGATGCCCAAAATCATCACCAGAAAAACGGCGAAAAACGGCAGCAGCCCCGAGAGCGAGGCGAATTTTTCGCGCCACGTGGTCGGCTCGCCCGCGACCGCCAATGACGGTTTCAAGTGCATCAACACGCTAACCGTGATCGCGTACATCACCAAGCCCAGAAGCCCCGGTATTAACCCGGCCATGAACATATCGCCGACCGACTGCTCGGTGAGAATGGCGTAGATCAAAAGCGCAATTGAGGGCGGAATCATAATCCCCAACGTGCCACCCGCGGCTAGCGCCCCGGTGGCCAAGCCGCGATGGTAGCCGTAGCGCTCCATCTCTGGCAGTGCGACGCGGGTCATGGTGCTCGCAGTGGCAAGCGAGGAGCCGGAAATCGCCGAAAAAATCCCGCACGACCCAATGGCGGCTATCGCAAGGCCGCCTTTCCAGCCGCCGCAAATCACCCGCGTAGACTGAAAAAGCTTGCCCGCCATGCCCGAATGGGCTGCGAGCACGCCCATAAAGATAAACATCGGCACCGCGCTAAAGCTGTAGTTGGAGAGCACCTCCACCGGTACGGTCTTAAGCTGCGAAATCGCAGCGCCCCAGCTGATCACTTGGGCAAACCCCACCGTACCGACAATCAGCATGGTCAGCGCCACGGGCACGCGCAGTATCATCAGCACCAACAGCAGGCCAAGCCCCACGGCGCCTATCATTTCACTTCCCATGGTGCGCCTCCGACTTGATCGATTTTTCCTCGGCGTCGCCCGCTTCCACGCCGAAAAGTGCCCCTAAGAGCGCATGTATCAGCGCGCGCACACCAAGCAGCAAACTTAATCCGGCGGCGAAGGCGAAGATCGGGCCCATAGGCAAGCGTAAATCCTGGGTGACCTCGCCGTGGCGTGTCGCAGCGCTTGCCGAGTCTAACAGGCCGCTGAACAGCACCCACCCCAATACCGCAAACCCCAACAGGTAAACGCCGTGTACACGGGTTTTCACTGCCGGCGAAAGGCCATGGGTGAAGGCTTCAACCACCACCTGGCTCTTCTCCACATTGGCCGCCATCGCCGCGAGTAGCGACATCAACATGAGGTAACTGACCAGCTCCACACTGCCACTCACGCTCAACGCAATGGCGCCGCCAGTCACGCGTGAAAGATAACGCGTGGCCACATCGGCGATGGTCACACCTAACAGCGCCACCAGCGCCACGCCGGCAATCACCCCAGCAACAAGGGCCAGCCAGTGGCTGGCCCTTTGTAGGAAAAATGGCATAACGCGTTACCCTTGCTCAGGCGCGCAGGATTCACTTGCCGCTAGTGCCGCGTCGTACACCTCACGACCAGGCAGCCCACGCTCTTCAAGTCGGTCGAGATAGGACTCGATACCCGCCTGCAGCGGTGCTTGCCAATCCGGATGCTCCAGCGGATTTTCAATCTCGCGGATGGTATGGCCGGCATCCTTCGCTTCTTGCTTACCTTCCACATCCAGGCGGTCAAACACTTCGCCGGCGTTTTCCGCCCAACGCATGCCAGAGTTAGCATCAATCACTGCTTGCTGCTCGGGTGTCAGGCCATCGTAAGCGCGCTGGCTCATGGTGGCGACGAAAATCAGCGTGTAAAACGGCACTTCGGTGTGGTACTCAACCAACTCATTAATGCGGAAGCCTTTCAGCCCTTCCCACGGGAAGCTAAGCCCGTCGATGACGCCACGCTGCATGGAGGTGTAGATATCCGGCGCCGGCATACCTACCGGGTTGGCGCCCATGTTTTCAAGCATCTCACCGGCAACGGCCGTCGGGCGACGAATGCGTAGCCCTTCAAGATCTGCGGGCACTTGGACATCAGTATCGATGGTATGAATGCCGCCTGGGCCGGTGGTGAACATAAACAGCGGGCGGGTATCGGCGTACTCGTCGTCTAAATGGCCATCGTCGTAAAGCGTTTGCAGCACGCAGGCGCCTTGGGTGGCGGTAGTGGCAACGCCGGGAAGCTCGACAATTTGGGAAAGCGGGAAGCGACCTGCGGTGTAGCCCTGTGCCGTCGCGCTGATATCGGCGATACCATTGGCAGCCGCCTCATAGAGAGAGTCAGGCTTTGCCAGTGTGCCGGAGGGGAACATTTCCACTCGAAGCTCACCGCCGGATTCCTCTTCAACCGTGGCCACCCACTGCTCGAAGACTCCCTGGTTAACGCCGGAAGCACCCGGCCAGAAGTGCGCCATACGCAAGGTGGTGGAGGCTTGAACGGCGGAGCTAGCGGCCAGCCCGGCGATAGACGCCGCCAGCAGGCAGGAAGTAAAGCATGTTTTCATGTTCATTCTCCGGGGTGTGTTATGTATTAACCACTTATTATTATGAGCGAAGTGTTCCGTGAATATATCGCATTTATTCGCATAGTGAACATTGGTTCGCTATTTCATACAGAAAGGTAAACTGCCTAGCCCCCTAGCGAAACGCGACTTTGGTCGGACATGATTAAAATGAGAGTGATCGATTAACCCAGCCGCCGCACCAATTCAATAAAGCAGATAACCAGTATCGATGCCATGACGGTAGGAGTGTCAGCGTATTTAGGCTAAAAAAGTGATCCTGCTCGGCATCGCGCCGAACGGGATCTCAAAAGGAAAGGGAAAGGGCTTTAAAAGAACTTGGTCAGTTGTAGACGCACGGTATCGCCTTCGCTCTCCAGGCCTTTTAAGCCACCTGCTTCGGCGTCGTATTCATTATAGTAAGCACCTTTGAGCATCACCCCGGCGCTGGGCCAAAGGTAGCCAGCTTCAGCGCCAACGGCATGACGTTCGGCCTCTGCATCTGAGGGAGCGCCATCGTCGTCGGCCTCCAGCTGCCAGGCGTTGTAGCCCACAAGCCCAAGCTCCAGACCGTTCTCCAACCGATGACCAATGCCCCACTCCACGAGCCAGCTATCGCCTGGGGTAATGCCGGTATCATCCTGCTTGGTCTTAATCTCGTAGCGCGACAGCGCGGAAACGTTCCATGTTTTCTTCGCATCAAAGTGCCACATGCCGCCCAGTGTCAGCATGGTGGAACCGAAGCCTTTGCCCACCGAGGCGGGATTCCCAGCGTCGAAGTCAGCTGTGTCGAACCAGTGGCCAGCGGCGAAGGTGGCATCCCACTGTTTGCCGTGCCAGCCCAATATCACTGGGCCGACAAACAAATCACCGATGCCGTCATCGTCAAAACGCTGCCCACCAGCAACGTCAAAATCAAACGCGATATCCAGCATGGGGATAATCGTTTCCATTCCATAATCAGCTCCCAGGAACGTCCTATCCGTCATCCAAATAAGGCGGTGGGCTAATGCGTTGACTGTGCCATTGTTATTGCCTGGCACCGCATTACCCTCTGTGCCGTTAAACTGATCGACGTCGTATTGAAACAAGTAGCCACGATAGTAAAGCCCAGCAGGCGGTGCTGCCGCCGAACCAAGCCCTTCGATACCGGGCGGATAGTGACCATTGACAGCTAAGGCTGTGGGCACAGCAATGCTCGCACCGAGCGTTGCCAAGCATAGGGTGACTGTTTTTTTCATGGCTTATTGTCTCTTTTATCGTCAGCCGCCTTGCTATCCGCTCGCAGTGAGCCGATAGCAAGCGTGGTAAAAAAATAGGAATCAAAAAGTACGCGCAATGCTGGTTTAGAATGGGTAGCCGCGCGGGGCATGCTGCACGCTGATCCAATGGTCAGTGGTAAATTCCTCAATTGCCCAATCACCGTTAAAGCGGCCAAGTCCGGAGTTTTTCTCGCCGCCAAAGGGTACGTGCGCTTCGTCGTTTACTGGCATGTCATTAACGTGCGTCATGCCCGCCTTGATGCGTTGGGCAAAGCGCAACCCTCGCTCCAGGTCGCCACTGAACACCGCGCTGGAAAGCCCGTATTCGGTGCCATTGGCGAGCTCCAGTGCATGAGCCTCGTCGCGGGCTTTCTGGATGCCTACCAGCGGGCCGAAAATTTCCTCGCGACTGATCTCCATATCAGGTGTCACATCGCCGAACACAAACGGCGGCACCATCTGGCCATCGATTGTTCCTTCCAGCAGAACAGTGGCGCCCTCTCGTTTAGCGGTGGCGATTTTCGTCTCCAATCCTTCGCGTTGTTTGGCATTAATCACCGGCCCCACCACGGTCGCCATATCGCTTGGGTCACCGACCTGTAGCATCTTCACCTTGGTCACGAAGCGTTCCACGAACGCGTCGTAGAGGTTTTCATCCACGATGATGCGGTTTATCGCCATGCAGATCTGGCCTTGATGGAGAAACTTGCCCATTGCCGCGGCGTTGACCGCCTGATCAAGATCAGCGTCATCCAGCACAACAAAGGGACTGTTGCCACCTAGCTCTAACGATACCTTCTTGATATGTGTGCCACCGCTGGCAATGCGGCCGATGCCACGGCCGACCTGGGTAGAGCCAGTAAACGAGATCAGCCGCGGCACGCGATGCTCAACGAAGGCATCACCGATTTCGCTACCCGCACCCACGACTACGCTGAGTAGCCCCTTGGGCAGGCCGGCCTCTTCAAAAATCTTCGCCAGTAGCAAACCGCCGGTAACCGGTGTGTCGCTTGCCGGCTTGACCACTACGGCGTTACCCAGAGCAAGGGCAGGCGCAATGGAGCGCTGAGATAAATGCAGCGGAAAATTCCACGGGCTGATCACGCCGACAACACCTAACGGCTTGCGATAAACACGGTTCTCCTTACCCGGCACGTTGGATGCTAGCGTCATACCTTGCACGCGCCCCGGCATGCTCGCAGCTTCCTGGGTAATACCGCGGGCGGCCCCCCACTCCACGTTGGCTTTAAGCCGAGTGCTGCCCGATTCGCGAATCAGCCAATCGATAATCTCGTCCTTGCGCGCGTCAAAGATCGCAACCACACGCTGCATCAAATCGGCACGCTCAGCGGGCGGCGTGACTGCCCATTCGGCCTGGGCTTTTTCTGCCGCGCCAAAGGCTGCGTCCAAATCATCTCGGTTCGCCAAGCGTGTTGACAGTAATGCGCTGCCATCGTAAGGGTTGCTTACCTCGACGGTGCGCTCGCTTTTTCCTTCGCGCCACTCGCCAGCAATAGGCTGAAGGTAAAAATCACTGTAAGTGTTGCTCATCATCAAAACTCCTGCTTCATTGTCTCACCTGATCGTACTGTCTCGCCTGATCGCACTAACGGCGTTATTGACGAATGCCCGACTTACCCGGCGAAAGAATACCGTTCGGGTCGAGTGCATTTTTTAGTGTGGTATGGACATTGCGCAACGGCTCGCCGAAGGTGCCGGCCACCTGCTCCATAAACTCTGTATTGGTGCGGTATAGCCCGTAACCGCGTTTGGCGAACTCATCGATAAGCTCAGCAAAACAGTCATGAGCACGCTGGGTCTCTTCCGAATCTTCGCGGTTGTAGAGAAGGTCAATAACATGGTGCATATCGCGCCAGCCGACGATGTACTCCGCTACATAATCGAAGCCATACTTGTCGAGGATCTGCTGCGCTAAATCGGTCTGATCCTTGGTCTCGCTACCCTTGGCCTGAGAAACCGGTGCAAACCACATGGAGCCGCCACCCCCACGCCAGTTGTAGAGACCAAACTCCTGCAAGTTCATATCACCTTTCATCAGCGCGGCGCGGTAATCGAAACTACCGCCACGCTGTTCGGCCTCATCGCCGTACATGATTTTGGCTTTGCCGCTAGCGCCGAAGGCCTGCTCAACAATCTTCCAATTAACCTCGATCTGCTCTGGCGTGCCGTAAAGCGCTGCGTAGACATTCCACTCACCGATGCCCTCGCCTTCCTTAATTCGCTCAATGGCCTCACGGGGAATCGAATCGGTACCGCTGTAGTACTTTTTGCGTGTTACGTGGGTACCTGCATCCCACAAGGTATGAACAATCACCACGGCATTAGGAATGATCTGCGAAATGCGCAGTGGCCGCAGTACATCGACGATCTCTTCGATATCTGCTGGGTCTTGATACTGGATCAAGAAAGGACGATATGCCGGCGGCTCGGGCATCAGCCACAGTCCCATTTTGGTCACGATGCCGTAATTTGACTGAGTGAAGAGGCCATCGATATACGGGCCGTATCCCCACTTAAAGACCTGCCAGGAGCTAGACTTCTCGATACCGCCCATGCCAGTGCGCACCATTTCCCCATTGGCAAGCACGACTTCCATGCCACACTGGAACATGAAGTGCTCGCCGTAAGGGGTATAACCCACCCCCCGGTCAAGTGTATTACCTACCGGGCCGGCAATCGCCGACGGCGCTGGCGGATCGAGCCACAGCTTATAGCCTTTTTCTTTGATGTAGTCGTAAAGCTGCTGATAGGTAACCCCAGGCTCGATCAGCGCCGTGCATACTTCCGGGTCGACGTCGAGTATGCGATTCATCCGATGCATATCGAGAATCACTTGGCCGGTTTCACCAGGCGCGGCCGAGCCGTAGCCTAAGTTCTTACCGGTGGAAATCGTCCAGATCGGCACCTTGTACTGATTGCACACAGCCACGATGGCTTGAACCTGATCGGCTTCCGTCGGCAGCAAGGCAGCGGAGGGAATATAGTCGGCATCGTTACCGGCCATCATGATTTTGGTGTAGGGAGCAAGCTGTTCGTTCTCGACGAAAACGTTGTCTGTGCCCAAAATCTCACGAAATTTCGCAAGGGCAGCGTCGAAACTCGCAGCACTAACGCCTTTCGGCAGAATACGCTGTGTCGTGCTCATAAAGGGGTCTCTCACTTGTTATGCTAACTGTTGTAATAATCCCAAACGCTGAAAACGGGTGCGGGTCAGTTACACCTTGACCAAAAAGCTCAGCTCGCTAGCGTCGGAGTTAGTCTCAGCCCGTGGAAACTGATGGGTATGACGATCACGTCCGCTGGCGAGGGCCAGTCGGGCATACGCGCGCCCAAACGATACCTGCCAACTGCCCGACTCCACGGCCAACGGCTCGCTGACCGAGCCACGATGGCTCAAAAGCCAATGGTGTTCTGCCTCATGGCGACCCAATGCGATAATCCGACCACGCCCGGCGAGTAGGCTGGTTAAAAGCACGACACCCGCTTCATCGGTAAATCCGGCAATCAGCGTACCGCTAGGCAAGGCGCTTAGCGCCAAAGGGTCTAGCCGGCCCTCATAGCGCGGGGCAAAACCTTGTTGACGTAACCCCAAACCCAGTTCGGTGGTGGAATGCTCGACACCGTAAAGGCGAATATCACCATGGAAAGGTGCATTAGGATGCCCAGCATCACTCGCCCAGGCCGCCCCTAGCGACAGCGGCGCGGCGGCGCCCATCAGCAGGCTATTTTTTAGTAGCTGTCGACGTGTCAGTTTCATCGTCTACTCCTTGCCAGCAGCGGTATCTGCCAGCTCACCACGCAGCAATGCATCAATCAGCCCTTCAAGCTCGGTATCGCTGATTTTGGCGTTTCGCAGTGACGGCATGGCCGCGCGACCTTCGCGTACCGTGGTATGGATATAATCACCACGCGCCTCCCACGCAGCCTCGGGGAAAGGCATGGTGATTTGTGGGCCGACCGCCTTATCCAAGTTATGGCAGTGAGCACACACCTGCCGATAAACCTCGGCGGGCTCGCGAGCACGATCTGCCGCCAGTGTCGCCGTCGCCAACACTGTGCTCAGCGCCGCCAAGGATAGGGCGGCTAATCGCTGCCCTAACGTGCTCTTCTCAATTGTTGTGTTATGCATACGTCTTACCCGTCAGTTAGCCAAGGGGTGTTTTATCTTTCACGATAGCCGGCCTCTATCTAATACTTTTGTATAAAAACAAAGAGTTAGTATCGGCTGACTCGCCTAGTGCCTTTCAAAAAGCGTGCCGATATTGAAAAAAAGGGGGTTATCAAAGCATTAGCTAGTAGTACGACGAATCATCGTCCGTTTAGCGAACTTCTGTTCGCTAATAGCGTTTAACCATTTCGTCACGACTTCACCAAATCATAAAGTCGGCTCAGCAAGAGCCTTTTCCCAGGCTGCAAGCCAAGTGATACTCTTGCGCTCCCAATAAAAAACGTGAGCCGGTATGTTTCTCTCCTCCTCCGACTATCCAAATGCCCGCGACCTAATGGATGCGCTTCGCTTTCTGCCTGAAGAGGGCTAAATTTGGTTGGGCGAGCAGCGCATGTTGCTAATGCCGCTGGCCGCCTCTACGTTTTTTCGCAATGAATTGATTACCACACTGGGTATCGAGCGAGCTCGCGGGCTTTTCATGCGCTTGGGTTACTACTCAGGGTTGATGGACGCAGAGCTAGGCGAAGAGCTACGCGGTAAACACTTAGGGCTCGAGGAAAGTTTCCTTGCTGGCCCGCAGTTGCATGCCTTGCAGGGGCACGTTAAATCGGTGCCAGTTAGCTTGGAAATTGATCTGCCACATGATCGCTTCTATAGCGAATTTATTTGGAAGGGCTCCTTTGAAGTGGATGTATGGCATGCTCGAGGAAAACAGCACGAACCAGCGTGCTGGACACTTCTGGGGTATGCGTCCGGCTACGCCACCCAGCTTTTAGGCCGTGAGGTTCAGTATCGCGAAGTGAGCTGCCGCGCTTGCGGCGATGACGACTGCCGTATCATCGGTAAATTGGCCCAAGAGTGGCCCGACCACGTCGAGTTTTCCGAGTTACTGCGTGAAGCGCCGTTGATTGATGAGCTCTATGAGCTACAGGCACGCATCGCCACACTGGAAAGCGACCTTGCCCGCTCCCGCGACCAAGAAACCTGGGGACCGATTGGCTCAACGCCTGCCTTTCGCGACATGCTCGCCATGCTAGATAGCGCGGCGCCTTCCGATGTCCCTGTATTACTGCTCGGTGAAACCGGTACAGGGAAAGAGATTTTGGCGCGGCGCTTACACGACCGTAGCCGACGCGTCGATGGCCCCTTTATCGCCGTCAACTGCGCGGCCATCCCACCTGAGCTGATTGAATCGGAGCTATTTGGCGTAGAAAAAGGCGCCTATACCGGTGCGGTCCAGTCCCGTATGGGGCGTTTTGAGCGCGCCAATGGAGGCACGCTGTTTTTAGATGAACTGGCGGAACTCTCTCCGCGCGCGCAGGCCGCACTTTTACGCGCGCTGCAGGAGGGGCAAATTGAGCGAGTCGGCGGCGAAAGTGTAAAAGACGTTAATGTCCGTATTATCGCCGCCACCCACACGGATCTGATGGAGCGCGTGGCGCAGGGTAGTTTTCGCCAAGATCTTTTCTACCGTCTCAACGCCTTTACGCTCACCGTGCCACCACTTCGCGAACGAAAAGAAGATATCACAGCTCTCGCTGAGCACTTTCTCAGTCACTTTGAGCACCACTATCAGCGCCGCACGCTAGGCTTTTCCGACCAAGCGCGCTCGGCCATGAACCAGTACCGCTGGCCAGGTAATGTGCGCGAGCTCAAAAACAGCGTCGAGCGCGGCGTGATTCTCACGTCCGATCATAAGCACATTAACGAAAAGGCCCTATTCGGCGATTACCGTGTGCCGACGCTAGAGCGTGAAAAAGCCCAAGGGCTCGATGCAACCGGCATGCTGACGCCATCTCCTGGCGAATATGCCGAAAGCGCTACCCCCCAACAGCGCGTGCAGCCGCTACTAGACGCCGGTATGACACTCGAAGACGTCGAGCGGGCACTGATTCAATCCGCTAATGAAGGCAGTAACGGCAATATAACGGCGGCCGCGCGGCGCCTGGGAATGACCCGAGCGGCGTATGCCTACCGCTTGAAAAAGTACGAGCTTTAAACAATTCGTATCTCGGCCCCAACGGTGCGTTACGCCGTAAAAAGCGCTGATTGCCGCGGCTAAGTACCGCGGCTAAGTACCGCGGTGTACCTTGCGCGGCAGGTGAGCCCCGTTCATTTATTCATCAGGCGATCTTAAGCCGAGAATCTCACGCGCCTGCTGCCAGGTGGCAACCGGTCGCTCATACTGCTCGCACAAGGCTACGGTGCGCTCGACCAGTGCGGCGTTGGAGGGAGCGAGCGTATCGCGGTCAAGGCGCACGTTATCTTCAAGCCCAGTGCGGGTGTGGCCGCCAGCGGCGATCGACCACTCGTTGAGCAAATACTGATTGGTGCCGATACCCGCGCCGCACCACTGCGCATCCGGCGCTAAACGTTTGAGCGTTTCGATATAGAAATCAAACGTCGGCTTATCCGCCGGCATGGCGTTTTTCACCCCCATTACAAACTGGACGTAGAGCGGCGCCTTGAGTTTGCCCTGTTTAGACAGCGCAGCCGCTTGGTGAATGTGCGATAGATCAAACGCTTCGATTTCAGGCTTGACGTTGTAGGTGAGCATTTCGTTGGCAAGCCACTCCACCAATTGCGGCGGGTTCTCGTAAACGCGGTTAGGGAAGTTATTGGAGCCCACCGAGAGACTCGCCATATCGGGTGCGAGCGACAACATGCCACCGCGCACCTCGCCCGCGCCGGAGCGCCCGCCGGTTGAGAGTTGGATGACCATCCCCGGGCAGTGCTTTTTGAGCCCTTCCATCAACCGGCCAAATTTCTCTGGGTCTGAAGAGGGTGTTTGATCGTCGTTGCGCACGTGGCAATGCGCAATTGTCGCGCCAGCTTCAAACGCCGCCTGTGTGCTTTCGATTTGCTCTTCCACGGTGATCGGCACGGCGGGGTTATTCTCTTTACGCGGTAGGCTGCCGGTGATAGCCACACAGATAATGCAGGGGTTCGCCATTTTGTTCTCCTCGTGCTCTTTTGGCACTTGGGTAGTAAGCGCACACGCCAACGCCGCCCACACAGGGCGGCGCGGAAAGATCAGCGCATTGCTAGCGGCGTGTTGGAAAGTCGCCGGTTAGAAATCAAAGAACACCGTTTCGCCTTCGCCTTGCACCCGAATATCAAAGCGATAGCGCACTTTGCCGTCTGCCTCTTCGCGCTTGGCGATCAACGTCTGGCGGCGTGTTGGCGACTCGATACGGTTGAGTACGGGGCACTTGCCATTGGCCTCGGTCTCGTCGTCAAAGTAAAGACGCGTCTGCAACTGAATATTGATCCCGCGAGCGAAGATCGACAAGTTGATATGCGGTGCCTGAGGCGTGCCGCTTGGGTGCGCCACCGAGCCAGGCTTGATGGTCTTGAGCGACCATTCGCTGCCGTGGTCGAACGTCGTCGCGGTGCGGCCAAAACTGTTAAACGGCTTTTCCAAGTCAAACTCGGGTTGGTACTCGCCGTTTGCGTCCGCTTGCCACGCCTCGATAAAGGCGTCGCGAATCAGATCGCCGTTGCCGTCGATCACGGTACCGACTACCTCGATCTGCTCGCCGTCGGCATCGGGCTTGGCCAGTTCGTTCCAGATCTCTTCATCGCGGGTCGGGTTACCGGCGGCGGCCAACGCCAGGCCAATGTGCACGTAGGGCCCCGCGGTTTGGGAGGCGGTTTCGCGCAGCATCAGCGCGCTTGTGGGCTGCGAATTAGGCTGTTGCATGACGTTCCCCTCCCTTATTGGTTCTCAAAGTAAGTTTGCAGCTCGCCGCGTACGACCAGATCAAAGCGGTAAGCCAGACAATCCATCGGCTTGCTATGGGCCATGTCCAGGCGGCCAATCATGGTTTCCACCGCCTCAGCGTCTTTAAGGGTGTTCACGATTGGGCAGAGCGGAATCAGCGGGTCGCCCTCAAAGTACATCTGGGTAATCAAACGCGTAGAGATCGACGGCCCCATCACCGAGACGTGAATGTGCGACGGGCGCCAGCTGTTGGGGTCGTTGGGCCACGGGTAGGGGCCGGGCTTGATGGTGCGGAAGCGGTACCAACCGTGCTCGTCGGTCAGGCAGCGCCCGACACCGCCAAAGTTAGGGTCGAGCGGGGCGAGGTAGTTATCGTTTTTGTGGCGATAACGACCACCAGCGTTGGCCTGCCACATTTCCACCAGCGTATGCGGTACCGGCTTGCCGAACTGATCAACCACGCGGCCGAACATAACAATGCGCTCGCCCACCGGCAGGCCTGGGCTTTGATCTTGGCGAAAGTTGAGCAGCAGATCGTTGTCGTGCGGCCCCATGCGCAGTTTGCGAAAATCGGGGCCGGAGAGTTCCGAAACCGTCGGCTTTTGCATGCTCATCAACGCCTGCTGCGGCGAGCGCGCAATCGAGGTTTTATAGCCCGGCGCATAACCCGGTGGGTGCCAGTTGCGGTCACGCTCGACAAAGCGTTTATTCTGGTACGACATCGTTATTGTCCTTTAGGGAAGTGGTCAAGACAGTCTGGAAACAGCCAGCCTGTAAGTAGCTAGTCTGCAAATAACCCAGCACCGTGCCAATTGACGTTTTAGCGTTATGTCATAACCTATAAGTTATATGCGGAGTTATGACGTACTTATGGCTTAGCTATGGTGTAGTGATGGCTTTTTCGGCGGCGATGGCGCGCAAGGTATAGCAAAACTGATCCAGTGCTAGCGATGGCGCCAGTGAAGCGTTGGTGCACAATCCCACCGAGCCGCCCTGCTGCTCCATGGCCAGTGGTAGCTCGCACAGCTCTTCGGTTTTGAGCCCTTCCATCGCGGACTCTTCGGGCGCCACCCAAATGGCATCACTGCCCAGGGTAAAACCGCGCCCTAGCGGCAGTGAAAGCGTCTCCAACGGCTGCGCGGGCAGCTCCAAGCCGTGGCGGACAAAAAAGCTATCCACCTGCTGACGCAGCGTGGTTTGCGGAGGTGGCAATACCCAAGGGTAGGCGGTTAAATCCTGGGGCGTGAGCTCGGTAGCGGCTGCTAGAGGATGTCCCGCGCGGACGGCGAGTAGCAGGCGCTCGTAAAAGAGGTGCTCGAAATTGAGATCGAGAATCTCGCGGGCGGCGGTCATGCGCCCGACCACCAAATCCAGCTCGCCGCGTCGCAGGCGCGAGAGCAAAAAGGCGCTCGGGCCTGTCACCACGCTAACGCCACCCTCGCCTTCCATGCTCGCCTGCCAACGGTGAATCGCTTCGGGCATCAAACGGCTCTCCACCGTGGAGAGCGCGCCGATGCGCAGCCAGCTCGCCCCGGTGCGGCCCTCGCCCACCGCGCCAATGCCCTCCTCCAAAGTGCGCAGAGCAGGCCCGGCATGACGCAGCAGCGTCAGCCCCGCCTGGGTTAACGAAACCCCGCGCGGCGTGCGCTCAAAAAGCACAACGGCCAGCGTCTCTTCTAGCTCACGGATGGTTTTCGAGATACCCGGCTGAGTAATCGCCAAACGCTCCGCAGCGCGAGCGAAGCTGCGCTGGCGCGCCACCTGCAAAAAAGCTTGAAGGTGGCGCAATTTGATCCGCGCATTGAGCATGCCCTTTCCCTCTCTCACTCATAACCTTTTGGTTATGAGTTTAGCGCAGCGGTGCTATTCGCCCCAGCCTAGCTCTTTGGCCAGCGCAAAGGCGTGATTTGCCGCCGGCACGCCGCCGTAGATCGCCACGTGCATCAGCACCTGACGTAGCTCGGCCTCAGAAAGACCGATACGCTTGGCAGTTTTCAAGTGCAGCGTTAGCTCTTCACGGCCGAGCGCGGCGAGAATACCGGTGGTGATCATGCTGCGCTCACGCCGGGTCAGGTCGTCGTTGCTCCAAAGCTCACCCCACGCCAGGCGAGTGATCATCTGCTGAAACGGCGCATCCAGGCTCGTCGCATTCGCGGTGGAGCGTTCAACGTGCGCCTCGCCCAGCACCTGCTTACGGGTTTCAAGGCCGCTGGCGTAATCCACGCCGTTAGCGCCCACATCGCCGAGATCCACAGCCAGCACAGCGAGCAGTTTCTCGGCAAATAGCGCTGGCGCCTCAACCGGGGGTACATGACCCATGCCATCAAAAATCTCTAGCGGTGCGCCGTCGAGTTCCGCAGAAAGCGCTTCCAGCGTGGCGGGGGGTGTGGCCATATCTTCGCTGCCGCCGAAAAGCCGGATTTTGGCGTGCTTACCCGTGAGCTTTCCAGTAAAGACATCACGACCCAGCATTTCGCACAGCTGAGCGTAGGATTCATCATCGCCACGGCCCATCTGCGTGCACCAGCCGGTTTTCAGCGCGGGGCTGGCCTCAAACGCCGCCGGGGCAAACCAACGCGGTACGATCTCTTCGGCCATCGCCGCCAAGCCCTCTTCGCGCACGCGGGCCGCGCGGGTGTTCCACAGTTCTGCGTTGCCAATCACCGCGCCGGTATTGGTCAGTGTGGCGGAGAGCAAACGCTCGCTATGTTCGGCAATCAGCTGCTGGCCGACCACGCCGCCGATTGAGGTGCCGGCAAAGTGAAAACGCTCGGCGCCAGAGAGCGCTACCAGCGCCAACGCTTCGGCGACCAAATCCGCCGGTGTTGTCTGGGCACCCGTTACGGCTTGGCTCGCGCCGTGGCCGGGCAAATCCCATGTCAACACGCGGTAACGTGGCAACAGCGCTGGAATAACGTCATCCCATACCGCTTGGCTCATGCCCAGCGGGTGCGCCAGCACCACCAGCGGGTTGGCCTCACTACCGAGCAGGCGATAGGCGATACCGCGGCCGTTGATCGTTGCAAATGCCATGATCTCTCTCCTGTTATTTGGGCTATACCCGCTCGATCAGCGTGGCGATACCTTGGCCGACGCCAACGCACATGGTGCACAGCGCATAGCGCTTGCCGCTGTTTTGCAGCTCGTGGGCAGCGGTGAGCAATAAGCGCGCGCCGGACATACCCAGCGGGTGGCCCAGTGCAATCGCACCGCCGTTAGGGTTTACGCGCGGGTCGTCGTCAGCAATACCGAGATCACGCAGGCACGCAAGCGCCTGAGCGGCGAAGGCTTCATTTAGCTCAATCACGTCGATCTCATCTATGCTCACACCAGTGCGCTTGAGCAGTTTTTGCACCGCAGGCACCGGGCCGTAGCCCATGATGCGCGGCTCTACACCCGCCGTGGCCATGCCGAGAATTTTCGCCATGGGGGTTAAGCCGTGCGCCTCGACCGCCGCTTGGCTTGCGACTAGCATTGCCGCCGCGCCGTCGTTCACACCGGAGGCATTGCCTGCGGTGACGCTGCCGCCATCGCGGAACGGCGTGGGCAGGCCCGCCAATTTATCGAGCGTGGTTTCGCGCAGGTGCTCGTCATGATCAAAGATGAGCGGTTCCTGCTTACGGCGGGGAATCTCAATGGCGGTAATCTCCTGAGCAAAACGGCCCCCCTTTTGCGCGGCGGCGGCTTTCTGCTGTGAGCGCAGGGCGAAGGCGTCCTGATCTTCGCGCGCGATCTTAAACTGCTCGGCGACGTTCTCGGCGGTTTCGGGCATGGAATCCACCCCAAACGCCTTTTTCATCGCCGGATTGATAAAACGCCAACCTATGGTGGTGTCTTCGATCTTCTGGCCACGGGAGAAGGCGCTATCGGCCTTGCCCATCACATAAGGCGCACGCGACATCGACTCCACGCCACCGGCCAGCGCGAGCTCCATTTCACCAGCTTTGATGGCGCGAAAGGCAGTGCCAACGGCGTCCATACCCGAGCCACACAAGCGATTCATGGTGGTGCCAGGCACAGATGCCGGGATGCCAGCCAGCAGCGATGACATCCGCGCCACGTTACGGTTGTCTTCACCGGCCTGGTTAGCACAGCCCATAAAGACTTCTTCGATGGCGGCCGGTTTGAGGTTCGGCGCCTCAGCGAGCACCGCTTTGAAAAGCGTCGCGGCAACGTCATCCGGGCGAACGCTTGCCAGTGTGCCACCGAAACGGCCCACGGCGGTACGGCGCGGATGGCAGAGAAATACGTCAGTCATGATGCTCTCCTTACTGGCCCGCGTGGGCGCGTTCGGTACGGGCTTTCAGCTCGCGTAGTACGTCGAGTTCTGTTTCGCTCGGCTCGGGGGTGCTTTCCAGCTGCTCGGCAAAGCGAATTTCCCAACCCGTGGCATCAATCACGTCCTCACGCGACACGCCCGGGTGCAGCGAGACCACCACCAGCTCCTTGCTCTCGGGGTCGGGCTTCATTACGCAGAGATCGGTAATGACACGGGTAGGGCCTTTGCCGATATTGGGCACGCCATCACGCCCTTTACCGTCGCGGCCAAAACCCAGCGTGGTCACAAAGTCGACATCTTTTACAAAAGCGCGTTTTGAATGTTTAAGGGTAATAAACACTTCGCCCGCGCTAGTGGCAATTTCCGGCGCACCGCCACCGCCCGGTAAGCGAACCTTCGGCGCCTTGTAATCGCCGATTAGCGTCGTGTTCAGGTTAGCAAAACGGTCAATTTGCGCGGTGCCTAAGAAGCCAACGTCAACCTTTCCGCCCTGTAGCCAGTAGCGGAACATCTCCGGCACGGCCACGGTGGTCAGCGCGGATTCGCACAGTTCACCATCGCCGATGGATAGTGGCAAAATCTCGGGTTTGGTTTGCAGCGTGCCGGATTCGTAAATCAGCACCACATCGGGGGCGTGGGTCAGGCGCGCCAGGTTGGCGGCCTCCGAAGGCAGGCCGATGCCGACAAAGCAGGTGGTGCCGTTTGCCAGCGCGCGGGCGGCGGTCACGGTCATCATTTCCGAAGAGGTGTATTCCAGGCTCATCAGGCTTGTCCTCCTGCACTGTCACTGGCTGTACTGCGGGCGGCGTTATAGACGTTCTCGTCGAGCCACGTGGTAAAAGTGTCGCGGTCGCGTGCGATAGCGTCCCACTCTTTATAAAAGCGGTTGTTGCGATCGTAGTAACCGTGGGTATAGGAAGGCAGCGCCCCCTTTTCGGCCACGGCAATGGCGCTAATCGCCCAGCCGGGAATCACACAGGCGTTGGGATGCGCGTTCAGATCGTCGACGATCTCTTCGACGGTGACGATGCTGTGCTTCGCCGCCATCACGGCCTCTTTCTGCACGCCAACGATACCTTCAACCAGCACGTTGCCTTGGCGATCAGCGCGCTGAGCGTGGACGATGGAGACATCCGGGCGCACCGAGGGCACCGCCGCTAACCGCTCACCGGTGAAGGGGCACTCGATAAACTTGATTTGATCATTAACGCTAGGCAGTTCGCTGCCGACATAGCCGCGCAACACCGCCAACGGCAAGCCCGCTGCTCCCGCTTCAAAAGCGCAGGCCATGGCCGCGTGGCTGTGCTCAAGAATCTCGATCTTGCGCGGCCAGCCTTTCTCAACCGCATCGCGCAGGCGGTGCAGCGAGCCAACGCCGGGGTTACCGCCCCAGGAGAAAATGACTTTCTTGGCGCAGCCCGCGCCGATCAATTGATCGTAGATCAAATCGGGGGTCATACGAATCAGGGTTAAATCGCGCTTTTGCTGGCGGATGACTTCGTGGCCCGCAGCGAACGGAATCAGGTGGGTAAAGCCCTCCATGGCGACGGTAGCGCCGTCCTCGACGAAACGCGCCACCGCGTCATGCAAGCTCAAAAACTCGGCCATGCTAAGTGCCTCTATTAGGATGAACGCAAATTTTGTTCGACTTACGAACATAGATTCTATATGCGAACAAACTTAGCGGGCAACCTCGCGTAAGTCAACAACCCCTTTAGAACGCTAAACGTCACGCGTGGGTATTAGCCACGCGCGCGCTCGCGCCACCTGCTGCGCACTACTACCAAGGTATAATGCTGGGTCGCAGGCATCGCGTAGCGCCTCTGGGGTAACACTCGCGGCGTCGGAGTATTTCGCTAACACTTCGGTCAGCACTTCCGCATACGGACGGACTTGTTGGCGGGCGATTTCGGCGGCCTCGGCGCTGAGCGCTTTAGCGGCATCCGGCCCAAGGTGTGGAGTGAGAAGGCGGGCGACAGGTTCGGCCATGATGCCGCCACCAGTAACGGCCAGATTACGCTGCATCTTCTCGGGGTAAACATCTAAACCTTCGAGCAGCACGGCGAGCTGCTCAAGCGCCCCCTCCACCAGCAGCGTGCTCTCAGTCAGCGGTGCCCATTCCGCGTGCCATTCGCCCAGGCCGCGCTCTAATGGCTGGGCGTACACGTTCAACAGCGTGCTGGTAAGGCCATGGACTTGACGAGCGCCACCGCGAATCAAGGCGCTACGCACCGGGTTGCGCTTATGCGGCATGGAAGAAGATTCTCCCATGCCCGGCGCGGAAGGTTCGGCGACTTCACCGATTTCGGTTTGCGTCAGCAGCGACACATCGAGCGCGACCTTCTCTGCCGCGCCAGCAATAGCGTCCAGCGCCGTACCCAGCGCATGAATCGGCTGGCGGTCTGTGTGCCAAGGCAGTACGGGCGCCGCAAGATTTAATCGCTCGGCTAGCGCGTCCATAAAACTCAAGCCCTGTGCGTCCCAGCCGGAATGAACGCCGACCGCGCCACCAAACTGCACCGGCAACTCCACGCCTGCCAAGCGGCGGCGGCTCTGCTCCAGCCCCACCGCCCAGTGCGAGACCTTCACCCCGAAGGTGATCGGCAGTGCCTGCTGCATCAGCGTGCGCCCCACCATCGGGGTATCCGCGTGAGCCTCCATCAGCGCCAGCGCCGCTGTGCGGCAGCGTGTAAGCAAGTTATCCAGCGCGGCCAAACGCGGTTTGAGCAATAGCATCAGCGCGGAATCGACCACGTCTTGGCTGGTCGCGCCGAGGTGCCAGTAGCGTTTGAGCGCGGCGGGGAGCTTGGCGCGCCCCTGCTTCACAAACGGAATCGCCACGTTGCCGCCGCTGGCGATGCCGGTGGCGATGGCGTCAATGTCCCAGTCGACACCGTCGAGCGCATCGCGCAGCTGCTGGCTGGTCGTGGCAGGAATCGCGCCGCTTGTCTCCTGCACTTCAGCAAGGGCAATCTCGAACGCGAGCATTGCCCGCACCATCGCGCGCTCGTCAAACTCACTAAGCGCGTGCTGGCTCATAAACGGATGCTTCAAAAATGCAGCAGGCATGGATAATCAACCTCTTCTTAGCAGGAATCTAGGCATCGCTTTGAACGACGTCAGCAAAATCGTACAACTGTTCGCCATTTAAACGCCATGCTATCGAGGCGGCTACCAACCCGCAAATACCCACTTACGCGCTTGCATCCGGCCGGCTCAACGCAAGGCTTCATCCGTACGTACGTAGCGCATCACCATGTCGGTAACGTGATCTTCTAATTTCTGCTGGTTTTCCGGCGCGGCCTGCTTCCAATCAAAAATACGCGAAAAGGTGTGTTGGTTGGAGACGTTGAAAAAAGACAGCGCACTAATCAGCCAGTGCAACTCGCGCGGATCTAAGCCTTCGCGAAAGCAGCCGCTTTCGACGCCACGCGCGTAGACGTCGGCGAGGGCATCAATCACACCGGCATTAAGCGATTGAATCAACTCTGACTGCGCCAAAAACCGCCCATGGTGAATATTTTCAATCATCACCAAGCGAATAAAATCGGGATTTTTAGCATGATGGCAGAACGTAAACCGCACCAACCGGCTAAGCGCCTCAAGCGGAGCTAAGTGATCGAGTTCCAACTCGGTTTCTTGCAAGCGCACCTTCTGGTAGGCAGCTTCCAGCGTGTGCAAGTAGAGCGACTCTTTATCGCGAAAGTAGTAGTAAATCATGCGTTTGGAGGCGCGGGTTTTCTCGGCGATTTCATCAATTCGCGCCCCGGAGAGGCCTTTTTCAGAAAACTCGCGGGTGGCCACCGCGAGAATATCAGCCCGCACGGATTCCGGATCATTCTTGCGCCTGCGCCGCGCTGTCGGGGGGCTGGAGGTGCTCGAAGTGGCAGTCATACATTGGCCCTCTTATTGTCGTGGTCGTCTTTTGTCTAGTATGCCACATCTTGACTGAACGTACCATTTCGTACATTGTTAATTGGGACAGGACGAAACAACCAAGCACGCCAAGGCGGATGGCATTTTCAACCCCATGACAACTGCCCGATAAGAGGACAATAACAATGGTTTTTCCACACGTATCGATGAAACGCACGCTCACCGCCACACTCGCTGCCGCCACACTCGCTGCCGCAGCGCACGCTTCCGCGCAAACGCTGCGCTTTGCCCACGTTGATCCGGATGACTGGACCACCTCGAAAAAAGGCGCGGCCGGTCAAGTGTTCAAAAACATGGTCGAAGCCGAAACCGATCTCACCGTGGAGCTCTACCCCGCAGGCTCGTTAGGCGGTGAAACCGAGCTGATTGAAGGCGCGCAAGATGGCACCATCAGCATCGCGATGGTCTCCGGCGCCTACGCCAATTTCTGTGAGGCAGTCGCCGTCACGGATATCCCGTACACCTTTCCCTCCGCCCCGGTCGCGTGGGAGGTCATGGATGGCGAATTTGGCGCAGCGCTCGCCGAGCACTGCCTGCAAGAGACGGGCCTTCGCACGCTGGCTTACGGCGAAACCGGCTTTCGCCATTTCACCAACTCCGTACGCCCGATCCACTCACCGGAAGATATGGAAGGCCTGAAGTTCCGTGTGCAAACCATTCCTCTCTATCAAGAGATGGTAGAGGGACTTGGCGCAGAGCCGCAGGGCATCGCCTGGGGTGAAGTGCCGACGGCCCTTGCCACCGGCGTGGTGGATGGTCAGGAGAACCCCGTCTCGGTGATCTACGGCAACAACTTCTACGAGTTTCAGGATTACTTGACGCTGGACCGCCACGTTTACGGCGTCGACCATCTGCTGATTAACGACGATATCTTCCAGTCGCTTACCGAGGAACAACAAGCCGCGGTGAAGCGCGCTGCCGTCGTGGCAGGCACCACCGGCCGGGCCATTCAGCAGTTCAACTCGGCAGAGGGTATCGCCAAGCTGGAAGAGGAAGGCATGGAAATCACCCAGCCTACCGCCGAGCAGATGGAAGCCTTCCGCGAGGCCGCCCAGCCGCCGGTGCAGGCCTACCTGCGCGATGAGCTTGGTGATGATGCTGAGTGGATCGACCGCCTCTCTTCCGCTGTGGAAGATGCGTCCGCACGCTTCTAACTAACCCCCGATTGATCAAAGCGCTTTGCGAGTGGGCCTTGGATGGCCCACTCGCGATCCTGCGTACCTGACAAACGATCGAAGGTGCTCTTATGTCTCATCTTCTTGCCCGGATACATCGTGGCCTGATCCTGTTCAATGGCAGCCTGGCTGGGCTTGCCATGATTCTGATTTTTCTACTGGTCGCAGGCAATGCCTTTGCGCGCTATACCTTTGGCGGCTCCATTACCTGGGGCGAAGATGCCGCCATTTACCTAATGATTTACGGCCTTATGTTTGGCATGTCCTGGGCCTATCTACAGGACAAACACATTGGCTTTGACCTGATTCGTCGCCTGCTGCCGCGGCGTTGGGTGCGCTGGCAGGCCGTGGCCGTCGACTTGATGGTGCTGGTGATCGGCATTGGTTTGATGGTGTCGGCGGTTGAATTTATCGCATCGCGCGGAGGGCGCACCTCGTCGAGCACCGGCATGCCGATGTGGCTCTTTCAAGCGTCGATGCTCACAGGCGGAGGGCTTCTTAGCCTCTCCGCACTGGTCATGGCGGCACGCCGGCTAACCGAGCACACCGGTGAGGAGGCAACCTCATGATCTTTGGACTGCTAATAGCGCTCATCCTGCTCGGCGTGCCGTTTGCGTTTGCCATCCTCGGCACGCTCACGGTACTGATGGGCTTGGGGGATTTGCCCTACCACATCCGTATCGTCTCGCAGCAATTTTTCGGCGGGATGGAGTCATTTCCGCTGCTAGCGATACCGCTGTTCATTCTGGCTGGCGAGCTGATGAACGAAGCGGGCATTACCCACCGGATTATTAACCTGGCCACCGCGATTGTAGGCCGCATGAAAGCGGGTCTCGCGCACGTGAACATCTGGGCGTCGGTGATTTTTGCGGGCCTTTCCGGCTCGGCGATTGCCGATACTTCCGCATTAGGGAGAGTTTTCGTCCCGGCGATGGAGAAAGAAGGCTACCCACGCGATTTCTCCGCCGCGCTTACTGCTGCGTCTTCGGTGATCGGCCCGATCATCCCGCCGAGTATTCCGGTGATTATCTACGCACTGACGGTTTCTGGCGTATCAGTGCCAGGGCTCTTTTTGGCCGGTATCGTGCCGGGGTTGTTGCTGGCGCTTGGGCTTTCGATTTACGTCTACTTTTTCGCCGGTGACTTGGGCGCCACGCAGTCAAAGCAACAATCTCGCCGCAACGCTCTCCTGCACGGCCTACTACCCGCGCTGATGCCGGTATTTGTGGTCGGGGCCATTCTCGCTGGTATCGTCACGCCGACCGAGGCGGCGGCCTTTGCAGTGGTCTACGCGCTGATTCTGGGCGTGGTGCTCTACCGCAATATCAAACTGGTGAACCTGCCTGGCATCTTCGCCCGCGCCATGCGCGACAGCGCGGTGATTATGGTCATCATGGGCGCCGTTGCCGCAGCCAACTGGGTATTAACCTTCGAACGCGTGCCCAACATGCTCACCGAGTGGGCGCTGATGAGTATCGATACCCAGTGGACTTTCCTGATTGCCGTGATTCTGCTCCTGCTGGTAGTGGGACTGTTTTTAGAGGGTATAGCGGCCATCTTGGTGCTCGTGCCGATTCTGCACCCCATCGCCATGGAGCTCGGCATCGACCCGCTGCACTTCGGCATTGTGGTGATCTTCAACCTGATGATGGGGCTGATCACGCCGCCTATGGGGCTCTGTCTATTTGTCGCGGATTCGGTCTCCGGCGTGGGGATGGGGGCGATTATCCGCCGCATTCTGCCCATGCTCGCCGTGCAGTTTTTGATCCTGTTGCTGATTACCTTCGTGCCCGAACTGGTCACCTTCCTGCCGCGCTTGGCGGGTTACTGAATTCACTGAATATAAGGAGCGTGATGCCATGTACTCATCCATTGCCACGGTTTGCCTAAGCGGCTCGCTGGAAGAGAAGGTAGACGCCATTGCCCAGGCCGGGTTTGAGGGGCTTGAGCTATTTGAAAACGACCTAACGGCCTTCACCGGCACACCAAAAGAGGCCGGGGAGCTGATTCGCGCCCGCGGGCTTAAGCTAGTGACTCTTCAGCCGTTTCGCGATTTTGAAGGCCTGCAGGGCCGTGCGCGGGAGCGAGCGTTCGACCGCGCCGAGCACAAATTTGACCTAATGGAAGAGCTCGGCACGGATCTGTTAATGGTGTGCAGCACCGTCCATCCCGATTCGCTACCGGGGTTGAGCCGCGCGGCCGATGACTTTTATGAGCTAGGCGAACGTGCCGCCCGGCGCAATATGCGCGTGGCGTATGAGGCGCTCGCGTGGGGTCGGCATATTCACGATTACCGCGACAGCTGGGAGGTGGTGCGCCGTGCCGCGCACCCGAACGTGGGTTTGGTATTGGATACCTTTCACATTTTCTCGCGCCAGACGGAGCTTGGTACCATCGGCCGCATCCCAGGGGATCGCATTTTCTTAGTGCAGACCGCCGATGCGCCGCGCCTCTCTATGGATCACCTGTCGTGGAGTCGCCACTACCGCTGCTTCCCCGGCCAGGGCGAACTGCAGATGGATAGCTTCATGGGCATGCTGCAGGAGACGCGCTACGACGGCCCGCTCTCCCATGAGATCTTTAACGATGTGTTCCGCATGGGCCACAGCGACCAAACCGCCCGCGACGGCCTGCGCTCTTACCATTTGCTGCGCAGCATGCAGGGCGAAAGCGATATCCCCGCGCCGCAGCCGATCGAGTCGGTCGCATTTCTTGAAATCGCTGCGGAACCCGACGATTTAGCCCCGCTACGCGAGCTTCTAAGCGCCATGGGTATGGCCTGCGTCGGCCACCACCACACGCTCAACGCCGAGCGCTGGGCAGCGGGCGACGTTAACTTAGTGCTCAACACCGAGGCGAGCTTCACCGGCCGTGTACCCGGCCGCGACGCCACCGCCGTTACCGCTATCGGCTTGCGGGTACGTAACGCTTTCGAGGCCTTCAAGCGTGCGGACAAGCTCGGCTACGATATCGTCGAGCCTGAAGAGGTCGACGCGACACACCGCATGAGCGCACTGCGCAATGTCGATGGCAGCCTCTCCTATATCATCGATGACTCGCAGTTAAGCCGCACCTGGGATCGCGAGTTCCCAGTGGATGCAAAGCCCGTTCCCCAGGGGGCGCTGGTGGATATTGACCACATCAGCATCGCGCTCTCTTATCACGATTATCTCTCGCTGATGCTGCAGTACCGCGCCATCTTCCAGCTGGCGCCCACGCCCTCGTTCGATGTGGCAGACCCGCGCGGGCTGATCCAAAGCCAGGTGCTGCAAAATCATAACGGTCGCTTTCGCTTGGCGCTTAACGCCAGTGCCTCCCCGGATACCGCTAGCAACCGTTTTGTGCGCCAGTACGGTGGCTCGGGGATACACCACGTCGCCTTGCGCACGGCCTCCATGCGTGACACCAGTGCAGCGCTTCAACAGGCGGGTACGCCGGTGCTGCCGATTCCTGGTAACTACTACCGCGACTTGGGTGCACGCTTTGATCTACCGGCGCAAACCCTGCAATGGATGCAGGATCACCACATCCTCTTTGACCAGGACAAAGACGGCGACTTCCACCAGCTGTATACCCAGCCTGGCCGCAAGGCATTCTTCTTCGAGTTGGTCCAGCGCGAGGGCTACCAGGGCCTCGGCGCGCCGAATGCCTTTGTGCGCGTCACCGCGCAGCAGCGCCTACAAGCGCAAACCAACGACGGCTCTCACGTCACTTCAAGCCACGAAACGGGGGAGAGCCAAGCATGATCAAACTCGGCCTAGTAGGGGAAGGCATCGCCAAATCACAATCGCCCGATCTACACGAACGTTTAGGCGCGGCCCTCGGCTTGCCTGTGCGTTATGACTTAGTGGATAGCTTGGGCGTTGAGGGTTTTGCCTTCGCAAGCGCGATAAAAACGTTGCGTGCAGAAGGCTATCGTGGCACCAACGTCACCTTCCCCTTTAAAGAGAAAGCCGCCCAGCTTGCCGATATCCGCAGCGAAGGTGTGCAACGGGTAGGCACCGCCAACACGCTGCTATTCGATGCCGACGGCCTGCGCGCCGAAAACACCGATTACACCGGTTTTATCAGCGCCTATCGCCACTCTTTCGGCGACGGGCCTGCGGGTGATGTGCTATTAATCGGCGCCGGTGGAGTTGGCCGTGCGGTGGCGTGTGCGTTGGGTAAACTAGCGGTCAGCTGCATCCACATTCTTGAACGTGACAGCGCTCGGGCGGAAAGCTTCTGCCACGACCTCAACGCCATGGGGATTACCGCTGAGTGCATCACCCCGGAGCAGGCGCAACACGCGCTTCCCCATTGGCAAGGCGTGGTGAACTGCTCGCCCATCGGCCACATCAATCATCCCGGCTGCCCTATCGATACCGCAGGGCTGGGCGCCCAGCACTGGGTATTTGATGCGGTGTACATCCCGGCCCACACGGAGCTTTTAAACGCCGCTTACCATGCTAACGCCAAAACGCTCTCAGGCGTTGATCTCTTCGTGTTTCAAGGCGTAGATGCGTTTCGCTTTTTTACCGCTGGGCTTATCGGCGCCGAACAAATTAACCCGCAGGTGATACCGCTTCGCACCCATTACGTCGAACAGCTCGTCACCTCAGCCGCAACATCGAGCTCATGATGTCTCCCGAAAAATAGCGTACACTTATTCGTCATTCGAACAAACCTTGGTTTAACGCGACAAGGAGGCCGCCATGCTCGCGATTCTGGCGATTACCGCGCCGATCTTTCTGCTGATCGGCGTGGGCTATACGGCGCGCTGGAGCGGCATTATCTCCCGTGAGCAGATACAAGGCGTAGGCGTATTCGTGATGTACTGCGCGCTACCCTCTCTGGTCATCCGCGCCCTCACCCAGCAGCCGTTAGGTGAAGTGTTAAAGCTCGATTACCTGCTCGCCTATGGGCTGGGTTCGATTGTCGTGCTGCTATTTAGCTTGTTGCTTAGCGTGAAATTTCAGCGCCAGCCGCTTAACCTTGGCGCCATGCAAGCGCTCGGCATGGCCGCGGCCAACAGCGGTTTTGTTGGCTATCCGGTCGCCGCGATGATCATCGGCTCACCGGCAGCCATTATGCTGGCGCTGAACATGGTCATCGAAACGTTGATTATCATCCCCACCGCATTGATCCTGGCCGAGGTGAGCCTGCAACAAGGCACCAGCGTTTGGGCCACGGTACGCAAGACCGCTTTAAGTTTGATCAAAAACCCGATTCTCATTGGGCTTTTCATCGGCATTACCCTCGCCGTTACCGGCCTTACGCTACCCGGCGCGGTGGCCAAAGCCATCGATATGCTCGCTGAAGCCGCCGGCCCCGCCGCACTTTTTGTGATCGGTGGCGCGCTTTATGGCCTTAAAGTGAAAGGCATGGTGAGAGACGTCAGCCAAGTGGTAGCGGGCAAGCTACTTCTCCACCCGTTAGCGGTGCTGGTCGCGTTTATGCTGGTGCCGGGCATCGACCCACTCTATATCGCCGGTGCGCTGATTTTTGCCGCTGCACCGATGATCAGCATCTACCCACTTTTTGGCCAGCGCTACGGGCTAGGCGGTGTCAGCGCTGCCGCTATGCTCGTTGCAACGACGTTGTCATTTGTGACGCTGAACATACTGATTTGGCTGATGACACTAAGCGGCCTACTCGCCGTCGTTTAGCAGCAGAAACGCCTCCGGCATATTGTTCGCTATTCGAACATCGTGTTATTCTCGCACCGTTTCCACTTGATTTAACGACACAAGCCAGAGAGTAAGGGCCGACAACCATGGACGACGCCGCATCGGAAGACACACTAAAACCGACCGACCGTGACTTTGTCGCGGCCCTTTCCAGCGGGCTCGACGTCATTATGGCGTTCGACGATACTCATCCGCGCATGACGCTAAGCGAAGTGGCCGCTCGCACCGGCATGAACCGCGCCAAGGCGCGCCGTTTTCTGCTTACGCTGCACGCTTTAGGCTATGTGCGCAAACAACAGCGTTATTTTGAGTTGGCACCAAAGGTGCTGCAGCTAGGCTATTCGTACCTAGCGTCTAATAATCACCGCAGCGTGATTCAGCAGTATCTAGAAGACATTACCCGCCAGTGTGGGGAGTCATCGTCACTTGGGGTGCTGGACGGCGACGACGTGATCTATCTGGCTCGCTCCTCTGCCCCACACCGGCTGATGGCGATTACGCTCTCAGTCGGCACGCGCCTTCCCGCCGCCCACACCTCAATGGGCCGGGTACTGCTTGCCCAACTCCCCGAACGCGAGCTCGATGCCTATCTTGCTCGCCTCAATTTTGAGCGCTACACCGACAAGACTATCACCGATAGCGCTACGCTCAAGGCGTGCATTGAACAAGTGCGCGACCAGGGCTACGCCGTGGCGGATCAAGAGTTGGATTCGGGCCTGCGCTCGCTTGCGGTACCGGCGTTTGACGCTAATGGCAAACTGCTCGGCGCGATCAATATCAGCACTAACGCCGCCCGTATCGATATGCACACGCTGCTGGAAACCTACCTGCCGCTGTTGCAGGAAAAAGCGAGGCAAATTCGCACCTCTATTAGCTTTTAACACTTAATAGAGGACGACATCGGTCCTGGGCTGCAGATAAATAAGCGCTCAGGAATCGATATGTACCACTGCCACGCTCCGAGCCTTTCAGCCGATTGGCTTAACTGGCGTCCCTGGCAGGATTCGAACCTGCGACCTGCCGCTTAGGAGGCGGCTGCTCTATCCTACTGAGCTACAGGGACGTGAAGGGGCGCATAGTATAACGTTTGACTGGCTAAGGCGCCAACTCTCAGCCAGAACGCGAGGACTTCGGCGATTAGATCCAACCGAGGCCGCGCAGTAGGAAAATACCCAAAGTGACCGTCACGCTAGCCATCAGCGTCGTCATGGCGATGATATTCGCCGCAAGGGCTGTGTTACCGCCTAAGGCTTTCACCATCACAAAGCTTGCCGCCGCGGTGGGGCTGGCGAAAAACAGAAACAACAAGCCAAGTTCACGCCCGGTAAAACCTAGAAGCCAGGCAGCTAACGTCGCCAACCCCGGCAACACCACCATTTTCAACGTACTTGCGCCAAGAGCAGCCTGGCTATCTCCTCTTAACGAAGAGACCGATAGTGTCGCGCCAATACAAATCAGCGCCAGCGGCAGCGTCAGAGAGGCGAAATACTCGCCTGAGGTCATTAACCACCTCGGCAGAGGCAACTCAAAAGCGGCAAAGGGTACCGCCACCATCACCGCGAGAATCAACGGGTTGGTAACGATACTGCCCAACAGGCTACGCCAATCGGTGGATTGGCCGGGCTGAAACGTGGCCAGCGCAATTACCGAGAGCGCGTTGTAAGTCAAAATCACCACGCCGAGTAAAACGCCACCGGCAGATAACCCGTAGCTGCCGTACATCGCCGCTGCCAATGCGAGCCCTACAATCCCGCAGTTTCCGCGAAAAGCACCTTGGATATACACACCACGGTCAGCGTAAGGGACACGGTAATGCGCCCATGCCCAGCTGACTAAAAACTGTGCAAGCGTGGCGAGGGCGAAAAAGAGGAGTAATGGGAGATTAAGCGCAACGGCAAGGTCCGCTTGAACGAGGCTCATAAAAATCAGCGTAGGCAGCGTCGCTTTGAACACCAGCGCTGAGGCAGTAGAGACAAAAGCGGCATCAATCCAGCCCAACCGTTTAAGCCCTAAGCCAACAAACACCATCGCAAACACTGGCAGCGTGACATCCAACGTCCGTGCGAAAAGCTCTATCAAGCTCACAAAAAACCTCTCTCATAGCAAACGCTGATAGCCAACCGCTAATGAACACTAAAACAGACTTCAATGGCTAGCTAGGCCCTATGAAGAGGTCTTTAATCAAACAGGGCATTAACGCTCGACGTGTCGACCACACTAACAACCGCTGCGTTACGCCCTTGCGCTTTGGCTTCATAACTGGCGGCATCGGCGCGCTTTACCGCATCGTTCATTTCGTGGTCTTCTTCATCGAATGCCGTGACACCGATACTCAGCGTGACGCAATACTCTTTGCCTTCATGCGTAACCGAGATATCGGCTACCGCTTGACGCAGGGATTCCGCCACTTTCCGCGCTTGGCCTAGCGTACAACTGGGCAGCAGCACGCCAAACTCATCGCCGCCTTGTCGGGCGACGTGGTCGCTGCGGCGAACTTCCCACGCCACCACTTGGGCAATACGACGCAACATTTCATCGCCCAGAGCGTGACCACCTTCGTCATTGATCGGTTTGAAGTGGTCTAAATCAAACAACATCAATGCTGAGGGAGTACTGGTCTTTTGGAATTCGGCAAACGCTTCGTCCAAGCGCCGCTCAAAGCCGCGACGGTTTAAAAGCCCGGTGAGCGGATCGTGCTCCGCCTCCCAGCGCTGAAGCGCTTCCTGCTGGCGACGTTCGGTAATATCCTTCACCATGCCGACCATCCCCAGCGAAAACTCCGCTTGTGAGACCATCACCGCCCGTGCATGCACCTCAAGCCAGAGCGTTTCTTTGTCAGTTTTTTGATCGGAAGGATCATGGCGGATAAAGCGCAGCTGGCGCACAAACTCACTATGAGTTTTTAAGCTATGGCGCCACATATCCATGGCACCTTCGCGATCATCAGGGTGCACTTGCTCGATCCACTGCGACATAGGCACGGTCGATGAAATACCCAGCAGATCAAGCAACGCCGGGTTCATGTAGGTGATATCGCCGTCAAAGTTAGCCACAAACATGCCTTGCGGCGTGGCTTGCAGGATGGAGTTTAAAAACGCTTCACGTTCCTGAACGCTATCAAGCAGCGCTTGGCGCTCGCCCTCAACGCGATTAAACGTGGAAGCCACCTGATTGAGCTCTTGCATGTTAGTAGCCAATGCGACGTACTTACGCTGGCCAAGGCCAACTTCGCCAATCTGGGATTCCAAATATCGCAGCGGACGTAGCAAACGGCCCAATAGCCACCACAACAGCGGCAACATTAGCACCGCTAAAATTGCCCAAACCCACCACAGTTTTTTGATATAGTCAGACAGCGGCAGATGCGCTTCTTCTTTAGTTAAATAGCGCCCCACAATCCATCCGGCAGGCCACACTTGGCCGTAAGCCTGCATACCAATCTGCCCATCCAAGAGCGATCCAACGGCACTTCCCTGCCAGCCATCTAACGCCTCGCTCAGCCAACGATTATTAGACTGAGCCGGTGCATCTGACATGATTTTTTCATGATCAGGGTGATACAACACTTTGCCCGAGGCGGTGAAGATCACTGCGTAGCTGCCTTCGCTTTGCTGCATTCGAGAAAGACGCGAAAACAAGCCGCTGGTTCTCAAACTCACAACGCCACCGACAACGCCGGCAAACGACCCTTGAGCGTCAAACCTCGGTACGCTAACCAGCACCATCGGATATTGACTCGCCCGGCCTACAAACGGTTCGCTAACATAGGGGCTTTGGGTGCCTTTCAGCATACGAAAATATTCGGTTTGCGATGTATCCAGACCCTGACGATCATCCACCATAGGCCAATCCGCGACGACTTGGCCATTTGCGTCGATGATGACAATACCTTCAAACCACTCCAATAGCGCATTATTACGGCGAAGCTCATTTTGGAGCCACAACGAGTTATCTCGGCCTGCGACAGTTTCAGACACATGCTTCAGCGCGCTGATGCGCGAACTCATCTGCTGTGTGATTTCGTCCGTGAGCATATTCGCTTCATAGCGAAGGTGCGACAGGCTGGTGCGCTGCACCATCGACTGCCCCAAATGCCACGCCATACCCAGCACAAGCGCAACGACCAGCAACCACGTGAACGCTAGCCCAAAAACAAGACGCCCCTGCAGCGTGCGAAAACAGCGAAATAGATTCCAGTTGGAAGGTTTAGCCAATTGGTATCCTTCTTATAATTCAAGGCAAAGAAGTAGTAAGTAAACGTCATTAAATAACTCAATAGCTAGTCGTAACTATGCCATATCACAAGCGTCAAAACCTCCCTTTTCCCTTAACGCTAAGGTAGCTCGGGTACGAGCACACCCGTTGCGGATCTTTTCGCTTTTCTTGTCGCGTCAAAAACTGCTGTCTTCCGCAAAAATGGGTCACTAGGGCGAAAGTTCCTCGTTCTTTAGTCGTAATATATCTTTTACATGATTGTCACTTATGTGCGTCCTCGCTATGTTAGGCACAGATAGCGAACAGCGTTCACACGCTCAGGGCTGTCTGACCAATATACGACCACTACAATAACGACTCGCTGGCCAACAGCGGTCCAACATCGAAAGGAATAGCACGTGACAATACAAACAACCTTTAAAAAAGCCTCGCTTTTCTCCGCAAGCGCCCTTGCCCTAGCCGTGGCCTCTGCCTCACACGCCGTTGACTTTGAAGTAGGCGACACCACCGCCAGCATCTACGGCTACGCCAAGTTAGATATCATCTATGATGTTGACGGCAAGCTTGGGAATTCAATTGCACACGATAGGTTGGCCACTTCTGAGAATGGTGTACGTTTGGATGGAACGCCCACCCAAGAGGGCCATTTTAATATGCACGCCTACCAGAGCCGTATCGGCTTTAGTACCTCCACCCCGTTAGAGGGCAGCACTTTAGAGACAAAGATCGAAGGTGACTTCTACGGCGGTGGCGGCTCCTTCCGCCTTCGCCACGCATACGGCTCCTGGAACAATATTCTGGCTGGCCAAACCTGGACCAACTTCTATGGCTTTGTTGCAGGCACGCCAACCATTGACTTCACTGGCCCTCCCGGCGTAGGTAACCAAGCGCGTCAGCCGCAGCTGCGTTACACAATGAACAACTTTTCAGTAGCAATCGAAGACCCGGATACGCTGGGGGGCAGTGAAGATACTACTAGCAGCACTCAGTCACCTGGCGATATCGCTAAAAGTAGCCTACCTGATGTCACAGCGCGTTATACCAACACATCTGGCGCATTAAAATACTCAGCTTCAGCCGTACTACGCCAACTTGAATATGATGCAGATGCTTACCCCAACGCTGCAGTAGATGACGACTCTACAACAGGCTATGGCGTTGCATTAGAAGCGGCTCTTCAGGCTAGCGAAGCCTTAACGCTTCGAGCGGGTGTAACTCACGGCGACGGCATTGGCGGCTACATGAACGTTAGCCCGAAGGGATCGCCAGCCTACATTGATGCCAATGGGGATATGGAAGCTATTGAAAGCACTGGCGGTACTATAGGTGCCAGTCTTAAAGCCGGCCCAGGCGCTATCAATGCTTCCTATAACGTCGCTACCGTCGACCTAGATGACACGACTTATGACGATTCCGAAAACGATACTTATGCCACTGCCTACCTGAACTACATTTGGTCACCGGCGGATCGTATTTCTTACGGTATCGAAACCAGCTGGGCCAGCCGCGAAACCAAAGGCGGTGCCGACGGTGATGCGGTTCGCATCCAAGGTATGGCGATGTACAGCTTCTAAGCGAGGCTAACTTATCTGAGTAGCTTGACTTAACAGTACAATGAATTCGATCTTTGAGCCCTGGCAATATGCCAGGGCTTTTTTATGCATGTTGATCGCTTGCTTTGACTCTACGCAATACCTTAATTCCTACAAAATATCTCTTAACATTATTTTAATCTATTAAAAACACATATTACAGTATAAATTGCTTTTTATTGATTAATATCAGGTTTTATCGACCAATCTGGATGGGAGATCAGATAAGAGACCGCTACCATAGAGCGACGTTCAAAAGGGTTGCAACACTAACCCAACGCCACCCTTCGATGGAGCCGCCTCATGAGACCCCGTTTATTCAAACCTACCGTTCTTTCCCTAAGCGCTTTATCGCTTGCCGTCACAGATAATACCGCCAGTGCGGTTGCCTTTGATGTCGGCAATACCCAAGCCAGCGTGTATGGCTTTGCCAAACTCGACATGATTTATGATGTTGA
Organism: Vreelandella salicampi; assembly: GCF_013415105.1. Lineage (GTDB taxonomy): Bacteria > Pseudomonadota > Gammaproteobacteria > Pseudomonadales > Halomonadaceae > Vreelandella > Vreelandella salicampi. The sequence goes on from NZ_JACCDF010000015.1 coordinate 71,127, forward strand.
CAACGATCTGGGTGACGTGGCGGCACGGCCACGCATTCTGATTGACGGCCAGGAAGGAAGCGATGGCCACTTCAATATGCACGCCTACCAAAGCCGCACCGGCTTTAAAACCACCACCCCAGTGGAAGGCACTCCGCTCGTTACCCAAGTGGAAGTCGACTGGTTTAATAATGCCCCGGAAGGCGGAGATCTTCGCCTTCGCCACGCTTACGGCAGCTGGAACGGTATTTTGGCAGGTAAAACCTGGACCAACTTTGGCAGCCAGCTGAGCCGCACGCCCACCATTGACTTTGCACCGAGCCCCGGGCAAAGCAAAAGCGGGCGTAAGGCGCAGCTTCGCTACTCGTGGAACCACTGGCATGTCGCCCTAGAGAACCCAGACCCAGACGACTACAGAGACGGCATTGCCACACGTTTTAACCCAAGCCGCGGAGTGTATGCCGTGCACGACGACGTCAAAACCGGGATGCCTGACCTAACCTTGCGCTACCAAAACCAAACCAGCGACATATACTATTCTGCCGCCGCGATGGCCCGCCAACTAGAAGTCGAAGGTAGCAGCGCGGATGATAGCGCGACCGGCTGGGGCGTAACCGTGGCGTCACGCTATCTCGCTACCGAACGCCTGACACTTCGCGGCGCACTCACCTATGGCGACGGTATCGGTGAGTATATGCAGAACAACCCATCAGCCCCCGGCTTCCTAGACGGTGACAGCATTGAAACCATAAAAGCATGGGGTGCTAATGTAGGTATGAGCCTAGCTGTAGGCCCTGGCGATATTAACTTAGGCTACGGCATTTCACATGCCGATTTGGATGACGCCGAAAAAGCAGGCATTGCCGGTGTAAACGGTGCTAACGAACAGTTTGAAGCGATTCACCTGAACTACATTTGGTCACCGGCTAAACGCATCAACTACGGGGTCGAGGCGGGTTACCATACACGCGAAGTAGCCGACGGCCGCGATGGGGATGCACTGCGCCTACAAGGCATGGTGATGTATAAATTTTAAGTAAGCGCAACGCCCAAAAAAGGCCTGTTGAATACAGGCCTTTTTAGCTGACGGGTGGTATTGAATCAATCCAGCTGCTGCACCTTCAGCTCATAATTATTAACACCATCGCGTGCGTTACCGAACTTTTGGCCATTCACGCGAATCGTATATCGTCCTGGCTGGAGTTGGGTACGCAGATCAACATCACCATCGAAGCCTTCCCCCGCCCCTTCAGCAACGACACGACCTTGAGCATTCAGCACGTCGAGCTCGATGCGATAAGTGTCCTCATAGCCGGTCGGGTAAGTCGATGTAGTAATTGCAACGTTTGATGATTCTGCCATATCGAACGTTAACACCTCACCACGCGCGCGAATTTTGACGTCCGTCACCAAGGTCTTGAAAGCGGAGGACTCAGGCGCATCCTTAGTACCTCCATCACGTTGTGAAGAAGATGCTCGCTCTTTCACCTCAGCAGAACCTGGCTGCTTCGTTTCTGCTGCACTGCTCGCGACAACACGGGTATTTCCGGCTTCCTCATCACTTTGTTCGCTATTGCGTCGGCGACTTCCAAGAGCTACGACGGCATTTTCGCTGCGTACAAAAACGGAGTCATCGCTTTCGCGAGCTTTTCCCGAAAACACAATACCGCTGCCGTCTTCGACCCCATCGTCAACGACTTGCCCTTTCTCATTAAGGGCGTTAACCAAGACGGAGTAGCCATCTCCCGCTTTCCCGCGGCTACCAAAGCGATGAGCCTCTACGCGCAACACATAGTGACCCGGTTCAAGCTGCTGACGCATTGCCAACCCGCCGTTTTGGCCTAACGCCTCAGTACGCTCAATGACATTTCCCTCACCATCTTCAAGCACGGCCGCAATACCGTAGTCATCAGAGTAGCCAGCCGTCGTGCGACTATCAAAACGGTAGATACCCGCGCGAGTCACGTTGAAATCATGCTCATTGACGCCACCAAAGCGAAAGCTACGGCTGCGGGCATCCGTTTCCGCATTGAAGAAGCCGGTTAAATCGAGCCCACCGCCCTCTTCACGAAAGCGATCTCGCATCTCGCTGGCGTGAGATGCTGTAACCAACGTCATACTCAGCGCTAACAGGCTGACGGCAAATAATGGCGTTTTCATAAAACCTCGTTCGCTACGCTTGCAAAAAAAAAGCCGACCCCTGAGGATCGGCTTTCGTATTCTTTCCTTCAGGCAGGAAACCCTGCAAGAAAGTTTAGAACATGTAAGTTACACCAACACCAACGCCGTCATCTTCGTCGTTTTCACGATCATACATGGCGATTTCAGCCCAGGTGTACATCGCATCAGAGATGTTGTAAGTCGCGCCGATAATAACTTCGTTGTAGGTTTCGTCACGATCTTGCTCGTCTTGGAGTGACTCATCCAGTTCAGACAAGAAAGTGCCAGCACCCACGTCGACATACTGGTAAGCGCCGTAAATGTCGCCATTGCCGTAGCCGTAGCGTGCACCCAGCGCGTAGAAATTAGTCGAATCACCATCAGCGATATCAGAATCAAAGCGCTCAAGTTTCGCAGAAAGGCGCAAGGAATCGACAGTATATTGGGCAGTAATACCGTACTGATCACCAACGCTGTCTGCAGTGCCGTTGTTGTTGTACAACACGTTATCTAGGTTGTCATATACTGCAGCGACAGAGAAGGCACCTGCAGAGTACTTAGCACCGCCGAAGAAAGAAGCATTGCTGCTATCGTTATCGACGCCACTATCAGCAGAGTCAAAGTCGCCTTTATACTGCGTACCAACAGCGAACTGCATGCCGCTGAAAGACGGTGAAGTGTAGGTCACTTTATCGGTTTGCTGATTGCTACCATCGCCATGCGCCGTAGTAGAATCAGATACGTCAAAACCTTCGTTGTTGGTGATCGGATCCTGGATCCAGTCGTCGATCAGCTGGTCGTAAGAACCTAGACGAACGTCACCGAAGTTGCCTTTGAGGCCAACGTAAGCAGTATCGCCCGCATCGCTGGCATCAGAAGCAGTGGCCATTTCGTCTGCTTTAATATCGTCCAGCTCAAGCTTTAAGTAACCGGCCAGATCGCGCGTGATCATGTGCTCAGCAGCAAAACCGAAGGTTGTACCATTATCAGCAATGCCGTCTTGTGCGTCGCCAGATGCGTCATCAGTGCTGTAGTAAGCGATCTGGATGTTGCCGTAGATATCCAGCTTGGTACCGTCTTCGTTGTATACGGTAGCTGCTTGGGCGCCAGAGGCAAAGGCCGCGCCGGCGATAGCAGTTGCTAAAAGTGTCTTTTTCATGAGTAGTTTCCTTAACTAGCTTACTGTTTCGATCGTTTGTCAGGCTTTCGCCTGCTGTTGGTTTGGCGGCATGCTTTTTTTGATTCCCCTTTAGCGAGGAGGGCATGTCCTGCACAAACCTTGTTATAGTCCAATGCTCGCAGGTAGAACTTTATACCGGGATTTCAGTGAACGCAATAGAAAAAAACACTGTTTTTTAATTATTCGCGCTTTTTGCATGGAACACCCACGAATAAAGCCTGTCTCAGGTGCGCTCAAATTTGGCTTGCAGACTAGCCAGCTTCTCTTCCATCGAGAGGGGGCGCTCTTCAACCCGCTGTTTTTCTTCACCTCTTGACCTTTTTTTGGGCTTTTGACGCTGCTTCTGCACTTTTTCAGAGTGACTTTTATCGCCGTTTTGCTCTGCCTTTGGTGCCGCCGGCGGCACGTTTTTTGGCGCTTTTTTATCAGTAGGCGCGTTGTGTTGGCGTTTCTCCGCGGCAAATTGCGCTGCCTGCTGGTCGACAACGCCGACCGAGTTGCCTTCTAAATCTATCCGCTCGGCCCCTTCTCGCATGGCTTTCGCATAGCGCGGCAGGTTGACGTAGTTGGCAAGCGCGCGGCGAATCAATTTGTTTGACCACGGTTCGCGTTCGGCTAAGTCTTGGTGAATCCCTACTTTCAGTGGTTTGGTATGGCCTTTGAAAAAGGCCTTTGGGTAACGCTCGTACCACTGATCCAATAACGCATGGGGAGACGGCGGCTTGACACTCTCCTCACTTCTCACACTCTCCTCACTTCTCACACTTTCCACGCTCTCTGCGGAGTTTTCCGCTGCGGGTGTGCGATCAACGGCAGGCGACGTAGACGGAACATGCGACGTGGATAGAACTTCAACTGAGGCTCGTGTTTCTTCGGCGGCGCCCTGCTCCCCAAGCTTTTGTTTTAGACGTTGATTCTCCTCTCTCAACACGTTGATTTCATGCTGAGCTTGCTCTAAGCGGGCTTCTAGGTCATCCAATAACTGCATCACGCGGGCTGCCATATGCGTTAGCTCCTATTTTTAGCAGCGTCACACACGCTGACGGCGCTCGTAGACGACAAAATCATAGGCAGGTTGGCCATGCTGAGGAGTTCCTGGCACGCGCTGCACTTCTTGCCACCACTGTGGGTCAATCTCGGGGAAGTAGGCATCGCCTTCCACTTCGATATCAACCTCAGTGATATAAAGCCGCTCGGCAAACGGCATGGCTTCCGCGTAGATCTCACCGCCGCCCATCACCATAACTTCTTCTGCCGCTTCGATAGTGGCCTGTTGATCCGCCAATGCGAGGGCGTCTTCCAGGCGGTGGCAAACGCGCACGCCCTCTTTATGCCAGCGAGTATCGCGGGTCACCACGATATTGAGGCGGTTGGGTAGCGGTTTGCCAATCGACTCAAACGTTTTACGCCCCATCACCAAGGGTTTGGCTTGCGTCATACGCTTAAAGAACTGTAAATCTTCCGGCAGGTACCAGGGTAGCTTGCCCTCAACGCCGATCACGCGGTTTTTTGCCATCGCGACGATCATGGCGACCGGCACTAACGGTTCGGTCGCTGTAGGCTGCTGTGAAGAGACTTGTGAAGTCATACCGCCACCTTTGCTTTGATATGCGGATGCGCGTCGTAATCGTCGATGCGGATATCATTAAACTGAAACGCGAAAAGGTCCGTCACCTCGGGCGAAAGCACGAGACGCGGTGGGGCTTTGGGCGTGCGCGTTAGCTGTTCGCGCGCTTGTTCGAGATGATTGCTGTACAGGTGGGCATCACCCAGCGTGTGAATAAACTCGCCCGGTTTTAAGCCGGTGACTTGGGCCACCATACTGAGCAACAGCGCGTAGCTGGCGATATTAAACGGCACACCGAGAAAAATGTCCGCGCTGCGTTGATAGAGCTGACAGGAAAGCCGCCCGTTGGCCACATAGAACTGAAATAAACAGTGACAGGGCGGCAACTGCATTTCATCCACCTGCGCCGGGTTCCAAGCGGAAACAATCAGACGCCGCGATTGTGGCTTGGTGCGAATCTGCTCAACCACGTGTTTGATTTGATCGACACTGCCGCCTTCCGGGCGCGGCCAGCTGCGCCATTGATAGCCGTATACCGGCCCCAAGTCGCCGTTCTCATCCGCCCACGCGTCCCAAATTTTCACCCCGTTTTCTTTCAAATAGGCGATATTGGTATCGCCGCGCAGAAACCACAACAGCTCGTGAATGATCGAACGCAGGTGGAGTTTTTTGGTGGTTAACAGCGGAAAGCCACGCGCCAAATCAAAGCGCATCTGATGACCAAACACCGAGCGCGTACCCACGCCAGTGCGATCTTCACGATCCACACCATGTTTCAGCACGGTGTGCATCAAATCAAGATAAGGCTGCTCAAGTGCATGCTGCGTTGCCGAAGGCTGTTTCAAAGGCTCTGTCGCCGTCACGGTATATCCATTCGCGGGTAAAATTTATCAAATACTAGCAAATTTGGCTTTCTAGCATCAGCTTGCATCGTTAACTTTCACATCCACCGATTGCTTTTGCGACCATGCTATCAGCAGTGCGCCAAACGCCATCATCGGCAGCGTGAGGAGCATGCCCATGGTGACCCAGCCAAAGGCAATAAAGCCAATATGGGCATCCGGCAGGCGAACAAACTCCACCAAGAAGCGGAAAGCACCATAGGCAAGCAAAAATACCCCTGAGACAAACCCGCGCTTTTGTGGCTTAGCAGATACCCACCATAGCAGCACAAAGAGCACCGCGCCTTCGAGTAGCGCTTCATACAAGGATGACGGGTGACGCGGCTCAGGCCCCATGCCGGGGAATGGCATACCCCACGGTAACGACGTCACGCGACCGGGCAGCTCATGGTTGATAAAGTTACCTATTCGCCCGGCGCCCAATCCAATCGGCGCCAGCGGAGCGATAAAGTCTGTCAGTGTTAAATAAGCGAGATTTTTTTTGCGTGCGAAAAACCACGCCGCTAGCGCGACACCGAGCAAGCCGCCATGGAAGCTCATGCCGCCATCCCACACGCGGAAAATCCACAACGGGTCTGCCGCGAGTTGCTCCAGGCCATAAAACAACGCATACCCTACGCGGCCACCCACCACTACACCAATAGCCGCATAGAAGAGCAAATCGCCAATGTCATCGCGCGTGAGACCAATACGTGCGGCACGCTTGCCGCCCAGCCACCAAGCAGCCACGAATCCCACCACGTACATTAGCCCGTACCAATGCACCTGAAAGGGGCCAAGGGAGACGGCAACAGGGTCAATCTCGGGATAAGCAATCATCGCACTCTCACAAATTTACAAAAATAAACACGGCCTAAATGCTAATCAACCGAGGACAAAACGTAACCCAACTAACGTTAATAACGTGGCAAACGCATAGCGTAAGATATGTGCTGGCAGCACGTGGGCAAGCTTAACGCCAAGGCGTGCGAAGGGCACGCTCGCCAGTACAATACCGATAAACGCCGGCCACATCACAAAACCCGTCGCGGTGGAGGGGAGAAGCGGGTTATCCCACCCGACGATGATAAATGTCATTGCGCCGAAGAAGGCGATGGGTAACCCGCAGGCGGCGGATGTACCCACCGCTTGTGTCATCGTGGCACCACAACGTGACAGCCACGGCACGGCCAGTGTTCCCCCACCGATACCGAAAAGCGCGGAAATAGCGCCGATCACCGTACCGGCGAGCACCATCACTGGCTTGCCAGGCGCGACACTACCCGGCTTGGGCGCAAGCCCCAGCATCATTTTGACGGCCACTAACAACACAAAAATACCAAATAGCGTACCCAGTAGCGTGCCGGATAAGTTACCGGCTACGAAAACGCCGGCAACCGCCCCTAGCATCAACCCCGGCAAGAGCGCCATAAACCACGGCTGATGAATACTCCCTTTTTGAAAGTGGCCAAATGCGGATGAGGCGCCGGTAACTACAATGGTGGCAAGCGACGTCCCCACCGCTAAATGCATCAGCACCTCGGGAGCAACGCCTTGCAGTTCAAACGCAAACGCGAGGACGGGGACAATAATCAAACCGCCCCCGACGCCAAAAAGCCCAGCCATGGTGCCAGCCACTGACCCTAATGCCAGATAACCCAGCAGCGTGATTAATACAGTCATGACGGGGAAACCTCCGGTACATCATCAGGGTACCAGGCGGCGACTTTATTCATCAGGCTTTCGGGTTGATAGGGTTTGGCGATCAAGTCGTTCATGCCGGCCTGTAAGCAGCGTTCGCGACCGGCGGTATCGGCATTCGCCGTCAGCGCGACGAGAATCGCGCTTGGCTGACCATTGGTTTTCTCATAAGCGCGCCAGCGGCGACTTGTCTCTAACCCATCCATCTCGGGCATAAAAATATCCATAAATACCAGGTCAAACGTGTAGGTTTGTTGCAGCGCGAGCGCATCTTCACCGCTATTGACGGCCTCCACCTCAAGCCCGTGTTTTTCCAACACTTGCTGTGCCAGCATTAAATTAACGGGGCCGTCGTCAACCACTAACACCCTGCGCTGGTGTGCAGGCGATACCATAATCGATGCCTCGGGCGCCTCTTCTACCACATTGACCAACAGCGCACGAATATCAGCCAACCGCTCACGACATTCTTTAAGGTCTGCCTCACGCGCATCTGGCGAAGCCGTGCTTAAATCCCCCAAATGCTCAAACAGCGCATTGGCTTCGCGCTGAAGCAGATGCAAATAGCTGGATTTTAGCCGCGACTCTTCCCGAGCGCGCTCACGTCCTTGCAACAGCTGATCGAGCTGTTGCTGTTTATTCGCCAAGTCATCGAGTAGCGTTTGCTGGGCACTGCTATCCGGCAACTTGCAAGAGGAAGATGCTGAGATTGGCGTACATTGCCCAAGCTGGGCTAATTGCGCGATAACGTGATGGATGCGTGCAGAGGGACGCTGCGTTTTAGCCTCCTCACCCGATAAAGCCGCAGAATCCCCACTACGCTCACATAGCATTGAGGCGTGCTGCTCTAATTCACCTAATACCTGCTCGAACTTAGACTCAATGCGCCGTCCCCGCGCACGGATGAGAGCGATAAACGCGACAACGTTGAGACTACTGCCCAGCAACAGTGCCGTCATCAATGCCGCCACCGTGCCCCACGAGGCTTGTTCAGGGTTCATTCCCCATACGACGACACCCACTATCACGCAGAGCCCGACCAGTGCGAACTGCGCCAGCAGCCAGGGCCATAGAATTGGCCAGATAACGACGTTCCAGAAATGCTCCTTACGGTGATAACCTTGCATGGCTGTGCCTTTCCGTTGGCCCCGCTTATTGCGACAAGGGTGGGGGAGCGCATTGCGAATAAAAGCAGCGCTGAGTGTACGTGGCGGTCGCGTCACTGTCATGTTGGCTAATGAAGAACATTTATAGCAAAGAGTCTAATGCCATGTGTTTACTCGCCTTTGATTGGCAACCCGGCGCGCCAACACCCTTAAGGTTAATTGGCAATCGCGATGAGTTTTACGCGCGCCCGACAGCAGGGCTGCACGACTGGGATGAGGCGCCAATCACCGGTGGGCGCGATCTCGAAGCCGGCGGCACATGGCTGGCATTTAGCCGCCAAGGCGTGCTTGCCACACTGACTAATGTGCGCGACCCAGCGCTGGTAGCGCCACCTGATGCACCCAGTCGCGGTGAGTTGGTGGTGCAAGCGCTCACCTGCGAGGATTTACCCGCCTGGCTTGAGCAACTGGCTGAAAAAGCACCGCGCTACGCAGGGTTTAACCTGCTTGTCGCAACACCCACCCAGATGTGGCACCTCCACCACGGCCGGGAACGCACGGCATTATGCGAAGTGCCGCGCGGCGTACACGCACTCTCCAATGCCGACCTCAACTCGCCGTGGCCGAAAACGGTTAAGCTTCACCAAGCGGTGGCACAAGACACCACGTCGCCCATCACATGGCCAAAAACCTCGCGCCAAGTCATTCAACAAACCGACGAAGCCCCTACCCACGCGCTACCCGACACCGGCGTGGGATTGACCTTAGAGCAACGCTTATCCGCCGCGTTTATTGTGGGGGAGACATACGGCACCCGGGCGACTACATGGGTAACGCTCGACTACCAAGGCAATACCGCCATCACCGAACAGCGCTTCGGGCCACACGGGCGTTTTCAGGGTGAGACCGCCCTCATTGACGACCGACATCTGCTCAGCACAGCAAAAGTTTAATCTTTGGGCGGCATCAGGTGCGAAAGCTCCCACGCTTCCATTCGCGCTTCTAAGTGTTGGTGCACCTGGGCAGGCGTATCGAGGCACATAATCTCATCCAGCAACGTTTGCGCATCGTTAAACGACACACGCCGAATGGCGGCACGCACTTTGGGCAAGCTGGGTGCATTCATCGAGAGACTGGTAAACCCCATCGCCATTAACAACAGCGCCCCCGCGGGATCGCCCGCGAGTTCGCCGCATAGCGAAATAGGCTTATCCAGGCGCCTCGCATCTTGGGCAAGCTCAACCAGTGCGCCGAGTAGCGCGGGATGCATCGCATCATAAAGATCAGAGACGCGTGGATTGTTACGGTCAACGGCCAACAGGTATTGGGTTAAGTCGTTGCTGCCCACCGAGAAGAAGTCGACACGCTTGGCGAGCGCATCCATCTGATAAATCGTCGCAGGGACTTCAATCATCACACCAACGCTTGGGCGTTGAACCGTAATGCCCTCCTCCCCCAGCTCGACAATCGCGCGATCCAAAAGCTTAAGCGCTTCGTCTACCTCTTCCACATTGGTGATCATGGGGAAGAGCACGTAAAGATTATCCAGCCCTTGCGACGCCATGAGCATCGCCCGCAGCTGCACCATCAGCACTTCGGGGTGATCAAGGGTGACACGCATTCCGCGCCAGCCTAAGAATGGATTAGCCTCTTCGATAGGGAAATAAGGCAGGTCTTTATCGCCACCGATATCCAACGTGCGCATCACCACCGGCAGCGGTGAGAAGCCCTCTAGCTGATCGCGATACAAGCGTGTTTGCTCTTTTTCACCGGGAAAACGCTCGGTGATCATGAACGGCACTTCGGTACGGTATAGCCCCACCCCGCTGATTCGGCTTTTCAGCAGGGTGGCCGCATCGACGGCAAGACCGGTGTTCACCATCAACGGCACTTCATGGCCATCGGTCGTTTCGCTGGGCAGGTCCTGCTCATGCTCAAGCAGCGCAGTAAGTGCCTCTTCTTCTGCGATGAGGGTTCCGTAGTAGCTACTCAGCTCAGCGGTAGGGCGCACGAAGAGCCGCCCGCGGTGGCCATCGAGCACTACCTGGGCGCCAGAAAGCCGTGGTAGCGGCAAATCGACCATCCCCAGCACTGTGGGAATGCCCATCGCACGCGCCACTATCGCTACGTGAGAGGTACTAGAACCGCGTACCGAGACGAGTCCTTTCAGCTTATCGCGTGGCACTTCCCCTAGCATGGCCACACTGATTTCATCGCCGACTAAAATGGCGTTATCGGGGTAGGTTTCAGGTGTGTTGGGGGAGTCTTCTTGCAAATGCGCCAACACGCGGCGACCGAGATCACGAATATCCGCCGCACGTTCGCGCAGATAGTCGTCATCCACTCGCTCTAAATACTGCACATGGCGGCGCACAACATCGGCCAACGCCCCCGGCGCCCACTGCCCTTCACGGATGCGTTTTTCGACTTCCTCAGAAAGCGCCGCCTCACCCAGCATCTGCTGATAAACATCAAAAAGCGCTAGCTCCTGGCTAGAAATACGGTTTACCAATCGCTCGGCCGCCGCGCGAATTTCATCGCGGGTCTTGGCAATGGCTTCTTTCAATCGGGAGATTTCAAAGGCTTCATCGCTTGGCACCAAATCTGGCACGCTATTGAGATCGGCCGGCGGGGCAATCACAACCGCCTCCCCCATAGCTATACCGGGAGACGAGGCCACCCCTTTAAACATCGCCTGGCTGCCGGACAACGAGGGACGCGTGAGGTTACCGGTTGCCAGCGCGTGCGCAAGCACACCTGCCAGCTGCGCCGCCATGGTGACCAAAAACGCTTCATCTTCGTCGTTATAACGGCGTTTTTCCGCCTGCTGTACCACCAGCACCCCGAGCATCCGGCGTTGATGAATAATCGGCACGCCAAGAAAACTGGAGTAGCGCTCTTCTCCGGTCGCTTCAAAGTAGCGAAAATGCGGGTGTATCCGCGCATCTTCTAAGTTCAGCGGCTCGCTACGCTTGGCGACCAACCCCACTAGCCCCTCGCCGAGGGGCAAAACCACGCGGCCAACAGCCTGAGTACGCAGGCCAATGGTTTCCATCAACACCAGCGACTCAAGCTCTTTATCGTAGAGATAGAACGAGCAGACATCGGTCAGCATCGCTTTGCGGATCCGGCGCACCATCGTTGAGAGCGCCGCATCAAGATTACGCGCGCTATTCACTTCCTGAATAACGCGTCGCAGCACCTCAAGCATGGACGTTTTACTTTTCACTATTATTGGCCTCGCTGAGGAAAATGAAAGCTCACTCGGGTGGCCACGACTGCTCTTCAACAGAGTTAACCAGCGACGCTTCGCCCTCCTGAGCCATACGCTGGAGACGAGGAGAAAGCTCGCGTAGCGCGCGGCGATACACTTCACGCTTAAATGGCACCACCTGCCCTAGCGGATACCAATAGCTCACCCAGCGCCAACCATCGAACTCTGGCTTTGGGGTTGCCGTCATGCAGATTCGGCTCTCTTGGCAGCGAATCTGCAATAAATACCACTTCTGTTTCTGGCCGATACATACCGGCCGCGCATGGGAACGAATCATGCGTCGTGGCAGGCGGTAGCGTAGCCAGCCCCGGGTGCAGGCAACAATATCAACATCCTCGGCGGTCAGGCCGATTTCTTCGTGAAGCTCACGAAAAAGAGCTTGTTGCGGAGTTTCGCTTGCTTTGATGCCTCCCTGGGGAAACTGCCACGCGTTTTGCCCTACACGACGCGCCCAAAGCAGCTGCCCCTGGCCGTTGGCAATAATGATGCCAACGTTAGGGCGAAAGCCGTCAGCGTCGATCACGGACGTCACCTTATTAAATTTTCAGTTGCAGCCATTTTTCCACAACGGTGACAAACGTATCAATACATTCTCCACTTAACGCCGAAATTGCCGCCATAAAGCCGAAACCCATGCGTTAATCAAGGCGTTAAACCAAGCCAATAAGTGGGAAAGGGGAAATGACTCTGCGATAATTGCGCCGACTTTAATGACCCCGAACAACGAATGCGATAAAGGAAGTGCTGTGAGCCTGGCCATTTTCGACCTAGATAATACTTTGCTATCCACCGACAGCGATCACGCTTGGGGGGAGTTTCTGCTCGAACAAGGCGCCGTCGACCCTGTAGAGTACCGCCAAGCCAACGAGCGCTTTATGGCCGATTACAACGCTGGCACGCTAGACATTAACGCCTTTCTCGCCGTGGCGCTGAAGCCGCTGGCGGACAATACGCCTGAACAGCTAAATGCTTGGCACCAGCAGTTTATGGCCAGCAAAATTGAGCAGCATATTTTACCCAAAGCGGAAGAACTGATCGCTCGTCACCGCGCCCGCGACGATACACTCCTAATTATTACCGCGACCAACCGCTTCATCACCGGCCCAATCGCTGAGCGTCTGGGTATCGACCATTTGATTGCCGTTGAGCCGGAAATGATTGATGGCCACTACACGGGCAAGGTATCGGGTGTGCCGAGCTACCGTGAGGGCAAAGTCACGCGCTTACAGGCGTGGTTAGAAGATCGGGAAATCACGCTGGAAGGTGCTTGGTTTTACAGCGATTCACACAACGACATCCCTCTGCTGGAAAAAGTCGATAACCCCGTGGCCGTCGACCCCGATGACACGCTGCGCAACGTTGCCGAACAGCGCCACTGGCGGATCATGAGTCTACGCGATTGAGTGTTTTGCGCAAGACGCTTTAACGCGAAAAACCCCGCCGTAGCGGGGTTTTTCATGCTTCGTCATTAAGGCGAATAGTTAGCCGAGCAGGTGCTCAACCGCTGCACGCTCTTCGCGCAGCTCTTTCTCGGTCGCCTGCATTTTCTCTTTGCTGAAGTCGTCAAGCTCCAAGCCTTGAACGATTTCGTACTTACCGCCCTGACAACGCACCGGGTAAGAATAGATGATGCCTTCCTCAATGCCGTAGCTGCCGTCAGACGGGATCGCCATGCTGACGATGCCTTTAGAGCCCAGCGCCCAGTCATGCATGTGATCAATGGCGGAAGACGCCGCAGACGCCGCAGAAGACGCACCGCGTGCCTTGATGATCGCCGCGCCGCGCTGCTGCACAGTGGGGATAAAGTCGTTTTCGTACCACTCGCGCTCAACCAGATCAAACGCCGCTTTGCCGTCAACTTTGCACTGAGCCAAATCCGGGTACTGGGTCGCGCTGTGGTTACCCCAGATGACCATGCCTTCCACGTCGTTAACGTGCTTGCCGGTTTTCTGTGCTAGCTGCGTCAAGGCACGGTTGTGGTCCAGACGCGTCATGGCGGTGAACTGACCCGCGTCGAGATCCGGCGCGTTGCAAGACGCGATCAAGGCGTTAGTGTTGGCCGGGTTGCCGACAACCAGCACGCGCACGTCACGGCTAGCGTGATCGTTAAGCGCTTTACCTTGAACGGAGAAAATTGCCGCGTTGGCTTCGAGCAGGTCTTTACGCTCCATACCCGGGCCGCGCGGACGCGCACCGACGAGCAGGGCGAAATCAGCATCTTTAAACGCCACGTTCGGGTCGTCAGTCGCGACAATATCTTGGACCAACGGGAAGGCGCAGTCGTTAACTTCCATCACCACGCCACCCAGCGCGTCCATTGCCGGGGGAATTTCCAGCAGCTGAAGAATGACGGGTTGATCCGGCCCTAGCATGTCGCCAGCGGCAATGCGGAAAATAAGGGAGTAGCTGATCTGGCCGGCACCGCCGGTAATTGCAATACGTACGGGATCTTTCATCGTAGCTCCTTGGTTGGTTGGCCTAGCTATATTCAGTAAGCCAAGAGTAGGATGCCGCAGACAGCGCGGGGTGCCATCGTCGACGCAACTCAAGACGCCAAGATGGTATGCGCGCCGCAACAAAAACTCAATCAGACATGCGGCTAGTCACTATCGTAACGATGTCCGTAACAACATACGTAACGACATAGCAACGTGGCCAATTACGCTAGATTGGCACTTGCATCGTGACAGTACTTTAGCGCACGCTTAGTCGCAAAACGCAGCTATATAGATAGTCGCCAAACGCCTCTAGACGAGTCGACGGAAAGGAACCCAAGCCCATGTGGCCAAAGCGATTCAATCGTCAGACATTCCCCGCTTCCTACCTTTTAGCTAGTGGCCTGCTGTTAGCGCTTGTGCTGTGGCTCGCGTTTGGCGACATGCAGCATTTTCGCGCGGAGGCGCCCGACGCGACGGAAACTGCTGAGCAGCCACTGCGTGTCGAAGTCAGCGAACGCAAGCGCCAACCCTATGTGCCGCAGCTTGTGGCTCAAGGGCAGCTAGAGGCGGCGCAGGAGGTTGATCTTCGCGCCAGCACCTCAGGGTTCGTACAGGAAAAACCGGTGCGTTTAGGACAAAGAGTTTCAGCGGGCGAGACGCTACTCATACTCGACAACGACGCCCTACCCAAGCGTTTAGAACAAGCACGCGCCAATCTCGCGCTGGCTCAGGCGGAACTGGCCGGAGCGGAGAACCTGCGCCGCCGCGAGTTAATTTCACAACCTGAATACCTGCGTTTACAGGCGGAACTCAGCCGCAGCGTAGCGGAAGTCGCCGAGCTTTCGCGCCAGCTAGACGATACGCGCCCGACGGCCCCCTTTGACGGCACGCTTGACCGGCTCGACGTAGCGCTTGGCGAGCTGCTTCAGCCAGGGGAAGTATGGGGACGTCTTATCGATGACCGCACACTCACCGGCACCGCCTGGGTCTCACAGCTACAGGTAGGCAGGCTCAGCGACGGTCTGCCAGTAACGGCTCGACTGTTAGGAGGCACCACGCTAGAGGGGGAGCTTAGCCATATCGCTAGCCGCGCGGAGGAAGAAACGCGCAGTTTTTATATTGAAGTGACGCTTGATAACCCCGAACACCGACGTCTCGCCGGCGGCAGTGCTGAGTTCACCGTTACCCTCCCCCCCGAGCAAGTCCATACCCTTTCGCCCGCGCTATTGACGCTCAATGCGCAAGGCAATCTGTCAGTCAAACACCTCGATGGCAACGACACAGTCTTACAAACCCCGGTTACGCTAGTCAGCGCCGACACCGAGCGTGCTTACGTTACCGGGCTACCTAAATCGGTACGACTTATTACCTTGGGTGGCGGGCTGGTCGACGTTGGCCAACAGGTTAACGCCGTGGCGGTTGAAACCTCGCCTGACGAAGAGCCCAATGATGTACAGGGAGAGCGTTAATGCGCGCACTCATCAATGCTGCCATGGCGTATTCACGCACGACGCTCATGCTGCTGGTGGGGATATTTCTTGCGGGGTTGGCTGCGTGGCAGACCATTCCTAAAGAGGCCAACCCGGATGTCACGATTCCGCTGGTGTATGTCTCACTCTCTTTGGAAGGGGTTAGCCCTGAAGATGGCGAGCGTTTATTGGTTCGCCCGATGGAGCAAGAGCTTCGTGGTATAGAAGGCCTACGTAAGTTCACGGCGCAATCAAGCGAGGGCCACAGCTCGATTACGCTGGAATTTGATGCGGGCTTTGATCCTGACACAGCGCTTTCCGACGTGCGCGAGCGGGTCGACATCGCCCGCAGCAGCCTCCCCAGCGAAGCCGATGAACCCCGCGTGAATGAGGTAAACGTCTCCGAGTTTCCGGTACTCACCATTGGCCTCTCCGGGCAGCTCGATACCCAAGAGCGCATAGCAATTGCCCGGCGAATGCAAGAAGAGATCGAAGGCATCGCTGATGTGCTGGAAGTGGATATTGCCGGCGAGCGCGAGAACCTTTTACAGATCATTGTCGACCCGTTAGTTCTCAATAGCTACGGCGTTGATTTTGACGTGCTATTCAATCTGGTAAATAGCAACAACCGCCTGGTTGCCGCAGGCAGCTTGGATACCGGCGCTGGGCGCGCTGCGCTTAAAGTCCCCGGTATCATCGAGTCGCTGGACGATGTGATGAACATGCCCGTCAAAGTCGACGGCGACCGCGTGGTGACGTTTGGTGATGTCGCCTGGATTCAGCCGACGTTCAAGGATCCAGAAGGCTATGCGCGCATCGACGGCCAGCCGGCGTTGGTGCTGGAAATCTCCAAACGCGCAGGTGCCAACATCATCGCCACCATTGATGCGGTGGAAGACCTCTTTGCCCAAGCCAGCAGCCGACTCCCAGAGGCGTTGAAGGTCACCACGATTCTCGATCAATCCACTAACGTTGAGGATATGCTGTCGGAGCTTCTCAACAACGTCCTCACCGCTGTTGTCTTAGTACTGATTGTGGTGGTGGCCGTGATGGGTTGGCGTACCTCGCTGCTGGTAGGTCTTACGATCCCAGGGGCGTTTCTCACCGGCATCATGCTGATATGGGCGCTAGGATTTACCCTTAACGTCGTTGTGCTGTTTGCGCTGATTCTGGTAGCGGGGATGCTGGTTGATGGTGCCATTGTGGTCAGCGAACTGGCGGATCGACATCTGCGCGAGGGACAAAGCCCGCACGACGCGTGGCTAAATGCCGCCGATCGCATGAGCTGGCCGGTCATTGCCTCAACCGCCACCACGCTGGTGGTGTTTCTGCCGCTGCTTTTCTGGCCGGGCGTGGTAGGGCAGTTTATGAAGTACCTTCCCGCCACGGTAATACTTTGCTTGCTTGCCTCCCTGGTGATGGCCCTGCTATTTCTGCCCACATTGGGCAATATTTTTACCCGCCGCGCCAGCATAGCACCGGTCGCATCAGCACCCGCTTCTACCACGGCTCTCGGGCGTAGTTACCGCTCACTACTCGCGGGACTGTTGCGCCACCCGGCGTGGGTGCTGCTAATTTCAGTGCTATTAATGGCCGCCGTTTACACTGGCTATGCGCGTTTTAACCATGGGGTTAATTTCTTCCCAAGCGTTGAGCCGGATAGCGCCCAGGTGCTGGTACGTGCTCGTGGCGATCTGTCCGTGGAAGAAACGGATGCCATCGTCCAGCGCGTCGAGCGGACGTTTACCGGCATGAGCGAAGTGGAAGCACTTTATGCTCGCTCTTTTGCCACACCTAACGAGCAACTCGGTAATGACGTCATTGGTGTGCTGCAGTTTCAGTTTATTGATTGGTACCAGCGCCGCCCTGCCAGCGTGATTCTGGATGAAATGGCCGAGCGTGGCGGTCGCATCCCCGGGATAATATTAGAGTTTCGGGAACAAGAGATGGGGCCAGGCGGTGGCAAGCCTATCATGTTGGAAGTGAGTGCCAACGACCCCGATATCACCGATAGCACGGTAGACGCGCTCAAAGAGCATATGCGCACCCTTGGCGGCTTTGAAGATATTCAGGACAACCGCAGCCTACCCGGAGTCGAGTGGCGCATTCAGGTCGACCGCGAAGCTGCCACACGAATGGGCGCCGATATCACCACTATCGGCAGTGTTGTGCAGCTACTCACTACCGGCTTACAGATTGCAGAGTACCGCCCCGCTGGCGTCAGCGACGAAGTCGATATCCGCGTGCGCCTGCCTGAGAATTCGCGCTCGCTGGATCAGCTAAAGCGTCTCACCATTAATACGCCGCGCGGCCAAGTACCTATCACGAACTTTGTGGAGATCACACCAGCTCCTAAAGTGGGCACCCTGCATCGCATCGACGGTCGCCGAGCGATTACCGTTGAGGCTGACTTAGGCTCAGGCTATCAGGCGACCGAGCGGCTTAATGCTCTGTGGGAAGCAACGGACGGCGAGATTCCTGAAGGCGCCACGATCAACGTCGCCGGCGAACAGGAAGATCAGCAAGAATCCATGCAATTTCTGGCCACCGCTTTTGTTATTGCCATCGCCCTGATGGCACTGATTCTGGTCACTCAGTTCAACAGCTTCTACCAAGCGGCCCTGGTGCTATCAGCGATTGTTTTTTCTACCGCGGGGGTGCTGATCGGCCTACTTGTCAACGGCCAAGCATTTGGCGTTGTCATGGTGGGCATGGGGATTATTGCGCTGGCGGGTATCGTGGTGAACAACAATATTGTTCTGATCGACACTTACAACGAATTAAGAAAGCAAGACATGACGCCGAAAGACGCCGCTCTAGAGGCAGGCTGTTTGCGCTTACGCCCTGTGCTGCTCACGGCTATCACCACGGTATTAGGTCTTATGCCCATGGTACTAGGCATTAACGTCGATCTTTTTTCCCCCTCACTGGGGATTAACGCCCCTTCGACACAGTGGTGGACCCAAATGTCGAGTGCCATTGCCGGCGGGCTAACTTTCGCCACGGCGCTCACCCTTCTGCTCACGCCATGCATGTTGGTACTGAACCACCGCGCGAAATAAGTTAACGAACTTAAGCGGG
The DNA here is from genome assembly GCF_013415105.1 of Vreelandella salicampi. GTDB lineage: Bacteria > Pseudomonadota > Gammaproteobacteria > Pseudomonadales > Halomonadaceae > Vreelandella > Vreelandella salicampi. The sequence continues at coordinate 89,963 of NZ_JACCDF010000015.1, forward strand.
CGAAGAGCTGGCTTCCTGTTGCGGGGTGTGCGCCGCGTGCAACCGGGCAATGAGTTGATCTTCCAACATAAAGCGCTCGTTCAACGCTTTGGCAAGGCGGTCGATCCAGGCCGGGAGGCGGGTCAGGTTCCGCTGACAACGTAACGGCGTGGCGAAATCGGTCTCAAACTCAAGCGCCAACTCAGTCGACAATTCCAAGCGCTCCAAAAGCTTCGACGCGATGACTAAAGCGGATTCATCGCCGAAGGCTTTTGCTTCTTCTGCCAACTGTGGGTACACCTCAAAGTGGCCAGCGCTGATGTAATCCATCAAGAGCTCACTAAAGGTGTCGACGCGTGTCTTGCTCACGGCTTCAAGCTCGGCATCGCACGCCTCTTTGAGCTCAATAAAGCTCACCAACAACGATTTACGTTGTTCAAGCCAGCGATCAATTAGCGTATGCACGCCGCCCCAGCGCTCCAGGGCGTTTTTACAATCTTCGAGCATGGGGCTTCTCCTTGCTAGTCACCACCGTCGACGAGGCTAGCGTCGCTTTTCCATCTCACCCTGTCAATCCTCAAGAAGCTCACTTCGCCGCAGAACCACACTTACGACTGATATATAAAAATATTCATTCGCCTGCTAAAAATAATGTTGATATTAAGCAATTTTATAGAAATTTTTATGGCATGATCGCTTATCGTATGATTACACTGAAGACGCTTAACGTGTTTTCGACGCTCTAGGCATTGACGACCATCAATAACATCAACTGCATGAAAGGTCCTATTATGAAGCTATCTGTATTCGTGAAAAGTGCTCTTGCTACCTCCGTCGCCGCTTCCGTGCTAGCCAGCCAAGCGGTCTACGCGGATACGGTGCGCTTGCGCATGCATACGTTCTACGGCACCGAAGTTGACGAAATCGCCTCAGACCTAAGTGATCGGGTCGAAGAAGCCAGCGATGGCTCTATCCGTATTCAATTCTTCCGCGGTGGCGCACTCGTCGACAGCGACCAGTTCGTTGAGGCTGTTGCCCGCGGCAGCATCGATCTTGCTCACGGTGTAGGGAGTTACTGGCCCGGCACAGTCGGTATCGGCACGATCGAAGGCGGCCTTCCGGGTGCCTGGGTCGATGTCGAGGAAGCACGCGACATCTTTGCCAACCAAGGACTGGATGAGCTGGTCGCTGAAGCCTACGAAGAGAAAGGCGTTAAGCTAATCGGCCGCGGCTTTGGCAGCGATTATGGGCTGGTGACCACCGAGCCGGTCAATAGCCTAGAAGACTTACAAGACATGCGCATCCGCGCTACCAGCTCAATTGCAACAGTGCTGGAGAAGTTCGATATCCCGACCGCCTTCATCCCAGGCGAAGAGCTTTATGTCGCGCTCTCCACCGGTGTCATCGATGGCGCTGTCTACGGCGGCCCGATCGAGTATGAACAGCTGCGCATCGACGAAGTCGCGGGTTACTACACCGATATGAACCTGATCAACCCGGGTTGGACGGAAAACGTAATCATTAATCCCAACACCTGGGAGAACATGAGCGAAGAGCAACAGGAAATTCTTACCACAGAAATTGATCAATACCTGCTCGATGTTCACAACTGGCTTGAAGAAGGTAACCATCGCCTGATCGAAGAAGGTGAGCTATTTGAGTTTTCCACTCTGCCAGAAGAAGAATCCCGCCGTATGGCCGAGGCCGCCCTCCCTATCTGGAAGGAAGAAGCTGAGCGCTCTGAGCGCAACGCCAAAGCGGTCGAAATTCTGATCGAAAATGCCAAAGAGAAAGGACGTATCAGTGAGTAAGATTACCGGCTATCTACGTTTTCAGGATGGGCTTTCCGACTGGGTCGGCAAAGCCACTTCCTGGCTGACGCTAGGTATCATCGGTGTACTGCTCTATGAAGTATTTGCTCGCTATATTTTCAATGCCCCCACGGTGTGGGGGCACGAGCTGGCAACTATGTTCTTCGGTGCGCTGAGCATCCTAGCGGGAAGCTATACCTTACGCCATCAACAGCATGTGCGTAGCGACGTCATCTATCGCTTATTGCCATTTCGTGCACAGGCCTTCTGTGACGTGATCGTATTTGCGCTTGGCATTCTCGTACTGGCTATCTTTTTTAAGTTATCAGTGGAGTTCGCTTACCGCTCATGGCTCATAGGCGAATACTCCAACAGCAGCATCTGGCGTCCAGCGCTATGGCCCATCAAATCGACTATCCCTATTGCTGTCGGATTTTTGATCCTGCAGTGCGTGGCAGAGTTTGTCCGCGCCGTAGTGCGCTTGTTTGGCGTGCGTTATGACGATCCGCGAGATGACATGAGCGATGACGAATAATTAAGGCGCCCCCGCTAAGACAGACAACGCGATAACGTTCATCGTGGGGCAATAAGAAACACACCCCGGTATATCCTTGAAGGTATACCCTAGAAAGGGTTTTTTCATGGCGAATTTAGATCCACTTACCACCACTGCCATCATGTTTATCTCCATGATTATTTTGATGGCAATGGGTGCTCCGCTGGCATGGGCACTCATGATATCGGGCATGGGCAGTGCCTATGTGATGTTCGGCCCTGGCGGGCTGGATTTTCTGCTCTCGTCGGCCTACAGCACCATGGATAACTTCCTGTTGGTCGCGCTACCGCTGTTCATATTCATGGGGTTAGTGCTTGAGCGATCAGGCATCACCGACAACCTGTTCGAGATGATACACAAGCTGATGGGCCGACTACCTGGCGGTCTGGGCGTCGGCACCATTTTGGTCTGTGCTCTTATCGCCGCTATGGCGGGTGTCTCGGGCGCAGCGACTGTCAGCCTAGGCATCATTGCGCTACCCGCAATGCTTAAGCGCGGTTATGACAAACGGCTGGTTACCGGCACCATCATGGCAGGTGGTGCCCTCGGCTTTCTGATCCCGCCGAGCGTACTGATGATCGTCTATGCCTTTCTCGCACGTGAGTCTGTGGGCAAGCTGTTCGCCGCTGGCTTAGTACCCGGGCTGATGTTGGCGGGCATCTACATGGCGTATGTACTGATACGCTGTCGAATAAACCCTGCACTCGGCCCCGCCGCCCCCGAAGAAGAGCGCTTTACCGCCAAAGAGAAGCTGATCTCACTGCGCCACGTTATCGCCCCCGGCATCTTGGTCACGACCGTACTGGGCTGCATCATTGGCGGCATCACGTCTCCATCCGAAGCTTCTGCCGTTGGGGCGGCAGGCGCGATGCTCATCGCCGCCATTCGGGGTAGGCTCAACTGGGATTTGCTGCGTTATGTCATGCTCAGCACGACAAAAATCACCGGTATGCTGCTCTGGATTGCGATCGCGGCGGTGTTCTTCAGCAAGATTTATATGGGGTTGGGCGCTGGCATGATCATCGGCGATCTCATCAATGACTTTTCGCTCTCTCCCTATACCGTCATCATTGTCATGCTGGCTAGCTTCTTCCTACTCGGCATGTTTCTGGATGATTTTGCCATACTGTTCATCACCATCCCGCTTTATGTGCCGATTGTGCGCGATCTAGGCTTCGATACGACCTGGTTTGCAGTGCTGTTTATCCTCAGCATGCAATCCGCGTATTTGACCCCTCCCTTCGGCTATAACCTCTTCTATATGCGGTCGGTGGCCCCTAAATCTATCACTATTGTGGATATCTATTACTCGGCGCTGCCTTACGTAGCCTTGCAAGTTCTCGGTCTGGCAATAATTGTCGCTTTCCCGAGCATTGCGCTATGGCTACCCGGACTGTTGTTCTAACAACGTACTGAAGAAAAACGCGTCAGCCATCGGGGGAGAGACATCGTCGTCTCTCCCCCGATGGCCGTTTTGCGTTAAGCAATTCCTTGTTGCTGCATTACCGACGTAATGATCGGTACGGGCGTCATCAAATGTTCGCGCATCATCCGCTCGGCGTCTTCTTTGCGATGCGCCAGCGTGACCTTCACGAGAGCATCGTGCTCTTGACGCTTTTTGTCTAACGCATGCTCGGAAAAAACGGTTTCTTTAAGCCAGAAATGGCGATAACGCTGGACCTTGTCAAAGAGCCCATTGCGCACTTTCATCAATTGCGGCGAATGGCAACCACGAACCAAGGCGGTATGAAACTCACTATGGCGCGCATCCCAGATTTCTAACAGTGAGCGAGGAGTATTGGCTTCACTCACTTTGGACAGCTGATACGTTTTCGCCAAAATATCTGCTTCCCAGGCATCATCTCCTCGCTCAATCGCCAAGCCAAGCATCATCGCTTCAAGTTGTGCACGCGCATCATAGATATCGTGCAGCTCTGCCAGCGACATTGGCGCCACGCGATAGCCTCGCTGGCTGATTGCTACCACTAAATGCTCGGCAACCAGTTGCGACAACGCCTCACGCAACGGGCCAATGCCTAGGTCGTAGCGCTCCTTAAGCGCGCTCATGCGCAGCTTCTCGTCAGGGCGAAAAACGCCCTTGATAATGTCGTTCTTTAGCTGCTTGTAAGCGCGGACGCCCAAGTTCTCTTTGACATCTGCCGGCTCGTCACTGCCCGCGGACGATTTGGCGACATGTTCATTGACGATAATCATAAAAAAATCCTGAAAGGAGCGCATGTCCTGCGACTCTACAAAGCGACATCACTCCTCGCGTTAAGGCGACTCAGAAGATAGAAAAGAGCATAGCATAATATCGAAACACCTGTTTGACGCCGCCAGCTTCTTAAGCGGCTACAGACGCAGCGAGCCGATGCAGTTACCCCTGCATCGGCTCGTGTTCCTTGCTGAGATTGCGCGTTAAGGCTTAGCGCGTCTTAACTCGCAAGCTCCGCGAGAGACGCTTCAACAATGGCCAAGCCTTCTTCAAGCACCTCCTCTTCAATGGTAACCGGCATGAGGAAGCGGATGGTATTGCCGAAAAGGCCACAAGAAAGCAGGATCAGCCCTTTCTCGCGCGCACGCTTGCAAAGCGCAGCCGCTAGGTCGGCATCCGGTGTTTGATCGACTGACACAATATCCAACGCCGCCATGGCACCCAGATGGCGCACGTTCTCAACACAGGCGAAACGCTCCTGCCATTGGGCAAATCGCTTACCCAACGTTTCTCCCAGCGCTTGGCTTTTCGCGAGAATGTTTTCCTCTTCAAATACCTCAAGCACCGCCAATACAGCCGCGCACGACGCCGGGCTGCCGGAATACGTGCCGCCAAGTGAGTTAGGGCCCGATGCATCCATATGGGTATCTGTACCCACGATGGCGGAAATCGGCATACCGGCTGCCATGCTTTTGGCCATGGTAATCAAGTCAGGCTCGACACCGCTATGCTCGATGGCAAACATCTTACCAGTACGGCCAAAGCCGGACTGCACTTCGTCGACGATCATCAGCATGCCGTGCTCATCGCAGATCTCGCGCACGGCTTTGAGGAAACTCGCTGGCGCAGGGTAGAAACCACCCTCGCCGAGTACCGGTTCAATCACGATGGCTGCTGTATCGCGCGGGTTGGCATCGGTCTTGAGCGTCATTTTCAAGCCACGGATAGCGTCTTCTTCACTGACACCATGGAACGGCACCGGATAAGGCGCACGAAACACGTTGCCCGGCATGCTGCCAAAATCCGCTGCATACGGCGCGACTTTGCCATTCATCGCCATGGTCATGAACGTGCGGCCATGGTAGCCACCGTCAAAACAGATGACGTTGTTTTTGCCCGTCGCCGCCCGCGCAATTTTGACCGCGTTTTCTAACGCTTCAGCGCCCGAGTTCACCAGCATGACCTTGCCGTGGCCGCGCACCGGGGAAATCTGGCTAAGCTTCTCCGCCACTTGGACGTAGCCTTCATAGGGCATTACGGTCTGGCAAGTGTGCATCACACGGCCCAGTTGCTCTCTGACGGCCTCGACAACTTTCGGGTGGCAATGGCCGATATTGAGTACGCCAATACCGCCGGCGAAGTCGATAATACGATTGCCGTCGGCGTCCCAAATTAGGGCATTCTCCGCGCGATCCGCAAACTGCGTAGCGGGGCTGGCGGCGCCGTTGGCAACATACTTCTGCTTCATTTCGTTTAATTGCGCGTTATTCATCAACTATTTCCTTACCCTTCTTTCCTTAAACCGTAAATAGCAGCGCTTAAAGGCCGCCCACACAGACATATTTCAACTCAGTAAACTCATCCAACCCATGGCGGGAACCCTCACGTCCAAGGCCAGACTCTTTCACCCCGCCAAAAGGCGCCAATTCGGTCGAAAGAATGCCTTCATTGACGGCCACCATGCCGTACTCCAAGCCTTCCATGACATGCCAAATACGGCGGTAATCACGCGCATAGAAGTAGGCAGCCAAGCCAAATTCGGTGGCATTCGCCATCGCGACCGCTTGCTCGTCGGTCTCGAAGCGGAACACCGGTGCCAACGGGCCGAAGGTCTCTTCGCGGGCGACGCGCATGTCATCCGAGACATCGGCAATGATCGTCGGCTCGAAGAAGGTGCCACCCAGCGCGTGGGGCTTACCGCCGCACATTAACCGCCCGCCCTTCTCGAGCGCATCGGCGATATGAGTTTCGACTTTCTCCACGGCGGCCTGATTGATCAACGGCCCTTGCATCACGCCCTCTTCTAAGCCGCTACCCACTTTCAGTTGCTTGACGCGCGCAGCCAACTTTTCGACGAACGCCTCGTATACGCCAGACTGCACCAAAAAGCGGTTGGTACAGACGCAGGTTTGCCCGGAGTTGCGGTACTTAGACGCGATAGCCCCTTCCACGGCCGCATCCAAGTCGGCATCGTCGAAGACCATAAAGGGCGCATTGCCGCCTAGCTCCATCGACGCTTTCTTGACGGTACCGGCACACTGGGCCAGCAGTTTCTTGCCCACCGGCGTTGAGCCGGTAAAGGAGAACTTGCGCACGCGCGGATCGGTGGTCAGCACCTCGCCAACGGCCGCCGGTTGGCTGGCCGTTACCACGTTGATCACGCCAGCGGGAAGCCCTGCCAGCTCGGCCAACCGTGCCACCGCCAGCGCCGTCAGCGGCGTGGCCTCGGCGGGTTTAATGACCACCGGGCAGCCCGCGGCTAGTGCTGGGGCACACTTACGGGTGATCATCGCCAGCGGGAAGTTCCACGGCGTGACCGCGGCGACAACGCCGATGGGTTCGCGAAAGACCAAAATGCGCTTATCGGCGCCGTGGCTGGGCAAGGTTTCGCCGGCAACGCGTTTGGCTTCTTCGGCGTAGAACTCGACAAAAGAGGCGCCGTAGGCCACCTCGCCGCGCGATTCCGCGAGCGGCTTGCCCTGTTCTAGCGTCATCAGCCGGGCAAGATCTTCTTGGTGCTCCATAATGGCATCGAACCAGGCGCGTAAAAGGTTGGCGCGCTCTTTGGCCGTGCGCTTTCGCCACGCGGGCCAGGCGGCTTCTGCCGCCGCCACCGCTTCGCGCGTTTCTTCACTGCCTAAATCGGGCACTTGTGCCAACACATCGCCGTTGGCGGGGTTGGTGACGGCGAAATGAGTTTTCGCATCTCGCCATTCACCGGCAATAAACGCCTTGGGGATCAGAATATCGGGTAACGTTTCCATGGTTTTATCCTTTGTATGGTTCCAAGGCGATTATAACTGACTCTCAAGCTCAGGCAGCGCCTCGAACAGGTCCGCCACCAAGCCATAATCGGCGATCTGGAAGATCGGGGCTTCTTCGTCTTTGTTGATCGCTACAATCACCTTGGCGTCTTTCATCCCCGCCAGATGTTGGATGGCGCCACTGATGCCCACGGCGATGTAGAGGTCGGGAGCAACAATCTTTCCAGTCTGGCCGACCTGGATGTCGTTGGGCGCAAAGCCAGCGTCCACCGCAGCGCGCGAGGCGCCGATGGCGGCACCGAGTTTGTCGGCAATGCCATTAAGTAGCTTGAAGTTCTCTTCATTGCCCATGCCGCGGCCGC
>NZ_JACCDF010000016.1 GCF_013415105.1 Vreelandella salicampi
ACAAGCTGAACGATAGACCCAGAAAGCGGCTGGGATACCGAACCCCAGCCCAGGTGTTCTTAGGAGAATATTCAGGAGCACTAGAAACCGCGGGTGCTGCACTTATTAGTTGAATTCAGGAGATTAACACCGGCGAGAAAATAACTAAATTTTATGATGGAAAGTTAAGTATATTTTTGCTTTAGTTAGAATATCTTGTTATGACAAACAATCAGCGTGGCACACGCGGGGCACGTTATGCAGGCATGGTTTCCGACCCACGCGGTAGCGATAGCTAAACGCGGGCAAGCAAAGCGAAACACCGTCCACCGCCATCACACTTGGCGGTGGTCGCAAGCTTTGCTCATAGCCCTGTTGGGAAGCCTTGCAACCATCGCCTACGCGGCAACTCCCGTTCCTAGTCAAGAGACACCCAGCGACGATCATTCATTAACCCTGCAAATTACCCACTACCAAGATCACCGCTGGCTTTCACTGGCCGATATCGAAACACTCCCCCTCTATGATGTAGCACTCGAACATCCCGAAGGGCTTGAGGGACGCTTTACTGGGGTATGGCTCGATGCCCTCCTTACCCAGCAAGGCATCCCAATAGACACACGCATCCGTTTTATTGCCCATGACGATTACACCATTTTCCTGAGCCCCGCTGAGCGCGAAAAACGGCGCTATTTTATGGTGACACGCTTTAATGGGAAGCCTCTTAAGCGTCAACACCTTGGCCCTCTTTTTCTCATCGTTCCTGCTGACGCCGAAAGTGTGCTCAGAGGCACTTCTCCTCACACACGCTGGATTTGGTCAATCCGGGAGATGCGCTACCAATGAACATCCTAACAAAAACGCTTACTCCTAGGATGTGGAGAGTTGCGACTCTTGTTGCCGTTATGGCCATAGGCACGTCACTACTGGTGGGCTATTACGTATACACTGCGCGCCAGCAGCTAGGTACAGATTACACCGCTCTTGTTGGCGATATTGTGCGAGCACAACAAACGACACCGCAGCTTGATCACGCCCTGGAAAGCTTTATTGACGAGCCTATTCTCCTACACTTAGGTCAGATTCATCACACACTGTGGCTTTCTGAGAAATATTTAGATCATGTCCGTCATGGATTAAATCAGCACCCCCAGTTACACCGTGATACCGCTTACCTTGAAGAAGATTTCGCGCTTCTTAGTAAGCAGCTATTAGAGCTTGAGGAGCGAGCCAAGGCAGCGTTAGTAGACCGCTCCCTACTGCCTGAACTTCAGCGATTATCCATGGATATTGAGGCCACTATGGCATGGGCATATAGCGAGCTTAATACGGCCGTACATAGTGCTGCAGGTCGGCAACGTTTGATAATGCAGCGTTTATCATGGGCTGTTACCGGACTTGTCGTTACGGTAATGCTAATTGCGCTAGCGCTACTGGCCGCCGTCTTGCGCCTGCAAAGTCAACGCAACACATTAAAAATGCTTATGTTAACCGACGAGCTAACCGGGCTTTACAACCGTCGCCATTTAGTTGACGCTGCCTCAAGAGAATTAAACGACGCTAAACGCCACCAGCAGCCGCTTAGCCTATTACTTCTTGATTTAGACTACTTCAAGCACGTTAACGACACTTACGGCCACCCATGTGGTGATGATGTACTGCGCAAGGTAAGCCAACAACTACGCAGAATCAGCCGAGCGACGGATATCGTGGCGCGTATTGGCGGAGAAGAATTTTGTTTGTTAATGCCCAATACGACGGTAAATGACGCTGAAAGCGTCGCCGAGCGTATTCGTCATGCCATTGCGCTCGAACCACTTTCCCATTTGAATACACCTTTTCAACAAACAGTGAGCATTGGAGTCACCACATCCATCGACGGTATGCATAGTTTTGAGCAGCTCTACTCACTGGCCGACCAAGCGTTATACCAAGCCAAAGCCTTAGGCAGGGATAGGGTTGAGAGCATCCATCCATCCTATCCATTTCCAGCAAGCCAACCGAACGATACTCACCAACAGTCATTTAATACGCTAACCGGTTAAAAAAACGCGGTTAAGCCCGTTTTGTGCCGCAACGCGATACGCTTCTGCCATGGTGGGGTAGTTAAACGTGGTATTGACGAAATACTCTAGCGTATTAGCACTACCCTTTTGCTGCATAATCGCTTGGCCGATATGCACAATTTCAGAGGCTTGGTCGCCAAAACAGTGAATACCCAGGATCTCCAACGTGTCTTGGTGGAACAGAATTTTCAACATGCCCACCGTATCCCCCGTTATTTGCGCCCTCGCGGTGTCTTTGAAAAATGCCTGCGCCACTTCATAAGGCACTTTGGCTTCCGTTAACTCTCGCTCATTAGGGCCAAACGAGCTGATTTCGGGAATCGTATAGATACCCGTCGGCACGTCGGATACAAAGCGATAAGGTTTATCAAGAAGCTCATTACACGAGTTCAGCCCCTGATCATAGGCAGCACTGGCAAGGCTCGGCCAACCGATCACATCGCCTGCAGCATAAATATGCGGCAGTGTTGTCCGATAATGCTCATCAACGCTGAGCTGCCCGCGTCCATTAACCTCAAGGCCAATATTTTCTAACCCCAGGCTATCGGTATTACCGGTACGCCCGTTCGCCCATAAAAAGGCATCAGCTCGCATCTTCTTGCCTGATTTCAGATGGACGACCACACCCGACTCGCTCCCTTCCACGCTCTCGTATTCTTCATTTTGACGAATTAACACACCGTGTTTACGTAAGTGGTACGAGAGCGCGTCGCTTATTTCGTCATCCAAAAAAGACAGCAAACTATCGCGATTGTTAATTAAATCAACCTTGACGCCTAAGCCGGAAAAAATCGATGCGTATTCGCAGCCAATGACACCCGCGCCAAAGATTATTAACGTGCGGGGCGTATGGGACAGGCTTAAAATCGTATCCGAACAGTAGATGCGCGGATGGCGGAAGTTAATATCGGCTGGGCGATATGGGCGAGACCCCGTCGCGATCACGATTTTTTTTGCGATTAACTCTTCCACGCCTTCTTGGCGATCCCTGACCACTACCGTGTGTTCATCTTTAAACCGCGCCATTCCATGAAAAAGGTCGATGCGGTTACGCGCGTAGAACGTTGTGCGCATCTCTACTTGCTGATCAATGGTGCTACGAGAGCGCTCCATCACCTTAGGAAATGAGAACCAGCGTGGCTCACCAATGTCGCGAAACATGCGGTTGGTATTGAACGCCATGATCTGCTTGACTTGATGCCGCAGCGCTTTTGAAGGAATGGTTCCCCAGTGAGTGCAGTTACCTCCTACTTGGGCTTGCTTCTCTACAACGGCAACACGCATGCCGTGTTTAGCCGCATTAATCGCGGCACTTTCACCGGCAGGACCAGTACCAATTACCACGACATCATAGTTGTGAACCGCCATACGTTTTTGCATCTCCTATTGTGTGTTACGGCGATGAAGCGCTGCTGCCTGCCAAATTAGCGACGCGTGGCATCGTAACCTAAATCAGCCCCACGGCTCTCATCGCTACGCCGACGTGTGCTCACCCCACGGCGCTTGCGATTTTCTTCTTCGCACACTTCGTCCTTGCCACCGCAAATGTCGCAACCATCCTTCATACCAATTTGATTCAATCCCCCGCAGGAGCCCGCAATAGGCTTACGCCCCATGATAACGCCCACGGCCATCGCGGCCATCACCAAAAGCATAAACCCCAGAACCAGTAGCCACATCGTCATGATGAATACCTCACTAAAATCGCTGTATCACGCGTTGGATTCAAAACATTCGTCACCTACACACATGACAGTCATAGGGACGTTAAGTGCCATTATCGTTAAGCGGGGTGACGGGGTAAATAAAAAACGGGGCTAGCCGAATGGCTAGCCCCGTCATCACCTACCGAATAGGCTTACCCACCGAAGTCATCCAAGAGGATGTTTTCCGGCTCAACCCCAAGATCAAGCAGCAACTTAATCGTTGAGGCGTTCATCATGGGCGGTCCACACATGTAGTACTCACAATCCTCAGGGGCCGGGTGGTCCTTCAGGTATTTTTCGTACAGTACGTTGTGAATGAAGCCTGTCGGACCTTCCCAGTTATCTTCGGGTTGCGGATCAGACAGCGCCAAATGCCATTCAAAGTTAGGGAACTCTTCGGCCAGCTTGTCGTATTCTTCGTTGTAGAAGGTTTCACGCCAAGAGCGCGCACCGTACCAAAACGAGATTTTACGATCTGTTTCCAGACGCTTGAGCTGGTCAAAGATATGGCTACGCATCGGCGCCATACCGGCACCACCACCAATGAAGATCATTTCCGCATCAGTGTCTCTCGCGAAGAACTCGCCGAACGGCCCCATTACCGTCACTTTGTCGCCCGGTTTCAGATTAAAGACATAGGTCGACATTAAGCCCGGCGGATGACTCGTACCGGGAGGCGGCGTGGCAATACGGATATTGAACTTTAGAATACCCCTCTCTTCCGGGTAGTTCGCCATCGAATAAGCCCGAATGACTTCTTCGTCATTCTTGTGGGAGACATCAAATAGGCCGAACTTCTCCCAGTCACCACGGTATTCTTCTTCAATATCAAAGTCGGAGAACTTAATATCGTAAGGCGGTGCGACAAGCTGAACATAACCACCGGCACGGAAGTCGACTTCCTCACCTTCTGGTAGTTTAAGGTTCAGTTCTTTGATGAAGGTGGCAACGTTGGGGTTATCAATAACCTCACACTCCCACTTCTTCACCCCGAAGACCTCTTCCGGGACTTCGATTTTCATGTCTTGCTTCACCGGCACTTGGCAAGAAAGGCGCCAGCCCTGCTTTTTTTCGCGCATGGTGAAATGCGACTCTTCCGTGGGCAGGATAGACCCACCACCCTCTTCTACGCGGCATTTGCACTGAGCGCATGAACCGCCGCCGCCGCAGGCAGACGACAAGAAAATCCCGTTTGCTGCCAACGTATTCAGAAGCTTGCCGCCGGCTTGAGTGCTCAAGGTATGTTCCGGGTCACCATTGACTTCAATGGTAACGTCCCCGCTACTCACTAGCTTGCTACGCGCTGCCAGGATAATCGCCGTTAAGCTAATAACGATGATCGTGAACATGACAACACCGAGCAAGATGACAGATGTATCAACCATGTCGGTTTCCTATTGCTGAAGGTTTTCTTTACCCCGACGGCGCTAAATGCCGCCGGGAAAACCGTTCCGTTAAAGCTGAATGCCCGAGAAAGACATGAAGCCCAAAGACATCAAGCCTACGGTAATGAAAGTGATGCCAAGGCCCTGAAGGCCTGCCGGCACATCGCTATACTTCAGCTTTTCACGAATACCTGCGAGGGCGGTAATAGCTAGCGCCCAACCAACGCCAGAGCCGAAACCATAGACGACGGACTCGCCGAAATTATAGTTACGCTCAACCATGAAGAGCACACCACCCAAGATGGCGCAGTTCACGGTAATCAGCGGTAGGAATACGCCCAAGGCGTTATAAAGCGCAGGCACATACTTATCGAGGAACATTTCCAAGATTTGCACCAACGCGGCAATAACACCGATATAGCTGAGAAGACCTAGGAACGATAGATCAATGTTCTCAGCACCATTGATGCCGGTCCACGTAAGGGCGCCTTCTGCCAGCAGTAACCCGTAAACCAAGTTGTTTACCGGCACAGAGATCGTTAGCACTACGATAACCGCGATACCCAGACCAAAGGCAGAAGAGACCTTTTTGGATACCGCCAAAAAAGTACACATGCCTAGGAAGAAGGCAAGCGCTAGGTTCTCAACGAAAACCGAAGCAACGAAAAGGCTTAGATAGTGTTCCATGTTACACGGCCTCCTTCGGCTTGGTATTTTCCTTCATCCTGAACTCGTTCTCTTCGACCTGATCGGTGTCAATAGAGCGCATCACCCAAATCATAAGGCCGATAATGAAGAACGCAGAGGGTGGCAACAGCAACAAGCCGTTTGTTACGTACCAGCCACCCTCTTGAACGGTTTGGAGCACAGTAAAGCCGAAGATACTGCCCGAGCCCAATAGCTCGCGAACAAAGCCAACGACCATCAGCACAAAGCCGTAGCCTAGGCCGTTACCAATACCGTCGAGGAAGGATAGACCCGGCGTGTTGGACATCGCGAAGCCTTCCGCACGCCCCATCACGATACAGTTGGTAATGATCAGGCCAACGAATACTGAAAGCTGCTTGGACATTTCATAAGCATACGCCTTCAGAATCTGGTCAACCACGATAACCAAGGATGCGATGATCGTCATTTGCACGATGATACGAATCGACGATGGAATATGGTTCCGAATCAGGGAGACGAACAGGTTAGAGAACGCCGTAACGAAGATAACGGCCAAAGCCATTACCATCGACACGCTCAAACTGGTCGTAACCGCGAGAGCAGAACAAATCCCCAAAATCTGCAACGCAATGGGGTTGTTTTGAAAGATTGGTGCCGTTAAGACACTTTTAGGAGTGACGTCTGCCATGGTTAGGCTCCTTCGGATTCGAGTTCGACGTCGGCTTCTTGAGCTTCTTCTTGGCTAGTTCCGCTGCGGAATTTCGCCAAGTACTCACCGAAGCCTTCCGGGCTCAACCAGAACTGAAGCATGTTTGTCACGCCGTTACTGGTCAAGGTGGCACCGGAAAGGGCGTCAACTTCGTGCTCACTATCAGCACCACCCTTGGTCAAATGAATCTCCGGTGTCAAATCGCCCTCTTGGTCGTAGATCTTTTTGCCTTCCCACTGAGCTTGCCAGCGGGGGTTGTTAACCTCAGCACCTAGGCCCGGGGTTTCGCTGTGCTCGTAATAGGTGATACTGATTAGCGTATTACCGTCACCTTCTACTGACAGGAACCCACGCATCAACCCCCAAAGGCCTTGGCCACGAATTGGCAAGACAATTTGATCCGGGTCATCGGGATTACCTACGAGATACACCGTGGCATAGTTTTCTACACGAGAGAGTCCCGCGATATCTCTATCGCCTGAGAGAGTACGGCCGGTAGCTGGATCACGCGCCGCTTCAAAATGATTGAAGGTATCCGGATCAAACTCATCGGTGTACTCACCCGTGCGCATATCGACAACGCGCGCGGTAATTTCGTCTTGGAATGTCTCTTCAACATCCATGCCCGGCTCATACAACTGAGCCACGTTAAGGATATTGGATTTGCGATCCAGTTCCTGATTGATCTGCTGCAAGGGGCGTAATGCCACCGCTGCAGTAGACACGATGACAGAACACACGATACAGAGTGCAAATGCCACGATCAGGATCTTTTTGATCGAATTATTACCTTGAGCCATTAGGCAGTCTCCTCGGCCGGCACGCCAACACGCTTTTGGCGACGTTTAATATTGGCCTGGACAAAGAAATGGTCGATCAGCGGTGCAAACAAGTTGGCGAATAGAATTGCCAGCATGATGCCTTCTGGGAAGGCCGGGTTTACCACGCGGATCAGGACGGTCATAACGCCAATGAGTGCGCCAAAAATTAAGCGCCCTTGGTTCGTCATTGAGGCAGAAACCGGGTCGGTGGCCATAAACACCATACCGAACGCAAAGCCGCCAACCACCAAGTGCCAATACCACGACATAGCAAACATCGGGTTAGAGTCGGAGCCGATCAAGTTGAACAGCGTGCTGGTCACCACCATACCCAAGAACACACCCAGTATGATGCGCCAAGAAGCAATCCCCGTCCAAATCAGCACCACCGCACCGATTAAAATCGCCAGCGTAGATACTTCACCAATAGAGCCAGGCACAAAGCCTAAGAAGGCATCCCACCAGCTGTACGCCTCAGTAAGCGCGCTCATGCCGTCTTGGAAAGCCATCGAAAGCGCAGTTGCACCAGTGTAGCCATCAGCTGCAACCCAAACGGCATCGCCAGAGATTTGCGCCGGGTACGCGAAGTACAAAAACGCGCGGCCGGTTAGCGCGGGGTTGAGGAAGTTTTTCCCTGTGCCGCCAAAAATCTCTTTGCCGATTACCACACCAAAGGTGATCCCGAGCGCCACCTGCCATAGCGGAATAGTTGCCGGGAGAATCAGCGCGAATAACACAGAGGTAACAAAGAAACCTTCGTTGACTTCGTGGCCGCGCTTAATCGCAAACAGCACTTCCCAAAAGCCGCCGACGATAAATGTCACTAAGTAGATCGGCAGGAAGTAGGTAGCCCCGAGCACGAAGTTAGCCCACAAGCTGCTGGCATCGTGGCCAGAAGCGAGCAGCATCATGATCGCTTCACGCCAGCCGTCCATTGACGCATAACCCGCTTCAATCGCGGTATTCGCCTGCCAACCGGCATTCCACATACCGAAGAACATCGCCGGGAAGGTACACATCCAGACGGTGATCATAATGCGCTTAAGGTCAATGCCGTCACGCACGTGGGCGGTGGTTTTCGCGACAGTAGGCGGAGAGTAGAAAATCGTATCTACCGCTTCATAGAGCGCGTAAAACTTCTCGTATTTGCCGCCTTTATGAAAGTGCGGCTCGAGATTATCGAGTGTTTGTCGAATACCCATCATCAGGCCTCTTTCTCGATCAGGGTGAGATTGTCACGCAGAATAGGGCCATACTCATATTTGCCGGGGCAAACGTAAGTACATAGTGCTAGATCCTCTTCGTCGAGTTCTAGACACCCAAGTTGCATACCAACCTCAATGTCACCCACGATAAGCGTGCGCAGCAGCTGTGTCGGCATAATATCCAACGGCATCACCTTTTCATAAGCTCCTACTGGCACCATCGCGCGCTCAGAACCATTGGTAGATGTCGTCGGCGCATAGTTGTTCAGCCCCGTGAACTTAGACATATAGATGCCGAGCACAGAGTGGCGATTCGCACCCGGTGATAACCAACCCATGAAAGAGCGCTTATTACCTTCTTCAAGTAGGCTGAATTGGTTATGAAAACGCCCTAGGTAAGTCAGACTACCTTCGGCAGCCGCCCCAGAGAAGACGGATCCAGAAATGACCCGAGTGTCTTCAGGTTCGATAATCTCGCCTTGGAGAAGTTCATCAGTACTGGCACCGATACGCGTGCGCAGAAGGCGAGGATTTTGTGCCCGCGGGCCACCAACCGCTACCACACGATTGACATCCAGCTTGCCTTCAGTGAAGAGCTTGCCGAAGGTAATCACATCCTGATAGCCGATATGCCACACTTTTTTATGCAACGCGACGGGCGATAAGAAGTGAATGTGCGTGCCCACCAAGCCAGCGGGGTGTGGACCTGAAAATGTTTGCGCCTGAACACCGCTAATGTTACTGCCAGGAATGCTGTTATCCGGGCCAGAACAGAGATACACCTTACCCTCGGTAAGACGCGTCAATACCTTTAAGCCATCTTCAAACGCTTGCACATTATCATTAATGATCAAGGCAGGATTCGGGCTTAACGGATGCGTATCGATAGCGGTAACGAAAATATCGGCCGGCTTGCTGTCAATCGCAGGTGTGCGCGAAAACGGACGCGTACGAAGGGCCGTCCAGAGGCCGGATTCTACCAGCTGATCGACCACGGTTTGGCGCTCTAAACTCTCAATTGCAGAGCGATCATGTGTGGTGAAAGAGACGGCTTCTTCACTCTCATCCACCTTAATAACCACAGACAGCAAACGACGCTTTTCGCCACGGTTAATAGCGACCACTTCACCAGCAGCGGGGGCGGTAAAGCGAACACCCTCGGTTTTTTTGTCGGTGAAGAGCAGTTGGCCTAGTTTGACCTTATCCCCTTCCTGTACTTCCATGGTTGGCTTCATGCCAACGTAGTCAGTACCCAGGATCGCCACGTGGCGCACAGGCTGCGCATCTTCGATACGCTGCTCGGGCGCTCCCGTGATGGGGAGATCCAGGCCTTTGTTGACTTCGATCATAGTCTCGCCCAGTTGATGGATCGGATATACGAAGATAAGGGGTTCGAATGGATTCGAATTCTTATTTTTCGCTCAGATTATTACCAGTCGGGCTCAAGCACATGCTCGAACCACCCCAAAAATCTACCGCATTATAAAGATAAGCGCGTCCAAAGACCACATCCCAAGCCCTCGCCAAAAGTGCTATAGACGTACCCAGATCGCGCTATCACAACGACAAACGCCACCCGAAGGTGGCGTTAAAGACAATAAAAATCGGCAAATTAGCTCTCGACGCGAGGTAGCTTTAAAAAGCTCACATTAGACATGTGCTGCAGGATGCGCACTACTTGGCAGCTGTAACCGAACTCGTTGTCGTACCAAACGTAAACAACGGCATGGTTACCATTGGCAATGGTCGCTTTAGCGTCAACGATCCCGGCATGGCGATTGCCCACAAAATCAGACGACACCACTTCCGGTGAATCGACAAAGTCAATCTGCTTTTGATAAGCCGAATTGATCGACATGCGGCGCAGGTATTCGTTAAGCGCTTCAGCGTCCGTCTCTTTATCCAAGGTCAGATTGAGAATTGCCATGGAGACGTTCGGCGTCGGCACACGGATCGCATTACCGGTCAGCTTGCCATCTAGCTCTGGCAGCGCTTTCGCCACGGCTTTAGCTGCGCCTGTTTCCGTCAACACCATATTCAGCGCCGCGCTACGACCACGACGATCACCTTTGTGGTAATTATCGATTAAGTTCTGATCGTTAGTGTAAGCGTGAACGGTCTCAACGTGGCCTGTTACAACGCCGTACTCGTCATTGAGCACTTTCAACACCGGCACAATCGCGTTGGTGGTGCACGAAGCCGCCGAGAGAATTGTATCGTTCTCGGTGACATCGTCGTGATTAATGCCGTAAACAATGTTTTTGATGTTGTCTTTACCCGGTGCGGTTAAGAGCGCCTTAGACGCCCCTTTGCACTCCAAGTGCTGTCCCAGGCCCGCTTCGTCGCGCCACATACCCGTGTTATCCACCACGACGGCATTGTCTATGTTGTACTGAGTGTAATCCACGTCAGCGGGCGAATCCGCATAAATCACCTGAACCACATTGCCGTTAACGATCAACGTACGCGCCTCGACATCCACGCTAATCGTACCTTCAAACGGCCCGTGAACCGAGTCACGGCGTAGAAGGCTTGCCCGCTTTTCCAAATCTTTCGCCACATCACCTCGGCCGCGCACAACAATAGCGCGTAGGCGTAGAAGGCTACCGCCACCGGCTTTCTCGACCAAAATGCGGGCTAGCAAGCGACCGATGCGGCCAAACCCATAAAGCACCACGTCTTTCGGCTCACCAGTGCTAGCGCCCGGCTGATAACCATCAACAATTTCGTGCAATTCTTTACGCAAGAAAGCTTCAACGTCACCCCCGCCCTGCTTTTTCAGCATGACCGCAAGCTTCCCTACATCAACATGCGCGGGGCCAAGGTTAAGCTCGCACATGGCCTTAATGATAGAGAAAGTCTCTTGCACGGAGAGCTCTGTGCCTTCAATTTTGCGCACAAAGCGGTGATCTTTGAGGATACGAATGACCGACCGCCTGATCAGCGAACGTCCGAACATGGTCGCAACGACATTATTTTGGCGATACAGACGCCCTACCAGCGGGATGATCTGCTCTGCCAGCGCTTCGTTGCTTTGCCATTCTTGAAAAACATTTTCGAGCGTTTGCTGACTCACGTGCGACCTCTTTAGGTAATGAAGAAGAAATAGGGATGAAGAAAAGGAGTGAAGAAAGTAAACGCATTATCCCGTTCGGCATCATACCGTGCAATCACTGGATAGTCGCAGCCGCTGTAAGCAGATTACATAAATACGTCACTGACTACATAACAGCGCCACACTGAGTAATACCGCCTATTAAGCGAAGCTATGAGCACTTGATCAACGCCATGGGTCCATCGCCTGAGGGATTGATCGTGTATCATTAAGCTTTGCCTCTGCACAACCGATGCGTACATTATGCCGACTTTTCCACTACTAGAACCGCCCAAGCCGCAAGGCACTCGCGATACGCTCTACTGGGTTTCGCCACCGGGTAGTGCCGATGCGCTCGCACTCGCCCAAGTGGCAACCACCACGCCCTTGCTAGTGATTACGCCGAGTACGGCAAGTGCCCAAGCGCTTGAGCAAGCGCTGGCATTTTATAGCGACATTCCCGTCCTCCCTTTTCCTGACTGGGAGACCCTGCCTTACGATAGCTTTTCACCGCATCAGGACATCGTTTCTGCCAGACTGCGGACGCTGCGTGAGCTTCAAGATGGGGTTCACGGCATCGTGCTTGTGCCGATCAATACATTGATGCAGCGCTTGCCACCGACTGACTACATCGCTGGACGCGTTTTGACGCTCAAAACCGGCGACACGCTTGATCGAGAAACACTGCGCGAATCGCTCTCGCGCGCCGGCTACCGCGCGGTAGAAACCGTATACGAGCCTGGCGAGTACGCCATGCGCGGCGCGTTAATCGACCTATACGCCATGGGCATGGACGCTCCCATACGTATTGATCTTTTCGATGACGAAATTGACACCCTGCGCTACTTTGACCCTGGCTCCCAACGCTCCACAGACAAAGTCGATGCCATTGAGCTTCTGCCCGCGCACGAGTACTCACTGAGCCGTAGCGCCATTGCCTGTTTTCGCGAGCAGTTTGAGACCCTTTTTGACGTTGACCCTCGCCAATGCCCGCTCTATAACGACGCCATCAAAGGCATTCCGTCTCCAGGCCTTGAACAGTATTTACCGCTTTTCTTTGAACAAACCGCCTCACTGTTTGAGCACCTTACCGACGCCACTCAAGTGGCATTGCTGCCCGGCGTGTTTGAGGCGGGTGAGCACCACTGGGAAGCCATTGAAGCGCGCTACGCTAACTTAGGCGTTGACCCCACTCGCCCGTTGCTACCGCCCCACCGGGCATTTTTTCCGGTTAATGAGATATTTGCCGCTATCAAGCAGCGCCCGCGTCTTGAGCTGACCGATAATCCCGAGCAGCGCCATGCGCATGAGTTTGCCGCCAAAGCGTTACCCGATGTCACGATCAATGCGCGCAGCAAAGCACCCTTGGCCGCGCTAAGAACCTTTTTACAAGACAGCCCTGATACCCGCGTGCTGTTCATTGCTGAATCACGTGGCCGCAGTGAAGCGCTAGAAGACATCCTCGCGCCGCTTTCTCTTTCACTGCCCCATGTCGATCGTTTCTCCGAATTCACCCAAAGCGAGTTACCGTTTGCCATCGCGGAAGGTCAAGTCGATAAAGGGCTGTGGCTCGAAACGCCCAACCTAGCGGTGATTACCGAAACCGAGCTATTTGGCGATGTCGTGCGCCAAAGCCGTCGGCGAGAGAAAGCCACTGACGAAAACGAGTTCGCCGTACGCCACCTTTCGGAGCTTAAAAAAGGGGCGCCTGTGGTACATCAGGCGCACGGCGTCGGCCGCTACTTAGGGCTAGAAACGCTGGAAGCGGGGGGCATGGCCAACGAATTTCTTGCGTTGGAATACGCCGGCGGGGCCAAACTCTATGTTCCCGTTGATAGCCTGCATCTTATCTCCCGCTACAGCGGCGCAGACGATGAGCTGGCCCCGCTGCATAAACTCGGCTCCGACCAGTGGGAAAAGGCACGCAAAAAAGCCGCAGAAAAAATTCGCGACACCGCCGCTGAGCTACTGGACATCTACGCCCGCCGTGAAGCCCAAGAAGGTGTGGTTTACACGTCTCCAGATGAAGAATACGACCGTTTCGCGGCCAGTTTCCCGTTTGAGGAAACCCCCGATCAAGAAGCCGCCATCGATGCGGTTATTGACGATATGACCTCGCCACAACCTATGGATCGCGTTGTGTGTGGCGACGTTGGCTTTGGCAAAACCGAAGTCGCGATGCGCGCCGCTTTTTTAGCCGTACAATCGGGCCGCCAAGTGGTGGTACTGGTCCCCACCACCTTGCTTGCACGCCAACACTTTGAAAACTTTCGCGACCGCTTCGCCGATACTGCCGTCAATATCAGCCTCGTTTCACGCTTCACTCAAGGCAAAGCCATGAAAGAAACGTTAGACCACATCAAAAGTGGTCAAACGGATATTGTCATTGGCACCCATAAGCTTCTTTCGAAAAGCGTCGAACTCCCCAAGATGGGGCTGCTGATTATCGACGAAGAGCACCGCTTTGGTGTTTCTCAAAAAGAGAAGCTTAAGACCTTGCGCGCTGAAATCGATATTCTCACGCTCACCGCCACGCCTATTCCGCGCACGCTCAACATGGCAATGAGTGGTATTCGCGATCTATCCATCATTGCCACCCCTCCCGCTAGGCGCTTATCGGTAAAAACCTTTGTTCAACAACGCGCGGATGGTGTAATAAAAGAGGCGTTACTGCGTGAAATTCTGCGCGGCGGCCAAGTCTACTTCTTACATAACGAAGTGAAGACCATCGAAAATGCAGCGGAGAAGGTCCGCGAGTTGGTACCCGAAGCGCGTGTCGCCGTCGCCCATGGCCAGTTACCGGAGCGCAGCCTAGAACGCGTCATGTCGGATTTTTACCACCGGCGTTTCAATGTCCTGGTATGTTCTACCATCATCGAAACCGGCATTGATGTACCCAGTGCCAACACCGTCATCATTGAGCGTGCCGACAGGTTCGGCCTAGCCCAGCTGCACCAACTGCGTGGCCGCGTCGGCCGCAGTCATCACCAAGCATACGCCTACCTACTTACCCCACCGCCCAAAGCAATGACTCGCGATGCGGTTAAGCGTCTTGAAGCTATCAGCGCCTCTGATGATTTAGGCGCCGGCTTTACCCTTGCCAGCCATGATATGGAGATCCGTGGTGCAGGTGAGCTCTTAGGCGATGAACAGAGCGGGCAAATGGAAACCATTGGCTATACACTTTATATGGAAATGCTTGACCGCGCCGTTAAAGCCATTCGTGCAGGCAAGACGCCAAATATTGACGCGCCGTTTCATACCGGCGTAGAGATTAGCTTGAACCTGCCTGCGCTCATTCCCGACGACTACATTCATGACGTCCAGCAGCGCCTGGTGATGTACAAGCGCATTGCCAACACGCAAAGCAGTGCAGAGCTAAAGGAACTGCAAGTGGAGTTAATCGATCGCTTTGGCCTACTCCCTACCCCGGTGAAAAACCTGATTCGCCAGACGCAACTGCGCCAGCGAGCGGAGCAATTAGGCATAAGCCGCCTAGAAGCCGGAGAAACGCGCGGCAAAATCCTATTCGACACCCAGACACAGGTAGACCCGATGACATTGGTATCGTTGATTCAGAAATCGCCACAGCACTACCGCCTTGAAGGCGCCGATACCCTGCGCTTCGAGTTGCCCATGGCAAGCGCTGAAGAGCGTTTTCAGCAGCTAGAAACGCTCCTTAGCCAACTTAACCAAAAGGAACAAGCCGCATGACGATAAGCGCAAACCTCCTCTGCCGGCTCCCCACGGCACTTTCTATCCTGTTAACGGCTACGTTAGCGTCTCCCCTTTACGCGGATTCGCATGGAGAAGAGACACGCCACAGCACGATTACCGACACCGCCCTTGAAGGCGCCAACATCGTGGCGGGAGAAGCCACTATTCAGCGCCCCAATTCACTTCCCCGAGGACAGTTTCATCTGCCGGAAACGGGAGATGTGATTGGCGAGCGCTATACCATCACGGTGGAAAATTACGAAGAGACGCTGATCGATATCGCCCGGCGCCACAACATTGGCTTTGAAGAAATCCGCATGGCCAACCCAGAGGTCAGCCTGTGGGTGCCTGGCAAAGGAACCGAGGTTGTGATTCCCAGCCGCTATATTCTGCCCTCGGTGCCGCGCGAGGGGGTAGTGATCAACCTTTCGGAACTGCGTCTTTACTACTACCCCGCTGACAACCCCGGTATTGTCGAAACTTACCCCGTAAGCGTGGGGCGTGAAGAGTTTGCCACACCGGTCGGAGTGACCCGCACCACCATCAAGGTCAAAGATCCCGCCTGGGCACCGCCCGCCTCAATGCGTCGAGAAGCCGCTGAACGGGGCGACCCGGCTCCCGAAATCGTCCCACCAGGGCCGGATAACCCACTGGGTGAACACGCTATTTTGTTGGACATGCCCAGCTACTTAATTCATGGCACCAACCGCCCTGACGGCGTCGGCATGCGAGTCAGTCGCGGCTGCATCCGCATGTACCCAGAAGACATTGAATCGCTCTATGAGCGGCTACCTAGCGGCACAAAAGTTAACTTGATCGACGCCCCCTTCAAAGCGGGCTGGGCGGAAGATGGCACCCTCTTTGTGCAGTCGTTTCCACAGCTTGAAGAAAACATGGATAGCTTTGAGCCCTTACTTAACGCGCTCAATCAAGTATCGGAAAAAACCGAAGGCGACAACATTACGGTGGACTATGCCCAGATAAAACACGCCATCGAGCAACCTGATGGAAATATGATTGCTCTTTTCGGCCCGCAAGCCCCGAAAAAAGAGCCCGCCCCTCTTGAATGGGACGGCGACCTCTTTGATGCCCTTAAGCTTGAGGCAACCGCAAAGGTGGAAAGCGATGCGTGACGCATCGCGATAACTCCCTACTGAAAACAAAAAACCCTGCCGAAGCAGGGTTTTTTGCGTCGCTTGTCACTTTATCAGCGAGGCGACTCCGCATAAGGCCAAAGCCTTAAAGCGTGAACCAACAGAATTACTTCTGCATGGAACGCTCAAACATACGGTTCATTTCTTCACGGTTCTGCTCAGACATCTGCATGGCAGCACGCGCATCGCGCTGAGCTTGGTTTGCAGTGTTCAGTGCTTGAGAAGCCATGCTACGTGCTTCAGCAGCATCTGCCTGGGCAGATTCGGCCGTCATGCGAACTTCTTCCAGCGCGCTGGTAGAAGCACAACCTGCCAAGATTGCCAGTGAAGCGGCAGCGGCAGACATCTTCAGAGTCGTCTTCAGAGTCATAATGTTCTCCTTGGGTCTTCCTTGGTACTACGTTAAGGGTGACAACGTTAAGCTTAGTGAGAAACGTTAACCTTGTCTACCTGCGGTGCAGGTTCATTGCAGCCACATGTGCTGATAGGCACAAGCGTCAAACGCTGTTTTATTATAGAACACAACGTTTGTCTATAGCTGCTTATTCAATAGCTGAACATCCTTCAACAACATTAGCCTAGCGGATCACTACCCTTGTGCCAACATCGACGAGTTTCACCATACGCTCAATTTGTGTGTTTGTTAACGCCACGCATCCCTGCGTCCAGTGATACTTAGCGTGAACATCGGGATCCGCATCTCCCAAACCGTGCACACCAATCGCCCCGCCTAACACTGTATCTTGTGGCGGAGCGCCGTAACGACGGTAATAGGCAAAGTAATCATCGTAATCCTGTTGCGAATACACGCCGTTTGCCAGCGCCATGCGTGCATGCGCGGGGGTGGGGTAATCCACACCGACAAAAATATGCCACTTACTCGCATAGTTAAACCGATTGATACGAAACTCCCCCAGCGGGGTGACATTGCTGCCACGCAAACGCTGGGTTTTCGCTCCCGCCCGGCCAAGCGACACGGGGGCGAATCGCTCCAGCCGAGCATTACCCCGATAAATGCTAAGGGATGCCTCTTTATCATCAATCAAGACCCAAACCTCATCGCTGTGTCGCGGTACATGCGCTCGCGAGATCAGCGTTTCAATCAGGTCAGGCTCAACGGATCCGTCGTTTGACACATTCGCCACAGCGCCAGAGATATAGGCCGATATTGGCAACCCTAGTGCGTAAGTGAGAAATTGGCGTCGGTTCACCGGCATGTTGTTACTCTCAAAGCGTCAGCGTTAAAGATCGGTAAACTCTTCAAGGCTTGTCACGATAAGCCGCACTTCCGCTTCGTGCCCTTGCGCTAAAGAAGTGAAAAACTCTTCTTCTGGCTCAATCGCCGCTTTATCAGAACGGTACTCGTAGAGCGCCTGAAGCGTTTTATGGGCTTCAATCACCGTTTGCATGGCAACATCAACACTGTTGTAGTCGGCGCTTTCCACCAACTTTTCAAGCTTTGGCGGTTGCGGAAAATCCGTGGGATCATCAAACCACGTGTTCAACACATCGCGATGATCAGAACCGTCGGAGAAAATATCTTCCAAGCCCGTTTTCATGCGCAACTCTCGACTAGAGAGATAAGTCAGCGCCATCTTCAACCGCTCAGAATTAGCTTCCTCTGCCGCGTCACTAAATTGCTGAGCCATACGGGCGTGAAAATCGGCGGCCCAAACGACCAGATCTTTTACCTGGTTGTAGCGCATGCGCTTCTCCTTGGTTAGCTAGGATGTCTTGTTTTTTGCAGTCGATAAGTTTTACAAATGACGTGGAAAAGCTTCACGACGTAAAATTTTTGGCCTGCCAGCGTAGAGGAAAACGCGTTGCCTGGCTATCTAACCATTGGTGTAAGGCATAAAGACACATTTCGGTCTTCTTTCTGCGCATGTCTTTAGCCCTATTGTTAGCCCTACTATTTTCATTACCATTCTTCGCTGGTTTCCCGCAGCGCGGCGATTTCAGCCTTAGCGTTTTTGATACACAAAAGCAATTCATCGGCAAAGGCTACCTGGCTGCCCAACGCAATCATGGAAGGGTTGTGGACCGGCCGTTTCGCCGCGCCTTCGTTACTGTGCAGACGGTCCAGCTGAAAGACCAGCCAACCGAGCCAGGAATCGCCGTCGCCAGCAAGATCACGAAGACGCTGAAGTTCAGCCACGGCCGGTCCATCGGCCGCCAGCAAAAGCGGCCAACGATGCTCGGCAAGCCGGGCGTGTTCTGTCACCTCTTTGAGGTGCGACTCAAGCGCCAGCTCCATGAGTGCAAGTGCACTCTCTTCAAGTGCCATTTTGCGCGGAGTAGCGTCCTCATCGTCCGCTACCGGCGTAGTGATCAAAAGCTCAGCCTGATAAATCAGCTGGTTCGTCCGAGCGCGAGGTGTCACTTTCGCTTGTCCTCCACATGCCACTTACCGTTCTCATACGTCGCTTTCCAACCGGTGGCCTTACCATTTTCGTCGGTCATGACGTACTGCGCTTTATTTTTGCGCGAAAAACGAATTTGCGCTGGACGATCATCCGGATCCTCGCTGGGCGCATCAAGAATGAAATGATACTTTTCCGGTAGCTCATCAGCGTGGGCCTTGAGCTCTTTCACCAGCGGGGGACGCGTTTCACGATTTTTAGGGAATTTACTCGCCGCAAGGAAGAGGCCACTGGCGCCATCACGCAGCACATAGTGATCATCCACTTTCTGGCACTCAAGCTCAGGCATGGGGATCGGGTCCATCTTCGGCGGCGCCACTTCCCCGCTTTTCAGCAACTTACGTGTATTCTTACACTCGCTATTGGTACAACCGAAGTACTTGCCAAAGCGGCCTGATTTAAGCTGCATTTCACTGCCGCACTTGTCGCATTCGATGACCGGGCCATCGTAGCCTTTGATCTTGAACTTACCGGTTTCAATTTCGTAGCCGTCACAATCCGGGCTATTACCGCAGATATGCAACTTGCGCGTTTCATCGATCAGATAATTATCCATCGCCGTACCGCATTTAGGGCAACGGCGTTTGGCGCGTAAGGCTTCCGTTTCGGCTTCTTCGTCCGCGTCGGATGCGACCGCTTCTTCGCCGGGAATCAAGTCAATCGTGGTTTTACAGCGCTCTTTCGGCGGCAAGTTATAACCACTGCAGCCTAAAAAGACCCCGGTGGATGCCGTGCGAATCTGCATTTTACGGCCACAGCTTGGGCAGTCGATATCCGTTGGCACCGGCTGATTAGGGCGCATACCGTCTTCACTTTCGGCCTGAGCAAGCTCCTCACGGAACTCCTGGTAGAACGCATCCAGCAGCGCTTGCCAGTTGCGCTCCCCTTCGGCGACTTCATCTAAACTATCTTCCATACGCGCCGTGAACGAGTAATCCATCAAATCGGGGAAGGACTCTTTCAAACGCTCGGTAACGATATCGCCCAGTTTTTCAGCGTAGAAACGGCGATTTTCCAGCTTCACGTAACCACGATCCTGAATCGTGGAAATGATCGACGCATACGTCGAGGGGCGACCAATGCCTTGTTTTTCCAACTCTTTAACCAGCGCGGCCTCAGAATAACGCGCCGGAGGCTTGGTAAAGTGCTGCTGCGGATCGAGGGTTTCCAGCGCCATGGGCGTCCCTTCCGGCAGATCGGGCAGGCTTTGGTCTTCGTTTTTCCCCGCCGGTTTCATCACGCGGGTGAAACCATCAAACTTGAGCACCCGGCCTTTAGCACGCAGCTCATAGCCATCGACTTCCACACTCAATGTAGTGGATAGATACTCAGCCGGGGTCATCTGGCAGGCAACAAACTGGCGCCAAATAAGTTCGTAAAGCCGCTCAGCATCGCGCTCCATACTCACTAGCTCAGTGGTTTTTCGCTCGACGCTGGAAGGGCGAATCGCCTCGTGCGCCTCTTGCGCGCTTTCTTTGCTGCTATAACGAATGGGTGCTTCAGGCAGGTAGCGGTCGCCATACGCCTCACCGATAAACGCACGTGCGCTTTCCACTGCCTCTTTAGAGAGGTTGGTGGAATCCGTACGCATATAGGTGATGTAACCCGCTTCGTATAAGCGTTGCGCCATGGTCATGGTTTTCTTGACGGAAAACCCTAGACGGCTACTCGCCGCTTGCTGCAACGTTGACGTAATAAAGGGAGCATTAGGCTTTGAACGGGTTGGCTTAGCCTCGCGCGAGGTGATCGCAAGGTTGGCTTTTCTCAGCGCGGCAATGCGCTCCAGCGTCTCTTTTTCCGACGTGGGTCGGAACGCTTTGCCGTCTTGGCGCGCCAGGGCAAAGCGCACAAGCTCGCCATCAGGTGTGGCAAGATCGGCATGGACATCCCAAAACTCTTCAGGGATAAACGCGCGAATTTCGCGCTCGCGCTCGACGATTAAACGCACCGCCACTGACTGCACTCGCCCCGCGGAGAGTCCCCGGGCGATTTTCGCCCACAGCAGTGGAGAAAGCATAAAACCCACCACTCGGTCGAGAAAGCGCCGCGCTTGCTGCGCCTCCACACGCGGGATATTAAGCGCCCCGGGCGCCTTGAACGCGTCTTGAATGGCGTTTTGGGTAATCTCATTAAAGACGACACGCTTGTAGCGCTCATTATCCCCGCCAATGGTCTCGCGCAGGTGCCAGGCAATCGCCTCCCCTTCGCGATCCAAATCCGTCGCGAGATAGACGGCGTCGGCCTTTTCCGCCAGCTTTTTTAGCTCCGCAACGACTTTCTCTTTGCCGGGCAAAATCTCGTAGTTCGCCTCCCAGCCGTTGGTAGGGTCGATACCCATCCGCCGAATCAGCTGGTCGTGCGCTTTACGCTTTTTGTAGACGGCTTTCTCTTCCGCTGACATTTTGCGCGTGAGGGCGGCTTGACGAGCGCGCTCTTTAGGGTCGGAGGCTGCCTTACCCGAGCCGCTGGTCGGCAGATCACGAATGTGACCTACGCTCGACTTCACGATGAAATCGTTGCCGAGATATTTATTGATCGTCTTCGCTTTGGCGGGCGACTCGACGATGACCAGTGACTTGCCCATAGTGCTCCACTTAAATGATATGCCGGCTAACTCAGGCGGCGTTTTGAATAAAACGTTTCAATAATCGGCACGCAATGATAAGTCAGATAACATGTGCGTGAAAAAATGCGCCTACCCTACCCCACGCCTTGGCGAAGCGCCAGCCCTACCGATTCATGTGGTAAATCAGCGGCTGACGGTAGAATCTAAGCTAGACACTAGACTGCCCAACACTAAACGGCAACCTCTGCCCCTTTGCAAAACACCCAGCCCTATGCAAAAACGCCCCGGCGTTCAAGCCAGGGCGTTGTGGGGCATTAGCATTTAACGTTTGCGCGTTGTTCGCTTTCGCGTCGGCGCGTTAGTAGCTGGCTTATTCTGCTCTGTCGATGGCTGAGTCGCTGTCGCTTGACTTGCCGGAGACGTAGCCGCTGACGTTTTGGCCGCCGGGGCAGGTGCGTCAGGTTTCGACGCTTCCTGCTTTGGCGCTTCTTGTTGCGACGCTTGCGGCGTCGGCTCAACCGGCTTTTCCGGGCGAGCCTGATCAAACAGCGCCTTCACTTGATCAAAGCGTGCTGCTGCGCGCTCCGATAAATCTCCGCTAGCCGCAAACACATGTTCCAAGTGTGCGATATGCCCATCAATTTGCTCGTTGGTTTGACCTTTTAGTAGCTGCGGCAAGGCCTCCAGCGCTTTCACTCGGTCAAGCTTAAGAGTGAAGAACTGTTCACGCACCAGCTTCTTAAAGTCACACAGATTTCTGCCTGGCTCTAGCTCGGCACGTGTCGCCCGTAAGCGCTTGAAGTTACGCTCATCGGTGGCGGGCGCACCGCCCAGCACGTAGATCACGGCACGCATTACCGCCTCATGCTCACCGCCCTCAGCAACGCGCTCGCGTATTTCTTCTTGGCGCTGCTCAATAAAGCGACGATGCTCTGGAGAAGCCCCCGGGCGACGGCGGTGGATATTAGCATCACCGAACAGACCCACCGCAGCTTGAAGCAAGGGCTGTCCGTAAATGTCCATGAACATCCGCTCGATGCTGCTATCGCGCCAATCGCGCACAGCGTTTAGGCTCGAAACAATCTGATCGGAAACAATCCCTTCAAATGCTTTAAAGAGGTTATCTTCCGCCACTGGGTGACGATTTTCACGAACCATTTCCGCCATCACCGGCAGCGGCACGGTGAGAGGGTTACGATCTGACATCAGGCGATAGCGCAGACGAATGGGGTGCATGCGACGCCCCCAACGCGCGGTCTCAGGCGAGGTGACCGCTTGCAGCCACGGCTGTAATGCCAAACGGTAGAAACCTAAATTAATCTCAGATAAACGTGCCACGGTAGCAAAACGACGGTCATCTTCTGAGCTGTGTTTAACCTCTTGGTCCAACTCGTCGAAGTTGCGCGCCTCAAATTCCAGCAGGTAATCGCGCTCAATAAACTCGGCATCCGAGCGATCATCCGCCTTGGTAATGTTAGCTTCATATAACCCTGGCGGCATCACATCAATGTAATCCATGTTTGCCGTGAATTCCGAGTGCTCTTTGCGCGAAACGCTACCCGAAACGAAGATACCCAAGTGGCCAGTCGTGTCGTGTTGGCAGTAAACGATGGTTTGTTCGTTGGCGATGATATCTTCTTCGCCTTCGTACAAATCACGAATCCAGCCTAATGCCTGCGGCGGTGGCGTAATATCATCACCACGCGAGCAGAATACAACCACCGGTGAGCGCACGTTGCGCAGGTCGATGCGACGCCCATCACTCGTTAACAGCTGCGCGGTCGAGAGGCGGTTGCCAATGAAAAGATTATTGACGATATACTGAATTTCTTCTCCGCCAAGCAGCACATGGCCGCCCCACCAGCGCTCAAACTCAAGATAGCGCTGCGCTTCGGTATCGATGTTGTCAAACAGGTTGTATTGTTTTTTCCAGTACGTGTTTGAGGGGTTTAGGCGCTCGAAATTCTGCACCAGCCAGGCACCGTCAAAAAGACCGTTACCCATGTCATTGGTGAGTTCGGTGATCCAGCTGCCGCCGGTCATGCCGCCGGTGTAGCGCATTGGCGCTTTACCGCGTTCGCCCGCCCAATAGGAAAGCGGTGCACCGGCAATCAGAATCGGGCCGAAAAGATCCGGCTCCAGCGCTGCTGCCATCATAACTTGCCAGCCAGCTTGGCAGTTCCCCACTACCATCGGCTTTTCTGTGGTGTCGGCGTGTAACTCGCCTATGTAGCGCAAAAAGGCAATTTCTGACTCAACGACGTCCTCTACCGTCTGCCCCGGCACGGGATACGGCAGAAAGCCCACAAAATAGCAGGGGTGTCCTGCACGCAACGCCACCCCAAGCTCACTATCGGGCTTGAACCCCCCAATACCAGGGCCATGACCGGCACGAGGATCAACCACCACAAAGGGACGTTTTTGTGCGTCAATCTCTACGCCCTCTGGGGGCAATACGCGCAGCAATTCGTAGTTGGTGGGGCGTGGCAATTGCCGACCGTCCATCAACACTTCGGTTTCAAACCCTAATACGCTGGGTTTGGTACACTCCATGTGTTCAAGATACTGATTGCCACGCTGACGCATGACATCCCAATAGAGCACACTGCGCTCAAACCCATCACGCCAGTAATCTATAGCAGCACGGCCAAAACCAAAGGGGTCAAATACCGTAGAAAGCAAAGATGCACCGGGATAGTTCTCGGCGAGCTCGGAAGGATTGGCGAGAAAGTTCATAGATTCTCCCTTGGGTCACGAAAGACAATGGACCCGATAGTTATTATGCTGCAACGCAATATAGTGTAAGCCACGCAACCAACAACGTCGATAAAGAATCGCATTTTATCGCTGACCTTGCTTTCATTACGGCCTTCTTAAGCGCTGTGTCCCGTTTTTGCCCAAATATGTTACATTGCGTGCTATAGACCTCTGTCGAAACCGACCCGTATCCACAGTAGAGGCTCTCATTTATGAGCGACAACACCTCGCAGCGCGTGTCTAGCGGCACAAAATTCCGCAATGAACACGGCATGGCCGTCATCAAGGATGGCATCAAGCAGGGCAAAACCCAAGACGATTCGCCATCACTTGAACGTAAACCCAAATGGCTGCGAGCCCAAATTCCCGGGGGCGAGCGCTTTGAGGCGGTGAAGAAAAACGTGGCTACCCACCGTTTGAGCACTGTCTGTGCTGAGTCCCACTGCCCCAATATGGGCGAGTGTTGGAGCAACGGTACCGCCACGATCATGCTGATGGGTTCGGTATGCACCCGGGCGTGCCGCTTCTGTGCAGTCGACACTGGCAACCCCAAGGGCTGGCTTGACGCTGAAGAACCGGAAAACACCGCCAAATCGGTCAAGCTCATGGGGCTGCGTTATATTGTGTTGACCTCGGTTGATCGCGACGACCTCGATGACGGTGGCGCCACCCACTACGCTGACTGCATTCGAGCTATTAAAACGCACACGCCCGAAGTCGTCGTTGAAGCACTGACGCCCGATTTCGATGCTGAGCCCACCGCGATAGAGCGCGTGGTAGATTCAGGGCTTGAGGTGTTTGCACAAAACGTTGAAACCGTTGAGCGCTTAACCAGCCGCGTGCGCGACCCACGTGCAGGCTACCGTAAAACCCTGGATGTACTCGCCCACGCGAAAAAGCACCGCCCCAATGTACTCACCAAGACGAGCTTAATGCTGGGGCTTGGCGAGACAGAAGACGAAGTGCTGCAAACCTTTGATGAGTTGCGTGAGATCGGCGTCGACATCGTCACTTTAGGGCAGTACTTGCGCCCAACGAAAAACCATCTACCCGTTGAGCGCTACGTAACGCCCGAAGAGTTCGATCGCTATCGCGTACTAGGGCTAGAAAAAGGCTTTATGGAAGTTGCTTCCGGGCCGCTGGTACGTTCTAGCTACCGCGCTGATCGCGTCTTCGAGAAAAACAACCTAGGCCTTGCCTCTCCGGCTGCAGTCCCTGGCCAGCAAAGCAAAGACGAGAATCGCATCCCTGTGCAACACGTGGGCTAAAGGTTGGATTAGGAAGCACTCAAGCGGCGCTCAATACGTGCCGCAAGCGCTTGCGCGAGCTGCTCGCCCACCATTTCACAATTGACGGGCTGGTCGGTTAAATCCGCCAGCCGTGTCATTTCCATACCGGCGTAACCACAGGGGTTGATACGCGCGAAAGGCGACAAATCGCCATCCACGTTGAGCGCCACACCGTGAAAACTTCCACCTCGGCGTATACGAAGCCCCAAAGACGCCACTTTCGCCTCGCTTGCCGCCGCCTCAACGTATACCCCAGGGGCATCCGGACGCGCTTTCGCCACAACGTGATAGCTTGCCAGCACATCAATCACGGCATTTTCAATCGCCGTGACGAGTTCACGCACGCCCATCTTGGCGCGTCTGACATCCAGCAACGGATATAGCACTACCTGGCCTGGGCCATGATAGGTGACTTGGCCACCACGGTCGGTCTGTACCACGGGAATATCGCCCGGCATTAATAAGTGCTCAGGCTTTCCTGCCTGCCCCTGAGTAAAGACCGGCTCGTGCTCCACCAGCCAAAACTGATCCGGTGTTTCGACACCACGGGTATCGGTCAACTCGCGCATGGCTTCCCACACCGGCTGGTAGGGGCGTCTCCCTAGGCGATGAAGCTCAATGGGCGGCAAATCATCGGCCATTTTTCAAACAACCATATGGACGCGGCCGGTCGCTTTTAAGTCGAGAAACAGCTGATTAAGCTGTTTCTCGCCAGTGGCACGAATGGTCACTCTCACCGACTGAAAGCGGCCGTTGCGGCTATCGATCACTTGCATCGAGGTTTCGTCAAAGTCCGGTGCGTGGCGAACTAACACTTGGCACACCGTGGCGGGGAAATCCGTCGCCGCATCGCCAACCACTTTGATCGGATAGTCGCAAGGAAAAGTGATTTTCGGCGGCTTTTTCTGTGTCGTCGGCGAAGGGCGCATATCTCGGAAACCTTGCTTGCCTTTCGGAGTCATTCATTCACCTGCTATTCAGTTGATAGGCGCTACCGCGATGCATGAACTCTCATCAATGTCGCTACGCATCAAAACGATGTTTAATCCAGAAAGTTGCTCAAAAGACCACTGAAAAAGCGACGCACTTGGTCGATTAAGCGCTTAAAAAGCCCCCCTTCTTCGACGCTTTCCAGCGCGACGAGATCTCGCTCACCGACCACCTTGTCTCCCATCACCACTTCTAGCGTGCCGACGTCATCGCCCATGGATATCGGTGCATTGAGATCGTTATTCATATTCAACCGGGCGCGTAGCTCGTCGTTACGGTTACGCGGCAGCGTCATATACACTTCTTCATCGACGCCGATGCGCACTTCATTTTGCTCTCCGCCCCAGATACGCGGCGTGGCTAACACGGCCCCGCGCTCGTAAAGGTTCATGGTTTCATAAAAGCGAAAACCATAACTCAATAGTTTCTGCGTTTCTTGGGCACGCGCCTCTTCAGAATTGGTTCCCATGACCACTGACACCAACCGCATTCCATCTCGCTCAGCCGAGGCCACAAGCCCATAACCCGCCTCAGAGGTCCAGCCTGTTTTCAGACCATCCACGCTCGGGTCACGCCACAAAAGGCGGTTGCGATTCGGCTGGTCAATTCCGCCATAGGAGAACGTACGCTCGGAGTAGATCTCATAGTGCTCGGGATAGTCATTAATAATATGCTGCGCAAGAAGCGCCATATCGCGGGCGCTGGAGTAGTGATTTTCGCCCGGCAGGCCAGTCGGATTTTCAAAATTGGTATTATCCATACCAAGTCGCGCGGCGTGCTGGTTCATTAAATCGGCAAAAGGCCCCTGCCCACCGGCGAGATGTTCTGCCATTGCCACGCTGGCATCGTTACCAGAAACGATAACAATGCCGTGCAGTAAGTCTCTAACGGAGACCTGCGTGCCCACTTCGATAAACATCTTGGAGCCGCCAGTGCGCCACGCTTTTTCACTCACACTCACCATATCGTCAAAATCAATGGTGCCACGATTAAGCTCGCGCTCGACCAAGAACGCGGTCATCAGTTTGGTTAGACTCGCCGGTGGCAATCGCTGATCGGCGTTATGTTCTGCAAGCACATGGCCGCTGTTGGCATCCATCAATATCCACGATTTAGCTGCCAGCTGTGGCGAGGCGGGAATAATCGTTTGCGGCTGGGGAATCACCTGCGCGGAAACCGGTAAAGCAGCAGTCAGCACCACAGCGGCCATCAACAGCGCGAGTAAGCCAAAGCCAAAACGACAACAAAAACGACGTAACTTAAAAACGTTCATCACGGATATTTTCTCACTTAGGGTAAAGATGCATTATCTCACGATAAAGGGTTGGGGAAAGCCTGCCTGATGAAGCGATTCACGCAGCGACTGCTCATCTTGTTGGCGCCTAACCGGCCCGACTTGTACGCGATACACATCGGCTTCGTTAGTAACGCGCACATCGTGACGTAATTCGCTTTGCAGCTGATTTTTGAGCCGGTTGGCGCTTTCTGCACTACCTAGGGCGGCAATTTGCAAATAAAAAGGGGCGGTTTCTTCTGCTGATCCGGTTACTGACTCACGTGCCGCGGGCTCTGGCGCCGGATTAGCATCAGAAGCGCCAGCCTGCCAGCGCTTAGGGTCGATGGCCTCGACCTTCACATGCCCCGTGCCTTCGTCGATAAAACCAAGCCGTGACGCTGCGGCATAGGAAAGATCAATTTCCCGCTCACTGTGGAAGGGGCCGCGATCATTGATACGCACAATAACCGAGTTACCGTTATCCAGGCTCGTCACCCGGGCAAACGTCGGTAGCGGCAGCGAGCGATGCGCTGCGGTCATTTTGTACATATCGTAAATTTCGCCGTTAGAGGTGGCATAGCCGTGAAATTTCTCACCATACCAAGAGGCGGTCCCCTCTTGCGAATACCCCGTTGAGTCTGGCAACACGCGGTACGTTTTGCCCCACACCTGATAGCTTGAGCGATTACCTGCCCGAGATTGCGGTTCGTCTCTAGGCTCGGCGTCGGGCACGCGAGACACATCGGGTGGGTCAAGCGGGTAGGCATCGCCACTCAAAGCATAGCGGCCGTCGCTGCCCGCAGGTGTCGACTGCTCAGTTTGTTGTAATCCTGCACCATCTGCGTGCTCGGTGCGTTGGGCATCCCGGCTTGCACAACCGCTCAAGAACAAAGCCAAGATTAACAATGCCAACGGCGCCAACTTGTTTATCCGACGTGCTTCAACACTCACTTCAGGCTGCCTGTTCATTGCTTACCCTCTTGCTGCGTCTTATACGCGTTTGCAATCGCATCAGCCAGTGTTGCTACCGCCATTGCATAGAGATGGCTATGGTTATAACGCGTTATCACGTAGAAATTAAAGCCCCCAAGATAATATGCCTGGCTGCCATCCTCCAATGTCAATCGTAACGGCACCACGTGCTTATCTTGACGAGATAAAAACACGTCCACGCCCTCTCCCACTGTATACAGCCCCATGTTCTCGGCTTGCGCGAGTGTATAGGTAGGGGTCGAGGTTTGATTAAAGGTGATCGCCGTTTGTTTCTTTTTCCCAGCAGGCGAGATTTCGGCACGCTGGTAAATCGGCTCACCCGCCTGCCAACCATGCTTGGCAAAATAGTTGGCCACGCTGCCAATGGCATCCACTGGGTTGTTCCACAAGTCACGCTGACCATCGCCGTCGAAATCGACCGCGTAAGCTTGGTAGCTGGTGGGAATAAATTGCGGGAACCCCATCGCGCCTGCGTAAGAGCCGGTTAACTCAGCGGGGTCGACACCCTGCTCATGGGCAATACGCAAAAAAGCCGCGAGTTCACCGCGAAAAAACGCGCCGCGCTGCGGGTGATGAAACGCTAATGTCGCTAGGGAATCCAGTACCCGGTGGCGGCCTTTATAACGACCGTAATAGGTTTCCACCCCGATAATCGCAGTGATGATCTCAGCCGGCACGCCGTACTCAGCATCCGCACGCTCTAGCGTTTCATGGTGCTGGCGCAAAAACGCGGCACCTTCATCGATACGCTGCTCAGTGAGAAAGATGTCGCGATACTCGTGCCATTCCAGCCGCCGCTCGGCCGCACCAGCCATAGCATCCAGCACCTCTTGGCGAAACGTCGCCTGGTCAAGCGTGTGGGTTAACCACTCGGCAGGCAATCCTTGCTCAACGAGTTCCTCGACCAACGCCTCGGTATCAGCATTATCACGCGGGTGAAAGCGCTGAGCCTCTGCCAGGCTGGTAGCCATACTCAACCCCATCCACCCTGCTACCACCGCGCGTAACGCAAAGCGTTTTGCTCGCTGCTTACTGGCCGTTTTCATTATTGACTCCCAATTAGCGCGACAAAAGCCGGCGATGCGC
Organism: Vreelandella salicampi; assembly: GCF_013415105.1. Taxonomy (GTDB): domain Bacteria; phylum Pseudomonadota; class Gammaproteobacteria; order Pseudomonadales; family Halomonadaceae; genus Vreelandella; species Vreelandella salicampi. The sequence goes on from NZ_JACCDF010000016.1 coordinate 29,886, forward strand.
ATGTATCGACATCAAAACGCCAAACCCTGCTAACAGCGTCGCGCTGGATGTGCCGCCGAAGCTAATCAAAGGCAGCGGCACCCCCACCACGGGCAAAATGCCGCTGACCATCCCGACATTAACAAAGACATAGATAAAAAAGGTGAGAATAATACTGCCCGCCACCAAACGGCCGAAAGTATCTTGGGATGCCCCTGAAAGCCACAACCCGCGGCAGACAATCATAAAGTAAAGGGTAAGCACCGCCAGCATCCCCACTAAGCCGAACTCTTCGCCCAGCACAGCGGAGATAAAGTCGGTGTGACGCTCGGGTAAAAACTCAAGCTGTGACTGAGTGCCCTCAAGCCACCCCTTGCCCCAGAGACCGCCGCTGCCAATCGCCGTGGTCGATTGAATAATGTTCCAGCCAGCGCCAAGCGGGTCACTATCGGGATTTAAAAATGTGAGCACACGCTGGCGCTGATAGTTATGCAGGTTCATCCACAGAAGTGGCAATGCAGAGGCCGTCAACACAGTCGCCAAGCCTATCAGCCGCCAGGATAATCCCGCCAAAAGCACCACATTAATGGCGGCACTGGCGACCAAAAGTGAAGTCCCCAAATCCGGCTGGGTAGCAATCAGCATCACCGGCAGGCCAATGAGCCCGGCACAGACCAGGATATCGCGCAGTTTAGGCGGCAGCTCGCAGCGGTTTAAGTAGGCCGCCACCATTAGCGGGACCGCCAATTTCATCAACTCTGACGGCTGAAAACGCACCACACCGGGAATGACCAGCCAGCGTTGAGCCCCCATCCCCATATCGCCGAAAAACTCTACCGCCAGCAGCATTAAAACCCCAACCCCATACGCCACTGGCGCCCAACGCAGAAAGGTTCGGGGAGAAAACTGGGCAATAATCACCATGCCCACCAGCCCAACGCCAAAACGAATACTTTGCGCATACACGATTGCAATACGCTGGCCGGACGCACTGTATAAAACCACGAGACCTACCGCCATCAGCAACAACAAAAGGCCAATGAGCCAGGGGTCAAGGTGTATCCGTTCCCAGATGCTTTTGCGCCGCGCCATACCGCTATCAGGCGGTCGCACCGGATAGCGACGTAACCCACGTGTCAACGTCAACCACGACATACGTTACTGCCCCTCTATATCGGCGTTGCTGCTTTCCAGCGTCTCGTGAACGTCATCGACGTCAGGCGCTTCATCTTCCAGAAGCCACGCATCCGTCATCGCGCGGGCTAAGTGGGCGGCATGAGTACTCCCACCACCGGCATTTTCCACAATGACAGAGACAGCAATTTGTGGGTCTTCCAGCGGAGCAAAGGCTATAAACAGCGCGTGATCGCGTAGGCGCTCTTTAAGCTCATCCGCGTTGTAACGCTGATCTTGACCGAGCGAAAATACCTGCGCCGTGCCCGACTTCCCCCCCATCCGGTACTCCAAGCCCACACCGGTACGCCGTGCGGTACCTTCATGCCCGCTTAACACTTTTTCCATACCGCTGAACACGGTTTCCCACCAGCTCTCTTGGGTCAGCTCGATATCTTGGGGTGTATCGGGCAACGCTGTCGGAATAGTTTTTTCACCCAGCTTACTGGCCAAACGCGGCGTGACCCATTCCCCGCGATTGGCCAGCGTCGCCGTGGCGGTGGCCAGTTGCAGCGGCGTCACCTGCCAATAGCCTTGGCCGATACCCACTGACAGCGTTTCCCCAGGGTACCAGGGCTGATTATAACGCTCGCGCTTCCACTCCCGCGAAGGCATAAGCGCGTCACTCTCACCTTGGACGTCGTGCGCAACGCGCTGGCCAAAGCCGAACGCCGTCATCTGCTTGTGCAGCCTATCGATACCCAAATCATGGGCCAGCGAATAGTAAAACGTATTATTGGAAACGGCGATGGAGCGTTCAAGGTCTACCCGGCCATGCCCCCAACGCAACCAATTGCGGTACCGGCGCGAGTCATTGGGTAACTGAAAATACCCCGGGTCATTGATCGTGGTCTCCGGTGTCACTGTGCCTTCACGCAACGCTGCCAAGGCTAAAAATGGCTTAATCGTCGAGCCCGGTGGGTAATGGCCTCGTATCGCCCGGTTAAACAAAGGCAAATCAAGATCTTGTTGAAGCCCTCGATACGAGGCGACGTCGATACCGGTGACGAACTGATTGCTATCAAAACCAGGCGCCGAAACCATCGCGAGAATGTCGCCACTTTGCGGCTCAATCGCAACAATCGAGCCACGCCGACCGTCGAGCAAGTCATACGCCAGCATTTGCAGCTCTTTATCCAGCGTTAGCGTGAGGTTTTTGCCCGGCGTCGGGTCGGTTCTTCCTAGCTCGCTTAACACGCGACCACGGGCATTGGTTTCTACTTTGCGCAGTCCGGCTTCGCCGTGGAGCTCGTGCTCATAGAACTTCTCAACGCCGGTTTTCCCGATAAAGTGTGTACCGGCGTAGCTACCTGAATCCAACGATTTGAGCTCTTCCTCATTGATGCGGCCGACATAGCCCAACGCGTGCGCCATCACCTCAGCGTGTGGGTAGTAGCGCAAAAGCTGCGCCTCCACTTCCACGCCCGGCAAACGATGGCGATTAACCGCCAACCGAGCGATTTGCACCTCGCTTAAGTCGCTAATCAACAACGCTGGTTGGAAAGGACGTTGGCGCTGGCGGGAGCGAAGATGAAATTCTTCCACGTCCTCTTCAGGTAAATTGAGCAGCTCGATCAAAAGCGCGAGAGTTTTATCCAAGTTGTCGACCCGCTCGCGCACAATCGTCAAATTGTAGGTCGGGCGGTTTTCTGCCAACAGCACGCCATTGCGATCATAAATCAGCCCGCGCGTGGGCGGTAACGGCTCGACCCGAACGCGGTTATTTTCTGAACGCGTGCTGTAAAGGTCGTGTTGCACGACTTGAAGATAGCCGAGCCGCCCCATCAGAAGCGCCGTCATCGCAGTCACGACTAGCAGTGCAAGCAGCGCGCGAACACGAAAAATACGCAGCTCGTGCTCACTGTTTTTTAATTTGTCAAAGCGCTGAGGCATAGGGCGGATAGGTCTCAAAACGATCCAAAACGCCCGCCAATGGGGCGCTATCTACGGCATTAGCGATGATAAGGGTGACCCACAAGCAAGGTCCAAGCGCGATATAGTTGCTCAGCCAGCATGATACGGACCAGCGGGTGCGGCAGCGTTAAGGGCGATAACGACCAGGCTTTATCTGCCTTTGCGGAAAGCGAAGGGTCTAATCCATCGGGCCCGCCGACGAGAAGTACGATGTCTTTTCCTAGCATCCGCCACTGATCGGCCTCTTGGGCCAACGCCTGTGTTGACCAAGCTTTTCCCTTTACTTCCAGTGCCACCACGTATTCATCGCCTTTGAGCTTTTGACGAATACGTTCGGCTTCTTGCCCGCGCGCCTTGGCGACGTCCGCATTCTTACCGCGCTGCCCCAAGGATATCTCCTCCACCTCAAGGCTAAAATCGCGCGGCAGCCGCTTACGGTAGGTGTCAACGCCCTCCTCTACCCAGGTGGGCATTTTAGTGCCCACCGCAAGTAGGCGAATTTTCATGAAGTTGAGACCTGATCTTCCATCCGTTCGCGCACCAGTTCATGGGCTACGGTGCTATCGGCAGGCAAATCCGCCCACAGGCGCTCAAGATCATAAAGCGCACGCGCCTCGGGAAGCATGATATGCACGATGATGTCGCCAAGGTCGACCAGCACCCAGTCAGCGTTGTTACCGCCTTCAACACCGCGGGGTTGTAAACCTTCGGCTTTCGCCTTTTCGACGAGATTTTGCGCCAATGCCGAGACATGGCGCGTTGAGGTGCCACTGGCAATGACCATAAGGTCCGTGACATCAGTGAGTTTTGCCACGTCAAGTTGCGTAATATCGCGAGCTTTGAGTTCTTCTAGCGCGTCAATCGCTAGCTTTTTCAGTGTATCGATGTGCATGTCTCCTAAGTACCAACCTCATGGGGTGGGATGTAAAGCTGGCCATTGTAACCACTTATTTAGTGACTGCCAGCGCTTATTAAAGGGCGCGTATTTACGCTTATCTGCCGCTTTCAGGCAACCGATAAAGGCATTGATGCTCGATTTCGCGTTCCACCGCTTCGGGTAGCAAATAGCGCACGCTCCCCCCTTTGGCTAAACGGCGTCGAATACCCGTCGCGGAGATCCCCATCGGCGAGGGCAGCGTCACCGGCAGTACGCCCCCGTGCGGCGCTGCCATTAACTCACCCACGCTATTGACTTCACGTCCGGCGAGCAGTTCCAAAAGCGCCTGCGAACGCTTTGGAGAATAGCCCGGGCGGGCCATTACCACGATATGCGCTAACTCAAATAGACGCTCGGGTTGATGCCAGTCGGCCAGTTTCAAAAAGGCATCCTGCCCCAGGGCCATGATTAAGCGCGCCTCAATGCCATAGTCACTGCGTAACGCTTCAAGTGTTAGCAGGCTATAAGAAGGGCCTTCGCGGCGAAGCTCGCGATCATCCGCTACTAAACGTGGCGTATCGCCAATCCCCGCCTTGAGCAGCGCTAGACGTTGTTCAGCCGAGACCTGTGGGCGGTCACGCAGCGGTGGCTGAGGTGCTGGCATCATGTGTAATTGATCTAGCTCAAGGGATTCACAGAGCTCTACGCCGCTACGTAAGTGGCCAAGGTGCACCGGGTCAAACGTGCCGCCAAACATTCCTATGCGCTGTGGGCGCGCGGGTGCTGTCATTGCCGCACCTGGCCATCACCTAGCACTACGTATTTTTGGGTTGTCAGCCCCTCCAGCCCCACTGGGCCACGCGCGTGTAACTTGTCGGTAGAGATGCCGATCTCGGCCCCCAAGCCGTACTCAAAGCCGTCGGCAAAGCGCGTGGAGGCGTTAACTACTACAGAGCTTGAATCAACTTCAGCCATAAACTGACGCGCCAACGTGTAGCTTTCAGTCACGATGGCATCGGTGTGGTGCGAGCCGTAGTGTTCAATGTGCGCGATGGCTTCATCAATGCCATCGACGATTTTAATCGCCAGCACGGGGGCCAAATACTCTTCGCCCCAATCATCAGCACTTGCCGGTAGCGCATCGGGCACAAGCGCTTGCGTGCGCTCGCAGCCACGCAGCTCGACGCTGTGCTCGGCATAGACACGCGCCAATTCCGGCAGCAACGCTTCAGCGATCTTCGTATCCACTAGAAGCGTTTCCATGGTGTTGCAGGTACCGTAGCGGTGCGTTTTGGCGTTAAGGGCAATCGCGCGCGCTTTGTCCAGATCCGCCGTCGCATCGACATAAACATGGCATACGCCATCCAAGTGCTTAATTACCGGCACTCGCGCCTCGCGGGAGATACGTGCGATCAGCGACTTCCCCCCCCGTGGAATAATCACATCGACAAACTCAGGCATGCTGATCAGCTCGCCCACTGCGGCGCGGTCGGTCGTTGCGATTACCTGCACGCTGCCTGCTGGCAAGCCCGCATCGGCAAGCCCCGCTTGAATACACGCGCTCAGTGCGGCATTCGACGCCGCCGCCTCGGAGCCGCCGCGCAAAATACAAGCATTGCCCGATTTTAAGCACAGGCTTGCCGCCTCCATCGTGACGTTGGGGCGTGATTCGTAAATAATGCCGATGACACCGAGCGGAACGCGCATTTTTCCCACTTGAATGCCGCTTGGGCGTGCACGCAGGCCATCAATTTCACCCACCGGGTCAGGCAAAGCAGCTACCTGGTTAAGCCCTTCGACCATGGCATCGATACGCGCATCGTTAAGAGCTAGACGATCTAGCAGGGCGGGGTCTAAGCCATTATCACGGCCGCGCTGCATATCAAGCGCGTTGGCCTCTAACACGTCTTTACGAGCAGTGTTTAGGCGCTCGGCCATTGCCGCCAAGGCGCGGTTTTTGCACCCGGTGTCGGCCCGGCGTAATACGCGCGCCGCATCACGAGCGGCCTCCCCAACGGCACGCATATACGCCGGAATATCGGCGGTTAACTCAACAGCTGGGTTAGGAAACGATGTAGGAACGCTCATACCCTCTCCGTGCGTTTTGACTCAGTAAGTCTTATGTTAATAGATAGTGCCCGCTCGGTATTAGGCAGCGTGCCTGGAAGTTAGTATGATGCGGGTTACACATGGCATTGCGCTTTATAAACGCAAGAGGTCAATAGTAAGGCACCATGCAAAGTAAATACAAAATCCAACTTCTGCGCGGCAACTTGCTTACTGTGGCGGTGGTGTTAGCCCTCTGGACAGCGGCAGCGCCGCCTAAGGTTGCCCTGGTACTGTGGCTTTCCGTCGGGTGGCTACTAATGACCGCCATGCTGCTGGATTTTAGCCATCGTCGCGCACGCGGGGTGCCTTGGCAACTGCTTCCCGGGGTTCTCTTAGTCGGGCTTATCGCCGCCGCCCCGGAACGCCACAGCCTGTTAATTTGGGCGTGGGCAGCCCTATTTATGCTGCCGCAAATGAACTGGGTAGCGGCGTTTAACGTTAGCGGTATGGCGTTAAGTTTGGTCTTAATAGCGCCTCAGCTATCGCCACCAAGCTCGTGGTTGATGACGCTCTCGCTAGGGATATTAAGCCTATTAGCCCTTTCCCGTGCGCGCCAATTGACCGACATGAACGGCACCATCCGTCAGCGTTTGCGGCTCATCCCGGGTTTTAACTTGTGGGCACGCGAGCAATTACTACGCGATCTTCCCACAGAACAGACTCGCTGCGAACGCGAAGGCATTCATGGCGAGCTGCTTATCCTGCGGATAAAGCGGCAAAAACTCTGGCCCGTCGCACGCCAGCTGTGTGAACAGACGTATTACTTCGAGAACGTTTACCGCCTCAATAGCACGACACTCGCGACACTACTGCTATCCCGCTCGCCAAAAGAGGCCAAAGGACGCCGCGAACGCTTACTCGCTGAGCTCCCCGACGTCATGGATAACCGTTCGATTGAGCTGATTGATATCGAAACTAACTCACTCAACTTAGGCGATCTCACGCGTTCCGAGCCAACCAACAGCGCTCAGGAGGCCATATGAGTGAGCACATTCCACGGCACTTAATGACGCTCGCCTACAGCGCGAGCTTGGTACTCATGGCAAGCTATACCACGTGGCTATATGCCGTAGGCGCTTATCATGATTTGGTCATCCCCAGCTTCACCGTGATGTTGTTCACAACCGCCCTTCTGATGCATATCGGTAAAGGATTTAAGCCCTATGTTCCCCGCCTGATCTTGCTCACCAGCACGTATATTGTGGTCGTTGAGTCGCTATCGCAAAACGCGGAAACGTCTTTATTATGGCTTGGACTACCAATGACCGCGGCGTTCATTCTTTTACCCCTCTGGGCAGCGCTGGCTCTTAATGCGGCGCTGATCCCGCTGGTGTGGTGGCTAGCCCCGTTACATCACGCTGCCCCAAACGGGTTTATCGGACTCTGCGTCGTGATGCTTTTGCTCGCCTTGCCGCGCTGGGAGCATGGCCGTCGCCAAGCGCTTTTACGCGCCACCGACCCGAATGATGATGATTGTAACGCCTTCCATAGGGACACCCTATACGTACGTTTGAATAGTGAATATCAACGTGCGGGGGTGCTAAATCGCCGCCTGGCTGTATTAGTGGTCCATTTACCGCAGCTTGATATGGCCGGCGAGCAGTTTGGTCATCGTGCCCAGCTCGCGTTATTAGAATCGCTATGCCATGAAGTTAATCACCATTGTCGCGACCACGACATTCTTGGTCGTGCCGACAGCGCCTCATTCTGGTTAGTCTTGCCGGATACCAGCGAAAGCGGCGCACTCCTAGTGCGTGAGCGACTACAACGCGCCATCTCACGCTGCGTACTGGTCGAAACAGGCCAAGTCGAAGTTCGCATTGCCGCCTGTTTACCTCGCGCTCAGGAAGCGTTTGAACACTTTGTCCAGCGTCTTGAAGCACGCGGCGCTACTCTCTCCAACGTTTAGCCTACCGTTTACGATTATATCTAGCTGCCGCAGGAGACGTCTTTGCCGCTTGTCGATACGCTCCACTCATTGACGCTTAATCCTCCCCTGTTACTTTGCATGGTGCTGGCGATTGCATTAGTAGAATCGCTTGCCCTGGTGGGTTTACTGGTGCCGGGCGTAGTGTTAATCACTACCGCGGCTTCCCTGGCGGGACACCAGAATATCGCCTTGGCGTGGTTAATCGGCGCTGCCTTTATAGGCGCTATTTTAGGCGACGGCATCAGTTATGCCCTTGGTTTTAAGCATCGAGAGCAGGTCACGCAGCGCTGGCCTCTGTCACAGCATCCCGAATGGCTGGCCCGAGGGGCGCGCTTCTTTGAGCGCTATGGCGCGTGGTCGGTCTTTATTGGCCGTTTCGTGGGTCCGGTGCGGCCAATTATTCCATTGGTCGCCGGCATGATGCGGATGCCGCCGCGCACCTTTATCTGGGCCAATCTCGCCTCTGCCGTGTTATGGGCGCCCGCTTATGTGCTACCCGGCTACTTATTGGGCCGCACTTGGCAGCAACATTTAAACCTTCCGCCCGGTCTGGAGGCCGCGCTAATCATACTCGGCACGATTGTCGTCGTTCTCGCCGTGTTTTTTTCCTGGGGGAGACATCAAGCCTCACGGCACGGCAGGCTTTATCGGGCGATGGTCGTTGGCATTCGTCGTTTTCCACTGCTACGCCGACCTTGGCTCGCCATGAGCCAATCCGGCGATGTTCCGCTAGCCTCTCTCCTACTGTTGGTGATCGCAGTGGGCAGCTTGTCCGGCTGGACACTGCTGGTGATCGGCCACGATGGGCCGCTGGAAATGGATCTATTTGTTCAGCAACTGCTAACCCGGCTGCAAAGCGATGTTTCTGTCACCGTCGGTAATATCTTTGCGCGTATCGGCGACACCTTGGGCATTATTGTCTTAACGTTGCCGTGGGCGACGTGGATGCTGATGAGTAAGAGGTGGGATGCGTTGTTGCACTGGTGTGGCGCCTTTGGTGGCGTCGCCCTGATTAACGTGGTGGGCAAAGGGCTGTTTGAGCGCGCCCGTCCAGACACACCGGACTATCTGATGGGTTCGTACTCTTATCCCAGCGCCCACACATCAACAGCCGTGGTGCTATTTGGGCTGACGGCGGCTTTTGTTGCGGCCGAAATGCCTCGACAGAAGCGATTTTGGGCGTACTGGGTAGCCCTAGCGCTTGCGTTACCCATGGCGTTATCGCGGCTGGTGGTTGGCGTACACTGGTTTAGTGACTTGGTGGGAGGCGCGCTACTGGGGTTAGTCGTCTGTGCGCTCACCCGGCTTTACTGGCAGCAGCAGGCCCGCCCACCTCTGCGCCCCTGCCCTTGGCGGTTGCTCAGTGTTGCATCGCTGATACTAATCAGCGCCCGCGTAGGCCTGCTGCCGCCGGTTTAGAAAGAAATAGCAGGCCCCGCGCTATCCCAGCGCCAACCACCCCCCCACCCCAATCATCAGCGTTCCCGCGATGCGGTTCATAAGCCTGACGTTGCCGCTTTTACCCAGCACACTGCGCAGCGTTTTGCCACCGGTGGCATACACCAACATGCTGGCAAACTCTATGCTTAGAATCACGGCAATCAGCAGAGCCAACTGATGGGCTAGGGGGCGGTTGCTGTCCAAAAACGGCGGCAGTAGCACCATAAAAAACGCCCAGCCTTTGGGGTTAGCCACCGCGGTAACGAAGCCTTGCATCGCCAGTTGCCAACGCCCCGCTGGTGGGCCTGTATCTAGCTCGCTGGGGATCGCCATACGCCCGCGGGAGCGCCACATCATCACACCCAAGTAAGCGAGGTATGCCCCACCCACCCATTTGAAAATCGCAAAAACCTCAGGGTGCTTGAGCATTAGCGCCGCGACACCCACACCGGCTGCTGCCGCCACTAACCCCACGCCTATTAGCTCGCCGATCATCATCCATAGGGTGCGTTTGACGCCCTGCGTCATCCCCAGCACCATCGCCAGCGTCATGCACATCCCCGGCGTTAACGACACTAGTAAAAAAGTCGGCACAAAGACCGAGAGCATTGCCCATGACATCATTGGCTATCCATCCTTGGTTTTGGAGGCAGGCGATTGATCTTCACCCCAGCGAGGCATCAACTGGTGATCAATGCGAAGTTGATTGAGTATACGCGCCACCACAAAGTCAATTAAGTCATCGATGCTTTGGGGGCGATGATAAAAGCCTGGTGCTGCCGGTAGGATCACCGTCCCAAGCCGGCTCAGCGTCAACATATGTTCCAAGTGGATCGCTGAAAAGGGACTTTCCCGAGGAACCATAACGAGCGTGCGCCGCTCCTTAATCGCCACGTCTGCAGCCCGCTCGATAAGGTTGTTGCTAGCGCCCGTCGCCACGGCAGACAATGTCCCCGTTGAGCATGGGCAGATCACCATGGCGGAAGCAGCCCCCGACCCGGAGGCCACGGGAGCCATCCAGTCTTCACGCCCAAAACAGCGTATCTGCCCCGCCGCTGCTCCGCTTCGCTCACTCAGCGCCGCCGCCAGTCGATCGGGCTGGGCAGGCAATGTCACCTCCGTTTCGGTAGCAATCACCATGTGGGCGGCTTTGGATATCATCACCCAGACTTCGTGCCCTGCGGACACCAACACATCGATCAGCCTTAGACCATACTGAGCACCCGAAGCACCGGTAAGCGCCACGGTAACCGGTGGCTTAAACGATGAGGTTTTAGCATTGTCCATCATGCTTGCTCCTGGGCCGCTAATGCGTTTAACAAGCGCTCATGAACCCCTTCAAAGCTTCCGTTGGACATCACTACGATACGATCCTGGGGTGACGCTTGCATAACCACTGCGCTGACCAGCGCGTCAATGTCATCAAACAGGGTCGAATGCGCCTGGTCCGCCACAAGCGCCTCCATCGACCACGCAACCGAGGGCGGCTGGAACCAAAACACCGCATCGGCCTGCGCCACGCTTTCAGTCAAGCGTTCATGCATCGTTCCCAGACGCATGGTATTGGAGCGTGGCTCAATAACGGCCAGCAAGCGTCCTTTCGGTGTCGCGGCCCTAAGACCCTGCAACGTCGCGGCAATCGCCGTCGGATGATGGGCAAAGTCATCGATCACCTGAATGCCGTTGATTTCCCCGCGTACCTCCTGGCGCCGTTTGGGGTTTTCAAACCGTGATAGCGCGGCGCAGCTGCGGGCAAGATCAGCCCCGCAGGCTGAAGCGGCGGCCAGCGCCCCCAACGCATTGCGGGCGTTATACTCACCGGTAAGCGACCAGTCCACCACGGCATCTTCTTCGCCGCTATCGCTGCGCCTGATCACTTGAAAACGGCTCGCGTCTTCACGCTCCAACACCAGCTGCCATGCACTACTGGGCTCGCCACCAAAATGCGCAACCGGCGTCCACACGCCTTGTTTCAGCACCCGTTCAAGCGCGGGCTGATCGTCTGCCACTAATACTTGCCCCTGGCTTGGCACTGTGCGTACAAGGTGGTGAAACTGGCGCTCAATCGCCGCCAAATCTGGGAAAATATCGGCGTGATCAAACTCCAAATTATTTAACACCGCGATCTGCGGGCGGTAATGCACGAACTTAGAGCGCTTATCGAAAAACGCTGTGTCATATTCATCCGCTTCCACCACAAAGGGCGAATGGCTGTCGCCAAGGCGGGCAGAAACACCAAAATTGCGTGGCACACCGCCAATCAAAAACCCGGGTTTTAGCCCTGCGCTTTGCAAAAGCCACGCTAAAAGGCTCGCGGTGGTGGTTTTGCCGTGGGTACCCGCCACCGCGATAACCTTGCGCCCCGGCAGCACGTGCTCGGCGAGCCACTGCGCGCCGGAGGTATACGGCAAGCCGCTGTTTAAAAGTGCTTCAACCTCCACATTGCCGCGCGAAAGCGCATTGCCCACCACGACCGCATCCGGCGCTGGCGTTAGGTTCTTGGCGCGATAGCCCTCTTGCAGGGTAATGCCGGCCTCTTCTAGCTGCGTGCTCATCGGCGGGTAAACGTTGGCATCCGAGCCACTGACGCGATAGCCAAGCTCGCGGGCAAGAAGTGCCAGGCTGCCCATAAAAGTACCGCAAATCCCGATAATATGCAGATGCATGGCCGTCACGCCTCTTTAAGTGTCTCATTACACACGGCAAAACCTGGCCGTGCTATTGGATTAAAACAGCGCCAAAGCCTAGCACGGAGGTGGCTTTGACTCATCCGGCGCGTTACCGATGTGACAAAACCGGTCAGTTAATGCAGGATGCCCACACCGTTTTCACTATCTTCGCCTCTATCTCAATAATCCCGCCCCCGTTTTATCTCGTTAGGAGCTCGCAATGCGTATATTGATTCGCTACTTTTTTCGCGGTGTTCGACTGATTCTCGCGCCGGTGATGTTGGTTAGCGAAAAGCTATCCACCCCCCAATCCGTTGAGCGCACCTCCGAAGACCAGGCCGAAGTCGATAAAGCGTGCGAAATGTTAGCGCTTTATCAGTTCCGCACCTGCCCATTTTGCATCAAAGTGCGCAAAGAAATGGCGCGCTTAGGGCTGACGATTGAAAAGCGTGATGCCCAACTCGACCCGGCGCACAAAAAGGCATTGCAGGAAGGCGGTGGCCGCGTCAAAGTCCCTTGCCTAAAAATCACCCACGACGACGGGCATGACGAGTGGCTGTATGAATCTGACGATATCATTGCCTACCTTCACCGCCGCTTTGGGCAAGCCTAAAACAGCGGACATAAAACAGACGTTTGCCTCACACTTATTTTCGCCTTTGGTCTAGCCTACGCCGATTGAAAGCCCCCGTTGACCCGGTTCATAGAGCAGATGGATAGAGCCTGTCATTATTTCGATTGTGGCCTTTCAGCGGTGGAGCCTATCTTGTTGATGACAGGTGTAAGAAAGATGCCGCATCAAAACCACAACAGGAAAGACTATGGCTCAGCATACTTTAACGCTTAAAAAGACCCTTCTCGCTTCAGCGATGGCGGCAACGCTTGCCGGCACAGCCTTCGTGTCAACTGCCGCTCAGGCTGAAAACACCCTGCGTATGGCGTATGACGCCGACCCGGTTTCGTTGGATATTCACGAGCAGCTCTCTGGCGGCATCCTGCAGCTTTCGCACATGACCCACGACCCGCTCGTACGCTGGAATGATGCTCTTGAGTTCGAACCGCGCCTAGCTTCTGACTGGGAGCAAGTCAACGACACCACCATGCGTATGTCGCTGCGTGAAGGGGTGAAGTTTCACAGCGGAAACACCTTCACCGCCGACGATGTGGTTTGGACCATTGAGCGCCTCAAGCGCAGCCCTGACTTCAAGGCCATTTTTGACCCCATTGAAAACGTCACCGCCGTTGACGATCACACGGTAGAGATTACAACCAAAAAGCCCTACCCCTTGTTGCTGAATTTGGCCACCTACGTTTTCCCTATGGATAGCGCTTACTATTCGGGTGAAGCCGAAGACGGTGATTCGAAAGATGAAATCGTCAAAAACGGCAACTCCTTCGCCTCGCGCAACGTGTCGGGTACTGGCCCTTATACCGTCGCTAATCGCCAGCAGGGCGTGCGTACTGAGTTCGAGCGTAACCCTAACTATTGGGACACCGAATCGCCGGGTAACGTCGACACCATCGTCCTCAAGCCCATCAGCGAGAATGCTACCCGCGTGGCGGCGCTGCTTTCCGGCGACGTTGATTTTATCGCACCGGTACCGCCCAATGATTTGGAACGCGTGCGCGAAAGCGAGGACGCTAAGCTCGTTACGATGTCGGGTACGCGTATCATTTTCTTCCACATGAACCAGGATCGCGTCGAAGCGTTCAAAGACCCGCGTGTGCGTCAGGCGTTTGCCTATGCCGTTAACCAGGAAGCGATTGCCGACCGGTTAATGAAAGGCTTCGCCACGCCGGCAGCCCAGTTTTCACCGAAAGGTTACGCTGGCCATGTCGAAAGTCTTGAACTTCGCCACGACCTAGAGCGCGCTCAGACCCTGATGGCAGAAGCAGGCTACGCCGACGGCTTTGACATCACCATGATGGCGCCCAACAACCGCTACGTGAACGACGCCAAAATTGCTCAAGCCGTTGCAGCGATGCTGGCTCGTATCAACGTTGACGTGGATCTGAGCACCCTGCCGAAAGCGCAGTACTGGGGTGAGTACGACGACCGTGCCGCGGACATGATGCTGATTGGCTGGCACGCCGATACCGAAGACAGCGCTAATTTCCACGAGTACCTGACCGCATGCGTTGATCTGGATACCGGCGCTGGGCAGTACAACGCCGGTAACTACTGCAACCCAGCGCTTGATGAACTCGTAGCCGAGGCCAATGTGGAGGTTGATCGCGACAAGCGTGCCGCCATGCTACAGGAAGTCGAGCAGACGCTTTATGACGAAGCCGCGATTCTGCCGCTGCACTGGCAAGATCTGGCCTGGGCGTCGGCCAATCACGTCAACATCGAGCCGGTCGTCAACGTGATGAACTTTCCCTACCTGGGTGACCTGGTAATGGACGCCAAATAACGCCTCCAGTGCGTTAACCCAGTGTCATTCGACTGACTCGCCCCGAGGTGACTCGCCTCGGGGCGAGTGCTCCCTGTTTTAATAACGGAACCGTTCTAATGATCGCCTTTTTGGTTAAGCGCCTCTTTCATGCGCTGCTGGTGATGTTTGTCATCAGCATCATTGCCTTTGCTATACAAGATAACCTGGGCGACCCGATTCAGCAGATGGTCGGCCAGTCGGTCCCGGAGAGCGAACGCGCCGAACTGCGTGAGGAGCTGGGGCTCAACGACCCCTTCCTGGTGCAGTACGCGCGCTTTGCGATCAATGCGGCACAGTTTGATTTCGGCTACTCGTACGTTTTCAACCAGCCCACCACCGAGGTGATCGCGCGTCACTTACCGGCAACGCTAGAGCTTGTGGCTGCAGCCACCTTTTTGATTATCACCCTCTCGGTGCCGATTGGCGTTTATAGCGCCATCAAGCCCCGCGCGTGGCTTTCGCGCTTTTTTATGGGCATATCAATTGTCGGCATCTCGATCCCGGTGTTTCTCACCGCGATCATGCTGATTCAACTGTTCGCCATCGGCGTCAGTTGGACACCTTTTCCCGTCGATACCGCCTGGGGCAGTTGGCTCAACGACCTGATCTCCACCGAAGGTGGCATGCCCGCCTACGGCCGCGGTAACCCAGTGCCGGTGTTTGGCACCTGGGAGACTAACTTTGCAAGCCTAGAGGGATTGACTTACCTGGTGCTCCCCGCCGTTTCGCTGGCCTCGATCATGCTGCCGCTATTTATCCGCCTGATCCGCGCCGAAATGCTTGAGGTGATGCAATCTGACTACGTTAAGTTTGCCCGCGCTAAAGGGATTTCCATGCGCCGTATCTATTTTCTGCACGCCTTGAAAAACACCATGTTGCCGGTCATTACCGTCGGTGGGGTGCAGATTGGTACGCTGGTGGCTTACACCATCCTGACCGAAACCGTTTTCCAGTGGCCCGGCATGGGGCTTATGTTCCTGGATGCCATCGAGCGTTCTGATATTCCGCTAATCGTGACCTATCTCATGATCGTGGGCCTGATCTTTGTGATCACCAACACGATTGTCGACCTGATTTATGGCCTGGTTAATCCCACCGTCAAACTAACCGGAAAGCCCGCATGAACGCACCCTCTTCCGCGCTTCCCAGCCGCTGGGAACGCTTTCGTGATTCGTATCTGCTTTACAGTTTCAAACGCGACATCGTCGCTCAGATCAGCCTGATGGTATTCATTGCGTTGGTAGCCGTTGCGGTTCTCGCGCCGTGGCTGTCGCCCATGAACCCCTATGACCTGGCGCAGATCGATATTTTGTCCTCTGAGCTGCCGCCGTTCTGGGTCGACGGTAGCGATGCGGAGTATTTGCTTGGCACTGACGCCCAGGGCCGCGATATGCTCTCGACCATTTTGTACGGTGCGCGCGTATCGCTGATGATCGGCTTTGGCGCCGTGGCACTTCAGGCGCTGATCGGTGTTTGTTTTGGCCTGCTTGCCGGCTATCTCGGTGGGCGTATTGACGCTTTTCTGATGCGCCTCGCGGATATTCAGCTGTCGTTCTCGACGCTGATGGTCGCGATTATCGTCGGTGCACTGGTCAAGGCTATTTTTGGTGGTGAAACGTTCAGCGCCTATGCCGTACCGCTTTTGATACTGATCATTGGCCTGGCTGAATGGCCGCAGTACGCCCGCACCGTGCGCGCCTCGGTTCTCGCCGAGAAAAACAAGGAATACGTCGATGCCGCCCGCGTCATGGGGCTTCGCAGCAAGCGGATTATGTTCCGTCACATATTGCCTAACACCCTATCGCCAATCTTCGTGATCTCAACCGTTCAGATCGCCAATGCGATTATTTCCGAGGCGGCGCTGTCGTTTCTGGGCCTTGGTATGCCGGAAACTCACCCTTCGTTGGGTTCGCTGATCAAAGCCGGGTTTGACTACATCCAGTCCGGCTCCTGGTGGATCACCCTGATCCCGGGTGCGGTGCTGATAGTGCTGGTGCTGTCGATCAATCTACTCGGCGATTGGCTGCGCGATGTCATGAACCCACGACTCTACAAAGGCTGAAAATTCCATGGCACTGCTAGAAGTCAACCACCTCGATGTCCGCTTTGCTCTGCGCCTGGGCGAAGTGCATGCCCTGCGCGACGTGAACTTTACCCTTGAACGTGGCGAGCGCTTGGGCATCGTCGGCGAATCCGGCGCGGGCAAGTCCGTTGCCGCCTTTTCACTGCTGAACCTGATTGCCAAGCCTGGCTTTATTGCCGGAGGTGAGGTTCGCTTTGACGGCAAACAACTCAACAGCATGTCGGAACGGGCCTTGCGTAAAGTACGCGGCAACCGTATTTCGATGATTTTCCAAGACCCGATGATGACGCTGAACCCGGTGCTTTCCATCGGCGAGCAGATGCTTGAGTGTTTAAAAGCGCACCGGCGCATCTCCTCCAAGGAGGCCCGTGCCATCGCGCTGGATAAACTGCGTCAGGTGCAGATCCCCTCGCCGGAAACGCGTTTGGATCAATACCCACACGAACTCTCTGGCGGCATGCGTCAACGCATCATTATCGCCATCGCGCTACTGCTCGACCCGGATATCATCATTGCCGACGAGCCCACCACGGCGCTGGATGTGACCATTCAAGCCGAGATCATGGCGTTATTGCTGGAGCTTTGCGAAAAGTACAACGTCGGGCTGATTTTAATCACCCACGATTTAGGCGTCGTGAGCCAGGTCACCCAGCGCATGCTGGTGATGTACGCTGGGCGCGTGATCGAACAAGGACCGACGCGTGAAATCATTAACGACCCCCAGCATCCCTATACCCAAGGGCTGATCAACGCGCTACCACAAATGGCCACGCCGGGTGAGAAACTCAACCAAATTCGTGGCAGCATGCCTTCGCTGTCTAACCTGCCCAGCGGCTGCGCCTTTCATCCGCGCTGCGACTTTATCAAACGCGCCGATGGCACCCAGCGCCCAGCCTGCACTCAGCAAGTGCCGGAGTTTGTCACGTCGGGCAACTGCAAGGTCGCCTGCCACATGGTGGCTGAACTGTTAGATAAAGAGGCCAATGATGAGGCCCGCCTGAAGGAGACGAACCCATGAACGTGCAGGCAGAGGCCATGACGGATCACCGCACTCCGACGCAAAACGAAGAGAGCGCCGAGTCGCTTTTGCAAATCCGCGGCTTGAAGAAGCGTTTTTCGCTGTCAGGGGATTTTCTTGACCAGCTCCGTTTCAAAGGCGGCAAGTTGGTGCGCCACCAAGAGTACGTCCACGCGATCAACGGGGTGAATCTGGACATCCATCGCGGCGAGGCGCTGTGCGTGGTGGGCGAATCTGGCTGCGGCAAATCCACCGTCGCCCGCATCGTCATGGGGCTAATCACCCCCACCGAAGGGGAAATCCGCTACAACGGCGAGCGTATCGATAATCTTAACTCGCGTGCGCTTTTGGCCTACCGCAAGCGCATGCAGATGATCTTTCAAAATCCGTATGCGTCGCTGAACCCGCGCATGACCATTCAGCAAACACTCGAAGAGCCGCTGCGTTTACACCATCCCGATTGGGATCGCCAGAAAGTCGTCACGAAGGTTGAAGAAGTGATGCACTCAGTAGGCATCGACCCGGACTGGGGCAAGCGCTTCGGCCACGAATTCTCCGGTGGCCAGCGCCAGCGCATCGCCATTGCCCGCGCGCTGGCGGTTGACCCTGAGTTTATCGTCGCCGACGAACCTATCTCGGCGCTGGACGTGTCGATTCAGGCGCAGGTGCTAAACCTCTTGATGGAAGCGCAGCAGGAGCGGAACCTCACTTACCTGTTCATCACCCACGATCTGGCTGTGGTAGAGCACTTCGGTACTCGGGTCGCGGTGATGTATCTCGGCACGGTGTGCGAGATCGCCAACACCGCTACGCTCTTTTCCAAACCGCGCCACCCCTATACGCAGGCGCTTATGTCGGCGATTCCGCGTTTGGAAGATGATCGTCCGCAGCACGTCCGTTTGGAAGGCGAAGTCCCGACACCGGTGAACCTGCCCAGCGGCTGCGTCTTCCACGGCCGCTGCCCTTACGCCAACGCGCGCTGCAAACAGGAAATTCCCGTGCTGCAAACCCAGGATGACGGCACACGCGTAGCGTGCCACGCTGTCGAGGAAGGCCGCCTGTGAGGCGGCTGTTATTTCCTGTATGGAGAGGTAAGGCATGGAAATTCGCTGGCTAGAAGACTTTATCGCCCTGGCCAGGACCCGACATTTCTCCCGCGCTGCTGACGAACAGCACGTTACCCAACCCACTTTCTCGCGGCGCATTAAGCTGCTTGAAGAAGAAATGGGCGTGACGCTGATTAACCGCCAAACGCTGCCGCTCTCGCTCACCCCCGCAGGGGAAGAGTTTCTCACACTGTGCGAGCAGGTGACCGAGCGGGTGCGCTTAACGCGTGATCGCGTGCGGGAGATCAATGCCGGGCAGCAGCGGCGCATCATGCTCGCCGCCCCGCAGAGCCTTTTGACGCATTTTTTGCCTGAATGGCTAGCGACAAGCGGCTGGCAAGCGCGCTTACAGCCCTATTTGCGCGCGACCACCTGGGTAGCGAGCGACTATTTTCAGGCGCTAGCCAGGGCCGAGTGTGATCTCGCGCTGTGCTATTGGCCGAGCGAGCGCTGCGAGCTGGATATCGACACCGGCAACTGTTTCTACCGCGTGGTGGGCCACGAGCGGCTCATACCGGTAACCTCGTTTACCGCCAACGGCGAGCCCAGCGCCCTACTGCCGGGCTCACGACAAGCGCCGCTGCCCTGGTTGGCTTACCCTAAACGCAGCCTGTTAGGAACGGTGTTAAAAACGCATCTCGCGCGCTTGTCGCAAAGCGCGTTTCTGACCGTGCAGAGTGAAATCTCTCATGCGGTGAGTATCAAAGAGTTACTTGCGCTGGGCTACGGGATGAGCTGGCTGCCCGAACGCACGGTGCAAGCCGAGCTCGCCAACGGTACGCTGGTGCGCGCCGGTGATAGCCGCTGGGATGTGCCGCTGGAACTGCGTCTCTATCGCCACCCGAGCCAGCACCATGCCGGGCTTGATACATTCTGGAATGAGCTGCCCTCATCGCGCAGCTAAGATTTCGTCAGCGACTCTTTTTCAAGGTTTATTATGTCTGAAACACTCCACCGTCAGCACAAAGCCCATATCGACAACTTGCTCAGCGCCTATCGCTCGCTCATGGCGCAGTACGATTACGACAGTATTGCACTCTACAGCGGCCATGCCTCACCCCACTACGGCGATGACCAAATGCCTAACTTTCAGGCATTTGGTCACTTTGTGCATTGGGTTCCGCTGGTGGAAGCCGAGCACAGCTGGCTCGTCGTCCACCGCGATAAGCGCCCTACTTTGTACCTCTACGCCCCGAACGACTTCTGGCATTTGCCGACCGTGCTCCCCGAAGAGCCATGGGTTGCCGAGTTCGATATACAACTATGTACCGATGCCTTCACGCCGTCGCTGAACGATAACACCGCGATCATCGGTAATATGGCCACGCTGCGTGAATGCGAAGATGCGCTACCCAACGGTCAAGCCAACCCCGAAACCCTCACGCATGCGCTCGATGAGCTACGCATGATCAAGAGTGACTACGAAATCACCTGCCTGCGTGAAGCCAATCGCCTCGCGATGGCAGGCCATGAGGCCGCCCATGCTGCCTTTGCCGGCGCCTGTTGCGAGCTGGATATTCAGCTCGCCTACCTAGCCGCAAGCCGTCAACGCGAATCACACGTACCCTATGCCAATATCATCGGCATGAACCAGCACGCGGGTGTTTTGCACTACCAGCACTACGATACCAGTGCTCCCACAAAGCGCTACAGCCTACTGGTGGATGCGGGGCGGCGTTTTCGCGGTTACAGCGCCGATATCACCCGCACCCACTTAGGGCCGGATGCGCCTGCGCTGTTCGAGACGCTTATCAGCGCTATGTATGCGGTAAAAGACCGCTTGATCGCGCAATTAGCGCCCGGTGTCGATTTTGTCGCCCTGCATGAGAAAATGCACCACGAACTGGCTGAGGTACTGATTGATCACGGTCTGTTTCGCGGCTCACGCGAAACGGCCGTCGCGGAAGGCGTTACCCGCGCGTTTTGCCCCCATGGCCTAGGTCACTCACTAGGGGTACAAGTACACGATGTAGCCGGGTTGCGCACGGCGAGCGGCGAGCCTGCCCCGGCACCCGAAAAACACCCGGCGCTGCGGTTAACCCGCACTCTAACGCCGGGCATGGTGGTCACCATTGAGCCGGGGCTCTATTTTATCCCGATGCTGCTCACGCCGCTGCGTAACACCGACCTGCCCATTAACTGGACGCTGGTCGATCAACTCATGCCCTGCGGCGGTATTCGCGTTGAGGACAATATCGCCATCACGCTAGATGGTTTCGACAACCTAACGCCGTAAACGGTAGCCATTTTACCGCTCAAACGGCCGCTTAAGATGGAAATTGATCAACAATCAGACATAAAAAAAGTCCCCCGAAGGGGACCCAGGTGGAGCACGCCAGCTCACTCGGTGTATCGCTAACCAAAAAGTCGCGATGTGGGCGATAAAGGGAGAGTCAGTTGCTGTCGCGAATGGCTCTTTTCAATCGCCCTTTGCCCTATACCTAGCGACAAGCGTGCCATAATTTAATAAATGCAATTAAATCAAATTGTTACAGGAAAACATGGTGGAATATTTTTTGTATCCCTTTTTCTTATAGGTTTACACGCACCAACAACGAACAATTTTACTTCCCTTTGTTGCAAGATGATGCAAGCAAGCGTTAAGGGGTTACGATAATTTTGATTTGCGATTTATCGTTGAGTAGCGCTTCAAATCCATCGTCAACAATGTCCGCCAGTGGGATCCGCTGCGTCACCATGTCTTCAACGCGGAAATAACCTTGCTCCATCAGCGCCATCACGGCGGGATAGATATGGCGATAAGCGATGATGCCTTTCATGGTGCGCTCTTTGATCACCAGGTCATTCGGCTGAAAGCTCGCTTCACCTTCCCAGATGCTAACCACCACCGTTTCACCGCCGGCATGGGTGCTGTGCAGCGCTTGATTAAGCACCTCGGGGATGCCGGTGACTTCAAACGCCACGTCGACGCCGCCGCTGCTGAGTGCCTGCAGCTTCTCAACCGCCTCGTCTTGCTTTGGATCAATAACGACAGCGCCTAACGATTCGGCCTTAGCTTTACGCGAGTCCGACACTTCCACGGCGTAAATTTGCGCGGCGCCAGCCGCTTTTAGCGCTTCAATCGTCATCAAACCAATCGGGCCAGCACCGAATACCACCGCGCTGTCACCGGCCTTTAAGCTGCTCTGGCGCACCGCATGCAAACCCACCGCCGCAGGCTCAACCAGCGCACCCTGCTCGAAGCTAAGCGCATCCGGCAGTTTGTGCACCATGTGCTCACCCAGCACGGTGAACTCAGAAAAGCCCCCACCACCGCCGGATAGCCCGTGAAAACCAAGTTCTGGGGTAAGGTTATAGCGCTCCATCAAGTAGGCGCCATCTTTGTTGGGCGATAAGATCGGTTCGATTGCCACACGATCACCGACTTGAACCCGCGTTACTTTATCGCCAACATCCACCACTTCCCCGGCGAACTCATGGCCCATAATGATGGGCGCCTGTTCACCGCTGATCGGGTGCGGCGCCCCCACCGGAATAAAAATCGGCCCAGCTGCGTATTCGTGCAAATCGCTGCCGCAAATACCACACGCGACGACTTTCACTTTGACCTCGTGAGAGTCGCGTACTTCTGGCACAGCGGCTTCCTCCACACGCAAATCTTTCGCCGCGTACCACACCGCTGCCTGCATTGTTGACTGAGTCATTTTGGTTGCCCTTCCTGTTAAGACGTATGGTGAACCGGCTGCAGGCCATACACGGGGGTATCGATCCCTTCCATGCGTGCTTTTAACTGCAGCGCTAAATAGCGTGAGTAGTGGCGCGACTGGTGCAGGTTGCCGCCGTGGAACCACAATGCTTCTTGCTGGGTGGGCTTCCACATATTGCGCAGCTCGCCTTCCCAAGGGCCAGGGTCTTTGGTGGTGTCAGAGCCCATTCCCCAGCATTTGCCTACTTTATCGGCCACTTCTTGGGAGATAAGCCGCGCCGCCCAGCCGTTCATCGAACCATAGCCGGTGGCATAGACGATCAAATCCGCCGGTAGCTCGCTGCCATCGGTGAGCATGATGGAATTCGGATTAATCTGCTCAATCCCCACACCGCTGCGCAGCTTGATGTCGCCATTGGCCACTAAATCGCAGGCACCCACATCGATGTAATACCCCGAACCCCGGCGCAGGTACTTCAAGAACAGCCCGGAGTCATCGTCTCCGAAATCGAGCATAAAGCCCGCGTCTTCAAGCTTCTGATAAAATTCCGCATCACGTTTCTTAATCGCCTCAAAGGCCGGGCGCTGAAAATCCGGCAGCACCTTGTAGGGGATCGAGGCAAAAATCAGGTCAGCTTTTTCGTGGGATAGACCGTTTTCTAAGGCCTCCTCCGAGTAAAGCGGCCTAAGCACCTCTTCCATGAGCGAATCAGACTTCACAATATGGGTGGACGAGCGCTGCAGCATGGTCACATCGGCGTCGTGCTCCCATAGCGCGGCGGCAATATCGTGAGCCGAGTTATTCGACCCTACAATGACGCATTTTTTTCCTTTATAGGAATCTGGCCCAGGATGCTGGCTAGAGTGCTGCTGCTCGCCTTCAAAGCTGTCTGCCCCCGGGAAGCTTGGAATATTGGGCATACCCGACATCCCAGTGGCCATCACCAGTTGCTTAGGCCTTAGCGTGATCTCTTCACCGTTGCGCTTCACGTTAACCACCCACTCACCCGCGGTCTCGTCATAATTAGCATTCTGACACTCGGTGGAACTCCAATAATTGAGCTCCATCACCTTTGTGTACATCTCCAGCCAATCACCCAGTTTGTCTTTTGGGGTAAACACCGGCCAGTTTTCCGGGAAGGGAATATAAGGCAGGTGGTCGTACCAAACCGGATCGTGCAAGCAGAGCGACTTATAGCGCTTGCGCCAGGAATCCCCCGCGCGCTCGTTGCGCTCGATAATAATCGTCGGCACCCCCATCTGCTTCAGCCGGGCGCCCAAGCCAATACCGCCCTGGCCGCCACCAATAACCACGCAGTAAGGCTGTCGGGTGTAACCCAGCTCAGCTTCTTCGTGCTCGCGAGATTCCAACCATGTTTCACGCTGCTTGTTGGCACCGTGCTCTGCCCCTTTAGGACGATGGTGATTACACTGCTCAGGGTAGTCGTTCAACTCTTGCATGGTGGTTAATAGTGTCCAGCACTTACCTTTTTTAAGGCGCAAATATCCTTTGCCGCTGGCCACCGCTGTTTGAAAAGTAAGCCATGCCTCGCAAATTTCACCGTTCTGAGTCGCTTCGCCTTCTAGTTGCCAACCTGAAGGCAACGTGTTCGCCAGGGTTGCATTCAGCATGGCCTGAATCTCATCTTTGCCTTCGCAGGTTTTTAAATTCCAGGTGAAGGTAAGAAAGTCGCGCCAGTAGCACTCGTCACCGAACAACGTGAGCACACGTTCAATATCTTGTGCCTGCAGTGCTGTGTCGAAGTCATGTAGCCACGATTGAACAGTGGCTGTAGCGGATTGTGGTGTTTGTGTCTGTGACATAGCAGAAACTCCATGTGCGGTTGTTATTGTGGATTGACTTGTGATGCTCTCAAGCCTAAGCAGCTGCCATGCCAAATGGATCAGATTAAGAAATAAGCATTTGAAACGTATGGGGATTATTGGTGCGTTGGAGGCGAAATAAGACAACGCAGGCACCGTACACCTGTCACGCTATTTACACTCAAGCGTTACAGGTGTAACGCACGACTAACGGCGTAAGCTTGCCGCGTTGACTCTGAGGGGAAAGCGCATAGGCTGAAAGGAAAATCCTGGATTATAGAATAACAACACCGCCCAGCGAGTCACGCTATGCTTCATCAAACCCCCTTAACTACACGGCTTCAATCCGAACAGCGTCGGCATATCGAGCATATTTTTCAGCTCGGCGAAGGGCTGGATGCCCCGTGTTTGCCAGCGCAAGCCCCCATTCGTCGTTCCTGGCTTCGTTGCCTAAACGAATACCAGTTAGACCCCACAAAGCCACGCCCCGCGAGAGTCGTGCCCCAGCAAACGCTTATCGAGCATCGAGAATCTGTCGATGAGCTGTTGCATGTCGCGCGCGCCGGGGTCGACCAGCTCTATGGGCAGATTGCTCAACTCGGCTACGTGCTACTAGTGACCGACCACCGCGGCATTACCGTTGAGTTTCGAGGTGACCCCAACCAAGACCAGCAACTACGCAAAGCGGGCCTCTATCTCGGCGCCGACTGGGACGAACGCTTCGCAGGCACTTGCGCCGTGGGCACCTGCCTACATGATCGCCAAGCTATCATCTGCCACCACCAGGAACACTTCGACGCCACGCATATTTCGCTAACCTGTACCGCCGCCCCCATTACCGACCCCGAAGGTAATGTCATGGCCGTGTTGGACATCTCTGCACTACAGTCGCCCACCCAGCATGAAAGCCAAAACTTTAGCCTATCGCTAGTAACGCTTTATGCGCGCATGATTGAAGATGCCTATTTTCTTCAGCGCTATCGCGACTGCTTGATGGTACGTCTCGATACCTCGCGGGAATTTGTGCATGTCAACGGGCGAGGTCTCATCGCCATTGAAGAAAGCGGGCAAGTGATTGCCGCCAATGCGGTGGGCCGCGAGCTGATCGCCGAACACCAGCACCGCTGGCCACCCTGGTCGGCTCATCACGCTCCAATGCTGAGTGAACTATTCGAGTGTGAGATCGCCGATATACTCAGCATCAACAGCGGCACTGACGATCAACTGCGTGCCTTCCGCGCTCGCGCCAGCAATACCATCCACTTCATTAGCCTGCTGGAACCCCGCCGCCCCCGCATGGCTCAACAGGCATCGCCTCCTAGTTCTGAACTGCCTGAACCCCTAGCCCGGCTTGGCGCCGACGACCCTGCCATGCGCAAAGTGCAAAAACTGGCCAAACGGTTGCGTAATGAAGCGAACGTCAACGTGCTGATTAGCGGTGAGACCGGCACGGGCAAAGAGGTCGTTGCCCGTGCCCTGCATGAAAGCGGTAACCGCGCCAGCAAACCGTTTATCGCGGTCAACTGTGCGGCCATTCCCGAGTCACTCATCGAAAGCGAATTGTTTGGCTACGAACCTGGGGCATTTACCGGCGGCCGCTCAAAAGGGATGCGCGGGCTTATTCCCCAAGCCGACGGTGGTACGCTATTTTTGGATGAAATCGGCGATATGCCATTGGCGTTGCAAACACGGCTTCTGCGGGTACTGGCCGAACGGGAAGTGATGCCACTAGGTGCCAATACGCCGGTAAAGATTGATATTCGCGTCATCACGGCAACACACCGCCATATCGAAGAGATGATCCAGCAAGGAGAATTCCGCGAAGATCTCTATTACCGGCTAAACGGCGCGCAGCTCCCCCTACCCCCGCTACGCGAACGCGCCGATAAGCTTTACGTTATTCGCCGCGTGTTTGACGACATCATCCAGGAGCGAGCATCCAGCCTATCACCCCGCCTGCGCGCCGATGCCATCAGCGCCCTGCTCGCCTATGCTTGGCCAGGCAATATCCGCCAGCTAAAAAATGCGCTGGCTTTTGCAATGGCCACCTCGGAAAGCGACGAAATAACCGTTCATGACTTGCCAGAACAATGCCTTAGCCAGCGTATTACCCACAACGTGGCTGCTCAGCTTGAAGGCAACACGAGCGAGGCCCATTCAGGCTCACTTATCCTCCTGCTAAAGCAACATCACTGGAATATAAGCGCCGTCGCCCGCGAGTTAGGTGTTTCACGACCAACGGTATACCGGCAAATGCATCGCCAGGGCATTGTTCCGCCAAATTGGCATGAGTGACAAAAGAGACGGTTGATAAAGGTAGCAGCCAGTGGTTGGCCTTAGAGATAGCCCTCACGTACACTTGTTTGAAATCATTTTTACCAAAAGCCGAGGCACCCAATGGCGTTTGACTCTACCTCCTCCTACATTGCAACCGATGCGCTCAAGCAGGCCGTCAATGCCGCTGTCACGTTGGAGCGCCCGCTACTGATCAAGGGCGAACCCGGCACCGGTAAAACCCTTTTGGCCGAGGAAATGGCCGAATCACTCGGCACCCAGTTGATCACATGGCATATCAAATCCAGCACCAAGGCGGCTCAGGGTTTATACGAGTACGATGCCGTCAGCCGCCTGCGCGACTCCCAGCTGGGTGTTGAAGGCGTGGAAAACGTCGCCAACTACATCAAACCAGGAAAGCTCTGGGAGGCCTTTAGCGCCGATGAGCGCGTTGTGCTATTGATTGACGAGATCGACAAAGCGGATATCGAATTTCCCAATGACCTACTTCAAGAACTCGACCGCATGGAGTTTCACGTCTACGAGACCGGTGAAACCGTCCGCGCCGAGAAGCGCCCGATTATCGTCATCACCTCGAACAATGAAAAAGAGCTGCCCGATGCGTTTCTGCGCCGCTGCTTTTTCCACTATATCGAATTTCCCGACCGCGAGACCATGCAGGCGATTGTCGACGTACATTTCCCAGACATTGCCCCTAGGCTTGTCAGCGACGCGTTGGAGGTTTTTTTCGACCTACGCGCCGCGCCGGGCCTGAAGAAAAAGCCCTCCACCTCTGAGCTGGTCGACTGGCTGAAACTGTTGATGGCCGATGAGCTGGCCGAAGAAGCACTCTATGACCGCGACCCTGGTAAGGCATTGCCACCGATGGCCGGTGCGCTGGTCAAAAACGAGCAGGACACTCAATTGCTGGAACGCCTAGCGTTTATGCTACGTAGGAAAGGCCGCTAAGCCATGTTTATTGGCCTATTTGACACCCTTAAGCGTGCGGGGGTACCCGTATCGTTGCGCGAGTTATTGGACCTTCACGCGGTAGTTGAACGCGGCGTGGTGTTTGCCGATATGGAAGCGTTCTACCAAGTGGCGCGCACGGTCATGGTCAAAGACGAACGCTACTTTGACCGTTTTGATCGTGCCTTCGCCGCCTGGTTTAAAGGGCTTGAAGACATGGACGCCGCCATTGAAGCGCTGATCCCCGACGACTGGCTGCGCCGAGAATTTGAGAAACAGCTAACAGACGAGGAAAAAGCCAAGATCGAATCGCTGGGCGGGCTCGAAGAGCTCATCGAAACGTTCAAAAAACGCCTGGAAGAGCAAAAAGAGCGCCACGCGGGCGGCAACAAGTGGATCGGCACCGGCGGCACTAGCCCATTTGGCGCCTACGGCTATAACCCGGAAGGTATTCGGATCGGCCAGGATGGCTCCCGCCACCGCCGCGCCATCAAGGTGTGGGACGAGCGGCGCTTTCGCGACTACGATGACTCGCTAGAACTCGGCACGCGCAATATCAAAATGGCGCTGCGTCGCCTACGTAAGTTTGCCCGCCAGGGCGCGTTAGAGGAGTTCGATGTCGACAGCACCATCCGCGAAACGGCGCGCGACGGTGGCCTGCTAAACGTACAGATGCGCCCAGAGCGTCATAATGCAGTGAAAGTGCTTTTATTGCTCGATGTTGGCGGCTCCATGGACGACCACATCCGCACCTGTGAAGAGCTCTTTTCGGCGGCCCGCTCAGAGTTCAAGCACCTTGAAGCCTACTACTTCCATAACTGTATTTATGAAGGGCTTTGGCGCAGCAATGCTCAGAGCCAGGCCCGGCGCTTTGAAGAGCGTATTCCAACAATGGATATACTTCACACTTACGGCGATGACTATCAGGTAGTGATCGTGGGTGATGCGGCTATGTCACCGTATGAAATCACTCACCCAGGCGGTAGCGTCGAGCATTTTAACGACGAGCCGGGCGGCGTATGGCTTAAGCGCGTCACTGAGAAATTCCCCCGCCTAGCCTGGCTTAACCCCATGCCACCGCGCGCCTGGGAGTACACCTATTCGACTCAGCTGATTCGCGACATCATTGATGACCGCATGTATCCCATGACCCTGGCGGGGTTAGAAACCGCCATGCGCGAGCTAGCAAAATAAATCATCGAGAAGGTCTTCACCCCCCCACTTTGGGGAGTGGGTTCACATAGTGGCCACTCCCCAGCGCTTCCGCTTTAACTATTCGAGGGTTTAAAAAGTCCAGCCAAACGCTGGCGCTCATCCTCTTCATAGAAGCTCGGGTCATCGAATAGGTCATGCTGGGTATCATCGAAGATCATTTCCAATGCCTCTGCACTACTTTGTACCATCGGCTCAAAGTGGGCGGTACGAGTAACCAAGGCCGTTACGCGGCGGCGACGATAAATGGCATAACCCCCCAGCAAGGTAAACACGCAAGCAATATAAATCGGCAGACCGTGCCCACCTACCGCTGTCATCAATGACCCCGCCGCAATCGGCGCAACGGCGCAACCCGCGCCGTGCATGACCAGCATATCCGCCGAGCCGGAGACAATTTCATCCGGGTGCAGCTGGTCGATCAACTGCGCCACCGCCAGCGGATAGAGCGAAAACGCTAAACCGCCCCAAATAAAATACAGCCCCAACAACACGTCATGGCTGGGCGCAAAAGGCATGCCCGCTGCCACCAACGCCGCAAGAAAGACCACCCAAGTCATCACGCTGGGGCGGTCGTGTTTATCGGAGAAGCGCCCGATGGGTATCTGCAGTAGCGCGCCACCGACAATCGCCACGCTCATCACCAGCCCAACTCCGCCAATATCAAACCCCAATTGCGTGGCGTACACCGGGGTCATCGACCAGAACGCGCCCATCGCGAGCCCCGATAACGCGGCGGAAGCCACCGCCAGGGGCGCAAAGCCCAATAACGCCCGTAGGCTACTTTTAGGCCGCTCGGGGATTTTTGGCTGAACGCGCCGCGTCAGGGTGATGGGTAACAACGCCCAGCTTATCAAAATGGCAATCACCACAAAGAGTAAAAAGCCTTGCGGCGAGGATAGCCGCAGTAGCTGCTGAGCCGTGGCCAGTGCGCCCAAATTGACCACCATATAGACAGCAAAAATACGCCCCCGCTCATGGCTGGCGGCTTGGCTATTCAGCCAGCTCTCTATCACGGTTACCAAGGTGATAAACGAAAGTCCGTAGATCACCCGCAACGGCAGCCATACCCACGGGTTGATAAACACCAGGTGCAACAGCGCCACCGAGGCACAAATAGAGGCGCAGAAGCCAAAGGTACGAATATGCCCCATACGCCGAATTAGGCGCCCGCTCACCCAGGTACCACAGATAAAGCCGACAAAGTAGCCGGACATAATCATCCCCAGCACCGCGCTGGAGAAGCCCTCCCCCGTGCCGCGCAACGTCAGCAGCGTATTCAGCAAACCATTGCCTAGCAGCAACAGTGCTACGCTCCATAAGATCGATTTAACCGGTTTGAGCATCGCCAATGAACGCATTGAGCTACCTCGCAGCAGTCTTCCCAAAGGGAATGCAAGAAGTTGATGCATAAAGAGTGCCATTGGCGGCTTTCAAGACAATCATTGACAGGCTAACGTTCTTTATATAGAACGTTCTATATAAAGAACAGCATAGAGAACGGCAGAAAGCCCCATGGATAAGCTCTCACTCAACACGCTGGGCCAGCACCTTCAAACACTTCGGCTTGAACGGGGCTGGTCGTTGTCGCAGTTAGCTAATGCCGCTGGCATCGCTAAATCTAATTTAAGCCGCCTGGAACAAGGTAACGGCAACCCGACCCTGGATACCATCTGGCGGTTGGCGGTGCAGCTAAATGTACCTTTCGGCACGCTAGTCGAGCCGATCAGCGTGCCGCTGGGCGAAGAAGATGGCGTGCAGGTGCGCTTGATCGACCAAGGCAAAGACACCCCTCAGGTAGATGCTTATTGGATGCGCTGCGCGCCTCATACACTTCGCCATGCCGAAGCCCATACACCGGGAACGCGTGAATCGCTAACGCTGATTAGCGGCTGGCTGGAAGCGGGGCCAGAGGGGGCAACCACGGTACTGACACCGGGAGAGGCCATCACCTTCGCCGCCGACCAAGCGCATCTTTACCGCACCCATGCAGCAGATGCCACTTTGATGATGACCATCACCTACGGAGCAGAAGGCCAAACACCATGAGCGAACTTACTAGCCACTCCCCGGGCCGTAGCGCGCTACAGGGCGTGCGTGAAGCCATCCCGCTATTGGGCGGCTACATTCCGGTGGCGCTGTCGTTTGGCTTAGTGGCCACCCAAGCTGGTTTTAGCACGTGGGAAGCCACGGCTATATCTGCGTTAGTTTACGCTGGCGCTTCGCAGTTTTTGTTTGTGGGCATGATCGCCACCGGTGCACCGCTGTGGCTGGTGGTGGCGATGACATTGCTGATTAACGTGCGCCATGTGGTATATGGCCCTAACCTGGCGGCGTTATTGCCGCGCAGCCGCCACTGGCCTTGGCTAATGCACGGCCTCACCGATCAGGTATTTGCCCTGGCATTGACCCGGCTGCCGCAACTGCCCGAGGCAAAGCGGTTTAGTTGGTTTTTGGGTGCATCGCTGCTGGCCTGGGGCGCCTGGATAATTGGCACCACGGTAGGCGCCACCGCCGGGGAAACGTTAACGGCCCGCTGGCCGCTATTGGGCGAGATTATGCCCTTCGCGCTACCCGCGCTGTTTATGACCATGGTGGCACCGCGCTTTACCAACAAACGCTGGGCAGTCGCCATGGGCTGCACCATTTTAGCAGCACTGTGTTTAACGCTGGTCGGCTGGAGCAACGTAGCCATCCCCCTCGCGGCGGCCTGCGGCGCGCTGTGCTTCTATACAGTCAAATTCGAAACAAGGAGGCGTACATCATGAGCACTGCACTTTGGCTAGCCGTTGTCGTGTCTGCCTTGGGCACGCTGCTGATGCGGGTAGTGCCGTTTTTATGGATGCAGCGCCGTTTAAACAGCGATACCGGACTCAACAATATGCCCCAATGGCTGAGCATTCTTGGCCCGCTGATGATTGCTGCCGTGCTGGGGGTGTCGATTGTGCCGGTTAACCCCAGCGCTGTTTCCTGGACCGCTACCGTCATTGGGCTTTCCGTCACGCTACTGGTGTGGTCGCGGGTGCGCTCACTGGGCTGGCCAGTGGCGGCCGGGGTCGCAGTGTTTGGGGTGGTGGAGGTAGCGGCTCTCATTTGGTAATGCTTTGCGGCAGGCGATTGAAGGAGAAGACCTGCGTACTATTAGCGAGTGCTGACTGTATTTTCACGCACTAAACTCGCTCTCTCCCGCACTACACTCACCACGCAAGGCGCTCGTCAATGCTTGTCGCAGCGCGACGCCTTGAATGCCCTGGCCCAGCAGCACGATCAACTTCGCCACGCCAGCTTCCGGGGAGATATCGCCTCCAGCGATGACACCTGCTTTATTTAGCGCCGCGCCGGTGGCGTAAGCTCCCTGTACAACGTCACCTTGTTCGCACTGTGTCACGTTCAAAAGCGCAACGCCGCGTTCATTGGCCGCCGTTAAAGCGCTTAGCAGCTCGCCTTCAAAGCTGGGCGGGTTGCCCACCCCGTAACTGTAAAGCACTAGCCCTTTTAGGGTCTCATCGGCCAATAACATCTTCGCACGTCGCAGCGACATACCGGGGTGCAGCGGCAGAACCGCCACTGCATCAGGGTCCAGCTCGATAGGTGAAAAGCTGGGAGTGCCGGTTGGCAGTGCTGCCTGTTGGTTAAGCGATACGCCAATACCAAGCTCCCCTAGCCACGGGAAGTTGGGAGAATCAAACGCGTCTAAACCTTGGGTACGCACTTTGCGCGCCCGGTTGCCGCGTAGCAGCCGGTCATGAAATACCAGGCTGACTTCGCAAGGGGTGTCTGGATGCGCCGCCAACTGCAGAGCGCTGACCACATTACTCAGCGCGTCGCTGCGGGGCTCACCCAGTGGAATTTGGGAGCCGGTGAAGATCACCGGCTTGTCTAGCGCGCCGAGCATAAACGAAAGCGCCGCAGCGCTATACGCCATGGTATCGGTGCCGTGGAGCACGATAAAAGCATCGTAGCGATGCCAGTGGCTTTTTAGCTGTGCCACCAAGCGGTTCCAGGCCTCGGGCATTAACTCGGCGCTATCAATCAGCGGCTGCATTTCCATGACATCAAACGCTGGCAGCCGCTCAAGGTCGCCCAGTGCCAAATGCGCCGCTAAGCGTTCGTCCAGCCCCGCGCAGGGTACATAGCCTTGCGGCGAAGGCTGCATACCGATGGTGCCGCCTGTGTAGAGCATGAGTACGCGGGGCATGGGCGTTCCTTTTTCTTATGCGATAATACGTGCGCAAATTTACTTAGAAGGCGCGTTTTGCAAGCGCTCTTTTAACGCTTGCGCTTCTTCTGGGTCGAGTTCCCAGGCTTTAGGATCCAGGTCGAGATCCGGATGCTGGTTAGCATCAAAAATCGGCTGTTTGATGCCCTGGCGACGCTGCACATCGAAGTCTTTCAAAATGCGTAGACCGCATTTGAACAGCATGATTAGCGCAATCAGGTTGACCACTGCCAGAAGGCCCATGGTGACATCGGCAAAACCGAACACGGTGCCCAAATCAGTCGTCGCACCCCAGCAAACCAGCAGCACAATGGCGACACGGAAGGCGTTAAACAGGTTCTGGTTATCGCGGCTAAAGAAGTTCAAGCTGTTCTCGCCCAAGTAGTAGTTGTACAAAATGGTGCTGAAGGCAAACAGCAGCAGCGCCAGGCTAACAAAAGTGCGGCCCCACTCGCCGACGTGATCGGCCAACGCCGCCTGGGTAAGCGCAATGCCTTCAACGCCGCCAGCGACGGAGGGATCGTATGCACCGCTAAGCAAAATGACGAATGCGGTAGCGGAACAGATAATCACCGTATCGATGAATACCGAAAACGCCTGCACGATGCCCTGGTTGGCCGGGTGCGGCACATAGGCCACCGCCGCCACGTTGGGCGCACTGCCTAAGCCCGCTTCATTGGAGAACAGGCCGCGCTTCAAGCCCATCATGATCGCCGCGCCAATACCGCCACCGACGACTGGTTCAAGCCCGAAGGCACTTTTCACGATCAAGGCAACAATCCAGGGGATCTCACCAATATTCATGGCGATGACCAGCAGCGCGATGGCGATATAGCTCACCGCCATAAAGGGCACCAACACCTCAGAGATACGCGCGATGCGCTTAATACCACCGAAGATAATCAGCCCGACAAGCATCGCCAGGGCAATACCGCTATACAGCACCGGCACGCCGAAAGCGTCGCCGAAGGAGGTTGCCACTGCATAGGATTGCAGCGCGGTAAAAGCAAAGCCGAAGGTCAACAGCAGCAGTATCGAGTAGAACGCTGCCAGCCAGCGCCACTGCTTACCCAGCCCTTTAACAATGTAGTACGCAGGGCCTCCGCGATAAGTGCCATCGCCTTCGGCCTCTTTATACGTCTGCGCCAGGGTGCATTCCAAAAAGCTGGTGGCCATGCCCATCAAACCGACTAGCCACATCCAGAAAATCGCCCCTGGGCCACCCAGCGTAATCGCAACGGCAACGCCGGCGATGTTGCCACCACCGACGCGCCCGGCCACTGAAAGCACCAGCGCCTGAAACGAGCTTAAATGACCATGTTTGTTGCGCTTAAAGGCTTGGCCGGAACCCAGGATACGAAACATTTGGCCGAAGTAACGAAACTGCACAAAGCGGGACGCAACGGTAAAACCGATACCAACCCCCACCAACAGCACTAGTAGGACCTTGCCCCAGAGGAGGTCATTGAGCATATCGAGCATGTGATTCTCTCCGCGTTTTTGTATTAGCGTTATGTTTGAATTCGCGTGTTGCGGAGAACGTTTTACCAAGCCTGAAACAAGAATAAATTTGGCGCAGCGGTGCAGTTGGTTGCACTCGCTGCACCATCTGCTGCACCATACTGCGTCACCTATAAAAATGATGCGCCTAGTGAGAGACCTGGACTTCCCTTGAAGTACCTTCCGGCAGCTCTACCTGGTTTTTGAAAACCTGCTTGTCGCGGTGAATTTTCCGGATCGACATATGGCTTTTTCACCCCAGTTCGCCTTGGTAAGCATTGCACTAACCGGCCCAAGGCGGCACATTAGCCCACCGCCACCCGTTTGAGAGTTTTGAGTCACGTCCATGCATGATGAATTTGTGGCCAACCTACGCCTACTGTGCAGCTACTACCCGTCCATTGCCGAAGTTTGCCGGCGCCTGTCAATCAACCGCGCCCAGTTCAACCGCTACTTAAGCGGGCGCTACTACCCTAGTCACGCTGCACTTCAGCGCATTTGCCACTTTTTTGGGGTGACGCCGGAAGACATCGCTTTGCCTCACCACGATTTTCGCGCCCTGGTGCAAACCGGTCAGCTCAACACCGACACGTCACCAAGCACCCTCCCCTGGCCAAATGCACTGATTCAACGGGGCAGCGAAGGCATGGAGCGCTACCTGGGTCGCTACTTCGAGCTTTACCACTCCATGTCGCGCCCGGGATACTTGATGCGCACCTTAGTGTGCCTGGAAGCCAGAGAAGGCGGTGTGGTGTACCAGCGCACCGAGCGTATGCAAACCGCAGCCAACACACGAACGTGCCACAACCGCTACGTCGGCACCGCAGTTAAGCTTGCGGATCGCCTGTTTATGGTCGATCACGAAACCCTCAATGGCCATGAAATTACCCAGACCATTCTATTTCCCAGCTTTCAAAGCCAAGTCACGCGCTTAACCGGGCTAAAAATGGGCGTAGCGGATAACAGCGAGCGCATGCCCTGCTGTGTGCGAGTGGTTTACCAGCGGCTGGACGAGCAGGTTAGCCTGCGCCAAGCGCTGGCGCAGTGTGGTTTGATAGCGCTGGACGATCCGTCGCTCGACAGGACCTTGCTAGACGCAGTGCAAAACGACGTGGCGGGCGGCGAACAGCATTTCCGCGCTCGGCATTAGCACGCGCTGCGAACACTAATGCGTTTAAACGTGAACAAGGTGAGCAAACCAAGCCTAAAAGCAGGAAATAACGCTTATGGGGCGGCAACGTTTTACTCACATAAACGAGGTAGGCACCTAAAGCGTCTCAGGGAACGCCGCCAATTCCTCGACAAAACGTTGTTTATCTTCCTCGAAACGCTTGGGGTCGTGCTTGAAACTGCGCAGGATGGCGTATTCGTCGATACTCAAGGTATCGGTCAATTCACTGATATCGTTGGCGGGATGACGCGCGCCGAGGCCAATTCGTTGGTTATCCGCGCCGTCAAACCAGCGTGTTAGGCCACAGGATTGGTAGAAAACTTCATCGGCCGGGTCTTCCACCTCGACTCGCAGCGGTGCCTTGAGCGAAAGCTCCTCGATCAGTCGCCGCCGCGGCTCGATATCATGGGTCAACGAACAGGAAAGCCGCACGGTCATGCCCTCCCCCGCCTCATCCAGCACCAGCAACGCCAACGCTTGGGGAGCGCCCTGATTATCCACCATCGCCAGCAAGCGTGCGGCCTCCTGGGCGAACAGTACGCGTCTTGTGCCCGCGAAGATCACCAATGGCGTCAATCCCGCTTGCTGGCCATAGACTTCGGCACACAAACGCGCCAGACAGGCCTCACGTTGCTCCACGGCTTTGACAGTTACCACTTTCATTTCACTATCCTTCCATAACGGGCATGACAATACGCACTGGTACAGGAGTATGCTCTGCCAAAAGGCAAAGCCTAGCATATTCATTAAGCGGCTTTCGGACGAAAAAACTGCCTTCCTAGACTTGGATAATTGAGCAACGCCAACCATCGACAAGGGGCACAACGCCTATGCATATCAGCGTCCTTACCATGAAGATTTCGCTGCCGGGATGCCGCTCACTCAAGGAAAAACGACAACGGGTCGGCGGTCTGCACGAACGTTTCGGGCGCAACCCCGCCATTGCCGTTTGCGAAAGCGCCGACCATGACAAGCTCGACGCCAGCGAATGGACCTTCATCGTGGCCGCCACGTCACCGCAAAAGGTCGAAACCCTTTGCAGCGAGATAGAAGACAAGATCCAGCGAACGGTCGAAGGTCGAATGCTCGATGTAACCCGGGAAATACTCTAACTGCAGTGTTAGAGCCCAGGCTAGAAAGCCGGTATCAACGCAGCAATGATTCGATAAACGCCATATCCAGATGGGCCTCCACCGCATCCGCCAACCGATCCAGTTCCGCCAATCGGTGGGTGACGTAATCCACGGCGCTGCCATCATTTTCTAGGCCGCAACGTTTCAGCAACGCCGTACACGCATCAACCTGGTCGAAAAGGCCGTGCAGGTAGGTGCCCATGATCTGGCCATCGGCGCTGATAGCGCCATCAGCGCGCCCTTCCAGCTTCAGCAAAGGATTCGCCAGCGCCGCCCCCTCACTGATGCCGTTGTGAATTTCATAGCCGTCGATGGGGATACCTTCCGGCACCAGCTGCCCATGAACGTTGTGCAGCTGCTTACCCGCGACCATGCGGGTATCGAAATCCAGTAGCCCCAAACCAGGGGTCGAGCCAGTATCGCCTTCCAGCCCATCCGGATCGTGAACGGCGCTCCCAAGCATTTGAAACCCGCCGCAGATGCCCAGTAGTTTGCCACCGTAACGCAAGTGGCGCTGAATGGCGGTATCCCAGCCCTGGGCACGCAACCATTCAAGATCATCTCGGGTGCTTTTGCTGCCCGGCAGAATGATCAGATCTGCAGGGGGAATAGCTTGGTTCGGCCCGACGAACGTAAGCGCCACCGCTGGATGTAGCCGCAGGGGGTCGAAATCGTTGTGGTTGCTGATACGCGGTAACGCCGGCACCACCACCCTGAGCCTGGGCGCCTCACTTTGGCAGCCGCTGAGACCGACGCTATCCTCGGCGTCCAACAGCAAGCCTTGCAGATAAGGCAAGGTGCCCACTACAGGCTTGCCGGTACGCTGGGTAAGCCAGTCAAGCCCCGGTTCCAGCAGGCCGACATCGCCCCGGAAACGATTGATAATAAAGCCCCGGGTGCGTGAGCGCTCGGATGTCGAGAGCAATTCCAATGTGCCTACCAGCTGCGCGAAGACGCCGCCGCGGTCAATATCGCCCACCAGCAATACCGGGCAATCGGCAGCCTCGGCAAAGCCCATGTTGGCGATGTCATTGGCGCGCAGGTTGATCTCCGCCGGACTACCCGCGCCTTCGGCGATGATCACATCGAAACGCGCCGAAAGCGCTTCCCAAGCGGCCATGACAGAGTTCTTGGCTTCGACCTTGTAGGCGTGATAATCCAACGCCCCCATATGGCCGTGGACTTTCCCGCGCAGAATCACCTGGGCGCCCCGGTCACTTTCCGGCTTGAGCAGCACCGGGTTCATGTCACTGTGAGGCTCAAGCCCGCACGCCAGCGCTTGCAACGCCGTAGAGCGGCCAATTTCGCCGCCGTCCTCGGTCACGGCGCTATTCAGCGCCATGTTCTGGGGTTTAAATGGCGCCACCGATATTCCACGCCTTGCCAGCACGCGGCAAAGGGCAGCCACCACGGTGCTCTTACCCGCATCCGAGGTGGTGCCTTGAATCATCAATGTGGCCATAAAGAGGTCTCGCCCAGGTGAACAAGAGCGAGACTTTAGCGGGAGGTGTTTAAGGGTGCAAGACAGCAGCGAAAGTCACTGACGGATAGCGCTATGGGTTTATCTCGAGCTCAAATACAGAGTGGTCTACTTGCGCCAGCTCCCATGCCTGCACCAACTGTTTTTTCTCGACGCCCCAGCGGTAGCCGCCTAGTGCACCACTCTGTTGAATCACCCGGTGGCAGGGGATCCATAACGCGACCGGGTTAGCGCCCACCGCATTGCCTACCGCACGGGATGATTTAGGGGTGCCCAACGCTTGGGCGATATGGCTGTAGCTAGCCAGTTGGCCCTCTGGAATCGTCAGCAGCGCTCGCCAAACCGCAATCTGGAAGTTAGTGCCAGTCACGTGCAGCGACACGGCGGTAGCCCCCTCTTCGGGCTGAGTAAACAGCCTTTCCACCGCATAACGGGTGGCATCAGGACTATGGTAAAACGCGCTGCGCGGCCACTCTTTAGCAAGCCTTGCCAATAACGCTTGCGAATTTGTCATATCGACAAACCCCATTCGGCATATACCCCGGGGCGTTATCGCGACGAACAGACTCCCGAGAGGTGTCTCATGGACACCGTAAGCGATCTCCACTCCTTCACCCTGGCGCTTATACTCGCCGGGCGTGACCGCCTCTAACTGCACGAAGTGATCGTAAAGCCGTGAGCCACCGCTTAGCCCCAGCGTGTGGGCAATATCCAACAGCGAGGTGGATGACTGCATTAATTGCTTGCCCCGCTCTAACGTGAGCGCTTGCAAAAAGCGTTTGGGGCTAATCCCCGCATAACGGCAAAAAAGCCGCTGGAAGTGAAAGGCACTTAAATGAACGTGAGCAGCCACCGCTTCCAAATTGGGCTGTTCCGCCGCATGGGCCACCATATAGGCCATGGCTTTCTCGATACGCGCATAATCGTTCATTTTCGCCTCACTCACCGCCAGGTTACAGGTTATCAATGTGCTAATACTGGCAGCCTAAGCGATCAAGGCCTGCGTGCCGACCCGAATCTTGCGCACTGGCGGGCGATCAGACACTCTACGTTCCATCGACATTTTCACTCATTTCCGCTTGGGCGAGGATTGCCTTAACCCATGGTAAACGATCAACACATGCAAGACTTAATCAATGACATCGCCGATACCATGGCCAACGCCGAACGGCGGGGTAAGGTCGCCGACTACATCCCCGAGCTCGGCCATGTTGACCCACAGCAGTTTGCCATTTCGCTCGCCACCGTGGATGGCAAAGTATACTCGGCGGGCTGCGCGACCACGCCTTTCTCCATTCAGAGTATCTCGAAAGTATTTACGCTGACCATCGCGCTGGGGCAGATGGGCGACTCACTCTGGTCAAAAGTAGGCCGTGAACCCTCGGGCGACCCCTTCAACTCCATCGTGCAGCTTGAGCACGAAAGCGGCAAACCGCGTAACCCGTTTATCAATGCCGGAGCTATTGCGGTGGTCGATGCCATCATGATGGGGCACGAACCCAAAGAAACGCTGGGCGAAATCCTCAGCTTTGTGCGCTATATCGCCGATGATGACAGCATTTACTTCGACCATGCCGTGGCTGCGTCAGAGATGGCTCACCTTGATCGCAACGCCTCACTGGCGCATTTTATGAAGGCCTTCGGTCGTCTAGACCACGATGTCGATAAAGTGCTGGGCACCTACTTCCATCAATGCGCTATCGCGATGAGCTGCGAGCAGCTTGCTCATGCCGGGCTTTTCTTGGCCTCAGATGGCATCAACAAACCCAGCGGTATCCGGGTGGTGGCGCCCCAGCGGGCACGACGTATCAACTCGCTAATGATGATGTGCGGCCACTACGACGCCTCCGGGGAGTTCGCCTTTCGGGTTGGACTACCTGGCAAAAGCGGCGTGGGCGGCGGCATATTGGCTATCGCGCCGGGCTATGGCTCTATTGCGGTTTGGTCGCCGGGATTAGATAGCTACGGTAACAGTTTGCTAGGCACCCAAGCGCTGGAAATGTTTGTCCAACGCACCGGCTGGTCGGTGTTTGGGCATTATTAAGGCTGAGCGTTTAAAGCAGCCACCTCAATTTTATGCAATACGACCCGAAGGCGCTCCGGCAATCTCCTTGTACTACCAAGGAGAATGACCATGAGCGCGTCACCACTGCTACCTTTACTGCTCCCCATGTCCACCTTTGCCCTGGCCGCGTCTATTTCGCCGGGGCCGGTCAACCTGGTTTGCCTGAATAGCGGCACCCACTACCCCATCGCTAAAGGGCTTACCTTTGTCACCGGGGCTACGCTTGGGTTTGTGGCGCTGTTTTTAGGCATTGGCGCAGGGCTTTACTCACTGCTGAGCCAAGTGCCGATACTGGAAGAACTCTTACGCTGGGCGGGTATTATGTTTTTAGTCTATCTCAGCTATCAACTTTTACAGCACGACGGCCACTTGCAGGCACAAGGCGCCGTCAAAGCGCCAGGGTTTATGACAGGCGCCATGATGCAGTGGCTCAACCCCAAAGCGTGGCTGGCGTCTGCCGCTGGTATTGGCGCCTACACCAGTGGCAACGCGACCTATCAACTGTGGCTATTCGCCGCTCTCTACCTGCCTATTTGTTGGTTATCCCTGGCCAGTTGGGTATACGCAGGCGCCTTTCTCAAACGCTATGTTCAACGTCCCATCATCTTGGTAACGATTAACCGAACTCTGGCTGTTTGTCTGGCCGCTAGCGCACTGTTTCTGCTGTTTTGACTGGCTGTTGTTGTTTGAGAAGCGGATAGCGGTACTGATTTGGCGTCGCCGCCACCAGCCGCTTGAAGGTGCGTTGGAAGTGAGGTTGATCGTTAAAGCCTGCGTTTAGAGCCGCCTCAACGATAGGTTGCCCCTGTTTAAGCGCTTTCTGTCCCATCTGAACACGCTGGTTAATCAGGTAGGCATGGGGCGTCAGCCCAAAGTGCTGTTTAAAGGCGCGAATCAGGTGCCCAGCGCTATAGCCAGACTGCTGGCATAAGCACTCAAGCGATATATCGGCAGCACAGTTGGCACGCAAATAGGCCGCGACGTGTTCCAGCGCGCCGGGGGCTTGGGGCAATGTCGCGGGGGATTCCTGGGCCAGTGTTTGCATCATGCTAGACAGGTACGCGATTAATGCCGTTTGCTTATCGCCAATAGCGCGTTGTTCATCCAGCAAACAAGCGGCCATATCGCAGTACCCGGCATAAAGCGCTGGCTGGGTAATGACGGCGGTGGCTATGTCTTGCCAATAAGAATCATCTAGCAGGCCCAATTGATAGCGCAAGTC
Organism: Vreelandella salicampi; assembly: GCF_013415105.1. GTDB lineage: Bacteria > Pseudomonadota > Gammaproteobacteria > Pseudomonadales > Halomonadaceae > Vreelandella > Vreelandella salicampi. Next base: position 71,355 of record NZ_JACCDF010000016.1, read on the forward strand.
GCTCAGCCAAGCGGTATCGATGTAGAGCATCAGGTACGCCCAGGGCTGGTTCTCGATGGGGTTGCATGCATGCACCCAATGGGGGTTCATCATGACCAGATCCCCGGCGGTAATCTGATAGGTAGCATTGCGGTAGCAAAAGGTGCTTCTACCTGCGGTAACGGCTCCAAGCGACCAGTGCGGGTGGCTATGAGGCGCGTAACAGACTTGCCGTGCATCGCTAATCTTACGCAGCTCCACATGGGGCATACGCGTGTCGCGCCAGAAGATAGGTGAACGGGAATCAGCCATGCGTTACTCGAGCCAATAAGATAGAAAACGAAGATAAAAGTAAGCCAGTTCCAGCAGGCAATAACTATGCACCTCCGCTGACTTCTCCTACGCTAAACAATAGCACGTCACTTCCACAATATAGGCAGCCGCCCGAATACGGATATTTTGCAACGCCATTTTTTGTCAGGAGGACACCATGGCCACATCATCCCAGACCCCCAACCACCGAGACGCCATCTCGCTATTTGCGCGCATGGGCTACGCCGCACGCGGCGTGGTTTACTTATTAGTTGGCGGGTTGGCCGCGCTGGCAGCATTTGGCCAAGGGGGGCAAACAGAGGGCAGCCGTGGTGCCTTAGAGCACGTGCTCACCGCCCCTTTTGGTAAAGTTTTATTAGCGATCATGGCCGTGGGGTTGGTGGGCTACGCCATGTGGCGTTGCATTCAGTCGATAAAAGACGCCGACCATCACGGCCACGGCGCCAGGGGATTAGCGATTCGCGCGGGCTTATTGGCGAGCGCCGTGACCCATACGCTGCTGGCCTTTTTTGCTGCCACCCTTATCTTCCAATTCGGTGGCTCCTCAGGGGGTTCAGGCGGCGGCTCGCAAGGTGTGGCAGGCTGGCTGATGCAGCAACCTTTCGGGCGTTGGTTGGTAGGTGCGGTGGGCTTAGTATTGATTGGTGTCGGTATTGCCCACGCGTTTAAAGGCTACAAGGCCAAATTCGACAAACACTTCGAAATGCCGAAGCAAACCCAGCAATGGGCTTATCCGATTTGTCGCTTTGGCTTAGCCGTGCGGGGTTTAGTGTTTGTGATTGTCGGCTGCTTTTTTATTATCGCGGCCTACCAATTTGACCCTAGCGAGGCGGGAGGCATTGATGAAGTATTCACCACACTTCGCAGCCAAATTTACGGGAAGTGGCTGTTGGCATTTGTCGCGATAGGTCTTTTTGCCTTTGGCATTTACAGCCTGTTGGCAGCGGTATATCGCCGCGTCGACCCGTCCGCATAGCGGCCGCTCCTCATGGCTTTTTCGACAGCGAAAACCAAAGCTTGGTTCGTTCGTATCAATGGCTCCCAGCACATGCTTTGGCTGCTGGCCGGTCTATCTTTTCTGGAAACCATTATTCTGCCGATCCCCATTGAGCTGGTACTGATCCCACTGATGGCAGTTAATCGGCAGCGTTTGTGGGCCATGGCCGCCGCCACTACGCTTGGCTGCCTGGCGGCTTCACTGATTGGTTACGGCGTGGGGATGGTGCTCTTCCAGTCGATAGGCACCTGGTTTATCGACTCGATGGGAATGCAGGATGCCTACGCGTCCTTTCAGCGCTTCTTTAACCAGTACGGTTTTGTGGCCATTTTAACGCTGGGAATTTTGCCGATTCCTTTCCAGATCGCGATGATCACCGCTGGCCTTTCAGGCTATCCCGTGTTGATGTTTGCCCTGGCGGCGCTCATGGCACGAGGGCTTCGCTATTTCGGTCTTGCTTGGCTGGTACACCGCTTCGGCAACCGCGTCATTGTGCTATGGAAGCGCCACGCGCTGCTAACCAGCCTGATAGGCGGTGTCGTCGTGTTGCTAATCGCCTTGGGCATGCAGGCATTAGCTGGATGGGTGATGTAAGGAAGCCTGAAAAGCGTGCGGACAGACAAATGACACTTAACGATTTGGCTTTGGCAGTAACGACGGGGGTTCCCCAGTCATTACATCCATAGGGGTTAAAAAGGTTTCCCATATCGTATGCGTACGCGCCTGGGTAAGCTGTGTTTTACACGACAACGACATAACGCCCCGTATGGTGCCATCGCGCCACTGCGTATACACCGCATCACAGTGGGCTTGGCGGTAGCCTTCCCAGGCTTCTTGCGCCTGCTGAATCGACTCCACCAGGGCCGCATCGGTTTCATGATCGTTTAGCGCCGCGTCAAGATAGCGGTGCATTTCCGCTTCGGCGGCTTCTAGCTCAATCAATGCACACTGATTGATATCCGCCGTCGTCATGGCATTTTCGCAGTTGGGTGCACTATCCGAGGCATACGCTGACAGCGCGCTGAAGGCAAGAAACAAACCGGCAACATAGTTCATGAACACTAACTCTGCGCATAGACGTGAAATATAATATTGTAGAAAATATGTTATTTAACATAGCAGGTGCGCTGGACATCGTCAGGAAGAGCGCCCACAAGAGGCGTGACCAAATGGTGGTGCGATGTTATGAATTCAGAATTCTGAACCTACATCATCGGGGCTAGGTCGTAATTGGCGTTGAAGGCCGAGCAAAAAATTCCGCAATATTTGGTCTTTACACTCTCGGTAATTTTTATGGCTGGGCTTACGGAAAAAGGCGCTGAGTTCGTGATGACTCAACGGTAGCCCCACCCGCTCAAACACGTCCAAAATATCGTCCGCTTTCATGTTCAGCGCGATGCGCAGCTTCTGGAACACCATGTTGTTGTTCAACTGCGTTTCCGGCGCCGGCTGGGGGCCTTCCCGCTTGCCACGCTTGAAGCTGATAAACCCGTTCAAAAACGCCGCCAGTTCTTTGTTCTTCATGGTGACAAAGGCGTCATCGTCATCCTTCTTCAGCCAGGCCGTCACCTGCGGCTGGGTCACGCTGACCTCCGCCAGGGCGAAGATATCCACGATGGTGTTATCTTTTAAATCAAAGGTGTAACGGATACGGCGAAAAATATCGTTATTGGTCAAAATGGGGTTCCTGGCCGGTAGTTAGTTTCTTGAGCAGCTCATCAATTTCTGCTTTCAGGTCGTTATCTTCAATGCCTTGGGCGCTAACTTTTGCCTGTTGAAGGCTTTTGATCGCATCGTCCGTTTGGCCCAGTTCCACTTGAAACGTCGCCATGGAAAAACCAATAGATGCCATATGGTCTTTCGATTCCATGTCAATGGCTTTATCCAGAGCTTTTTCGTAGAGAGCCAGCGCTTCATCTAACTCTTCGGTAAAGTCCGCCAGGGTTTCCCACTGTTCTGGGTGATCTTTATCGGTGTTCTCATTATCCGTGCAAATCGCCTTCAATTCGGCATAAAGCGCATCGAATGTTTCTCTATCATCTTTCGCAGCGGCTTTCATTAGCTTTTCAGCTAATTCGTAAACCGCCTTATATATTTTGGTGTTAATCATGAACAACCACCTTTCACCTATCATAAAATAATAACAAAAAAAACAAACCTGTTTAAAAAGCAGCACTCATAGAATAACCGCTTTTAACACAGTAGCACCGCCATGGCCGCGTTATTATACCCTCTGGGCATACCCCCACGGGCGATCATTTTGACGCTTTTGTTAACGAGGTGTTGGTGTTGCTTATCAGGGTGGGTTTGCTGGGCTCAACGTGTTTGGAAGGATCCGTTTAGGAAGTGCCAGAGAAATATGCTAAACGCTCTCGTTGAGAGAGCCCTTAAGAAGAGAGAGCCTTCAAGCAGCTCAAGCCGACGGTGTATAAACGCGTAATCCTGCTGCACATCGGCGAGCCAAGCAAAAAATACGCTACAGAGCTTCGGACAGCGGCGAACTCTGGCAAGCACGCCATTCACCCTAGAATGAGGTTCAGCGCTCGCAGCGACGCCGCTATTCGGGGAGCGGTTTATTCCGACCCATCTGACTCGCGAAGCTCGCTATATTTCCTTGCCGCTTTAGACTTAGCAGCTTCGACGCTGCGATCTCTCTTTTCGCCAAGCATGTCGTCCTCTATCTCAGTCGGCGGTACCAGCGCACCCAGTGCGGCACCGATGGCGATACCGAGACTCCCCGCAATCAGCGGTTGGTCTCGATAGAACTGCGACAGGCTTTCCCGAGCGTTCTGTGCCGACTCATTCACGTGCGAGGTTGCACTGTGCATGCGATCGCCCGCTGCGGCGGCCTTGTCTTGTGATTTCGCGGTGGCATTGCCAAAGGCATCCTTGAGCTTGTGCTCGTCCTTGCCAGTGCTGGTATTCTGCGGTTGTTGAGCATGCGCCGCACCATTGCTGTCGGACGACATCATCAACCACGAGATGCCAACGCTGGTAAGTCATCGGCATCGGGTTGTTTTTTACTTGGGCGCCCAGGTTGCGACCAAACTCTCCGCCATGCTCCCGGGCCATGCCAAGCGCCTGGTCGATGAGTTCGCCGGGCGAAAACCGATCAGACAGCTCGCTTGCGCTCTCGCCGAGGCGCGCGCGTGCTTGGTCGACTTCGCGCTCCAGCTGTTCCGGACTTTTCGTCTCGTCATTTTGATCGTCGTCACTGCGGGTATCGGTAGTATTGTTCATCGTGCTGCCCTCTTGACGGTCTCTGTGTCTTTCTTCGTGGAATCCAGCGTGCGATCCGGCACCATCGCGTTCGCGCTCATTTTTTTCTTGGCCGAACCGATCATCAGGTAGCCGACCAGCAGCGCTGCTACGCCGACGATCAGCGCTGAGAGCCATGGGGCTAATACGTTGCTGAGCCCGTACACCGCGCTCATGAGCAGGACAACGAGCCCAGCCATGGCAACAGCAGCGCCCGCCGCAATCGCACCGACGGCGGCTTTCGCCTCCGAGATAGATTCGCCGATTTCAGATTTCGCCAGCTCGATTTCTTTGCCGAACAACGTTGATAAGTCCGTTGAGAGGTTACGAATCAGGTCGGCAATCGAGTCAGCACCGTTTTCATCGCTCGCCGCTGGCGACGGTGCAGTTCCGTTTTCCTGTTTCATAGCGTCTCTCCCACGTTATCGCTGCCCGGGGCAGTCGAGTTCGTATACGTGTTCGTCATGTCGACCCGTTCCCGGCGCTGGATAGGCTCGCCGCTAGAGACATCGTCATTTCGGACACTGTCATCTTTCCGGTCAGTATCAGTCGGGCTTGCGTTGTTTCCCTCATGGTCATGCTCGGTGCTTGCCTTGAAGAATCGCGACAAGCCAAAGCCAACGGCAATGCTGCCGAGCATGTACAGCGCAGGATTATCCCGGGCCAGACGCTTGGCATCGCTGGCCAGCTCATCCACGCTGCGGTCTTCAAGCTGTTGGGCGGCAGTCGCGAGGTTGCTGCTCAACTCGCGTGCATAGCGGGCTAGGCCTTCGCGGTCTTTGTCATCAAGCTTGGATGCGGCTGCATCGATGGCCTCTGACAAATTATCTGCCTCATTCGCGAACTGTTGCTGTCCAGCTTCTGCCTTCTCGCGCGCTTCGGCGCCCACGTCGCGTTTCACATCGCGAGCGGCTTCATCAGCTTGCTGTTTCGGCGATCCGCTACTGGTGTCGTCAGGCTTACTGTCCGCGTTGGGGCGATTGGGATCCAGGTTGGATGGCGTCATTACACACTCCTCGGCATTCAGTCAGTCGAATGCTTGCTGTTGATGCATTTCAGATTCGCACCGGTACATAAGGTGCCGCAAGAAGCACGCCAAGCGCGGAGATACTCGTAAGAGGTTGCAACGCGCGATGGCTCATGGAGTTATCCGTGGCTCGCAAATTCCTATCAACGTGCTTGCAACCTGAGTTTTTCAAGTTTCAGGAGTGGAGTCTGTGCGCTACCAGACCCACCACCTCCTTGAGCGCAGTTTCCTGTCAGGCGCTGTGCGCCATGCCTGGCGCAAAAAAAGCGCGGCCTAAGCCGCGCTGCAAATACCATGGATATTCGTGCCATGGCTCACGCATATAGGGACAATGTTTAGTTGCTCTGCATAGCCTCACGAAGGGTCTGGTTAGTATCTATATTTTCGAACTGATCACTGCCATAGTCGCCGGACTCTCCATCGTCGCTCGAACGAACCACAAGCTCATCATCGTTGCGAAGCTCTAGATCATCCACTTTGTAACCCATCTCGTCTTCGCCGAATCCGAAGAAGCCACCTTCAGTAATCACGACGTAGATATCATTGCTCTGGGTGTTTCGAACAACGCGCTCGATGTCACCAATCTCTTCATCGTCTTCCTGACTGTAGACGGTATAGCCTTCGATCTCTCTGACCTCCCTGTCAATGAAGGCATTACCCTTTGAGGCTTGGTCTTGTGACGCCTCATCTTGATTCTGTTCATCCGTATCACGCATTTCAGCATCGACGTTTTCAGCGCTCTCAATCTCAACGTCGACCTCGCCCGGCTCTTCGACCGTGATGTTAGGCTCTGCCTGTTCGACGGTAACGTTGGGATCCGGCTGCTCAATGGTCACTTCCGGCGGCTGTTGCTCGACGGTCACATTCGGCGACTTTTGCTCAACTTGGATCTCAGCCGGCTCCTGTTCGATATCAACGTCAGCGGGCTCCCCCTCGATGCGAACCTTGGCTCCCTGGCCTTGTTCGTTTCCCTGGGTGCCCTCCGGGTTCGTCTGTTTCTGTTCATTCGCCTGAGACTCCTCGTCCTGGGCATGAAGACCCTGGGTAAGGCCGAAGCTCAGAGCGCCAACTGCGATGGCAATTGCTGTCCTTTTCATTCGATTTTCCTTCTCAATTCGTTTATTTTGGTTTGCAATATTCATGTTAGAGGGCTCCTGTTCGGGGCTGACATAGCGTTAAAGTGACGACTTGCAGCCTCAGGAAAATATCTGTTTATGGCTGGCGATCATGCATCTCCAAAACGGAACGCCGTACGATGTGCTCCAAGCAGCACAAAAAAATGTTCTTTTGGCACTTCCCTTGCCGATCTCTTATTCAGCTTAGTCAGTGAGTAAAACGCTTTCTGTGCACTAGCGAACATGGGGGCATGTTTCATCGAACATTCGTTTAAGATTTCTTATAATTCAATTATTTATAAATAATAATTCGCAATAGCTGATATGACGGAATGCACACCAGCACCTGCTATGCCCCGCTCGCCAAGTTATTACTAGTTTCGGGGGAGGCAAAAATCGTCGATGGTGTAAGAAGGAGTAAGCAATCCGCTAATCCTATCTAGGCAGGCTTCAACTAGATCGGTAACGTCTCTTTCCATTGCCAGAGCAGCAGCGGGTTAAGCTCATCATCATTGAGCATGGGTAGCGTCTCGAAGACAGGCTGCAAGCAGTCGTAGGGTGAGAAGCCATTGGCGGTTTCGATTGGTCTGAAGATCGCCGCACTGGCTTGGGTATTTTTGCGAAGCCCGTTGCTGGGTTGAATATGCTTGGGAAGGTCAGTTTAGAGTGTTCCGCACACTCAGTGCCTCCGCTGGAATGATGTGTTCGACGTCACTTTGCATAGCCAGTACCCACCAATGTAGCGCGTTATTCTTCCAGAACAACGTCGTCAATTGGGCGACGTAAGCTGAATGGCGCAGTGCCGCCATGGCCAAAACGCACCATTAGCTGCGCATTTTCTCCGCTCAGGTTCAGCCACTGTTCAAAGTTTGATCGCAACGAACGCACTTCGATAGGCTGATTGATAAAGGCGGTTCGAACATTAAGGGCGGTCGCCTGCAACGCGAAGCGCTCGTAAGCGCGGCCGGCTTCAACCCACGCGGCCTTATCGTCTTCCCGTGACACGAAAACCGCCACGCCAGCTGAGCTTTTGATGTTCGTGGCATCGGTCTCGGCTTGCCCTTTTGGGGTGAGCACCAGCTTGATGATCCATTTCGCCAACCAGGTCGGCAATGCTGGCTGACCGCTGACTCGCCCCGACAGGCCATCGCCGGTGCGTATTGCTTCGTTGGGATTAAAACGAATCCAGGAAACGAGTTCATCTCGAAAAGCTCGGTCAGTCAGTTGGTCGATATTCCCTCGAGCAACGTAGTCAATCACCGCGTCCTTCTGCGCCGCTGACAACAACATAATTACTCGGACGTCCTTCCGTTCACCCGCTTTCTCCAACACGTCAAGCTCCCACGCCTCAAGTGACTTGCCGTCATAAGCCGTCTTTACGCACTGGCGTTGGGGAATGGCTCGATAAAGATCCGTTGGATGAGCTGAGGCGTCACGGTGCAGAAGAATAACGACCCCGTCTTCGTCGGGATCAAATCGGACATCAGCCGAGAAGCTTTGCGCTTTCGCTGCATGAACGAGATTTTCAGCGGCGCAGCCCAAGCTCTTGAAGAGGTGGCTGTCATCTGGGTCGACCACCGGGCAACGCCGTGAGAAGTCGGGCAGGATGGTGACCGAGTCTTGCTGAATGCGAAATTTCCAAGGCTGGGTGTTATGACTGGAGGCCGCGAGTGTGGCATGCCGAATCAGCTCTCGCGTATCCAGCACCCCGTCTGCCTGCGAGGTTCCAGGCCGACGAATGTCGTTTGCTGCCTTATCGTAATCATCAGTCGACGCCATTGTGCCTCCTCTACGAGCCACCGCAATTAGCTTTTCTAGTCGCCGGAAGCCGCCCAGCACGCGCGGCTTTGGAATTGAGACGAAACCGTAATGGAGTAGGCGTCGCTGAGACTGGCCTCATTGGCAACTGTAGCACGCCGCTGAGAATTATGATTTTTTACACCAAAAGCCCAAAAACAGCATGTCCAACGCTGCAGAGATTTCATCTTGCTGCTCAGCAAGGCTACCAACGCCAGAACGCAATTCACCTTCGGGTACAGCTGCCATGTACTGAGTGGCCATTACTAGCTCCTGACCCTCAATGCTAAATACAGGATTCAGCCGCTGGGCAGGGGCCGGCGCAGAGGATTTGGGCAACAGTGGCACGACAACTCGGGTGTTCAAGCCGCTGAGAAGGCCTGACTGAACATCCAACAGATAGCCAGCCCCACCCTCATTTTCGAAGATATCGAAACGAGCCATCAGAACTGACGGTGCCGTGCGAGAGGCAAACCGTTAGCTTCAACGTATGCGTTCGAGCTTGCCAGGGCTCTGGCATTTTCTTTAAGCAACTTCTCCTGTTTATGCACCAATAATATGTGCATATTTACAGCACATCAAAACTCTGCAGCGTTAGGTCTTGTCTAATGGCGCTTCAATCTCATCAGTATGGCGGCTAACGCAGTTGGTCAGCGTGGCGAAATAGGGCAAGGTACCAGAATTTGGTGGGCGATGATTTTCGGTGGCAGGATAGCCGCTGATCGCGCAACAAATTGTGCTCCGACAAGCGCCATAGCAACGGCCATGGGTGCGATAGCCCAACTACGTTGCGCTCATTCAACTACGCATCGGTAGTTGTCATTATAGCTCAATGCCCTTCTGGGCTTTGATGCCATGGTCTTTGAAGGCGTGTTTGACGGCTTTCATTTCGGTGACGATATCGGCGCAAATAATTTCTATTTGAACCTCATCAACGCCAGGCTGTTCTCCTTATTGCCCCCCCTCTCTACGTTACTGACTCCTGCGCATCGCGGTTTAAATTCCGCTCGGCCGGGATATCGCTCAGATACTCGACAAACTCCACTTCAAACCCGGCCGGATCGAGAAAATAGACATTTTTGCGAAACGGCTCTACAGCCCCTGGTTTCGCAATGGCATAACCCGCGTTATTCAACCTGGCAACAACGGCATCAAGGTTATCGGTCACATAGGCAAAATGGGCCAAGCCAACGCTGTGGCCTTTCAAATCGCGGTTCGGCCCTTCGCCGTGATCGCTTAACGCCAGGTAATGTTCGTCGTCACCAAAGTGCACCCATTTACGCGGTTTGCCATACCACTCGCCATGGCCTTCATCGCGTACCCGCCAATGCGGGAATACAGCACGGTAAAAGCCCAGCATGGCATCCATATCATCAACGACCAGATTCACGTGTTCCAAGTACATAAGTATCTCCTTGCGTTAAGTGAAATGGCAGAATAAAACCTCAACTTCACTTGAGGTAAAGCTGTTTTTGGAGAAAAATGGCAAAAAAGATTCAGGAGTGTGAGATGGCAGAGGCAATTTGGAGTGTTGGCAAGGTGGCAAAGCGCTGCGGCATTAACGTCAGTACTTTGCACTTTTACGAGCAACAAGGTCTGATCCAAAGCTGGCGCAATGCGGGCAACCAGCGCCGCTATAAACCGGAAGTACTAAGGCGGATTTCGGTGATTAAAGCCGCGCAGAAAGTCGGCGTCAGCCTGGAGGAGATCAAACAAGCTTTTGAATCACTGCCCAATAACCGCACACCGACGGTTGAAGACTGGCAGCAGCTTTCAAAAAACTGGCAGCAGATGCTGGATGGCAGGATTGCTTATCTGCAAAAGCTACGTAGTAACTTGGCTGGCTGTATAGGCTGCGGTTGCCTGAGCATGACCAGTTGCCCGCTCTATAACCCGGACGACCAGTTAGCAGAAATCGGTAGTGGGCCGGTGCTTTTGGATCAGGCTGAGCAGAAAGCGAGAGCTCAGCAAGAACCAAGCGCTAGCTCATAGCGCTTATTAGCAGCCCTCAAGCATTAATCTACACGAATGAACCACTTGGGCTTGATGCGCCCAAAGTCGCGACGGGCATTGGTTTTCAAGGCTTTCTTGGAATCCAGCACCAATGCCTCCTGCTCACTTCTAACAAACACCACCCAATGCCAGAAAGGTTTGCCCTGCTCCATGCGCCATTTGATCGCCAACAGCGCCTTGTCTGGAAGACTCGCCCAGGTATCGAATGGTGTCTCCGTGGGTGCAGCTGTGATTCCCAGAGCACGCAAGAGTTTACGGACGTACTCGGTGTCTGACCAAAGCGCTGTGTCTTCGGCATAGATACCTAAGGCGTTTGCTGTCTCTTTCGCCTGCGCATAGGTAATGCCCGCAAGAGCAGCGCATGATGCGATGCCACAGCCGGATATTTCTTCTTGAATGACGGGGTTCATTTGCATATTGATTAACGTTTGCCATAAACGGTGCGAGGAACAAGCGTGCAGCGACTTAAATGAGTGAATTTAATTGCATTTTCATTTCGCTCACTCACGACCTAACTTCAATTACCCTGAGACTCCACTTTCGCCAATTTCTTCTCTAGCTTAACAACTTTAGAAAATGAAATGATGCCAAAAACAAACCCCAAGATGCCCATCGACATTCCCATAATTCCAAAAATGAATCCTATATCGCCCATGTTATCTCTCCAATTTTAAAGCTAAATCTGACCATGATCAGCGTACTATAAAGCATCACTTACCATTTATTTAATGAATGCCTTTAATTTCATCACAGAAGTCGCAATTCAGCACTATGAAACGAATTGCACTACTCGAGCAACGAACGGCTGCTTTTACGCTATACTGCATCATTTTTCATTTTTCGACACACCTTACGACGATCTGTCAGGGCGCCTTATGCCATTTGCAAAACTAGGATTATCCACTCATCTTGTTCAAGCGATTACCGAACTAGGTTACAACACCCCAACGCCCATCCAGGAACAAGCGATTCCTGCCATTCTCTCGGGCAACGACTTAATCGCCACCGCACAAACAGGCACAGGTAAAACCGCTGCCTTTGTTCTTCCTCTGCTAGAGCGATTCAGTAACGCGGGCACGTTACGTGGCAAGCGGATACGTGCGCTGATTCTCGTGCCGACCCGTGAGCTAGCGGTTCAGGTCGAAGCCAATGTGGCTCAATACGCTAAACACACACACTTAACCTCTATGGCTATGTATGGCGGTGTGGATACCGAAGCTCAAAAAGAACGCCTGATCAAAGGAGTGGATATTCTGGTCGCCACGCCGGGCAGATTGCTTGATTTGGCACATCAGCGTGCACTGCACTTTGATGAACTTAAAGTCATGGTATTGGACGAAGCGGACAGAATGGTCGACATGGGTTTTGTCGACGATATCCATAAAATCATAGAGCGCCTACCTGAAGACCGTCAGAACCTACTGTTTTCGGCCACCATGACCGACGACGTTCGCGCCCTCGCCTACGATTTTTCAGATAGCAAGATGACCGATCTTGCGGCTGAAATATCCATTTCTCCCAACATCCGCGCCGCCGCTAATGTCCAACAATGGCTAATTACCGTCGATAAAGACACGAAATCCGCCTTGTTGAGCCACTTGATTAACGAGCAAAAGTGGGATCAGGCGCTTATTTTTACCGAGAAAAAACACAATGCAGCCAAGCTTGTTGCTCAACTGGAAAAACGCGGCATCACAGCGGATTCCATTCATGGCGATAGAAGCCAAGCGATGCGCGAAAAGATTCTGGCTCAGTTCAAAACCGGCGAACTGAAGTACCTGGTGGCCACCGGCGTCGCCGCTCGGGGGTTGGATATTGGCGAACTGAGCCGTGTGGTGAATTATGATTTACCCTTTAAGCCAGAAGAGTACATCCACCGCATTGGCCGAACCGGCCGCGCGGGCGCCTCAGGGGAAGCCATCTCTTTAGTCGACATGAGTGACTTTAAAAATCTTTGTGCCATTGAAAGACGGTTAAAAAGCATTATTGAGCGCAAAGAGGTTGCAGGCTTTCCGGTTCGAAAAGCAGTACCTGAATCAAACTTAAACTATAAAAAACAAAGTAATCGTTAATACTTACCAAAGAAGCTCACCTCTTGAAAAAGGTGAGCTTCCTTATTGTAGATATTTCACGAATCTGGCAAAAACGCATCTAACAGCTCGGCATTAGTGGGATATTTATCCAATAACTCAAGTAACTTCTGCGCGCCTTCTACTGGCTTAAGCGTTGTCAAGGCTCTGCGCAATGTCCTTACTTTTTCAATATCCTTTGCATCAATCAACAGCTCTTCTCGCCGGGTACTGCTTTTGGCAATATCTATCGCCGGGAAAATCCGTTGATTGGCCACTTCCCGGGATAACACGAGCTCCATATTGCCCGTGCCCTTGAACTCCTCGAAAATCACCTGATCCATTCGACTTCCGGTATCCACCAGCACGGTGGCCAGAATAGTGAGCGATCCGCCGTTTTCGATCTTTCTCGCGGCGCCAAACAGTTTTCGTGGTATTTCCATCGCGCGAGAATCCAGCCCACCCGACATAGTGCGACCATTGCCTCGCTGCTCGGCATTATGAACGCGCGAGAGTCTGGTAAGAGAATCGATCACAATCATCACATTATGACCGTCGCCTGCTTGCTTACGCGCCGTCTCAAGAAGCTTATCGGCCATACGCACATGGTGTGTGTAGGTTTCGTCTGAAGACGATGCATGTACATCTGCCGACACACTGCGTTTAAAATCTGTCACTTCTTCAGGGCGCTCATCAATAAGCAAGGCATACAGCTTTATGTCAGGATGAGCTTCTGCCACAGCCTGACAGATATGTTTTAACATCGTCGTTTTGCCAGAGCCCGGCGGCGCCACTATCAACCCACGTTGCCCCATCCCAATGGGCGTAATCAAATCCATCGCTCGCACAGTACGCTGCTTAGAACCAGGCTCTAAAACAATGCGTGGGGAAGGATGAATAGCGACGCCATTTAAAAAACGTTTTTCTGGATCATTAGGGAATTGATCTTCAACCTCGTCGGCGGGCTTGGCATCTATCTGCCTTTTCACCTTTAAGCCTAGTGTTTTTCTCGTCATAATATTGTTGGATCGCCTTGAATAACCTGAACTTATAGAATAGCTGGAGCGCTTTAAAAAAGATACTGGTCTTGCAGATACGATGCCTTTCAAGCTCTACTGGTGGCTGTGAACGAGAGTTCTAATTTCACTCGGAAGAAAAACCTGGTCAAAGTAAGGACAGCTCTGGCAGTTCGGCAGATCATATGGCATCGTAAGTCCCTGCTAACTCTGAAATTTGCGGCAGTTCTGGAGCTGCGAAGCGGCAGAGGAACTATCCGGCAACATTGACTCGTTATGCATTTTCTTTAACCTTTGGCACCTTAAGCCGCATGCAAAAAAGAACCATTAAACCGCACACTAATCCAATAGCTAAAGAACCACTCAATCCTGCATTTAAGAAAAGAGGATTAAGCACAAGAGCGCTGACTACAGCCGGAATAAATAGTATTGCTCCCAATTTGAAGCTTATATATAACTGAATAGGATTACTACATTTTGGGCAAATCTTAGATTTACCAATTTGAGTTTCCTCGGTACTGAGGTGCTAACGAGGCTGTAGAAAAACCCGATTTCGAGCCGCGTCTATCGCCTGTCGTCCTAATTTTTGGCTCAGCCAGTCATCTTGCTGAGTCATCCTAATATTGGCATTCAGCCACTTGAGCGCCCAGATAAAGCTAGTTGAAGACGGTGTTTTGCGCTCACAAAGCAACATACCCCGCTCCAAGACCCTCATGACGCGGCCAAATGACCATAATTCGCTAACTTCTCAATATTGTGCACCATACAGTAGAGCTTCCATTGACCTTGCACCTTCTTCTTGCACCGCAGGCTGAAGCGGCTCAGCCTTTTCGTTGTGCCAATGTTGCCGAAGACGGGCTCCACGACTGACATGCGATGACTGTAGATTTCTTTGCCCCTGGGACTATCGACGCGGTGCTTCATCCAGTCGGTGTAATTCGGTAAGAGATTGTTCTCAATAATAAAAGACACTTGGCGGCCAGCACCGTTGCGATGGTCGGCAGAGCTCGGGTTCTGCATGCATCGGTATTTCTTTGGGCAATGCCGACATTGCAGCAAACGCCCTTCGAAGTGTACCCGGATCTTGCCATTGTCGGTGTCGCGTTGCCCTCGATAGGTCAATTTTTCGCCGGTTGGGTAGATACACGTTAGCTTTACAGGATCAAACTGGAACGCGCTGGCTGGTGTCGTCTCTCGCCAGCCTTTGTCCGGTAGGTTCTGGTGGCGCTTGCCGTATTTGTCTTTCTGGTCGGCGAACTTCGGATCTCGACTGCGGAACTGGTTATCGGGGATGTAGCCATTGATCTGACGTTCGTGCAGGTATTTTATATTGGCTTCGTTAGCGAAGCCGGTATCCGCGGTCACGACGGTGCCTTTCTGGTAGATGTTCTCCGCCATCCCCAGCTTCTTAAAGCGCGCTTCAACGGTTTCCAATACTGGCTGCAATGTGTGGTGTTCTTGGCCTTCGCCAAAGGCCTGAGCATCAATGATGATCTGATGTTTCTTATCCACCTTGGCCACACCGTTATAGCCCTGAATCGTGCCTTTACTGGTGGTCATCTTGGCACTTTCGTTATCAGTGAGGTTACTCTTCACTTCCTTGATTCGCTTCCCCCGGCCCATCCTTGGGCTGTGCGTCTTTAGGAATCGATCCACTTTGTTCATGGCGGCATCTAACAAGAGAATCGTCTTGGCCCGGCGGATATCCCGATCCAAGTCGGCTTCCATTTCGGCTTCATCACGCGCGTAGTGCTCTAGTAGGTGATGCCGAATCAGGCCTCTCAGTTTCTCCCGCTTCTCGCCCAACTCTTTGAACGTACCCGACCACTCCTTAGAGGCATCGGAGGACATCTTACAGCCGTCAATGGCAAAGAGTTCGTTGCCCAGCAAGCCCTGTTCGTGGCAGACCAGCAGCACTTGTTCAAACAGTGCTTCAATCTCATCGGCATGGCGGCTGACGAAGCTCGCCAGCGTGGTGAAGTAGGACACAGTATCGCCGGAAAGGGCTTTGAAAATAATATTGGTCTCGCAGCACCACTGCATCTCGCGACTGGAGGTGATGCCTTTAGAGTAGGCAAACAGGATGATCTTCAACAGAATGGCCGGATCGTAGGCCAACCGACCTGTCGCGTCGTTGCGATACTTAGGATGGAAAACCGACAAGTCGAGTTTATGCTCGATCAGATAATGCACTGTGTGCTCGAAGGTGCCGGGTTGGAGTTGATCTTGGTAGTTGATCACCACCATGGCGTTCTGGTCATGGTTATAAGGCTTGAAGCGCGGCATGCTGACCACTCCTCGTCTATTTTTCCCGATCCTACCAAACCGAGCCATGAAAAGGGTTTTTCTACAGCCTCAACGCTTCAAACACCGGCGGCGTCTACGCCCGAATGCTCTGACTTGTTAGGTGTCCCCAAGTCGTACTCAAAAATTTTTCCCAAAGTCGAACTATGCTTTAATGAAAAGCTTTGGCTAAGTATCACAAGATTATAACTTTCACTACCTACTCTAGTAGATGGATATCTTATTGCATCGAATCCAACAGATTTTGCACAGTCAGAAATGAAGCGAGAAAAAACATACTTTGGTCTATACCACCCGGTGTCATCCTGTTTAGCGCTCATTAGCGCTGAGTAAACCAATGTATTCAAGAGATCGTGATGCTCTTCGTGTGCATCATACGAGTCCACCAAGTCAAGAACCTTTATGACCTTGTTAATTTTTACCTCTGCAATATAACAGGCAACCTCTCGCATTTCATAAAAGCAAGTTTCTGGAGTACTACCTAAATATAAAACTGGAATTCCAGCATGGTTATACCTACCCTCTGAGACCACTTGGTCTGGCGGAAAATCGAATTCTGATATCTCATATGATTTCATAGATGCAGATGCTCTAGCCCTATACAAACTATTTGAAAGAGCTATTGGCTCCGAACTTTCAGACAAGCTTTCTAGCGTGCTGTATATTTCTTTAGCAAAGCTATGCTTGAGTATAAGAAATGGTGTTTTCTGGGATAAGTTTGATATCTCAATGAGATATTCTTCAAACCCCTCAACCACATCAAAAGGAAAGTTGTAGGGCCAGATGTTGTATTTTATCTCTTCTCCACAACGTGGACATTCGATAAGCCTAAGGAATCTGAAAAACTCTTCCTCTGTATATACCTCCTGCAGCCTAGAGCCTGAATAAAAGCAGCTCAGATCAATTCCACTTCGTTGAAAAGCTGCATCATCCGCAGCGTATGCGTGCGGCCAACTTTCTAGAAATTCATCATAACAGTTATCACAGCAAGCGATGTCGCTAGAAAACCAACTTTCTAGATCTCGATAGAACAGCTCCTCAAACCAATATAGGTCTTCTTCTTCAAGAGCTGATCGTTCTTCTGAAGTTAGCATGATTCTCTCAGCCTTATGGGCACCTAACGCCGCACTCTGCGGAAATTTAGGAGCGCCAGCGAGTAAATTTTCCGTAGCAGCGCTTTGTTATGCATGGCTGCCATCCGGTAGCTTCAATTCCAACTGAGCGTTGAACTCTTTTGGCGTGGTTATTACCGCGATATCGCTTAAGTCACCTACTTCCAAGATATACGGACTTGGCTCAGGACGATTGGTATCAATCTTTACCCTATACTCGCGCTGATGAGAAAACAAACTCCGTTTTTGGTAGCCTAGCTTATCCCCCTCTGGCATGTTTCCATGAAACTCATGTTCATTGAAATAGTCAACCAATCCAAGATTGCCGTGGAAATTGAGCTTTTCTATTGCAGATTTGCAGCGTTCGATAAACTGCGATGCTTTCAAGATAACAACGCAAAACTTACCCAACCCAAAACATGAATCATGAAGCTCAAGTGTTCGCTTGAAATCCGATAGCGTTTCCGATGATACGATCTCATGACCTCGACTGTTTAGAGAATCCTGAATCCGTGAACTTGAAGCCGAGACTTTCCCTATCCCCGCTATTGTGAATTTTTTGATCCCCTAGACGGCCATTTTCGACGGACAGGGTCGCTACCCACCGTATATCGGTCTCTTGG
>NZ_JACCDF010000017.1 GCF_013415105.1 Vreelandella salicampi
CCAGATCACGTGCACGCGGCTACCGGAACGAGGCCAACTTCATCGCCATGATCTACCTGATCGGTAGCCCAGTCGGGCGCATGCTTGATCAGGCCAAATCCACATGAAACGACGAAGAGCCCAAAATATATATGTAGGAAATCAAGAAGTCTTTGAGCAGGATCCCCGTGAGGGACAACAGGTAGAAACGGGCATAAAATGGAGCTCAGCCGATAACCGTTACTTTATTACTGGAGCTATTTTTGATCTTCGCGAAGACAATGTGGTCGAAAACATCAATGGAGAGCCTGTTCCAACGGGTGGTATCAGATCCCAGGGTATAGAAATTTCCATGGCAGCTAACCCCATAGATGGCTTCAACTTGCGTGGCGCCATTGGTTTTCTTGATGCTGAGATCGTCAGCGATAATGATGCAACAAACGGTAACCAACCACGTAACGTCCCTGATACGACTGCTAGCCTTTGGGCGAGCTATGAATTTCAGAACCCAGAAAGTGCGCTTCGAGGGCTAGGTATCGGCAGCGGCATTACCTATACAAGCAACCGCTATGGCGATAACGGCCATAGAAACAACATTGGCGAGACTCTCCGTGGCTTTGAGCTTGGTGACTATACCGTTGTTGACGCCGGACTCTGGTACTACCTACCTGTTGGTAGCGGTGATCGCTTACGTTTCGACCTAGGTGTCAAGAACGTTACAGATGAAGAGTATATTGTTGCCTCAGGAGGCAACACTCGTATAAGCGTGGGTGACCCCAGAACATTCTATAGCGGTGTTCGCTTTGAATTCTGATTGAATGCACGACACGCTCAAAAACAAAGGAAGGGGGCGCGCCCCTTTCCTTCTGCTCTCAATATTCATCGTTGGTCCGTTCAAGAGAGATCATCATGCCGGGTTTCACTATTGCCCTTAGGCTTTCATTTAATAGCGTAGTGGCAATGGTTGTCATTGCGGCTTTAACGCTGCCTACTAAAAGCCTAGCATCTTCTAATGCCCCAACTATTGCCGCTCTCGATAGCCGTATTGTTGAAACACTAATTGCGATGGAGTTGCCCCCAGTTGCATTTACCTATCCCGGATCTCAATATTACTTATCTAACTCCAGTTTATCGGGTTCCACTAACCTTGGCTTAGCCTCCCAGCCCAACTTGGAGCTTCTTAACCAATTTTCACCACAGCAGATTTTGATTTCTCCGTACTTAACACAGATTTCTGCTCAGCTGTCAGGCATTGCCAAAGTAGTGATCCTAACTCCCTATAACAGCGAAAAACGAACAGGCCGTTGGCGGCAACTGACTTCTTTCACACGGAAGCTAGGCAAGCACATCGGTGAGATGAAATCCGCAGAAAGCTTGATACGTGAAAGCGAACATCAGCTCCAGGTATTGCGGGATAGGCTCCCTCGTGACCAGCCCCCCTTTTTAATTATTAGCTTTATGGATCACCGCCATGCTCGGGTCTTTGGGAACAACAGCATGTTTCAAGGTGCCTTGGAGCAGTTGGAGTTGACCAATGCCTGGCAAGGACAGAACAATCACTTGGGTTTTACGACTGTCAGTATTGATGCGTTGATCGACATTGACGCTCGTTTAATAATCTTAGAAAGCCCCTATGCTAACAGCCCCGTTCATGAACAATTTTTCGCGGAGGGTATTTGGGGGTATATGCGTAGCTTGCAGCGCGGGGATGAGATCTACTTGCCAGCAACATTTAGTCATTTCGGGGCCTTACCTTCTGCACGCCATTTTGCTGAGCTCTTGGTCGAGACACTCGAAGCGACTACAAGCTAATAGCATGCTTAGTCGATATTTTGATTCATATCTTTTGGACGACTTTCTATAAGCAAAACTAATACCCCATTAGCAGGATGATTTTTAGTTATCCAGGCTGCCCGTTACCTTAGTGCGATGTTTTCAAAGAGCAACGCTAATTCTGACAATGGGGGCAGGGCAATGTGGGAAAGTTATATCACCGGGCTGGTAGTGTGCGGCGGTATTATTATGGCGATTGGAGCGCAAAACGCCTACATTCTGGGGCTGGCTATTCGTCGTGAGTACCACTGGTGGTCGGCGGGGCTGTGCATGAGTGCGGATATTATCCTGCTCACCGCGGGTATGTTTGGGGTGAGTGCTTTTCTGCTGACGATGCCCAGCGCCCTGGAAGCCATGCGCTGGGTGGGCGTGGTGTTTTTAAGCTGGCTGGCGGCCCAGGCATTATTTAGAGCCTTTAGCGGGCGGCAAGGGTTGAGCGCTGAAGCGGGCAAAGCGCGCAGCTTAACCAAAGTGATTTTCGCCACGCTTGCCGTCACCGTGCTTAATCCCCAGGTGTATCTGGATACGCTGCTGCTAATACCCGCCATTGGCGCTCAGCAGGAGAGCGCCGGTGTATTTGTGGCGGGGGCATCTACTGCGTCCATACTCTGGTTCAGTCTGCTGGCCTGGGGTGGCGCTGCACTTTCGCCCTGGCTTTCAAAACCCATCGCATGGCGCATTATCGATGGTCTGATTGGCTTGATGATGGCGGGTATCGCTGTCCATCTTGCCCTGGGGGCATCCTATCCTGGCTAAGCCGCTCAATGGTTAATGGCGACTGGTTTTTAATGACGGCTAAAGTAGGCCTCCATCACCGCGATGACTTTGTCGATATCCGCGTCATTAACATCGCGATGGGCAACGAAGCGCGTGGCGTAAAGCAGCTCAATCAATATGCCATGCTCTTTTAGCCAGGCGGAGAGGGGCTTTACGTGCTCGTCGGGAAAGCGAACGAACACCATATTGGTTGCCTGGGCGGTAATCTCGACGCCAGGCAGCTTTGCTAAACCCTCTGCCAAGCGCGCCGCCCGACGGTGATCGTCAGCTAAGTCTGCCACGTGATGATCTAACGCATACTGGCAGGCGGCGGCGATAATGCCCGACTGGCGCATGCCGCCACCCACCACTTTACGCCAGCGCCGAGCGCGGTCGATCAATGCTTGCGAGCCCACCAGTGCCGAGCCGATAGGCGTGCCAAGCCCCTTGGAAAAGCATAGCGAGACGCTATCAAACGGCAGGCAAAGCTGTTTAAGCGGGATGTCGCTCGCCACGACAGCGTTAAACAGCCGTGCCCCGTCCAAGTGCGTGGCCAGGCCGCGTTCCCGGGCCAGTTCGGTGGCTTTCAAAACGTAATCTGCGGGCAGCACTTTGCCACCAATGGTGTTTTCCAACGCCAGCAGCTTGGTGCGTGCAAAGTGAAAATCGTCGGCTTTAATCGCCGCGCTGATTTTCTCCAGTGGCAGCGTGCCATCGGCGGCGTTTTCAATCGGCTGGGGCTGAATGCTGCCCAGCACTGCGGCACCACCACCTTCATAACGATAAGTGTGGGCTGACTGCCCCACAATGTACTCATCACCGCGCTCGCAGTGAGCCATTAGTGCCACTAAGTTGCTTTGGGTGCCGCTGGGAAACAGCAGTGCCGCCTCTTTGCCAGCTTGCTCGGCTAAATTTTCTTGAAACGCGTTCACCGTTGGGTCATCGCCCCACACATCATCGCCAACCGGGGCGGCCATCATGGCGTCTTTCATGGCAGAGGTTGGACGGGTCACCGTATCACTGCGTAAATCAATCATGCGCATCTCCTTTATTGTGTGGGGCAATCACTCGGAAGCGTTTTCTCAAGCAAGTTCTGGGGAACCATCTATGGTTAACAGCAGACTTCTATCATTCTAAGGCAACCCAGCAAAGGCAAACAGATGGATCTGAAAAGCGGTTATCCCTTTTGGGCGGTCAAAAATGGCCTGTTGAAAACCTTCCCGCAGTTGACTCACGATCATCAATGCGAGGTGGTGGTGATTGGCGGCGGCATTACCGGCGCTCTCATCGCCGATGAACTAAGTAAGCATGGCCACCAAGTGGTGGTGCTGGAACGGCGAGATGTGGGCTGGGGCAGTTCAGCCGCCAGCACGGCGTTGCTGCAATACGAAATTGACACCCATATGACCGACTTGGCTAAGCGCTACGGGGAAGATGATGCCGTACTCGCCTATCGCGCCTGTGCTGAGGCCATCGGCGAGCTTGAAAGCTTAGCCGCCGGCATGGGTGATGTGGATTTTGAGCGCCAGCAAAGCCTTTATTACGCCAGTAATGAAGAAGATGTCGCGCCGCTTAAAGAAGAGCTGGCGTTGCGCCAAAAGCATGGTTTTGACGCTGAATGGCTTGAAAGCGAGACCATTTGGGCAGATTACGGCTTTAAGGCCCCGGGTGCTATTCTGACTAAGTTAGCGGCCACGATGGATCCCTATCGGATGGCGTATCAGCTGTTTTCCAGGGTCGTCGAGCGTGGGGGAGAAGTGTACGACCGCACGCAAATGGAGACGATCACGCCGGACGATCTGGGTGTCACGCTCACGCTGGCCAAGGGCGCCAAGCTGCGCTGCCAATATGTGGTAATAGCGGCGGGGTATGAGTCGCAAACCTGGTTGCCCGAACCGGTGGCATTCAATCGCAGCAGCTATGCACTTATCACTGACCCAATACCGTCAGAAGCACTGGGTAAGCTACGCAATACCATGGTGTGGGAATCAACCCGCCCCTACCTGTATATGCGCACTACGCGCGATAGACGCCTGCTCGTGGGCGGCGACGATGACGACGAGGACATTCCCAAGCGCCGCGATGCACGGGTAGAAGAAAAAGCCGAAGGGCTAGCACGCAAAGTAGAGGCGCTGTGGCCTAAACTCGAGATTAATCCCACCTTCTCCTGGGGCGGCACCTTTGCCGAAACCGACGACGGCCTGCCGTTTTTTGGCCCACATGACGCCCAGGGCCCACGAGTGCATTTTGCCATGGCCTATGGCGGTAACGGCATCAGTTATAGCATGATTGGTGCCAAGCTATTACGGGCGTTAATAGAAGGGAGGAAGCATCCGTTGGCGGCGCTGTTTTCGTTTCAGCGAGTGAGTAAATAGCACGGCCAAGTCTGTTAGTAAAAATTGAGTAGCCGGAACTGTGTAGCTAGTCAGTTGACAGCGAGTATTCTTAACGAATATTCATAAGGATAGCGGGCAATGGGGCACACACTGTATTTACGGGCATTAGAGCGCAGCGACCTGCGCTTTGTTCACGAGCTAAATAATAACCAGAGCATCATGTCTTACTGGTTTGAAGAGCCTTACGAGTCATTTGACGAGTTGGAGGAGCTTTATAACAAGCATATACACGATAACGCCGAACGGCGCTTTGTCGCAGAAGATAGCGGTAGGAATGCGATTGGCTTGGTTGAGCTGATTGAGATCGACTACATCCACCGTAGTGCTGAGTTTCAAATCATTATTACCCCAGACCATCAAGGCAAGGGGTTTGCACGCTCATTGATCCGCCAAGCGCTGCACTACTCGTTCACGATTTTAAACCTGCATAAAGTATATCTCATTGTGGCGGTGGAGAATGTTAAAGCAATTCATCTTTACGCGGAGAGTGGTTTTACTGAAGAGGGCCACTTGGTGCAGGAGTTTTTTATCAATGGCAAATACCGCGATGTGAAACGCATGTATATCCTGCAGAATACCTATCTGGATCGACTGGACACCATGGATGCTTCCGAACCTAACTGGCTGTACTCACTTGATGGGGAGGATGGACTTATGGATACACGGTGATGTTCATGAGCCGGTGGATATTCTGCACAATGGTACGCGTGTTATGGTCAACCCTGGAGGATACACAGATGAGTTTAATCCAGCGTTGTTTAAGCCAAGCTTGGTGCTTAACATCTAACGACTCTCCTTTTAGCTCAATACAACTTGACGCCATTTTTTTGGGTTGGGAGAAAAAAACTGTCTAGACTCGAATGAAGTTGTAAAAGGCAGTCCACGCAGCGGGGCAAGGCACTTCCCGCCGTCGTCAAGCAAACTGGAGAGCATTCCCATGGAGACCCTCGAATTACTCATAGCCCCGCTGCGCGATGGTCTTTACGCCATCATGATGCCCGTCAGTAACTTTATCTGGAGCTACATTCTTGTTTATTTGCTGCTAGGTGCTGGCTTGCTGTTTACGATCATGACCCGAGGTATGCAGTTCCGGTTGTTTCGTCATATGGCCTACGTCACCTTCACTGCTCGGGGCGCAGGGGAAGGCATTAGCGGCTTCCAGGCGTTTGCCACGTCAATGGCGGCTAGGGTCGGCACCGGGAATCTAGCGGGGGTGGCGCTGGCGCTGTGGATTGGTGGCCCGGGGGCGATTTTCTGGATGTGGGTCACCGCGTTGCTTGGCTTCGCCACTGCTTTTATCGAGTCGACCCTAGCCCAGGTTTATAAGCATCGAAATGAAGATGGCGTATTCCGCGGCGGGCCTGCTTACTATATCGAGCGCTGCCTGGGATGGCGCTGGCTAGGCGCGCTGTTTGCAGTGTTCCTGGTTATTGCTTACGGCTTAGCGTTTAACGCGGCGCAATCGAATACCATTGCTCAAGGTATGAATGGCGCCTTTGGCATACCCAATTGGCTCACCGGTGTGGTGATTGCCATCTTGTCAGGCTTTGTCATTTATGGCGGCCTCAAATCGGTGGCGCGAACCGCTGAAAAAATTGTGCCAGCCATGGCAATTGCTTATCTGCTAGTGGCGCTATGGATCCTGGTGAATAACCTTTCTGCCGTGCCCGACATGCTCTCGCTGATTGTAATGAGTGCCTTTGGCCTTGGCCCTGCGGTGGGCGGTGCTGCCGGTTATGCCATCAAAGCGGCGATGGAAAATGGCGTCAAGCGCGGTCTATTTTCCAATGAGGCGGGTATGGGCTCAACGCCTAACGCAGCTGCCCAGGCGACAGTCAAACACCCGGCGGCCCAGGGGTTAGTGCAGTCATTTGGGGTGTTCGTGGATACCGTTGTGATCTGTAGCTGCACGGCCGTGGTGATTCTGCTTTCCGGCGTTTATGAACGCCTGCTATCCGAATCGGCGGGAGATAGCATCGAAGGCATTCAGTTGACGCAGGATGCCATGGTGGATCACCTGGGCAGTTTCGGTGAAATCTTTATTGCGCTGGCTATCCTGTTTTTTGCCTTCACCTCCATTTTAGCTAACTTCTCTTTCTCGTCGGTTAATATCGAATACCTATTCCGCCGTCATGCTAAAAAAGCGGTCAGTGTGTTTCGTGTAATTGTGTTGGCCATGGTGCTGCTTGGCTCTGTGGCGGAACTCAGCGTGGTATGGGACTTTGCTGATCTGGCCATGGGGCTAATGGCCACCACCAACCTGTTTGCGATTCTAATCATGGGGCCGATCGCCGTATCAGTGCTGAAAGATTACGAGCGCCAACGCCGTGAGGGTATTAAGGAGCCGTTATTTGACCCTGCTATTCTCAAGCGCCCTGAGTTGGTCGACGACGATGTATGGCCTGTTAAAGAGGGAAAAGAAGAGTAGGGGGAGCTACCTACTATTCCGGCATGCTGGTTGGTTTTAACTTGCCGCCTCAATAAACGCCTTCGCCCTGGCATCCTGCATATAAGCAACATTAAGGCGCAGCCAGGGCGTCGGTTGATGATCGGCAAAGAATAAATGCCCTGCCGATAGCGTGATTTCCCACTGGTTAGCTAGCTCGCTCAGTGTTTCGGGCGAGATGGCCTCTGGTGGCTTCGCCCACACGAACATGCCGCCCACCGGTTCGTTGAATATTTCCCACCCCGCCTGTTTTAGCATGCTTAGCGCTATGGCCATTTGGTCAGAAAGCTTGACTCTCAACCGCTCGGTTAGCTTTCGGTAACTGCCGTTTTGCAGCATGGTAGTGACCACCTGCTCTGCAAATCGCGAAGCAGAGATACTGGTCAACATCTTGATATCTACTAGGCGCTGTACCCAAGCTACTGGCGCGGCGATAAATCCCACGCGTAGCGAAGAGGAGAGGCTTTTGGAAAAACTGCCCAGGTAGATAACTCGGTCGAGTCCATCTAGTGCCGCCAGCCGAGTGGTGGGTGTGTGCTGAAAGTCAGCATAAATATCATCTTCGACAATCTGAATATCGTATTGATTGGCTAGTTGTAAAATACGGTGTGCAATGCCAGGGGTTATGCTGCTCCCCGTCGGGTTGTGAAACACACTATTGATAAAAAATAGCTTAGGACGGTGCTGGGCTAACAACGCCTCCAGGCGCTCGATGTCGGGCCCATCGGCTAATCGCGGTCCGCCAATCACGCGGACTCGCTGTAAGTGTAGCAGGCCGAAAAGGTTGTAATAGCCCGGCGATTCCACAAAGACCACATCGCCGGGTTCAAGCAGCATCCGCACCAGTAAATCCAGCGAATGGCTGCCGCCACCGGTCATCACTATCTGCTGAGCGTCCGCGGCAATCGCTAATGGGCGTAAGCGTTCTTGTATCAAACCGCGCAAATCCAGCGGCCCTTGGGGAGTGCTGTATTCAAAAATGCCTGAACGGCTTTTACGGGCGACTTGGCGGATGGCGTGAGTAAGGTCATCACCTTCACGCCAATGGCTGGGTAGCCAACCGCAGCCCAGCTTGAGCGAGTGTTCCTCAGCGCTGAACAGTCCCCACATGCCAGTGGTGACCTCCTCCAATGCATGAGTCGCTGACGGTCGCGATGCCAGTGAAGTTGCATGATCAGCTACATAAAAACCTGAGCCAGGTTTTGAGCGCACTAATCCTGCCGCTACCAGTCGTTCGTACGCCTCGATCACCGCGTTACGGCTGATGTCGTGTGTTGCGGCTAAGCGACGTATAGACGGTAAACGTCGGCCACCACCTGCGCCATGGTCTTGGATCCAATCGCGAATCCCATCTTCAAGCTGTTGCGTTATAGAGGTAGCAGCACGTCGGTTAACGTGTAGTTTCATAAAAGGCCCTGTTGCCCCTAACTGTTTGCAAAAAAAGCGGAACAGTGTCGTGATAATGATAGTTAAGTGTACCTTACCCATTATTCGTATGGATGCGAGCGTAACGGTTCAGCCAGTCACTATCAGGGACAGAGTCATGAACCGATGTAACGCCGTCCGTCTATCGTTTGCACTATGCATGATCACCACTGCCGTTAATTTGCAGGCGCCTCTTTACGATGTAATCGCAACGCGCGACGGCTTGGGTGTTGGGGCGAGCACTATTGCTTTCGCTTGCTATGTGGCGGGCATCATGCCGGTGTTGCTGGGCTTAAATGGATTAGCCGAAAGAGTAGGACGCAAGCCCTTAATCATTACGGCACTGCTACTTAGCTTTTTAGCTACCGCGCTTACCCTAATCGCGCCGAGCCTGTTGGCGTTAGGCGTTGCGCGCTTTTTACTGGGTATTGGAACGGCGCTGATGTCAGCGGTCGCCCCCATTTATATGCAAATGTTGTTGAGCGGCGAAGATAAGCGTATTGCCACGAACTATGTCACGGCCAGCACGGCACTCGGGTTTGGTTTAGGAGCCGCCATTACCAGCCTGTTTATGCTCCAGGCAACCAGTGTGGCCCCACCTAGCCTATGGCTTTACCTGTGTGCTGCTGCGCTGGCGATTGTAATGGTTGCTACGCTTCCAGATCACACCGTTAAAACCTCCCAAGGTGCCATGTTACGTTTGCCGCGCTATCCCCATGGCGCCTTATATTACGGTTTAGCGATTATGCTGGCGTGGGCAGTGGTGGGGTTGGTAATAGCGATTCTTCCTTCGGCGTTGGGCCAACATGGGTTAACCGCCTGGAGCGGATTTGCCACCTTTGGTATTTGCAGCTGCGGTGTGTTGTTTCAGCCCTGGGCGAGAAGGTTGTCACCCCGCAACGCCACCATAATGGGATTGCTTATTCTGCCTTTGGCGTATGCGCTAATTACATGGGGTGCGCTGCAAGGTCAATTGACAGCGGTACTAGTCGGAACGTTTGCCGCTAGCAGTGCCTGCTATGGGTTTATTTACTTAGGTGGATTAAGTGGCGTGCTGGGTATTTCGGAGTCACTTTCCACACAGGCCAGCGCAGGGTATTTTTTGATGGCCTATCTAGGTTTCAGCCTTCCCGTGATAACAACGGGGTTACTGATTGATGCCGTGGGGCATACGGCGGCATTAACGCTGTTTGGGGCCGCGCTACTGATTGGCGTCATCATGGTCATCGGCTTGCTGTTAAAAACCAGCGTATACAGCGAAGTAACGTCTGATGGTAACTAACCTGTGGCCTAGCGCTGTTTTTCCACCAGCTCGCCACAGGACGGTGCCGCCCAGCGTTTGTCGGCGGTGAAGACCACATCGCAGACCACTGGCGAGTAGCATTGGCGAATGTGTTGATCCAGTTGAGTGCGCAGGGCATCCAGGCTCACTACGCTGTTAAGCAAGGTGTTGCTGGGTAACACCACGTGCACGATGACATACAGCATGCGGCCTGGGCGCACCATGCGTACGCGCACTTCTTCGGTATCGACATCGGCCAGAGCTTGTTCGATGGCGTGATGAATGGGCCCGGTAAGCGCAGAGGGTGGGGTTTTGTTGAGCAGTTCGTGCAGCGCTTGAGTGGCCATGCGCACCGGCACGCCCATACACAGCACCACAACGCCGATGACCAGCAGCGGATCGACGTAGGGCAGCACGGTTTGCCAGTCAAGCGCGTCAAACAACAGCACTAGGCAGAACGCCGTCAATACCGACGCCGAAATCACGCTGTTGACGACCCAGTTCGATTTGTCGGCTTCCACCAGCGGGCTTTTGACAAAGCGCAAGCTGCGGTGCATTACCCAGGCGGTGAGTGAACAGGCGACCGTGGCAAATAGTGCATAGATGACCGCCACCCCGGCGGCAATGTCGCGCCCGCCGGTGAGCAGCGCGGCAATCGCATCGACCAGGGCGAATATCGACACACCAAAAATCAGCAGGCCTTTGCATAGGTTGACCAGCGACTCAAAGTAGCTGTAGCCAAACGGGTAAGCCTCGCTATCCGGACGGCTGGCGAGGCGACTGACCTTGATGGTGACCAGCGCCACGCCGAAATAAATCAGGTTAAACAACCCGTCCAGCAAAATGGCTTGCGAGTTAGAGGCAAGCGTAGCAGCAATGCCTGCACAGCCGATCAGCAACGCCATGAAGGCGGAAAACGCTAAGGTTCTGGATTCTGTCTTCACGAACGTGTTGCTCCCTGGCCAGTGCCAATGAAATAGCCAGCTAGGATAGCAAGTTTGTTCGCGGTATCGCTATTTTGGCGATATGGCCGACTGGATTGCGCTCAGCGGCCATGGCTTTAAGTGTAGCTAGGAACGCAGCTTAGCCCTCTACCCACACCTCATCCCCTTTAAATTCGATCTTCCAGGTTCGCAGCTTGACGTCCTCGTCCTCTAAACACTGGCCGTCTTCAAGGCGGAAGTGCTGCTTGTAGATGGGCGATGCGACCACCGCCGCGCCCTTAAGGTCGCCCACAATCCCCCGGGCAATCACGTTGGCGTTGGAGAAAGGATCGTGATGATCAAGCGCGAAAAGCTCATTCCCCTGGCCGGGAAGATAAAAAATCGCTACTTGCGCGGGGCCGTCGGCGGTTTCAAGCCAGGCGGCGACGCCGGAAAATTCCACAAGATCGACTTTGGTACAGACTTTTTGCCACGCCATCGTATCCATCTCTTTTTTCATTGCCGTTGTGGTCATAAGGTACCTCGTTTTTATTCAGAGTCAGTTAACGCGCCGATCAAGCAGGCCGTAGCTGGCCGCGCTCGCTGGTCATAATGATCGACGGATCCGGGCGGTCGTCGTTGACGAAGCTGCGGAAGCGCTTGAGTTTCTCCGGGTCGCTGATGGCGTCGGCCCATTCGCACTGGTAGGTGTCCACCACGGTCTGCATCTGCCGTTCAAGCTCGTCGTTGATTCCCAGGCTGTCTTCCAGGATGACTTCCTTGAGGTAGTCCAAACCGCCGTCGAGGTTTTCGCGCCATACCGAGGTGCGCTGGAGACGGTCGGCGGTGCGCACGTAGAACATCAGAAAGCGGTCGATGGTGCGGTACAGCTGCTCGTCGTCAAGATCGGTGGCGAACAGTTCGGCGTGACGCGGGCGCATGCCGCCGTTGCCGCAGACATACAGGTTCCAGCCGTTTTCCGTGGCGATAATGCCGATATCCTTGCTTTGCGCCTCGGCACACTCGCGGGTGCAGCCGGACACGCCAAACTTGATCTTGTGCGGCGAGCGCAGCCCCTTGTAGCGATTTTCCAGTTGGATCGCCATGCCGACGCTGTCCTGCACGCCGTAGCGGCACCAGGTACTGCCCACGCAAGATTTAACGGTGCGCAGCGACTTGCCGTAGGCGTGGCCGGTTTCAAAGCCGGCTTCGATCAGCTCGCCCCAGATATCCGGCAGGTCTTCCAGGCGCGCGCCGAACAGGTCGATGCGCTGGCCGCCGGTGACTTTGGAGTAGAGGCCGTACTTCTTGGCGACTTCGCCGAGCACGATCAGCTTGTCGGGGGTGATTTCGCCACCGGCGACACGCGGCACCACCGAATAGGTGCCATTTTTCTGCATGTTGGCCATGAAGGTGTCGTTGGTATCCTGCAGCGGCACGTGGGCAGCGTCGGTGATCGGCTCGTTGAAGCAGGAGGCGAGAATGGACGCCACGGCGGGTTTGCAGATATCGCAGCCCAGGCGGTGAGTCTCGTCGTTGCCGTGCTTGCCAATCAGCTCGCTGAAGGTCTTGATACCTTCTACACGCACGATGTCGTAAAGCTCCTGGCGGGTGAAGGCGAAGTGTTCGCAGATCGATTTATCGACCTCGACGCCCCGTGCTTCCAGCTCGTGGTCAACCACGCTTTTCAGCAGTGCCGTACAACCGCCACAGCCGGTACTGGCTTTGGTGACGTCTTTGACGCCGCCAAGGTCGACTGCGCCGTCATCGATGGTGGCGCAAATATCGCCCTTGGTGACGTTGTGGCACGAGCAGATGGTGGCGGTTTCCGGCAGTGCACCAGGGCCGAGCGTGGGCGCGGCGCCACTGCTTTGCGGCAGAATCAGCGAGGCGGGTTCGTCGGGCAGCTCAATGCCGTTGGCGTAATACTGCAGCAGGGTGTCGTAGGCGCTGTTATCGCCCACCAGCATGGCGCCCAGCAGCTTCTTGCCGTCGCTGGATACCACCATTTTGCGGTATACCTGGGTCAGCGGGTCGAGGTAGCGGAACATCCGCGCCCCGGGGTTCTGGTTACCGTGGGCGTCGCCAATCGAACCGACATCCACGCCGAGCAGTTTGAGCTTGGTGCTCATGTCCGCGCCGCCAAAGCGGGTGTCGCCGTCGGTCAGCGTGGCGAGAGCGGCCTTGGCCATTTGATAGCCGGGGGCGACCAGGCCGAAAATGCTCTGATTCCACAGCGCGACTTCGCCAATCGCAAGAATCGCAGGGTCGCTGGTGCGGCATTGATCGTCGACCACCACGCCACCGCGTTCGCCGATCTCCAGGTCGCACTCGCGGGCCAACTGGTCGCGGGGGCGAATACCGGCGGAAAACACGATCAGGTCGGTTTCTAGCACCTTGTCGTCCTGGAAGACCATGCGGTGATGGCTGTTGTCGCCGTCCTCGATGCGCTGGGTGGCGCGCTCGGTGAGCACCTGCACGCCCAGCGCTTCGATTTTTTCGCGCAGCAGCTCGCCGCCTTCGTTATCCACCTGCATCGGCATCAGCCGCGAGGCAAACTCCACCACGGCGGTGTCGAGGTTCAAGCCGCGCAGCGCATTGGCAGCCTCAAGGCCCAGTAGGCCGCCACCGACCACCACTCCATTGGTGGCGTTTTCGGCGGCGGCTTGGATGGCATCAAGATCATCCAGGGTGCGATATACCAGGCAGCCCTCGCGGTCGTTACCGGGAATCGGCGGCACAAACGGGAAGGAACCGGTGGCCAGTACGATGCGGTCATAGGGGTAGCGGCCCTGATCGGTGACCACTTCGTGAGCGCTGCGGTCGATCTCGATGACGGCTTCGCCAGTGCGCAGTTCCACACCACTGGTGGCGTAGTAATCCGCCTCGCAAAGCGCCAGCGAATCGGCATCTCGGCCGCTGAAGTATTCTGACAGGTGCACCCGGTCGTAGGCCCGGTGGCGCTCTTCGCCAAACACGGTGACCTGATAACGCTCGAGGGCGCCGTTATCGACTAACTGCTCGACCAAGTGGTGGCCGACCATGCCGTTACCAATAATAATAAGCTGTTCAGGATTCTTGGAAGACATCATTATGCCGCCTCTGAGGTCGATAAATGGGGTGTGTCGTTCTGCTGATCTTTGAGCACTTCTACATCGGCTGCACCAAACAGCAGCGCCTGACGAAATGCGCTCAGGTCGGTGCCGGCCAAGGCCTGCTCGAAGTACCAGGGGCCTTGGCTGGTGTCGCCGTAAAGCACCGCGCCTTCGATTTGGCCATCGCGCAGCAGTAGGCGGCGGTAGTCGCCGCGCTCAATGTCGTGGTAACTCAATACGTCATGTTCGGCGCTGGCCTCGGTGGGGCCAAAGGCGTAGAGCGCCACGCCGCTGATTTTGAGTTTGGTGGCGCTGGGGGCATCCGCGTAGCCCTGGCTGGCTGTGCCGCATAGCGTCGCGGCGAGTACCTCTACCTGACGCCAGATCGGCTCGACTAAGCCGTAGGTGGTGCCATCGAACTGGCAGCATTCGCCCAGCGCTGAAATCGCTGGGTCGCTGGTGGTGAGCCATTCGTCCACCACGATGCCGCGCTGGGTAGTCAGGCCTGCCTGTTGGCCAAGTTCCGCATTGGGGGTAATGCCGGCGGCGATAATCACGCTGGTGGCGTTCAACTGGCGGCCATCGGCAAGGTGTAGTGTGTCGACCCGGCCCTGGGCATCGGCGTCTAACCGCGCTAACTGGGCGCCGGTGATGATCTCTAAGCCGCGCTGGGTCAGTTCGTCTTGAAGCAGGTGTGCGGCGGTGGTATCCAACTGGCGGTTCATCAGCCGATCGCTGCGCTGGAGCACGCTGACCTTGATGTCGTTGCCGCGCTTACGCAGCCCTTCAGCGGCTTCAAGGCCCAGCAGGCCACCGCCAATCACCACCGCATCACCGTCGCTTTGAGCAATCGCTTCAAGCGCTGCTGCATCTTGCAAGTCGCGAAAACCGTGGACGCCCGCAAGCTCAATACCTGGAACGTCGGGTAGCGCTGGGCGCGAGCCGGTGGCGATGACCAGATGATCGTAATCAAGCGAACGGCCGCTGTCGGTGGTCAGTGTTTGGCACGAGCGGTCAAGTGTTTCGACCTTTTCACCCAGTATCAGGGTGACGCCCTGTTCGGCGTACCACTGGGCATCGCGCAGCGTAAGCGCGTCCTGCTGCATTTCACCGGCCAGCAGTGGCGAAAGCAGAATACGGTTATAGGCAGGGGATGACTCGGCGCCAATCACCGTGATGCGCTGGGGGCGTGTGGGCTGTTTGACCAGCGTTTCCACCAATCGGTGGCTGGCCATGCCGTTACCAATAATCACTAGATGGTTATTGGGATGGTCGTTGAGATCGTCGTTAGGTGAGCACCGGGAAGTGGTTTCCATGGGTGTCTCCTCTGTGTCTTTGCGGATGCTCGAGCACCAAACAAAAAACGCCCCCGACACAGCGCTTCTCCTAGTGATTAGGAAAAACGAGGTCAGGGGCGTCGTTGCCCGGTGGCGTCTGGTAACGCGCAGCAGCCGCCATTGGCTGCCAACAAGTTATCTATGGCTAATAACAAGCAAGTCAGCTGCCAACTTCCGGGTATGCTTTTTTTTTACTTTGTTTTCATTGCCTTGAGAGGGTGCGCAAAACAGCACTGGTGAGTGCGATTACTGACTGTGTGCACGCTGCTGGTGCGCATAGGGTGGTGGTTTGCACTCTTAGCACACAAATATAGGGCGGTGGCGAGGCAGTGAACGCCGGAGAGCGGGCGTAGTTTTTGTTTAACATTATGTTTTTGAAGGATTTTGATAATAAATGGCGGATAACGGCCTAGTGTTTGCAACTACCTATGCACAAGGAACAATCGCGCATTGTATTGCGTTCATCAACAACAATGGCAGCGAATAATTCCAAAGCCGTTAGAAAATGAGTATTGCACCGGCGAAGGTGCGCTGTGGCAACGACGTCCAGCCCTCTTTTCCCAATACGTTTTTAAAGTGTATTGGAAGATGGGACTGGGCGTTTTTTTATGCACGGCATTCAGGTGCGACCCAAGGAGTATTTATGCAGCAGTCCAAAACGACGCAGCAAGCCAAAACTACCTGCCCTTACTGCGGCGTCGGCTGTGGCGTGACGGCGACCATAGACGCGGGCACGCTGAGTTCTGTCGAGGGCGACCGCGAACACCCGGCGAACTACGGGCGGCTGTGTGTTAAGGGGGCTGCGCTACACGAAACCCTGGGCGAGCAGGGGCGGCTGACGCGACCTCGTGTCGATGGCGTTGAGGTCTCCTGGGATGATGCCCTGAGCGCCACTGCTGAACGTTTAACTACCCAGCGGGCCGAGCATGGCAACCACAGCGTGGCGGCGTACCTTTCCGGTCAGTTGCTCACTGAAGATTACTACGTCGCCAATAAGCTGTTTAAAGGCTTTTTGGGCACACCCCATTTAGATACCAATTCGCGGCTATGTATGGCCTCGGCGGTGGCCGGCTACAAGCGCGCTTTCGGCGCCGATGCGGTGCCGTGCAACTACGAGGATCTGGAAGAAGCGGAGCTGATCGTGCTGGTGGGTTCCAACCTGGCCTGGAATCACCCGGTGCTCTACCAGCGCATCAAAGTCGCCAAAGAGCGTAACCCGCTGATGCGTTTGGTGGTGATCGACCCGCGCGTCACTGATAGTTGCGAAATCGCTGACCTCTACCTGGGGATCAAGCCAGGTAGCGACGCCTACCTGTTTAACGGTCTGCTGGCGTGGATGCAAGAGCACCGCCGGCTTGATACCGTCTACCTTGAGCGTCACACCGAAGGGTTTGACGATGCCCTGGCGGCGGCCCAGCAAACGGCGGGCTCGGTGGCGGAGGTCGCGGCGGCTTGCGAGGTCGACCCCGAGCGGCTGGAAACCTTCTACTACTGGTTTGCCAGCCAACTGCATGTGGTCACACTTTACTCCCAGGGCGTTAACCAATCCGCCAGTGGTACCGATAAGTGCAACGCGATTATTAACGGCCACTTGGCCGGGGGTAAAATTGGCTTGCCGGGGGCCGGGCCGTTCTCAATTACTGGCCAGCCCAACGCCATGGGTGGCCGCGAAGTGGGTGGGCTGGCTAACCAGTTAGCTGCGCATATGGATTACCACTCCCCAGGCGCCCTGGATTTGGTCACCCGCTTCTGGGCTACCGACAGCTTGACGCCAACCTTGCCGGAAGGCCCAGGCTATAAAGCGGTAGCGCTATTTGAGGCCATTGAGCGGGGCGAGATAACCGCGCTGTGGGTGATGGCCACCAACCCGGCGATTAGCCTGCCCGATGCTGCGCGGGTGCGCGCTGCGCTGGAAAAGTGCCCGTTAGTGATTGTTTCCGAGTGCGCCGCCCACACCGATATGCTGCCTTACGCGGATATTGTGCTGCCAGCATCGGGCTGGTCGGAGAAAGACGGTACCGTTACCAACTCCGAGCGGTGTATTTCCCGCCAGCGGGGCCTGCTGCCGCCCCCTGGCGAGGCGCGTCACGATTGGTGGGTAATGGGCGAAGTAGCCAAACGGCTGGGGTTTGCCGAGGCGTTTAGCTATGCGCATCCTTGGGAGATCTTCGACGAGCACGCTCGTCTATCTGGGTTTGAAAACGGGCTTGAAAACGGTGTTGATAACAGCTCGGTGTCAGGCAGCCCGCAGCGGTTGTTTGATATATCGGGTTTAGTAGGCCTTGGCCAAGAAGGCTATGACGCCTTAGCACCCATTCAATGGCCGGTCACAAAGGACGCGCCCCACGGCACGGCACGGCTGTTTGAGGATGGCGAGTTTGCCACTGCCAATGGTCGCGCCAAGCTGCTGGCGATCAAGCCCCAAGGGCCTAAGCAGGCGCTGAGTGCTGCCTACCCACTGCGTCTGAACACCGGCCGGATTCGTGATCAGTGGCACACCATGACCCGCACCGCCCGGTCGCCTCGGTTAATGAATCACCGCGCGGAGCCGTTTATGGAGGTACACCCGGAGGACGCTCACACCGCCGGGGTGGTTGATCAAGGGCTGGCGGTGTTGACCGCCGCGAAAGGCGAATTTCGCGCTCGGGTGCGGGTATCCAATGCCCAGCGCCAGGGTGAGGTCTTTGTGCCTATCCACTGGACCGACTGCTTCACCCGCCAGGCCAGAAGCAGCGCGCTGATCGACAGCATCACCGATCCGTCCTCCGGTCAGCCAGAATCGAAACACGGCGCCGTGGCGTTGGCGCCCCTCAACAACAGCTGGCAGGCCACCCTGCTGGTCGCCGATGGGGCAGCTGAATCAACCCCCTGGTACACTAGTGCTTACTGGGCGCGTATTCCCATGCACGGTTGCCAGCGCTGGCAGCTTGCCGACACCCTGCCGGTGGGTGATTGGCTGACACAGCTTGAAGCCTGGTTGCCGGGCAACGTATCGGTCGTCAGCCAAGACCTCGCCAGCGGGCGGTTGCGCGCGGCCTGTGTGGAAAACGGCCAACTGCGGTGGTGGCTGATGGTCGGCCCGCCCAAAGAGCTACCGGGTCTGGCGTGGTTGGAAGCGCGTTTTAACGATTCGGCGCTGAGTGATAGCCACCGCCGCCGTTTATTGGCGGGTTGCGACGACGGCGCTGCGGATACCGGCCCGGTGGTATGCAGCTGCCACCAAGTGGGTCAAACTAGTATCGCCAACGCCATTCGCGCGGGGGATACCAGCGTTGAAGCACTGGGGGCAAGGCTCGCCTGCGGCACTCAGTGTGGTAGCTGTATTCCCGAATTGAAATCACTTATTGAAGAGGAGCGGCCCAATGCCCGCGCTAAGCAAACCCCTAATCCAGAAGTGGTTTAACGCTTTTATGCGCCTTTCCCCCCGCGCGCTGTTGTCGTCGGCCTCTCATAGTGCAGATTTACGTTTGCCGCTGCGGGGCGAGTGCCGCGCCGGACAGGTCTATTTGGTCGGCGCCGGTAGTGGCGATGCGGAGTTGCTAACCTTGAAAGCCGCACGGCTGCTGATGCAGGCGGACGCCGTTGTCTACGACCGCCTGGTGGGCGATGACGTGCTGGCGCTGATCCCTAAGAGCAGCGAGCGCTACTACGTCGGCAAGTCCCGTGGTCACCATAGCGTTCCCCAAAATGAGATTGGCGCCTTAATGGTCAAGCTGGTGGGCGAAGGTAAGTCGGTGGTGCGCCTCAAAGGCGGCGACCCGGCGTTCTTTGCGCGAATGGGCGAAGAGCTGGATGCCCTGACCGCCGCCCAAGTGCCTGCGGCCATTGTGCCGGGGATTACCGCTGCCTCTGCTGCTGCCGCCTGTATGGGCATTCCGCTGACGGATCGTGGCCATGCCCAGCAGTTGCGCTTTATCACCGCCCAGCTATGCCGCGAAGACGGCACCCCAGATTGGGCGGCACTGGCGCGCAAGGATGAAACCCTGGTGTTTTACATGGGGCTTTCCAAGGTCGACGCGATTTGCCACGGCCTGCGCCAGGCGGGGCTGCCTGACGCGTGGCCGATCATGCTGGTAGCCAATGCCAGCAAGCCCGAGCAGCAGTCACTAGTGGGCTCGCTTGCTGATATGCCGGAAAAACTCGCTGCCCATCCGTTGGCGTCACCCTGCTTGATTGTCGTGGGCAGCGTGGTGCAGCGTGTTGCGGCAAGCCCGGCATCCGCTGAGAACCAAGCGCGTTATGTAGGCCAGGTGTGAGATGTACCCCCTTGATATGACCGATCAGCAGCGCCTTGGCCGTTGAAATCGTGTTATGCCAGGGGTGGGGTAGGGCGAATCAATATTTCGTTAACGTCGACATGGGACGGCTGTGCCAGCGCGTAAACGACGGCATTGGCAATATCACGATCTTGCAGCGCATGTTCGGGCGGTTCGTCGAAAAACGGTGTGTCGACCATGCCGGGTTCGATTAACGTCACCCGCATGCCGGTGCCGCGCAGTTCCTCGCGTAGGTTGTAGCCGATACCGGTCACCGCCCACTTAGAGGCACTGTACATAGAGCCGGGAATGGTCGCACGCCCGGCTGCAGAACCTGTGAGAAGTACATGGCCTTTGCTGCGTTTTAGCGCCGGTAAGCAGGCTTGAAGGGTAAGCCCTACGCCGTAAACATTGGTTAGAATCATGTCCTTCCAGCGCTCGTGGTCGGCCTGGCTGAAGCCCCCGGGCGCGCCGCCGCATCCGGCGTTAGCGAAGACGGCATCAATCTGGCCAAACGTTTCCAGCGCTTCGTTGACCATGGCGCGTTGGTCATCCATTCGGGTGACATCGAGCGCACAGGTTAGCACGTTTTCCGGTCCGAGCTCTTGGGCAAGCGCGGTGAGTTTGTCCGTTGAGCGGGCGGCTAACACCAGTCTGTAGCCTTCCCTAGCAGCAGCACGCGCCGTGGCGGCTCCGATTCCACTCGAGGCCCCCGTGATCAGTAATACATTTTTATGCATCGTTTGCGTTCCTTACGGTTAACCATCAATGGCTTTTAAGCATGGCTAACTGAGCGAGGTTATGCAAACCGTAAGCCTGCAAACGAATAGTGCGGGAACGTCAGTGACTTTCGTCTTTGCGATTCAGCATGGGGGACAGATCAAGAACTGACTGTGCCATGTCGGCCATGCTTTTGCTTTGGTTCATCGAGGTGGTGCGCAGGAAACGGTAAGCTTCTTCTTCGGTCATGCCTTGGTGGGCCATGATCAGGCCTTTGGCTCGCTCGACCAGTTTGCGTTCGCGTAGGGCTTTGCGGGTATTTTCCAACTCATCGCTCAGCCCCTGTAAGCGGCTGGACTGTGCCTGGGTGAGTTCTATCAGCGAACGGCCAAGCGGAGAATTCAGTGCGTTGGCGGTCAAATCGCCCAGCGGCTCTGAATGACTTAATGCCAGCAGCTGTTCGCAGGGCGCTGGGGTGTTAGCGCAAGGTTCGGCTTTGGCTTTTTCCAATGACGTGTTGGCTTGGTGAATTTTTTCATGGCATAGCGCGGTGAGCTGGGCGTTGAGTGCATCCTCCACACATTTAATGCTATCGATGCGCAACGTCGTGAGTTCGTACCAAGTTTCACCCATCGACGCTGACTCCGGCGTATCAGGGGGCGACGCGCGCTGGCAGGCAGTGTCGCGCAAATGGCTGATGCCGGAGAGCGTGCGGTGCGACAGTTCTTGCCGCCAGCGTTGTTGAGCATCGGGTGTGGCAAATTCCAGAAAGGTATCAAAGTAACGCTGTTGGTCGGTGATCAATTGAGTAAGCAGCGAGCTATGGGCCTCGTCAAAATGCCCTTGGGTAAAGCCGAAGGCACCACAGGCGCGCTCTTGTCCGGCCAACTCTTTACCTTGCATCAAATGGAAAATAGCCACCAAGGCACGGGTGATGTCTGGGTCGATGGCCGTATCGGCGGCTTCAAACACAATTGCCAGCAAACCGCTGGTCAATTGATTAAACGCTTGGGTGGCAGCGTCTGGTGTAATGGCGAAGGTATCAATGGCGTGACGCAGCGCGCTGAGTTCATCAAGTGCATACCACACAGTGGCAATGCGGCGCAGCAGGCGCGCGGCGGCCTGAGGTCGCACTTCTTCGCTTAACGTTTCCAAGCGACGGCGCATTAGTGCTTCGGCATCTTGGCTATGCTGCTGATACGTGGCGCGGCGCTGTTTGAAACGTTTGCCCTGAGAGACTAAAAAAATCGTCGATGCCCCCCGCTCACGCTGCAACATGTGAATAAAGTGACTAATATCGCCGACAATTTCACATGTGGTTGCAAGGTGGGTGAGGTTGTCGATATCGCAACGTTTGGCGGTTAACAGTAGCTGTTGGGCTGAAGACATAATGCAATTCCTTGTGGCTCACCTCCATACGCTGCGCACGTCCCTGGACGTGCGCAGCTGGGTCTTGTAGAAGGCGGCGTTTAGCGTAACGAGAGGGCGCCGGCGCCGGTGTCGTCGCCCACCGCATCGCGGTAGGCAATAGCCGCTTCGGTTTCTTGAGCGTCGCTGAAGCGTACCAGCAATACGCACGATGCTAGGGCCAGTACGGCCAAGCCCAGGTAAAATAAACCCTGTTGGTAGGTAAGGCTTTCGCTACGGAATAAAAAAGCGGCGGAGACTGCCCCGACATTGCCGCCTGCGCCCACGATGCCGGCGACCGCCCCCATCGCTTTTTTATTAATAAACGGTACCACGCCGTAGGTGGCGCCCTCGGCCATCTGCACAAAGAGGCTGAAAACCAGCATGATACCGATGGCTAGACTTAATACATGCATCTGTGAAAACGCAATCAGGGCAACCCCCTCGCAAATTAGGGCGACCAACAGCCAACGCACGCGGCCTTTTAACCCTCCTTGTTTGGCAAATAAGTCAGAAAATACGCCCCCCAGGGTGCGTGCAAAAATATTCATCAAGCCAAACAGCCCGGCGATCACCCCGGCCGTAGCGAGTGTTAGATCAAAATTATCGAAGAAGTAGATCGCGGCAATGTTGTTGATGGTTAGTTCCACGCCAAAGCACAGGCCATACACCACAAATAACGCCCAAACACGAATGTCTTTCGCCGCCACCATAAAGCATTGTAATGCGCCGTTTTCACCGTTGGCTTCAGGTAGCTCGCCGCGGGCGCGCAGTTCGTCAAAATTGCCGTCTGGCGCATCTTGCGTAAACAGCCAGTAGGCAATCCCGGTGCAGAACAACACAACGCCCGGCACCACCATGGCTAACCGCCAGCCCAGCGCCTCGTTAACCCCCAGCATCAACATCCCGGCAAAAATCAGCGGCATTACGATCTGTGTGGTGCCGCCACCTAAGTTCCCCCAGCCTGCACTGGTGGCGTTGGCCGTGCCGACCACGTTGGGCGCAAACATGATGGAAGTGTGGTACTGAGTAATGACAAATGACGCGCCAATGGCGCCAATGGCCAAGCGTGCGATGAGAAAGGTTTCAAAGCTGTCGGCCAGGCCAATGCCCATGACGGGGATTGAGCCTAGCAATAATAAGCCTGAGTAAGTCTTACGCGGCCCGAGGCGGTCGCATAGCACGCCAATCAGCAGCCGCACAATGACGGTGATCGCCACCGAGGCGATAATCGTGTTGCCAATTTGTGTTTGGGTAAGCGCTAAGTCTTCACGAACCACCGCCATGAGAGGGGCAATGCCGAACCAGCCAAAGAAGCAGAGGTGGAAAGCAAACCAAGAGAAGTGGAACGCGCGCATTTGCGGTGTGGAGAAATTGAGCAACCGAATGCGGTTGGCTTTGTTGCGAATATCCATGGGATGGCCTCACGGGTCTAGTAACGAGATCAACATCAACACGCCGCGTATGAATCACGCCGCGTCGTCGGTTTACGAGAACATGCCTTCGCCATTGAAGGTCAGGTTCGACGCACTCGTACCCAGTTGGGCCTGGTCCACGCCTACCATCACTAGTAGATATAAGCAAAAAGGTGGCCAAGAAAATATTTTATGATTTTTATCAGTCAATTATTGTTATTTAGGGTGAAGGGTCGCGAGCAAATCAGCAACGCAAATGCTGCATGGTGGGGCAGGGTGCGTTACCTATGGCTTAGTTTGGTGCTGACGGCAGCCTCTAGCTGTCGTGCAAATAGACGTCGTCAATGTCCAGTGTGGAGCGTTCGCCTAGTGCTTCGACATTGTCTTCCAACCAGCGGTCAGCGGCAGCGCTTCCTTGTTCAAACAGATGACACAGAAAAGCCCACTCAGCGTTAAGCTTGCTGGACACCGATAGTTCTTTTAAGGCTTCTTCGCCGCTGATGCGATGGAACAGTGCCTGCGAATAACAGTTTTCGATGCCTTGGGCATCAAGCACCTGCTTGAGCATGGCGATCATGCGCACTTCTTTAATCAGCGCCGAGTTAAACGTGATTTCGTTGAGGCGATTCATAATGGCCGACGCCGTGGTGGGAAGGACATCGCGACGAATGGGGTTAATCTGGACAAGCAAAATGTCCCGAGCGCTACATTCTTCCATCAGCGGGAACAGCGCCGGGTTACCCATATAGCCGCCATCCCAATAAGCCTCTCCGTCAATTTCAACGGCTTGAAATACAAACGGCAGGCAGGCGGAGGCCATGACCGCATCAATGCTCATCTCTTGGCGATGAAACACCCGCTGCTTACCGGTACGGACATTGGTGGCCGTCACGAATAGCTTGAGTTGCTCGCAGCGGCGCACCCGGTCAAAGTCGATCCGTTCGGCGACAATCTCACGCAGCGGGTTCACGTTGAATGGATTGAACTGATACGGCGAGACCAAGCGGCTCATCAGGTCCATGGCGATGTAGCCCGGTGAGTGCTCAAGGCTCCAGTTGCCGGTCAATTTATCCAGCGGTGAGCGGCGTATAGGGCTTGCCATGCCCGCACGGCTAACGGCTTGCCAGAAATCGTGCAATGCTTCACGAGCGGTCTCTTTATCGCCACGGGTTAGCGCATCGGCCATCACTACGCCGTTCATCGCGCCAGCGCTGGTGCCGCTAATACCTTCGATCTCAACGCGGTCATCCGCGAGTAAGCGGTCGATAACGCCCCAGGTGAAGGCGCCGTGAGAACCGCCGCCTTGTAATGCTAAGTCTAACGTTTTGGGTTGCCCCATTATTTTGCCTCCCCAGTGGTTGGCGAAAGAGTCGTTGGTGATAGAAAAATGGCTCAGTGACCATCAGCATGACACACCAAAGCCATTATCGGTCATCACGCACGCGATTTGTCCGTTAAGCCCCTATCTGATCTCGGTGCTCGATACGGTAAGATGGTTTAAACGTTCTGGCGTGACGCTTCAAGGTCGAGCCGCTTTAGTTAATAGGGAGATACTGAAATGCACCCCGTCATGCTCTTGCCTCACGATGCCGATACGCGGGAACTACGCCAAGCTCTCTGGCAACACCGTATCGGGCATCGTATTACGGCTGAGGCCGATGGCCAGTTGATTTGGGTAGCTGACCCCAATCAGCACGTTGAGTTACAAGCGTTAGTGCAGCGCTGGGAGAGAGGCGAGCCGCTCGTACTTTCGCGTCCAACCCGGGGGCGTGCTCAACGCAGCGCCGATGTGCTGCCGGCGTTAAAGCGCGTGCCCGTGACAGCGGCGATGATTGTTTTAAGCCTTTTGGTATTTGCCTTGATTGGTCTATTCGGTGACTTGCTGATTGTGAGCTTGACCATCGTACCGATTGGTATTGCCAACGATGATTTGGTATTTGGCTCGCTATCGGCCACGTTAAATAGCGGCCAGCTATGGCGTTTTCTTTCACCTGCCTTTTTGCACTTTGGCTGGATGCACCTGGTCTTTAACCTGATGTGGGTATGGTACTTTGGCCGTCAAATCGAAATGCTTCAGGGTAGCCGCACTATGCTACTTCTCTTAGTCGTAGCCGGCGTGGGCGCTAATCTTGCGCAGTACGCCACCGGAACGGCGCTTTTTGGCGGCATGTCGGGCGTGGTTTATGCGCTTTTAGGGCATGTGTGGTTGATGTCGCGCCGGGTGCCCGAAAGCGGCTTTTTTGTTCCTACCATGCTGGTGGTGTTTATGCTCGGTTGGATGGTGTTCACCATGACCGATATGGCGGGCAGCGTTGGCTTTGGCAATGTCGCCAATGAAGCGCATTTGGGCGGTCTACTCGTGGGGCTTGTCACCGGCTGGTATTATTCATCCCGGCGTTTGAGAAACCGATAAGAGGCACGCAATGAGCGATATGACCTTCGATAAAATGATTAACCAGATGACCCCGGCCATTTATGAAAGCTTGAAGCAAGCAGTGTCGCTACGTAAATGGCCGGATGGCCGCTATTTGACGTCTGAGCAAACCGAGCTCTGTTTAGAAGCCGTGATGCGCTATGAGGCGGAAAACAACGTGCCCGAAGAGAATCGCGTAGGCTACCTAGAGCAGCGCACCTGCGGCGCTGGCGCCACAGGGCTGGGCGCTTCGCCGGAAATGGCTGGGCTTGCCAAGGATGCCACCCGCAACTAACGACGCCGTGGATGAGACCGATATAGACGAGAAGGGTGTGAGGGAATGAGTGACAAAGTGCTGCGCGGCTGCCTGCGCAAAATGGCGATTGAGCCTGCGGCAAACGTTCAGCTACCGGTGAACTACGCCCTACGGGCGGGGGCGCAACAGCTTGCTTTGAACGACAAGCTAGGCCAGCCGCTTACACTGGAGTGGCGCGGTGCGATTGCCTGTACCCATTGCGGGCGCGCGACGAAAAAGAGCTTTGCCCAAGGGTATTGCTACCCATGCTTCAAGCGGTTAGCCCAGTGTGATACCTGCATCATGAAGCCGGAAACCTGCCACTTTTTCCAGGGTACCTGCCGGGAGCCGGAGTGGGCCAAGCAGCACTGTTTTCAGCCACATATTGTTTATCTGGCCAACTCTTCGGGAGTGA
Source organism: Vreelandella salicampi (assembly GCF_013415105.1). Lineage (GTDB taxonomy): Bacteria > Pseudomonadota > Gammaproteobacteria > Pseudomonadales > Halomonadaceae > Vreelandella > Vreelandella salicampi. Next base: position 26,394 of record NZ_JACCDF010000017.1, read on the forward strand.
AGGTTGGGATTACCCGCAAAACGCAGATGCCAACCCGCTGGCTAGACCAAGGCGCCATTCAAGCATTGCCAATTTTGGAAGTCGATACACGCCAACAGGCGGGTTTTGTCGAGGTGTTGTTCAAAGAGCAGGTGAGTGACCGCACCAATTGGCGCGCGATGCTTAAAGGTGAGGTTGAGCCGCTGGATTTGAAAGCCGAGCGTGATCGCTTATTCAATCAGCTGGAGAGCGGCCTAAATCAGCTCAAAGCGGAACACGGTGATGACGCGATTCGCCTGCTAGAAGCGAGCGCGCACACCTTTACTTATCCGGTGAGTGATTTTCCACGTAAGGTCGTCTCGCACAACTTTGATAAAAATCCTCGGGTGGAAGGCGTATTGCAGGGGCTTAAAGGGCAGTATTTGATCCTCGATAGCGGGGTCATTAATCTGCGCAAATTCACGGGTTACGAGATTGAGGTGAGTTAAGTCGCTAGCTAGAGTGCAGCGAGTTGACTAAGGTTAAGAAGTGATCTGACTTCGCCTTATGCAACGCAAGGAAGCCCCGATGCCCTGGCTTAAATTGCTTCACATTGCCGCGTTAGTGATCTGGTGCGGTTCGTTGCTTTATCTTCCCGCCTTGCTCAGCCAGGCGCTGCAGCTACGCAAAGACTCGGGTTTTGCTCAGGGCTCGCCGCACATGCTGCGGTTTTTTTATAACTCCATTGCCACCCCGGCCGCCTTAGTCGCGATTGCCACGGGTACGCTGCTGTTTCTCATCCATGGCCTGCTGGGCGGCTGGCTGATCTTAAAACTTGGCGCCGTGGTGGCCATGGTCGCTGCTCACGGCTGTTTTGGCTGGTTAATACTGCGCGTTGAGATTGGTCACTACCGCTGGGTTAAACCCGCCACTTGGACAGCGCTGTGCGTTGCGCTGGCGGGCATTCTAAGCGTGCTGGGGTTTGTGTTAGCTAAGCCTCTGGATTGGAGCTAACGCCGTGTTTTTTAACAGCTTAGTTTTAATCCTCAACCTCGACTCCCACTGCGTGTTCGTACACCAGCTGCCCGCCCAGCCAGCCCACCAGGGCGATCAAAGCGGCGGTGAGCAGCGATATGGCCAAGCCCCAGGGCAAAATCGCACTAAGGTCGTTAAAGCGCAGCAGCCAGTTCAGCGAGGCCAGCGAGAGCATCACTACGGCGACGAGAGCGTGGCTCCAGCCAGTTATCAGGCGTCGAATGCGCGACACGGTGACCAGATCGATAATTCCAGCCGTACTGGCAATCCAGCCGCCGAAAGCACCGACACCGGCCAGCCACAAGCTGACGCGCAACCAGAATGGATCGCCGCTCAGCAGGAAACCAATATCGCTTGCCACCAGCGCCATCAGGGCTGCGACGGGAAAGTGAATCATCACGGGATGAAGCGGATGGCCGGCGAGGGACGCGCGGCTTTTAATCGAGCGCTGACGAGGTTTTGCCATGGTCACTTCCTGTGGGCAGAAAAAGGAATTCAAGGGATGAGGCTCTGTATTCAACGCTTAACCCCGCAGCGGGTCAAATCGCCTGGCGCACCGCTAGCGCTGTTAGTTGGGCTGCTGCTAACCGGCTGTGCGGGTGATAAATCTATTCTAGACCCGGCAGGCCAGGCCGCGCGAGATGTGGTGATGATCTGGTGGGTAATGCTGGGTTTTGGCACCGTGATATTGGTGCTGGTGACTGTTTTTTGGCTGTATACCTTCAAGCGTAAAGAAGTAACGCGAACGCCTGCCGAGGAGCGAAAAATAGCACGCCGCTGGATTATTGGTGGTGGCATTGTGCTGCCGGTGGTCAGCATTACCGCGCTACTGGCCTTCGGAGTGCCTACTGGACAGCGGCTTTTACCGTTGCCTTTGAGCGAGCCGCCAGAGGTAATTGAAGTCATCGGCCACCAGTGGTGGTGGGAAGTGCGCTACCCCGGCGCGGAAGGGGGCGAGGTGGTGACTTCTAATCAGCTCATCATGCCCGCCGGTGAGCCGGTTGATTTTCATGTTACCGGTGCCGACGTTATTCATGCCTTCTGGGTGCCACGCTTGGGCGGTAAGATTGATATGGTGCCTGGGCGCGTTAATAAAATCCGCTTGGAAGCGGATGAGCCAGCCGTGTTTGGCGCTCAGTGCGCCGAGTTTTGCGGTGCTCAACACACTCAAATGCAGCTCTATGTGGAAGCCGTCGAGCGCGACGAGTACGACGCCTGGTTGGCCGCCCGCCAAACGGGTGAACTGGCAGCGCTAGCGGAAAACGACCAACAGCATGAATCTGCCAGGGAAGCATTTATGACCCATTGCGCGAGCTGCCACCGGGTAGCAGGGCTATCTTCAGGTGAATTAGGTCCGGATCTTTCCGATCTTGGCAGCCGCACCAGTCTTGGTGCGGGCATGATAGCCATGGAGGAGGGCGCGATAACCCACTGGCTACAGCATCATCGAGACTTAAAACCGGGCAACAAAATGCCGCCCCACGATGATATTGAAACCGCCACCTTAGCGTCCCTGGGTGATTGGCTGGAGACGCTAACCCCATGACCACTATTAACCGTGAAGCGACCCCGCAAGGCGATGACATTAAAGGGCCCAACCAACTGCACAATGACTTGCACGATATCTGGGGCAATCCGCGTGGTTTGAAAGCGCTCACCATTGTTAACCATACCGCTCTCGGCCTACGTTTTATGGTTACCGGGATGGTGTTCTTCTTGATTGGTGGCCTATTGGCCATGTTGGTGCGCACTCAGCTGGCGCTCCCCGATCAAGACTTTATGTCGCCGGATATCTATAACCAAGTCACCACCATGCATGGCACGGTGATGATGTTTCTGTTCGCCATCCCAATGCTGGAAGGGTTGGCGATTTATATGATCCCCAAGATGATCGGTGCCCGGGATCTGGTTTGCCCACGTTTAACATCGCTGGGTTACTGGTGTTATCTATTTGGCGGCATCATTTTATCGTTTAGTTTGGTGTTAGAGATGGCGCCGGACAGCGGTTGGTTTATGTATACCCCGCTAAGCAGCAGCGAATACTCACCGGGGTTGGGCTCAGATTTTTGGCTGCTAGGGATTACCTTCGTTGAAATCTCCGCGCTTTCCGCCGGGGTAGAGTTGGTTGTCTCGATCTTGCGCACCCGTACCCAAGGCATGGCACTGCACAAAATGCCGCTGTTTGCCTGGTATATCCTCGCCATGGCGCTAATGATTGTGGTCGGTTTCCCGCCGTTGATTCTGGGCAGTGTTTTGCTGGAGCTTGAGCGCGCTGCGGGGATGCCGTTTTTTGAAGTGGCGGGTGGCGGTGACCCGATTCTATGGCAGCACCTCTTTTGGCTGTTCGGCCACCCTGAGGTTTACATCATTTTCCTGCCTGCGGCGGGCATTGTCTCCACGCTAATCCCGGTGTTTGCTGGCCGTCCGATTGTGGGCTACGGCTGGGCAGTCTTTGCCATTATCGTGACCGGCTTTATTAGTTTTGGGCTCTGGGTTCACCACATGTTTACCATCGGCATTCCCCAACTGGCCCAAGCGTTCTTCTCCGCTGCCAGTATGTTGGTGGCGGTGCCTACAGCGATTCAGGTGTTTGTGTGGCTGGCCACGCTATGGCTGGGTAAGCCCAAGATGAAGCTGCCGATGCTATGGATCATGGGCTTCTTAATTATCTTTGTGTGTGGTGGTTTGACCGGCGTCATGCTGGCGCTGGTGCCGTTTAACTGGCAGGTGCACGACACCCACTTTGTGGTGGCGCATATGCACTATGTGCTGGTGGGCGGGATGTTCTTCCCACTGATTGCCGGGCTCTACTACTGGTTGCCGCTTTTTTCAGGACGGATGCCTTCAGAAACCCTCGGGAAATGGGGCTTTTGGCTCACCTTTCTGGGCTTTAATGGCACCTTCTTGATCATGCACTGGACGGGCCTGCTGGGTATGCCGCGGCGGGTTTACTCTTATGAAACGGGCATGGGCTGGGATATTTTCAACCTGCTGTCATCCATGAGCAGCTTTATTATGTCGGCGGGGATTGCCATGGTGCTGCTGGATTTTGCGCTGCACTTCCGTTTTGGCAAACCCGCTAAGCATAATCCCTGGAACGCGGATACTCTGGAGTGGGCCAACAGTATGCCGCCTAGCGCTTACAACTTTGTCAGCCTGCCAAAGATCGAGACGCGCCACCCACTATGGGATAACCCGGATCTACCGCGCACCATGGCAGAAGGGCAACATAGCTTGGCGGTGGCTACCCATGGTCGGCGAGAGATGTGGGGCACTGACCCTTTGACCGGCAAAGTGCGTGAAATCATTCATCTACCGGGTAACTCCTGGTGGCCGCTGTTTGCTGCCATGGCGCTGGCGGTCGTATGTATTAGCTTGCTAACGCGCCTTTATCCCTTGGCGGGTATCGCGGTGGTTATCGCTGGGCTATTTTTGCTGCGCTGGTCGTGGGAGAACGGGGCGCATCCAAAAGCCGCACCAGATGCCGAGGTTGCTCCCGGCGATCCACCACTGCACTCGCGAACTATGGATGGCCCCGGCCTATGGGCCATGTCGATCACGCTGCTCGCCAATGGTTCGTTCTTTCTCTCTTACCTATTTGGCTGGTTCTATCTATGGACAGTTTCCCCTGAGTGGCGGATGCCCGAGACCTCACCGCTCTCCTTGGTGGGGCTGATCCTTGCCGGGGTGGCGCTAACCGCTGGCGTGGTAATTCTCGAAAAACGGGTGCGCGGTTTGCGCCAGGGTAAGGATACGGGCTTGGCAATCGGCATGTATTGCATCAGTGCCCTAGGCTTTGTGCAGGTAGCGATAACGCTGTGGGTGCTGCTGAGTGCAGACCTAGCGGTTACCGAGACCTCCCATGATGCGATCATTATGGTCGGGCTGGCGTATGCGCTGCTACACGGCGGTTTAGGCGCTGTGCTGACTCTGCTGCAGGGCCTGCGGGTAGGTTATGGCTTTGTGGGCGCCCATGCACCTTTCGAGCCTGCCGTGGTTGCCCAGTGGTGGCGCTATAATCTGGTGACGTTCTGGATACTTGTGGGCGCGCTTGCTGTGCTGCCGCGTGTGATAGGGAGCTAAGCTAATGTCCATGACGATGCAGCGTTTACATCTTACCCATCCTTTACATTTCGTCATTGGCTTAACGCTATGGTGTATCTGGTTCGTGGCCGTTTACGGCGGGCACGCAGTAGCCTGCTCAGTGGCGCCGCCTGCTCCCGAGCAGGGCGTATTCACCCTGGTGAACGCTATGCTGCTTGTGGTCAGTATCGCGGCGATTGCGTTACTGGCAGCGTTAACGGTGAGTTGTTGCCGCATGGCCAAACGCCATGAAGGGCGGCTGCGCTTTAATGCCACGGTTTCTGCCGGGCTGTATCTTTTCTCTACCTTAGGCGTTGTGTTTGCGGCAATGCCGATTATGGGCATTCCGCCTTGTTTGTAAGCGATCCGCTTAGCAAAGAGGATGAGCAGCTCTATACCCTCCACGGTATGTGGTGCACCAGCTGTGCCCTAGCCGTGGAGGGCTCTCTAAAGCGGCTTAAAGGCGTGCGTGAGGTTAGCGTGCACTACCCAAGCGCCACGCTCTATATAAGTGGCACACCTGCCGCTATTCAGCTCTCAACTCTTGCCCCTAAGATTAAACGCCTGGGCTATCGGCTTTCGCAACTTGAGCCGATGTCGGACGCCCATGGGCGTTTAGAAGAGGAGAGCCGCTACCTGACGCTTAGGTTGATGATCGGTTCCCTTTTCGGCATGTGGACGATGCTCGCTTCACTATTGATATATGCGGGTGCATTGCCTTCGGAGCGAGTTGACTTGGTGGTGGCGTGAGTGTCGGGGGCATTTTCCCTGCCTGTCGTGCTGTTCGCAGGCATGCCGTTTTACCGGGCCGGATGGCGCACGTTAGTTGCCAAACGCCCCGGTATGGATGTGCTGGTGAGCCTTGGTGTTATCGGCGCAGTGATGGTCTCGGTTTGGCTGCTATGGCGCGGCTCAAACGAGGTCTATTTCGACACGGCGGTGATGCTGATTGTGCTTTTACTGGTTGGGCGGTTAGTGGAGACACTATGTCGCCACCGTGGGTTAAAAGCGTTGGATACCCTGACGCTGCCAGACTTAAGCATAAGGTCTTGGCAAGCGGAAGGGTGGCTATTGCTCCCCGTGAGCGAAGCGACAGAGGGAATGCGCGTCGAGCTAGCGCCCGGTGAGTTGGTAGTCCTTGATGGGATCCTGGAAGCCCCGGGTTGGATCGATACTGCCTCGCTTACCGGCGAGAGCCTGCCGCGCTACTTTCATGCCGGGCAGAAGGTCTATGCGGGCTGCCGCTACCTGGGTGTAACGCCGCTGGTAATGCAGGTGAGCGCTGGGGTAGGCCAGCGGCGACTGGATCGGCTGTGTGACGAAATGCGCCGCTATCAGGCCAAAAAAGGCGAATTACAGAAGCTCGCTGACCGTTTTGCCGCTTGGCTAAGCCCGCTAGCCCTAGTGCTAGCGATGCTAACGTTGCCCACTGCGCTGCTACTTGGGTTGGGCTGGGAGGATGCCTTTGTGCGCGCTCTTTCGGTGTTAGTGGTTGCTTGCCCCTGCGCCGTGGGGCTTGCGGTGCCGCTGGCAAGTCTTGCCGGTAGCGGCCAAGCCATGCAGCAGGGGATAGCGCTGCGCGACCCCGCCGCGCTCGAAACCCTAGCTCGTATTCGCTCTGTCGCGTTGGATAAAACCGGCACCTTAACCACTGGCAGCCATACGGTGCTGTATTGGCAAGCACGGAAAGGCGTTGATGAGCCCACTTTGCAGCGCAAGCTCAGTACCGCTGTTGCTGGCAGCGAACACCCCTTGGCACAAGCGCTAGCGCGCTGGTCGGGCAGCCAAGGTGATAAGCGTCCTGAGCAATGCGTGGACGTAAATGAAGCGCCTGGGGAAGGGCGCCATGTGCGCTTGAGTAACGCTGAGTGGCTGATGGTAGGCAGCGCTAGTTGGCTAACCAAACAGCAAATAGCGCTGCCTGCCCAAGCGGAAGACGCCGCCATGGCGTTTGCTTCCCAGGTGGTGCTTGCTGACGAATCGGGTTGGCTCGCCACGTTCTATCTTACCGATCAGCCGGTGGATGACGCCGAACCGAGCGTAAAGCGCCTGTTAGCGTCAGGGTATGTCGTCGCGATGATCAGCGGCGACCGCCAGGGCGCGGTCAGTTGGCTAGGCGAACGGGTAGGGCTTGCCCGTGAAGCTTGCTACGCGCAGCGTTCGCCTGAAGCTAAAGCGCGGCTTTTGCAGGGGTTGCCATCGCCAACGCTCTACGTGGGGGATGGCTTAAACGATACCCTGAGCCTGGCCGCGGCCGATGTGGGTATTGCGCCACTGAGTGCCAGCGACGCTGCATGCGAAGGAGCTTCCGCACAGCTAATGACGCCGGGGATGGGTGGTGTAGTGAAACTTCTCAGCATTGCTAAACGTACGCGGCGCATCATGGTTCAGAACCTGTTTTTTTCGGCGCTGTACAACACCTTGGCTCTCGGGTTGGTGGTGCTGATGGCGATACCTCCGTTAGTGGCGGTACTCGCCATGGCGGCAAGCTCTCTAACCGTTACCCTTAACGCTGCACGGCTAGCATGGGCAGAGCCCGATGAAAACGACGCAATAGCTTAAAAGAATAAATCTTGCTGCGCTCGTGGTGGGCGAAAATCCCAGGTGTTCAAGCCCTGTTCGGTGCGATCTTGCATGTTCCATTGACGGCTGGCGCGGGCAAAGCGTTGTGCGATCAAATCGGCAAATACCCCTTCACCGCGAAAACGCTTACCAAACGTGGCATCGTACGCCTTACCACCACGGCACTGACGCATTAGGCTCATCACTTTCGCCGCGCGCTCCGGGTAGTGGGCTTCTAACCAGGCTTCAAATAGCGGCGCCACTTCATAGGGTAAGCGCAGCAGCATCCAGGCAGCGGTTCGTGCCCCTGCACGGCTGGCGGCTTCCAAGAGCTTTTCGATCTCATGATCGGTTAGCCCCGGAATAACCGGCGAAATCAGCGCACCCACGGGAATCCCCGCGGTATTGAGTTCACGAATCGCCCGCAAACGCGCCTGGGGCGATGCCGCCCGTGGCTCTAAGGTGCGTTTCAAATTGGCATCCAGGCTGGTCAAGCTGACGAACACGCGCACTAAGCGGTGCTCAGCCATCTCCGCCAGGAGCTCTAAATCGCGCAGCACTAAGGTGCTTTTGGTCACCAGCGTTACCGGATGGCGACACTCCAGCAGCAGCTCAAGTAACTGCCGAGTGGTTTGATGTTTGGCTTCAAGCGGTTGGTAGCAGTCGGTGTTGCCGGAAAGGTTGATGGGGCGGCACACATAGTTGGGATGACAAAGCTCTTCAGTTAACCGCTCCACTAAACCGCTGCGGGCAATCAATTTGGTTTCAAAATCCAGCCCCGGCGACAAATCCCAGTAGGCGTGAGAAGGACGTGCATAGCAGTAAACGCAGCCGTGCTCACAGCCGCGATACGGGTTCAGCGAGCGATCAAAAGGTAAATCTGGCGAGCGATTCCACGACAGCGCACTTTTGGTCACTTCCTCGCGCACTTCGGTAGCGATGGTGGTGGAGACTTCCACCTGCCACCAACCTTCGTCTTCCGCCACGCTATGGGTAGGTGCAAAACGGTTGTGCGGGTCGTACGTCGCCCCGCGACCTTTATACACGGTTGAACCGCTAGGCGCTTGATCGGGAGTCGTCATTTGCTACCTCTGTATTCTATCAATACCTGTATATGATTATAAATACAGTATATGGTGTTTAGAAAAAGGCGCAAGGTTAGCCGTTACGGGTGAATCGCATGAAGAGTGGGGCAAGTAAACACGCGCCGGGTCTGCTACCATTTAGCGCCTTTTATCAGCCCGTTTTGGAGCCTGCCATGCCCGATATCGTTTCTGAGTGGATTTGCCGTATTCAGCCAGTTGAGCGTGAGGCGGGCGAAGCGGCGCACGCTTACCTTGATACGCTGACCAAGCCGCCAGGCAGCCTAGGCACGCTGGAGTCGCTTGCCATTCAGCTTAGCGAAATCACTGGGCATACACGATTTGAACCTAGCCCGCCGGGGGTAGTGGTATTCGCCGCCGACCATGGTGTAGCTGCTGAGGCGGTCTCGGCGTTTCCCAGTGAGGTGACCGCACAGATGGTGACCAACTTTGCCCAAGGCGGCGCGGCAATTAATGTATTTGCTCGCCAGGTAAGGGCGCGCCTGGAAGTGGTGGATGTCGGTGTAGGGAGTGATCTTCATGCCCCTGGGGTAGTGGATGCCAAAGTGCGGCGTGGCACAGCGAATATGGTGCACCAAGACGCCATGACACGTGAGGAAGCCAGTACGGCGATATCGGCAGGTATTGAGGCAGTGACGCGAGCTGCCGAGGCGGGATGCAAAACGTTAATCGTAGGTGAGATGGGCATTGCTAATACCACGGCAAGTAGCGCGATGCTGGCGGTGCTAACGGGCCAACCGGTCGCTGATGTTGTGGGTTTGGGTACCGGTATCACTAGTGCCCAGCAAATGCATAAAGTAGCCGTGATTGAGCGTGCGCTAGCAGCTCGTCAACCCGATGCGTGTGACCCGCTTGGCGTGCTTTCGAGTGTGGGCGGGCTGGAAATCGCGGCGATGACCGGTGCTTATTTAGCCTCAGCAGCGTATCGGCTGCCTATCATCGTGGATGGTTTTATTGCCACCGTCGCCGCCCTTACTGTGTGTAGACTTTGCCCTGCGGTGCGCGGCTACCTAATCTTCGGTCACCGCTCGCAAGAAGCTGGCCACCAAGTCGCGCTGGATGCCTTGCAAGCAAAGCCGCTTTTGGATATGCAAATGCGCTTGGGCGAAGGGACAGGTGCGGTCCTGGCATTTCCCCTGCTGCGGGCAGCCAGCGCGATGATGGTGGAAATGGCCACATTTTCCGACGCGGGCGTCAGTAATGCTAGCGGTTAAAGCGATGCCATGATGCTGGAAATACTGATCATGGTTTGTGTCGCGATAGTCATCGACCTTGTCATCGGTGATCCACGCCGCTTACCGCACCCAGTGGTGGGCATGGGGTGGTTGATTGCTGCGTTGGAAAAGCGCTGGAATCACGGCGCGGCGCGGGCAAGGTGCGCCAGAGGAACTTTGTTGACCACGGTGGTTGTGGTGTTGGTGTTTGCCCTGGCCTGGGGGGTGTTGGCAGGGCTGGCACGCATTCATCCGGCACTGGGGATAGCCGCAGAGGTGTGGCTACTGGCGACGACTTTGGCGACTAAAGGGCTGCGTGATGCCGCATTGGCCGTGGCGACGCCTCTTGCCCAGGGCGATCTTATCGCTGCTCGCCAAGCGCTGGCGATGATCGTAGGGCGCGACACCGAAGGGCTGGGAGAAAGCGATATTACGCGTGCCACGGTGGAGACGGTGGCGGAAAATACCGTGGACGGCATCACCGCGCCGCTGTTTTTCGCATTGATCGGTGGCGCACCGCTGGCGCTGACTTATAAAGCGGTGAATACCCTGGATTCCATGGTGGGCTACCGCAATGCGCGTTACGCGGACTTCGGCTACGTCTCAGCGAAGCTCGATGACCTAGCCAATTGGCTGCCGGCACGGCTTACTGCTGTGACGATCTGGCTGGCGGCGTTTTGCCTTTCTGGCTCGCGTCGGCGGGGCGCGCTAAAAGGCGCGTTGCCAGCCGCTCTGCGTGAAGCGCCGAATCACCCCAGCCCCAACGCTGGCTGGCCGGAAGCGATAGTGGCGAACCTGCTCGGCGTGCAGTTGGGTGGTACCAACTATTACGCGGGCGTGGCATCGCATCGCGCGCACCTCGGCGAACCGCTTGAGCCCTTGAGCGTGCAGCATATCTCCCGGGCGATTGCGCTGATGCACGGCGGTTGGCTGGTTTTCCTGCTGCTAATGAGTGGCGTGGTGCTGTTCAGAGAAGTACTTTTCAGGGAGATGCTGACATGAACCGAGCCGCTTCAGCCTGGCCCAGCCATGGTGGCCAGGCATCGGCGCTTCTGGCGCGTTTCGGGCTGCCGGAACACCATCCGCTGATCGATTTCAGCGCCAATCTAAACCCCCTGGGGCCACCGGCCTGGGTGCCCGAACGCCTGGCTGAACTGGTCACGGGCCTAGCGCATTACCCGGCGCCAGACTATATCGCGGCTTGTGAAGCCATCGCCTGCCACGAAGGGGTGAGCCCCGAGCAGGTGCTATTGACTAATGGCGGCGCCGAGGCGATTTTTCTGAGCGCGGCACTGCATGTCGGGGGCCGGGCGGGCATCGTACAGCCGACTTTCACCGAGTACGCCCGGGCCTGTAAGGCTTACGGTGTGGCGGTGGTTTCCATCGCCTTGACCGGCCCGGACTTTCAGCTTGATCTGGACTCGCTCGATCCAACCCTTGATCAGTGCCACGTTGTGTTTATCTGCCGCCCCAACAACCCCACCGGAACCCTGATTCCTCGCGCCACCATCAAGACGCTGCTGCAAATGGCCAGGGCACGCGATTGCCGCCTGGTGATTGACGAAGCTTTCGTGGATTTCATCGCGCATGGCGATGAACGCCTCACGCCGTTGTTGGCGCGTTTCGACAACCTCATCTTGCTGCGCTCACTAACCAAGTTCTACACCTTGCCGGGACTGCGCCTGGGCTATCTGCTGGCGGATGCCGACACCGTCAGTCAGGCCCGCACTTATCAGCCCTCTTGGAGCGTTAATCACCTGGCCGCCGAGTTAGTGGCGAAGCTGCTAGGCGATGAGGATTTTCAGGCCCGCACACATCGCTGGCTGCGTGAGGAGCATTCCCGCATGGCGACGGCTCTCGGCGCGTGCGGGCTTGAGGTCATTCCCAGCCAGGCCAATTTCTTTCTGGTGCGCCCTGAGCCGGGCAGCGACACCAGTGCGGCGCTTTTTGAGCGCCTGCTGCGCGGCGGTATTTTGGCGCGCCATACCCACAACTTTTCGGGGCTTGAAGGCGGCTGGCTACGCTTAGCGCTGCGTGATCGCGCCGACAATGACCGCCTGCTAGAGGCGCTGGACAAGGCAAGAGACGCATGATCGCTTTCGTCAGTGGTGGGGCGCGTTCCGGCAAGAGCGACGTGGCTGAGCGTCTCACGCTTGAGTGGCAACAAGAGCAGGGTGGCAAACGCTACTATCTTGCCACGGCGACCGGCTCGGATGCCGAAATGGCGGCTCGTATCCAACGTCACCGGCACAAGCGTGGGCCGGGTTGGTTCACCTTGGAAGCGCCGCTTATGCTAGGCGCGGCGCTCGATGGTGTCGAGGTGGGTGCTACCGTGCTGCTGGACTGCCTGACACTTTGGGCCAGCCGAGCGCTTTATGAAGGGGGCCTCGACGAAGCCGAGGCACGCGCCCAGGTCGAGGCTCTGGTCGCTAGCGCCCGAGCACGCCATATTGCACTGGTGGTGGTCTCAAACGACCTCAATGAAGACCTGCCACCCCAAGACGCCGAAATCTGGCGCTATTTGGCGTTTCTCCAGGGTTTGCATCGTCGGCTTGCCCTTGAGGCTGAAAGCGTGATCGAGGTGGTGGCGGGGCTCGCCATCGAATGGAAAAAAGCGGCGATTGAGGTTAAGGACACCTGATGAAAAACGCCGGATTCGGCCTGCTGCTGGCCATCCAGTTCCTTACCCGGCTGCCGGTGCCTGTCGAGTGCCCGTGGCGCCCGGCGACCAGCCGCTGGGCGCTGCGTTGCTATCCGCTGGTGGGGCTACTGTTGGGCGCACTGCTGGCCGGTGCCGCCGTATTGCTTCAAGAGCTATTGCCCACGCCGCTGCTGGCGCTTGCGCTGCTCAGTCTATGGGTCGGGCTTTCCGGTGGTTTGCACTTGGACGGCCTGATGGACGTGGCCGATGCCCTGGGCAGCAATATGCCGCTGGAACGCCGCTGGGAAATCATGAAAGACCCGCAAGTAGGCAGCTTCGGGATACTGGCGCTGGTATTCCTGTTGGCCTGGAAGGGTGTGCTGTTGTGGGCATTGCTGGAGGCCGAGATGCCCCCAGCATTGCTGGTAGCGATTTCGGCGCTTTCCCGCTTTGCCGCGGTGGCCCTGTTGTGCTTGACCCCTTGCGCCCGCCGCGAAGGGCTGGCTTGGGCGTGGCGGCAACACCTACGGCATCGTGACTTGGTGTTTTCTCTTATACCGTTATCTTTGCTGTTTCTTTGGCTGCCAGGGTGGCCGGTGCTGTTGGGTGCTCTGTTGGTGTTTGTGTTGTTGTATGCGTTGGTGATGATCCGCACCTTTACCGGTATCAACGGCGATATCGTGGGTGCCGCCATTGAAGGAGGAGAACTATGGTTGCTGCTGATCGGCTGGAGCTGGTGGTCGTTCGTCATGGCTTGACCGCCTGGAATCGCGAGCGGCGTTATCAAGGGCAGCGCGATATACCGCTGTTGCTGCCTGAAGCGGAAGAAGGGCTTATGGCGCTTCGCGAAGCGCTGGTTGATGAGCGTTTCGATGCTATTTACGTAAGCGACCTGAACCGCTGCCAGCAAACGCTCGAGTGGACCCAGGCTGCCAAGTCCGGCATTCCCGTGCATCTTGAGCCACGCCTGCGCGAGCTGGATTTTGGCGACTACGAAGGCAAGGTCTACGACGAGCTAAAAGACCTACCTCATTACCGTGCTTGGATTGATAGCGTGGGCGAGCTGCAAATTCCCGGTGGCGAATCGGCGGCCCAGCTACGCGAGCGGCTGGAAGCTTGGTTTCAGGAGCTCGCGGAAAAAGCCAGGCAGGAAAGCTATCGCAAAGTGCTGGTGGTCACCCACGGCGGCGTGATTCGTGAATTACGCCGCCGCTTTGAAACCATCGAATTCTGGGAGGGTACGGTGCACCAGGCGCAAGGCAGGCGCTGGCAACTGACGTATCTCCCGCGCGCGAATGAAGAAGGAGATTGGCAATGCAGCTCTTCATCGGCGGTGCCTGCGCTGGAAAACGTGACGTCGTAAGCGCACGCTTTCCCGAAGCGGCCTGGTGCCGGCTAGTGCCGGGTAGCGCTTTGCCAACGTTGTCGGAAGCGCTCTTAAGCGACAGCGAGGCTATCGAACCAAAAACCTGGGTGCTGACCGGTTGGCTCGCTTGGTTACAAACGGCGCTCAAGGCATGCCCCGATGACGACGCGCTGCGTCATGTGCTCGCCACTGAGCTTGAGGGGTTGTCCCAATTTGAACGCCTGGGAGGCCCAGAAATCGTGCTGATCGTGCCGGAAATCGGGCGCGGTATCGTCCCGATGGCCGCCGAGGATCGCAGGCTGCGTGATCTTGCCGGTTGGCTGGCCCAGGACGCCACCCGTTACGCCGAAAACACATGGTACGTGCGCCATGGGTTGGTACAAGCGCTGAAGGGTTAATATCCACTTGAATACTAATACTAAGCACTAGATTGATAGGGAGCTGGTCAAGATGCAAAGTGATTTTCTCGACGCTAGCGAGCGCCATTGGCAGGATGCTGAACAGCTCTTTGAGTCGCAGCGATGGGCCAATGCGGATCACCTTTTTGGCATAGCTGGCTGAATGCGGTTTGAAAAAGTTGATGCTGGCATTTGGTATGCCATTTGATGAAAACAGGGATAGGCCTCAAGCAAACCAGGATAGAAAACATGCTGATGGTATTTGGATTCGCTATGAGGCCTACCGCAGTGGGTTGTATCAAGGTGCGGCCATGACCAGGAGCAAGCAAATCCATTTGTAGACTGGAACGTAGCGCAGCGGTATTCCAACCAAGCTTGCTTCGATCAGGCTCGGGTCGATCCGCACAGAATAGGTGCTAAAAAGGTGCGCCAATTGATTCGCAAAGCCCAATGGGATGGTCTTATATGATTACCTTTGATGATATTTGGCGCGTTCTTACCAATGTTCTGGCCCCCCCATGCCAATTTGATCACGCAAATACAACCGGTTATTGCGAATCGAGATCTAAACGGGCGAGTCCGCTTGGTTTTCCCTGCTAGTGTTGAGCAAGATAAAGCATTACTCGATAGTTGCCAAAGCATCGCATCGGAGCTTTCTGAACAGCTTGGTGCACACGCCTTTCCCACTGAGCAGATGATTTTGTTTGAAGACAACATGGACACTGTATTGTCCGGTGCTTCTAACTTTGAGCTAGAAGGCCTTGAAGGCGCTTACGTTGTCGATCGGCTTGCGACCGAGGGGCGTTGGGCAAACATTGCAGCGGTAGCTGATGGCGTGCCTCGCGTGGTGTTTTTTTCCATTAAAGGAGGCGTTGGTCGTTCAACCGCTATGGCCGCATCGGCTTGGTCACTGGCTCAGTCGGGTAAGCGCGTGATGGTGCTGGATTTGGATCTTAAATCTCCCGGGCTTTCGTCAGGATTGTTACCTGAGGAAAGGCGACCAGCGTATGGTATTACAGATTGGCTGGTAGAGGACTTGGTCGATAACGGAGCGGCCGTGTTTGAGGACATGGTCGCCACCAGCGAACTTGCCCACGATGGAGAAATTCTTGTGGTACCCGCCCATGGGGCTGACCCCGGTGATTATATCGCCAAGCTTGGCCGGGTATGGATGCCAAAACACAACGACATCGGCGTGCGTGAGGTATGGGCTCAGCGCCTTGGCCGATTGCTTGGTCAATTAGAGCAGCGCTGGCAGCCGGATATTATTCTGATCGACTCCCGCTCTGGGATTGACGATGTCGCGTCGAGTTGTGTGACAGACCTGGGTGCTGGGCTAGTGCTTTTATTCGCCATTGATGGTGAGCAAACATGGTCGGGATATCGAATCTTGTTTGATTATTGGCATAAAGCAGGGGTTGCCCAGGATATTAGTGAACGCTTGCAATTAGTCGGCGCGATGATTCCGGACGTTGGCGCTGCCGAGTATTTTGGATCTTTGAATGAACACAGTTGGGATTTTTTTGCTGAGTCTTTATACGATGATGTGCCTCCCGGCGAGACGACCGAAACGCTATGGAACTTTGATGATAGCGATGAAACTGCCCCGCATTACCCATGGCCGATTAATTGGCACCGTGGCTTTGCCGCCTTAACGTCCTTACACAGTCGCTTTGAGCAAATAGATCGTCATGAGGTACGTGCTTGGCCCTCTGAGTGGGCTGATAGTACCTATCTCGTTTGATGTAATACTGCAGCGTTGGGAGGAAAGTTTTCCACATGGGCCGCAAGACGCCGATGCTGGTGGCCGCCTTCCACCGCAGCATGCGGAGAAAGGCTGGGTTGGCGTTCGTGAAGATTTATTGACCGTTGGTGTTTTCGAACAACGAAAGGATGGCCGCATCGACATGCCCGACCTTTATCGGGTCGGTTTCGGGCTGGGTCGTCGTGGAGGCATTAAACCTAAAAAATAAAAGCTAGGTTTTCGCCCGAGCCGAAAACACTTGGTACGTGCGCCATGGATTGGTGAGACGCCTGGGGTGACAAGATGCGCCATTGACCTTCCTTCGCCGTGTTGCTAGCTTACGTCCTCTCTCAGGTGCAGGCGGCACATTGTCGCCAGTGAAACGGGAAGTCGGTGCGCTTATAAACGCTATCCCGACGCTGCCCCCGCAACGGTGATCGAGATAACAACGGCCAAGATGCCACTGTGCTAATGCATGGGAAGGTGGTCGTTCGGAAAGCCTGGTTTTTTCCAACCTCGCTTTCGCTCGTCAGCCCGGAGACCGGCCCGAGAGTTTCATGCCGGGTTGCGGTGGGCGACGTTGAGGCAGGGCAGACGTCGCCGTTTTGTTTTTTCGTTTTCCCTTTCTCTTCCTCGATCCCTTGCCGTCCCGGTGACTGCACAGCGAATGCCGTACGGGTGCGTATGGCGAGCAAGGGATACTCATGAAAACTCGAATCAACACCGCCCGCGGCCTGGCAGCCTTCAGCCTGGCAGCTCTTCCTATGGCCGTTCAGGCCGAGAACGCAAGCGCCCCTAAGTCCGATGCCGTCGACTTCAATCCGGTGGTGGTTACCGCTGCCCTCGCGCCGCAAACCGCCAATGAAAGCCTGTCGTCGGTTACCGTGATAGACGAAGCCACTCTGCGCCGCCAGGACCCTGTTAGTATTCCCGACCTGCTGCGTGGCCAGCCTGGGGTGGATGTTTCAACTAATGGCTCCTTCGGTAAGGTCAGTAGCGTTTATTTACGGGGCACAGGCAGCGATTCCGCCGTTTTGCTTATTGATGGCATTCGTTTACGTTCAGCTACTTCTGGCAGTGCTGCTTGGCAGCACCTTGATCCGAGAATGTTCGACCGCGCTGAAATCGTGCGCGGTCCGCGCGGCAGCCTCTATGGTGCCGATGCCGTCGGCGGCGTTATCCAGTTGTTTACCCCGGAAGGGGAAGAAAAAGGTCCTCAGCCGCGTTTTTCAGTGGGCGGCGGTTCCTTCAATACCCAACGCTTGAGCGCTGGCATTAGCGGACGTGAAGGCGGCACGCGCTACAGTTTTGCGGGCAGCCATTTCAATACTGATGGCCAGCCCATTCGCCGTGACGGTGAAGATAAAGGTTACGACAACACATCGACGCTTGCTCGAGTTGCGCATGGTTTCGATAATGGCGCCGAACTAGGAGTTTTGGCGCTGCGTGCTAGGGGTAATACTGAGTTCGATAGCTTCGGTACGCCTGCGAACACTGATTTTGTACAGCAAGTGGCTGGAATTTACGGCGAGTTGCCAATTACTGATTCTTGGAGTAGTGGCCTTACGTTAAGTGAGGCGCGGGATGAGAGTGAGAACTTTACAGAGGCTTCAGCCTTTGGGCCAGCCAGCACGACTATATTCGATACGCAGACTCGCACAGTGCGCTGGGAAAACACTATTACTGTCGATGCCCATGAGCTTATTGCGGGCGCCGAGTATCAGAATGACAGCATTGCCGACAGTGATACGGGGGGCGGTACTTACGCTGAGGAAGAGCGCGATAACCGGGCTGTATTTGCTCAGGGCCTATTGGATTTTTCTCCGTTAACTCTGCAAGCCAGCTTGCGTCTAGATGATAACGAAGCCTATGGCGATGAAGTGACCGGTAGCCTTGCGGCAGGCTTTGCTCTGGATGATGTTCATACGCTTCGGGCAAACTATGGCACTGCGTTCAAAGCGCCCACGTTTAACCAGCTTTACTATCCCGGTTTCATGAATCCCGAGCTTGAGCCAGAAAGTTCTGCAACCGGCGAACTGGGCGTTCGGGCTCAATACAACCGCTGGTACTGGGATTTGGCACTATATCAATCGGATATTGATAACCTGATTATCAACGTCGATACGGTGGGGGATGGCTCTGTCGATACCCCGCAAAATGTGGAGAACGCTCGAATCCGCGGGGCCGAGTTGTCCAGTGGCATTGAGTTGGATGCCTGGACCCTTCAGGCAGCGCTGACCTATACCGACCCTGAAAATCGTGACACTGGCACTCGATTAACTCGTCGTGCCTCGCAAAGTTTTCGCTTGGGCGTAGATCGTGAGGTTGGCGATTGGTCGCTGGGCGGCTCATTAGTTGCCCAAAACCACCGTTACGAAGACACCGAAAACAAGGAGCGTCTCGGTGGGTTTGGTTTAGTCAATCTACGTGCCGGGTGGGCTTTTGCGCCGATGTGGTCGGCGCGGGTGACCGTCGAAAACGCGTTCGATAAAGAGTATGAGACGTCCCAAAACTACATCAACGCTGGCCGAGCAGGGTTCTTAAGTGTTCATTTTGGCCAATAGCAAACGTGGGTTAATGCGCTGGGCCTTGGGTCTCGCGTTTTCGCTCATGACAATTAATGCACAAGGTCAGAAACATTCCCGTTGTGTGGTGGATGACCGCGACCGCGAAGTGTGCCTGGGGGCTCCCGCCCAGCGAATAGCGGCGCTGTCGCCGGGCGCTACGGAGTTGACTTATGCGTCGGGGGCGGGCGACCAAGTGGTGGCGGTAGTTTCCTACAGCGACTACCCGCCTGAGGCCAAGGAGGTCCAGTCGGTAGGCAGCCACACGCGCATGGACCTGGAAGCGTTGGTTACGCTGCGTCCGGATCTGGTGATTGGTTGGACCACCGGAAACCCACCCGAGCAGCTGGAAACCATCGAAGCGCTGGGGTTGCCGGTATTTTATATTGAGCCACGCGGCGTTGATGGCGTCGCCAGCGTGATCGAGCGCTTGGCCCGGCTAGCGGGCACGGAATCGGTGGGGCAAAAAGTCGCCGACGAATTTCGTAAGGGGATGGCGGAAGTAGAAGATCGCTATCAGGATCGCGACCCCGTGCCCACGTTTTATCAGGTGTGGGACGAGCCCTTGATGAGCATCAACGACGAACATCTGATTGGTCAGGTGGTGCGGATGTGCGGTGGTGCCAACGTGTTCGGCGACCAGCAACGGTTGGTGCCACGCCTTGACGACGAAGCTGTGCTCGCCGCGAATCCCGAGGCGATCATTGCCGGGGGCATGGGCGAGGAAAACCGCGACTGGCTGACCCATTGGGAGCAGTACGATGAGCTGGAAGCGGTCGCCCAGGGCAACCTGTTCTTTGTGCCGCCCTCGTTGATTCAACGCCCCACGCCACGCTTGTTGGAAGGGACAAAGCTGCTTTGCGAAAAACTCGAGACCGCCCGTGAACGTCGCTAACCCAGGGGGCTTATGTACCGCCAATTGAGCCTACCGCTATTGCTGTTGGTTGTGCTGGCGCTGGCCGCCTTCAGCACGGCCTTAATGGTAGGCAGCGCGTCGCTTTCGATCAGCGACGTGTGGGCGGTTGTGCAAGGGGATGGTGATGGGCTGGCGCGCACCATGGTGATGGAGTTACGTTTGCCCCGAGCGCTTTCCGCGTTTGCCGTGGGTGGGCTGCTGGCAGTGGCGGGTGCCCTGATGCAGGTATTGCTGCGTAACCCCTTGGCCGACCCTTATGTGCTGGGGCTTTCCGGCGGCGCTTCCATTGGCGCGTTGGGGGCGATGCTGGCAGGCTTCGGCGGTGTGTTGATGTCCGGGTCGGCGTTTGCCGGAGCACTTTTTTCGACCTTTCTGGTATTTGGCCTCGCCCACGGTCGCGGCGGCTGGACGCCCTCGCGGCTGCTATTAACCGGTGTGGTCGTCGCGGCGGGGTGGGGTGCTGTCATTACCTTGATGTTGGCAATGAGCCCGGCCGAGCGCCTGCCGGGCATGCTCTACTGGCTGATGGGGGATTTGTCTTACGCCCGCACGCCCTGGCCGCCGCTCATCCTGTTGATCACGATTTGCCTTGTGCTGGTGCCACTCGGGCGTAGTTTGAACGTGTTGGCGCGTGGCCCGCAACAGGCGGCTGCCCTGGGGGTCGACGTGCGACCGCTGGAATGGGGTATTTACGTTGTGGCGAGCATTTTGACCGCCGCCGCCGTCACCACCGCCGGTAGCATCGGGTTTGTTGGCCTGGTGATACCCCACATGCTGCGATTGTTATTGGGCAACGACCAGCGGCTGATCTTACCTGCTTGCGCGCTGGCGGGCGGCACGCTGCTGGTGCTGGCCGATACTCTGGCACGCACCATCATTGCCCCCGAGCAATTGCCGGTGGGGGTGATTACTGCGCTCCTCGGCGTGCCGACGTTCCTGTTTCTGCTGTATCGGAGCCGCTGATGAGTCGCCTGGTAACTCAAGACCTCATCATCGACGTGCCCGGCCGCCAAGGCGGAACCCCGCTTAATCTTACCATTGAGCCGGGCCAAAGCTGGGGCGTATTAGGCCCCAACGGGGCAGGTAAAACCACGCTGCTGCATACCCTGGCCGGACTTAAGCCACCGCGTTCTGGCCACGTTAAGCTTGCCGACAAGCCGCTAGCACAGCAGCGCAGACGGCAAATTGCCCGCGAGCTTGGCATGGTGTTTCAAGACCGTCAGGACGGTTTTCCCGCCACGGTGTTGGAAACCGCCTTGATTGGTCGCCACCCGTATCTATCGCCCTGGCAGATGGAAGGCGCCGACGACTATGCCCGCGCCGAACGGGCCCTGGAACGGCTTGATGTCGCGCATCTGCGCGACCGCCTGGTGAATACACTCTCCGGCGGCGAGCGCCAGCGGGTGGCGATTGCTACGGTGCTGACCCAAGCCCCGGCCATTTGGCTGGCCGACGAGCCGACCAATCATCTGGACCTGCATCACCAAAGCGCCGTCATGGGGCTTATGGCCGAGCAGGCGGCTGGAGGCCAAGCGGTGGTGATGTGCTTACATGACCTAAACCTTGCTGCCCGCTGGTGCGATCATATTCTGTTGCTTTACCCCAGTGGCGAGGTGTGCTGGGGCACGCGGGACAATATGCTGGTTCCAAGCGCGTTGGAAGACCTCTACAGGCAAAAACTCGCTGTTGTTGAGGTCGATGGCGCGCCGGTATTTGTGCCGGTAAAAGGGTAATGCAAGCGCTGCTATTCGCTTCCGGCTTTCAGTAGCGACGCATGCCAGGGCCTACATGGCACTGCGAAAACGCATGACCTGCTTACCATCAACAGGATCATCGATCACATGAGCATATACCCCAAAGGTCTGCTGTAGCCTGTTGGTGGTGAGTACCTCGTGGGGAGGGCCGCTGTCGATCAGGCGGCCGTTATCCATCACGCCGATGCGGTCACACTCCATGGCGTGATTAAGATCGTGCAGCGAGATCATCACCGTGATGGGCAGTTGCCGGACCAGTTCAAGAATCGACAGCTGGTGGCGAATGTCCAGGTGGTTGGTGGGTTCATCCAGTAGCAGAATTTTAGGCTGCTGGGCCAGCGCCCGGGCAATGTGCACGCGCTGGCGTTCGCCGCCCGACAGGGTATGCCAAAGACGGTCCGTCATATGCGCCATATCGACGTCGCGCAGCGCCTGGGCAACGATGGCGTCGTCTTCCTTCGACCAGGGACGCAACGCGGAAAGGAAGGGGGTGCGGCCCAACGAGACCACCTGGCGCACGGTAATGCGGTCAGTGGTGTCAGCCTGCTGTTCCACCAGGGCGATGGACTGGGCGATCGTCCGTTGCTTGAGCGTGTGCATCGGCTGGTGGTCGATCAATACCCGTCCTGCCTTGGGTTTGTTCAAACCTGCGAGCAGGCGCAGCAGGGAGGTTTTCCCCGAGCCGTTCGGCCCCACCAAGCCAAAGGTCTGGCCGGGCTCGACGGTAAGGTTGACGTCAGTCAGCAGTGGCGTGCCGTGTACTGACCAGGCCAGCTTTTCAGCCGATAAGCGCATCAGGACCTCTTGTCGCGTACCAGGATCAGCGCAAACGCGGGCGCGCCGATCAGTGAGGTAATCACCCCGATGGGGAGTACCTGGCCGGAGACCAGCACCCGGGAAAGAATATCCGAGCCGATCAAAAACACCGCGCCGGCCAGCGCCGTAGCCGGTACCAGCCGGGTGTGACGGCTACCCACGATAAAACGCATGGCATGGGGGATCACCAGGCCGACAAAGCCGATGGCCCCCACGATAGACACCATCACCGCTGTGACCAGCGCCATGGCGATAATCAGCATGCCGCGCACCGGGCGCACCGCGATGCCCATGGACGCGGCGCTGTCGGCGCCGAAGGTAAACGCATCCAGGGAGCGCCGGTGCCACAGACAAACCAGCAACCCGAATAGCGCGGCAGGCACCGCCAGGGACACATCGGCCCAGCGCACCCCGGAAAGATTGCCCATCAGCCAGAACATGATGCCCCGCGCCTGCTCGGCGCTCGCTGACTTGGTAATGATAAACGCGGTCAGCGCATTGAACAGCTGCGAGCCTGCAATACCCGCCAGGATAATTGCCCCCGCCGCTTGAACGCCGCGGCCGCCACCCACACCGCTATTGGCCGCATGGGCGAGCATGACCACAATGCCAAAAGCGAGCAGGGCGCCCACAAAGGCACCCAGGGAGAGTGAAAGCGCACCGGCGCCTAAGCCTGCAACTGCCACCGCAACGGCACCCGTAGAGGCCCCGGCGGAAATACCCATTAAGTAGGGGTCAGCCAAAGGATTGCGCAGCAGCGCCTGTAGTACGACCCCCGCCAGGGCCAAGCTGGTGCCGCAACAGGCGGCGACCACGGCACGGCTAAGTCGGTAGTTCCAGATAATCCCCGCGTCGATTCGGTCAACCGCGTAATCGGCGCCTAACAGCTGATTGGCGAGCACTTTGAGAATGGTATCCACGGGGATCGGCGTCTCGCCGATAGCGGTACCCGCGATCAGCGCTGTCACCAGCACCAGCGGCGTTACCCATAGCCAGCGCAATCCCAGTCGACTGGCGGTTGGTCGTGTCAGTGCGATGCTCATTCGTTAAACGACATGGTTGATAGCGCTTCGGCCAGTGACTCGAGGCCAT
Organism: Vreelandella salicampi; assembly: GCF_013415105.1. Lineage (GTDB taxonomy): Bacteria > Pseudomonadota > Gammaproteobacteria > Pseudomonadales > Halomonadaceae > Vreelandella > Vreelandella salicampi. Next base: position 49,640 of record NZ_JACCDF010000017.1, read on the forward strand.
AGATAGTGCGCATGGTGGCGCTCATGGCGTGGGCATCCATCTCCACGATGCGGTTGTTCTTGACCGCGCTCATCTCCTGGGTGACCGGGTCACTGCGTAAAAACTCGTGTTTTGCGTCGATGTCGTCGGCAGGAAAACGGCGGCGATCCATCCGGGCGATCACAAGCACATCCGGGTCAGCCCGGGCGATGCTCTCCCAGCCGATGGTGGGCCACTCCTCGTCTGACGCGATGACATTGCGAATGCCGAGTTTCTCCATCATATACCCTGGTGCGCCCAGTCGTCCGGCAACGAAGGGGCTGACGCCCAGATCCGTGGACGAAAACCAGAAGGCCGCAGATAGATCCTCCGGCAACTCAAGGCTGCTCGCCAGGTCGATGGCGCGCTCTTCGCGGGCGGCAAGGTCAGCGACCAGCGCCTCGCCAGCGTCTTGCACATCGTAGATCTCGGCTAACTCGTTGATCCCTTTATAGATGGAATCCGTCGAGAAGGCGGCGGTGCGGGTGCCATCGCCGCCGGTCGAGTTATCCTTGGTGTCGCAATCGGCGGGCATGATGTAAGTGTTGATGCCCAGTTCATGAAACTGATCCCGGCTGGCCACGCTGCCGGTGGGGCCCACGTGCCACTCGTACTGTACCGCCACCAGGTCCGGCCGTTTATTGACCACGGCCTCGAAGCTTGGGTCGTCGTTGGCGATCCGCTCGATCGCTTCATTGGCATCAGCAAACTGGGGAAGAACCGGATTAAACCACACTGAAGTGCCATTCACTCGGTCAGCGAGCCCCAGCGAATAGAGGATCTCCGTCGCTGATTGGCCCACCGTCACCGTTCGCTCGGGTGCTGACACCACACTGAAGTCAACGCCGCAATTGGTTAGCGTAAGAGGGTAGTCGGTGGAGGCATAAGCCGCCTGTGCAAGGCCAACAGCGCTCGCGGCGATGGCCGTGGTCAATCTCAACATCATGTACACTCCCGTGCATGATGAGCTCCGCAGTCGGACAGAAAACACTGACCGAGTCACTTCGCTCGAGGTAAGTAATATATCGGCAGTTCTCCTGACTGACGGGTCATTGCTAGCTCGCCTTCCCAGACAATGTGTCCAGTGGCATCAAAGAGCATCGCTCGCCGCCTACAGTTGCGGGGGCAGTTCCGTTTCGCGGCAAGCCGCGGCGGATTCTCTATTAAGTTCCGAGGGGAACACCGACACTGGCCATTCTAGGTGGCAGGGGGATAGCGAACAACAGAAAGCCTAAGGATCTTATAAGATCCCATTTCTATAGCAATGTTATAACATTTTATTTTGAAGAGGTGTAAAAATCCAGCGTCATTCTTAGCGTCAGCTGATACATGCCTTCGCAAAGTTAACCACTTGCAACAGATTGGCCTCGCCGCCATGCCTTCCTCTATACTAAAAGCTTTTTAAATTCCCACTTCTTAATGAATGGTTTTATTATCACTCAGCTAGTTACCATGAATCTTATTCAAGTCCCACGCTCCCTGGATCAGTTGGCTATTAGTGATCGGTTAGCGGGCTTGGCCAGCACGGGAGGTGCCGGTGAGTGAGTTTCCCTTTGCGGCAGTGGTTGGCCAGGAGGCGCTGAAAACCGCGCTGCTTCTGAACGCCATTAACCCGCGTATCGGCGGGGTGCTGATCAGCGGGCCAAGAGGCAGCGCTAAATCCACCTTAGCCCGTGCTCTAGCCGCCATTTTGCCTAGCGATAGCGATGGGCAGCGTGCTCCTTTTGTCACTCTGCCGCTGGGCGCAAGCGAAGACAGGCTGGTTGGCAGTCTGGATCTGCAAAAGGTACTGGCCAATGGCGAAGCTACCTTTCATGCCGGGCTGCTTGCTAAAGCCGACGGTGGGGTGCTCTACGTAGATGAAGTCAATCTGCTGCCGGATACCCTGGTTGATTTGCTGCTGGACGTTGCCGCCAGCGGCACCAATATCGTCGAGCGCGATGGCATCAGCCACTCCCACCCGGCGCGCTTCAGCCTGATCGGTACCATGAACCCGGACGAAGGCGAGCTGCGCCCGCAATTGCTTGATCGCTTTGGTCTCTGCCTTGAGCAGGCGGGGGCCATCAGCATCGACGAGCGTATTGCTATCGTGCAGCAGCGGGAGGCTTTTGACCGCGACCCTACTGGCATGCTGCAACACTTTGAGTCTGCTCAGGCCGCCCTGACCGAGCGAATTGCTAAAGCGCAGCGTTTGCTCAAAGATATCACCACCGACTCCTGGGTGTATCGAACGATTGCCAACTGCTGTGAAGCTGCGGGCGTTGAAGGCCTGCGGGCAGACGTTACCTGGCACCGCGCTGCACAGGCCCATGCTGCCTGGCGTGGTGTGGCTAGCGTGGAGCAGCAGGATATCGATACCGTTGAGCCTTGGGTGCTGGCGCATCGGCGTACCCAACCGCCAGAGCAAAGTCCGCCGTCATCGCCGCCTAATCAAACGCCTTCGCAAGGCGAGGGCGGGTCGTCGGCAGCTAATAACGCGCCCAGCGGCGGGACGTCTAGTCAGCGCGGTGAACAGGGCCTGTGGGGCGCCATGCCTCCCATGGCTCAAGCGTCGATTAGCCAGCCAGCACTGAAACTGCCCGATAGCGATGAGTTTGCTCAGCGGGCTAAGCGTGCAGATACCGCTTCCAGCGCGGGGAAAGGCGGGGTGCAGGGGCGTGGCCGCTCCCAAGTTGAGACCTCGCGGCTGGACGGGTTCGCGACTGTTATCGCCAATCGTGGCCAGTGGCCCTGGCAGCAGTTAAAGATGCGCAAGTCTCGTGCTGGTCAAGCCACAGCGCACCTAGTACTGCTGGACACCTCCGGTTCCACGCTGGGGCAGCGCCTGTTAGGCCAGGCAAAGGGGCTGGTCGAGTCGCTGGTCAGCCAAGCTTACGCCGCGCGGGAGCAGGTGGCGGTGCTGGGGTTTGGCAACGGCGGTGTCGTGCCGATACTCTCCCGCCGCCGGGCCCCCAAAAACGCCCGAGGCACGCTTGAGGCGGCCAACGGCGGTGGCGGCACCCCGCTGCGGGAAGCCATCATTGAAGCCAAGCGGCTGACCCGCCAGTGGCAGCGCCGCGAGCCCGGCCTGAAGGTGCGCACCTATCTGATCACCGATGGCCGCACCCGGGAAACCGTTGACGATCTCGCCCCGCTGGAGGACTGCCTGCTGATCGATACCGAACAGTCCAAAGTCAAGCGCGGGCAGGGCGCACGCATCGCCCAGCAGTTGGGCGCGCGTTACTGGCCGGCTTCGTTTGGCAGACCCTCTATGGCAGTCTCTGCACATCAACCTGGGAACTTCTCATGAGCGACGCAAGCCATTTAGATCGCATGCAGCGTAAAAAAGACGTGGTCGACGAGCGCATCAGCAAGGCGACGGAAGAGCGCGGCGTGCTGATTCTGCTCAAAGGCAACGGCAAAGGCAAAAGCAGCTCCGCCTTCGGCACCATGGCGCGCTCACTGGGGCACGGCCAGCAGTGCGCGGTGATCCAGTTCATCAAAGGCCGCCGCGAAACCGGCGAGTACCTGTTCTTTCGCGATCATCCCAAGCTCGACTGGCACATCATGGGCCACGGCTTTACCTGGGAAACCCAGAATCGCGAGCGGGATATCGAAGCCGCCGAGGCCGCCTGGGCCGTCGCCAAAGGGCTGCTGGAGAACCCCGCCTATCATATGATCGTGCTGGACGAGATGAGCTATATGTTCAAGTACGGCTATCTCGACCCTGAGCCAGTGGTGGAAGCGCTTCAGCGCCGCCCGGCGCACCAGAACGTCATCATTACCGGGCGCACCATGGCCACGCCGCTGCAGGAAATCGCCGATACCATCAGCGTTGTCCAGGACGATCGCCACGCCTTTCGCGGCGGCGTCAAAGCTCAGGCGGGGATCGAATACTGATGACGACGCCAACCGCTCGCTGCCCCGCGCTGTTTATCGCCGCCCCGGCCTCCGGCCAGGGCAAAACCACCGTCACGGCGGGCCTGGCGCGCCTGCTGCGCAACCAGGGCAAGGTAGTGCGGGTGTTCAAGACCGGCCCGGACTACCTGGATCCGCAGATATTGGCCCAGGCATCCGGCCAACCGGTGGATCAGTTGGATCTATGGATGGCAGGCGAGGCCTACTGCCGCCAGCGCTTTTATGACGCCGCCTGTGAAGCGGACTTGATCCTGGTGGAAGGCGCCATGGGGCTGTTCGATGGCGAACCCTCCAGCGCCGATTTAGCGGCCTTGTTCGATATTCCCATGGCTATCGTCATGGATGTAAAAGGCATGGCCCAGACCGCAGCGGCGCTAGTCTCAGGCTTGGCCAGCTTTCGTGATGATATCCATATCGCCGGGCTTATCGCCAACGCCTGCGGCTCGGCGCGCCACCGCGAGCTGATCGAAGGAGCGCTGCCAGCGACGATCCCTCTGCTGGCCGCCATGCCCCGCGACCCTGCGCTGTCGCTCCCCGAGCGTCACCTGGGCCTCGTGCAGGCCGCAGAAATTCGCGAGGATCTGGAAAACCGCTTTGAGGCGGGCGCCAAAGCGCTGGAAGCCGCCGGGCTGCTGGGCGCGCTCTCCGCGCTTTCACCAGTGACCTTTACCGCTCCCCAGGAACAACTTGCGGCTGTTAAGCCCGCACTCAAAGGCCACACCATTGGCGTGGCCCGGGACGCCGCCTTCAGTTTCGTCTATCAGGCCAACCTTGATCTGCTGGAGCAGATGGGCGCGACGCTGCGCTTCTTTTCGCCGCTGACGGATAGCCACCTGCCCGAGTGTGACGCTCTGTGGCTGCCGGGGGGCTACCCGGAACTTCACGCTCAAACGCTGGCGGATAATGGCGCCATGCGTTCGGCTATTGAGGCTTTTTACCGCGCCGACAAGCCCATTCTGGCCGAGTGTGGCGGATTGCTCTACTGCCTGGAAACCCTGACCGACTACGACGATATTACCCATACCATGCTGGGCCTGCTGCCTGGACAGGGAGCCATGCGCGGGCGCCGTGGCTGCCAGGGGATGCAAACCGCCGAGCTGCCGGAAGGCCCAGTTCGCGGTCACGCGCACCACCGCTCCATGGCGGAAGGCACCCTCGAGCCGATTGGCCACGGGCGGCGCCAGCGGCACCCCGCGCCGGGGGAGGCGATTTACCGTCAAAAGCGCCTGACGGCGACCTATTTGCATCTGTTTTTCCCTAATAATCCTGACGCTGTGGCAAGGCTCTTTTCTGTCAGCCCGGCGTACTGCGAACCGCAACACAGCGAGGCATTTACCCATGCAATTGAATAAGATTCCTGCCACGGTCGTGACCGGTTTTCTCGGTAGCGGCAAAACCACGCTGCTGGCCAACATTCTGCGTCAGGTGACCGGCAAGCGGATCGCCGTGATCGTCAATGAGTTCGGCGAGCAGGATATCGATTCCAGCCTGCTGCGCAGCTGTGCGCTGGGCTGTGAAGAGGGTAGCGAAGGCGGGCAGCTAGACGGCGAAGACGGCAGTATCTATGAGCTGGCCAACGGCTGTATCTGTTGCACCGTGGAAGAAGAGTTTCTGCCGGTCATGAAAAAGCTGGTCGCCCGCCGCGACGATATCGACCACATCCTGATCGAAACCAGCGGCCTGGCACTGCCCAAGCCGCTGGTGCAGGCGTTCAACTGGCCCGACGTGCGCCAGCACTGCACCGTGGATGCGATTATTACCGTGATCGACGGCCCCGCCGTGGCCGCCGGGCGCTATGCCAGCGACGTGGATAAGGTGGCCGCTCAGCGCCTTGCCGACGAGAGCCTGGATCACGACCCCAGCCTGCGCGAGCTGCTCGATGACCAGCTCAGCGCGGCGGATCTGGTGCTGGTCAGCAAGGCCGACCTGCTCAGCCCGGAAGAGCGCACAAAAGTGGAAGCGGTGATTCAGGCGCGGGTGACGGCGTCGGTGAAAACGCTGTTTATCGATCAGACCCTGACCACCGACACCACCCAGCTGGAAGCGCTGATGGGCATCGGCGCGGCCAGCGAAACAAGTATCGACCTGATCACCAATCACCACGACAAGCACCACGCCGAAGGCGCTCACCACGACCACGCCCACGATAACTTTGATTCCTGCGTGATCACCCTGGGCGAAGTCGATGGCGATGTTCTGGCCGACAAGCTCCAGCAGCTGCTGAAAAGCCACGAGATCTACCGCGCCAAAGGCTTTGCGGCCATTCCTGGCAAACCCATGCGTCGAGTGATTCAAGCAGTGGGAGAGCGTTTGGAAGGCTACTTCGACCGGCTATGGAACCAGGACGAGACGCGTCAGACCCAGCTGGTGATCATCGGCAAATCGCTGGATAGCCAACTGCTGCAGGACGAACTTGCCGCAGCTGAAATGAAACCTGAACAGGCGCACACGGCCAGCTAATGCACTTATTTGCCGCCAAGCCCGGAGGCTTTGTCGATGATGAAGGCATCATCGACCTGCAACAGAGCCCCGCCGAGGTCGTGATACTCTCCGCCGCCGATAGCAACCTGTCGGCGCTGGCCCAGGCGGTCGACCGTCTGGGTGAGGTGTACCCCTCGGTGCGGCTGGCCAACTGGATGAACCTGGTAAAACCGGCCGCCTACGATCTCTACGAAGATCGGGTGCTGGAAAAGGCTCAGTTGGTCATCGTCTCGCTGTTGGGCGGCAAGGCCTACTGGCAGTACGGTCACGAACGTCTGCTAGCCTGGGCAGCGGCCAAACCCGAGCGCCAGCTGATTCTGGTGCCGGGCTGCGATGCCCCGGATGACGCCCTACTGGAAGACTCCACCATCGCCTTCGATGACGCTTACCGCGTGTGGCGCTATCTGCGAGAGGGCGGCGCTGACAACGCCGAACAGCTGCTGCGCTTTGTCGCCAATGAGTATATGGACAGCCAGTTTGTAGATAGCCAGCTGGGCGATTGGCAGGAGCCCAAGGTCATTCCGCCCGCAGTGATTTATGCGTCCCAGGAGCAGCAGGCGTCAAGCCTCAGCGAGTGGCGCGATCGCCAGGTGCCCGGGCGGCCAGTGTGCCTGCTGCTGTTTTATCGCAGCCATTTGCAGGGGGCGAATACCACCGTACCCGACGGTATGATCGCGGCGCTCAAAGACCAGGGGCTTGAGCCGTTGGCGGTCGCCGTGGCGTCTTTGAAAGAAGGGCCGTGTATTGATTTTATCAATCACTTGATTGAGCAGACCGGTGCCATGCTGGTGATCAATACCACCAGCTTTGCGGTCAACCGCAACGCCGACGGGCTGAATGCCCAGGGGGAAGAACTACCTGACAACCTGTTTGTAGGCCGACCCGTGGTGCTCCAGGCGATACTTGCCAGCAGTACTAGCGAAGACTGGCAGGGCATGGCCGCCGGCCTGCATAGCCGCGATGTGGCCATGCAGGTGGTGCTCCCCGAGATGGATGGCCGCATCATCACTCGGGCGGTGGGTTTTAAAGCCGAAGCCCACTACAACCCTCGCTGCCAGCTGGCGGTAACCCACCACGTGATCCACCCGGAGCGGGCCGCCTTTGTGGCCGAGCTGGCGCGGCGAATTTGTTTGCTACGCTTAACCCCCAACGGGCAGAAGCGTGTCGCGCTGATCATGGCCAACTACCCCAATCGAGATGGCCGGATCGGTAATGGCGTCGGGCTGGATACGCCCGCGTCGACGCTGCAGATTCTAAGCGCCCTGAAGGAGGCGGGTTACCCGCTCAGCGAGCTGCCGGAAAATGGCGATGAATTGATCCGCCAGCTTCAGGGCGCGGTGACCAACGATCACGGCAGCCTCGACCAGCGCGCCTGCTGGCAGAGCATCAGCGTTGACGACTACCTGGCCTGGTTTCAAACCCTGCCCAGCGAGTTGCAGGAAACCGTATGGACGCGCTGGGGCGCGCCTCACGAAGACCCCAAATGTCGCCAAGGTCGACTGATGATCGCGGGTATTCGTCTGGGGGAGACCTTTGTGGGTATCCAGCCTGAACGGGACTTTATCGACGATCTCACCCAGTCCTACCACGATATGGAACTGGCGCCGCCGCACAGTTACCTGGCGTTTTATTTTTGGCTGCGCGCGCACTACCAGGTCGATGCGGTCATCCACGTCGGTAAGCACGGCAACCTGGAGTGGCTGCCGGGCAAGAGCATCGCGCTAAGCGCCGACTGCTGGCCGGATATTGCTTTGGGGCCACTGCCGCATTTTTATCCGTTTATCGTCAACGACCCTGGCGAGGGCGCCCAGGCGAAACGGCGCAGCCAGGCGGTGATTATCGACCATTTGATGCCGCCGCTGGCGCGGGCCGAGCTCTACGGCGCCATGGCCGAGCTGGAAGCGCTCACCGACGAATACTACCAAGCGCTGGATATGGATCCCCGCCGGGAAGCGCTGATTCGCAGCCAGATTCTCGCCCACCTGCGCGATACCGGTATCGACCAGGAACTGGCGCATGCCAGCGACGATGCCGAGCTTCTCAACGAGCTGGATACTTTCCTGTGCGACATCAAGGAATCGCAGATTCGTCACGGCCTGCATATTCTTGGCACGCTGCCGCCGGAAGATAAGCGGGCGGGCACTTTGGTGGCACTGTTGCGGCTCCCCCGGGGCGAAGCGGTGGCCAGCCGCGGCCTGCTGCACAACCTGGCCAGCGATTTAGGCTTGGATTTTGACCCCTTAGCCGCCGCTAGCGAGCCCTGGCAGGGGCTTGAACCGGCTATTTTGACCCAGCAGCTCGATACCCCCTGGCGCACCGGGGCGGATGCCCGCGAGCGCCTGGAACTGCTGGCCGAGCGCTGGGTGGCCGACTACGTATTGGCAAACGGCTGCCTGGACGACCTGGGCCGAGATTACCCCGCTACGGCAGCGCAACTGCGCTACGCCCGCGACCAGCTGTGGGTCACCATGCAGCGCGGCGTGAAGATGGAGATTCAGTCGCTGCTCGACGGCCTGGAGGGCATCTTCGTGCCCGCCGGGCCCAGCGGCGCGCCCAGCCGGGGGCGGCTGGATACGCTGCCCACCGGGCGCAACTTTTTCAGCGTCGATAATCGCTCGATTCCGTCGCCCGCCGCCTGGACGCTGGGCGAAAAGTCCGCCCAGGCGTTTGTCGAACGCTACCTGCAGGATCACGGCGACTATCCGCGCCGGTTGGGGCTTTCCATCTGGGGCACCGCGACCATGCGCACCGGCGGCGATGACATCGCCCAGGCCTTCGCGCTGATGGGCGTGCGGCCCATCTGGTCGCTGGGCTCTCAGCGGGTGAGCGACTTTGAAGTCATTCCCTCGATGCTGCTCAATCGCCCACGGGTAGACGTCACGCTGCGGGTATCCGGGTTCTTCCGCGACGCCTTTCCCAACGTGATTCGCCTGTTTGACGCCGCCGTGCAGGCGGTGGCGCGCTATGAAGAGCCGGGCAACAGCAACACCATCCGCGAGGCGGTGCTTTCCCGCCAGCAGGAACTGGAAGACCAGGGGCTAAGCCCCGAGATGGCTGCCCAGGAAGCGAGCTACCGAATATTTGGCAGCAAGCCCGGCGAGTATGGCGCGGGCTTAAACCGGTTGATTGAAAACCGATCCTGGGACAGCGCCGACGATTTGGCCGAGGCCTATATGGAGACAGGCGCCTACGCCTACGGCCAGTTTAAGGAGTCGGGCACAGCCGCACGCGGCGCCTTCGAGCAGCAGCTCCAGGGGCTGGATGCGGTAATGCAAAACCAGGATAACCGCGAGCACGATATCCTCGACTCCAACAGCTACTACGCCTTCCAGGGCGGCATGGCCAACGCCACCCGCTCGCTGAGTGGAAAGGCCCCGGAGATTTACCACGCCGACCACGCCAATCCCGCGATGCCCAAGATTCGCACCCTGAAAGAAGAACTGGCGAAGGTGATTCGCTCGCGCGTGTTGAACCCCAAATGGATCAACGCCATGCGCGAGCACGGCTACAAAGGCGCCTTTGAGATGGCCGCCACGGTGGACTACCTGTTTGCCTACGACGCCACCACCGACCTGATTGCCGACTACCAGTACGCCCAGGTGAGTGACGCCCTGGTGCTCGACAAAGCCAATCAGCAGTTTCTACGCGAGCACAACCCGGCCGCCCTGGAAGAGATGGCCGAGCGATTACTCGAAGCCGCCCAGCGGGGCATGTGGCAAGCCCCCGGCGAGCACGGCCAGGCGCTTCAGGATCTACTGCTGGAAATGGACGAAGCCAAAGAGACCAATGGTCATGTCACTCAACCCGCGCATTAAAGGCTGGTGCCCCGGCGCGTGGCGACCCATGGCCACCGGCGATGGCCTACTGGTGCGCGTGCGCCCGCCGCTGGGTGAGCTTTTCCGCGAGCAGACGCTGGCACTGTGCGAAGCCGCCGAGACCTTCGGCAGCGGTTTGATCGAACTGACCAGCCGCGCTAATTTTCAGTTGCGTGGGGTGAGCGACGAAAGCTGGCCGCCGCTGATGGCGTTTCTGGTCGAGCATCAACTGGTAAGCGACGACTCGGAAGCAGAACGCCAGCCACAGTTGATGCTGGCGCCCGCCTGGCAAAAAGGCGATGACACCCATACCATTGCCCGCTTGTTGCAAGCGCGGGGCAGCGAATTAGCCGCCATGCCCGGCAAGGTGGGCATCGCCATCGATGCGGGAAAAGCGCCGGTACTTGGCGACAGCGCTGCCGATTTTCGTATCGAACGCTCAATGGAAGGCGGCCTGCTGATTCGCGCTGATGGTCACAAACTGGGAACTACGGTGAGCGATACCGAGGCCGCCGTCGAGCAGCTGATACGGCTGACCCACTGGTTCGTGGATACCGGCGGCTGGGCGTCAGGCCGTATGCGTCGGCATACAGCACCGCTGCCCGACTGGGCGCTGGCTGATACCGCCCTCGCGCCCCCCGGCGAGAAGCTTGCGCTTGGCAAACATAGCGAAGGCATGGTGGTTGGCCTGCCTTTTGGTCGGGTGGCGGCTGAAACGCTTCGCGAGGCTGTCTCCCAAACAAGTGCCCGCGTCGTGCAGGTCACTCCATGGCGGCGCCTGTTGTTGAAGGATTGCGATACACTACCCGCGGTTGATGGCTTGATCCGTCATAATAGCGACCCGCGGCTAGCGATGGACGCCTGCCCTGGCGCGCCCTCCTGCGAACAAGCGAGTGTCGCCACCCAGCCGCTTGCCGAGAAGCTAAGCGGCTGGGTGAAAGGAACCGTGCATATATCCGGCTGCGCTAAAGGCTGCGCCCGTCGCGCCCCAGTCGATGTGTGCTTGGTCGGGCAAGCAGGTCGATTTAATGTTGTTGTTAACGGCGGTGCCGATAGCACGCCGATTAAGACAGGCCTCACCGAGAGTGAGGTGTTGGATGTTATAAAAAAACTCAGCGAAAGCCGTTAGGTTTATCGATATTAAAAAAATAGTGGCTTATATGCTGGATAGCTGAGTGCCAGGGCAGGTTGTAGCGAGGGTCTTTTTCCAGTGCCGGAAAATGTTCCCGACATTTCCGGCATTTCCGCCATCCATGGCGGTCAGATGTCGAAAGTAGCGACCAGGGACGGGTTCACAGCGCCCTCGCGGAAACCTGCCCTGGCACGGAGGCCTTGCAGACCAGCAACTGCGAATTAGTTTATTTGGAGAGTTTGGGTGCCCTATAAGTACGAAACCAGTGGCCCGGCGATTTACCGGGAGTCGTTTGCGATTATTCGCAGTGAAGCCGAACTTGGCCGCTTTTCAGTGGAAGAAGAGACCGTGGCGGTGCGCATGATTCACGCCGCCGGGCTGGTGGAATTGGCCGCGCATATTCATTTTCAAAACGACGTGGTCAATAAAGCCCGCGCCGCCTTGGAGCAGGGCGCACCGATTCTCTGCGATGCCCGCATGGTCTCCGAAGGCATCACCCGCAAGCGGCTGCCCGCTGGCAACGAAGTCATCTGCACCCTCAACGATGAGCGCACCCCCGGCCTCGCCCAGGAGATGGCCAACACCCGCTCGGCGGCGGCGCTGGAACTATGGCGGCCGCACCTGGAAGGCGCCGTGGTCGCCATTGGCAACGCGCCTACTGCGCTATTTCATCTGCTCAATATGCTCGAAGACCCAGACTGCCCGCGCCCGGCGGCGATTATCGGCTGCCCGGTAGGCTTTGTCGGCGCGGCGGAATCCAAGGAAGCGCTGCTAGCTAACCCGGCACTGCCCAGCTGTATCGTCCGCGGTCGTCTGGGCGGCAGCGCCGTGACGGTAGCGGCCATCAACGCCATGGCGGATCGCATCGAATGACCCAGGGAACGGTATACGGCGTTGGCCTGGGCCCAGGCAGCCAAGACTTGATGAGCGTGCGCGCCGACCGCCTGATACGCGGGGCGACCCACGTGGCTTATTTCCGTAAAAAGGGTCGCTGCGGCCATGCGCGCACCATCGTGGAGGGCATGATCCCGCCTGGCGCGATCGAGCTGCCCATGGAATACCCGGTCACCACTGAAATTCCCTTCGATGACCCGCGCTACAATGAGCTGCTGGCGGCATTTTACGAACGCAGCGTGGCCCAGCTCATCGAGATGGCGGAAGCCGGGTGCGATGTGGTGGTGCTGTGTGAAGGCGACCCGTTCTTTTACGGCTCCTTCATGCACCTCTACACGCGGCTGTTGAACCGCGTGCCGGTCTCGGTAGTGCCGGGGATTACCGGCATGTCGGCGGCTTGGACAGCTACCAACCAGCCCATTACCTGGGGCGATGACATCCTGACCGTGCTGATGGCCACGCTACCTGAAGACGCGTTGGCCGAGCGCATCGCCCAGACCGATGCGCTGGTGGTGATGAAAATAGGCCGCAACCTGGCCAAGCTGCGTCGGGCGCTGGTTCACGCTGGCCGCGAAGGCGAGGCCTGGCTGATCGAGTACGCCGCCATGTCGCAACAACGCGTATTGCCGCTGGCGGACGTGGGCGAGAGCGTGCCGTACTTCTCGATTGTGCTGATCCATGGCCACGGGAGGCGACCATGAGCGGCTGGCTGAAAATCGTCGGCCTGGGGCCGGGCTCTGAGGCCATGGTCACTCCCGAGGTAACGGCCGCACTGCAGGAAGCCACCGACGTGGTGGGCTATGTGCCCTACGTTAACCGGGTCGCGCCGCGTGCTGGATTGGTTCGCCACGGCTCGGACAACCGCGAAGAGATCCGCCGGGCGGAGCAGGCGCTACAGCTGGCGCTTGAGGGCCATAGGGTCGTGGTGGTGTCTTCCGGCGACCCCGGTGTCTTTGCCATGGCCGCTGCAGTGTTTGAGGCATTGGAAGCGGGCGATGCCCAGATGCGCACGCTGGATATTCAGGTACTGCCGGGTATTTCCGCCATGCTGGCCGCCAGCGCAAGCGTCGGCGCGCCTTTGGGGCACGACTTCTGCTGCATTAATCTATCTGACAATTTGAAGCCATGGGCGCTGATTGAAAAGCGCCTGCGTTTGGCTGCCGAGGCCGATTTCGCCATGGCGTTTTACAACCCGCGCTCCAAGGCGCGCCCGGCGGGCTTCGAGCGCACGCTGGACGTACTGCGGGAAGCCTGCGGGCCGGAAAGGCTGATCATCTTCGCCCGGGCGGTGTCTACGCCGGAAGAGTCGATTCGCGTCACCACCCTAGGCGAGGCAACGCCGGACATGGCCGATATGCGTACCCTGGTGATTGTCGGTTCCCAGCAGACGCGCTTGATCGAGCGAGCAGGGGCACCGCTGGTTTATACGCCGCGTTCGGCTGATTAAGCGTATTGAAGATTAAGAGTGGCTATCGAGCCAGCTAATCACGTCATCGATGCGATGAACTTCGTGGCGGGGTGGCAGTGCTGGCCGCTCAATCATCACAATGGGCAGGCCGAGGGTTCTTGCCGCGGTGAGTTTGGAAGCCGCCCCTTCGCCGCCGGCGTTTTTACACACGATGCGCTGGATTCGCTGGTTTTCTAGCAGGACGAGATCGCCTTCCAGCGTAAACGGGCCTCGATCAATCACGGTGCTGACATCGGCTAGTGGTGATGGGCTGGCAGGCCGGTCAACCAAACGCAGCACGTAATGGTGCTGGGGCTGGGCGGCAAAGGCCGCAAGGTGCATGCGCCCGATAGCGAGCAGCACGCGCTGGGGCGGGCCAGCCAGGGTGCTGACGGCTTCATCGATACTTGCCACGCTTTGCCACTGGTCACCTTCAACGGGTTGCCAGGCAGGCCGGGTAAGGGCAATGGCCTTTACGCCGCTCTGCGCCGCGGCGGCTAACATGTTCGCACTCATCTGCGCGGCAAAGGGATGGGTGGCATCGACGATATGGGTGATGCGCTCCTGGGCCACAAAGGCGGCAAGGCCGCTAATGCCGCCAAATCCGCCAATACGGGTCGGCAGCGGCTGGGGTTTAGGCGTGGCAACACGCCCCGCATAGCTGAAAATGGCGGGAAGCCCGCGTTTGGCAACCGCGCTGGCCAGGGCGCTGGCCTCAGAGGTTCCCCCGAGAATTAGGATCTTGATCATGGTTGAAATTTCTCACGCTCCAGTGGGTCAGGCTCCCTGGCTGACCCTTTTAGGCTGGGGGGAGAGTGGCACACAGGCGCTAACGGCGGCAAGCCGCGCCGCACTGGAAAGTGCCGAGGTAGTGTTCGGCGCGCGCCGCCATCTGCGCCTTTTGCCGCCCCTAAACGCCGAGGTAATTGAGTGGCCGGTGCCCTTTGCCGATGGCATTCCTGAACTGCTCAATCAGCGCGGCCGCCGGGTGGTCATGCTGGTCTCGAACGACCCGTTCTGGTTTGGGGCGGGCAGCACCCTGGCGCAGCATCTCAGCGCTGACGAGTGGCTGGCATTGCCCGCGCCTTCCACCTTCAGTCTGGCGGCTGGGCGCTTGGGTTGGCCGCTGGAGCGCTGCACCTGCCTGGGCCTGCACGCTAAACCGCTGACCCGCATTCGACCTTACCTGCATACCGGTAGGCGGTTGCTGGTGCTGGTAAGAAACGGCGAAGCGGTGGCTGAGCTCGCTTCCCTGGTAAGCGGGCTCGGCTTTGCGGCTTCCCAGCTAACGGTGCTGGAAGCCCTGGGCGGCGATAACGAGCGCATTCGCCATTGTCGTGTTGACGCCAACTTGCCTGAAGATATCGCCCACCCAGTCGCGGTAGGGCTGGAAGTAGCCGGTAGCGGCCCCGCCTTGCCCCTGACGCCCGGCCTGCCGGATCGGTTTTTTGAACACGACGGCCAGATCACCAAACAGACCATTCGCGCCATCACTCTGGCGGCGCTTGCCCCCATGCCAGGCGAGCGGCTATGGGATATCGGCACCGGTTCAGGTTCTGTTGCCATTGAGTGGCTGCTCGCTCACCCGGATAATCCGGCGGTGGGCTTTGAGCAAAACGCAGAACGGGCAGCGCGAGCGCGCAGCAATGCAGAGAACCTAGGCGTCGATTGGCTGGAAGTAAAAGAGGGCAGCGCGCCGGACGTGCTGAACGATACGCCGCTTCCCGATGCGGTATTTATTGGCGGCGGGTTATCCCAAGCGCTGCTAGACGATTTATGGCAGCGCCTGCCCGAAGGCGTTCGCATCGTCGCCAATGCCGTCACCCTGGAATCCGAAGCGCTGCTGGCGCACTGGCAGTACAAAGTCGGTGGCGAACTATTGCGGCTGGAACTTGCCAACGCCGCCCCCATCGGCACCCGGCGAGGCTGGAAGGCCAGCTACCCGATCGTTCAGTGGCGGGGTGTTCGGTGAAGCAATTGGCGTTGAGAATAGCGGGATTTGGCTTTCGTCGCGAGGCCACGCTTGCTTCGCTCGGTCAGGCGCTTGATCAACTTGCCGACCAGTACGGGGCAATCGATAAGCTGGCGGCGGCTCATTCAATGCTGCCGTTAGTCGAAGAACTGGGCCGACTGCGAAGCATCGAGGTTATCGCCGTAGCGGACGCCGAGCTGCCCACGGTGATAACGCTGACTCATTCAGCACAAAGCTTGCAGGCGCGAGGCACGGGCAGCGTGGCCGAGGCTGTGGCGCTGTTAGCGGCAGGCCCGAATGCTAGGTTAGTGGGGCCCAGAATCATCTCCGCGGATCGACAGGCCACCGTCGCGTTGGCAAAAGGAATCACAGAATGACGATACATTTCATCGGCGCAGGCCCCGGCGCACCGGATCTTTTGACGTTACGCGGGCGGGATTTAATCGCCGCCTGCCCGGTGTGCCTGTACGCGGGCTCATTAGTGCCGGAGCAAATCCTCGAACACTGCCCGGCAGGGGCGAGGGTGATCAACACCGCGCCGCTATCGCTGGATGACATCATGCAGGAGATCAGCCGCGCCCACGCCGAAGGCCAGGATGTCGCCCGGTTGCATTCGGGGGATCTATCGGTGTGGTCGGCCATGGGCGAGCAACTGCGCCGCCTGCGCGAGCTGGATATCCCCTACAGCATTACCCCCGGCGTGCCAGCGTTTGCGGCAGCCTCGGCAACCTTGGGCCAGGAACTGACGCTGCCCGGTGTCGCCCAGTCGGTAGTGCTCACCCGCACGCCGGGGCGGGCCAGCGCCATGCCCAGCGAAGAGACGCTTGCCAATTTCGCCCGCACCGGCGCCACGCTGGCCATCCATCTCTCTATCCATAACCTTGCCCAGGTGGTCGAGAGCCTGACGCCTTATTACGGCGAGCAGTGCCCGGTAGCGATTGTGTGGCGGGCAAGCTGGCCCGATGAACGGGTAGTGCGCGGGCGCCTAGCCACCATAGAAGCACTGATTGATGACACTATGCAGCGCACCGCGCTAATTCTGGTGGGGCAGGTGCTCGAGAGCGATGACTTCCAGGAGAGCAGCCTCTACGCCGTGGGCTACGACCGTCGCTTTCGCCCCCAGTCGGCGGATTCGCCTTTTGCCACGGCAAGCCAAGATCAAGAGAGCGAATCATGATCACTCTGTCGCTCATAGGTATCGGCACCGGCAACCTTGATCACGTCACCCTGGCCGCCGTGCGCGCCCTTAATAACGCCGATCTGATTCTTCTGCCCCGCAAGGGCGAGGCCAAGTCTGATTTGATCGACCTGCGCCGCTTGCTCTGCGAACGGCTGCTGGAAACGCCGGTGACCACCAAGATCGTCGAGTTCGATCTGCCTAGTCGTGATGGCCGTGATGACTACCTGGGCGCGGTGGACGACTGGCACGCCGCCATTGCCAGTGTCTGGGCGCAGCTAATCGATGAATATCTCCCCAACGGCGGGCGGGTCGGGATGCTGGTGTGGGGCGACCCTTCGCTTTACGACAGCAGCCTGCGCATTACCCAGCGCCTAAGCGCTGCGGGTAAGCAGGTGGATGTAGAGGTAGTGCCAGGCATCACCAGCCTGCAAGTGCTCACCGCCGAACATAAAATCCCCCTCAATGCCCTCGCCGAGCCGGTACACATCACCACCGGCCGCCGCCTACGCGAGCGCGGATGGCCAAGCGATGCCGCCACCGTCGTCGTAATGCTGGATGGCGGTGGGGCCTTTACCTCGCTGCCGCAAGATGAAATCTACATCTGGTGGGGCGCCTACCTGGGCATGGACAAACAGTGCCTGATCAAAGGCCGGTTAAGCGAGGTCGGCGACCAGATCATCCAGCGCCGGGCAGAGCTACGCGGCACCCACGGCTGGATCATGGATATTTATCTGCTGGCTAGACAGCCTCTGCTATAGTGCTGGTATTAATATGGAATGATTTTCCATAAAATGGCGCTACTGACCAACTAGTATTTGAGGAATAGCCATGAGCTTTTACGTTTACCTATCCGGCGAGATCCACACCGACTGGCGCGAAGAAATTCAGCGCGGCGCCGAGTCCGCGGGCCTGGATGTCGTGTTTACCGCACCGGTCACCGACCACGCCGCCTCTGACGCCGCTGGCGACCACCTGGGCAAGCCGGAAAATGGCTTCTGGCGCGACCATCAGTCATCCAAGGTCAACGCCATCCGCACCCGCACGATGATCGAGCAGGCGGATCTAGTCGTTGTACGCTTCGGCGACCAGTACAAACAGTGGAACGCCGCCTTCGACGCAGGCTACTGCGCCGCTCTTGCCAAGCCTTACATTACGCTGCACAGCGAAGATATCGTTCACCCGCTCAAAGAAGTCGATGCCGGTGCACAAGCTTGGTGTACCACCACCGGTCAAGTCGTCGAAACTCTACGCTACGTCCTCAAAGCCTAAGCCCGCAGCGCCTCCCGCAAGCTCTGCTTCAACTTGTGGGAGGGGATCATCTTGTGGGAGGGAGCTTCAGCTCGCGACGATCACGCCACGTAAACAGCTCCGCCACTGAACTGACGTTCTATTCTGGTGTGGCGGGAGGGCGCGGCTGTTTCGCCTCGAGAATCAGCAACTACCAACGTCTTGATAATACGTACACTATAACTACAGTGTAATGTATGAACTCTATTACCTTTGATTAGAATCCTGGTAAATATGCAGCTAATCGCCAGAAGCTTGGCGTCTCGTTTACTGGTGGTGTGCCACTGCGTTAGAGACGGTGACACAATCAGAATTATCTCAGCACGTAAGGCGAAAAAACGAGAGCGAAAAACTTACGAAGGGTATAGACATGCGTGACCATTACGATTTTTCAGAGTCAGTCAAAAACCCATACGCCAAGAAGCTTAAAAAGCAGGTCACGATCCGGCTGGATGAAGATACCATCGCGTATTTCAAGAATCTGGCGGAACAAAAAGATCTACCGTATCAAAGCTTGATCAATCTTTATCTGCGCGACTGTGCTCAGTCACATAAAGACCTCAAGCTTGAGTGGCAATAAACGGTTGATTAATGGCTTCTGTTGGATTGTTCAAAGCTTCGGGTTTGCCTTTGCCTTTGCCAATCGCAGGTCAGACATTGGGCTGAAGTACAGGTGGCATTTTCAATATGTGCTATAGCAAGCCACTAATTAATCGGCCTGCCTTCATGGATAGCGGGGACATTGCATTTGTGTTCCCACAGGCTATGCAGGAAAAGTCTGATGAGATTGCGCTCGGACTCCAGCTAATTTGTAATAGGCGTCTATTTGGAGTCGTTTACAGAGAGCTTCTTCCGGAATTTTTTGACAACATGCCGCCGGACAGTGGCGTCATGATCGGCGCTTTCGTCCCCACCGACAAGGTCTTGCCAGGTGTATTATTCCCTGGCGACATAGACCTGCTCGTCATCCCTTATTCAAGTGACCGTCTGTTACTATCAATGACCCTGGCAATTGAGTTGAAGGTCGTTCGCGCGACGTATGTTCGGCAAAGCCGCTCGCCTAACCAGTATGGTTTCTCTCAGGCAGATGCTTTGTTGCGCTGCGGATTTCCTTATGCCGGGGTCGCTCATCTCATTGTTTCGGATGAAAGTCCTGAGGATGCTTGGCGTGACGTTTTTGAGACGACCATTGTCGATGAAACAGGGAGGTGTGCTCCGCTAAGAACTGTCCGTAAGGATATGATGCCAAGTGCTTTGATAAACAGGTCGTTTGGCCGACTACGTGCTAACTGTTCTTCTGGTGAGCTTGGTTATGTTTCAGTCTATATCGCAAACGAGGGAATCTGGGATCCCCTTGGAAGGCAAGCGACTCATAATCCCAATGCATCGGAAGAGGTGATGAGTGCAGTAGGTGACTTCTACGAGCTGAATGCTCATAAGTTTTTGGATACCCGTCGCTACTGAAGTAAGTTGGCTCAAAGTGACTGATGCTGGCAGCCTCATCCTTTGAAGGGCTGTGGATCAGCTTCGGAGAAAAATTTAGCGGCGAGCACCTGGGCGAACAGACCAACCAGTTCTGGCACGTCCGCCAGTCGTCCAAGGTCAACGCAATCCGTACCCGCACGATGATCGAGCAAGCGGATCTGGTAATGGTGCTCTGAGGCGACAAATACAAACAGTGGAACGCCGCCTTCTACGCAGGCTACTGCGCCGCACTCGCCAAGCCCTACATCACCCTGCACAGCGAAGACATCGTCCACCCACTAAAAGAAGTCGATGCAGGTGCCCAGGCCTGGTGCACGACTACCGATCAGGTAGTCGAGACACTACGGTACGTTCTGAAAGCGTAACGAATCCAAAACGTGTCTGATCAATCTCAGAACATGACCGCCATGCTTGGGGGTGGATAGTGCAACGTGCGGCACGATTAGCGCTTATCTAGGCCCGTTGCAATGAGGTTGCAACGGGCCTATTTGTTGGGCGACCAAAGCCATCGTGCCCCATGGCTGGGGCCAGGGGGTTTTAGGAGCGCAACTTGTTGTGCAATCAGCAGTTATCCCGTCATCGCAAACTATCCGCCCGACGAAGCCGGACCCTTACAGAATCTGCTGCATGGGGTGTTGTAAGAGCCCAATTCATTGGTCGATCAGCCTTAAGCTGTCCCAGTACATCACCTCCCACCAAAGTCGGTTACCGGCATGTGCCCAGTGCTTAGGACGCATAGAAAATTTCCTGCCAGGGCGTGACCTAAGCCAATTTTATCAATAGAGTATGATTGAACAGAGCAAAACAAGCGGACACACGAATTTTGTATATGCTGCCAAGTGATCAGGTTGATGTACTGTAAAAAAATGGATTATGGGAATGTGGCTGGCTAGATTATATCAATAAACACGTCGGCACGTTCATTTAGGTTATGCAGCCGAGCGTATAATCACTGTTAGGCTTAATAAGCATGGAGAAACATTGAGCACTGCGAAGCTATTGGTCGACAGAAGAGAGCGCAGGTTGCTAGTGGTTGCCGCAGGGGCTTTTCTTCTGTTGTGCTTAATCGAGGCAAGACTTCCTCTGCCAGAGTATTTATCGGGAACGATTCTTGAACCAATTCTTGTAAGCGATGTTGCTCGGACCATAAGTGCCGGGGTTCTGGTCAGCCTTGTAGCGGCGTATATATTCTATCTTCTGATTGACTACTTTCCACGGTCAGCCAAGGAAGCCAAGTCGATTTTTGTTCTGAATTCGTTACTTGCAGCTGTGCTAGATTCTTATGATCGATGTCGTATTTTCGGGCACGAAACGGCGCTATCTCATGTTCAGAGGCATGTTCTAGAGGATGATTGGCTGGAGCAGACCATTGTAGAGATCAAAGATCGGAACGCAAAATTTCTTCCGCTGAAGTTGGCCATGCAGACTGCGCACACACGCCTGGATGACTTTAGAAATGCATTGGTTTTGGCTGTCAACCTATCGCCAGAGCGTGCGCTTCAGTGGTTGGTCATCATCGATAAGATTAGGCTCCTTGCCGAGAGCTACGGGCAGCAGCCAGAGGTGCCGGAGGATAAGATACATCTGGCTGACAGTGAGTCAGACGAAAATCCCCTCCGGTTGTATAAAGGAGATTTGGGATTTCGCTTTCTGGAAGTTGTCGAGGAATCACAAAGGTGGCTGCAACAAAGTGGCCCTAAAGCCTAACAAGGCCAGGCGACGCCTACTACATTGCGGCTTCGCCTCCATTTCGTAGCCGTGCATGCTGGCGGCGTTAAACGTATAGAGGAAGCATGGAAGTCCTGAATTCAACTAATAAGTGCAGCACCCGCGGTTTCTAGTGCTCCTGAATATTCTCCTAAGAACACCTGGGCTGGGGTTCGGTATCCCAGCCGCTTTCTGGGTCTATCGTTCAGCTTGT
>NZ_JACCDF010000018.1 GCF_013415105.1 Vreelandella salicampi
ACGTGCACGCGGCTACCGGAACGAGGCCAACTTCATCGCCATGATCTACCTGATCGGTAGCCCAGTCGGGCGCATGCTTGATCAGGCCAAATCCACATGAAACGACGAAGAGCCATTTTTTGCAGCGCTTTGCCGCTTTTGCCGTAGGGGAATAGCGATTTGCCATCCACCATCAGGCTACCTTGCTGAAACTCCTCAAGCCCGTTGATACAGCGAATCAGCGTGGATTTGCCCGAGCCGCTGGCACCAATCACGACTACGACTTCGCCGGGCACAATTTCAAGGTCAATATCTTTGAGCACATGCAGGCTACCGAAGTGTTTGTTCAGCGCTTGCATGGCCACAATAGGTTGTGTCGTCTCGTTCATGTCCGCGTCCTTATTGTCCGGCCAGGCCTCTGCGCTCTAACTGGCGCAGGAGAATGGAGAGGGTCCAGGTAATCGCCAAATAAAGCAGAGCGACCATTAAATAGACCTCCATCGCGGTGAAAGTGGTAGCAATGTAGATCTGCCCTTGGCGGACAAGCTCGCCGACACCGATCACCGAAAACAGCGAGGTATCTTTGATGCTGATAATGGCTTGGTTACCCAGCGGTGGGATCATGCGACGAAAAGCTTGAGGCCAGATAATGTAGCGAAACGCCTGTGTGCGCGAGAGCCCCAGTGAGAGCGAGGCCTCGCGCTGGCCGATCTCAATGGACTGCACACCGCCGCGTACAATTTCAGAAATATACGCGCCTGAGTTGATCGCAATGGCGGCTATCCCGGCGGTTAGGGCGTTGATGGGGCCGCCCAAAATTTGCGGTAACCCGTAGAAGATAAACAGCACTTGAACCAGAATCGGTGTACCGCGAAAAACTTCGACATACACAATAGCGGGCCAACGTAGCCAACGCAGCGGACTAATGCGTAGCAGGCCAAAAAAGATACCGATAAAAAAACCGAAGGCAAGGCCGCCAAACGAAATCAACAGCGTCCAGGGAATCCCCGGCAATAGGTGAGGGATAGAGCCGAACGCGGCGGCCCAATCAAATTCAAACGTAGCGTCCACGTGTGCTCTCCTAAAAAAGCCACAACATAACGGCACAGGGCCGGGGGCGAGACCACCCGGCCCTGGTGCGTATAAAAATGAAAAATCGTCGTTAGCGGTTAACGAATAAGAAGATTAGCGGTGATTACTCATCGCTGGGGGTTTCGCCAAACCACTTGGTGTAGATCTCATCGTAGGTACCGTCTTCATGCATCTCGGCGAGCGCTTCGTTGGTGGGTTCTACCCAGTCGCTGCCTTTATTGAAGACGATGCCGTATTGCTGACCTTCGTAAAGCGGGCCGACCACTTTGGTACGCCCTTCACCGCGCGTTTGCGAGAAGTAGCCCACGTTGGGGGCATCGTAGAAAGCGGCATCGACGTTACGGCCCAAAAGCGCCATGTACATATCCGAGGTGCCGGGATACGGGGTAATATCCGCGTCATCACCAAACTTTTCGGTCAGGTAGTCATAGCTGGTCGAGCCGATTTTAGTCGCGATGGACATGCCTTCGAGATCGTCGATGGTGGTGACTTCGTCGTTGTCATCGCGGACGATAATGCGCAGACCAGAATCGTAGTAGGGATCGGAGAAATCCACGATTTCGGCGCGTTCATCGGTAATGGTGATACCGGCGATGGCAATTTCCTGGCTGCCGGTTTGTACGGCGGGAATAATGCCGTTGAATTCCATGGTGGTGAGGTTGACCTCAAACCCGGCGCGATCAGCGATTTCGTTGATGATGTCCATATCGAAGCCGATCATTTCACCGGTTTCTTGGTCCATCATCTCGAAAGGCACAAAGCTTGGGTCGGTCGCCACGTTAACGGTGGGTTTGTCTTGGGCGACGGCGAGACTTGCGGTGCCTAAACCGAGCGCTACGGCAGCGGCGAGGGCGGTTTTTGGCAGGCTAGTGTGGAAGATGGCTGTTTTTTTCATGGTATTCCCCGTGCGTTATTGGCCTGAATGGTACGCCGATAGCGCAAAACGCTATCAAAACGACCGTAAGACTGTTATTGACCTTTTTAACCTTGGCGAGAAACCGCCATGGCGTCAAGTCACGGGGAGAAGCAGTGGCAAACGCTATGTGGACGCAAGCGCGGTTGTGGGGTTTACACCATAAAAGAGGCACCACAGCCGCAGGTGGTGGTGGCATTGGGGTTTTGTACACGAAAACGGGCACCGGCCAAGCCCTCTTCGTAATCGACCGTGGAACCGACCAAATACTGGTAAGACAGCGGGTCAACGACGAGAGACGCTTCGCCAAACTCGATCACAGTGTCGTCTTCGGCGACGTTATCGGCAAAATCAAACCCGTACTGAAACCCCGAGCAGCCGCCCCCCGTCACATAGACGCGCAGCTTCAGCGTGGGGTTACTTTCTTCTGCAATGAGCGCCTTGATGCGTGTGCGTGCACTATCAGACAGCATCAACGGCGTAGGGACAAAGGATTCGGCACTGCTCATGGAACCTCCCGCGAGCGTGAGAGAATATGGCTATTTAAAACGCAATTATGGGTAATTCCTAGTAAAACAGTCAACTTTATCGAAATATTGCTATGCCACTGTTCAAGGCATCAGCGCCGGGGCGTCTAGGCCTAGCGTCTCTTTTAACCCGAACATCAGGTTAAGGTTTTGAATTGCTTGACCGGAAGCGCCTTTCACCAAGTTATCAATCACTGACAGCACCACCACGGTATTGCCGTTATCGGGGCGATGAACCGCCAAGCGGCAGGTATTGATGCCTTTTACGCTGCGGGTTTCCGGGTGGCTGCCAGCGGGCATCACGTCGACAAACGGCTCATTGGCGTAGCGCGCTTCAAACAGCGCTTGAAGTTCTTGTGGTTCGGCCTGAAGTTGGCCGTAAAGCGTGGCATGGATACCGCGAATCATCGGGGTAAGGTGTGGCACAAACGTAAGCCCCACGCTGCTACCTTGAATATCGCTTAGCCCTTGGCGGATTTCTGGCAGGTGGCGATGGCCCGAGGCGCCGTAGGCTTTCATCGATTCACTCGCTTCGGCGAGTAGCGACGGCACTTTCGCTCCGCGCCCCGCGCCGGTGACACCGGATTTACAGTCGGCAATGAGCTGTGAGGAATCAATCAGGCCGGCTTCTAACAGCGGCAAGTAACCTAGCTGCACCGCGGTGGGGTAACAGCCGGGCACGGCGATCAAGCGCGCGTCTTTGATTGTCTCGCGATGCATCTCAGGCAAGCCGTAAACTGCTTCAGCTAGAAGCTCGGGGGCGCCGTGAGGCTGGTTGTACCAGTGGCTCCACTCATCCACATCGCGTAGACGAAAATCGGCGGATAAGTCGATCACGCGGGTGCCGTTTTGCAAAAGCTCACCGGCTAACGCGTGGGCAACGCCGTGGGGCGTGGCGAAAAAAACCGCGTCCATTGCGCCAAGCGTTTTGGCGTCAGGCTCGCTGAAGGTGAGCGTATCGTAGTGGCCGCGTAAGTTGGGGTACATATCGCATACCTTAACGCCTGCTTCCGAGCGCGAGGTGATCGCCTCGATGCTGACCTCGGGGTGCTGGGAAAGCAGCCGTAAAAGCTCAACGCCGGTATAACCGGTACCGCCGACAATACCTACTTTTATCACTCTCAACTCCTTGCGGTTTGCGCTATTTGTGCCTCATTGATAACAGTCTGAGCTTGAAAACAACCTGTTGCACGCTCTTTGGCTATGATACACAAGAGAATGGTAAGAAAAGAGTGGTAATAAAAGCGACAAGATGAACAACAAGGATGGTGCGCGTGGCACGTTTTTCGCGATCAGATTTTACCCTTGAGAGTTTTCGCCGCCAGCTCGCCAATGTTGATGCACTGCCGCAGCTGTGCGTGCTGGGGCTGGTGTCTGGGGTGATTACCGGCGCATTGATGGTGGGTTTTCGGCTACTGCTGGAAGCCGGCGCCATGCTATATATGCCGGAAGGCAAACCTGAGGCGTTTGAGGGCCTTGCACCCTGGTGGCGGGCGCTATTGCCTTTAATCGCCGTCACGCTGGTGGGTGTGCTGCTTTATCGGCAGAAACCCAGCGCGCGCAAGCTCGGCGTTAGCCACGTGATTGAGCGCTTGACCTATCACCAGGGCCGCTTTCCGCGGCGTAACTGGCTGAACCAATGGTGGGTGGGTGTGGTGTCCGTCCTGGGTGGCCTATCGGCGGGGCGCGAAGGACCGGCGATTCACTTGGGCGCGGCGGCGTCGAGCGGTTTGGGCGAGCAGTTGCGCCTGCCGCACAATAGTTTACGAGTGCTGGTGGCGTGCGGTACGGCGGCAGGAATTTCCGCTTCGTTTAATACCCCGATTGCCGGTGTCATCTTTGCCATGGAAGTGGTGATGATGGAGTACACCCTGATGAGCTTCATGCCGGTTATTTTGGCGTCCACCATGGGCGCACTGGTGGCGCAGTTAGCGTATGGCAGTGCGCCGGCATTTAGTATTCCCGATGTCGCGCTGGATTCGTTTCTGAATTTGCCGTGGGTGGTGATCATGGGGCTGGCGATTGGTCTTCTGGCAGGGCTTTTTATTCATATTTCCCGTAGCGTATGGATTCGACACCGGCCGTTGTGGTTGCGCTTAGGCGCGACGGGCGTGTTGACCGGCGCGGTTGCCTGGTTTTTCCCCGAAGTGCAGGGGATCGGCTACGACAGTGTAGCGGCCATGTTGGATAATCAGCTGACGATCTCGGTGCTGCTTGCGCTGGTGGTGTTTAAGCTGATTCTCACCGCGTTAACCGTGGCAGGCGGCGTGCCGATTGGCATTATCGGCCCGGTATTGGTGATTGGCGCCGCCGCCGGGTCGCTTACGGGGCTATTCGGCGGGGTTGTTTGGCCCAATAGAGCGGCCGACCCGGCGATATTCGCCATGCTGGGAATGGCCGCGATGATGGGGGCTGTGTTACAGGCGCCGTTGGCGGCGTTGATGGCGCTGTTAGAACTCACTCATACGCCCAATATCATGCTGCCGGGGATGCTGGCGGTGGTGGTGGCGTGCCTGACCTCGCGCCAGCTCACCGGTTGTGAAGGCTTTTTTATCAGCTCGGTGCGTTATGGGTTACACCCGCTTCAACAGCCGCTGATGCAGGCGCTCTCACGGGTATCGGTACCGGCGGTGATGGAGCGCAGCGTGGTGCGCACCGAGCGCATGGTGTCCCACGCGCAGGTGCACAAGCTGTTGGAAACTAACCCCGTTTGGATCGTGATTGAACGTTCGACGCGCGACAAGCCGGTGTTGGCGCTTAAAGCGGCGGAACTGGCCCGCTGGTTGATTGACCATGAGGCCTCTCAAACGCCGGAAGAAATCGCCCAAGAGAAGATCGATCTATTGGAAATTCCCGGCCAGCGCCTAGAGATGGCGCCCATTAGCCTGCAAGCCACCCTTTCCGAAGCGTTTATAACGCTGCAGAATGACGCCCTTGGCGCGCTGTATGTGGTGCATGGATACCGGCCGAAGCAGCGACGCATTTCGGGTATCATCACCCGCGGCGCCATTGAGCGTTATTATCAGTACTCCTATTCGCAGCAAGAACACAACAAAAACGCGGATACACCCAACGACACCTCAGACAGCAAGCGAGATGGGGGACAGCGTTAAGCGCCCCTACGCGTAAGGAGCCACAATGTATTTATGGGTAAAAGCGATCCACTTGATCGCCATGGTCACTTGGTTTGCCGCGCTGTTTTATCTGCCGCGCTTGTACGTTTATCACGCCATGGCGCGGGATAAAAACGAGACCACCAGCATGGAAACGTTCAAAACCATGGAGCGTAAGCTCTACCGCGGCATTATGACGCCCTCGATGATTGTCGTGCTGATTTTCGGCGGCTGGATGCTGTTTCTCAATCCTACTTGGCTCAGCCAAGGCTGGATGCACACCAAGCTCTTGCTGGTCGCGCTGCTGGTGGCGTATCACCACGTTTGTTTGATCTATTTAAAGCAGTTCGCGCAAGATCGCTGCAAAAAGGGCCACGTTTTTTTCCGTTGGTTTAACGAGTTGCCGGTGGTGGCGCTGCTTATTATCGTCATTCTGGCCGTGCTTAAGCCGTACTGATGCCACAGCCCCTCCCCCCTGTTGTGTTGGTATTAGCCGGCCACGACCCCACCGGTGGCGCCGGTATTATTGCCGATAGCGAAGCAATTGCCGCTGCCGGCGGCTGGGCGGTCACGGTGCCCACCGCCCTTACGGTGCAGAATCTTCACGATGTGCATCGCGTCATCCCCACCCGCCCGGATTCGATACACGCGATGGTAGACGCGCTGGGTGAGTTGCCGGTGGCAGCGATTAAAATCGGGCTGATTGCCGATGAAGCGACCCTCACGGCGGTGGAAAAAGTCGTGCAGCGCTTTCCCGGTGTGCCGGTGGTGGCGGACCCGGTGGTTAAAGCCGGCGGTGGAACTGAGTTATCCACACCCGCTTTATGCCGCGCGTATGCGCAGCGCTTGTTACCTCTTGTGGATATCTTAACGCCTAACCGTTACGAGCTTGCCCAGCTGACACCAGACGTTCAGGACCCCGATGACGACACTGCCCGCGCGGTGGCGTTGATGTCGCAAGGTTGCCAAGCGATTCTGGTGACCGCCACCGATGACCCGCGTTCTGGCAGTGATCAGCAGCAAATTACCCACACCCTGCATACGCCCGATACCACGCGCCAATGGCAGTGGCCGCGCCTGCCGGGGCAGTTTCACGGCTCGGGTTGTACGCTGGCGTCTTCGCTTGCCGCGCGTTTGGCAGTAGGCGAGCGCTTACTGACTTCTTGCGAGCAGGCGCAGCACTTTACCTGGCAAAGCCTGTCGCATGGCTATCATCAAGGCAGTGGCCAAGCGTTACCCCGTCGCTTTTTTGACGCCCATTTTTTTACCCGATAACTTTTATATGAACGTTTATCTATAACGAAGAGGACGCCATGACCACATCAGCCGAACTGTTTGACCATGCCAGTCGCCATATCCCCGGCGGCGTTAACTCCCCCGTGCGCGCGTTTAAAGGGCTGCACCGCCCACCGGTCTTTATGGAGCGCGCCCAGGGCGCTTATCTGTTTGACGTGGAAGGCAACCGCTATGTCGATTACGTCGGCTCGTGGGGGCCGATGATTACCGGCCACGCCGACCAGGACGTGCTCGCGGCCGTGCGCGCGCGGCTGGATAACGGCCTTTCTTTCGGCACGCCGACGGAAATCGAAACCACCATGGCGGATTTGATTTGCGAGATGATTCCGTCGATGGAAATGGTGCGCATGACAAGTTCCGGCACCGAAGCCACCATGTCGGCGATCCGCCTGGCACGCGGCTACACCGGCCGCGACAAAATCGTGAAGTTTGAAGGCAACTACCACGGCCACTCTGATTCGCTATTGGTCAAGGCCGGCTCCGGCGCGCTAACCCACGGCGAGCCGAGTTCACCGGGCGTGCCGGCGTCTCTTGCCGAACACACGGTAACGCTGTCGTTCAACGACCCCGAAGGCGTGGAAGCCTGCTTTGATGAGATCGGCGATCAAGTTGCCTGCATTATTGTGGAGCCGGTCGCCGGCAACATGAACTGCATCCCGCCGCAGCCGGAATTTCTCGATACCCTGCGCCGGGTGTGCAACGAGCACGGTAGCGTGCTGATTTTTGATGAAGTGATGACCGGCTTCCGTGTCGCCCTCGGCGGCGCCCAGGCGCACTACCATGTGACGCCGGATTTAACCTGTTTGGGCAAAATCGTCGGTGGCGGTATGCCCGTCGGTGCCTTTGGCGGTAAGCGCGAGATTATGCAGCAGATCTCACCGCTTGGGCCGATTTACCACGCGGGTACCCTCTCGGGTAACCCGTTGGCGATGGCGGCGGGGGTGACGCTGCTGAATAAGCTTCAGGTACCGGGCTTTCATGATGCGCTCGCCCAGCGCGTCGATACCCTATGCCACGGCCTGCAAGAGCGCGCCGATGCCGCTGGCGTCCCCATGATCACTCAATCAGCCGGCGGCATGTTTGGTGTGTTCTTCACCGCGCAATCGCGGGTGGATAACTTCGCTCAAGCCACCGCGTGCGACCCGGAAATGTTCCGCCGTTTCTTTAACGCCATGCTCGATCAAGGCGTGTATTTGGCACCCTCCGCATTCGAAGCCGGCTTTATGTCCAGCGCTCACACTGCCGAGGATATTCAGTTCACGCTGGATGCGGCTGAAAAAGCCTTTGCGCTGATGCCTTCGTAAAGCGCTTTATGTGAGTCTATGTAACTTAGTGTTGCCAATAAAAGCTATACTGAAAGAGTCGCCCAACCTGGGCGGCTCTTTTACGTTGGGGGGTCACATGCAACACACAACGGCTTGGCTAAAGGCGGTAATCGGCGCGAGCATGTTGGCCGCGCTACCACTGAGCGCAGAAACGACGAAGGAGGATGCAATGGGGCAGCAGATTCAGGTCGAGGTGAGCGGCACACCGGGTGTGGCGTTTAGCGCCGAGTGGCGCGTTACCCACAATGGCGATACGCAAACCTATCAAGAAGAAGGGCAAGTACCGGCTGACTACACGTTTGAAGGCGAGGGAATTCAAGCAAGCATCAAGGTGTTAAGCGAAGGGCAGCTGGATGTAACCGTTCAAAAAAGCGGCAACCGCTCGCGTTCCTCTACCCAAGGCAAAGGCAGCACGTTAAATATTGCCGTGAGATAAATCGAAATTTAGACAACAAATAACCGCCCCCGAGGGGGCGGTTATTAATTGATAACTCTAGAAATTTCTGGAAGTTAGTACTGTAAAACAGATACTTCATTACCAGAGCCATTTTGTGTCACATGAGCATGACCAGCAGCAGATGTTGTAGTCATACCTAGCTGAGTGATGGTAGAAACGTTGTTGCTACCACCTCCTTGCAAAACATCTGCGTAGTGTCCACGACCAGAACCACCGCCGTTGCCATAATTATCCTGCATGATGTATGAATCATTAGCTCCATCAGTCTGGTTAACAAATGCTATGTTATCGCTACCACGCTGGATGATATAGCTTTCTCCGTTTGTACCATTTTGCATAACATCAGCATAGTTATCATCACCATATGTTTGGCCGATATAGCTATCGTTACGGTATCCAGTCTGATCGACCCAAGCTTGGTTTCTATCTGCGCCGCCACCCATACCACCTTGAAGCACCACAGAATTATTTCGATCACCCGATTGTGATACATCAGCTTTATTATCGCGACCTCCATATTGATCAACCCGAGAGTCATTGAAATCGCCTTCTTGCATTATATTTACAATACCACCTCTAGATAGATTTTGATCTACCTTAGAGTAGTTACGTTGACCATACTGTTGAATATCGGCATCCGATCCTGGACCTGTTCCTGGATTTGTTTGATCAAGTATAGACTCGTTTTGCTTATTTGTTTGAACTATACTAGCCGCGTTGTTTGAACCTGTTTGATTACTTTCAGACTCATTATTGTTCCCAGTGACACTTGAAATTGGAGCATTTCCATTAAGTCCAGTAAGTGCAGTTTGTGCGCTACTGAATGTTGGCGTAGGCCCACTTGTCCAGGCATTATTATCCTGATTGATAGCTCCTCCAGTATTATCCAGACCTGCATTATCAACACCCCAATCTACTGAGGTGAGATTGGTACTTGCCTGAATAGTAGTTGTAGGCTGCTGTGGTGCTGCAAAGGTAGCAGCACTCATTGCAAAAGTTACGGCGGCGGCGAGTGAGGTAAGTTGCAGTTTCATGGTCGTTCCCCTTTGGTTTTTTCGATCGTCTTGCTTGGTGGTTACTGAGAAGCGAAATGCGACTCAGTAGGTATCGATAGTGACCGGTTGTGCATTGCCCGAATGGTTTTGTTGTTCGATGCTAATGCTACGAAGGCCACTGCCCGATTGTGATTGTGAAAGCGTTATGTCACTGCCAAAGCCAAACTGGTTAATTTCGGCTTGGAATTTATTGCCTTTTTGAGTAATGGCAGCTTTATGTTCATTACCCACTTGCACAATAATGCCGATATTGCTGCCATTACTTTGTAAAATATTAGCTTGGTTGTTATCACCGTCTTGGTAAATATGGGCGAAATTAGCGAATTGATAACCAGCAGAGCGAGATTGGACAACACTTGCCTGATTATCGTTTCCGTTTTGCTGAATAATACTGACGTTTCCTTGATAAGAGCTATAATCAATACTTTTTACGTATTGTGTAACTCGGCTTTCCCACATATTTTCCCAACTATCATCATTGGCAGCTTCAGCAGGAACCGTCGCGTTAACAAACGATGCGGTTACGACAAAGGCAAAAGTAGCTACTTGTTTCGCCAGTCTGCTTTTGTTGTAGGCATTTAACGGTTCCATGATGTTATCCCTTTTGAAACTTTATGTATCAATTTGTGTTTCATGAGTTGAGTTTGGACGATTTTAAAAATAGCGCTATCAGAAGCTTTTCTATTGTTGCGTTGGTCTTTCTGCTTTTTTCTTTTCGGTTAAAGTGGATTTTTTTAGATAAGTTAGTATGAGATTCATCATTATTAGGCTTGGTGAATTGACTTTTTTAGATGTCAATCAATGCGTTATAAACGCCAGGTAGAAAACCAGGCGCAAAAAAAGCGGCCATGTGAATACATGGCCGCGACGTTTTTTTATGTGGTGTTTTTATATTCCCTTGTTGTAGTTGTTACAGCATGGGGATGGAGGCATCCAAGTATTCCCCAAGAAGCGTGTCGTGTATGTTGACGCCAGGCGCTAAATTCCAAAGGCGGTTTTCGACACCGCGCGCGATGAGATGAATCACGGCGGATTCAACCGCAGACATTACCGCCATTTGCACCGGCTCATTGGTGGTAATGCCCGCCTCGGCTTCTAACAACCGCCGGAAGTCGATAAAGCGATAGACCCCCGCACGCAGCTCTTTGGAGTAAATCGTCTTGGTGGTGGT
Organism: Vreelandella salicampi; assembly: GCF_013415105.1. GTDB lineage: Bacteria > Pseudomonadota > Gammaproteobacteria > Pseudomonadales > Halomonadaceae > Vreelandella > Vreelandella salicampi. The sequence continues at coordinate 10,929 of NZ_JACCDF010000018.1, forward strand.
GACGTTGGCCAATATTTCGCCGGTGGAGATTTCAACGGCGCGTAAGTTCACCGTGACTTGATCCACTTGATACTGCCCCGAGGCGCCGATACCAAAATATTCGGCCCCGGCGCCGCCGGTACGCACGTTGGATTCAAAGGCAATAATGCCGCCTTCCAACATCACGGAGGCCGCACGCAGCGAGGGAAGCGTATCGGGCTGGCCAAAGCGCTCAAACTCCGCGCGTATAATGCGCCGTTCGGTCAGTAGGTTTTGTAACCCCACCCGCTCCAGTGGAATAAACCAACCCGATTCCGATAGAGCGCCCGTCAACATGGCCGCTGCCCCTTGGGTAACGGCGGTAGAAAATGTGCTGGCAGGCGCTGGGCGGTATTGACCGGTTTGATCGCGGAAATCGTACACCGAGACAAAAATGCGCCCGGCCGGTGGTGGCAGCGAGACCAGATCTTGGTAGGTCGCGCCCCTAGGTGTCAGGGTGGCAGGCGCCCCCTCAAGGTTTTCTGAAGTAGCGACGACACCGGCACACCCGCTTAGCCATATAGAAATGATGATAATTGCAGTAAATTTCATGAAGTATCCCCCTGATGTAACGCCCTTTGGCATATTCAGAAAAGTATTTCCGTTTTGGTTCAGGGAGCGAGAATGCTACCTACACGGATAGTGGTGGTATCGCCCGTGAGCTTGTCGGTGACTTGAATCGCGAGTTCGCCATTTTGGTCGCTGACGATGATGCCAAAATCGTCGCTGTTGAAACTGCCTTCACTGATCTCCCCACGCCTGGCCTCTGAAAGTAACTGGGATACCAGTTGACTCTCTAGGCGCTGAACAAGCCGATCGGTAGCACTTAGAGGTTCTCTGCGCATTGTATTTGGGTCGGTGGTGGTATCTTGCGCCTGAGCCTTGCTGAGCAAATGGCTACCCATGAAGGGGTCGCCACCAAATGAGGGGTTGATCGGTTGGTAAATCAGTTCGCCTGCGGTGGCAAGCGCCGGAGCGGCCATCAAAAGCGCGATAGCGGTGTAGCGTTTATGCAAAAGGGGGGCAAACGGTTTCATTAGAATAGCTCCTCACTTCCTAAGTCTTTATCTGAGTTAATCGCGGATGTCAGCTTGTGGCGTAATATCGCCTCTTCGACAATTTTCACGGCTTCCCCGGCGGCACGGTCGGCCTCATTAATTCTTGGGGAGAGCTGTGTACGGAAATACATACGGTTGCCTTCCATGATCCACACCTGGCTACCCCAGCGGGCATCGGGGCGTTCGCTAATGGTAAGGGTGGCGTTACCAATAAGGGGGTTACCCATGGCGCGCTGACTGAACGCGCGATAAAAGGTTTTCCCTGCCATGGTGATGGTGCGATCCACCAGCACTCCGGTGAGCTCGCTGCTGCCGTTGGGCCTTTGCTGTATGGCAGGGCCATCAGGGCTATCTAATTGGTTAATGGCGTCGATTTCGGCCTGTTCCTGTGTGCTATCAGGGGTAGCCGAATCTAGCGTATCTGCCCACGCGGTGGGCATGATGAAAGCTGTCGTGAGTGCTATTAATGCAGTGGTGCGTAATGCGTTCATAACCGCTCCCTCTCTTAAGAGAAATGGCTCTCGTTAAGGAGTATGCTGGCGTTGTAGACTGCGAGCGGCCTCGATATTGGGCAAAATAGGGCCGAGGTTTTGGTGGATCCAATTCAACGCCTGAATGCGGTTGTGTACGTTGATTTTGCGAAAAATGTTGTAAAGGTGGGACTTTACCGTGTGCTCGCTAACGAATAGCTTCTCGGCAATTTGTTGATTCGAGGAGCCTGAGCTGAGCAGGGTAATAATCTCCATTTCGCGGTTGGTCAGCCCACAGGCAGGACGAAACGCGTTGCTTTGGTACTTGCGGTAAAACAGAATGAGGCGAGCCATCAGGTCGCGCGACATCCACAAATCCCCATCTATCAGGGCGTGAATGCCCTTGCAGATAACGTCTAAACTCTCATTACGGTAGAACACCCCTTTTAGCTGAGCGCAGGAGAGCGCTTCCAACGCGTGATCAAGGTTGCGAATGTTCAGTGCCGCGATGGGGGTTTTCGCCATTTCGGATGGCAGCCTTTCTTGCCACTCGGGTAAGGCGTCAATGCCAATATGGTCACTATCGATGAGTAACAATAAGTTACCTGATGGGGGCGACGTAAACGTATCCGACGGTGACTGTATGCGGATGGCACAGCCAGTCTTATCGGCTAGGTAATCTGCAAATAACTGAATTTGAGGACTTTTTTCGGTAATTATGTAGACAATGCCGGATGGCTTTGGGGGTGTCATGAGTAGCTCCTTGTAACAATAAAGGCTTAATAGGTGACAAATTCAGTGTTAACCATAAAAGCCAAAACGTAAATATATGTTACTAAATGTTATTGAATAAATATATTCTTTATAGCTATTTATGAAATATGTATTTGATATTTATGGATTTTTCATATGCTAATATTTAGCGACAGTTAATATATGTAATACGATGTCAGGAGATTCCGATGTCAGCAGATAAAACGTTGGTACTGGCCAGCGGTAACGCGGGAAAGTTGCGCGAGTTCAACCAGTTGCTTGCGCCGCTGGGGATGGATGTACGCCCGCAGGCAGATTTTGGCGTTCAGGATGTGGCCGAAACCGGGCTTACGTTTGTAGAAAACGCCTTAATCAAAGCGCGAGCGGCAAGCCAAGCTAGTGGTTTACCGGCGCTGGCGGATGATTCTGGCTTAGAAGTGGATGCCTTAAACGGCGCACCAGGGATTTATTCGGCGCGCTATGCCGGTGAGCCCAAAAGCGATGCGCGTAACAACGCCAAGCTCATTGATGCCCTTCATGACTGCGCGGAAGGGCAACGCAGCGGGCGCTATTGGTGTGTGCTGGTGTATTTGCGCCACCCTGAAGATCCGGTGCCGATCATTGTGCAACGCAGCTGGGAAGGCGAGATTCTGGCTCTTCCGCGCGGTGAGGGCGGCTTCGGTTATGACCCGCTTTTTTGGCTGCCCGATCACGGCATGAGTGCCGCTGAGCTGCCAGCTGAAAGCAAAAACCGTGTTAGTCACCGTGGCCGTGCGCTGCATGCCCTGGTGGAAATGCTGGAGGCAGAAACATCGCAGGTGGCGCATGGCTGAACTGCCGCCGTTATCGCTTTATATCCATACGCCGTGGTGCGTGCGTAAATGCCCTTACTGCGATTTCAACTCCCACGAGCCCAAGAACCGCGAGCTACCTGAAGAGGCGTACTTGCGCGCGCTACTTGCCGATCTTGATGCGGACCTTCCGCTTGCCGCCCAGCGTCCGTTAGTCTCGATTTTTATCGGCGGCGGTACACCGAGTTTGTTGTCACCGCGTTTTTATCACGTCTTGTTTGAGGCGCTACAGACGCGGCTGACGTTTGCCCCTGATATTGAAATCACCTTAGAGGCCAACCCCGGTACCACTGAGCAGCACCGTTTTAGTGGCTATCGTGAGGCGGGCATTAACCGGCTTTCACTGGGTGTGCAGAGTTTTCACGCTGAACAGCTGGAGGCGCTGGGCCGTATTCACAGCGGTGAAGAAGCCGCTGCTGCTGTCGAGCAGGCAAGGGCGGCGGGTTTTAGCAACCTTAATATCGATTTGATGCACGGCCTGGCGGGGCAGACCCCTGAGCGCGCACTTGCCGATATCGACCAGGCACTCGCGCTCGCGCCGGAGCACCTCTCTTGGTATCAACTCACTCTTGAGCCCAATACCGCTTTTCACTCTCATCCGCCGGAGCTCCCTGAAGAAGAAGCGCTGTGGGAGATTCAAGACCAAGGGCACGAGCGCCTGGAAACGGCGGGGTTTTCGCGTTATGAAATTTCCGCCTATGCCAAACCGGGGCGTGAAAGCCGTCACAACATGAATTACTGGCAGTTTGGCGATTATCTCGGTATCGGGGCCGGCGCGCACAGTAAGCTCAGTCATATCAGCGACAATGGCGAATGGGTGATAGAACGGCGTTGGAAAACCCGCCAGCCCGAGGCTTACCTGCAGCGCTTGGGGGATTTACGTGGTTTTGTGGCGGGTAAGCGTGAAGTAAGCGTGGCCGAGTTACCACTTGAGTTTGCCATGAACGCGCTGCGCCTGACCGAGGGCGTGCCGTTGGCGTTATGGTCGGCCTATACGGGGCAGCCAGAAGCCGTGCTGAATAAACGCTTACAAAGCGCCTATAAAAAAGGACTTTTAGAGGAGACGGCGAAAAGTCTTAGGGCATCCCCGCAAGGCCTACTATTCTTAAACGAGTTGCTGACCGAGATCAGCGACGAATAATGAATTTTCTGTAGGACGTGAAGGAGTGAGTGATGCGTTTTTATCGACTTTTAACACCGATTGCGGCCGCTTTATTGGTGGCGGGTTGCGCAACTAATGATCCATACGGTGGGCAAACGCAGCGCTCTAGCACCGCAACGGGCACCGGTATTGGTGCGGCTGTTGGCGCTGTTGCCGGGGCACTTTCGGGCGATGGCAGTTCAAGCCGTCGTGACCGTGCGCTTATTGGTGCCGCTGTTGGCGCGGCCGCTGGTGCTGGCGTGGGTGCCTATATGGATCGCCAAGAGAATCAACTGCGCGATAGCTTGCAGGGCTCACGCATTGAAATCGACCGCCGTGGCGATGAGATTGTGCTCAACATGCCAAGTAGCGTGACCTTTGGCTTTGATTCCAGTGAGCTAACTTCGCAAGCACGCAGTTCGCTCAACGAAGTATCCAACGTGCTGCGCGAATACACCGATACTCGCGTCAATGTCGCCGGTCATACTGACAGTACGGGCGATGCCAATTACAACCAGCGCTTATCCGAGCGGCGCGCCCAGGCCGTGGGAGGCTACCTGAGCCAAAGCGGGGTTTCATCTGCACGCTTAAACATGATGGGTTACGGTGAGGCTCAGCCCGTTGCCAGTAATGAAACAGAGCAAGGCCGCGCGCAAAACCGCCGCGTTGAAATCACACTGACGCCAACCGAGGGCGCCCAGAACTATCAAGCTCAGTAATACCGGCAGGCGCGGTAAAACTTACCCACAGTAGGTTGGCGTAATCTGCTGTTAATAAGTCTCTAACCATCGGCCCGCCAATTTTCTTTTGGCGGGCTTTTTTCTTTGTTTCTATCCGTCTTTTTAGGTTCACATGCTTTCTTATCAGCACGCCTACCATGCCGGTAATTTTGCCGATGTGCATAAACATTTGACGCTATTCGCCGTCATTGATTATTTATTACGTAAAAAATCGCCTGTTACATATATAGATACGCACGCTGGCCGTGGGTTGTATCCGCTGGCGGCAAAAGAGAGTCAGCGCTTGCTGGAGCATCGCGAAGGCGTTGAGCGGCTCTGGCAAGCCAAGCGCACCCTTAACGACCCGCTTTTGCGCCAGTGGTGCGATGCCCTCACTTCTCTTCAACCGTCACCGGCAACGCTAACGCACTACCCGGGCTCGCCGTGGTGGCTACATCAGCGCTTGCGCGAACAAGATGCCCTGCAGCTTTTTGAGCTCCACCCCGGTGAGCACCGCTACTTAGAAGACCAAATGCTGAGTGAGAACACCACACGTACCTACGGTGATGGCCTTGCTGGTTTAATGCAGCGCTTGCCCGTGGCGACCCCTAGGCTATGCGTGCTGATCGACCCCAGTTATGAACGCAAAGATGAGTATCAAGAGGTTACTGAGGCGGTGGAGCTGGCAATGAAAAAGGTGCGCCACGCGGTGGTGATGGTCTGGTACCCGCTGCTACCTGCAGGGCATCACCACACGTTGCTTGAGGGGCTTGCCGGCAGCGGTATACGTAAAATCTGGCGTAGCGAGCTCAGTCTTCGCTCACCTGGCGAACAGCGCCACGGTATGTATGGCAGCGGCATGCTGGTGATCAACCCGCCCTGGGGGCTGGATGAACGCCTTGCGGCGGCTATGCACGAGGTCACACCGCTTTTAGGGCCTTCTTGCTATTACCACGCCGAATGGCTGGTGGGGGAGTAGCCACACAGGGCCAAAGAGAATTATTTGCCGATACAGAAACTGCCAAAAATCTCACCCAGGAGATCGTCGGCGCTAAATTCACCGGTAATTGCACCTAACGCTTGTTGCGCGTCGCGCAGGTCTTCGGCAAGGAGTTCACCGGCTCCGAAGCCGTCTAACTGCGTGCGGCCGGCTTCTAGCGCAGCGTGTGCGCGGTCGAGCGCATCCAAGTGTCGGCGCCGGGCGGAGAAGCGGCCTTCGGTGGTAGCGGAAAAGCCCATGATCTCTTTCAGGTGCGTTTTTAATTTATCCACACCCTCACCGGTTTTTGCCGAGAGCCGCAGCGTCGGATGCGCTGTGGATACATCGATTTCGGCGGGTTCATGGCTGGTATCGATTTTGTTGCGCACCAGCGTCAGGCGCCCGCGATCCGGCAAGCGTTCGACAAATTCCGGCCAGATCGCCATTGGGTCGGTGGCATCTGTGGTGGATGCATCAACGAGCAGCAGCACGCGGTCAGCCTTTTCGATCTCCGCCCAAGCGCGGGCGACGCCGATTTTCTCTACCGCATCCGGCGTATCGCGCAGCCCTGCGGTATCAATAATATGCAGCGGCATCCCGTCGATGTGAATATGCTCGCGCAGCACGTCGCGGGTGGTACCGGCAATATCAGTCACAATGGCGGTTTCCTGCTCGGTGAGCGCGTTTAACAGGCTTGATTTACCCGCGTTGGGGCGACCCGCGATCACCACGCTCATGCCCTCACGCATGAGCGCACCCTGGCCCGCGGCGGCGCGCACTTGGGTAAGCTCGCTTTCAACGCCATTGAGCATGTCGGCAACTTTGCCATCGGCCAGAAAATCGATCTCTTCTTCGGGAAAATCGATGGCTGCTTCCACGTAGATGCGCAGCTCAATTAGCCGCTGCACCAGCGCGTGAACCCGCTGCGAGAATTCCCCCTGTAACGAGCGCACCGCGTTTTCTGCGGCAGAACGCGAGGTGGCGTCGATCAGATCCGCAATCGCCTCGGCTTGGGCAAGGTCGAGTTTGTCGTTCAAAAAGGCGCGCTCGGAGAACTCGCCGGGCCGCGCTAGGCGCGCGCCTAGCTGCACACAGCGCTCCAAGAGCAGATCCATGATCACCGGGCCGCCGTGCCCTTGTAGCTCAAGTACGTCTTCGCCGGTAAAGGAGTTCGGCCCGGCAAAAAAGAGCGCAATCCCCTCGTCGATAATGTCGTTTTTGCCGTTAAATGGCCCAAAGTGGGCGTAGCGCGGCCTGGGGCTGTGGCCGACAATCTCTTCGGCCAGTCGACGGCTATCAGGGCCTGAAAGGCGAATAATTCCGACCCCGCCGCGCCCGGGTGGGGTGGCAAGCGCGGCAATGGTGTCAGGGGTATAGAGTCGTTCTGCCATGGTGCTTCCCGTGTTTTTCGCTGTATTGTGATTTCCTTCGCCCTTAAACGCCAGACCCCCGCACAAGGCGGGGGTCTGATTCACGTAGCTAAGCGATTGGTTACTTGGTTCGCTTGCCTTTGCCGACGTTGGGGTCATTCTCAATCTGGCGCGTAATAAAGTATTGCTGCGCCACCGAGATAATGTTGTTCACTACCCAGTAGATGACCAGCCCTGCCGGGAACCACAGGAAGAAGAAGGTGAAGATAATTGGCAGCATCTTCATAATCTTCGCCTGCATCGGGTCTGGCGGTGTCGGGTTGAGCAATTGCTGTACGAACATCGACGCACCCATCAGAATCGGCAGAATAAAGTACGGATCTTTCACCGACAGATCCTGAATCCAGAATATGAACGGCGCATGGCGCAGCTCAACCGATTCCAGCAGCATCCAGTAGAGGGCGATGAAGACCGGCATCTGTACCAGAATGGGGAGACAGCCGCCGAGCGGGTTGATCTTCTCCTTCTGGTAGAACTTCATCATCTCTTGCGACATTTTCTGACGATCATCGCCGTACTGCTCTTTGAGGCGCTGCATCTCCGGGCCGAGTTTGCGCATCCGCGCCATCGACTTGTACGCTTTGGCAGAGAGTGGGAAGAGCACAAGCTTGACCAGCACGGTCAGCAGCACGATCGACCAGCCCCAGTTACCCACTACATCGTGGATCTTATCCAACAGCCAGAACAGCGGGTTGGCGATGAACCATAGCCAGCCGTAATCGACGGTAAGCTTGAGATTCGGTGCCACTTGCTCTAGGTAGTCTTGTACCTTGGGACCCATATAGAGCGTCGCGCCAAGCGTGGCTTCACCATCCGGTGAGATCTGCTGAATCGGGCCAGCAAACGCCGCTACGTTGCGATTACGTGAATCGGTACTCGCATAATAGAGGTTCTGCTGATCTTGCGGCGGCGCCCAGGCTGAGACGAAATAGTGTTGAATCATTGCGACCCAGCCGCCTTCTGCCTCGCGGTTGGAAAATTCGCCGTTTTGGATCGTTTCGAAATCGACCTTTTCGTAGCGCTCTTCCGGCGTCGAATAGGCCGCCCCAAGATAGGAATTCATACCGATCGCCACGCCGCTCGACGGGTCAGCGCTATTATCGCGTGCCAACTGGCCGATAAAGCGCGCGCTAACCGGCTCTTCGGTGTTGTTAGCGAGGTAATAGCTGACCTCAACTGCGTAACTTCCGCGCTCAAACGTCAACCGTTTGGTTACGTCAATGCCGTTGACATTGGCACTGAGATCCACCGTTATCTCTTCTTCACCGTCATGCAGCACGTACTCTGTTTTTTCTGGCGAGTAGGCAATACGGCTTGCTTCATCATTAAGCTGAATGCCCGAGCGTGCGACATAGCTGCGTGACTGGTTGTCGGAGAGCAATACGTAATTGCGCTCAGCATTGAGGCTTAATTTATGCTGCGGCAACGCGGCATAGAGGATATCGCCACCGTGAGGATCGATACGCACATCGAGTACGTCGGTAGTGACGGCAATAAAGTCGCGGCTGTCTGTTTCGCTTTCTTCAGCCGGCATGCTGTCGTCGATATCGCCCTGCTGAGTGCCACTTGAGGGCACGCTAAGGCCACCATCATCTTGCGTTTCTTCTGGGGTCGAGCCGTTACGCTGTACGATTTCGGTGGAAGAAGACGGCGTAGCAACCGGCTGACTATAGTCCTGACTCCATTGAACAACTAGGAGATAGGCCAAAATAGCCAATGGAATCAGTAGGATAAGTCGTTTTACGTCCATGAGGGTTCTGCCCGCTGGGTGGTGAACATGCTAATGGCGCAGTGTGATTTTACTCGACATATGACACACAAAAGCCTGCCAAGCGGCAGGCCGAGGTCGAGCGGTAAAACGTAGTCGTCAAGCGTCACGTTGCGCTTCGCGCTGCAGACGTTTCCACATGCCGTGTAGCTGGCGATGTAACGTTTCGTTGTCGAGATCATGAACGCCTCGTCGTGCCAGAACCACGATATCAACCGCAGGTAGCTGGTGTTGGCGTAAGCGAATAGATTCCCGTACGAGCCGTTTGAAACGGTTGCGTTGCACGGCAAGCTTCACATTTTTTTTGCTAACCACAAGCCCAAGCCGGGGATGCCCGAGGGTATTCCAGCGAGCTAGCGCCATCATACCTTTACCATGAACTTTTAGATCAGCGTGTTCGAAAACGTGACGGAAATCCCCGGGGCTGAGTAGTCGTAAGCACCGAGGATAGCCTTGACTGAGCACACGCAATCCGAAATCAGGCGCTCAGACGCTTGCGGCCTTTGGCACGACGGCGTGAGATTACAGCACGGCCGTTTTTGGTTGCCATACGAGCACGGAAGCCATGCGCGCGCTTGCGCTTTAGAACGCTGGGTTGAAAAGTGCGTTTCATAACTCGTTATTCCCACGTGGTTTTTTGACGGAATGTCGATTTTAAGAGGCCCAAACCAGCAAGGCACTGGCATAGGGAGATCCAATTCAAGACCGGAAATTGTAGAGCCTTACCGCGATAGGTGCAATTTTTTTGTCGAGCTACCGTGATGGCCGTACCTGCCGCTATGCTCCATTCTGCTCAAGGTGACACAACATTAACAATAATAGTATTACTTAAATGATGTTGTTATTAATAGTGGGGATACAATTTGTGGATAAGTGTTTTAAATCGTTTATTAACAGGTAGATAAACATTTTAAAAATGTGTGGATAAGCGGTTATTTAGCAGGGGGTTCGCTGTGGGGAAACGGTGCAAAAGCGAGGATAAATCGCCCATGCTAACAAGCGTGCCATGCTTATCCTCGGGCTGTTCGTAACTTGGTAAGAGGGTTATCCACAGAAAATATTTAGCCGTACGCTGTGTGGATAACTGGCTTTTGGGGCGCTACAATATCCGGCCGTTTTCAACCGAAGGTGAGTTGAGTGTCTCTCGCGCTATGGCAACAGTGTCTGGACTATCTGCAGGACGAACTGAATTCACAGCAGTTCAATACCTGGATACGTCCCCTTCAAGCAGAGGAGGGGGAGTCCAACGAGCTGCGCTTGTTAGCGCCTAATCGCTTTGTGCGCGACTGGGTGAGCGACAAGTACGCCAAGCGTATCAGCGAGCTGATTCGGGAGCTTGCACCGACCAAGCCGCCAAAAGTGAGCTTGACGGTAGGAAGCCGCCGCGTTGCCGCGGCACCGCCCCAGCCGCGTGAGCTTGGCAACCCGGTTTCCGCATCGCCGGCAAAACCGGCGGCACCGGCAGTGAGTACGCCCCCCCGTGGCGATATCGCCGATGAGCGCGAGATTGATCAGCTGCGCGAAGAACAGGCGTCAAAGCGGCCTAAGGAGCGTCAGGTTCAGGTGGAAGGGGGGCTGAAACACAATAGCGGCTTGAACCCTAATTTTACTTTCGACACCTTTGTGGAAGGTAAATCAAACCAACTGGCGAGAGCTGCTTCGCGCCAAGTGTCAGAAAACCCCGGTGGGGCATACAACCCACTTTTCTTATACGGTGGAGTGGGGCTAGGTAAAACTCACTTAATGCACGCGGTAGGCAATGCGCTGGCGACCCGGCGTGAGAATGCGCAGGTGGTATATTTGCACTCAGAGCGCTTCGTTGCCGATATGGTGAAAGCCCTCCAATTGAATGCGATTAACGACTTTAAACGCTTTTATCGTAGCGTGGATGCGTTACTGATTGATGATATTCAGTTTTTCGCCGGCAAAGAGCGCTCTCAAGAGGAATTTTTCCACACCTTCAACGCGCTGTTAGAAGGCGGGCAGCAGATGATTCTGACCTCTGACCGCTACCCTAAAGAGATTAGTGGCGTCGAAGAGCGCTTGAAGTCTCGCTTTGGTTGGGGGTTAACCGTTGCCATTGAACCACCGGAGCTTGAGACGCGCGTGGCCATTTTGATGAAAAAGGCCGAACAGACCAAAGTGGATTTGCCTCATGATGCGGCCTTCTTCATTGCCCAAAAGATTCGTTCCAACGTGCGCGAGTTAGAAGGTGCGTTAAAGAAAGTGATTGCTGACTCCCACTTCATGGGCAAACCAATCACTCAGGATTTTATCCGCGAGTCGCTAAAAGATTTGCTCGCGTTACAAGACAAACAGGTCGGCGTGGACAATATTCAGCGTACCGTGGCTGAGTATTACAAAATCAAAATTGCAGATTTGCTCTCCAAACGGCGTTCGCGTTCGGTTGCCCGCCCTCGGCAAGTGGCGATGGCGTTGGCCAAAGAGCTCACTAACCACAGCCTGCCGGAAATTGGCGATGCTTTCGGGGGGCGGGATCACACGACAGTATTGCACGCTTGCCGTAAGGTAAAAGCCTTGCAAGAAGAGAGTGCGGATATTCGTGAAGATTACAAGAATCTGTTGCGTTTACTGACCAGCTAATCACCGACTTAAACTGTTATCTATAAACGTGTCACCGACTATTTTGGAGCGCCGATGAACTTTTCCATTTCCCGTGAGGCACTGCTGCGTCCGCTAACGCTGGTGGCCGGCGTGGTCGAGCGCCGGCAAACGCTTCCCGTGCTCTCTAACGTGCTGATCGAAATCGAAAGCGACCAGGTTGCCCTTACCGGTACGGATTTAGAAGTTGAGCTAGTGGGGCGTACGGTGGCTAGCCACGTTGAGCAGGAAGGGTCAGCGACCGTACCGGCACGTAAGCTGATGGACATTTGTAAATCGCTGCCGGAGCAGGCCGAGATTCAGCTTGCGGTCGAAGATGGGCGTGCGGTGCTGCGCAGTGGTCGCTCACGTTTTACGCTTTCGACGTTGCCAGTAGCGGAATTTCCTAATATCGAGGATAACGAAGGTAGCCAAGAGCTAAGCGTTCCGCGGGGGACGCTTAAGCATCTGATTGAGTCGACGTCTTTCGCTATGGCGCAGCAGGATGTGCGCTACTACCTCAACGGCATGCTGCTGGAAATCCAAAGCAATTTATTACGCGCTGTGGCCACCGATGGTCACCGTCTTTCGATGTGTTCGCGCCCGGTGGATGTGACCGTTGAGCAGCCACACAAGCTGATAGTGCCGCGCAAAGGGATCCTTGAACTTGCACGCCTCCTAGACGATAGCGACGAGCCAGTGAGCTTAACGCTGGGTTCTACGCATATCCGCGCGCATACCGGCGATTTTACCTTTACGTCCAAGCTAATCGACGGAAAATTTCCGGATTACGAACGTGTTGTACCGCGTAACGGCGATAAGGTGTTATTGGCAGAACGTGCCGCATTACGCCAAGTGTTGTCGCGCACGGCGATTCTGTCTAACGAAAAATACCGCGGTGTACGGCTTTATTTAGAGCCTGGCAACTTAAAAGTGATGGCCAATAATCCTGAGCAGGAAGAAGCCGAGGAAAACATTGCCGTTGAATATAACGGCCCCTCGATGGAGATTGGTTTTAACGTGGGCTACCTCGTTGATGTGCTGACGGTGCTTGATGAAGAACGCATGCAAATGACGCTTGCTGATCCCAACAGTAGTGCGCTAATGGAAGAACCGGGCGGGGGTGATGCGTTGTACGTTGTGATGCCCATGCGGTTATAAACACTCAACTCATTAGCGTGATGCTGAATTCGAAAATTGTCATGGCGGTGTCTCTTGTGTCTGAAGGGGCACCGCCTTTGTGTATTTATTGGCAGCGGCAATGAGCATAGAGCAGTTAAATTTTCAGGGGCTGCGAAACCTTGCTCCCGTTACGATGACGCCTTGCACGCATATTAATGTCATTAGCGGTCTCAACGGTAGCGGCAAAACGAGCCTGCTTGAAGGCATTCATATTTTGGGGATGGGCCGTTCATTTAGAACGCGTCAGATCAAGCACGTGATTCAGCAAAATATGACGCAGATGACACTGTTTGGGCGTTTAGCCGGAGAACCATCGACGACACTTGGTGTGCGCCGTTTCCGTGACCAGCGTGAATTGGAGCTGCGCTTAAAAGGTAATAAAAATACGCGCCTGGCCGAGCTTGCGGAGGCACTGCCGCTTCAGCTGATTAACCCCGATGCGTTTCGATTGCTCGAAGGCTCGCCTGCGGGTCGGCGTGAATTTCTCGATTGGGGTGTGTTTCACGTGAAACACGACTTTCTAACGTTGTGGAAACGGGCACGTCGAGCGTTGAAACATCGGAATGCCCTTCTTAGGCGTGGTAGAATAGCCCCTTATGAGCTGGACGTTTGGGAGCATGAGCTGGCCAGTAGCGGTGAGCTGATGGATCAACAACGGCGCGAGTGGTTTAGCGCATTTTTACCCGTCTTCGAGGAAACGCTTTCGGCACTGCTGCCGATGAAAGGGCTAACGCTTCATTATGCACGCGGATGGGATAAAAAACGCGCTCTGGCCGATGTATTGGCATCAAGCCGCCCGACCGATCAGCAAATGGGGTTTACTCAGCAAGGTCCGCAGCGTGCGGACTTGCGGATCAAGATCCACAAACAACCGGCGATTGAGGTGCTTTCCAGAGGTCAGCAGAAACTTGTTGTGAGTGCTTTGAAGCTTGCTCAAGGGCGATTTTTGGAAAGCAGCGTCAATCGGCACTGCGTGTATTTAATTGATGATTTGCCCGCTGAGCTTGATGAAAAGCATCGCCAGCGGTTTTGCGAACTTCTTGAATCGATGCAGTGCCAAGCCTTTATTACCAGCGTCGAACCGACCGCCTTAAATAACCGATGGCTTTCTGGCACCGCGGTGCAAATGTTTCACGTGAAACATATTGAACAGGAAGACACATTGGCAGGAGAAAGCCTGTCAGCGCTCAGCCGACTGGTGAGCAATAGCACACCGTGACTCAGGGCTGACAACGGTGCCAGATAAACAGGCGATACGGACAAATAGACTTCACGATGGAGTGATTAGTCAATGAGCGAGCAAGCTTACGATTCATCAAGCATTAAGGTGCTCAAAGGGCTGGACGCAGTGCGTAAGCGTCCCGGCATGTATATCGGTGACACCGACGACGGCACCGGGCTGCACCACATGGTGTTCGAGCTGGTGGATAACTCCATCGATGAAGCGCTGGCCGGCCATTGCAGTGAAATTCGCGTGGTTATCCACCCAGATGAAACCATCACGGTGAGCGATAACGGCCGTGGTGTCCCTACCGAGCTGCACGAAGGCGAAGGTGTCTCTGCAGCCGAAGTGATTATGACCGTGCTACACGCAGGCGGTAAGTTTGATGACAACTCGTATAAAGTCTCCGGCGGGTTGCACGGGGTGGGTGTTTCCGTAGTTAACGCGCTTTCAGAAGAACTGCGCCTGACAATTTGGCGTCAAGGTGATGTGTTTGAGCAGGTGTACCGCCATGGCGTACCTCAAGCACCGCTTTCGGTAGTGGGGCAAACCGATAAAAGCGGTACAAAGGTGCACTTTCGACCCTCGACCGAAACCTTTGCCAATATTGAGTTCCACTACGATATTTTGGCTAAACGCCTGCGGGAACTGTCATTTCTGAACTCGGGCGTTGCGATTCGCCTGATGGATGAACGCAGCGGCAGAGAGGAACTCTTTCACTACGAAGGTGGCCTTAAGGCTTTTGTTAACCACCTCAATAAAAACAAAACCGTATTGAATCCGGTGTTCCACTTCAATGCCGTTCGTGAGGATGGGGTAGAAGTAGAGGTGGCGATGCAGTGGAGCGATGCCTTCACCGAAAACATTTTCTGCTATACCAATAACATTCCTCAACGTGATGGCGGTGCTCATTTGGCGGGCTTTCGCGCTTCGCTGACCCGTACGCTTAATAACTATATCGAAGCGGAAGGGCTGCTGAAAAAAGCCAAGGTAAGTACCGCCGGCGATGATGCGCGGGAAGGTTTGACGGCGATTATCTCCGTCAAAGTGCCGGACCCGAAGTTCTCTTCGCAGACCAAAGACAAGCTTGTATCCAGTGAAGTCAAAACCGCTGTTGAGCAAGAGATGGGGCGGCTTTTCTCAGACTACTTGATCGAGAAGCCCAATGAGGCCAAGGCGATCGTCAATAAAATGCTGGATGCGGCGCGTGCACGTGAAGCGGCGCGTAAAGCGCGGGATATGACGCGACGCAAAGGCGCACTGGATATCGCAGGGCTGCCCGGCAAGCTTGCCGACTGCCAAGAGAAAGACCCAAGTCTCTCTGAGCTTTATTTGGTGGAGGGTGATTCGGCCGGTGGCAGTGCGAAGCAGGGGCGCGACCGGCGCACCCAGGCAATTTTGCCGCTCAAGGGTAAAATCCTGAACGTAGAGAAAGCCCGCTTTGACAAAATGCTCTCTTCTGCGGAGGTGGGCACGTTAATCACCGCGCTAGGCTGCGGTATCGGCCGTGAAGAGTTCAACCCGGATAAGTTGCGCTATCATTCGATCATCATCATGACCGATGCGGACGTTGATGGCTCGCACATCCGCACCTTGCTGCTGACATTCTTCTTCCGTCAGATGCCGGAGTTAATTGAACGCGGTCACGTGTTTATTGCCCAGCCGCCGCTTTATAAGATCAAACGCGGCAAGCAGGAGCTCTATCTCAAAGATGAGCAGGCGATGGTGGATTACTTAACCACCACGGCGCTTGATGGAGCGCGTCTCTACGTGAATGCCGATGCGCCGGGTATTTCCGGTTCGCAGCTGGAGGCGTTGGTGAATCAATACCGCAACGTTATGAAGCGTATCGACCGTTTATCGCGGGTTTATCCCATCGAAGTGCTTAAGCAGGTAGTGCACGCGTCGCGGCTAGACGGTGAAGCTAGCCTGAAAGACCGTGTGACCATGCAAAATTGGATCGATGAGCTGCAAAAAGCCATGGATGACCAGGTCGCTTATGAAGGTGGTCCGCGCTACCACTTCCACCTCAAAGAAGACCACGAGCGGGGTTTGCTGCTTCCTGCCGTTTCACTCATTGCGCACGGGGTGACCACAGAATATGCGTGGGGGCTGGATTTCTTCGAGAGCTTGGATTACCCCGCGATGGTGGCATTAGGTGAGACCCTTAACGGTTTGTTGGAAGAGGGTGCCCACATAGCCCGTGGCGAACGTCAGAAGTCAGTATCGACGTTTGCCGATGTACTACAGTGGTTGATGCAAGAAGGCCAGCGAGGCCTTTCTGTGCAGCGCTACAAGGGGTTGGGCGAGATGAACCCGGATCAGCTATGGGACACCACCATGGATCCGGAGACGCGGCGTATGCTGCGCGTCAACATCGAAGATGCCGTTGCCGCTGATATGATGTTCAACACCTTAATGGGCGATGAGGTAGAGCCGCGCCGCGACTTCATCGAATCTAATGCGCTTGTCGCGAATCTTGATATTTAAACATTAGCTTAGTGTTTCACGTGAAACACTTGCGGTTGAAACAACGGGTACATGGCTTCAGCTGTGTACCCGTTTATTTTAAGGAATAAGATTTTCATAGATTAGCCAATCCGCAAAAGCGCCCAGATCATCGAATACCTGCGCTTTTTCCAAACCGATTCCCTTTGCTTCGGTTTTTTCACCTTTTCCTGTTCTGACCAATACGGAGTGACAGCCTACCGCTTCACCCGCCTGTAAATCGCGTAAGCTATCGCCCACCATCCAACTCCCTTCTAGGGTTTTGAGTCCGAGCTTTGTTTGGATGTTCTCAAGCAAACCTGGCAGTGGCTTGCGGCAATTACAGTTATCATCGGGACCATGGAGGCAGTAAGCGATATGAGCGATCTCCCCGCCTGCGCTGCAGACAAGCTCGTGTAAGCGTTTATGCATCGTTTCAAGCGTCTCTTCATCGTAATAGCCGCGCGCAATGCCTGATTGATTGGTTGCCACGGCAAGGGTATAGCCCGCTTGCGTTAACCGAGCAATGGCATCAATAGCGTTAGGGTAGGGAATCCATTCTGCGAGTGATTTGATATAGGCATCAGAATCTTGGTTGATGACACCGTCGCGGTCGAGAATGATCAAACGTTCGGGAAGTAGGGGCATAGAGATTCTCGGACAATCAAGTAACGTCAGTCAATTATATATGTTTCACGTGAAACACCCTTCGACAAACTCAGGATAAACCAATTAAAAAAGCCCGGCTTATGCCGGGCTGAGTATGTGGCTTTTTAGAAGCGCTAGCTTACTGTGGCAACTCCGAAATATCCGCGACGTCTAAGAACAGCGACTGCAAGTTGGCGAGCAGAGCAAGGCGATTGCGACGGACGGCTTCATCATCTGCCATCACCATTACCTGATCGAAGAAATTATCCACCGGCTCGCGCAGCGTAGCGAGGGCGTCAAGCGCCTCCATATAATGGCCCTCGGCAAATAACGGTGCAACGCTATCGCGGCTGGTAGAGAGCGCGTGGAATAAAGCTTTTTCGGCTTCTTCGCTTAACAGCTCACCGTCGACCTGAGTGCTACCGTCGTGCGATTGCTTAGCCAAAATATTGGAAACTCGCTTGTTAGCGGCGGCCAGCGCAGTGGCCTCTTCGCGTTGGGCGAAGGTTTTAACCGCGCGCAGGCGGCGGGCAAAGTCGAGCGGCTTGGTCACTGGGCGGGCACGCACCGCGAGATACATCTCGGCGGTAATGCCTTCTTCCTGCCCCCACGCACGGAAACGATCCAGCATGTAGGTCAGCACGTCGTCGACCAAGCCTTCTGCTTTGGGGAGCCCTTGATGTTGCTCTGCTGCGCGGGACAAAAGCTCGCGCAAGTCGAGATTGAGCTCGCCCTTGATCAAGATATTCAGCACGCCGATGGAAGCGCGGCGCAAAGCAAAGGGATCTTTTGCGCCGGTAGGGCGCTGGCCAATGCCGAAAATACCCACCAAGGTGTCAAGACGGTCCGTAAGAGCCAGTGCCTTACCGGTAGCCGTATGCGGAATCGCATCGGTGGCGAAGCGAGGTAGGTACTGCTCCTCAATCGCTTTGGCGACCTCGGTGGGCTCGCCGTCTTGCTCAGCATAATAGCGGCCCATAACCCCCTGAAGCTCGGGGAATTCGAGCACCATTTCGGTGACGAGGTCACATTTGGCTAACTGAGTTGCTCGTTTAGCGTATGCCTCATCACCGCCAATTTGCTCGGCTATATAGCCTGCGATGGCTTCGCTGCGGCGGGCTTTATCTGCCAGTGTGCCAAGCTGTTGCTGAAAGACCACGCTCTCAAGCGCGGGTAGACGGCTAGCCAGCGTCTGCTTGCGGTCGGTGTCGTAGAAGAATGCGGCATCGGCCAAGCGAGGGCGAATCACTTTCTCGTTGCCGTGAATGACTTGATCCGGGTCGAGGCTTTCAATATTGGCGATGGTGATAAAAAGCGGCATGAGGTTGCCGTTTTCATCCAGCAGATGGAAGTACTTCTGGTTGGCCTTCATCGACGAGATCAAACACTCTGCCGGTACCTCCAGAAAGCGCTCATCAAAGCTGCCGGTAAGTGCAACCGGCCACTCCACCAATCCGCTGACTTCAACGAGCAGGTCTTCATCAATAACGGCGGTAGCGTCTTGGACTTCTGCTTCGGCGAGTACCTGCTCGCGAATCCGCTCACGGCGCTGAGCACGTTCGGCCAGTACGTAGGCATTTTCTAACGCGCTTAGGTAATCATCCGCATGAGCGAGTTGAATGGCACCGGGTGCATGAAAGCGGTGGCCATAAGTGGTGCGGCTGGTTTCCAGGCCGAGGGCTTCTGCGGCGATCACATCACTGCCGTAAAGCGCGACTAACCAATGGACCGGGCGAGAAAACTCGACCCGTGATGCGCCCCAGCGCATGTTTTTGGGGACCGGCAGCGCGCCAATGGCTTTGCGCAGAATATCCGGCAGCAGCGCCTGGACGGTCTCACCGGTCTGCTGTTCGCGGTAACCGAGCCAAGTGCCTTTGTCGGTCTCTAGGTGAATGAGCTCATCGACACTGACGCCGCAGGAACGGGCAAAGCCTTCCGCCGCTTTGGTCGGCTGGCCATCTTTGAAGGCGGCGGCCAATGCCGGGCCGCGCTTTTCAACTTCGCGGTCGGGCTGTTTGTCGGCAAGGCCAGCAACGCGAACGGCAAGCCGCCGCGGCGTAGCGAATGCTTCAACGCTTTCGAAAGGAATTTCAGCGTCTTGTAGACCGCGCTGGATACCGCTGGCAAACGCGTCTGAGAGCGCATCCAGTGCGGTGGGGGGAAGCTCTTCGGCGCCAAGTTCGAGTAAAAGCGTATCAACGGCCATCATGTGTCTCCCTGAGCATCGGAGGGTTCGTTTAACAGTTCACGCCGCAGTGCGTCTGGCGCCATAGGGAAGCCTGCGGCTTTGCGCGATTCGAAGTAGGCTTGCGCCACGTCGCGCGCCATGGTGCGTACGCGTAGAATAAAGCGTTGCCGCTCGGTCACCGAGATAGCGTGGCGGGCATCGAGTAAATTAAACGTGTGAGACGCTTTAAGCACTTGCTCGTAAGCCGGCAGCGGCAGGTTCACGTCTAGCAGTTTGCTGCACTCTTTTTCCTGATGATCAAACGATTTGAACAGCTGCTCGACATCGGCGTGTTCAAAGTTATAGGCGGATTGTTCGCGCTCATTTTGCAGGTAAACGTCACCGTAGGTGACTTTGCTGCCGTCGGGGGCGATGGTCCACACCAGGTCGTAGACGCTGTCTACATCCTGCAAGTACATGGCGATACGCTCGATGCCGTAAGTGAGCTCGCCAGTAACCGGGTAGCACTCGATGCCACCCGCTTGCTGGAAGTAGGTAAACTGGGTCACCTCCATGCCGTTGAGCCATACTTCCCAACCCAGGCCCCAAGCGCCCAGCGTAGGCGATTCCCAGTTATCTTCGACAAAGCGCACATCGTGAATCAGCGGGTCCAGCCCTAAGCGCTTAAGCGAGCCGAGGTAAAGATCCTGCAAGTTGCTGGGGGAGGGTTTCATTACTACCTGAAACTGATAGTAGTGCTGTAAGCGGTTGGGGTTTTCGCCGTAGCGGCCATCGGTGGGGCGCCGTGACGGCTGAACGTAAGCCGCATTCCACGTCTCGGGGCCAATGGCGCGCAGGAACGTCGATGGATGAAAGGTACCGGCGCCCACTTCCATATCCAGTGGCTGGAGTACAACGCAGCCTTGCTCAGCCCAGTACTGCTGCAGCGCAAGGATTAAACCTTGAAAGGTCGACACGTCTGGTGTCGAGCTATGACTTGAAACGCTTCTGGAAACACTCATCGGGAAAAGCACCATTGGCCATGAATTCAGAAAGCGTCAAGTATACAATCCCAAGCAGATAGGTTATAGACGCAGGCCCACATAGGCCGCAAGTCAGTACAGGCTAGTTGTTAAGGAGACAGTGATGATCGTCGTGACAGGCGGTGCCGGTTTCATCGGTGCCAATATTGTAAAAGCACTGAATGCGCGCGGGCGCACCGATGTCATGGTGGTCGATGACCTGCGTGACGGCACCAAGTTCGTTAATATAGCCGACTGTACGTTGGCCGATTACCTGGATAAAAAGGAATTTATTCAGCGAGTGAAAGGTGCCTTGCGGGGTGAATCCGTCGACCTCCCTCATATCGAGGCGATTTTTCACGAGGGCGCCTGCTCGGATACGACCGAGTGGGACGGCCACTTTATGCTCGAAAATAACTACGAGTTCTCCAAGGTGTTACTCAATTTTTGCGAGCAGTACGGCATCCCGTTTCTCTATGCTTCGTCAGCCGCCACCTACGGTGGCAGTAGCGTGTTTAAAGAAGCACCAGAGTTCGAGAAACCGCTTAACGTCTACGGCTACTCGAAATTGCTGTTTGATCAGCACGTGCGTGCCCGTTGGGAGGAGCTAACCACTCAGGTCGTTGGCTTTCGTTACTTCAATATCTACGGCCCGCGAGAGCAGCACAAAGGTAAGATGGCAAGCGTTGCCTACCATAACCACCTGCAAGTGCGTAACGGCGAGACACTAAAGCTGTTTGGGGCCTACGACGGCTACGAGGCGGGTATGCAGAGCCGCGATTTTGTTTACGTGGGCGACGTGGTGGATGTGAATCTATGGTTTCTTGATCATCCAGAGCAATCGGGTATTTTTAACCTAGGCACTGGTCGTGCGGAGCCGTTTAAAGCCATTGGTGAGGCCGTCATCGACTACTACGGCCAAGGTGAAATTCACTACATCGACTTCCCCGAAGAGCTAAAAGGGCGCTATCAGAGCTATACGCGGGCGGATATTGCCAAGCTGCGCGAGACCGGCTGCGATATAGAATTCAAAACCGTCGCCCAGGGGGTGAAGGCGTACTTGGAGTGGCTTAATGAATGAGCCGGCAAAACGTCTATTGGTGATCGGCCCCTCATGGGTGGGGGATATGGTGATGGCCCAGAGCCTATTTATCACCCTAAAACAGCGCTACCCTGGCGCAACGTTGGGCGTGATCGCGCCCGCTTGGTCGCAGCCAATTCTCGCGCGTATGCCCCAAGTGGACGAGGTGCTGCCGTTATCAGTCGGCCATGGTGAGTTTGGGCTGAAGACCCGGCGTGAACTTGCCAACCGGCTAAAAGGCCGCTTTGACCGCGCAATTGTGCTGCCACGCTCGTGGAAGGCGGCGTTGGTGCCGTTTCTTGCTCGTATACCGGAGCGTGTTGGCTTTCTGGGCGAGCAGCGCTATGGCTTGCTAAAAGAGCGGCGTAAGCTCGATAAGCAGGTGCTAGATCAAACGGTGAAGCGTTTCGTCGCGCTTGGGCTACCCGAAGAGGAAGTCGCAAGCGGACGGTTTACGATTCCTCAACCACGTCTTGAGATCGACTACGATAACCTCGTCAATTTACGTATTCAGCATGCGCTATCATCGCGTCCTGCGATTGGCATGATGCCAGGGGCGGAGTATGGCCCCGCTAAGCAGTGGCCTTTAGCGTACTTTCACACGCTGGCTAAGCGGCTGGTGGACGATGGTCTGGAAGTGCGTATTTTGGGCGGACCCAAGGACCATATTGCGGGGCAGGAGATCGTCCAAGGGCTTCCGCAAGCGCATAACCTATGTGGAAAAACGGCATTGGCCGATGTGGTCGATTTGCTTGCTGATTGCCGCCAAGTGGTGACCAACGACTCCGGGCTTATGCACGTCGCGTCTGCGGTGGGCACACGAGTACAAGCGATCTATGGCTCCTCCTCGCCAGATTACACGCCGCCGCTGACAAATAAAGCACGCATCCATTATCTTGGCCTTGAGTGTTCACCATGCTTCCAGCGTGATTGCCCGTTAGGGCACACCAACTGCCTTAATCAGATGCACGCTGAAACGCTTTATAAAGCCGTGTCAGCGGATGCTAGCGAACGCTTAAAGCCCTAGATTTATTTCATCAGCGCTGTCGTTGGGATTTTCTAGCACTTGTTCGGCTGGCTTGGGGCGGGGAGGCGTTTTGTCCTGGTGAGGCGAAAGCCCATCCCAAAGCCGCTGTTGCAAGGCACTTTCCTCATGTAAGCGGCGGTTAATCGCCTCCTCTCCATGGCGTTCCAGTAGCGTCGAGGTTGTGTCATTCAGCAGTGAGACACCAAGCCCGGCTTGGTGATTTTTAGCCGGATAGCCGAGAGCGTCTAACAGCGTAGAGAAGATATCCAGTGTCGAGGCATTGCGGGAAATACGCTGCGGCTCAAGGCTGTCGCCAAGTAAAATAAAGGTGTTTTCCCGCTGTAAGGTTTCCAACGTATCCCACACCGGAACACGCATGGTCAAATGATCGCTGACGATGGCCACCACGGTATTGTCTAACAGCCCTTTTGCATCTAAGCGCTCGACGAAATTGCGTGCCAGCCAGGCCGAACATTTGACTGAATACAGGATATCTTCGCCATCCCATTCGCCTTGGCGTTCAAGGCAGCGCCGCGCAGGATAGCCATTAGGTGCGTGGCCGGTAATGCTTAAATTCACCACGCCCCACGGCGAGTCGCTTTCTGCTTCTAAGCGCTCAATCTCGTTTAGAGTGAATTCATAAAGCGTATCGTCATAAAGTCCCCAATCGTTGACGTACGTTTTGTCGTCGAGCTGTGGCTGCAGCTCTTTTAGGCCATACACATGTTGAAAACCATGACCATTGTAAAATAGCCCTTTCCCTGCGAACTCGGCGCTGGCGCCCCCGAAATAACTCAGGCGGTATCCCTGCTCAGAGAGCACGTCGCCTAAGCAGTTAACGCCTGGCACCACGGCGGAGAGCGGCTCAAATTGACGGTCGTGTAGAAGCCCTGCCGGCATTAGCGGTGTGCCGCACTGGCTTGCAATCATGCCAGCCATTGTCCAGCCAGTGTTAGCAATTTGGCGAATCCCCTCAAATACCACGCCGCGCTCGCCGAGCGCTTTAAGGTCGGCGTAGGCGTCGCCAAAAGCCGGGGCGCCGTAAGTACGCTCAATGCTTTCAAGATAGAGCAGCACCAAGTTAGGCGGATCGTCTTGTGCTTGAACACGCGGGGGTACATAGCGTCGCTCTAGCCAGCCGCCATCGTCTGTTACTACTACCGCACTGCGCTGGCCCAGACCTAAAATGAGTGGGTTCGACACGATCAGTATGACGGCAAGAAGCGGCTCGACTCGCCGCCAGCGCCAGTCGTTGCGGGTTAACCAAGTAAATGCAATCAGTACACCCAGCATGCAGAGCGTATATAATGCCGCCGCAACCATACGCCCTGAGCCACCATGATCGGACATTCCCGCTTGCAGGTGAAAAAACACCGCGCCGAGATCGAGTTTGCCGAAGCTATCCGCAAGGTAAACGTAAAGCCCCCAGAGGCACAGCGGCAGCAGCGACCACGGCCATACTTTGCGGTAACGACGAAAACGTGGCTGCCCTAAGCGAAAACGCGCGCCTAGCCATACCCATGCGCTTGCAAAAAGAAATAGCGTCCACCAGGGTAAAGACGTCAACGCAGCAATGGTATAGCCAAGACTTAAGCCAATGGCGGTAATCGGTATCCACGCAGATGGCTGGGGCAACGTTAGACGGGGCATGGCTCTCCTGATGAGTTGGGTGGCGTTAAGCCGGTAGGGTAGACCGTAAATTGTTACGCCCAACGCCCACATAGCGCAAGCCTGCAGCGGTCATATCCTCTACGTCATAGAGATTACGGCCATCGATCACCAGCTTTTCACTCAGCTCACCCGCAAGCCAAGCAAAATCGACGCTTCGAAACGCTTTCCACTCGGTGCAGATCACGAGTGCATCGGCACCTTTAATGGCTTGGATACGGTCAAAGGTGAGGATGAGATCGTGACGATCACCATAAAGTCGCCGACACTCCGCCATCGCTTCCGGGTCGTAGGCTTGCACCTTAGCACCGGTAGCCCACAGGGCCTCCATGAGTTCGCGGCTAGGTGCTTCGCGCATGTCATCGGTGTTAGGTTTAAACGCCAGACCCCAAACGGCAATCGTTTTGCCGCTAACATCGCCCAGCGCGCTCTGTAGCTTGGCAAATAGCGTCTGCTTTTGTTGATGGTTCACCTGCTCGACGGCGCTCAAAAGCGCGGGATGATAGCCGTGCTCCCGCGCGGTACGTTCAAGCGCTTGTACGTCTTTGGGGAAGCAAGAGCCGCCGTAACCACAGCCAGGGTAAATGAAGTGGTAACCAATACGCGGGTCGCTACCGATGCCACGGCGCACTTCTTCCACATCCACATCCAGACGCTCGGCTAAGTTCGCCATCTCGTTCATAAAGCTGATCTTAGTGGCAAGCATGGCGTTAGCGGCGTACTTAGTCAGCTCAGCCGCGCGCACGCTCATAAACATTAACTTATCGTGGTTGCGGTTATACGGCGCATAACAGGCGCGCATCCGCGTTTCAACGTGCTCGCTATCGGTACCGACTACAATCCGCGCGCCGCGAGTAAAGTCCTCAATTGCCGCGCCTTCTTTCATGAACTCGGGGTTGGAGCAGACATCAAAATCCAGCGATACATCGCGCACGCTAAGCGCGCCGGCGATAGCGGCCTGTACTTTCTCAGCCGTACCTACCGGTACGGTGGATTTATCGATCACCAGCTTGTAATCATCCATGTGCTCGCCGATGCTGTGCGCGACGGCAAGCACATGGCGAAGATCCGCACTGCCATCTTCATCCGGCGGCGTGCCGACGGCAATGAATATAAGCTCGCTTTCTTTCACGGCTTTCGCGGTATCGGTCGTAAAGTGCAAACGCCCGGCAGCCACGTTCTGAGTGACGAGTTCCGTCAAACCCGGTTCATAAATGGGGACTTCGCCGGCTTCCAAGCGCGCGATACGCTCGGCGTTGATATCCATGCAGGTCACTTGATGGCCTACATCCGCCAAGCACGCCCCTGCGACCAACCCGACGTACCCCGTACCAAAAACGCTGATGTTCATAGTGTCTCGCTCTGCTGCGCTATCGCTGAATTGTCAGAGAGCTTATCATGGACTGCAAATTTCAGATGACAAGAGTCCAGCAAGCACAGCATCTTTTTACTTACTTGAATTACAGGGTGTGCTTAGCGCGCGAGTCGTACAGTTTCTGATTTAAATGGAAAGGATTGTTTTTTCCCTCTTGGCATTTAGCTAAGAGGAAAGTTGATGGGTGTGCTCGAAATATTTCTGCATAACCAAAAGACCCATCAAGCGTTCTTGATCAGCATTCATAAACTGAGCGAAGTAACGGTTAGCATTGCCGATAATTTCTTTTGCCGCAGCGGGGTTTTCCCGGTAATAGGTGACTTTCTCCTCAAGGTCTGAGTAATCATCTTTGAGCTGCACATAGTGATAGTCAGGTAGCAAAGAGCCTTCCATAAACCATGTTTCAAAGCGCGGTTGTCGCATAAAACAGAGTGAATTAGAGGCCATTATCCATTTGAGATTCGTTGCAACATCTTTGCCTTCGATACTGAGTACGAATTTATATCTCAGTTGCTCAAGTACCGACATAAATTGGCTATGCCAGGGCTGACCTAGCGCATTTTTGTGAATATCGCCCACATTACATAGCGGGTGATCATAAAAGTCTCGAATGAATTGACGCCGATGTTCTTGATGACAAGAACCACGCCATACCACAAGGTCAAGCTTGTCATCATAGCGGTGAGGATCTTTCACCGTGTAGTAATGACGAACACGGTTTAACTTAAGTAAAACTGAGTTTTGATTGTGGTCATTAATGGGCCGGCTTTTCACTAAGGTAGGCGCGTTTGGCACGGTGGTTACATCACCAAAGCGATGGCAGAAGCGTAGTTCAGGCGGAAAATAGCGCAACACGCTGAGTAAATCCAAGTAATAGGTGCCGCTTTTCTCGCGCTTGAAACTAGATAAACTTATAGCCTCTTCAGGCAGTTCAACGTTGTTCTCCAGTTGATTACAGTAATTAACTCGGAAAAGTAGCTGCTGCTGCTCCTCGTTTGAAAGGTGCTTTAATGAGCGAAGTAAATTTAATCTTTGCCGTTGCAGAAACGTACTGGGAATTAGGCGGTGAACGGTATGTTGCGCATAAAAGCCTAGCTTATGAAGGTTTTTATGCGCTTTTGCAGAAACCGCAAGCATAATCATTAACTCACTATTGTTTGATAGAGGTGCCAGTACGCTGCAGTCATTGACTGAGGGCTATAATGATCTAAACGTTCAGTGGCTCCTTGGGCCAATCGTTGCCGAAGAGCGGCGTCCTGCCTTAATCGAATAATGTCGTTAGCCAGCGCATCGGCGTCGCCGGACGATATCAGTAACCCCGTCTGTTCGTGCTTGACGATATCGGGTATGCCGCCAACCTTGGTCGCAATGACAGGAACGCCTAGCTGCATGACATCCAGCAGCACGGAGCCCAAGCCTTCATTGCGTGAAGGAAAGGCAAACACATCCAGGCCAGCTAGGTAGTCGGCAATATTGCTTTTAAATCCCAGCCAGGAAACATTGCTAAGCGATGAGGATTCTGCTTTTAGCGTTTCTGCATCTTTGCCATCGCCTAAAAAAATAAACTGTATATCGGGCGCTTGATGCTCAAGCTTCTGCGCAGCCTGCAATAGCACTCGCTGACCTTTATGACGGTCTACTACGGCGCCTGCATGGCCGACCAAAAATTTATTGGCAAAATCATTGCGAAAATTATTGGTCGCCTCAGGCGAGGTCGTTAAGCGCGCATAGGCACTGGGTATCAAGGCAACGTCGCCACACTGATTGTCTTCCAGAAGACGCTTTATGACGTGGGAAAGGGCCACTCTGGCGGATGCATGAGAGTAACACTGCTGGTTAAACCACTTACGTTTGACGGGCGAATCGACACGGCGAGTAATTAAATAGGGCGTACCTTTTAAACGGTAGTGTAAGTAGGCCCAATGAACACCTTTTGCATCGTGGGCATGTACCAGCTGCGTCTTGCCGAGCGATGTCCCGCCGAGATGAAAATGTCCCGCTAACTGGTGATTGGCTGCCTGAAAATTGAGTCGCGCTACACCTTGCAGGTGTTGGCGCATGGGGGAGTCTCGACGGCAAACCAGCGTTTGTGAAATATCGTTTGATGCCTGCTCTGCTAACGTTTTAATTAATAACTCAGTTTGGCGCTCGCCGCCGCGAAAACCACGCGCCAAATTGACATGCGTAATATGCATCAATCACCAAACCTTATTAAAGTCTTCCGCTTCAAGCACTTTTGGGTCGCGTTGATATTCGAGCAGCTTGGCATACTTTAAGTAGCTATTGAGCCCTGCGCTGATCGCAACGGTCATGCCATCGACCCCGCCCATGAAGCCTCGCTGGAATATATATTTGCGTACAAAGGCATTCAGGCCATGTGCAAACGGTGAAAAAGCGTTGGCTCGCTTCCCCTTTTGAAACATGATCTTGGCCGCACGACCACTGAAGTTGCGCCCTGGCTTGGCAAATAACTGACCTAAGTTAGTAAAAGAGTAATGCACTATATCTGCGTTAAGTCGCTTAGGGTTGGCAGCTCCTATGCTGGCGTGCTGTTTTACATCAGCAAAGCGAGCATGGTGCCGGTTGTAGAGTCGAATACAGTAATCGGGATACCACCCACAAACTTTAATCCAGCGTGAGCCAATCATATTGCGACGACGAAAGGCAAATGCGTCATGTTCGGTTGCAGCAAGGTTGAGTTGTCTAATCGCTTCGACCATCTCCGGCGTTAGGCGTTCATCAGCGTCTAAGCTGAGCACCCAGTCATACTTTACATGCGCTAGCGCGATATTTTTTTGAACGCCGTCACCTAAATAGGCTTGTTGAACCACCTTGGCACCTAACTCACGCGCGATAGCGGTGGTGCGGTCTTGGCTGCCTGAATCCACCACAACGATGTCATCACATACTTGGCGAGCGGAAGCAATACAGTCCGCAATATTGGCTTCTTCGTTAAAGGTAATAATATTAGCCGATATCATGAAACAGGCATCTCTTGCAAAAAGGCAGTAGTAATGTGCGCTGGAGAAAAGCGTTCCAGCCAACGTTCATCAATAGCATAGCCGTCAGCATCAAGAATGGCATCGACACGGGCTGCTAACGCCTCCGGCGTCATTTCACACAGGTAAGCTTCCAGCTCACCGGTCATAATATCACGTACCCCGCCTGGGCAATCGACCGAGACAATCGGCGTTTGGCAGGCCAGCGCTTCGAGTAATACGATGCCAAGACCTTCGTGGGCAGAGCTCAAGATGAATAGGCGTGCATGATGCATCCAAGGATAAGGGTTTAGTTGGCGACCGGTAAACGTAACCCGTGCCGCAATACCCAGCTCAACGGCTAGCGCTTCCAGCTCTTTGCGCAGTGGCCCCTCGCCGACAATCACCAGCGGAAGCGTTGTGCGCATCTTGGCGTACGCCCGCAGTAGAAGGTGATGGTTTTTCTGCGGTACCAAGCGGGCTACATTGAGTAAATATGGAGAACCGGGTCGCTCCGGAAAGTCTTCGCACATGGCCTTTCGGATAGACTCTAAAGGGCATGGATTGGTGATGGTTCTCAGCGAGGATGGCTTGACTTGTAGCGTCTGCATGGCAGTGGCGATTTGCTTTTCGACGCCGTTGGATACGGTTACTAAGTGTTTGTTATGAAACAGACAGCGTGCTTTTAGTCGCTCTAGCCAAGGGGCATGACCTGAGGTAGCTTTGACGATATTTTCCAGAACATAACAGGCGCGGGGGTCTTGGAAGGACCATACCGTTTCAAAGGTACCAATGCCGCGGAAAATAACCCGATCAAAAGCGCCATATTGGCGCTCAAGGCGACGTACTTCGCGACGAAAAAGTTTTCCACCCCACCAGCCTGATAATACAAAATAGCTTTTCCTCAACACGCTATTGAGTAGGCGTGCTGCCACCTCAATAATGCCACCCACGCCCGATGTCCACATGGCACGAGAAAGTGCGAAATGGTGAACTTTGACTCGCTCATTGCTTGGTTCTAACTGAGGGGGGCGCGGCTTAAAGTACATCAAATGGCTCTCATGCCCGTGTTCCGCAAAGGCGTCGGCAAGGTTTACCGCAACCCGTTCCATGCCACCTATTTTTAACGTACGCACGACAATCAATACCTTCATGCGGGCGAATCCTTTTGGTGTGGCGGAAGTTGCATCACAGGGTGGCACTGCAACCGCTGGCGACGGCGACGGTTCTTAAACCACGATAGTGCATGCTTCAAACGCTGTTGTAGAGAGGGGGGGGGAGCGCCTGCAGACTCTCCCCAGGGCGTTAATGAATGGTAGTGTCGATACAAATAGGCAAGTGGGTGGCGACTGTCGGCGTGCCAGGGTTTCCGCGCACCGATAAAGTGTATGATCGCCGGTTCACGAATAGCGTGTTCAAGTTCCTTCTGCCAATCAGCATAGTGAGCTACTTTTTTTTCTACGGCTGGGTAAGCGTATGGCTGCATATTCCAGCGCATGGGTAGTCGATACCAGTCTTGGAAAATGAGATTTAATGCGTCCTGATCAGGATAGCTTAAGGTGTAATCGTGCTGTTTTAATATCTGCTCTACTTGGTCTAGCACATTACGAGCTTTCCACCCTTCTAGATCCACCAAAAGGACGCCGGAATTAAAATAGTGTTGATAACCAAGGCCCATTCGACTCTGCTCGGTTCCTTGTAGATTAGCCACACTGGCGATGGGAGCGCCCTGTATGTCGAATGACAACAGGTTGGCGATATCGTCTAGCACTACAAGGTCACAGTCTAAATAAATAACTTTCTGGCAGCTCGGTGGCAGCCAATTGTGCATGCCTAGGCGCAGCAAGGCGGCGGGCCCAAAACGGCCCAATGTTAACTCAGGCCAGCGACTGTTCTCAGCTTCAATGATCGTTAGCTCAGCAGGCAGTGTAGTAAACCAGTTGTTCAGCTTTTGATGAGTATTTGCAGATAGTTTGTAGCCTAATATATGGAAATGCAGCGCTTCAGGTGTCTCGCTGTGACAAACGGTGGACGCTATCACGGCAGCTGCTTTATCTACATAAGCCTCATCGGAGCACAGAACAATATTAATCATTTATGATCCTTTTCCGACATAACAAAGGGCGTTGAGCTGTTAGTGCGCAATGTGGGCTTCCATATATGGGTAAGGCTACCCGCCATGACAACATTAAACAGAAACACACCTGTCCAAAATATCAAATATGATTCAAAAAGATTAATCACACTCCAAAAGCATAAGAAAGCATAGAAAAATAGCAGCACATCACCCGGCATATCGCCTCGTTTCCAAGCAAACCAAGCATTTATTACAAACCATATTAATAGATAGAAGTAAGCGGCTAGGCCCAGTAATCCATACTCTAGTGTAATTTCAAGATAGAGGTTATGTAGATGGCCAAAGTTTAAAGCTTGATAGTGTGCTTGATTATATTTGATGTTATCAAATAAATATTCGACGCCTTGTTCACCCCAGCCCAGCAAGGGGCGCTGGGCAATCATATCGATCGCGGCGCGCCAACTATACAGTCGCTCTCCTACACTAGAGCGTACTTCGCTAGTTGATAGTGGGACAGAACTCCAATCGCCTCTTAGCAATGCCTGAATGGTATCCAGCTCTGCAGTGGCTCTTTCAAAGAGTAAAGGGCCATTGGTAAAAATAAGAATCGCCAGACATGCTGATAAAATAAAAAACAAGAGTAGATGTTTTTTTGAAAAGCTGTTCCTATGCTCAATAAAGATTAAGAGAAGTGCCGTTAATAAGCCTGCTAATACACCTAACCAAGTGGCGCGAGTCTGCGAAATGATAACGCCGGCTATGATGACAAGAAAAGCCAGTACCCATAAGGCTAGTTTGCCATAGTGTTGTAGAGGGGCTCTTAATAGTCGTGGAAGAAAAATAAGCAATCCGAGCAGTACTGTGCCGAAAAACATCGCTGAATGCTGAACGTTACGAATACCAAACCCAATGCGTTCGCCGAGAAAACCACGCTGAAAATCAGCGAGACCATCACCCGCGATCCAGGGTGACAAGATGACGGTGGCGCTAGCGACACTCCAAAATAAGAAGGTGTTGCGTGTATTGCCCGCAAGCCACCATGCAAAAATAATAAATAAAAATAACCGGCCAATATGATCTAGTTTAGGATAGTCACCTGCCAGGTCTGGAAGCGAAAATGTTAAAAAAAACCAATGAATAATAGCTAGTAATAAGGCCCACCAGAGCATGTGGAAAACATGATGTTTCCATACTTGGTTGGCGTAAAGCTTTATGCTGACCAGACCGATGATAGATAAAAATAATTTGTTTAAGTCACTGAAAATATCAAAATGTGGCTTTGAGAAAACATAAAGCAACATGGTTAATACGCCTGTTATTATTAATGGTAGGGGCGTTTTTCCTAAGTAGTGTGTTTCCCAAAAGTAAAAGGAAATCTTTTTTTGCATATTCTCAAATTCTCAGTTGTTTGCTACGTATTACTGCAATAATTTCCATCGTGAGCTAAAAGCTAGTTTTTAGATTACCCGCGTTAAATATTTAGTAGCGATAGCCTTGTAGAGTGCTGTCCATTAATTCTGCGCTATGGAGTTTCGCAGTAAATTTTTCTAGTGATCTCTCCAACCGCTGCAAATTCGCTTTCTGCCACTTACCTGGGCCTCGCAGGCGGCAGCGGTCGAGGTCGATTAGCCACGGTGTGCCGTGTTGATCAATCAAAATATTACGCGCATTTAGGTCAACGTGATCTAGCCCGTGGTCGTGAAAGCGGAAAATCATGCGTCCGACGCTTGTGAGCACGGCACTTAATGTTTCCGCCGGTATTTGTTCATCGTCTAGCCAATCGGCCAGCGCATGGGTACCGGGGATGCGCTGAGTAATTAATGCGGCTTCGTAGGTTAACCCGTGGCGGGTTACACAAGCGGCGATGGGGCGAGGAACGGGTAACCCCTGATCAAAAAGGGCAGCTGTTAAGCGCATTTCGTGAAAGGCGCGGGAACGTTCGAGCCCGGTCCACACGTAGCGGGATTTACTCAACTTAGCAATAAGGCCGCCACGGCGATAGGGGCGCAACACCCACTGCGTGCTCGCGCCAGGGGTTGGCTGTAGAAAAAAACTGTTGCCGCGCCCCGGTGCTTCGCCAGTGATCAGCGCGCGCTCGCGCCAATATTCGGGGGTGAAGTGAGCCGGCTTAATTTGGTGTGATCCCGGCGCGTCACATAAACTGTCTGCATCCTGTAATATCAGACTCTTTCTTTGCCGGAGTGTCGCTAAGCGCATGAAGCCCTCTCTGCCTGCTCAACCTAACCATATTGCCATTTTGCGTTTGTCGGCGTTAGGCGACGTCTGCAACCTCGTCCCTACCGTGCGTGCTTTGCAGCGCCAGTGGCCCCAAGCGCGAATCACCTGGATCATCGGTAAGGGGGAGCACAGTTTACTGACCGGGCTCTCCGGGGTCGAGTTTGTTGTCTACGATAAAACCACCGGGATAAAAGGCATGCGTGCCCTCTGGCGTGAGCTCTCCGATACGCGCTTTGATGTGTTATTGCATATGCAGCAGGCGATTCGCGCCAGCATACTGTCGCTCGGGCTGAAGGCAGATGCCCGCATTGGCTTTGACAAAGCGCGCGCCAAAGATAAGCAACATTTGTTTACCCAGCATCATATTGCGCCGCGCGCGCAGGCGCATGTGGTGGAGTCGTTTATGGATTTTGCACGGCGGCTCGGCGTGGAAGATGACAGTCTCGCGTGGGAGCTCCCGGTACCGGAAAGCGCTTATGACGAGGCGGGCCTGATTGGCAGTGATGCGCCGTATATGGTGATTAATCCTTGCAGCAACCCGCGGCTGCGCAATTTTCGCAACTGGTCGGCCGAAGGCTACGCCAGCGTGATCGAGCATGCCTGGGTGCAGCATGGGCTAAAAAGCGTGTTGACAGGTGGTGGCACCACTGCCGAAAAAGAGATGGGCGAGCGCATCGAAGCGCTGTGTCAGCCAGGGAGTGTGATCAACGCCATCGGTGGCACATCGCTTAAAGGATTGCTGGCCCTGATCGACCACGCGCGGGTGGCTATCGCTCCCGATACCGGTCCGGCTCATATGGCCAATGCGCTGGGCACGCCGACGCTAGGCCTTTACGCCACCTCCAATCCGCAGCGGGCGGCGCCTTATCTATGGCGCGATTTTGCCGTTAACGCCTACCCGGATGCAGTGCGCACCTACCTACATAAAAGCGTCGACGACCTGCCATGGGGGCAGCGCGTGCGTCACCCAGACGCCATGAATTTGATCAAAACCGAAACGGTGATAGCCAAGCTTGATGCATTACTCGCCCACACAGCCAATTCCACGAACGCCGGACAAGGAACGCTAGATGAAAGTTGATTTAACCGCTTTGGAGCATGCTCGCGTACTGGTCGTGGGGGATGTCATGCTTGATCGTTATTGGCACGGCGGCACTTCGCGTATTTCACCGGAGGCGCCGGTGCCGGTCGTGCGCGTGGAAGACGCCGATGATCGCCCCGGCGGTGCGGCCAACGTGGCCCTCAATATTGCGGCGTTAGGCGCTCACGCAGCATTGGCGGGTGTGGTCGGTCAGGATGAAAATGCCGGTTTACTAAATGAGAGCTTAGCCGGTTCCGGTGTAAGCACTTACTTTCAGTGTAGCGCTGATGTGCCAACGATTACCAAGCTGCGAGTGATGAGTCGCAACCAGCAGCTACTGCGGCTCGATTTTGAGCAGCGCCTTGATAACGTCGATACACAACCGCTGCTGGATAGCGTGGAAAAAGCGCTACCCGACTGCGACGTAATGGTGCTATCTGATTACGGCAAGGGCACTCTGAATCAGGTTGAGCGACTAATTGAACTCGCCAAGGTAGCGGGCAAGCGCGTGCTGATCGATCCCAAAGGTCAGGATTTTCGCAAATACCGCGGCGCCAGCCTGATTACGCCCAACCTGGGCGAATTCGAGGCGATTGTCGGCCACTGTGAAAACGACGAGCAGCTCGCCGAGCGTGGCGAAGCGCTGCGCGCTGAGCTTGACCTGGAAGCGTTGTTGATCACCCGCAGCGAAAAGGGCATGACGCTGATTCGTGAAGGGCATGCGCCGCTGCACCTGCCCACCCGCGCGCAGGAGGTCTTCGACGTTACCGGCGCAGGCGATACGGTGATCGGAATGATGGGCTTGGCGCTGGCCGCTGGGCATGCGTTGCCCGAGGCGATGATGCTAGCGAACCTCGGCGCCGGGCTGGTGGTGGCCAAGCCGGGCACCGCGACGCTTTCGATTGCCGAGCTTTACACCGCACTGCACGGCGATACGCTTGCCGAATATGGCGTTATCGAGCCCAACCCACTGATAGAAGCGGTGCGCGCGGCACAAGCCCGGGGCGAGCGGGTGGTGATGACCAACGGCTGCTTCGATATTCTCCACGCCGGCCACGTGGCCTATCTGGAACAGGCTAGACGGCTTGGTGATCGGCTGATTGTGGCGGTTAACGACGACGCCTCGATCGCGCGCTTGAAAGGCCCGCAACGGCCGATCAATCCGCTCAACCGGCGGATGCAGGTGCTGGCAGGGCTTGGCGCAGTGGATTGGGTGGTGCCGTTTAGCGATGATACGCCGCAAGCGCTGATTGAAGCAGTGTTGCCGGATGTGCTCGTCAAAGGCGGCGATTACCATCCTGACGATATTGCCGGCGGTGCGGCCGTGAAGGCCCATGGCGGCGAGGTGAAAGTGCTGGGCTTTGAAGATGGCGTTTCCACCACGGCGATGATCGATACCATTCTGGACCGCGAGCGCTAATGCCCGCCTGGCCACGTTATTTATATTCTGCCGCACTCTATGTGCTTTCGCCGCTGATTGGCTGGCGCATTTGGCGTGAGCAAGTACCCACTTACTCGCGCTTGCAGCGTCTGGGATTGGAGCGTGAGCCACGCCCCGAGGGGCCGTCGATCTGGCTACATTGCGCCTCGGTAGGTGAGGTGCGTGCGGCAAAGCCGTTGATTGAAGCGCTTTTAAGTGCCTATCCCCAGCACTGCCTGCTCGTCACTACCATGACCGCTACTGGGGCGCAGCAAGTGCAAGCGCTTACTCACCTTTCGCCGAATTTACGTCACCGCTTCCTACCGCTGGATTTTCCCGGTAGTGCCAAGCGCTTTGTGCGCCACTGGCAGCCCGCCCTTGCGATTATGTTTGAAACCGAGCTCTGGCCCAATTTGCTTCACGTTTGCGCGGCTGAGCGCATCCCCGTGGCGGTAGTGAACGGTCGTTTATCAGCGCGGGCCTTTGCGCGCTACCGGCGTTCTCCGCGTTTGATGGCACAGGCCCTGGAGAATGTCACGTGGCTTGCCGCCAAGTCGGACGGTGATGCCGAGCGCTTTCAGACCCTAGGTGTACCAGCCTCACGAACCCAGGTAGTGGGCTCGCTGAAATTTGAGATAACCGCACCCGATAAGGTGTGGGAGGAGAGTGAGCGCTTACGCAAAGCTGTTTTCCGGCCGGCGGGTAAGCGCCCTATCTGGGTCGCGGGCTCGACCCGCGACGGTGAAGAATCCCATGTGCTCGCCGCGCATCGCGCGCTGCGCAAAACGTTTCCCGAGGCGCTATTGATTTTGGTGCCGCGCCACCCGCAGCGCTTTGACGACGTCGCTCACACCTGTGAGCAAGCAGGTTTTGCCGTGGCGCGCCGAAGCCTAAAGCAGCCGGTGATGAAAGACACAGCGGTTTACCTGGGCGATACGCTGGGTGAGCTTGGTATGCTCTACGCGGCAGGCGATGTGGCCTTTGTTGGGGGTAGTTTGGTGCCGCTTGGCGGCCACAACGTGGTGGAGTCGGCTAGTCTTGGGCGTTTTACGCTGTGCGGGCCGTCGCTTGAAAATTTTGACGATGTTGCCGCGCCGCTTATCGAAGCTGGCGCGCTCTCGTCGGTCGCCAATGCCGAGGCGTTGGGAGAGGCGTTGGTTGACGCCTTTAGCGACCCCGCTGCCACGGCGCAAAAAGGCGCGCAGGGGCAGCGGGTAGTGGCAGAGGAGCGCGGCGCGCTGGCGCGCACGATGAAGGGATTGGCACGTTTTCTGTGAGATCTTCTCCGCCCATCCTTCGACAAGTCCAGGGTGAGCGCTGAGTGGTTCAACGCAGCGCGGTGCGCTCGACGCCGTCCTCTCTGCCTAAAAGCAGCACATCGGCACCGCGGGCGGCGAACAAGCCGTTGGTAACCACGCCGACAATGCTGTTAAGGGTGGCTTCCATCGCCTTCGGGTCGTTGATCATAAAGTCATAGCAATCGATGATCTGGTTGCCGTTATCGGTCACCACGCCCTCGCGGTAAATCGGTTCGGCGCCGAGCTTCACTAGCTCGCGAGCGACGTAAGAGCGTGCCATGGGGATGACCTCAATCGGCAACGGGAAGTGCCCCAGCTGAGCGACGTACTTGGAGCCATCGGCGATGCAGATGAACCGCTCAGCGCAAGCGGCGACGATTTTTTCCCTTGTGAGCGCCGCCCCTCCGCCTTTGATCATTTGTAAGTGGGCGTTCACTTCGTCTGCGCCGTCGACATAAAAAGGTAATGTGCCGCTACTGTTGAGCTCTAGTACATCGATACCCACATCTTTTAAGCGCTTGGCGCTGGCATCCGAGCTTGCCACCGCGCCCTTGAAACGGCCGGCGAATTTGCCTAGGCGGTCGATAAATAAATTGGCCGTGGAACCGGTGCCAATGCCGAGCACGGTGTCTTTCTCAAGCCACGGTTCGATCTCTTTGATGGCGGCGTCAGCAACGGCGGCTTTCAGTTCGTCTTGGGTCATGGGGCGCCTTTTTGGGTCAAAGGAAGGGTAAGTGACGATAGAGGCCACAGTATAGCGGGGGAAAAGCGCGCTGCCGATGTTGAAGTGCTAGACGCCACTAGGCGCTATCTGCTACCAATAGAGGCTTTGTCTGACTTGCGCCGTGATGGCCATTACTCCTGTGGGATACCAGCATGCTCGAAGCAACCGTGAAGAAAATCCTCCAAGCCCGCGTTTATGAAGCCGCTTGTGAAACCCCGATTTCCCCCGCCCCTTTGCTATCACGCCGCTTCAACAACACGATTTTAATTAAGCGTGAAGATCTGCAGCCGGTCTTCTCTTTCAAGATTCGTGGCGCTTACAACAAGATGGCGCAGCTTACCGAAGAGCAAAAAGCCAAAGGCGTGATCGCGGCCTCCGCCGGTAATCATGCCCAGGGGTTGGCAATGGCGGCTAAGCAGATGGGCGTTAAAGCCACCATCGTGATGCCGCGGATTACCCCGGAGATCAAGGTGCAAGCGGTGCGCGCCCGTGGGGCCAAGGTGATACTGAAAGGTGACGCCTTTGCCGCTGCGGCCGAGCATGCCCAGGAGCTGATCAAAGAACATGGCTATACCTATGTTCCGCCGTTTGACGATATCGACGTGGTAGCCGGGCAAGGCACCATCGCGGTGGAAATGCTGCGCCAGCACGCCGGGCCTATTGATGCCATCTTCGTCCCCGTGGGCGGCGGCGGGCTAATTGCCGGCGTGGCGGCCTACGTGAAATACCTGCGCCCGGATATCAAAGTCATCGGGGTAGAATCCGAGGACAGCGCCTGCCTGAAAGCGGCGATCGACGCTGGCGAGCGTGTCGTGCTCGATCAAGTTGGCGTGTTTGCCGAAGGGGTTGCGGTGGCGCAAATTGGCAAAGTGCCGTTCTCCATCATGCAGCACCTGATTGACGGCGTGATTACCGTCAGCGCCGATGAAATGTGCGCCGCAGTGAAGGATATCTTCGAGGATACCCGCGCGGTGTCTGAAACGTCCGGGGCACTTTCGCTGGCAGGGCTGAAAAAGTACATCCAGCAAACCGGTGCGGAAGGCCAGACGCTGATGTGTATTAATTCAGGCGCTAACACCAACTTTGATCGTTTGCAGCATATTGCCGAGCGTACCTCGCTAGGCGAGCAGCGAGAGGCCATTTTGGCGGTCACTATTACAGAGAAGCCGGGCAGTTTTAAAAGGTTCTGCCGCACGCTGGGCAAGCGTATGGTCACTGAATTCAGCTACCGCTATGCCGATGCGTCCGAGGCGCATATTTTTGTTGCTGTGCAGGTAAAGCCTGGCGGAGAAGACCGCCAAGCCGTGATCGATAAACTCACCGAGGCGGGCTACCAAGTAGAAGATTTGACCGACAATGAGCTTGCCAAAGTACATATCCGCCACTTAGGCGGCGGGCGGCCTAGCGAGCAGTTTGCCGAAGAACTCTACCGCTTTGAATTCCCCGAGCGCCCTGGGGCGCTGATGAACTTTCTCACGCAGCTGCCGCATGATTGGAATATCTCGCTTTTCCACTACCGTAATCATGGCGCAGCCTATGGACGTGTGTTGGTGGGCATGCAAGTGCCAAATGGTGATCGTGTGAACGTGGAAAAACATCTTAATGCTATCGGCTACCGCTACTGGAAGGAGAGCGATAATCCAGCTTATCGGCTGTTTTTGGCGTAATGTCATTGAATACGGCTGAGGTGAGCGATTACTTACCTGCAGCCGTTGATCTGATAAGCGATTTGATCCAGGACAAACGCTTAAACAAACGCTGTTCGATAACGCCTTTAGCCATTGCGAGACATAGCCTATTGGCCCTATAGTCTTAATTAAAATAGTTATCAGCAAAATAAAGGAAAAACGTCATTCCGCGCGGGGCAAATTTATCAGCAAGTGGGGTGATGAAAGCCTAGGAAGATGCTGAAAACTATGTGTTTAGTAACTATGTGTTTGGCAACTGTGGTAAATCATGGAGAAGCAACATGCGTCGGAAAAAGCCGGATATGATCATGGCACTGATGTTGGTGTTTGCGCTGGGGGTATTAGTAACGGGGTACGCGCAGGCGCTCGCCGGGAGCTAATCGTTATCGCTTAAGCCTTATACCGATAATGACGGATCACTATACCCGCTAGCATATACACAAACGGCCGCGTCGCTAAATGCAACGCGGCCGTTTGTGTATGTTTTCTGCGGAAATTAAGGTCGCACGATCTTCGTATCGGTGACGATGGCGCTGAGAGGAATGTCCCACGGTTCGGTCGGAAGCGCTTTTACCTCTTGGCAGGCATGAGCAACGCCAATTAACTGCGGTGCCGGGCGGCGGTGGCGCACAAACGCGAGCGTGCGGTCGTAAAAGCCGCCGCCCATGCCCATGCGGTTGGCATGGGCATCGAACCCCACCAGCGGGGCGATGAGCGTATCGAGCGCCCATGCGGGCAGGCGATTGCATCGCTCGGCGCTAAAGCGTGGCGCGGGCTCCCAAATATTGAAGCGGTTTTTCACCATGGGCGTGTTAGGGCGGTAAGCGACAAACCAAAGTGAATTTTTGGCTAGAGGGCGCAATACCGGCAGATACACGTCTACGCGGCGCGCGCGGAACCACTTTATCATCGGCGTTGGGTCGATTTCACCGTGAACGGGCAGGTAGAGGCTTACGCGCTGGGCGCGCTGGATTTCAGGCAGTGTTTTGAGGCGCTCGCTCAATTTCTCGGCGGCAAGGCGTTGCGCTTGAGGCGATAGGGTGCGGCGTCGGCGTTTTAGCTCGCGGCGCAGTGCGGCTTTTTCAAGCGGTGCCGTGGTTGCGCGAGCGTTGGCGATAGCATCGTTGACGGGCATAGCGAGTGTTTCTCGGCAGTGAGTTCCCCAGAGTGCCGCTGTCGTTCTGGCCCTGAACCCAAAGGTTCAGGTGGGTGGCCGCAGCCAAACCGTCAGGCTTTCCGTCGCACGGACATGCACACGGGTTTGGCTAGCATTTGGCCCCCTAGGTATTGCGCATAGGCTCGAGGGACGTAAACGACTGGCGCACACCCCAGGGAACCTCTTCATCCTAACAGAGCGGTTGCCGATACCAAAGGACGCGTGCGATTTACGACTACGACGGCGGACGACTTTTTTCTAGCGCGTTTTCTAGCCGCTCGCTCAAGCGAGTGATATCGGCCTCGTAGTCGCGGCGTTCATCCAGCGTTTCCAGTAGCTCATGGGTGATATTGAGTGCCGCCATAATGGCGATGCGCTCGCTACCTAAAACGCTACTCTGCGAGTGAATACCGTGCATGGCGCGGTCTAAGTAACGCGCGGCTCGCTCCAGTTTGGTCTCTTCGCCTGGGTCGCAGGCAATCACATAGCTGCGACCGAGTAGGGTAAGTTCTTTGGTTGGCCGCTTAGCGTTACTCATCAAAGGCTCCGGCACGGGTCATTTGATTGACCGATGCGTTAACATCACTGCATAGGAAGGATGATCGGCGTTCACTATAAGAGAGCTACTTGCGCGGGGTCAACGCGCAGGAGCGAACGCTATGGTTTTCTAGCGAACAAAACGTTTCTAACGAATTAATACCGTACGTCATCGGCGTATGAGCCTCCCACAAAAAGTGAGTTATTCGTATGTCCCTAATCGACGAGCGCCAAGATTTTTCTGACATCGCAGATGTTTTCCTCCTTCACGGCAGCATGCAGTCGCCGGCGTTTTTAGACGGGCGATTATGCGCGCTGTTAGCGCTTAAGAATGTCACCGCCGAGGCGTGGCTTGATGAGGTGTGTTTGAGCCTCGGCGTCGACCAACCCAAGGATCAGGCCAGCGCTGAGCGGTTGCTCGGCTGGCGCAAGCAAACCCTTGACGCGCTGAGTGCCAGCGAAATGAACTACACGCCACTGCTACCTGATGAACTTTTTTCTCTCGCCGAGCAGGCTCAGGGGCTTAAAGAGTGGACGCAAGGCTTTGTCGAAGTGCTCGATGAAGCGGTGGATGACGCGTTGCGCCAACGCTGGTCGCAAACCCTGCTTGAGGCGCTGGATGACTTGCCGGCGCTTTCGCAGATCGAAACCGACATCGACGACAGCCCGGAAAACGAAAACGATCTGTTTGCCCTTACCGAGCACGCGCGTATGGCGGCCATGATGTTGTATACCGAGCAGCATCCCGGTCAGCCTCAGGTAGAACAGACCGATACGCCTGTCCATTGAGCGCACCATTGCCTTGCGAGTCAAAAAAACGGCTTTATTCAATTAAAAGGAGTTTGCATGCTGCCTGATGTCATACCACGCCCCGCGGCTATCTCGCCGGAAACCTACCGCGTGCGCCGCGAGGCTCTGATGCGCCAGCTGCCGGCATCGGCTGCCGTCATCCTGCCTAGCGCGTCATTACTTACGCGCTCCAACGACAGTGAATTTCCGTTTCGCCAGAACAGCGACTTCTACTACCTCACCGGCATGACCGAGCCCGATGCGCTACTGGTGCTGTTGCCGGGCGAAGGCGGCAGTGGCAAAAGTAGCGGAGAAGGTATCGGAAAAGGTATCGGAGAAAGCGTCGTGTTCTGCCAGGACCGTGACGCAACGTTGGAGGCATGGACAGGGCGACGCCTCGGTGCTGCAGGCGTAGTGAACGAGCATGGCCTGGATCACGCGTTTGAGAACGCCGAGCGCGATGAGCGCTTAGTCGAGTTACTCCGTGGCTGCGAACAGCTCTACCTGCCGCTGGAAAACCCTGAGGCCATCGCCTTGGCTGAAGATGCCTTCGTGCAGGCGAAAGCGGGCCAACGCCGTGGCCAAGCGCCGGTGCGGGGTTGGCAGGATATAAGCCCGATGATTCATGACATGCGTTTAATCAAAAGCGCTGAAGAAATCCGCCTGTTACGCCATGCGGCGGCAATTTCCGCCCGCGCGCATTGCCGTGCCATGCAGACCGCCGCTCCCGGGGTTTATGAGTATCAGCTGCAAGCAGAGCTGGAACATGAGTTCGTGTGGCAAGGCGGTAGCGGCCCAGCGTACAGCACAATTGTTGGCGGCGGTGCGAATGCGTGCGTGTTGCACTACATTGAGAACAGCGCGCCGCTACAGTCGGGCGAGTTGGTCTTAATTGACGCTGGTGCTGAATTTCACCTCTATGCGGGCGATATTACCCGCACGTTCCCGGTATCTGGCACGTTCAGCGCGGCCCAGCGCGCCGTTTACCGTGTCGTGCTGGCAGCGCAGGAGCGCGCAGTCGCGGCCGTCAAGCCCGGTACTACGCTGAAAGACATTCATCAGGGCGTGGTGCGTGACCTGACCCAAGGGCTGATTGAGCTTGGCTTGTTAGAAGGTGACGTGGATGCGCGCATAGAAGACGAGAGTTATCGCCGCTTCTACCTACACTCGACATCACATTGGTTAGGGCTTGATGTCCACGATGTCGGCACTTACCGCCTCGATTCGGATACTCCTCGCGCGCTTGCACCAGGAATGGTGTTGACCGTCGAGCCAGGCCTCTATATTCCCGACGCCGCCGACATTCCCATTGAGTATCGCGGGATAGGCATACGCATTGAGGACGATGTCGTGGTGACGGAAAGCGGCCATGAGGTGCTTACATCGGACGTACCTAAACAAATAGCGGATATTGAAGCCTTAATGGCCAAGAAATAACCAATATACGAAAGCACTTCGGTGTTTTATGTAATTTACATTACGATATAAATATTTGATTTTTATGATTTGATCGCTGATGGAGTCCGCAATGGCGACGCCTGAAGAAGCAGTTACACATGATATTGTTATTGTTGGCGGTGGGTTGGTCGGGGCGAGTTTAGGCTGCGCCCTGGCGCCGTTAATCGAACGGAATTCGCTGCGCGTGGCGGTTATTGAAGCCGCAGCGCTACCGTCTGCTGATGCGCCGCCGACGTGGCAGCCAAGCTTTGATGCTCGCGCTAGCGCCATTGCCGAGGGCTCTGCGCAACATTTTCGCCGCTTAGGCGTGTGGGAGGCCATGCGCCAAGAGGCAGCCCCGATTAAGCGCATTCATATCAGCGAGCGTGGGCGGTTCGGGGCGACGCGCCTAAGCGCTGCCGATGTGGGGATTGAGGCGCTAGGGCACGTCATCCCTAATGCCTGGATGGGCCGCGTGCTACACCATCATCTCGCCGGGTTGCCGCTTGAATGGCACTGTCCTGCGCGCGTTGAGACGATTTCGCCCGTTGCCGAAGGGCACCGGCTTTCGCTCTCTGACGGCAGTGAGCTCACCGGCGCGCTGACGGTACTGGCAGATGGCGGTCGTTCAGGGTTGAAAGAGCAGCTGGGTATCGAAAGCGACCATGCGCCTTACGAGCAAACCGCGCTGATTGCCAATGTGGCGGTGAGCCAGCCCCACCAAGGTGTGGCGTATGAGCGCTTTACTCGCGAAGGGCCGATTGCGCTTCTGCCGCTACCGGGTAACGCGATGGAGTTGGTATGGACACACCCGGCCGGGGCTGAAAAAGCACGCATGGCGCTCTCGGAGGGGGATTTTCTCCACGCCCTTCAGGCGGCTTTTGGTGATCGCGCCGGGCGATTTACCCATGTTGGCAGTCGCCACGCTTACCCGCTTACGCTCACCACGGCGAAAGAGCCGGTGCGACCTGGCCTGGCGGTATTGGGCAACGCAGCCCACGCGCTTCACCCGGTGGCGGGGCAGGGGTTTAACCTGGCGCTGCGCGGCGTGATGGACCTGGTGGATACGTTGGGTGCAAGCCTCGCTGCCGGGCAGACGCCAGGAGCGATGGCCATGCTGGAGGATTTCGAGCGTTGCCGCGAGCGTGATCGCGCCAATGTGATCCGCTTCAGCGACGGGCTGGTAAGGCTCTTTGGTATCGACCTGCCGCTGT
The DNA here is from genome assembly GCF_013415105.1 of Vreelandella salicampi. Lineage (GTDB taxonomy): Bacteria > Pseudomonadota > Gammaproteobacteria > Pseudomonadales > Halomonadaceae > Vreelandella > Vreelandella salicampi. The sequence goes on from NZ_JACCDF010000018.1 coordinate 55,233, forward strand.
TAGGTCACGCTCGCGCGGCGGGGTTGATCGGCCTTAATTTAGCTGGGCCGCTACGGCGGAGCCTCGCGCGCCGCGCCATGGGAATTGAACGCTGATGAGCACAGGGAGCCAATACGACGTGAGCCCAAAAAACGACAGCAAAGACGCAGCATTCGACGTCGTCATCGTTGGCGCGGGCATGGTCGGCACCGGCCTTTGCGCGCTGCTCGCCAATGCCGGCATGCACGTGGCACTGGTCGAAGCACAGGACACCCCGCTACTGCCGGAGACACTCGATCTGACGCAACCCGCCCCGCGGGTTAGCGCGCTGACGCCGGTATCGCAGCGTTTGCTCACACAGCTAAACGCTTGGCCTGCAATGGCGACCGCGCGGGTAACGCCGTATCACTATATGCACGTGTGGGACGGCGAAGGCAGTGGTGAGATTCGCTTTTCCGCCGATGAAGCCGGCGTACCGGTATTGGGACATATCGTCGAAAACGACGTAACCCTCGCGGCCCTTAACGCACAGCTCACGGATCACCCGAAGATCACACGCATTGACGGTACTCGCGTTGAGGCGCTGCAAACCACCGCCACCGGGCGCTGGCTTGAGTTGGATAACGGCCGCGAGCTTCACGCGCCGCTGGTGGTGGCCGCTGATGGCGCGCGCTCGACGCTGCGGGAGTTGGCTGAGATAGCGGTGAGTGAAGACGATATGGGTCAGCACGCGGTGGTAACCACGGTGCGTTGTGAAAAATCTCACATGGGCACGGCGCGGCAAGTCTTTCTCGCGGGTGAGCCGCTGGCATTTTTGCCGCTGACCGTCGAGGGTGATGACCACTACTGCTCTATCGTCTGGTCGACGACGCCTGAGCAGGCCAAGGCGCTGTGCGAGCTTAGCGCGGATGCGCTCGGTGATACATTAGGCAGTGCGTTTGAGTACCGCTTAGGTCGGGTTGACGTGCGCGATAGCGCCTACCGCTTCCCGCTGGTGCAGCGCCATGCCCGCGAGTATGTTCAGCCACACTTGGCGCTCGTGGGCGATGCCGCGCATAGCATTCACCCGCTTGCGGGCCAAGGCGTCAATCTCGGCTTGATGGATGCCGCCGTGTTGGCGGAAGAAGTGATTCAGGCCTGGCGGCGCGGTGCACCTTGGGGGGATGAGCGCATTCTGGCGCGTTACGAGAGTCGCCGGCGGGGTGATAACGCCGCCATGCTGGGGTTAATGAAGGGATTCAAACTGCTGTTTGGCGCCAAAAACCCTGCCTTGACGCTGGCGCGCAACGTTGGCATGAGCAGTGTGAACCGGCTGGTGCCGATCAAGCGGGTATTAATGCGGCAGGCCACCGGTGAACGCGGCCGCCTGCCGGAGAGCTGCCGCTAATCGCGGCGGCGATCTACCACGTTAAGGGCTTTTAGCAGGTTCAGCGCTTCACCGAGTTGGTAGTCATCACGCAGGCGCTCGGAGACTTCTTGACGCTCGCGAGCTTCTCCTTGGGAGCGGAGATGGCCTTCCAAGTCGGCTTCGCGCAGTTGGCGCCGGCTATCGGCGACTTCAAGTCGGCCGCGCACCACTTCCACATCGGGCTCGATGCCTTGGGCCTGAATGGAGCGCCCGTTGGGCGTGTAATAGAGCGCCGTGGTGAGCTTCAATCCCTCACCGTTGCCTAGCGGCATGATCTGCTGCACCGAGCCTTTGCCGAAGCTGTCGGTACCCATGATCACCCCGCGGCGCTGATCTTGAATGGCCCCGGCAACAATTTCAGCTGCGGAGGCGCTGCCACCGTTGATAAGCACGACCAACGGAATATCGGCAGCAGGCGTATCAGGTGTGGCGGAGAACTCCATTTGTGCGTCGGAAAGGCGTCCTTCGGTGTAGACCACGAGCCCTTCGTCCAAGAACAGATCAGCCACATCCACGGCGCTTTGGAGCACGCCGCCGGGGTTATTGCGCAAATCGAGCACGAGCCCTTTCAGTTCTTCTGTTTCATCGGCCATATTTTGGAGTGCCTCATGGGCCTGCGCGGCGGTGCGCGCCTGAAACTGGCTGATGCGCAAATAACCGTAACCGGGCTCAAGAAGCTCATGTTTAACGCTTTCGGTGCGGATCACTTCGCGGGTGAGGGTGAATTCTCGCGGGCTATCTTCGCCGCTGCGCAGGATGGAAATCGTAAGCTGTGTGCCGGGTTCGCCGCGCATCAAGTTGACGGCTTCTTGCAGCGATAGGCTTTCGGTTGGTGTGCCGTCGATGCCGATGATGATATCCCGCGACATCAACCCCGCTTCCGAGGCTGGGGTATCATCGATTGGCGTGATCACCGTTAGTTGGCCGTTTTCCATGCCCACTTCGATACCGATGCCGCCAAACTCGCCTTGGGTCGATTCGCGCAGGCTTTTGAACTCTTCTTCATCGAGGTAAGTGGAGTGCGGGTCCAACTCGCTGAGCATGCCGCGCATGGCATTACGCAATAGGGTGCTGTCGTCGACCTCCTCCACATAAGCGCGTTTGATGCGCTCGAATACCTCCGCCAAGGTTTGGATCTCTTCAAGAGGCAATTCGTCCGCTTCGCTTGAGTTGGGCAAGCTGTCGAGTGTTTGCGCCATGGCCTGTGGTGGGGCCGCGATGAGCGGCACCGAAAGCAGCGCAATCGGCATAAAGGTGGCCAAAAGTCGCTTGGCGGGGGCGGTTACCGCATTAACTGATAGCGTCATGGAGACTCCGCTAGGCGATTGGCAGGTGGGCTGCCCAAAAAGTGAGAGATAATGGTACAAGCTTATCCCGTCAGCGGCGGGCAATCCAACGCTGTGGATTAATCGGCTCGCCACTTTGGCGCACTTCAAAGTAGAGCGAGGCTTGCGCTTGGCCACCACTGTCGCCAACACGGCCAATTTCATCGCCCCGCGTCACCTGTTGGCCCGGGCGGGCACTAAAGCGCTGCAGGTGGGCGTAGAGGGTCATCACGTGGTCGCCGTGGTCGATAATCAAGAGATTACCAAAGCCACGCATCCAATCAGCGAACACCACGCGCCCGGTGTGAACGGCGGTAACCGGCGTGCCGGCATTAGCCTTGATCACGATACCGTTGAAGTGAACGCCCTTTTGACCATGATACGTCGCACTAATCGTACCCTGTACCGGCCAAGGGAGTTCCCCTTGCGTGCGGCTGATTTGCGTACTCGGGGCGGGCTCGTCAAGGCGCGCCATCTCCTGGCGAATTTTCTCCAAGGTACGTTGGGCTTGCTCGCGATCTTGCTCTAAGGACGCTAATCGCTGTGCGTCGCTTTGAAAGCGCGAATCAAGCGTGGCGACAAGCTCACGCCGCTCGGCGGTGCGCTCGGCTAGGGTGGCGCTTTGGCTTTCAAGCTCGGCGCTGAGAGTGCCTAAACGCTGTTGACGCGTGACGAGTTCCGCCTCGGTATCGGCCAGGGCGGTGTCGAGCTCGGCAATGGCCTCGATCCGCGCTTGGCGCGCCTGGGTTAAGCGGTTGAGGTAGGCCTGCATGCGGTCAAGTTCCGCCGGGTCGCCCTGGTTGAGTAGAAGCTTTAGCTGCGGCGTGGGGCCGACGCGGTAAAGCGCGGCTAGTTGCTTGGCGAGCGCTTGAGATTGCTCACGCCGCTGGCGTTCTAGGCGCTCGCGATGCGCGCGCAGCTGGGCACTTTCGTCGGCGAGCTCGCGTCGCTCGGCCTGTAATGCATCTAAGCGACGGTGAGTTTCGGCGAGCTGGGTTTCGATGTCGCGCAGCTCGCGGGAAGCGTCGTCGCGGGCGGTATCGGTCGCGTTTAGGCGCTCGGCGACCGTTTCAATCTGTTCGCCGAGCGCATCGAGCTGGCGCTCGGCATCCGCTTCGCTGGCTTGGCCAAGGGCTGGCGAAAGCCCGCCCAACAGCAGTAATGCGCCCATGAACGCTAAGCGCCGCATCAGCGCGTTTAACCCAATGTGATCAGCGGTTGGCCGGTCATGGCCTCGGGCACCGGCTGATCCATGAGCGTTAAAAGTGTTGGGGCGAGATCGCACAGGCGTCCCTCTTCAAGCGTTGCCTTACGCTCGCCGACGTAGATCAGCGGCACCACAAAGGTGGTGTGGGCGGTTTGCGGAGCGCCGGTGTCGGGGTGAACCATCTGCTCAGCATTGCCGTGATCGGCGGTGATCAGGCAGGCACCGCTAGCACGCTCAATGGCCTCGACCACGCGACCCACGCAGGTATCGACGGTCTCGATAGCTTTCACTGCTGCATCAAAATCACCAGTATGGCCGACCATATCGCCGTTGGCGTAGTTGCACACGATCAAGTCAAACGTACCGCCGTTGATCGCCTCTACCAGCTTGTCGGTGATTTCAAATGCGCTCATTTCGGGTTTTTCATCGTAGGTGCGCACGTCTTGGGGCGATGGCAACAAAATGCGCGTTTCGCCTTCGAATGCCTCTTCCTGCCCGCCGGAGAAGAAAAACGTCACGTGGGGGTATTTTTCCGTTTCTGCGATGCGCAGCTGCTTAAGCCCGCGCTTGGCGACGACTTCGCCGAGCGTATCGGTGAGCTCCGCCGGCGGGAATGCCGTGGGCGCGGGAATATCGGCGGCGTACTGGGTCATCATGACAATGCCGTCGCCAGCGAGCTTCGGACAGGCGCCACGGGTAAAGCCGGAGAAACCCTGCTCGGCAAAGGCGCGGGTGAGCTCGCGGGCGCGGTCAGCGCGGAAGTTGGCGAAAATGGCGGCGTCGCCATCCGCTATCGTGATCGGCTCATCCTGAGGGCGAATGCTGGTTGCCGAGACGAACTCGTCGGTTTCTCCGCGCGCGTAGGCCTCCTTTAGCGCGGTTTCCGCATTCGCTGCCTCGTACTCGGCGCTGCCTTGGGTTAAAAGCGAATACGCCTGCTCGACGCGCTCCCAGCGGTTGTCGCGGTCCAGCGCGTAGAAGCGCCCAATGATTGATGCCACGAAACCGTTATCCGCCCCCACCAGTTCCGCCAGACGAGCGTTGACGCGTTCGATGGAAGGCAGCGCGCTTTTGGGTGGCATATCGCGGCCATCCAGAAAGGCGTGAATGTAGATGCGCTCTGCGCCGCGGCGGGCGGCAAGCTCGGCGAGCGCAATAAAGTGATCTTCGTGGCTATGCACGCCGCCAGGAGAAAGAAGCCCGAGTAGGTGCACGGCGCGGCCGTTGGCAACGGCTTCATCGATTGGCCGGGTAAGCGTGGTGTTAGCGTCGAGCTCGCCGTCTTCAACCGCTTTGGTGATGCGGGTAAGGTCTTGATAGATGATGCGGCCGGCGCCGATGTTCATGTGGCCTACTTCAGAGTTGCCCATTTGCCCATCGGGTAGGCCGACGTGCTGGCCGTCTGTGTGGACGAACGCATGCGGGCGCTCGCTCCAGAGTTGATCCATGACCGGCGTGTTAGCGGCGGCCACCGCGTTGTGCTGGGAGTCGGGGTTGTGGCCGTAGCCATCCAGGATAATCAGCGCCACCGGGCGCGGCGTGTTTGACGTGTCCATGAAAACCTCATATTGGCCGAACAGCGACGCGGGGTCGCGACGAGCGTAAGCTTGGGGCATCATAGCGCAGGCAGCCACCGCTCGTCATGGCTAGGCCTGCGCGCGATGCCGCGTGGCGTGTATACTGTGGTGTTTCCACGGCGGCGAAGCCGCTTTATTTATGCATTGACTAAGAGATTGTGCTCGCGATGATCGATCAGCTGTTCGAATTCGTACAGAACCACCCGTTGCTGGTGGGCTTGTTTTTGCTCGTACTAATCGCCTGGATTATTTACGAGACGCGTAGCGCTTCTACTAGCGGCGTGACATCGGCTCAAGCCACGCAGCTTATCAACCGCGAAGAGGCGGTGGTGCTAGACGTGCGTGAGAGCAAAGACTTTAAGGCTGGGCATATTGCCGGGGCGCGTAATATCCCGCAAAGCAGCCTTGATAGCCGTATCAACGAGTTGGAAAAGCATAAAAGCCAGCCCATTATCGTGGCCTGCAAGCATGGCCAAAGTTCCGGTGCGGTGCAGGCGAAGCTTGCTAAAGCGGGGTTTGAGCGCGCCTTTAAACTCAAAGGCGGCATGATGCAGTGGCAGGCGGACGGCTTGCCCGTGGTAAAAAAATAAGCGCTTTCAAACATTACGCTTTTAAACATCGCGCTGTTTTCGTAAGCGCTTTGCAAAACCGTTTGACTACCCTTAGTTATAACCAGCAGACATAACCCATGGTCATAGGCGCGCTATTACACGCCTTATCTTAATCAGTAGGAGTTTCCGATGGCGGAAGACAACAATACCCAGGGCAGCAATCAACAGGGCGGTACTCAGCCGAACAATGCCCAGCAAGCCGGCGCTCAAGAAGGCGATAAATCGCAGCTTAAATTTTCGCTGCAGCGCATTTATGTCAAAGATATCTCCTTTGAAGCGCCGAACTCGCCGAGCGTGTTTAAGCAGCCGTTCAAGCCCAAGGTTAGCCTTGATCTAAACACCTCGAGCACCAAGATTGCCGACGACCAGTATGAAGTCGTGGTGAAAGTCACCGCCCAGGTCAACGACAATGAAACCGGCACGACCTCGTTTCTCGCCGAAATCGAGCAGGCGGGGCTTTTCCGCATTTCGGGTATTGAAGGCGCACAGCTAGATCAAACCTTGGGTGCGTTCTGCCCTAACTTGCTGTTCCCTTACGCCCGCGAGTGCGTTGATAGTCTGGTCAACCGCGGTGGCTTCCCGCCGCTGATGCTGGCGCCGGTGAACTTCGAAGCGATGTACGCTCAGCGTAAGCAGCGTGAAGCGCAGCAGGCGCAAGGTGTGCAAGAGGAAAGCGCACAGTAAATGCAAGCCGCCGACTGGTACGCCGCCCACGGCAAAATGCCACGCCTTTACGTGCCGGCGACGTTCGAGGTGGGCGGCACGCTCACCTTGCCGGAAGGCCCGGCGCGTCATCTCACCCGCGTGCTGCGTATGGGCGAGGGGGCGCCGCTGGTGTTGTTCGATGGTAACGGCCAAGAGGCGGGTGCACGCTTGTCGGACGTCTCGCGTAAGTGCACCACGATAACGCTTGAGGCGCTTTGGCCGGGTGAGGGTGAGTCGCCGTTCGCGGTGCACCTAGGTCAGGCTGTTTCCAAGGGCGACCGCATGGATTACGCCATTCAAAAAGCGGTGGAGCTAGGTGTGGCGGCGATCACGCCGCTTTATACCGAGCGGGGCGATGTGCGTTTAAAAGGCGAGCGCGAGGCGAAAAAGCTCGCCCACTGGCAAGCTGTGGCGGCGAGCGCCTGCGAGCAGTGCGGCCGTGCGGTCGTGCCGCCGGTCCATCCGCCGCAGCCGCTTGACGAATGGCTTTCGCAGCGCGATGAGCCACTGCGGCTGATGCTGCACTTGGCGACCGGCAATGCGTTTGCGCAAGCGCCAAAGCCGGTGGCAGCGGCGCTTTTGATCGGCCCAGAAGGTGGCTTGACGCCAGACGATATCACCGCGGCACAGGCGGCAGATTTTATTCCTTTGACCCTGGGCCCCCGAGTGCTACGCACTGAGACAGCCCCTGTGGTGGCGTTGACACTTTTGCAGCACCACTTTGGTGATCTGTAAGTTGCCTCTGACGTTGCTTTAACCCCTTCTCTTTTTTTACCAGGACGGCTTGGCTATGACGCGCGATGCACGAGCTTCTCACCTTTCCGCCACCGATGCCGCCGCCCACATTGGCGATGTGGCGTACTTGTCGGTGACGACGGTGAACAATACCGGTGCGTTTTTGCGTTGGGGGCATCCGAAGGATGTGTTACTGCCCTACAGCGAGCAGCATTTTCGCCCGGATGTAGGTAAACGCGTGCTTGTTAAACTCTATGAGGATGATCAAGGTCGCCCGGTTGCGACCATGCGCTTAGAACGTTTTGTGACCGATGAAGCGTGGGAACTCGCGCGCGGTGATCAGGTCACGTTGGTCGTGGCAGAGCGCACGGATCTTGGCATGAAAGTGGTGGTCGATCACCGGTACTGGGGATTGGTTTACTTAGATGACCTCACGCAGCCACTGCGTCGTGGGCAAACGCTTCCCGGCTACGTGAAGCAGCGCCGCGACGATGGCCGGCTGGATATTTCGCTACTACCGCCCGGCGAAGCGCGCCTCGATGTTGTTGGCGAGAAAGTTTTGCAGGCGCTACGCGAAAGCGGCGGGTATCTGCCGCTGGGGGATAAAAGTGCAGCGCATGAGATTAAAGCACGCTTAGGCGTGAGCAAAAGTGCCTATAAACAGGCCATTGGCCGTCTCTACAAGCGCGAGCTGATCACCCTCGAGCCTTATGCGATTCGACTGGTGCCCGGTGCGCTAACGTCGTAAGCGCTGTCGCTACGGTTGGAGCTAAGCGAGCCGTGCGGCATACTGGCGGATTCTTTAACGACCTGTTCACCTTGGGGATAGCGACCTGATGAGCCAATCTAGCCTTCATCTTGGCGTGGTGATGGACTCCATCGCCGATATTGCCTACAAGAAAGATTCCACCATGGCACTGCTGTGGGCGGCACAAGACCGCGGCTATACCCTGCATTACATGGAGCAGGAAGATCTTTTCTTGAACGCCGGGCAGGCTTACGCGCGTATTCGGCCACTCAACGTGTACCGTGACTCAGAGCACTGGTTTGAACTGGGAGAGGCCGATGCGCGCCCACTCGCTGAGCTTGATGCGATTCTGATGCGCAAAGACCCGCCGGTGGATGCGGATTTTACCAACGCTGTGCATCTACTCGGCTTTGCCGAGCGCGAAGGCGTGCTCGTGGTGAATCCCACCTCGGCCCTTTTGCAGTGCAACGAAAAACTCTTCGCCCAGCAGTTTCCGCAGTGCTGCGCGCCTACGCTGGTCTCGAGCCAAGCCAATGTATTGCGTGCCTTCCACGCCGAGCACGGCGATGTGATCTTCAAACCCTTGGATGGCATGGGCGGCACCGGCATTTTTCATATTGGCCCGGAAGGTCGCAATCTCGGTGCTGTGATCGAGCAGCTTTCGTTACGCGGTCAGCGTCAAATCATGGCGCAACGCTACCTGCCGGAAATTAAAGATGGCGACACACGTATTCTCCTGGTCGACGGCGAGCCGGTGCCCTATGGACTGGCACGTATTCCCTCAGCGGGAGAAACGCGTGGCAATCTCGCGGCCGGTGGGCGTGGCGTTAGCCGCGAGCTGACCGAGCGCGATCACTGGCTTATCAAACAAGTTCAGCCGATGATCCGCGAAAAGGGTCTGCTGTTTGTGGGATTGGATGTGATCGGCGATTACATCACCGAAATTAACGTGACGAGCCCCACGTGTGTGCGCGAAATTGATGACCAGCGCGGCACGGATATCGCGGGTTTACTGCTGGATGCCATTGAGCGCCGCTTAACCCCGGCGGTGTAATCGATTGAAGACGCCTGCCTCTTAATGAGGCGGTGCTAGGAGACGCATGCAAAGTTTGAAACACCATTTTCTTTTGGCCATGCCGCATATGGAAGAAGCCAACTTCGCCGGAAGTTTGGTCTACCTGTGCGACCATGACGATAACGGCTGTATGGGTGTTATTACCAACCGTCCGCTCGATATCACCCTGGATGCGCTGTTTGATCAACTTTCACTGGGCGGAGATACAAGCCTGCATCGCAACGCACCGGTTTACTACGGTGGCCCGATGCACAAAGACCGAGGCTTTATCCTCCATCGCGGTAATAGCGACGAGTGGGATTCCAGCATTCAGGTGACCGACGAAGTCGCCCTGACGACGTCGATGGATATTCTCCAGGCGTTGGCCAATAACACCGGCCCCGAACACTACCTCGTTTGCCTTGGCTGTGCCGGCTGGGATGTCGGGCAGCTGGAAGAGGAGCTCAAGGAGAACGCTTGGCTCACCGTCGATGCCGACGCGAGTGTGCTGTTTGAAACGCCACCGGCAGAACGACTTAGTGCCGCCGCAGGTATTCTCGGCGTGGATCTCAACCTTATGACGCGAGACGCAGGGCACGCCTGATGGCAAACATCGGTCAGCGCCTCATCCTGGCGTTTGATTTTGGTACCCGCCGTATTGGCGTGGCGGTCGGCAATGAGCTTTTGAACAGTGCTCGCGAACTGGAGCCGCTACCGGCTCGCGATGGTATTCCTGATTGGCACGTGGTAACACGCTTGATCAGCGAGTGGCAGCCGGATCTACTGGTGGTGGGCCTGCCGCTCAACATGGACGGCAGCGAGTCAGACATGAGCACGCGGGCGCGCAAATTCGGCAACCGGCTGCACGGGCGTTTTGGCAAACCCTGTGAAATGGTCGACGAACGCGGCTCCACCCGTGAAGCTAAGCAGATCGCCCGCGAGGCGGGGCATCGCGGCAATTACCGTGAGCAGAGTGTCGATGGGATTGCCGCCGTGCTGATTTTGGAAGGTTGGTTCGCCCACCAGGAAGGGCTTCCCGGCGGACGAACGTCAGGCTGAATCGCTTACCCGATCACCGGTCGAGCGTGCCGGTTTGTGCAGGCACAAACCAGCGCACTGGGCGCAAGTCTTCTTCAATCAAGTCATCGACCTGTAGCAGCGTGGCGAAAATGGCCATGCGCATCGGGATGCCGTTGTCGGTCTGGCGGAAGATAGCCAGACGCGGGTCGCCGTTAAGATCCACGTTTAAATCATTCGCGCCGGTGCGACTATCCCGAGGCAGTGGGTGCATCACAATCGTGCTGGGCGAACAACGCTGATCTATAAAGCGCTTGTGAATAGTAAAGTCGTCCGAAACGCCGGCAAAGGTTTCGCTCATTTCGGCGGTGAAGCGCTCTTTCTGAATCCGCGTGGTGTACACCACATCCAAGTCGCTGAAATCGCTAGCCAGGCTATCGCGGACTTCCACGCGGTGGCCGCGCGATGTCACCAGGTCAACCAGTGCGGCGGGCATCTCAAGCCCCGGCGGGGAGACCAGCGTGATACGCATCGGGTCATAGAGCGATAAAAGCTTGATCAGCGAGTGCACAGTCCGCCCGTGGAGCAGGTCGCCGGTAAGCAGAATATGCGCCCCTTTTAGCGTTTTTCCGAGCCGAGCAAACTCCTTATCAATGGTGTAAAGGTCGAGCAGTGCTTGGCTTGGGTGTTCGCCTGGGCCATCCCCCCCGTTGATGACGGGAATGTGGGTGGCGGCGGCAAATTCTGCGACAGAGCCTTGCTCGGGGTGGCGCATCACAATGGCATCACAGTAACCGCTCATCACCCGACTGGTATCGTAAAGCGATTCCCCTTTGGCCATGGAAGAAAAGGTGAAGCCTGTAGTGTCACAGACGCTTCCGCCTAAACGGCAGAAAGCCGCGTTGAAACTGACCCGGGTTCGCGTGCTGGCCTCAAAGAAGAGGTTGCCCAGGACAGCGCCTTCTAAAACGCGGGTAACTTTCTGTCGCCCGGCTATGGGCTCCATGCGAGCGGCAATGCGTAGCAAATGATCAACGCGGTCCCGGTTCAACGAGTCGACAGATAACAGATGGTGGCTCATCTCTGACCTCAAGGTGAAGTAAGCACAGGGTGAATGGCAGTCGCGTTAGTGTACCTGCCCCGCGGCTAACTGCGATGCCTTTTCCCTCCTATTGGCGAAGGCCGTGAAAGAAATTTACACAACCCCTTGTCATTCTTCCGGTGAGGCCTTAAAGTACGCATCCGCTGCCGGGGACGCCGAGCGTTACCAGCGGTGAATGAGGTGTAAAAACCTTGGTTTGTCAGAAGGTTAAGGGTTTGATCGCTGAGTCAGTTGGCATCGATCACCCGGGTA
>NZ_JACCDF010000019.1 GCF_013415105.1 Vreelandella salicampi
CTACGGCGATTTCGCAGAAGGGATTCATGGCCATTTTGACGTTGGTGAGATCAACGTCAGAATTATCCGGCTTGACCCGAATTTTGACGTTGTAGTCGATGACGCGTTTCACCGCGACGAGGATTTTCATCAGCCACCTCTTGGATACATATTGTGTGAGGGAGAATGTGTGATGGAGCCTATATGATAGCGCCTGCTTAATGGCGTTAGTGCCGTACCCAACCCAGCTAACGCGTAATACGCTACACCACCCCTTTTTTCTTCAGTGCTTCAATCTCACTAGCCGGCTTTTTCAGCACGCGCTCAAGCACAGTGGCCGTGTCTTCCCCTAGCGCGGGCGGGGCCTTGTGGTATTCAAGCGCGGTTTTCGAGTACTTGATCGGGTTAGCCACGCCCTGCACCGGCCCATGGGCAGAATCGAGGGATACCTGCATGCCACGTGCTTGAACTTGTGGGTCGGCAAAAACCTGCTCGATATCCTGAATCGGGCCGCAGGGAACGCCAATCTCGTTGAGAAGCACGGTCCACTCTTTGAGCGTGCGCGTTTTGGTTACGCTGACTAACAGCTCAATAAGCTCAACCCGATGCTTTACCCGTTCAGCGTTAGTTGCAAAGCGTATGTCATGGGCAAGCTCGCCGTGACCAATCGCCTCACAAAAACGCTGAAACTGTCCATTATTACCGACGGCAATAATAATTTGCTCACCGTCGGCGGTGGGAAATGGCTGATAGGGTACCAGATTGGGGTGGTAATCGCCGGTACGCGCTGGCGGCTTCCCGCTACAGAAGTAGTTCTGCGCCTGGTTAGCGAGCCAGCTCACCTGGACATCCAGTAGCGCCATATCGATATGCTGCCCTTCCCCGGTCTGGGTTCGGTGGTACAACGCACCTAAAATGGCAATAGTGGCGTTCATGCCGGTGGTCAAATCCGCCACCGCCACGCCGACACGTTTCGGGCCGGCGCCTGGCTCGCCATCTGCCGCCCCAGTAATGCTCATCAGCCCACCCTGAGCCTGAATAAGATAGTCGTAACCCGCCATTTCGGCCATCGGACCGGTGTGCCCAAAGCCCGTGATTGAGCAGTAGATTAACCCCGGGTTAAGCGCCGAGAGCGTTGCGTAGTCTAACCCCTTCTTCGCGAGGCCGCCGCTTTTAAAGTTCTCGACCAAAATGTCGCTTTGGTTGGCGATCTCGCGAATCAAGTCTTGGCCTTCGGGCTGACTAATATCGACGGTCAGCGAGTGCTTGCCGCGGTTAGCCGCAAGGTAGTAAGCCGATTCACGTGTCTCACTGCCATCTTCCGCCTGAAACCAGGGCGGCCCCCAGAGGCGCGTATCATCACCGCTGCCGGGGCGCTCGATCTTAATCACCTCGGCCCCCATATCCGCCAGAATCTGGGTACTCCAGGGGCCCGCCAACACGCGGCTAAGGTCAAGTACACGCAACCCTTGTAAGGGACCTGCCATGGTTTACTCCTGCCGTGAGAAAGAATTAGGCTCGCTGACGTTTCAGGTAACGCCTAGAAAAAAGCTTGGATTCCGGTTTGTGCCCGGCCCAGAATCAACGCGTGGATATCGTGCGTGCCTTCATAGGTGTTGACCGACTCCAAATTCACCATGTGGCGAATCACGCCGTACTCGTCTGATACGCCGTTGCCACCGTGCATATCCCGCGCTACGCGGGCAATATCCAACGCCTTACCACAGTTGTTACGCTTGATCAGCGAGATCATCTCCGGCGCCCAGTTGCCGCTATCCATTAGGCGGCCCACTTGGAGTGCGCTTTGCAGGCCCAAGGTGATCTCGGTCTGCATATCGGCGAGTTTCTTCTGAATCAGCTGGTTAGCGGCGAGTGGGCGGCCGAACTGCTTGCGATCCAGCGTGTATTGACGACCGGCATGCCAGCAGAATTCGGCGCTGCCCATGACGCCCCAAGCAATGCCGTAGCGCGCTTTATTCAAGCAGCCGAACGGGCCTTTTAGGCCGCTTACGTTAGGCAGCAAGTTCTCTTCCGGCACGAAGGCGTTATCCAGCACGATTTCACCGGTGATCGAGGCACGCAGTGAGACCTTGCCCTCGATCTTCGGCGCGCTGAACCCCTCAGTGCCCCGCTCGACGATAAAGCCTTTAATTTGGTTATCGTGAGCGGTGGATTTGGCCCACACCACAGCAACATCGGCAATCGGGCTGTTGGTAATCCAAATTTTGGCGCCGGTGAGGCGGTAACCGCCATCCACTTTCTCGGCACGCGTGGCCATCGAGCCGGGGTCGGAGCCGTGGTCGGGCTCGGTCAGCCCAAAACAGCCGACCCACTCGCCGCTGGCAAGCTTAGGCAGGTACTTCTGCTTCTGCTCTTCTGAGCCATAGGTTTCAATAGGGAACATCACCAGCGACGACTGCACACTCATGGCCGAGCGATAGCCCGAATCGACACGCTCGACTTCGCGAGCGATCAACCCGTAAGCCACATGGTTGACGCCTGCACCGCCGTATTCCGGCGAGACCGTCGCACCCAACAGGCCGAGTTCGCCCATCTCGCTCATAATCTCGCGATCAAAGCGCTCTTCACGAAACGCCGATAACACACGCGGTTGCAGGTTTTCTTGGCAGTAATCGTAGGCGGCGTCGCGGATCTGACGCTCTTCATCGGTCAACTGCTGTTCCAGTAGTAACGGATCATCCCAATTAAAACGGCTCATCGTCATAGCTCCCAGGCTGTAGCGGCAATAGGTAATCTTCAAAGTGCCTTACTAGAAAATATCTATATTTTATCAAATCGTCAAAATATTTTTCTTTCCGCGCAAACGCACTCGGCACCCGTACATGACGTACGGGTGCCGAGCGGAGCGAAATAAACGTAAACGAAGTGCGTGAAAGCGGTTTAGCGGCGAGCCGTGACAGCGAGCCAAAGCAGGCTCAGTGGTGCCATAGCTAAGAACAAAAAGCCGATGAGTGTCCATGCCGGCAGCGACAGTCCTAGCAGGGAGAAACTGATTTCGGCGCACTCGCCGGAACCGGTGAGGACCATCGCTACCACGTCCTGTAGCGGTAACATATCCATCATATAATCAAGATTTGGCCCGCAGCTCGGCACTTCATCGGCGGGCAATGACTGCAACCACACATGGCGCCCGGCGACAAAAGCACCGCCGGCAACGGTGATCAAGCTCAGCACACCATACAAGGCACGCCCGATGCGCCCAACAGGGTTATGTAGTGCCGCGACGGCTAGCACGATGGCGGTGGCAATCACCCCCACCCGCTGAAAAATACACAAAGGACAAGGGGCAAGGCCGACGATATGTTCAAGCGCGAGCGCAACGGCCATCATCAATACGCAGAACGCGAACCCTGCCAGTGCCACCCCGCGCGTAGAAGCCAGCATCAAGATGACACCTCGCCGTGTAGTGGCGTGAGGGCGCGATTTTCGCGCGCGCTAGCAAAGTAGTCGGCCAGAAACGCGTCAAAGCTCTCTAGATCGGCTTCTTCGATATCTTGCTGCTGTTGATGCGACGTCTCTACTAGCTGATCTAGCAGTGACTCACGGGCACGCATCAACGGCTGATGGCGCAGCTGCTCGCCCTGTTCTTTGGCCAAGGAAAGCATCAACTCGTTAAGCGACACGTTCTCTTGTTCGAGGCGTGCCAAAAGCTGCGCTGACGGCGTCAGCGACGGGTCTTGCAGGCTAGGTGCCAATGCCGCAATTGCCTCGGCATGGGGAGAACCGTCCTCCATCGCATCCAACAACGTTGCCACTTCGGCCATCTCAGTAAATATTTGCTCGCCCCAGTCGCGCACGCTAGTGGTTTTGCCATCGCGAGTTAGCTCTAGCGCTGGGTCGCGGCCACGCTCGACGACAAAGCGACGGTTATCGTCCAGACGGTCGCACTCCTCATCGGAAATCCATGGGCTTTCGCTGAGCAAACACCACATGAGGAAGGTATCGATAAAGCGAATTTGGGTTTCGGTCACGCCGAGCGGATCAAAGGGGTTTAAGTCCAGACAACGCACTTCGATGTATTCCACACCGCGCGCTTCTAGCGCCTGGCTCGGCGTCTCGTTGTGCTTAGCGACGCGCTTGGGACGAATGTCGCTGTAGTACTCGTTCTCGATCTGCAGAATATTGGCATTAAGCTGACGCCATTCACCGCCGACATTCACGCCTAACTTTTCGTAATCAGGCCAGGGCGAGGAGATGGCGTGGCGCAACGTATTGACGTAGTTGGATAACGAGTTGAAACAGATTTTTAGCTGCTCTTGCACCTTGTTCTGGTAGCCCAGATCCGACATACGTAGCGTCGTAGCGTAAGGTGCATAATAGCTTTCATCGTCTAACGTTTTGAGCTTTTCCGGCACGTTACCGCTGGGCAAAAAGCTTTTGTCGATCACCGGCGAAGCGCCGAAGAGATACAGCAAAAGCCAGCTGTGGCGACGGAAGTTGCGAATCAAACCGAAGTAGCGTGCCGATCGGTAGTCGTTCAGCGAGATTTTCTCCTGCCCTTCAAATGCTTGTAGCTCCTGCCACATCGAATCCGGCAGCGAGACGTTATAGTGCACACCGGCAATCGCCTGCATAATGCGCCCATAACGCACATCTAGCCCTTTGCGATAAACATACTTCATGGTACCGACATTAGAGGTGCCGTAGTCAGCAATCGCGACGCTATCGTTGCCATTTAAGCGGGCGGGCATACTCGCCGGCCAGATCCACTCATCATCAAGGTAACGATAGCTAAACGCCTGCAGATCGCCCAAAAAAGCCAGCGCTTCGCGTGGCTCGGAGTAAACCGGCGTGATGTACTCTAAAAGCGCCTCGGAGTAGTCGGTGGTGATATGCGGATGGGTCAGCTTAGAGCCAAGCGCCCGCGGGTGCGGTGTCTGAGCAATGCGGCCCTCGGCATCGACGCGCAGCCCTTCTTTTTCGATCCCACGGCGCAGGCGCCCCAAGCGTCCCTTGCGGGCGGCGGGCAGCAAACGCGCCACGTTAGCGACTAAAAATGACGGTACAGAGAGAGGCTCAGACAAGGTGAACACTCCTTGTTTAAAAGCCCGCCGCAGCAGGCTAGGTGAACTCAGCGAATGTCGCCACGGCAACACAAATCGCAGGATATGGCGCCATTTAGGCAACAATCAAGGTAACAGGCTAATTAATTCACGCTATGACGCAGCTTTTACTTATCTTGGCGTGCTTTGAGTAACGCCGCCCCTAGCGTCCCCACCGGTGCGCTCTCTTGCGCCGGCTTAGTGGATTTTCGTTTCCCACGGCTGGGCTTTATGTCACCGGATTTAGCCCCGTTTTTAGCGCCATCGCCTCGCTGGCTAGCGGCGCTGTCGGCATCCGGTTGATCATCCAGGCGCATGGACATACCCACCCGTTTGCGCGCAATATCCACGCTCATTACCTTCACAGTGACGATGTCACCGGCTTTTACCACACTCCGCGGGTCTTCGACAAAGCGATCAGACAGCGCGGAAATATGCACCAAGCCATCCTGATGCACGCCGATATCCACAAACGCGCCGAAGTGCGTCACATTGGTCACGGTGCCTTCGAGCACCATACCCAGTTTAAGGTCATTGAGCGTTTCCACGCCTTCGCGGAATTCGGCAGCCTTAAACTCAGGGCGTGGATCGCGGCCGGGTTTATCCAGCTCTTTGAGAATGTCGGTTACCGTGGGCACACCAAACCGCTCGTCGGCAAATTCGTCCGGTTTGAGCGCTTTCAGCGTGGCGCTATCGCCGATCAGACTACGCAGCTCGCGCCCGCTCTGCTTGGCGATGCGTTCGGCGAGTGGGTAAGCTTCCGGGTGAACGGCGCTGGCATCCAGTGGATTTTTTGCCTGGGGAATACGCAAGAAACCGGCGCACTGCTCGAACGTCTTCGGCCCTAGCCGGCTGACGTCTAGGAGTTCCTTACGGCTGGCAAAAGCGCCTTTGGCGTTGCGCTGGGCGACGATATTGTCGGCAAGTGTCGATGAGAGCCCTGCTACGCGCGCGAGCAGCGCGCTGGAGGCGGTGTTCAAATCCACCCCAACGGCGTTAACGCAGTCTTCGATCACCGCTTCGAGCGATTTGGAGAGCTGGACTTGGGAGACATCGTGCTGGTACTGCCCCACCCCGATGGACTTCGGCTCGATCTTGACCAGTTCGGCCAACGGGTCCTGCAACCGCCGCGCGATAGAGACGGCGCCGCGCACCGTGACATCCAGGTCAGGCAGCTCGCGGGAGGCGTATTCAGACGCCGAGTAAACCGACGCCCCTGCTTCGGAGACCATGACCTTGCTCAGCTGGCAATCAGGCGCCATGGCTTTGACGAGCTCGGCGGCGAGTTTGTCGGTTTCGCGGCTGGCCGTACCGTTGCCAACCGCGATCAGCGAAACGTTATGCTTTTTCACCAAGCGTGCCAGCTCAGCAAGCGATTCGTCCCACCGCTTTTGCGGCGCATGGGGGTAGATCGTGGCCTGATCGACAAACTGGCCCGTGGCGTCCACCACCGCCACTTTACAGCCAGTGCGCAGGCCAGGGTCCATGGCCAGCGTGACTTTCTGCCCGGCCGGTGCAGCCAGCAGTAAATCTTTCAAGTTCGCCGCAAACACCTCAATGGCGGTGAGCTCGGCTTGTTCGCGTAACTGGCCCAGAAGTTCGGTTTCCAGCGCAGTGTAAAGTTTCACCCGCCAGGTCCAGCGCACGACCTCAGACAGCCATTTATCTGCGGGACGCCCTTCGTCACGCACACCCACGTGCTTGGCAATCGCCACCTGGGCGGGGTGTATATCGACCTCGTCTTCGCCGGGCAAACGAATCGCAAGACTCAATATACCCTCGTTGCGGCCGCGGAACATCGCCAGCGCACGGTGAGACGGCACTTTCGCCAGTTTCTCATCGTGCTCAAAATAGTCGGAGAATTTGGCGCCTTCCTGCGCCTTGCCATCTAGCAAGCGAGATGAAAGCTCACCTTCTTGCCATAGGCGCTGGCGCAACTGCCCCACCAGTTCCGGGTCTTCGGCAAAGCGCTCCATCAGAACTTGCTTCGCTCCGTCGAGAGCAGACTTGGCATCCTCAATCGCGGGCGTTTCGCCTTCCGCCGGGCGCAGGTAATTGGCTGCTTCGGTTTCGGGATGACGCGTGGGGTCGGCAAGCAGCGCATCCGCTAGCGGCTCTAAGCCCGCTTCGCGGGCAATCTGCGCTTTGGTCCGGCGCTTTTTCTTATACGGAAGGTATAAATCTTCTAAGCGTTGCTTGGTATCCGCCGCGTCGATCTTACTCGCCAGCTCCGGGCTTAGCTTGCCCTGCTCATCAATGGCGGAAAGTACCGCCGCGCGTCGCTCTTCCAGTTCGCGCAAGTAACGCAGGCGCTCATCGAGCTGACGCAGTTGTATGTCATCCAGCGCACCGGTGACTTCTTTACGGTAACGGGCAATAAACGGCACGGTAGCGCCTTCATCCAACAACGCCACCGTCGCCGATACCTGTTGCGGGCGAACGCTCAGCTCATCGGCTAAGCGCGTGAGAATACGCTGATTGACATCCATATATCGCAACTAACTCATGCAGCTTTTAGTAGAAGCGACAAGGTATCACAAAGCGGCATTAACTGCCTCAGGCAGGCACGAAATGCAGTACGGCGCCGTTAAGCGGTTAAACCCGACAACCCCAGAAATGGTGTCGTTTCACGGTCACTCATCTCAACAAACACCGTCGTCGCGATATTACGGCAGGCCTTTACTGGCGCAGAAGTTACTCCTGATATATTCTGTCATTTGAGGTTTATTAAACATCATTTGATGAGGTTGATCATGGCAGAAGCAGCCGTCTCGCCGCAAAAGCTGAGGAGAAATGAACGTAAAGCCCTCGCGGCCGATTTCTGGCGGTTCAGTACAAGTCAGGAGTTATGCAACGAATCTGAGCGCTTGAAGAGTATCCACGACGGGTTTTCCCCAAGTTTATTCCAAGCGGTGCGGGTGACCTTTCAGCTTCAGGACAAGCAGGTTGAGGTGCTGCTGAATGCATCCACATCGACGCTTGACCGTCGCCGCCGTGAGCGAAAGAAGCTGGACTCGGTGGCGTCGGAACGTCTTGATAGAATTGCGACCGTCAGCCATCTCGCTGTGGAGGTTTTCGAGGATAAACAGGCCGCAATCGATTGGCTGTCTCGCCCGAACGAGACGCTGGGAGGGCAGGCCCCGATTATGCTATGCGAGACCGAGATTGGGGCAAAGCAGGTGCGGCGTGTGTTGCACGCCATGGAGTGGGGCGGGGCGGCGTGAAAGCTTGGAGAATCGCAAAAGCGAAACGCGCCAAGGATCTTAGCGGCAAGGGAGCGGCTATCGAAGGGGGTCGCTGGAATGATGAAGACGTACCAGCAGTGTACATGGGACTAGGCCCTGCCATTTGTTGCTTGGAAACCTATGTCCATGCATCAGGAAAGCCAGCGGTACCACTGAAGTTAACCTGCTTTGAACTGCCGGATGATGCTTCCTTTTATTGGGAGCCGGCTATTGGGGACCTTCCTCATGGCTGGTCGTCACTACCGGCAGACCGCCCCAGCATGGACTTCGGTACAAACTGGATTCGTTCGAATAGCCATCTGGGAATGATAGTTCCTTCTGCTGTGCTGCCCTTGGAACGCAATATCGTAATCAATCCCCACCACCCCAAGGTTAGTCAGATTAACATCGTGGATAGCTACGATTTTGTTTATGACCCTAGAATGCTGGAAAAATTGTAACGCAATCCATACGTAAAAAAGTTGACGCCCAAAATGTCGCTCCCAAACAACAAGCGGGGCAATGCTATGCACTGCCCCGCTTGTTGTTATACCGCTGCCAAAATGCGGTAATTACATCTGGCTCGGGCCCGCTTTGACAATGGCGTCGTTAACACCTTCAAACTTCTTGAAGTTATCCACGAACTTGGTGGTCAGTTCGCGCAGGTGATGGTCGTAGGCGTCTTGGTCTTCCCAGGTTTCGCGCGGGTCAAGCAATCTGGAATCGACACCCGGCACGGCTGTGGGCACTTGCAAATTCAGCCCGTTGATGTGCTTAGTTTCCACGTCGCGCAGCACGCCGGATTGAATCGCACTGATAATGGCGCGGGTCGTCGGAATAGAAAAGCGCGCGCCACCTTCACCGAAGGCGCCACCCGTCCAACCTGTGTTGACGAGATATACTTGCGCATCTTTCTGTTCAACACGTTTGATCAGAAGATCCGCATACTCGCGTGCCGGACGCGGAAAGAACGGCGCACCAAAGCAGGTAGAGAACGTTGCTGCCAGTCCTTCGGATGAGCCCATTTCTGTCGACCCTACCTTGGCGGTATAGCCAGAGAGGAAGTGATACGCGGCGGCTTCTTTAGACAGCACAGAAACCGGGGGCAGAACACCTGACATATCGCAGGTCAAAAAGACGATCGCGTTAGGTTCACCGGCAAGGTTTTCCCGTACACGCTTTTCGATATGCTCGAGCGGATAAGCGGCGCGTGAGTTCTGTGTGAGGCTGTCGTCGACGTAATCCGGCTCACGACGATCATCGAGTACGACGTTTTCCAGCACGGTACCAAATTTAATCGCATTCCAGATCACTGGCTCATTCTTTTCGGAGAGATCGATGCACTTGGCGTAGCAGCCGCCTTCCATGTTGAAGACGGTGCCATCCCCCCAGCCGTGCTCATCATCACCAATCAGGTAGCGCGCCGGGTCAGCGGAAAGCGTGGTTTTACCGGTACCGGAAAGACCGAAGAAGAGGCAAGTTTCACCGTCTTCGCCAACGTTAGCGGAGCAGTGCATCGGCAGCACGCCGGATTCCGGCAGCAAGAAGTTCTGCACCGAGAACATGGCTTTTTTCATTTCACCGGCGTAGCGCATACCAGCAATAAGCACTTTCTTCTCTGCGAAGTTAATAATGACACAGCCGTCAGAATTAGTGCCGTCACGGCTTGGCACGCACTCAAAGTGCGGAGCATTGAGAATCTGCCATGTCTCTTTGGTGCTCGGGTTATACACCTCAGGACGGACAAACATCGTGCGGCCGAACAGATTGTGCCACGCGGTTTCCGCGGTCACGCGCACCGGCAGATAGTGAACCGGGTCGCTGCCTACGTGTAGCTCGGAGACAAAGTGTTCGCCACTTTCCAAGTAATCGCTGACGCGTGCCCACAGAGCGCCGAATTTATCGGCGTCAAACGGACGGTTTACGCTACCCCAGTCGATGCTGTCACAGGTCGACGGCTCGTCGACGATGAAGCGATCTTTCGGTGAACGGCCGGTACGCTCGCCGGTGTTTACCACCAGCGCACCGTTGGCCGACAGGCGGCCTTCACCACAGGCCACGGCGCGCTCAATCAGTTCGGCACTGGTTAGGTTCACGTGGGCTTGGGGGGCAGCTTGGGTCGTGGTCATGTCGATTCCTGGGCCTTGAGGCCAATTATCTCATTTACCCGGCGTCACCGACGCCTGAAAAATCACCCCTACCGCGTAGTTACACGGCTGGGCACGCTGAAAACGAGCGCATTATGACAAAAAGAAAGCCCCCGGGAAATGGGGGTATATGGCAAATATTTTGTAGTTAAACTACAACACAACCACTACATTTTGTGTTGCGCTGCAAAACTGCAGTAAAACGGCCGTTTACTCGTGACGCTAATCTTATTGATTCTTCGGTCTCTTATTTTCTTAGCGCATAATCCTCGCTTTTCCGTGCTGACGACAACATCAATGAATTGTCGGTGCTGAAGCGTCTGGATTAACCAAAAATGTCTCGATTTCTGCCGCTGTGTAGTGGTATTCCGAGTGGCAAAAGTGGCATTGCGTCTCTATGCCGCCCTGCTCTGCGACAATATCGCGCAGCTCATCTGCCCCTAAAGTCAGTAGCGCCTTGGCCATACGCTCGCGGGAACAGGTGCAGCCAAAATACAGCGCCTTGGGCTCAAAAACGCGCACCGTCTCTTCGTGATAGAGCCGATACAGCACTTCGCGCTGCTCCAAGCCCAAAAGTTCTTCGCGTTTGATGGTGTCGGCCAGCTGTGCGCTACGCTCCCACGCATCAACATCTTGATTTTGCGCTTCATGGGGTAAGCGCTGTAGCAGCAACCCACCCGCACGCTGACCGTCTGCCGCAAGCCACAGCCGCGTGGGTAGCTGTTCCGATTGACCAAAATAGGCTTCTAAACACCCGGCAAGCGAGTCGTGATCCAGCGCCACAATTCCCTGATACCGATGCCCCTCTTTCGGGTCGAGTGTGATCACAATCTGGCCGTCACCCACTAAATCGCGAAAGGCCGCCGTTTCACTTGGCAGTGCCGCTCCTTCCGCCACCCGGGCAATAGCACGCAATTCGCCGCCAGGATTGGATTCGGCCATCAAAAGCGAAAGCCCCCCTTGGCCACGCACTTCAATGCTCAAAGTACCGTCAAGCTTGACGGTGTCCGTCAGCAGGGCGACGGCGGCTAAAAGCTCGCCGAGCAGCGCGTTCACCGCGGGCGGATACGCATGGCGTTCAAGCACTTCCTGGTAAGCGCGCTCAAGGGTCACAATCTCGCCACGCACATTGGTCTGGTCAAACAAAAATCGTTGGATCTGATCGGACATGGTTTTCTCACTCACCCTGCTGGCGTTGGAAGCGCTGAATCTCGCGGCGCTGTTTTTTATCCGGGCGTTTCAGCGGGTGTTGCATTACCTGATTGTTCAAACGGCGCGCTTCGGCTTCACGCTCGCGCCGTTCACGACTTGCTTCGGTTTCGGCGTAAAGCATGCGGGCTTCCGGTGCGCCACGGCGCTGACCGGAGATACCGGTAACTTCGACATCAAAAATATCCCATCCCTGGGGGACGCGGATGATCGCACCCAGCTCTACGTTCTTGCTGGTCTTGGCCCGCGCACCATCGTATTGTACTTTGCCGCCTTCAATCGCCTTTTTCGCCAGCGCGCGAGTCTTGAAAAAGCGCGCGGCCCAAAGCCACTTATCTAACCGTACATTTTCGCTCATCTAGGCTCCTCCTACGGTAAATCGCGAGGCAATAGCTGGGCAAAGCGGTCCAACGCAATGAACTCTTGCAGCGCTTTCTCCGGCCGCTGACTATCGGGCTGCTTAATGCCAAGCAAATGCTTAATGCCAAATTCGCGGGCACTTTCCAGCACATGAGGGTTATCGTCAATAAACAGCGTGCGCGCCGGGTCGAATGACTCAAGCTCTTGTAGCGCGAACCAGAAAGCCTGCTCCTCCTTGGCCGCCCCCACGTCTTCTGAAGACACGATAGCATCGAGATACGCTTCAAGCCCCGTTAGCGGCAACTTGAGCTCTAGGCTCGCCCTATCGGCGTTGGTGGCCAGCACCACGCGAGGATGTTCTGTTTGTAGCCACTTAAGAAAATCGAGCGCATCACCACGCAAACCAATGAGATGCTGCACTTCACGCTTGAGGGCGACAACGTCCACGCCCAGTTCACGGCTCCAGTACGCCAAGCTGTACCAATTGAGCGTTCCCTGTTCACCAATAATGCGGGCTTTGAGCGCTGTTTGCGACGCTTCATCAAGCTGATGCAGTTCGACATAGCGGCGTGGCAAATGCTCTAACCAGAAGTGGCTATCGAAGTGTAAATCCAATAGCGTGCCATCCATATCTAACAACACGGTATCGATAGCTTGCCAGTCGATCATGCACCACTCCAGACAGTAGGGGAAAGCGTGCTATTGTAGCGCAATCGCTTTTACCCAGCACGCTTACACCCTGATCTTGCTTAGCCACGGAGGCACCGATGTCATCGTCTGATACACAACCCACTAACGCGTCGAAGCCTGAGGGCAACGCGCCAAAGTACCTGCAAAAACCCCAGATTTTAGCCCGTGAAAGCGTGGCAAAGAGCCGTTTGTTTCACGTTGAGTCGCTCGACCTGCGGTTTTCCAACGGCGAAGAACGCACCTTTGAGCGGCTAACCGGCGCCGACCGCGGTGCGGTGATGATCGTCGCCATGCCAGACCCAGAACACGTGCTGTTAATTCGCGAGTATGCCGCTGGCTTTGAAGATTACGTGCTTACGCTACCTAAAGGGCTGGTGGACCCAGGGGAAAGTTTCGTGACCGCCGCAAACCGCGAATTGATGGAAGAGTGTGGTTTCGGTGCGCACCGCATTGAGCCGCTTGTCGAGCTTTCGCTTGCGCCCAACTACATGCGCCACCGCATGCAGGTGCTTCTTGCCACCGACCTCTACCCCAAGCGTCTGCCGGGGGATGAGCCAGAGCCGTTGATTGTGGAAACTCACGCCATCGAAGAACTCCCCACCCTGCTGTTGCGTGAGGATTTTCACGAAGCCCGTGCCATTGCCGCGCTGTATATCGCCCGAGATAGGTTGCGCGAAGAGAAGCGCAATAGTGAGGCGGATTTGCTTTGATAGGGTAGTGAATAGTAAGTGGTAAGTGGTAAGTGGTAAGTGGTAAGTAGTGAATAGTAAGTGGTAAGGAGTGAATAGCCGGGTGCGCCGTAGGCTTACCACGCGCTACGAAAACACACTCACGCCTCACCCTTCACATCAATGATTTTTCAATACAATCCAGCGCCGTTGGCGGTGGCTGTCCAGTCCTGCTTCCAGCAAGGCCATTGAGCGCAGGGCATCGTCAACGCTTACCGGTAGCGGCGCTTTATCACGGATAGCGGCGGCGATGCCTTGGTAATAGGCAAGGTAGTCCCCCGGCTGGTTTGGAAGTTCACGACGCGTTAACGACGTGCTTTCGCCCTCTCTTTCGCGCAGCGTCAGGGTGCCATGTTGGCTATCTTCGCCCCATTGCGATGTCGGCACTTCGCCAGCTTTTAAACGATCCTCCTGAGGGTCTAAGCCGTATTTCACGAAGCTGCCTTGGGTGCCATGAATCCGGAAGCGCGGCGTCGGTTCGGCAACCAACGTGCCTGCCGCCAGAGTAACGCGATAGCTTTCGTAGTCGAGCAGTGCCAGAAAGTCATCGTCGGCCTGGGCGCCATCTCGCAGCACGCCGAGTTCCAGCAGAATAGCCTGGGGCATGCCAAATAGCTCGCAGGCTTGATCCAATAGATGCGGTCCCAGGTCATACCAGATACCGCCACCGGGTACGGCCTTCTCGCGCCAGCGGTCGCGGACTTCCGGGCGAAAGCGGTCAAAATGAGATTCAAAATGTACCAGCCGCCCTAGCGTCCCCGCTTCAAGCAAGGCTTTAACGGTCAAGAAATCGCTATCCCAACGGCGGTTGTGAAACACCGACAGTAGACACTCGTTGTCATCAGCCAACTTTTTGAGCAGCTTTCCTTCTGACAACGTAACCGTGAACGGTTTATCCACCACGACATGCTTGCCCGCCGAGAGCGCGGCTTTAGCAAGGGGGAAGTGAGTGTTGTTAGGGGTGGCAATCACGATCAGGTCAATATCACTGCGCTGACAAAGCGCTAATGCCTGAGCAGCTACCTCAACATCGGGCAGGGACGCTTGCACCTTGGCAGCATCGCTTGAAGACACCGCGACCAAGTCCAGGCCTTCCGTGGCCTGGATTAGCGGAGCGTGGAAGGTTTGGCTAGCGAAACCATAACCGACTAAGCCAACATTAATAATCGCCTTCATGTGATTCCTTACTCGAGTTGACTGCGTTTGTTAGCTGCGTGTATCAGTCGAGCTTGCTTAGATCACGAACAGCCCCTTTGTCAGCTGAGGTTGCCAGTAGCGCATAGGCTTTAAGCGCTGGGGTAATCTTACGCGGGCGCTGTTCTAGGGGTTTCCAAGCATCTTTGCCTTTGGCGTCCATGGCGTCTCGGCGAGCCTTAAGTTCGGCGTCCGAGAGTTTGACATTAATCGCCCGGTTGGGAATATCGATAACAATTGTATCGCCCTGCTCGACTAGCCCAATAGCACCGCCTGCAGCGGCTTCCGGTGACACATGACCAATCGAAAGCCCGGACGTACCGCCAGAAAAGCGCCCATCGGTCAGGAGTGCGCAGGCTTTTCCCAGGCCTTTAGACTTCAAGTATGAGGTGGGATAAAGCATTTCCTGCATACCCGGCCCACCCTTCGGCCCTTCGTAGCGGATCACGACCACGTCGCCCTCTTTGACATTGCCTTCCAGCACGCTGGCTACCGCTTGATCTTGAGATTCGACCACATGGGCTTTGCCTTCAAACACTAAAATCGCGTCGTCTACGCCAGCCGTTTTTACCACGCAGCCGTTTAAAGCGATATTGCCGTAAAGCACGGCTAGCCCACCCTGAAGGGAGAAGGCGTTTTCAAGACGGCGAATGCACCCATTGGCGCGATCACCATCAAGGCTCGGCCAGCGCGAATTTTGCGAAAACGCTGTTTGGGTAGGCACGCCTCCTGGTCCTGCTTTGTAGAACTCTACGACCTCAGCGCTGGGCGAGCGCATGATATCCCACTCATCGAGCGCCGCTTTGAGGCTATCGCCGTACACCGTGGGTACCGTATTGTCGAGCACGCCCGCGCGGTCCAGCTCACCGAGAATCGCCATGATACCGCCGGCACGGTGGCAATCTTCAATGTGATACTTTTGCGTATTGGGCGCCAGCTTGCACAGCTGAGGCACTTCGCGCGAGAGGCGATCAATATCCGCCATACTGAAGTCGATCTCCGCCTCTTGGGCGGCGGCGAGAAGGTGCAGGATGGTATTGGTGGAGCCCCCCATGGCGATATCCAGCGTCATGGCGTTCTTAAACGCTGCCAAAGAACCAATCGCACGAGGCAAAAGGTGGGCCTCGTTGCCTTCGTAATAGCGCTTGGCGAGATCGACAATACGGTGACCCGCTGTCTCAAAGAGGCGGCGGCGGTCAGCGTGGGTGGCAAGCATCGTGCCATTGCCGGGCAATGCCAAGCCCAACGCTTCCATCAAGCAGTTCATCGAATTGGCGGTAAACATGCCCGAACAGCTGCCGCAGGTTGGGCAAGCACTGCGCTCGACTTCAGCGAGCGTTTCATCGTCGACGCGATCATCAGCGGCCATGACCATGGCATCGACAAGATCGAGACCGTGATCGAGCAGTTTGGTTTTACCTGCTTCCATCGGCCCGCCGGAGACGAAAATCACTGGAATGTTCAAGCGCATCGCCGCCATCAACATCCCAGGCGTGATCTTGTCGCAGTTGGAAATGCACACCAGGGCATCGGCGCAGTGCGCATTGCACATGTATTCGACACTATCCGCAATGATATCGCGGCTGGGCAGCGAATAGAGCATACCGTCGTGCCCCATGGCAATGCCGTCATCCACCGCGATGGTATTGAACTCTTTGGCCACGCCCCCCGCTTGTTCAATTTCCCCCGCGACCAGCTGCCCCATATCCTTTAGGTGAACGTGACCGGGCACGAACTGGGTAAACGAGTTTGCCACGGCGATGATTGGCTTGTGAAAGTCGTCATCTTTCATACCGGTGGCACGCCATAGGGCGCGGGCACCGGCCATATTACGACCGGCAGTAGTGGTACGGGAGGGATACTCGGGCATGGTGTCCTCAATCTTCCTAAAGCCAAGCCGCCCTTACAGGCGGCTTGACTCAGTTAAATACAGCGCTGATGGGGTAACGCTAATATTAGCGTAAACGCTGATTGTGGCACGAGCCCGCGTATGAAACTAGCGGGGTTAGAGAGCGTGCTCCAGCCTCGGCGCTGCCTGTTGATGTGAGGTGCGCTCCAGCCGCGCCAATGCCGCTTCAATACTCTCTTCACGCCCGCCTTCCAGGCGGAACGCGGCGATAACGTTGGCTAACTCATGAGCCTCGTTGGTCAGTTGGCTGGCCGCCTCAGCGATCGATTGCACCCGGCTGGCATTTTGCTGTGTCACTTGATCCATCTCAGAAACGGCAGAGTTGATCTGAGTGATACCGCTGGTTTGCTCTTCCGAGGCATGCGTGATTTCTTCCATGAGATCGCTCACTTTCATCACCTGCGCGACCACGGCTTCAATGGACGTTTCCGCCTCCCCTGCCGCCTTTCGGCCACTTTGAATCTCGCTGTCGGAGGCATCAATCAGCTCGCGAATTTCCTGTGCGGCCGTCGCACTACGCCCTGCAAGCTGGCGCACCTCACTTGCCACCACCGCGAAACCGCGCCCGGCTTCACCGGCTCGAGCAGCCTCGACCGACGCATTCAGTGCCAGAATATTGGTCTGGAAAGCGATGCCATCGATCACGCTGATAATATCGGTCATCTTGGCTGAGCGCTTAGCAATACCCTCCATTCGCTCAACCAGCTCCTGCATTTTCTCGCCTGTCTCACGGGTGGCATTCGCATTTTCCATGGCAAGTTTATTCGCTTGTCGCGCATTGTCGGTATTTTGCTGCACCGTGGCGGTCATTTGATCCATGCTGGAGGCGGTTTGCTGCAACGATGACGCCTGCTGTTCGGTGCGCGACGCGAGGTCTTCGTTTTCATCGGCAATACGCTGTGCCGCCGGGGTCACCACTTGGATGCGCTCATCGACTTCCCCCACGATGCTCGACAGCGATGCTCGCATCGTGCGAATCGAGTTCAGCAGGTCACCCAGCTCATCCTGGCGTTGCTGATTAACCCGCGTTGCCAAATTACCTGCGGCAATTTGAAAGGTGACCCGACGCGCGTCGTTTAGCGAGCTTAAGAGCGACCTAAAAATCAATACGCTTAACAGCACCATCGTCGCGATGCCGATAATCAGCACCCCTGCTTGGGCGATCAACATTTGCGTTTGCCCGGCTTGGGCGGCGCCCATTAACTCGGCCGCCAACTCACGTTCACGCGCAACAAGGGCATCAGCGGAGGCTTTAAGCGCCGCTAACGTAGGCTCTACGTCGCCGTTGAAGGATTCAAACGCCTGAAACCCTTGTCCATCGTCCAATGCGGCATAAGTGGTGCTAATCCCCTCATGAATGGCGTTTAGCTGGTCACGAAAATCGGTAACGTCTTGGCGTTCGGTTTGATCCGAATTGCTATACTGCTCCCATCGGTCATTCATGCGCGCTTCGCTTTCTTCCCAAGTCGAGATGAGCGCCTGGAGGTCTACACCTCGCGGATTGCGCGCCGCCGGCGCCAAGGCGTTAACTTCCTGGTTAAGCAGTCGCTCAATGGCTTGCAAACTTGCCACGTCTTCAAGCCCGGCTTGATTCAACCGCGCTAAACGCTCTCCCGACACCATCAGCCCGTATACGCCCAAGCTACCGGCAACGGCAAGCAGAACAACGGCGACAAGCACCATGCCCATCAGCTTCGCCCGCATGCTGTTAAAGCTAAAGCGCGCCATCCAGCCCACCGGTCCCGTGCGCTTGATTTCCCCGCGTTGGAGCTTATATCCGCGTAAGCTGCCTTTCCGGCAAATCGTGGCATAGACACGCTCGGCACGCTGAATCGCTTTTTGCGTCGCGCGACGTTGGACCGAGGTGTAACCCACCACCTGATCGCCATCACGCAACGCCGCCACCGTGGCTTGTACCCAGTAATAATCCCCGTTTTTACACCGGTTTTTCAGCACACCTTGCCAGGTATGGCCCGCTTTTAGCGTTTCCCAGAGATCTTTAAACACCTGCGGCGGCATATCGGGGTGACGCAACAGGTTTTGTGGGGAACCAATGAGTTCATCGTAGGTATAGCCACTCACCGTGACAAAGTCGGAGTTGGCGTAGGTGATATTTCCGTCTGTATCAGAGCGAGAAATTAATACGTCGTCGTTCTCCAACGCGTACTCTTTATCGGTTACCGGCTGATTATCGCGCATTACTGTCCCTCATACTTGCCTTTGGTATATATATAAGCTTAAACGTATAGAGATTAGCGTTGACACACAACGACTAAAGTATGAGGAAATCAACGCCACGCGAACCGCGCAGCGTTGTGTAGGGAAGAGATCAGGGAAGAAATCAAGAAAGCGTACAGAGAAGAGCGTCGTAGACCCTCAGCCGAAAACAACCTTGGCGACATCCTGATAGCGATCAGCAAAGTGCACCGTCACCCCTTCTGTCAGGTAGTCTGGCAGCTCATCGTAATCGCGACGGTTGGCTTCGGGCAGAATTACCTCGAAGATATCGCTGCGCCGGGCGGCGATCACTTTCTCGCGAATACCACCGACCGGCAGCACCTGTCCGGTAAGCGTTAACTCACCGGTCATCGCCAAGGGCCGGTTGATCGCCTCGTGCTTCGCCAAAGAGAGCAGCGCCGTGGTCATTGACACGCCAGCCGATGGGCCGTCTTTGGGGGTCGCCCCTTCGGGCACATGCAGGTGAACAAACGCCGAATCGAAGAAACCCGCATCGGCGCCGTACTCTTCCAAGTGGCCCAAGGTATAACTGTAGGCAATATTAGCCGACTCTTGCATCACATCACCGAGTTTGCCGGTCAGTTTGAAGCCACGATCCAGCGAGTGCACCTTGGTCGCCTCAATCGGCAACGTAACGCCCCCCATGCTGGTCCAGGCAAGGCCCGTCACCACGCCTTCGCCCCTAAGCACCTTCTCTTTGCGGAAGATGGGTTTACCCAGAAACTCTTCTAAGTTATTCACCGACACTTTGACCGTTTCTTGCTCATTTTCGAGCATTTTCACGGCGGCTTTACGCACAATACGGTGTAGCTGTTTTTCTAACTGGCGCACACCTGCTTCACGTGCATAGCCCTCGATCACCTGTTTCAGCGCCGCATCCGTCAGGTTGATACGCTTTTTACTCAAGTTATCGCGTTTCAACAGCTTCGGCCACAGATGATGCTTGGCAATCGCAACTTTCTCTTCGGCGATATAGCCTGAGAGACGAATCTGCTCCATGCGATCAAGAAGCGGCCCGGGGATCGAATCCAGCGTGTTCGCCGTACAGACGAACAATACCTTCGAAAGATCCATGCGCACGTCTAGGTAGTGATCCAGGAAATCGACGTTCTGCTCAGGGTCAAGCACTTCCAACAGCGCAGAGGCCGGGTCGCCCTGGAACGATTGTCCCAATTTATCGACTTCATCAAGCATGATGACCGGATTTTGGACTTCGACTTCCTTAAACGCCTGCACCAACTTGCCGGGCATAGCACCGATATAGGTGCGGCGATGGCCTTTTATTTCTGCCTCGTCGCGCATGCCGCCCACCGAGAAGCGATAAAACTTGCGCCCCAGTGCCTCGGCAATCGAGCGGCCGACAGAGGTTTTACCTACCCCTGGCGGGCCTACCAGCAGCACAATTGAGCCGCCCACGTCGCCTTTGAACGTGCCCTCGGCGAGAAACTCGATGATGCGCTCTTTCACATCCTTTAAGCCATCGTGGTCGCGGTCAAGCACCTCACGAGCATGGGGCAGATCCAGGTTGTCGTCGCTGGTCACGCCCCACGGCAGGCAGGTGAGCCAATCCAAATAGCCGCGTGTCGTGCCATACTCCGGCGAGCCCGTCTCCAGCACGCTGAGCTTGTGGAGCTCTTCGTCAATACGTTCCTGCACATGCTCGGGCACGGTCAGGTTTTCCAGCCGCGCGCGGAAGGTATCGACATCGTTTTCGCGGTCGTCCTTGGAAATTCCCAGTTCACGCTGGATGACCTTGAGCTGCTCACGCAGGAAGAACTCACGCTGACGCTCCTGCATCTGCGCGTTAACCTGCTCGCTGATTTCGCTTTGCAGCTGCGCCACATCGATCTCTTTGCGCAACAGCGGCAACACTTTCTGCATGCGCTCGGCCACGGATAGCGTGGCGAGCACATCCTGAAGCGCCGGGCCTTTGGCCGAGGTAATCGCCGCGGCAAAGTCGGTCAACGGCCCCGGCTGATTCGGGCTGAAGCGGTTCAGATAGTGCTTGAGCTCTTCGCCATACAGCGGATTAATCGGCAGCAACTCTTTGATGCCGTTGATAATCGCCATGGCATAGGCGCGGGTCTCTTCATTCTCGGCGTCAACCGGCTCTTTGGGGTAAGTAACCTCTACCAGGTAGGGCGGTTCTTTCGACAACCAGCGCTTGATTTTAAAGCGCTGCAACCCCTGGGCAATAAACTGAATCTGCTGGTCTTCGCTTTTGAGCTTATGCACTTTGACGGCGGTGCCGATCTCAGGAAAGCTATCGGCACTGAGCGAATCCACGCCTGCCTCACCGACAAACGCCACCCCAATCGTGTGATGTGGCGTGTTGCCCAGCCGACGCATTGTCTCTTCCCAGCGCTCGCGGTTAATCACCAACGGCTGCACTTGGGCAGGAAAGAAAGGGCGATTATGAATCGGTAACAGGTAAATGCGCTCTGGCAGCATGTCGCTTGCCGACACAATAGAGTGCACTTGCTCACCATCGGAGCGGTACTCTTCTTCGCTGCGTTCATGTTCCTGCTCGTAGGCGGAGGCCTCTTCTTCCGCTACCCACGTTGGGGCTTCGTTTTCACTGTCGACGTCGTTATCAAATTCGTGGTCAAAATCCTGGTCGCTCATGCGCCCTCCCTCGGAATCAGTGGCGACGTATGCGTCGCCAAGCATTGCCTAAGGAATGCGGGCAGTTGCGCAAAACTTCAAGGCGGAAGGCCCAAGTGTGTGCCCAATGCGACTAGAAATCGGGGAGCGGGCGTCCGTTCACCCGCCACTTTCCCTGAATCAGGTCAAACGTGAGTGAGCGCGTACTTAGGGGAAGCCCCAGCCACAACGCAACGACAGGCGGCGCATTGTCCCAGGTGATATCGCCTTCGAAGTGAGAACGCCAACGTGACGGCATCGGCTGACGCGATGCGTCGATTAAGCTAAGCTCATCTAAGCGGCGAGAATCAAAAAATAGCGCGCCATCGGCATCGATATCGATACCCAAAAGCGGGCTTTGCATATCGATGGCGTGAATATCCAACCGCGGTGACTCTTTCAGCGTTTGCAAAAGGTTAGGTTCAAGACGCGCTAACAGCCCCTCTTCCACCGGCATATCGACGCTTCCTCGCGCGGCTTCCTGACGCAGCTGGGCAATTACCTCGCGAACGGCATCGGCGTCAATGCGGGAAAGTTCCGCCGCTATCCGCCCGCGTAGTATCGGCGCCTGTGGCGCCTCATCGCCCAAAATGGCGTCGCCAACAATGAGCTCGCTAGCAATGCGCAACTCTTGTTCATCAAGCACCATATCGCTTTTCAGTTCGAGTGGCGCCACCGTGAGATTAAGCTCAGGGTGGATAAGCGATAACGACTCAACCCGCAGTTGGTCATGCTGGTTAAAGTGGTAGGCATCCTGCGTGTAGGTATAGCGGCTCTCTAGCACACTAGGCCCGAGCACCAAACGGGCGTCACGATCTCTTAGCACCAACTCATTGAATAAGCCGCGCAGACGCCAATCGCCAAACACGCCCTCTAAGCGCACACGTGCTCCGCGCACCTCCAGGTAACGGCCATCTTGTTCGATCACAAGCGGCGCCAGCGCCAGGCGTAACTCCGTGTGTCCGCTTAAGGTGTGATAGCGCCCCTGCCAGCGGGGCGCAGAAGGCACCGACACATCGCCGACAGCACGCTGCAAAGCGGTGTCTAACCGCGGCAGGAGGGTTCCTTCAATATCGGTATTCAAAATACCATGGCGAGCACGGTATGAGACCTGCAGCCGCCATGGGCGACCGAGTAGCGGGGAAAGGAGGATCTTACCGTGAGACGTCAGCCAGCCAGCATCACTTTCGGTGCGCTGCACATGCCACTCGCCGCGGGCTTCTAAGTCTTCAAGCGCTTGATGCATACTGCGCTCAAACAAGATGCTTGATAGTAACTGAGCGGCCATCCACACCACGACCACCACCGCAATGGCCGGGACAATGAGTCGTTCCTTGCGCATGGTGCTACTCCCTGACGCACACCTCTAAAAACACGGCCTGAGCAGAAAGCCCATTAATGCAGCCAGAACCAAAGGTGCATCGTACTCCAAGCGTATAACCCTGCCATTACATCATCAATCATAATGCCGAAACCGCCGGCAACGCGGCGATCCGCCCAGCGAATCGGCCACGGTTTAAATACATCAAATACGCGGAAGACAACAAATCCCCAAAGCGCGGCTTCCCAAGAGAACGGTACCGCTGCCATGGTGATCCAATAGCCGACGAACTCATCCCACACAATACCGGAGTGATCGTGCACGCCCAGATCATGAGACGTTTTATCGCACAGCCAAACGCCTACCACAAAGGCGACAAGAACAATTCCCAAGTACCAGTCTAGCGGCAAATCCGCCATGAGCCAGAAGAAAGGAATCGCGGCCAAGGTACCAAACGTCCCCGGTGCAAAAGGCACGGCGCCACTGCCCAATCCAAAGGCAAAAAAGTGCGTAGGACGTCGCCAAACGCTAGACGGCGATTTATTCATGCGCCCCTCCCCCACGGTTCCCCGGCCGATAACGGCCTGATGCCGATTGCTCAACAAAGTGTTGCCACCCAGTTTTGGCTTCAGTAGGCACACCACTCACACCGAGCTCTTCCACACATCGCCCGATGGCGGTAAGCGTAACATTCAGCGGCGCCAGGGCAGCTTCAGCCTGCGCCCAGTGTGCCTGAGGAACCGTGACCAGCAGCTCATAGTCGTCGCCACCCGACAGCGCTGCCTGCAGGGCTTGCTGTGGGCCTAAGGCGTCCACCAGCCCCTCGGCAAGCGGAATAGCGTCGGCGTCAAGCACCGCACCCACGCCAGAGGCCTCGCGAAGATGCGTCAGATCCGCAAGTAAACCATCGGAAATATCCAACGCACTCGACGCGATCTCCCGTAGCGCTCGACCCGCGGCAAGGCGTGGCACTGGCAGCAAGTAACGCGCCAACAGTGGATGCGTCAGATCGCGTTCACCTTGTTGCCATAGTGCTAAACCGCCGCCTCCACCGCCTAACGCGCCAGTCACCGCGATCACATCGCCTGCCTGTGCGCCGCTACGCGTTAGCGCGCAACCGCTAGGCACTTCCCCCATGACGGTAACGCCGACCGATAAGCTGCCAGACGTGACATCACCGCCGACCAGCGTCGTCTCGTGCTGATCACACAGGGCGAGAAACCCTTGCGCAAACGCCTGCAACCAGGTACTAACGACCTCGTCGTCACCTAAGCGCTGCTGATCGAGCGTGAGCGCCATTAAGCACCAACGCGAATCTGCTCCCATCGCCGCCAGATCAGACAGCGCGACCGCCAAGGCGCGATGACCTATCGCCTTAGCTGGCGCGTCTGGCGGAAAGTGAACGTTCACCACGGACGTATCAACGCTGACAACCAGCTGCTGCCCGGTCGCGGGTGTCAGCAATGCCGCATCGTCACCCCCACCCAAGGCCACACCATGACCTTGGGCTAAGGGGGTAAAGTAACGCTGAATTAGATCGAATTCGGCAAGCACACAGGCCCCTTAACGCGATAGGTAGCCGTCACGGACGCTCTCATTGGCGACGCGCGACAACCTCGGCACTGCGCAAGCGGTTCGCCAGCTTATCCAGAATGCCGTTCACGTATTTATGCCCATCGGTGGCGCCAAACGATTTAGCCAGCTCCACACCTTCATTAATGACCACACGGTAAGGCACCTCCAGACGACGCGAGAGCTCGTAGGCACCTAAGCGCAGGATTGCCAATTCAACGGCGTCCAGATCTTCCAAGCGGCGATCAAGCAGCGGCGCGATATCACGATCCAGCTCGTCCTTGAAGCGCGCCACGTTGTGCAAAAGCTCATGGAACAGCGCCTTATCGGCGATTTCCATCACCTTGGCCCAATTCTCGTAATCTTCCAGGTCGTCGTCGGGCTTCTGGCTACGGAATTCCGATTCAATCGCGGTCATGGATTTGTGGGTCATTTGCCACTGATAAAGCCCCTGCACGGCCAGCTCGCGCGCCGCGTGGCGGCTTTCTTGCGCCCGAGAAGGCTTGCGCTGCTGACTCATTGCCCGGCCTCCGGGGAAAGCGCACGTAACAGTGACACCATTTCCATCGCCGCCATCGCCGCTTCGGTACCTTTGTTGCCGGCTTTAGTGCCCGCACGTTCAATGGCTTGCTCAATCGACTCGACCGTCAGTACACCATTGGCGACCGGCGTATCAAACTCCAGCTGGAGGTTGTTCATCGCCGAATTACAGCCACCGGCGACGTATTCAAAGTGCGGTGTGCCACCGCGGATCACGGCCCCTAGGGCGATGACTGCATCAGGGCGGCTCACTTTCAGCACTTTCTTCACCGCCAAAGGCAGCTCCCACGCACCGGGGACATGCACGATTTGAATCTGCTCGGAATCGACGCCGTGACGCACCAGACTATCCACGGCACCTTCAACCAAGCTATCGACCACGTGATGGTTAAAGCGCCCCACCACGAGGACATAGCGGCCATTAACGTCGAAAAAGTTACCTTCTACTTGCGAGAGGGGTTCCATCAATCTGTTCCTGCTGAAATAGAGTGCTGCTGAGAAGTCGACTCACCAGTGGCATCCGTTGGGCTTAGTCGCTCCACGACTTCCAAATCAAAGCCTGAAAGCGCGGAGAATTTCCACGGCGAGCTCAATAGTCGCATTTTACCCACGCCCAAGTGGCGCAAAATCTGCGAGCCCGTGCCAATGGTCAAATAGTTACCCGCGCCATCAGAATCGCTGGTACGCGGCTGACGCACACGATCTAAGAAAATATCTAGCTGATCTTTCAAATCTTGATGCGGACGCGCATCGTCAATCAAGACAAAAACACCGGGCTCGGCGCTGGCAATTTCCGCCAGGGCACGCTGGGCATCCCAGCGGTGCTTGCCGTCTTTTAACAGACCCATCACATCGTGCAGCGTATCCGCTAAGTGCACGCGTACGGTCGTCGGTTGATCGGCGGTAGGCTGACCGTTCACCAGCGCCAAATGGTGAGCGCCTTGAATACGGTCGCGAAAGACATGCAGCATCATGTCGCCATGAGCGGTGCTTTGCGGCAACGCCTCGACGTGATCCACGGTCTGCTCGTTAACGATGCGGTAGTGGATCAAATCGGCGATAGTGCCCATTTTGATGCCGTGCTCTTTGGCAAACGCCTCAAGCTCCGGTCGGCGCGCCATGCTGCCATCATCGTTCATGATTTCGCAGATCACACCGCTCGGGTCGCAGCCGGCAAGCGAAGCCAAATCACACGCCGCTTCGGTATGACCCGCTCGACGCAGCACGCCACCCGGCTCCGCCATCAGCGGGAAAATATGCCCCGGCTGAACAATATCGGCAGCCGTGGCATTCGGGGCGACAGCCGCTTGCACGGTGCGTGCACGATCAGCCGCGGAAATACCGGTTGTTACCCCGGTAGTCGCTTCAATCGAAAGCGTGAATTTGGTACCAAAGCCCGAGCCGTTATCGCTCACCATTAGTGGCAGATTCAGCTGCTCGCAACGGTGGCGCGTCATTGGCAGGCAAATCAGCCCACGGGCATGACGTGCCATGAAGTTGATATGCTCGGCCTGGACTTTCTCCGCGGCCATGATGATATCACCTTCGTTTTCTCGATCCTCGTCGTCCATGAGGATCACCATTTTGCCTTGGCGAATGTCGTCTACCAAGTCAGCGATGGGGGCCAGACCCCCGGAGGAGGAGTGCGCCATGGAATCTCCAAGTCTGTGTCGCATTGCGTGCGATTTCGCGCGTCAGGGTACCTTGGTATGACTGACGGCGCTAGTCACGAACCGGGGAGGCGACAATTCGCCAGTCCTGCCCCACCGCGCGAATATCGTGAATGGTCAGCCGACGCTGGTCGGCCATTTTACTCAAGCCCGGCAGGGCAAACAGCGGCCGCGCTTCACCGCCTAAGAGTGTCGGTGCGACAAAAAGCTGCATCTCGTCCACCACATCGGCGGCCAGCATGGCGCCAGCGAGCGTGGCACCGGTTTCCACCAGCAGCTCGTTAACCTGCTCATTTTCAGCCAACCAACTAAGCATCTGACGCAGATCGATACGCCCCCCTTCCGCAGCCGGAAGTACTTGCACGTCAGCCCCCGCTTGTTCGAGCTTGGTGCGTTTTTCCGGCGCGTGAGCAGCCGTGGTGAGGATTAGCGTTCGCCCGGGGGCAGACAAACAGGCAGCGGCGAGCGGTAAGCGCAAGCGCGTATCCAAAATCACCCGCAACGGTTGGCGCAGCACGACTTCGTCGGCGTTAGGCAACTGAAGCTGCTCGGCACGCAGCGTTAAGCGTGAATCGTCCATAATGACAGACTCCACGCCGCTTAACACCGCACTCGAGCGGGCACGTAAGCGCTGCACGTGACGGCGCGCCTCTGGGCCGGTGATCCACTGCGATTCACCGGAACCCATCGCGGTTCGGCCATCCAAGCTCATCGCCATTTTCAGCCGCACGAAGGGGCGTTTATGCGCCATACGCGCGATAAAGCCTGGGTTAAGCTGCCGTGCATCGTCCGCTAATAACCCGACATCGACCTGAATCCCCGCCTCTTCCAGCAGGCGAATGCCGCGACCACTGACCTGCGGATTCGGGTCCACCATCGCCACCACCACGCGGGCAACCTTCGCCTCCGCCAGCGCCAATGCACAGGGGCCGGTGCGTCCGGTGTGGGAACAAGGCTCTAAGGTGACATACACGGTAGCGCCCTCGGCGTTTGTGCCCGCCGCCACAAGGGCATGAATTTCCGCGTGGGGCTCGCCCGCCCGCACATGAAAGCCCTCGCCGACCACCGCAGCATGGCGCACGATTACGCAGCCCACGCGAGGGTTCGGGTCGGTGGTATAAAGGCCACGCTCGGCTAAATGCAGCGCACGCGCCATGTAGTGATGGTCATCGGGTGTAAACGGCATCGGCGAGAGCGCCCTTTAGGTCAAGGTTCTTGCGAAAGGCGGTCGATTTCGGCACGAAATTCGTCCAAATCTTGAAACTTGCGGTATACCGAGGCAAAGCGGATATACGCCACTTGGTCTAACTGCTTGAGCGCCTGCATCACCGACTCGCCGATTTCCCGCGCATTGATTTCCCGATCCCCTCGGGCGCGCAACGTTTGGCGAATACGCTCAACCGCCGTTTCGATGGCCTCCGCGCTGACCGGGCGTTTTTCCAGGGCGCGCAACATCCCCGCGCGCAATTTCTGCTCGTCAAAGGACTCGCGCGAACCGTCAGATTTTACCACGCGCGGCATGATCAGCTCGGCCGTTTCGTAGGTAGTGAAACGCTCATGGCAAGCCGCGCATTGGCGGCGACGGCGCACTTGATCACCATCCGCCACCAAACGGGAGTCTGTCACTCGGGTATCGTTAGCACCACAAAAGGGGCAATGCATTGGGTTGACCTGTTGTCAGGCGTGTTAAAAAGCATACGTTACGATTTATTCTATAACGCATTGTAACGACTTAAGCGGCTGGATTCATACAAACAGGGCCAAACGCTTTCTTCACAACGTCTTCGTGGCACTAATCCGCGGCTAATCTTCGCTTGAGATAATTCGTTTATACTCCTTCGCCACCCCAACCGTCACGCAAGCTCTCCACGCTCAAGAGGACACTATGTTGCGATCATCAACGCTTTTAGCGCCTATTTTAGTGCTTTCATCCGCCTTATTGTCCGACGTAAGCGCGCAAGTGTTAGCGCAAGAAGAACTTCCCGCGCCCGTCAAAGCCCTGGAAAGCCAAGGCATTGACATCCACGGCCAGTTTAGCGCCCCCGGCGGGATGCGCGGCTTTGGGGCGAGTGTACAAGGCCGAGAAATGGCGATCTACTTAACCCCCGATGGCGAGCACGCCATTGTCGGCACCCTGATGGACAGCGACGGCAATGATCTCACCAAGCCACAGCTTGATGAACACGTTCGCGCCCCGCTAGAAGCGCAAACCTGGGCATTGCTCGAAGAGAGCCACTGGATTCAAGACGGCGACCTCGACGCCCCTCGTGTGATTTATACCTTCACCGACCCCAACTGCCCGTACTGCCAACAACTTTGGGAAGCCACACGGCCATGGGTCGACGCCGGCAAGGTGCAGTTGCGCCACATTATGGTGGGTATTCTCGCCGCCGATAGCCCCGGTAAAGCTGCCGCTATGTTAGGCGCTGATGACCCAGCGGCGGCCTTACGCGCGCACAAACGTGGCGACCGTATTGAAGCCAGCGCCCAGCCCCGCGATATCGAAGAGCACGTGTATGCCAACAACCAGCTCTTTGAAGACCTGGGGCTCTACGCCACCCCCACCAGTGCATTTCAGCGCGAAACCGACAACGGCACCATGCGCATCGAGCGCATAGAAGGTATGCCCAGCGATGAGCGCCTGGTTGAGATGATGGGTAGCGAAGAGCCTTCATCTTAATATTTTATCCCCTATAGAGGATATTCGGTCATTCATCCTCTATAGGGGATAAATGACGCTTATCCTCCGTAATGTATAAGATCAGCTTATCGTACTTCCATTTTCAGTACACTGTGGGGTAAGACGTCAGAAACCGGCTTCTCTCTGGTGACGGATGGCCAATACCACCACAGTGTCCACATCAAGACGATATCGCGCGATGTAACCGTCATCACCAAAATCGATCAGCCAATCCCGATATTCCTCAGGTAGATCATCAATCGGGCGACCTATATGGGGGAATTTTCCAAGCTCCTGGATGCCGTGAACAATCTCCCTAGCGGCTCTTTCGGCTGCTGCTGGATTCTTCGGCCGTAGGAACTCACGCAATCGCTCAAGGTCCCGGACGGCTGCCGGGGCAAAGATCACTTGTGGCATGTTGGAGCCGACACCTCATCGTCCTTCCCCCAGCTGACTAGCCACTGCTCCACTTCGTCAGCAGCGACATGCAAGCCTGTTGATTGGTATTCCTCCCAAGCTTTGAGAGTCTCCTGCTTGAAAGCCTCTCGCCTTTCCTCGCGCTCTACGTACTGTTCAATAGCATCACGCATGAGCCAATGTGCTGATCGCTGACGGGCGTCGGCCAGATGCTGCAATCTTCCTTTCAACTCATCGGCGAGTTTGATCGATGTTGGTTTTGCCATGCTGACCTCCGTAGCAAAAGGTAATACCTTAAACTACTTTAGGTCGTGTCGGCGACTCTGTCGATGGCCAGCGCAGAAGAAAAATTTAATAAAACCCCGCCCAGCGAAATAGCCGGGCGGGGCTTAAGCTAAAAAGCGCTTTTTTTAATTAGACACCTCAATCCTCTAAGTCTTCAAAACGCGGTACGCCGACGTTCCAGGGAATGACCTCTTCGCCTTTTTCACCCCAATTAGCGTGATCCGCTAAGCGGTGGTCATCGTGTTCACGTACGTCGCCATAGCTTGAGTGTTTGTGGAAGGTCGGTCCGAACTTCTCAAGCATGTCATCTACGCTGCCGTCATAGCGCGGGTCCTGCGGGCGCTCTTGCCGCGTCATGTAATACGCCACGTCCCACGCTTCTTGGTCAGATAGCGACAGCGGCTGACCTAGCGGCATGTTGTTTTTGATAAACCCAGCCGCTGTGTGCGTGCGCACGATACCGGCACCCCAGTTGTTGGAGCCATCGCCCCAGAGCGCAGGAAAGACATACTCGCCATCCTCGTAGTGACCTGAACCATCTTCCTGGTGGCAAATCGCGCACTGCTCCTGATAAACCGTCTCACCCCGCGCGTAACTTAGCGCTTCCGGGCGGTCGGGCGGCGGGAAGCCACGGCCGTAAATCGGCTGATCGGGGTAAACCGGCGCACCCTTGGCTAACCAGCGGTGATACGCCGACAACGCCAACATATCATCGCTGCCATACTCGGGCGGCGTGCCGTTCATTGAGTAGGCGAAACAGCCGGCGATGCGCTCTTCCAAGTTGTTGACGTGTTGGTTTTTACCGCGGAAGTTCGGCAAGGTAATTGCCGCAGGCCACACTGGCGCACTAAACGGCTGACGACCTTCCCCTAAGTGGCAACTAGAGCAGTTCATGTCGTTAAAGACATTCTTCCCTCTGAGCTGCTGGGTGTTGGTAAACAGGTCATAACCACGACGAATGACTTTTTTGAGCTCAGGATGCAAGTCGGCGTCTTCGAGATCCGCCATGGTCGGCGGCACATGCACCAACTGGCCTTCTTGCGGCGCCGGGTAGCCCATCTCGACCAGATTTTGATAGGGCGTCTCAGCGTTCTGCTCGCCGTCGCTTTGGGCGTTGGCTGTCACGACGCCTGCCGCGGCGATAGAGGCACCGACGACTGCCAGCGCAAGGCTTTTTTTACGCATGATCATGATTATTCCTCCCCTTCTGCGCTGACCGTTTGACTGGCGTACCAAGCTGCTACCGCCTCGATATCATCATCGCTCATGCGCTTGGCAATGGCCCCCATCAAGTCCTGCGGGTCGTTGGAACGTTCGCCGTCTTTCCAGGCGTGCAGCTGGGTACGAATGTAACCCGCATGCTGGCTGGCAATACCCGGGAAATCACTGCCGACACCTTTGCCGCCTGGGCCGTGGCAGCTTTTGCACGAGACAATATATTTATCCCAGTCTCCCCGGTTGGCAATCTGCTCCCCACGGTTGAGGAGCGCATCGGAAGCACTCTCCCCACCGCCAGCGGAGGTAACCTCCATCTGGCTGTAATAGGCCGCCACATCCACTATCTGCTGGTCGTTCAGCATGTTAGCGAAGGGCATCATGGTGGCATTCTGGCGACGCCCGGCTTGAAAATCGTGCAGCTGCTTTTCGATATAACCGGCATCTAAGCCGGCTAAACGTGGCCACGATTCACCGCCCGGCACATTTTTACCACTGCCGTCGGCTTGGTGGCACGCAGTACATGTTGCGGCTGCCGTTTGGCCGCGATCTGGGTCGCCCGGCCCAACAGCGAGCACGCTGCCCGTATACAAACCGGCACCAAGTAGCAGGCCTAGCCCGCCTATAATCCTCTTGCTCATCACGGTTTCCCCTTTTATGTTGTCGTTTCCTTAAGCGTGAATGAAGCGGCTTAAGGTGGTTGGCTACCCCGCCTCTCCGTGTTGCCCAGAGGCGATGGCTGGCACAATGAATTCAACGGTTAGGCCTTCCCCTGCTTGGCTTGAAAACGCCACACGCCCGCCAAAGCGCTCGGCAATGGCGACGACGATCGCGAGCCCAAGCCCGCTTCCTTGCTGCTTACTGGCGCGCCAAAAACGTTGGGGGAGCTGCTTAAGCACCGCTGACGAGACGCCCGGCCCTTGATCCTGCACGCAAAATGCCACGGCTTGCTCGGTTTCGAGCCAGTATGCGCTCAGCGTGACGGGCTGATCCTCCGGGCCATGGCGCAAGGCATTGTCGAGCACATTGCGCAGCGCGGTAATCGCCAACTCGCGTGGCATGCATAACAGCACCTCTGGCCAGTGCTCGGGCAATACAAACCGCTGACCGGCATCGACGTTGGTATCGGCAATCGCACAGGTGGCAATATCGGCGACATCGCTTTCTTCACCATCGTCAAAGCGTAAATGCCCTTCGACGCGGGCTAATGTCAGTAGCTGGTCGAGCGTGCGGCTTAGCCGTACCACGCCCTCTTCCGCCTGCTTTAATGATTCAATCGCCGCTTGCCCCTCGACACGCTTAGCCACTTGCAGGTGCGTTTTAATCGCGGTCAGCGGCGTGCGCAGCTCGTGCGCGGCGTCATTGGTGAAGCGTTGTTCGCGCACAATCGTCTGCTGTACCCGCGCTAACAAGCCGTTCAACGTATTGATCAACGGGCGAATTTCCGCCGGCACGCCGTAGGTTGTCACCGGTGCCAAGGCATCCGGGTGGCGCCGTGATAGCGATTCGCGTAGCCGCGTTAGTGGTGCTAACCCACGCCAAAGCACCAACCACAGCACACCAAGGCTGCCGACTAAGGCCACGACAAAAGGCACAACTGCCACACGGATCACATCCCCCAGGAGCATGTCGCGTTCATCCATCCGGTCAGCGGTGGTAATGATTAAGCCGCCCCGTTCATAGGTGAACACGCGCCACGTCATATCGCCTTCTTCCCGATACGCATGGCCACGCTCGCCCGGCATTAATACCTGCTCCATGTCCGAATGCGTACGTGCCATGATTTCTCCCCGGGGGGAGTGCACTTGGCACGCCAGCCCCTCAATTGGCGGGATGGAAAGCGCTCGCTGGTCCGCTTGCAGCCACACCTCGGGCGGCAGTTGCAGCATTAAGCCAGCGACCATGCGCGCCGACTGCGCTAAGCGCTGATCCAGTGTTTCGACCACTTTATTTTCCAGATCCTGCATCAGCCACGCCGCCGCACTGCCCCACAGAAGCGATAGCGTTATCCCTAACGTTAGCAGCAGGCGTAGGCGCAAACTCATGACGTTTGCTTCATGGC
The DNA here is from genome assembly GCF_013415105.1 of Vreelandella salicampi. Classification (GTDB taxonomy): domain Bacteria; phylum Pseudomonadota; class Gammaproteobacteria; order Pseudomonadales; family Halomonadaceae; genus Vreelandella; species Vreelandella salicampi. The sequence goes on from NZ_JACCDF010000019.1 coordinate 33,147, forward strand.
ATCTTGTGGAAGCATCACCGCCTCGGGCTTACCCAAGCGGTAGCCCAAGCCGCGCACGGTATCGATAATGCCGCTACCGAGCTTGCGTCGCAGGTGGTGGATATGCACATTCAACGCATTGCTTTCGACATCTTCATTCATGCCGTAAAGGCTATCTTTGAGCTGATCGGCGTTTAGCACGCTGCGCGGGGCGTACAAAAATGCCTCCAACAGCACGAGTTCACGCCGGGAAAGCGGTACCGCAACGCCGTCTATACTGACTTGCCGTGAAACCGGATCCAGTGTGAGTGCGCCGTGAGTAATCACTCCGCTGCTACGCCCTGAAGCACGGCGAAGCAGGGCGTAAAGCCGCGCGACAAGTTCCTCAAGGTCAAACGGCTTGACCAAGTAATCGTCCGCCCCGCCTTGCAAGCCATCCACGCGATCACGTACGGCATCGCGCGCGGTGAGTATCAGCACCGGCGTTTCCACGCCATTACTGCGCCACTCTTCCAAGAGCAGCAACCCATCGCCATCGGGCATCCCGCGATCAAGAATGACAACATCCGTGGTCACGGCCTCTAGTGCCTGGCTTGCTGCTTGCAACGTGGAGGCGTGATCCACGACGAAGTCATAGGTCATTAACCCTGCGCGAATGCCAGAGGCCACTAACGCATCATCTTCTACCAGCAATATATGCATAACGGTTCCTTAACTAGTGTAGTCAGCATGACAAGGTAGGATTAACCGACGGTTAAAAATCTCCATACAACACCAGATAAATACAAAAAACCCCCTACCATTGAGGCTGGCAGGGGGTGACATAACACGAAGGTCTAACCGTTAACGCGTGACTATTCGCGCCGCAAACCAACCCACCACCATCGCGATTAACATGGCGGCAAGCGGAATCGTCAGACCGCTGACAGACGCAATGGCAGGCCCTGGGCAGTAACCCGAAAGCCCCCAGCCAATACCAAAGAGCGCCGCGCCACCCAAAAGCTTGGCGTCGAGGTCTTTCTTGGTGGGCAGCTGGAAGCGCTCACCGAATAACGGCCCTGAGCGTTTAAACACCAGGCGATACCCGATAAAGCTCGTCACCACCGCCCCGCCCAACACAAACATCAGCGTCGGGTCCCAGGCGCCAGCGATATCTAAAAAGCCGAGAACGCGCGCCGGATCTGTCATGCCTGATATGGCAAGGCCAAGGCCGAACAACAAGCCAGCAATGTAGCCCATCACCATTTTCATGCCCCACCTCCTATCACATGGCGAACCACATACACGGTGATGATCGCGGTGATCAAAAACATCACCGTCGCGGCAATGGAGCGTGTTGACAGGCGTGCGATACCACACACCCCGTGGCCACTGGTGCAGCCGCTGCCAAGCCCGGTGCCTAACCCAACCAACAACCCGGCCACCAGCATCAACACAACACCGCCTGCGGGCTCACCGATAACGGCGCCGGGTGCATTGGCCACATTCCCGAAACCACCGCCCAAGACCATGAGGAGCAGTGGGCCGCTGATCAAGCCCAGCACAAAGGTCACGCGCCAGGCGCTATCGCCTTTCGGACGCTGGGTAATCAAGTTACCCACAATGCCGCTTATCCCGGCGATACGCCCCATGGTTCCCATCAGCCATACCGCTGACAGCCCAATCAGAACGCCACCAACCAGCCCTTGCAGGCTTGCCGTCCAATCCACGCTGTTCTCCTTTTTTAACGGGCGCTAATTAGCGATACCTGCGATTACTGTTTCGTCTTACAGGTGTTAACGCCTATCAGCGCGTAAAGCGGGCAGAAGTTAAACAGGCCCGTTGCGAGGGGCACGATACCAATCCAGCCCCAGGCACCAATGGTGCCGGTTAAGGCCAGAAGGATGAGCAAAGCACCTACAACAATACGGGCAATTTTATCGACACCACCTACGTTCGTTTTCATCGTCTATCTCCTAAAAAGGTTGTTGCTTAGTTTTTGCGGACAGATCTAAGCGGACGCCACTTTTGGCGCCGCCTCGGGAAAATCGTGCGCCAGCGTTAACGTTCGCGCGTTAGGGCAAGCGGACTGCTCGGGGTAAACCGCGTTGGAAGGCTGCGTCAGTGCCACCCACGCGCTAAAGGTACTCAAATGAACAAAGCCGGTTAATTCCTGGCAGAACGTAGTGTCCTGCAGACGATCCATCACGGGCCCTTTCACTTCTGCCAAGTGCAGCACCACACCGGCATCGTCCAACCGCTGATTGATGGTTTCCAGACTTTCAAGCGCTGAGGCATCGATCACGTTCACCGCTTGGCAGGCCAGCACCACGTGTTTGACGCCGGGCTGACGGCTCACCTCGTCCATCACCGTATCTTCAAGATAGCGCGCATTGGCAAAGTAGAGACTTTCATCAACGCGCAAAATGCACAGGTGAGGCGCGGTTTCGACTTGGTGACGCTCAACGTTACGAAAGTGCTCGCTCCCCGGCACCCGGCCAATCACGGCGCTATGCGGGCGGCTGGTGCGGTAGAGATGTAACGCCAACGAAAGCCCGACACCGGCTAAAATTCCGCTCTCCACCCCGCTGGCCAGCGTGACGATAATCGTCGCCAACATGGCGGCAAAGTCGCTGCGTGAATAACGCCAGGTACGCACAATGGCGGGGCAATCCACCAGGCTCAGCACGGCAATAATGATCGTCGCGGCCAGTGTCGCCACGGGCAAATAAGCAATCAGGGGCGTTAACACCAAAGCCGCCACACCGATACCCACGGCGGTAAAGGCACCCGCGGCGGGTGTCTGCGCGCCCGCATCGAAGTTGACCACCGAGCGTGAAAAACCGCCGGTAACCGGCATACCACCGGAAAAAGACGCCGCCAAATTGGCACTGCCCAACCCGATCAATTCTTGGTTGGGGTCTATACGCTGGCGACGTTTTGCCGCCAACGTCTGCCCCACCGATACCGATTCGACAAACCCCACGATACTGATCAGCACCGCTGCCATTAACAAATCTCGCCACAGACCCAGCTCAAACCCAGGCAACGTAATGGGCGGCAACCCAGCAGGAATATCGCCCACCACATCCACGCCGCGTTGATCCAATCCCAAACGCCAGGTAATCAGCGTGGTTGCCGCGACCGCGACGATAGGGGCGGCTTTGGTCAACATGTCGGCAACGCCAGACGCCACGCCCACGTTCAAAAGGCCCTTTTTCAGCCAGCGCCGCGCTGCATAAAGAAACACCAAGCTGCCTCCGCCGAGCAGTAGCGTCGTCAGATGAATATTGCCCAATTGTCCCCAAAGCCCGGTGACAAGCGCCACCATATTATGGCCGCTCGCCTCAACGCCCAGCAGATGACGCAGCTGCCCCGCCGCAATGATGAGGCCAGAGGCGGTAATAAAGCCTGAGATCACCGGGTGGCTGAGAAAGTTAGCCAGAAAACCCAGCCGGGCAAGGCCCATTAAGGTCAAAATTAGCCCCGATAGCAGCGCCAGTACCAGTGCGGCGCCTACGTATTCGGCACTTCCTGGCGTGGCAATATTGCCCAAGGCCGCCGCTGTCATCAGCGATACCACCGCCACCGGCCCCACGGCTAGCGTCCGGCTAGTGCCAAAAATCGCGTAGGCCACCAGCGGCAGTACGCTGGCATATAACCCTACTTCGGCTGGCAGCCCCGCTAACATGGCATATGCCAGCGACTGCGGTATCAGCATGATCGTCACAATCACCGCCGCCAACAGATCTCGCGTCAGGGTGCTGCGCTGATAGTGCGGCAACCACTGAAAAATAGGCAGGTAGCGTTTAGGATTCATGGCATTGCCTCGCCATATTGGCGTTTAACACCCAGCGGTAAGAACGGTCTTAAAACGTATTGATCGGCACTTTGAGGTACACCTGTCCGTTATCTTCAGCGGGCGGCATTTCGCCCGCCCGCATATTGACCTGTACCGACGGGATAATAAGCCGCGGCATCCCCAAGGTAGCGTCACGCTCTGAGCGCATCTTGACGAATTCCTCTTCGCTAACCCCATCACGCACATGCACGTTTGCCGCGCGCTGATCGGCGACGGTGGTTTCGTGTTGGTAGGTATCACGCTCGGGCGCCTTGTAGTCGTGGCACATAAACAGGCGGGTAGACCCAGGCAATGCGAGCACCTTTTGGATCGAGCGATAGAGGGCTCGTGCGTCACCGCCGGGGAAGTCACAGCGCGCGGTGCCATAATCCGGCATGAACAGGGTATCGCCGACAAAGGCGGCATCACCGATCACATAGGTCAAGCAGGCGGGCGTATGGCCCGGGGTATGCAGCACGCGCCCTTCAAGCCCACCGATTTGGAAGGTGTCACCCTCTTCGAATAGAACATCAAACTGGCTGCCATCGCGGGCGAACTCGGTACCGGCATTAAACGCCTTACCGAAAACCTCCTGTACCACGGTGATGTTGGCACCGATTCCCGTCTTGCCACCGAGTGTCTCGTGAAGATACGGCGCTGCCGAAAGATGGTCAGCGTGTACGTGCGTTTCCAAAATCCACTCAACCTCGAGACTGTGTTCACGAACAAAGTCAATAATCTCGTCAGCAGAGCGCACATCCGTGCGACCCGCTGCATAATCAAAATCGAGTACTGAATCCAGGATCGCACACGCTTGGCTGTTGGGGTCCTGAACCACATAGCTAAACGTGTTGGTCGGTTCGTCGAAAAAGTGAGTCACCAATGGAGCGGTCATAATCGCCTCCGAATAAACGTTGGATGCACCGGGAAAGGTGCTTTGGCATAAGTATAGCGCAAATAACGTTATATATTTATACTATTTTCAAATATAAAACCAAATGCATAAAACAACACCGCCCGAACGTCTACAAAAGAGAAACGCTCGGGCGGTGTTTGCTGCATTTACCGACATAACAGTGAGGGCGATATAGCCTAAAAAACGTTAGAAGCTATACACCGGGATCGACGGATCACGCATCATCTCAGCCATGGGACCCGGGGCGGCAACGCCGACACCTTCGCGTAGATCATCTTCAGAATAATCAGAGTTCGGCAGGTAGATGGCACAAACGTCAACACCGACGCCTTCTCCCATCATCATCTGCATTAACCCTTCGGGTTTGATCTGCCCGGCCGGGTTGCTTGGCGGCGTGTTAACCGCCTCATCGCTCTCAAAGTCATCGATAGCCAAATCACCGGCTGCGTCGCAGAGCAGAATGTGCAGATCCGTGCCTTGCTGTCGCATCGCATTACCCAAAATCATCGCCATGCTCTGAGTTTGTACTTCGTCGCTTGTCACGATCATCAAGGCGCGATCATCAGCGGTCGCAAGCGTCGGCAGTGCGAAAACGGCAACGCTTAACGCCGTCGCCGCCAATAGTGTGTGGCGCATCGTAAAACTCCTTTAAACAATGAAATACATCCAGCCGATTTAGTCTTCATACTTGCCTTCATACCAAGCGACATCGGGGTTGATCGTGTAACTCCACGGCAAACCCGCATTACGCCAACCGTTACGTGCACGAACGCCTGCCGAGTCGCCTTCTTTTAGCTGCCCCCCTTCAAAGCCGTCGCTCATGGAATAGACGTCGGAGTAGCCCATTTCCGCAACGACATCGACTGCGGGCGCACTGCGCGTCGCGCCAGAACGGCACATCACAATGATAGGGGTATCGTCTGCAACGCCGAGCGACTCAAGCTCGGCGCGTATCTGCGCTTCGAAGTTGGGGTTACGGGCAATCGGCCAGGTTTGGGCGTCATCATCAAACTGCGTGCGATCCGCCAGCACCCACGGCACGTGGATATCCGTCGGTTCTGCAAAGCCAGTGAATTTAATTTCGATAGGATCGCGCACATCAATCAGTATCGCATCGCTCTCTTCCTGCATAAGCTCATGTGCCTCCTCAGCGGTGACATAGAGCCCAAGCTTCGTTTCGCGATAAGCCGACGCGTCATCTTGCGCTTGCGCGATACTGCCCAAGCTCATGGCGACCGTTACGGCGATCGCCACGGGTAAAGCCGTGCGTGAAGAGAAACGGTGGTGCATAACGCTGCTGCCGTTCATAATAAAATCCTCTAAGTTAATAACTATAGAGACAGCTTAGCCAAAAAAACCGCCAGCATCCTGTGGCGGTTTGTCGCAAGCCGAAAGTTGCAGCACGGCAAGAAAAGGAATGAGAGAGCAAAAGGGAAGGGATAGTAAGGCGCGATCAAATATTGGATAAAAAATTTTGCCCGAATGCTTGGAATCAGGCACAAAATAGCTATACTCAAATTGTACCCGCTGGCATCCCTGTATACCCCTCCCCCAGCCAGCGGGCTGCAGTGAGCCAAGCCTTTTATGCCCGCCCTCCCCCGGCGGGCTTTTTTTCACTTGCCGCTACTCGACGTGGATCACGACCTCAACGCGGCGGTTACGCGCGCGCCCCTGTGCTGTGTCGTTATCGGCGAGTGGCTCTGTTGCCGCTAACCCGACCGCACGAAGGCGATCAGAATCCACTCCGGCGTCTTCCAGCACCTCGACAATCGCAATGGCCCGCGCGCTAGAGAGCGCCCAATTGGAGGGGTATTCCGTCGTGTTGATTGACCGGCTGTCCGAGTGGCCTTCTACAGAGACTTTACCGTCGTAGCGTTGGATCGTTTCCATAAGGCTCGCCACAAGTGCTTCGCCATCCCCGGTTAAGTCGGCGGTCGAACTGGGGAAAAGCAGCTGATCCTGAACACGAAGGTTAATCCCCTCCGACACACGCGACACTTCAACGCCCTCCAGATCCGGCAGGTAGAGTGAGTCGTCCACCCGCTGCGCGAGCGATTGATTAAGCGCCAACGCACTTGCCACAGCGTCGTCATCGACGTCCACCACATTACTGGGCGGGCGATCCGTCAGCACCACCATAAAATCGGCAAGCGGCCGGGTTAAATCAAACCCTGAAGGCATCATTAAGCGCGGCAATTCCGGTGCGGGCAGCTGTTCAGGTTCGGCCTCAAGTGCCGGCTTAGCCAATAGCCGCGGGGGTGACGGTACGCGCGGCGGTAACCCCGCCACCCCTAAGGCAGCACTAAGCGCCATCGGGCTAAGTTGCCCTGGCGCAGTAGGCGGTACCCGCTGGGCGTTGCGTAAGTCCGCTAGCGGCTCCGGCAGCGGCACCTCTAAACGCGGTATCGGGCGCATTTCCTCTTCTGCAGGCGCGCGCGAGCCCACCAACCACCCGGGGTTGGCCGCCTCCGCCGCCACAATAATGATCACAAACAGTGCCACTAGCAGCGTCATGACATCGATATAACTCACCATCCATGCGTTGTCGCTATCATCATCGTGATGCACTTTTAATAGAGAATCGTGGCGTGGCCCGCTGCGGTGATCTTCAAGCATCCGTGTTATCGCTCATTCAAGTTTCTAACTCCGTAGCCGATCTTTGTTAGGCATGGCAAACTAGTCTATCAAACGCCGTTTTTGTCGCGAGAAGGATCTGCCGGTGCCGTCTTATTTACCTGATACGTTTCGAACACAGGCCAGCGCCTTACGCTGGCTACGCCCCCTCGCCATGGGCGCGGTGCTTGCGACGCTAAGTGGCTGCTTTTATGCCAATACGTCACAAGCGCCGATTGCGACCACCTACCCCTATACCGAGCAGCAGCGCATGCAGGCCGCCCATCACTGGGATGTGCTCGCGCAGCACGAAGCCGACGGGATTTTGCGCAACAGCCGCGTGCGTTTCCGCGACCTTTATATTCACCCCGATGACCAGGCACCGCAGGATGAAAACCAAGGCGGCGAATTTGGTCGCGGTTTTCACGACCTACTCACCAGCCAGTTGGTTTCTCGTGGCGCCAATGTCACCACCGTACCTAGCGCGCAAAGCGCCACGGTGAGGTTTAACGTTGAGGTCGTGAATCACCGCGACCGCGGTTACATCCGCCCGCCACGAGGCGCTTTCACAGCCCTCGCCGGTGGCGTGGCCGTGGCCACACACCCCTTCAACCATTGGAGCGAGCCTGCTCTCGCGCTGCTACCTGCTGCCATCGCGGCGGATATCACCAGCGGTAGCTGGACCTATACGGGCAACGAAGAAATCATTGTGACCACGCAAATTGTGGATGACGAGCGCATTCTCTACTCATCATCGAACATTTACTACACCAACCAAGGCGACCGTCGCCACTATGCCCCGCACCGGGTGCCCCAACCGCCTGCCACCCCCACGGTTTCCATCACAGACTCTTGGTAACACCATGCCTCTGATTCCCTTTTTCCCAATGCGTTCACGCACGGCTTGCCTTATGGCCGTCGGTTTTTTTACGCTACTTCTAAGCGCTTGTTCCGTACTCGATAACAACAGCGCGCCCCCCGAGCCTAAGCCGGATCTATCAGAGCTTGCCCATCAAGCGGCAGAGCGCATCGTCGCAGGCAATCCCGATATCACCCGCTACAGCCCGATGATTGCCGCGACCTTTGTGGATATCGATAACCTAAGCCAATCTTCCACCTTTGGCCGCATCAGCTCCGAAATCATGGCATCCGCGCTTGCGCGCCAGGGCATGCAGGTACGCGAAGTCAAAATGCGCGACAGCATGTTTATTGAAGAGAGTGTGGGTGAGCTCATTCTATCTCGCCAAGTGCAGCGCCTAAGCGCCCAGCATGACGCCCGCTCGATTTTGATGGGCACCTACGCCCAAGGGCAGGATTATGTTTACGTCAGCGCGAGGGTCGTACGCTCTGGTGATGCCATGGTGTTGGGCACCGCGGATTTTCGATTGCCGCTTAACAACAACACCCGCAGCTTGCTTGATGCAGGGGGTTGGTGAGTGCAGGTTAAAGGGCAAATCACGCAATAAATGACGCTCCTGGAAATAATTACCTAGGCAGTTGACTCCCGATTTATCGGGGCAAACAGTTCAGCCATTCGTGCAATGAATGGCGCTCCTGCTCAGAATGCTTGATTACGCCATCCATCCATCGTCATCGATGATCGTACGCACTGCGGTCAGCTGGGCCACACCCTCGCCAAAGCTGCCGCCCTGTGGATTAAACACGTCCAAGTAAAACGCCTCATCAGGCTCGGCAATATCGTCACCGATCACTTCCACGGCAATTGCGGCTTGTGTTTCGCCGGGATAAAGGATCAGTGTATCGGCCACGGCGATATAATCCTCCCCAGCGGTAGCGCTGCCGTCTCGGGTAGCATAGTCAACGCTTAACCACTGCTTAGGATCATCACGCTCGCCGTTAAATTCGAGCAGAAAGTACACAAGCGACGTGCCGTCATCCTCCTCAAGAAGGGTGGTTTCGACCTCTTCTGGGCTCGCCGGTGTGTTCGGGTCGGCCTTACGGAGGCTTCGGTCAATCCACTGTTGATAGTAACTTACCCGCTGAAAAGACGCTATTTCGCCAAAACTGCTGTCTTGAACGTCATTGATATCAGGAGATTGCCCGTTGCGGCTAAGCGACGCCGTGTAAGTGGCGACACCCGCGACGTCACCATCAATAAACGCCGGGCCGCCGCTGTCACCAGGAGCAATCAGACCCTCTGCACCACCACGCCCGGTATCGCGCAAGCCCATTAGCACACCCAGCGCATCGTTTTCGCTGCTGCCATCATCAAAGTCGATGATCAGTTGGGAGCCAGGTAATGGGTCCCAAGCAATGCCACCCCCAAGCGCCTCCTTCAGGGCGTCTCCTGTGGTGTCAAAACGGTTTTCGGCTAGATGTTTAGTGGGCGCCACACTACCGCTTTCCACATACCCTGTAAGGCCATCGCCGGGAAGGCCGTAGCCGACAAGCGTAATATCACTGCCCACATCATCGTCGTAGCGGTAGAGCGTGCTTCGCTCAGCGCTCGCCGGTGCCGGCTCGCCTAGCCACACCAGGGCGAGGTCGCCATTGCCATTATCCGCATCGAAAAGAGGATGAAGCGCATACTGCGAGGCTGGCACGTTAATACGCCCGGCCGGTGTATCCATACGCACTGTCACGGTATCAGCGCCCTCAAGCACGTGGGCAGACGTTAGTACGGCGCGACCGCCGTTTAGCAGTACGCCTGAGCCGTAAAAGCCCCCGGCTGACACCTGAACAACGCCGTCATAGCCTTCGCCGGGCATGACTCGATAACGCTCAGGGTCGCGAGTAACAGTTACCATCGGAAAAACCTCACAGTAATGAGGTATTGAAGATTAAATACATGGCACCAACGGCACCCCGCCACAGCCGGTTAACAAAACGGCAATGGCGAGTAATAGCGTTACCTTTAACATACTCAGTGCGTCTCTTTCGGCAGTTCTTCGGAAAGCGCGCGGGCATAAGCGGTGCGAGCGGTCTGAAAAATCGCCAACTGCTGCTTGAGCTTTTCGATCTCAGCATCGGTTACGCGCAGGTTGGTCACCTGAGCTTTGGCGTTGTCGGACAGATCAGCCACGTTGTACTCAGTGCCGTCGATGGTGATCGTTTGCTGCTTTTCGTCTGCCATGATAAAAAATCCTTAGATAAAAAATTTCTAAATTTTCGTTCCCGGTTAATACGGCGAACGTGGCCTGAAATTGTACGCGATCAGCCAAGGGATCGCACTTTAGCACGCTGCAGGTAGCCCAAACTTAATGGCACAATTTCGGCTAAAGCAAAAAAGGCAGCCAATGGCTGCCTTAAACAAAACAGTAGCTGTCAAGAAAATCTAGAACGTGTAACTAATACCGATCAACGCCACCGGGAATACCGGCAGTTTGTCGATGTCATCCTTCAAGCTTTCTTCTTCGCCGCGAATATCATCACGCAACGCCGGGTCGATGTTCTCGAAGCCGTTAGTCGTCCGCAGCGAGACATCAATATCCGTCGCGACAACACCGAACTCAGAGAAAAAGCCAAGACCACTCTCGTTGGAGCTGCGCCACCCCCAGCCAAGATAAGGCTGGGTGCCATCTGCCACGGTCGCGGTGCCCACCACAGAACCGATCTGGGCCGCGGAGTAATCTGTGCCGTTCAATTCGTAGGTCATGCCGTTCTGCGGTGTGCCTGTCACGCTCGCGTCGATATCCGGCATCATGGCACCGGCAGCGATGAAGAAACGCCCGCCGAACGGGTAGTAATCCAGCTTGAGGCTCGACGCCTTCATGCCAAACTCGGCCTCGTAATCAACGCCGTCCTCTTCGAAGTCAGTGTCGAAATCTAACCCATCCGTGTAGCGGGCGGTTACCGCGAGGTTTTTATGAAACCGGTAAGAGACATCACCGCCAAACCCTGTCGTACCGGCAATCGCACCGACCGAAATACGCCGCTCAAACTCATCCGCGCTTGCGTTACCCGTAGAGGCTAATACCAGCGCGCCAATCACAAGACCTAATGTCGTTTTCTTCATCCTTATGTATCCCTTGATTGCCCCCGTCATCCAGGGGTTATTTTTCCTCGTAATGGCGAGGCAAGCGTCAAATACGCGGCGGCTTATACTACCAGAGTCAGCGTGTAATTAATGTAGGAAATCTGATTGCGACATGTAAGAGATAGCTTACAACATTAGCGAGGTACAAAAGTTACAGAAAAACCTGGCTATGCTGCACTCATTGCTGAAGGCGAGCGATCTCCTGACCTATGTATGACCCGAAGGTTGGTCACTTGATTGCGGGCGTTCTCGAAAAGTACGACGAGGTCATACTCAGTACCGTTCTCATCACCTCCGATAGAGCGTGCTGCACTCCGCGCTCACTGGGTTGGCGCCTGCCAGCCACGCCAGGGCCTGGTCGGTATTGGCCTCAACCACATGCACGTAAAACCCCCGACAGTTCTGAAGCGCTGGGCGTTGCCAATGCAGCAGATGACCGCCTGTCATATTCTGGTAACATACCCGCCATTGGAAATCCCATGGCTCGCTGTCCGCTACTCGTCTTTCCGGCGAATGACCGCCGCCAGCGTGTGTTTACCCACCAGCAGTGTGCGTTTCGAGCGATTCTGTTTTTTCTTATTCAGGTTGTGTTGCATGAGTGTTAACTGGCTACTGTTTTCCTTGATGATGTACCTTCTGGCATGCTGGCTATTGCCACGCCGGAAAGTGATCGCCCTAATAGCGGCCTTGTTAGGAATAGTTTTAGCACTGCTATCGTCGGCACATGTGGTGTCGGTACAGCTGGCGGGAAGCCGCATCAACGAAGCCGTGCTATACCACTTGATTGTCGGGCTGGACGGCGCTGGGTTCGGTGAGTACCGATCAACCATCCTGCTGGCAGCTGTAATGCTGGTAGCCACCCTCGGCTATGGCGCTGGTTGCTACTATCTCGCCATGCAGCGGCGCCATGGGCGGCTGGCCATGCCATTGGCGGTTGTGGCGGTGTCAGGTGCACTCAGCATTAATCCCGGGGTAACAGGTGCCTACGAGACCTCGAAGGTATATCTCGCTGAGGAGCCGGTGATTCCACTGCCGGAGGACCTGATATATGAGAAAGAGCCCCCCCTGCGGAGTGGCGTCAGTCAGCCAAAGAATCTGGTGTTGATCTACGCCGAATCAGTAGAGGCAGGCTACTTCGATACAGAGCGTTTTCCGAGTCTGGTGCCTCACCTCAATGCCCTGCGCGAAGAGAGCCTCTCATTCTCGGAGGTTCATTCACTGCCCGGCATGACATGGACCATTGGCGGGATGGTGGCCAGCCAGTGTGGTGTTCCGCTGGTGACGGCCAGCAACACTCGCAATGCGGCGATTAATACTGAGGAATTTCTCCCCGAGACACATTGCCTTGGCGATATTCTTGCCGAGCAGGGTTACCACCAATACTACATGGGAGGGGCTGACAGCAGCTTTGCGGACAAGAACCTCTTTTATCAAAGCCATGGCGTACCCAATGTGGCAGGGCGCAACCAGCTTGCTTACCAGCTCGATGACCCTGAATACCTGAATCAGTGGGGGCTCTATGACGACTCGCTGCTGGAAATGGCCAAGGCCCGCTTTGATGCCCTGGCGAACGAGCGCGATCCCTTTGCCCTAACGCTGCTGACTCTTGATACCCACCACCCCAAGGGGCATGTCTCGCAGAGCTGCAAGGATGAGCCCTACAACAATGATGCTAATCCAGACCTCAACGACAATCCCATACTCGACGCTGTGCACTGCAGCGACCAGCTGCTGGTGGAGTTTGTCGACCATGTGCTCAGCACTGAGACCGCTGAGGAAACCCTGGTGGTAGTGATGTCGGACCACCTGGCCTTGCCCAACACCGCTTCAGACATCCTGAAACAGAAGCCACGGCGCAATCTTTTCATGATGCCGGGAGTCAGCCCCGAGCTACTGCCGGAAGGGATCGATCCGGCAAGACCCGCCTCTCTGATGGACGTAGGCCCGACGCTGCTGTACCAGATGGGATTTGATATCCCGGCACTGGGATACGGGCGGAACCTGCTAGCACCGGACGAGACCTTCATGGAGACCCACGCGGATCCGGTAGCGGCGATCCGCGAGCGCTTCTCCACTGTGCGACACCTATGGCAGTACGCCAGCCTTCGCAAGGGGCTCAAGGTGGAAGCAGTGAAACAGAAGGCCTCCATCGGTACCCACGAATTCCCGCTTCCAGCAATGGTGACACTACAGGACAACCTACGGCTTGATCAGACCCGCCGCGCCGACTATTTGCTCGCACACCTGCAAAATGCCAATGCTGCCAAGCGATTCCTGTGGCTAAATGATTGCCAAGCATTGCCGGAAGCGCTAGTCGAGGAAATATCCACTGAAACCGAAACAGCAAATCTTTGCTTGCTGGTAGGGCAAGGGCGGGGGATTAGTCGACCTGCGATGGTGCTCCAGGACGATGACCCCACCCACCTAGCATTGAGCGATCTTGAAACCTTTCTGGAAGCCCCGCAAGACGACCGCCTCAGCGAGACTCTGCTGCAGCACCTGCGGCTACAAGACCAAGGCGGCAAAGTAGCTCTCTCGCCTGACCGGGCAACGCTGCAAAACGGCGAAGGAACAGTTCGGCGTGTCACGGCATCCTCATTGGCCGTCCTGGCTCAGGCCACCCCCCTACCCGACCATGCGTTCATTGCCTGGCGGGGTATCCATGACAGCCGCCGCCTGTCACCGCAAATTATCATGACACCCTGGCAGGCCGCCCTCGAGCCGGAATTCGACTTGCGCGCCAAATCGCCCTCATCGGTGCCAGAGTACCGGAGCGCCTGGACAGCAGCGCTCATTAAGGGAGAGCAGGTGCTGTCAGACCATCTGTCGCCAGGCAATAGCCGAGAAAGCGTCTCGCGCCTTAAAACGATGCTTGATGACGGCTCGGAGCTCGATGCGCGCGCGACCGGTGGGTTCCTGGCCAAGCAGTGGGAAAACGCCTACCTCCGTCACAATGGCAAGGATCTTATGACACTGCAGCGAGGAATCAACCTCTGGGTGCAAACGCCTGACGGAGAGCAGGCGCGCTATAACTTCGATACTCATGGAGAGCACGGCGACAGCGAAGCACTGGTCGAAACCTTGGAGAAAACTCCGGAAGGCTCTCTGATGGTATTCGTCACCACCGATGAGTTCAGCGCCGCCTTGTCGGGAAAAGCCATGACTCACTTGCGCGAGCTGGGAATCATGCAGCCGTGAGGCCGTCTCAACAGCAGCCACCCTGCTAGCAGGGCGACTAGGTAGCCTATGGGCCAACCCCGTCTCTTCAGCTATCAAAGTCGAAGGCGAGATCGTCATCCTCACCGAACAGCTTGTCAAGGTTCTCAAGAGCCGCGTCAGCACTACCATGCCGGGTATGGAACTTCGCACCTTCGGTCAACTGGCTAAGCTGGCTCATCGAAAACAGCTGGGCATGGGCGAGTGCCATGGGGCCACTGCGTAACGTGGCGTAGGCGTCAGCATCCAGAGCGTTCAGTGCCTTCTCATTGACGCGGTATAGGCCGTTCACTTTCAGCGGCTCTTGCCCTTCGCCGCATTCCAGCGTTAACGGCCATCGCTGTGCAGGTAGAGGTTATTCTGGCCATCCAAACTCAGCAGGGCCACAGGTTGATATCTATCACCATGCTGGATAAACGGCAACAACTTGGAAAGCTCCGCGAGCAGCACATGAGCCACGGCTTGGTTAACGGCAAAAGCCATAGCTATCACGGGGTAAGTAATAACCGTCAGCGTGCTCGGTTTTCGAGAGCGCGATCCATTGGGGCCTAGAGGCTCCTTATCCAAAATAGCCCCCCCCAGCCGAAGCCAGGGGTAGTGTTATTAACCGCAGTAAAGCCGCAGGCAGCACTTACATTCTGCGCCATTGGGTAAGTCGCCAACTGCTGCTTGAGTTTTTCGATCTCGGCATCGGTCAGGCGCCATGTAAAACCATGGCGCCTTGATCCCTTAAGCGATGAAATCCCACTGCGTGGCGTTCATGCCGTGGGTGCGAATTTCCTCGGAATCCATGAAACCGCCAACCACGTCGCGCAGCGAGGCCCCACTTTCCAGCTCACTCGCCCAGTAGGCCTTGCCCGGCGCATCCGCTTCCCGACCCAGCAACGAGCCATAGAGCGTACCCAGCACCGTATCGATGCCGTCACCCTGCACATCGAGCCGTAGCCCAGCTTCCGGCGAGGTAATAAACAATTGGGCCATATCGGCTTTGCTCAACCCTTCGGCTTGCCGCTGCGCCCAGTACTGCACTCCCTCTACATCTCCTTGACGTCCCAAGACTTGGGCATAGAGAGCAGTGACTTCCTCAAGTATGGAGTCATAGCCTAGCGTCAATTGGTCGTCGGCGAAAACCAGTTGCTCTATGTTGATCAGGGTGTCGGCATCTTCCGGCTTGTCATGGCGATACACCGTAATTACCGCATGCTGTTGAGAGACGACATATTCATCACGGTTTCCTTCGTAGCGGACAGTATCTTCATCCAGACCACCATGAAAAACATTGGCACCGCTATCAGAGTAAATTAGATCGTTGCCTTGCTCACCGAAGAGCCGATCGTTGCCTCCCATTGAACCGATGGTGTCATCGCCACCACCACCCCACAATTCATCGTCGCCCGGTCCGAGTAAAATCACTTGTGCCTCGTTGTCACCAATGACGACATTATCCCCCTCTCCTCCCTCAATGCTTACAGCGCCTTTAATGCTGGCGAAATCGATATTGTCCAGCTGAAGACGTGTACCACCAGGGAGGTTGGTCACATCAATAACAAATGCTTCCTGAAAACCACTCGTGGAGTTATCTGTCTCACCGCGGATTACGATCGGATCATTGGCAGCAATATCCGAAGTAAAGGTTAACGTACGGATATCCAACTGGGTGCCGTCAGGGCGAGTGTTGAGCCAATTGACTGCGGTTTGCGTCTGCTCGGACACGTTACTGGGTTCTTTATCTTCAATACTGGCAACAAGATTAGCCAGGGCCTGGTCACGCTCCGTTGCGGTGCGTGACCCATCGCTGGACAATTGCATCCCTCCTGGCAACGTGGCAGTAACGACATTATTGTTACCCGTATTTTCAACCAACCGGGCACTTCGTGTTTCGTTACTCGTATTCTTAAAGGTTTCACGTATAGCCGACTCTCCCATAGGAGTATCAGGGAGTGGCATTACATCAACCTCAAGTTCTGGTTCAGGGCGTGAAGGCGATACCGGAAGCGCAATAACTGGATCAGTTACTAGAGAAGCCACCGTTTCAGCGGTGCCTTGGCCATCGGTATAGCGGGCTTGAACACTAATTTCCGCCCTTATATCTGCCCGTCCCAAGGTATAGGTCTCTTTGGTGGCGCCCTCTATAGCCTCATCGTCACGCAGCCACTGATAGTTGATTGTGCCCAGACCGTCTTCATCGGCCAAGGTATTGGACACTGTGAGGGTCTCGCCTTGCCTTGCTGTGCCAGTAATGATCACACTGCCAGTGGGGGCGTCGTTGACATTTTCTACCGGGACGGTGGCGCTTGAAATCACGGCTTCTGCTGTACCTTGAACATCGGTATACGACGCTCGCACGCTGATCTCGGCATCCACATCTGATTGAGTCAAAGTGTAGTTTTCGCCCGTAGCCCCCGTGACTTCCACCCCATCGCGCAGCCACTGGTAACTCACCGTGCCCATGCCATCAATATCGGCTAGGTTGTTACTCGCGGTGAGCGTCACGCTTTGCTCAGCAGTACCGGTAATGATTACACTGCCGGTAGGTGCGTCGTTGACATTTGCTACCGGGACGGTGGCGCTTGAAGTCACGGCTTCTACTGTACCTTGAACATCGGTATACGACGCTCGCACGCTGATCTCGGCATCCACATCTGATTGAGTCAAAGTGTAGTTTTCGCCCGTAGCCCCCGTGACTTCCACCCCATCGCGCAGCCACTGGTAGCTAATCGTGCCCATGCCATCAATATCAGCCAAATCGTTGCTCGCGGTGAGCGTCACGTTTTGTTCAGCGGTACCGGTAATGATCACACTGCCAGTGGGGGCGTCGTTGACATTTGCTACCGGGACGGTGGCGCTTGAAATCACGGCTTCTGCTGTACCTTGAACATCGGTATATGACGCTCGCACGCTGATCTCGGCATCCACATCTGATTGAGTCAGGGTGTAGGTGATGCCCGTGGCACCGCTGATGTCTACACCATTGCACAGCCACTGGTAGCTGAAGGAGCCCAGGCCATCTTCGTCGGCCAGCCCGCTGGTATCGGCATTCAGGGTTTCGCCCTGAGTGCTGGCGCCGGTAATGGTGACGTTGCCGGTGGGCGCGTCGTTGATGTTCGCTACCGTCGCCGTGGCGGCAGAGGTGACCGATTCATTGGTTCCTTGTTGATCAGTGTAGCTGGCCCGCACGCTGATCTCGGCGCCCACGTCGGCTTGCGTCAGTGTGTAGCTTTCACCCGTGGCTCCGATGATGGCGCTGCCATCACGCAGCCATTGATAGCCGATGCTACCTAGGCCATCGCCATCGGCCAGGTCGTTGCTGGCTGTGAGCGTTTTGTCTTCTTCCGCAATGCCGCTGATGGTGACGGTGCCCGTGGGGGCGTCGTTCACCGGCTCTACGGGCAGGCTGAGCGTGGCCGTGGCGCCGGGATTGCCGTTCACGTCCGTTCCCTGCACGGAAATGCTGCGGTTGGTGACGCTGGGGGCCTTGGAAGCGTTCTCGTACTGTAGCTCGCGCAGCAGCGTCTGATAGTCGGCCGCCGTGGCCGTGCCGGTCAGTGTGATCTGTGTCGAACTGTCGTAGTTGACGGTAATGCCGTTCACTACATCATTGTGGCCACGCCCGCTCAACTGCAGGCTCTCGGAGGCGCCGTCCTGTGGATTGGTCAGCGTGATGACCAGCTGGTTGAGGTTGTCGCCATCGGGCTCGGTGATGGTGGCACCGGTGGCAATGAGCTTGCCGCCGTCGCCCTCGCGATAGCCGCCCGTGGCGCTCAGGCCCACCACCGGCGCCGTGACGACGCCGACCGTGGCGGAGGCCACGAGGGAGTCGTCGGTGCCGTCATTGACCACCACGTTGACAGTGCGGTCGCTGATGGTGATGTCGATGGCGGCGTCGGTGTTGTCGTACTGGATGCCGCGCAGGATTGTCTGATAGGTGCTCGCGCTTGCCGCCCCGGTTACCGAGAGCATGCCCGTGTCCTCTGTGTAGTTCACGGTCAGGGCGTTGTCGGAGGCCGCCGTGCCGGCGGTGCTGTTCAGCAACAGGCTCTCTACACCGTCGCCATCGGGGCGGGTGGTCAGGGTGGCGGTCAGGCTTTCGATCTGGTCGCCGCTGTCGACGTCGTTCAAGGTAGCGTCGGCCGTGGTGACTTCAACCGGGTCGCCGCCACTGGCGAATGTCGCGGTGTTGCTCGTGCCGCCGATGCTGCCGTTGAGGTCGAGCGTGGGCGCGTCGTTCGCGCCCGCCAGGTCGACGGTCAGTGTTTTCGTGACAGCCGGTGCAATGCCATCGCTCACCGAGACAGTGAAGTCCTCGCTCGCATCAGCATTCAGCGCATTAACGGCCGCAGCATCCGCACGGAACAAATACTGGCCAGTGGCTTTTTCGAGATAGAGCGTGCCATAAGTGCCTTCCACGGAAAGGTCGTAGGTTATGCCGCCCTCCGTCAGCGCTGCGCTTGCGCCAGCACCGTTGAAGCCATAGGTCAGGTCACCGCTGTCGGGATCACTTCCGGAAAGCTGGCCCGTCTGGTCGCTGAAGGTATCGTCGCTTACAGTGTCCGCCAGGGTAATAGTGCCGGGAGTGGTCAACGCTGGCGCATCGTTAATGGTATTGACGGCGATCGTACTGGTGCGCACCGCACTGACAGAATGGCCATCATTGACGGTGAAGTTCACAGTACGTGCCGTGTCGCCCGGATCGTCGCTGGTGTTGGAGAAGGTGATCGCACGCAACGCTGCCTGTATATCAGCTGCTGAGTGGCTGCCGCTAATGGTGATGGAGGCGGCACCGCTTCCAGTAACATTTGCATCGCTGATGGTGCCGTAAGTGCCGCTCAGGCTTAGCGAATCGCCGGTAGCAGCATTAGTGATGTTCACTGTCGCGCTGAGGGTGTCGCCTTCAGCATCAGAGACGGTGACGTCGGGAGCCACCGCGACGGCACTGCCGTTCTCGGTGAAGCTCTGGTTGGCGATGTCGTCGCCTGAGCCGTTGTTCCCACCCGCGCTTCCGTCCAGGTCTACGACAGGCGCACTATTGGCGGTCTGGAAGTTGAACGTGGTGGTGTCGGACACGCTAGCCACGTTATTGCCAGCCGTGTCATGGAATATCGTGCCGTCCCACTGCACGGCAACATTGGTGCCGCCGGGCAAAACTACGCTGGGATCAATGGTGATGGTGGTAGTGCCCCAGCCGGAGATCTGGGCGTCGTTGGCGGCGATGGTGGCCACCGTCGCGCTGTCGGTGACGTTATACAGCGTGACGTTGCCCGTTCCCTGCAGCACCGCTTCATCGAAGGTGAGGGTGATGTTGTCGGCGCCGTTGACGTCGGTCGCCTCGTCAGCAGGGGTGGAGCTGCTCCAGGTTGGCGCCGAGGTGTCGACATTCACTGATATAGGGGCGGAAGCGGCACTTTTGTTGCCCGAAGCATCACTCTGGCGCACGATAACGCTCTTGGCACCGTCTTCTTGAAGAGTGAAACTGGTGCCGTTTCCGGTGCTCCATGTCTCACCGTCATCGGTGCTGTATTCCCAAGTAGCGCCATCTACCAGGCCAGAGACATTGACCTGGCCATTGTTGGTCACTCCATCATTGTCACTGACACCGCTGTCGCCTTCCAGTGCCAGAGCCGGCGCATCGGGTACGGTGGTATTGATAGCGTAATTATTGGAGTTGGTGGTTCCGGAGCCAACATTCCCCGCCAAGTCGGAAACGCCATCCAATACAACCGCGATTACGTTAGTGTCATCATTGATGTTGGAGATTGGCGTTAGCGTTGCCGTCCAGGTTTTGCCACCATCCGCTGTCTCTACAGCACTGAGCATGCCGTTTGCCACCGTAAGGTTGGCATTGGAGAAACCCTGAACCGCTTCGTTGAAGGTGAAGGTAACCTCCGATGTTTCGTCCGCTATCAAGCTGGTATCAGCTACATCGATCGTCACAGTGGGCGGCGTTGTGTCCTCTTGAACTGGATCGCTGAAATCAATCGTATCGAGCAAGAGCTCGACCATCCCCATCATCATGCCGGAATCAGAAACCGTGAATCTGACGGTATCAATGTTGGTCCAGGCGCTCCCGAAGTTTAGCGCGCCACCAGCATACATTCCTGAATCCTGATCAGACTTCGTATAGGTTATTGCACTCGCCGCGTCAGGCCCATAGGTACCGGTACTTGCCAGATCAACTTCAACCGAAACGACTTCGCTGCCTTTAGCCCATCCAGATACTTCGTAACTGCTTGAGTATGAAAATTGATAATACCCAGCCGCCAACTGGTTTAAGGTAAAGAGCGACTTGGCATCAGGACCATCACCATCCGGATCAACCGAGGAAAATTCAACATAGTTACCCATATCGACAAACAAATATGCGGCATTACCTGTTGTGAAGCCAGTAGGCTCATCGATAATGCGGATTTCAGCCATCATAGAGCCCGGACTCGCCGAAAAACTTAACCCCTCAGACCCACCGACCGTATAAGGCATGTAATAATGCATATAAGGGAGCATGCCTGAAAAGGCTTGATCGACAGGAGCAGCCAGCACGTTGTCGTACTCCATTCCTAGCAGGGACTGGGTTTTTATCTCACCCACCTGCTGCTCCAGAACCCAATTGCCACCTTTATCATTAGCACCCGTGAGGTCGCTGGAAGCGGCAATATCAGCGCCGGTGATTTGGGAAAGTTTGCCGATAAAATCCAAACCAGTTTGATCGGCAGCGACATTACAGCCATACAGCAAGATATCGCCGTCTTCAGTCAGGCTCTGGCCGATTTTCGCCAGTGCTTCAGAATAGCCGGGTAAGGTATCGTTATTCAGGCTGGCGGTGCCGAGTTGCACTTCACCTTGGCTGCCGTGGGAGAGGATATGGATGGCGCCATAACCTTCACGGCCCGCCGCCCATTCTGCCATCTGCACAAGGCCGTCGCGGGTGGAGTCCAGGATCACGATCTCGTTTCCTTGGGGAACACCGTCGACAAGAGATTGCCAGTCATCAACACCTGTATCGATGAAAATGACTTCCTTGAAGTTACCATGTTGCAAAAGATCGCTCGCCATCACCCGCCTCCATATTCTTTTTTATTGCCCCCACGGTGAGAGCCGTTTAATCACATACTGCGTCGACAACCTCTGCCACGGCAGGCAGTACCAGCTTCCTGCATTATCCATTACATTGGCTCGCACTTTTCACGCGATGTTACTAAGTAAATCGGACTAAGTAGAAACAACCCGTCTGAGAGAGTCAAAAGCATTTTTGTGACATTTGTTTGCATTTTCGGCGGACTTGACGAAATAAGCGTGCACCTATAATTTACAGTGCTTATTTAGACCTAAATATTACACAGTCGCCTGAAAGGCTGTCGGGTCGATAACAGCTCTTTTCTTGAATACGGTCCCGATGGTGATACCCGAGCTTGATACCCGCACGCTTCTGGCGGTGCTGTGCATGACCCTGGCGCTTTCGTCCTTGGTACTGGCGCTGCTTTACCGCCTACACCGAGGCCTGCCTGGCCCTCGTGAATGGGTCATCGGCATGGTCGCCATCAGCGTTGGAGTGGGCTTGCTTTACGGACGCAACCTCATCCCATCGTTCTGGTCCATCGCGGTTGCCAACGCTTTGGTTCTGATCGGTCACGCCTTTTTGGTGGCTGGTATCCGACGTTTCTTCGGTCAGCCGGTTGGATGGTCCTTGCTGGCCACCATTGTGGTGGTGTTTTGCCTCCCTATCGTACTTTTCCATGATGCCCCCGACGCTATCGGGCTTCGCATCATCAGCATCAGCCTCGGGATGAGTCTCCTGGCACTTCTCGGCGCCTGGACTCTCAAGCGTGAAAGCCGCCTCCAGCTTAATGCGCTTCAGGCAGTGGCGGTGTTGCTTACCCTGCATGGGGTTATCAACCTGGCACGTGCAACCCAACACTTGTTACAGCCGGTATTGGCCACCGACATAATGCAGCTCGGCCCCAGCACGAGCACCTTCTTCGTCTGGGGGATTCTCTTTTTCTTCGGCATGACCGCGGGGCTATCGGTCATGGTGACGGAGCGGCTGCGTGACATGCTGCGGGAGCGCCTCGACAAGGAGAACGCCGCCCGTTGCGCGGCGGAAGCCACACTCCAGGAGCAACTCAACTTCCTGACCATGGTTTCGCACGAATTTCGCACTCCACTGGGCATCATGGCGGCGTCGGCGGATCTCATTGCCTGCAACTTACCGGCGGACGATCAGGAATCGGCCGAGGAACTGGACCGCATCCACCGCGCATCGCGGCGATTGAGTAATCTAGTCGAGGGGTGCCTGGCCGATGACTGGCTAGAAAGCGTTTCTCAGAGCCGCCGTTCGGGCGAGCTCAACGTCACTACCGTGCTGGCCGAACTTGCCTCGGAGTACAACGTGACTCTGCATGCAGACGCGGAGCCGATCTGGGTGGATGCCGACCCCTACCTGCTGCCCATCGCCTTTTCCGCCCTGCTGGACAATGCCTGCAAATACGCCCTTACACACGAAGGGGTGGCGCTGTCATGCCGCCAGAAAGGTAATCATGTTGAGGTGGCCGTACGCGACGATGGACCGGGCATTGACCCCGCCGATGTGTCACGGCTGTTCCAGAAGTTTTATCGTGCGCGCCGCACCCAGCATAAACCGGGTGCGGGCCTCGGCTTACACTTAGTTCAGCGCATCGTCACCCTGCACAACGGGAGCATTAGCTTGGACCAGACCCATGGCACAGTATTTTGCGTCTCACTACCCATGCTCAAGACTTGAGTGGAGAATTCGATGACCTTGATACGCATCGCCCTTGTGGATGATGAACCGGATTTCCGCCAACCTGTTGCTCGCTACCTGCACAAACGGGGGATGACGGTCTTTGAAGCCGGTTCGATCGAGGCATTGCGTGGCATGCTTTCCGACATCTCCCCGAACATCATACTGCTCGATGTGGGCCTTCCCGGTGAAAGCGGAATGGACGCGATTAAAAGCCTGCGCGAAGAAAGTAACGCCGGTGTCATCATGGTGACAGCTCACGGGGGGCTCGAAGCGCGTATCGAAGGCCTCGGGCGTGGCGCCGACAGTTATCTTTGCAAACCCGTGAGCATGCGCGAACTGGAGGCGGTGGTGCTCAGCTTGTGGCGGCGGATCCGCAACAGCGACACCGTAGCGACGGCTGCTGAAACAACAAAAGCCCAGCCAGCGGAAGAATGGAACTTCGACGTCGAAGCATGGGTACTGATCTCGCCGGATGGAGAAGCCGTCCGGCTGTCCGCGGCTGAGTATGGCGTTCTGCTTCAGCTGACGGCGACACCCGGCGAGCCCGTATCACGCGATCACCTATTTGTCGCCTTGAAGAAGCCGCAGAGCGGGCCGGATGACCGCAGTCTTGATGTCCTGGTTTCCCGACTTCGGCGCAAGTTCTCGACCTCTGCCTTCAAGCTTCCAATCCAGTCGGTCAGAGGTGTGGGCTACGTGTTTCCTGGGCCGGTCTCTCGACGTAGCCCGGTCACACAAGACGCAATAACACCTCCCGCCGGTCGCCAAAAAAGCTAGGAGAAACCATTCGACCTCCTGCAGGACGTAGTGCCCGCATTCGGCGGCCAAGGATTGTTCAGGGAAGCAGACCTGCTTGAGAAACCGCACCAAACGCTGCTTGGGCCTGGCCCACGACACGCAACAGCTCTACTAGATAGACACGTTTCGACAGAAAGCCCACCTCACCCACCCAGCGAGGCATGTGCCCACTGAGGTAAGTAGGAGGCATCATCGACCGGATGGTAACCAATGACTCATACTGAAGAGCCCATGATTGAGTTGCAGGGCAGAGGAATAAACCTGCAAGCGAAAGTGCTGCAAGGCCCGTTTGCCCTAGGAAGATCATCCCTTGTTCATTGCGGATAACTAGATAGCGCCAGGCTCAGTGCATCTCTTTCTTGGGTAGCTCTTCAGAAAGCGCCCGCGCATACGCGGTACGCGCAGCCTGAAAAATCGCCAGCTGCTTGAGCTTTTCGATCTCTGCATCGGCCAGGCGCCATGTAAAATCATGGCGCCTTGATCCCTTAAGCGATGAAATCCCACTGCGTGGTGTTCAGGTCGTGGGTGCGCATCTCTTCGGCCGCCATGAAGCCGCCTACCACGTGGTGCAGCGAGACCCCACTTTCCATTTGGCTCGCCCAATAGGCCTTGCCCGACGCATCTGCATCACGTCCAAGCAATGAAGCGTAGAGCGTGTCCACCACGCTGTCGATACCGGCGCTCTGCATATCTAGGGATTGACCGGCTTCCGGCGACGTCATGAACAACAGTGCCATCTCGCTCTTGCTCAGACCAGCCGCATGTTGCTGCGCCCAGTACTGAATACCGTCCACATCGGCCTGGCGGCCCAACACCTGATCGTAAAGCCCGGTGATCCATGTCAGGTCGTCGTCATAGGTGATGTTTTCTTCTCCGTCGGCAAAGACCAGACTTTCCACATTGACCAAGGTGTCAATATCGCTTGCGTCTTCCTTGTTTTGTACTGTGATGACGCTGTGATCTTGAGTGATCAGGTATTCATCGCGGTTACCTTCATAACGCGCCACGTCCGTGTCGCTGCCACCGTGTAGCAAGTCAGCACCGGCACCGCCGAACAGCTCATCGTCGCCGCTGTCGCCAAAGAGCCGGTCATCGCCGTCCTCAGAGCCAACGGTATCGTCGCCACCGCCGCCGTAGAGTTCGTCATCACCCTCACCGAGTACAATAGTCTGCGCGGCATCATCCGCGACAATAACGTTATTCCCCTCACCACCCGTAATAGAAGTGGCGCCGACAACACTGGCGAATTCGATGTTATCAAGCTGAAGTAGATTCCCTTCAGGCAGTCCAGTGGTATCAATAACAAACGCTTCCTGATGGCCGCTGCTTCCCGCACCGCCATCAGCATTACCCATAATCTGAATAGGTGTACCGGTTGAAGCACTCCGATTGTCATTTAATACCAACGTTCGGATATCAAGCAATGAGCCATCAGGACGGTTTGAGAGCCAGTCAGTGGCCACGCTACTTTGATCATCCAAGTTGCCCGGTTGCTTGGCATCGATGCTGCCAATCAAATCGGCAATCGCCTGCTGAGCATTGACCGCACTACGTGCCCCCTGATTGACCAGGCTGGTGCCACCAGGCAGTGTCACCGTGACTTCGTTGTCATTTCCGGTATTCTCAACCAGCTTGGCGGTGCCGCTGCGGCTACCGGTAGTGGAAATCGTCTCGCTTACCGAAGGACGACCAGACGGCGTATCCGGCAATGAGTCATCCGAGGAGTTGGGTGTCACACGGATTGGTGATGGGGAACGTTCATTGACGTTGGTCACCGTGACTTCTAACGACAAGGGCGTTTTGCCACCCTGGCCGTCATCCGCCGTCACCGTTACATCGTAGACGTTGTCCTCATCTTGGTCTTTAGGTGACTCGAAATTAGGGGCATCGACAAAGCTCAGAGCACCAGAGTCGGTGTCCAGTGTGAACAGTGACTGATCAGCACCGCCTGTAAGAGAATAGGTAATCGTGCCTTTTTCTACATCAGTCGCCTCCAGTGTTGCGACTTCCTTGATATTTTCGGACGTGCTCAGCGTGTTGGATGTCGTGAAAACGGGAGCGTCATTTACTGCGTTGATCGTTGTCGAGAGTATTACTCCGGCGTCAGATACGGAAGAGGTGGCATCATCAGACGTGGTATCGAACGTTTCTCGGGTGTTCCCTTCAGTAAAGGTTATTGAACCGGCGCTATCTACCGCGTGTGCGGTCAACGAACCCGGTTTACCATTGTAATGCTCGACTGGATCAAAACGTAGCAGAGCGTCTGCTTCCAGCAACAGCGCCGAGTCCGCCCCAACACTCTCTAGATCAAACCAGTGAGCCCCCGCATCAGTGGAATACTGCCAATGTCCTTCTGACTCCTGACTGGTATCGTCGGTAACAGCAATTCCCGCGAGGGTATCTTTCGGCTCGTAAGTGGCGTCCACATCACTGAACAGTGATCCAAACAAGGCGCTTACGGCCTCGCCTGCGGGTGTACTGTCCTCATCAACTGCATCAAGTGTCGCATCGCCTGTGAATGAGGGTGCATCGTTCAGCTGGGTGGTATCGAGCGACATCGTCGCTGACGTTTCATTGTTCTCCGCATCCTTGGCGCTGACGGTCAGCGTCCTGGAAGGCACGGTATCCTCTGCTGTGCTGGCAAAGGTCACTTTCTGCGCGATGGCACTAACGGTTGATTCGCTAGTGACCTCGCCAGAGATCAAGCGGACAGCATCAATGTAAAGCGAAGCTCCCACGCCTTTACCGCCCGTTTGGTCATAAGTGCCACTGACGAATTCGAAGGCATAGGTACCCGCCGAGGACAGTTCGATGCTTTCGGTGGTCCAGTCACGAGAGTCTCCACGCTCAGAAAACAGCTTGGTGCGTGAGTCATCGCCACCGCCATAGGCACCATCGGCTCCCAGGTCTACCAAATAACCAAAGACATCATAAGAATCACCGCCGTTTTGCGCCGACCAATCGAAGGCAATAGAAGCGCCCGCATTTTCTACCGTGAACGGATCGCTCACCACATAGGGGCCAAACCAGGACCCATAGCCATCAATAGCTTCCCCATCCACCCGGGTAGGAGTCTGATTCGTAAAACTGATGCTTCCTCTGTTAGTCAAGTTCAAGGCATAGTCGCCATTATTGACAACCAACTGCTGAACTTCGTGACGATAAGAAACAGACGCGCTATCAGCGACTGTAACGGCCGCGCCGGAGCCCGTGGTTGTGCCGTCATTGTAGTAATAGTCTGTTGTCTGGCCGCCAAGCGTCACTTTGTCGTATTCGCTTTCATAGACAGTCCAACCGGCGGTATCGCCAGACTCGAAGCTGCCATTGGTCAAAGGGGATGAGAAATTAATCTTCAGGTCCTGCCCATTCTGGCCATTCAGCGTGCTATCGATCACACCAATTTTGTCGCGCTCGGTGCCGTTTCCTAGATAGACATCGTCCCCATCGAACGAAATGGCACCATCTACCTTCGGATCGCTGTCACTGACCAACGAGAAGGTATCACCCGAATCAGCATCCGAAAGCGAAAACTGTAGGGTTCCCCCTGTAAAATTTCCCGCCGGGCTACCGGACAGAGCAATATCGTTATCAACCGTGATGGGCGCCCCGCCCTCGGTGTAGCTACGTGACGCATCAAGGTTGTTGAAAGAAAAAGTGGCCATGGCTTCCTCAAGTGTTTTTTGTTTCTATTTCCAGAATAGCTTTACATAAAGCTACCAAAAAGTACCAAAAAAACATAGCCTTCCTAGGGCGTGTTGACGTTTGGTCGAGGATGATTTGGCAGGATAGGGGCAAGCTCGCAGAATAGAGGTTCTCACGCCAACAAACTGCGAGCTTGCGATGCCCCGACAAATGCTCACGGATG